>NZ_CM173618.1:0-1590018 GCF_057612605.2 Caballeronia sp. A2-2 | reverse complement strand
GCGAAGATGCGAAATGTCACATTCGCCACCGGCAGCGCGATGAACAGCAACAACAGCCCGCGCATGAACAATGGCGCGATGAGCCACGGCATGCTCACATCGGGCGGCATGTGCGCCATCCATGCACCGACTAACGCGGCCATCAGAAAGCCCGGCACGATCATCCACTTTTTGCGTGTGATGCGCGCCGACACGCGGAAATAGAGGAACGCCATCACCAGCGCCGCGAGAGATGTGAGTCCCGTGAGCCGTCCCGCATTCTCGACCGGATAACGCAATCCGCCTTCGAGAAAACGCGAGACGAGATAACTCATCGAATTGCTGACGTAGTAGAACGCGATATACAACACGATGCCCGCCTGAAACGTCTTCTCGCGCAGCGCATGCAGCCGCAACAGCGGCTTCGGATGATGCCACTGATGCCACACGAACGCGCCCAGCGCCACAAGCCCCGCGACCGTCAGCACGATCAGTTCCGGCGACGTGCTGAACAACTCGAAACGCACCTGCTGCATGACGATCTGCAACGCGCCCTGCGCGAACGCGAAGACTATATATGGCCAGAAATGCGCATCGCCGCGCGCTTCGGGTTGCACGCGTCCCGTCGATGGCACCGCGAGAAACGCGAACACGCCGAGCGCCGCGCCACCTATCGCCGTGGAAGTGAACAGTGCGCGCCAGTCGAACCACGACACGAGATAACCGCCGATCAACGGTGCAAGTCCGCTGCCGAACAGAATCATGAGCAGAAAGAGACGCACCGCATGGCCGCGACGCTGCGGCGTGAACTTCGTCTGAATGAGGATGCGGCACACGCTCATCATCGGGCCGATGAAATAGCCCTGAACACCGCGCGCGAGCGCCAGTTCGAACGACGATTCGCACAGCGCCGCCGCCACCGCGCCCGCCGCGAACAGAAAGAGACTGCCCGCCACGTAACGCCGAAAGCCGATCCGCTCGATCCACCATTGCTGTTGCAGGATGCCGAGCACGGACGCCACCGCATAAGCGCTCGACGACCACACGAGTTCATCCGCCGCCGCATTGATGCCGCCCGCAATCGTGCTCGTGAAGAACGAGAAGATGGCGTTGTCGAAGTAATCGAGACCGGTCGCAAGCGCAATGGCCCACGGAAAGAACGCCGCGCCGATGAGCGCGGCCGCAGGCTTGCGAACGGGCGCGGCGGCGGTGGTCATTCGGCCGTCTTGCGACGCTTGCGCGCCAGCCGCTCCTTGAACAAGTCTTCCTGCTTCTCTCCGGCGATGCGTCGGCGAATGTAATCCAGGTCATCGCTCAGTTCGCCGCGCACGGCCTGCGCTTCCTTCAGTTCGCGTTTCACACCGGCGATGCGCGCATCCACGGCATCGAGTTGTTGCGCGAGCGCGCTTTCGATATCGCGCAGCGAGGACATGGAATAACCCGAGCGGCCTTCGTTCACGGCATCGAGCGGACGCTTGAGGATTTCGACGATGCCCTGTAGCGAGAAACCGAGCGAACGCAGACGCAGAATGCGCGCGAAGCGGTCCAGATCCAACTCGCTGTAAAGGCGATAACGGCCCTCGCTGCGGCTCGGCGTGACGAGGCCCAGTTCCTCGTAATACTTGAGCGTGCGCGGCGTGACGTTCAGCCGTTCGGCGGCATCGCGAATGGTGAGCAGCAAAGGCTCGTCAGGATTCGTGGCGGATGGCATGACGCGCAGTATAACTCAAACCTGTACGTGCACGTACACGTTGTGAAGGAGTGTGATGCGCATGCGAAGGAGAGAGGGCGCGATGATAGACTTGCCGCATCATGCGGCGGACCCGGTCCGGCCGCTCGATCCACGACTCAACCAAAAGCATGAACACGCGCATGAACAAACGTTTTTCAATGATCCGCGACTTCCATCTCGCCGACTGGTTCACCCTCGGCAATGCGGTATGCGGAACCGGCGCATTGTTCTCGTCGATGTCCTACCTCGACGACAACGATGTACTCCATATCTATCTGGCAGTCGCGCTGGTATTCGCCGCGCTCGTCTTCGATGTGCTGGACGGGCGCATCGCGCGGTGGCGGCAGAAGGCGTCGCTGTTGGGCAAGGAACTGGATTCGCTCGCCGATGTCATTTCATTCGGCGTCGCGCCCGCCATCCTCGCTTACGGATGCGGCATGCGCGGGTTGTACGACCGCGTGATACTCGCGTACTTCGTTGCATGCGGCGTATCGCGGCTGGCGCGCTACAACGTCACGACCGAGGAGATGTCCGGCGCTTCGGGCAAGGTCACACACTTCGAGGGCACGCCTATTCCCACGTCGTTCGCCATTGTGTTGATGCTGGGCGTCGCCGGATATTTCGGCGCGGTCGGGCAGAATTTGTGGCTCGGCGTGTGGACGTTCGGCGGCTTCACGCTGCATCCGCTCGTGCTGGTGTATGCGATTTCAGGCTCGCTCATGATTAGCCGTATTCGGATTCCGAAACCCTGAGCGGGTTTCTTGGCAGCAACGAAAAACGCGCCCGAGAGGCGCGTTTTTTTTCAGGCCGAATGCGCCGCGTGCCGTCGCCCGATCAGCAGAAAGTGCGCAAGCGCGATCAGCGGAAACCCCGTCGCGAGCATGGACACGAGCGGCCAGCCGCCGTGATCGTACAGATGGCTCGCGAACGCCGAGCCGAGCGCGCCGCCGGTAAAAATGCTCGTCATGTAGACCGAATTCAGCCGGTTGCGGCTTGCCGCGTGCAATCCGTAAATCTCGCGCTGGCCGAGCACCATGTTCATCTGCACCGCGAAATCCAGCACCACGCCCGTGAAGACGAGCGCGCCGACACCCCACGCAGGATGAATCAGCACCGGCAGATACGCCAACGCCGCCAGCGCCAGCGCGACAAAAGTGGCGCGCACGGTGTGTCCCGCATCCGCCAGCCGCCCGGCGATGGGCGCGGAACTCGCTCCCATCGCGCCGATCAGCGCGAAGATGCCTATCTGCGTTTGCGTGAGGCCGTAGTGGCGCGTGAGTTCGATCGGCACCGTGGTCCAGAACAGGCTGAAGGACGCGAACATCAACCCTTGATAGAGCGCGCGGTGACGCAGCACCGGCATCGTGCGAACCAGCGCGCCGAGCGAGCCGATCAACTGAAAATACGTCGCCTGATGGCTCGGCTGGCGGCGCGGAATAGTCAACGCGAGCACCGTCGTGATGAACACCATGAGGATCGCCGCCGCTCCGAACATGACGCGCCAGCCGAAGTGACCGGCCACCACGCTCGACACCGGCCGCGACAGCAAAATGCCGAGCAACAAGCCGCTCATGACCGTGCCGACCACCTTGCCGCGCGACTCGTCCGGCGCGAAATGCGCGGCGAGCGGAATCAATATTTGCACCGCCACCGACGAAAAACCGATCAGCAGCGAGATCACCAGAAACCAGCCCGGCGTATGCGTAAACGCCGCCGCCGTCAGACTCGCGATGGACACGATCGCGGTCGCGATCATCAGCTTGCGGTTCTCCAGCAAGTCGCCCAACGGCACGACGAAGAACAGCCCGAGCGCATAGCCGATCTGCGTGAGCGAGACGATCAGGCTCGCCGTGCCGCCCGCCATGTGCAGGTCCGGCGCGATGAGTTCGGTAATCGGCTGCGCGTAATAGAGATTGGCGACGATCGCGCCGCAGCAGAACGCGAACAGCGCGATGAGGCCGCGCGTCATCTGGACGTGCTTGATATCGCCGCGCGCGGGTGAGGCTTGAACAGACATGAGTGCTCCCGAATAAGCAAGGTCGAAGGATACGCGTTCGCGGCAAAGCATGCGTGACGCACGCTCGTGCTGCAAAAACTCCCGATAGGGCCGCACGAATTAAATCCTTCGTCCGCAATTTTGCCCGCGATTAACCGTTAAGTTCAGACTGCGCGCGCCGTTTACATGGAGAGATAAAAACCCGTTCAATTAGCCCATCTCAATGCAATGCGTCTGAATCGCCTGAACGCGAGCGTGGCCTGCGCTTTCGCCGCCGCACTCTTTTCGATGTCGCCGCCCGCGTCGGCGGACGATGCGCCCGTCGTCCCGCCGACCAGCGGCAAGCTGCTGCTCACCGGCGGCGTATCCGAAGTCGAAGGCTCGGCGGGCGGCGGTCTCACGCCGTGGGCCGTGATCGGCGGCTACGGCACGGCGCTGCAGATCGGCGCGAACGTGCATGGCACGTATATCCACACGCAGGACTTCGCGCTCGGCACGTACGGCGTGGCCGTGGGCGTGGCGGATCGCGTGGAATTTTCGCTGGCGCGACAGACCTTCGACACGCGCGAGGCCGGCGGCAAACTCGGTCTCGGCGACGACTTCAAGTTCAATCAGGACATCTTCGGCGTGAAGGTGCGCGTGCTCGGCGACGCCGTGCTCGATCAGGACACGTGGATGCCGCAGATCGCCGCGGGCATCCAGTTCAAGCACAACGAGCAGGGCGATATCGTCAAGGCCGTGGGCGCGGCGAGCAATTCGGGCACGGATTTCTATCTCTCCGCCACCAAGTTGCTGCTCGCGCAAAGCCTCTTGCTGAACGGCACGCTGCGCTTCACCAAGGCCAATCAGTTCGGTCTGCTCGGCTTCGGCGGCGACAAGTCGAATGCCTATCACGCGGAGTTCGAATCGTCGGTGGCGTATTTGCTCTCGAAGAGCGTCGCGGTCGGCGCGGAATATCGCATGAAGCCGAACAACCTTTCGTTCGCGCGTGAACAGGACGCCTACGATGCGTTCGTCGCGTGGGCGCCCAACAAACATGTCTCGCTCACGCTCGCGTATGTTTCGCTCGGCGATATCGCGACGTTCAAGAACCAGCGTGGCGTCTACGCATCCTTGCAGGCAGGTTTCTGATCATGAAGATTCGCCACGCCGCCCTTGCGGCCATCATGCTCGCGTCGCTGTTCGGCAGCACCGCGCACGCCGACGATTCGCTCTACAAGACCTTCGGCGAGAAAGAAGGACTGACGAAGATCGTCGATGACATGTACGACAACGTGCTCGCCGATCCGCGCACCGCGCCTTATTTCGACAACGCGCCGGTCAAGCGCATCAAGACCAAGCTCGTCGAACAATTCTGCGTGCTGCTCGAAGGACCGTGTACGTACACCGGCCGCACGATGAAGCGCGCGCACGAAGGACAGAATATCGACCGCGCGGCTTTCAATGCGTTGGTGGAAGACCTTCAGACCGCGATGGACAAGAACGGCGTGCCGTTCCACGCGCAAAACCAGTTGCTCGCCAAGCTCGCCCCCATGTATCGCGATGTGCAGGACCGCCCATGAAACAGTTTTTCTACGTCACGCGTTTTCTGTGCCACACGCTCGGCGCATTTGCCTTCTCTGCCAGCGTGGCTTGTGCTGCGAACGTCAGCGTGCAGGTCGTCGATCAGACCGGCGCGCCGGTGAAGGACGCCGTGGTCTACGCGTTGCCCGTGAGCGGCAAGCTGCCCGCGACCAAACCCGTGGGCGCGATCATCGATCAGGTGAAGCGCCAGTTCGTGCCGAAGGTGTCGGTCGTGCAGTCGGGCGCGCCGGTCACGTTTCCGAACAAGGACAACATCGAGCACGACGTGTATTCGTTCTCGACGCCCAAGCGTTTCGAACTGAATCTGTATCACGGCATTCCGGCGAATCCGGTTGTGTTCGACAAGGCGGGTCTGGTGGTCATGGGCTGCAATATCCATGACTCGATGGTGGCGTATCTGCTGATCGTCGATACGCCGTACTTCGCCAAGACCGATGACAACGGCAATGCGAGCATCGCCAGTCTGCCGGCGGATTCGTACAGGCTCGTGGCCTGGCATTACCGCCTGAGCGATCCCAACGCGCAGCCGGGTCAGAAGATCAGCGCCAATGCCGACAGTGCGACGAAGATCGCGCTGCAACTGAAACCCGCGGAATAGCGGGTTCACCGAGAGTCCGGGCCATGCTCCTCCACAGCTTGCGGGCGCGTATCGCGCTCGTCTTCGTGATCTTGATGCTCGTCGCGCAAGCCGCGACGTTTTTCGTCATCAATTCGGTGATCCTGAAGAATTCGCATCGCGGCGCGGAGGAGCAATTGACGGTCGCCGAACGCGTCTTCGAGCAAGTCTTGCACAGCAACAGCGAGCAGTTGACGCAGGCGGCAAGCGTGGCGGCAGCGGACTTCGGTTTCCGCGAGGCGGTTGCATCGCACGACAGCAAGACGGTGGCGTCCGCGCTGCAGAATCACGGCGACCGCATCAAGGCCGATATCGTGATGCTGGTGGACCTCGACAGCAAGCTGATCGCGGACAGTCACGACGCCACGCATCAGGGCGCGGCGTTTCCGTTTCCCAATCTCATCAAGACCGTCGCGCGCAACGGCGATGCCTCGTCCTTCGGCATGATCGGCAAGCGCGCGTATCAATTGGTGGCGGTGCCGGTGAAGGCGCCGATCACGATTGCATGGGTCGTGATGGGTTTCGCCATCGACGATGCCTTGGCCCGCGAAATGGGCACGCTCACGTCGCTCGATGTGTCCTTCCTCACGGTCGATCAGAACGGCAAATGGGGCGTGCTCGCCAGTTCGCTGCCGGCGGATGCGCGCACCGGCCTTCGGGATCTCAACGAACTCGCGGACGAAGGCTATGTCACGCGGCTCGTGCGATTGCATTCGGAAGGGCAGACGGTGGCCGTGCTGCTGGAGCGTTCATTGCTCGAAGCGCTGGCGCCGTATCATCGCCTGCAATCGACGCTTTTGCTGATCACGATTCTCGGCGTGGTCGTGTCGATGGGCGGCAGCGTGCTGATGGCGCGCTCGGTCACGCGTCCGCTGGCGGCGCTGGCACAGTTTTCGCGGCGCATCGGGCAGGGCAATTATGCGGAGCCGATCGAGATTCATCATCGCGATGAAATCGGTCAGCTTGCGCAGGCGTTCAATCAGATGCAGGAAGGCATTGCGGAGCGCGAGCGGCGTATCACGGAACTCGCGTACATGGATCGTCTGACTGGTTTGCCGAACCGCGCGCTGTTCAACGACCGGCTGCAACAGGCGGTGGCGACTGCGCAGCGTCTTGATCGACCGCTCGCCGTGATGATGATGGACCTCGACCGCTTCAAGTATGTGAACGACACGCTGGGGCATCCTATCGGCGATATGTTGTTGTGCGAAGTAGGCAAGCGTCTGCGCGCGGCTTTACAGCGTCAGACGGATACGGTCGCGCGTTTGGGCGGCGATGAATTCGCCGTGTTGCTGCCGACCGAGGATCTCGCCGGCGCAAGGTTGATCGCCACGCGCATGCTGCGTGCGCTCGAACAGCCGATCATGATCGAAAACCAACTCGTGGATGTGGGCGCGAGCATTGGCATCGTCACGTTTCCGGCGAATGGTTCGGATATGAACGTGTTGCTGCGGCGCGCGGATATCGCCATGTATACGGCGAAGCGTTCGAATCTCGGCTTCGCGCTTTACGACGAGAAGCACGATCAGAACAGCGCCGAACGTCTCTCGCTGATGAGCGAACTGCGGCAGGCGGTGGAACACGATCAGCTCACGCTCTACTATCAGCCGAAGGTCGATCTGGCGACGCATCGCGTGAAGTATGTGGAAGCGCTGGTGCGCTGGGATCATCCGACGCGTGGGTTTGTTGCGCCGGACCAGTTCATTCCGTTCGCGGAGCAGACCGGTTATATCAAGTCGATTTCGCGCTGGGTCGCGGACAAGGCTATCGCACAGTGCGCGGAGTGGCACAAGAAGGGAATCGAGCTTGCGGTGTCGGTGAATGTGTCGGCGCGTGAACTGATTCAGTCTTCGTTGCCGGAGACGTTTCAGGGATTGCTCGATAAGTATCAGGTCGCGCCGGAGTGGATCTGGATCGAGATCACCGAGAGCGCGATCATGGATGATCCGGAGCATGCTATTGAAACGCTCGACCGGTTGCATGCACTGGGTATTCGGTTGTCCATCGATGACTTCGGCACGGGGTATTCGTCGCTGTCGTATCTGAAGCGCATGCCTGTGGACGAACTCAAGATCGATAAGTCCTTCGTGATGGGCATGGTGCATCACAAGGATGACGAAACGATTGTTCGTTCGACTATCGATCTGGGTCACAACATGGGGTTGAAGGTCGTGGCCGAGGGCGTGGAGGATGAAGCGCTGATGCAGCGATTGAAGGCGCTTTCGTGCGATCTTGCCCAGGGGTTCCATTTGAGCCGGCCGCTGCCGCCTGCGAAGCTGGAGCTTTGGCTGGAGCGGTGGGAAACGAATGAAGACGATCCGGCGCTGTTCGATGGCGCTGCGTTGAAGACAGGAGTGACGACGTGAATGACTGGACCGTTTCGGACCGTAATGCGCGGTGTGCAATTGCCTATGGCGTGATCGCGGCGATGGCGGGGGCGGCGGTCGTTTATTGGTTTGTTGGCGATGCGGTGGATTCGCTGTTTGGCGTGCGGGTTTTAGGTCTCGGGACCGTGTTCGAGCGGGATCGCGTTGATGGGGGGTATGGGGCGGTGGTGGGGTTTTTGGTTTTGATGTTTGTAGGGAATGTGGTGCGGCATTTTAGGGTTGGTGTTTTGGGGTAGGGGGTTGTTTGGGTAGGTTGCTTGTTGGCAATTTGTTTTGAGTCTGCGGATTCGTGCTCAGTTTGGGGATGGGTTTAACGGTTTCTCTTTGTGGGTCAAGACGTTATGATCTAGGGGTTCCTCCGCGTGTGCGGAGATAGACCGGAGCGATCGATGCACCACACACCCCCAGACGAGGTTCCTCCGCGTGTGCGGAGATAGACCCACGTCCAGCTCCCAGTGGTCGCCGACCGAGTTGGTTCCTCCGCGTGTGCGGAGATAGACCTCTCAGGCACTGGTGTCAGCGCTGTCATCTGGTGGTTCCTCCGCGTGTGCGGAGATAGACCTTTGCGAATCACGTCGCCCGGTCCAACTGATGCGGTTCCTCCGCGTGTGCGGAGATAGACCCCTCACGCTGTCGATTGAAGCGGCGGTTGCAAGGGTTCCTCCGCGTGTGCGGAGATAGACCGACGGGTGATGAGGTTGTCGCTCATGACGTCGTGGTTCCTCCGCGTGTGCGGAGATAGACCGAGACTCGAGATAGTAGACATCTTGGCGAACGTGGTTCCTCCGCGTGTGCGGAGATAGACCCGATCTTAAACTGCGTGTTCTGTTCGACATGATGGTTCCTCCGCGTGTGCGGAGATAGACCGACCGGGGCGGTGAAGGTGCTGTATCAACCGGAGGTTCCTCCGCGTGTGCGGAGATAGACCTCTACCGCCCGATCCTGCGGTGGACGGCGGACGGGTTCCTCCGCGTGTGCGGAGATAGACCCTGCTCACGGAGGCGTTCGCTTCGACATGGCGTGGTTCCTCCGCGTGTGCGGAGATAGACCTCTCGATGCCGCGTCGACCAACCGCTACACGCTGGTTCCTCCGGGTGTGCGGAGATAGACCTCCCGACCCCCACCGTCTGGGGTTTTCGCGCGAGGTTCCTCCGCATGTGCGGAGATATACCCATGCCTTGATTCCGTATGTGCACGGACTTCCTGGTTCCTCCGCGTGTGTGGAGAAAAGCTCCCTCCGCGTATGCAGAGCTAGACAGCAGTCGCGCATCCAAAAAGCGAAAAGTTACGCCGCGCACGGCATCAAAGATGCTTCTCGCACTGACCGACAGTTACTTCGTGCTCGTGCTGATCGTGGCCTATGTGTATCTCATCGACTGGCGCTTGATTGCCGCGCTCGTCACCACAATCATGTGGTCGTCGATGGTCACGTGCCACTAATGTAAAAAGCTTTGTTGTAGGCTTTGGCCCCTTCTCATCAAGGGGCCTTTTTGCCTTGAACAACCCTCTTTATTATTGCCAATGGGCAACCGTAAATTAAAAGTGTTAGCTGAATAGCACGTACGCTTGATTTATAAGGATCACTCTACACTTCTTGACACAAACTCTCGCCGCGCCATCGTATCGTTTCGGGCTTTAATAAACGGAGAATAAAAAATTGGCTAGCCCGGCTCATAGGTGGATAAAAAAGGACGATAGCGGCTCTGAGTTTCGAGGCACAAGCTCGGCATATAAAAATCTTAAAGGTATCGAGTCGCGCTGAGCAAGCATTCTATGGAAATGCACCGATGGCGAATCGCGCCACGGCAACTCATAGAATTGACGTTAAAAGGATAGCGCTATGGCAGATATGTTTTTGAAGCTTGACGGCATTTCGGGGGAATCACAGGAAGCCGGGCACATTGATGAGATCGATGTGCTTAGTTGGACTTGGGATGTAAATTCAGATTCGAGGTATCTATCGGGTTCAGGTGGTGGCGCAGGCAAGGCGTCGATGACTGATCTTGAGATTGTGCACGCGATGGATCGCGCAAGTCCTAACCTACTGCGCTACGCATTGGAAGGTCGATGCGTAGCGAAGGCCGTACTCTCAATGCGGAAGCCGGGCGGCTTACCACTTGACTTCCAGAAGATCACGATGGAAAACGTCCGCGTGACGGGGGTGAAGCCTATCGGCTCTAACGGCATTTATCTCGAAAGCGTGAAGCTTTCCTTCTCGAAATTCAAACACGAATACACATTGCAGAACGAGCTAGGTGGGAGCAAGGGCGTCGTTACCGCAAGCTTCGATCTTCGAGCAAACCGCGATGCTTAAAAGAAAACCGGTTAATTGGTTCACTGTCTTCCTTGGTGCTTGCTTCTTCGTTATATCGGCTTGGTTCTGGTGGTACGAAGTAGATTTCTACATACATTCGAGGGTGGTCGTGGGTGAGGTCGTAAAACTCAACTCTGGCGGATACCACCCGGAAGTGGCCTTCACGACCGAACAAGGCGAGCGCATAAGATTCGCCGCCAGTAGTTCGCATTCCCTTGAAGTTGGGGATCGTGTCGAAGTGCGCTATGGAAGCAGCGATCCGCGCATGAGACCGAAGCTCAATCAGATTCTGACACTATTCACCTTCTTTCCCGCTGTTGCGGGTGTCCTCTTTATGATCTCCGGATTCTTGGGAAAGTCGGCTAATCCCGGAGAGGATAAAGAATGACGTATCGGGTGAGCGGTTGGACCTACAACACCGGATCAAGCATAAACACTTCTATCGGGCCGCTATCTTTCGCGCGTGGAATGCTCGTTGTGAACGATCCTTCTGGTTGTGGAAGACGTTTTAACTTTTCCACCTTTGTCGCCGGCCTTTGGAGTAGGAAGCTCGTACCAAAGACGCTTGAATTGCCGCAAATTCCGTTTCCGAAGGGTCAAGGCTCTTCTGGTTCCGGCGCAAGCACCGATTTCGACAGCGGTGGCTTCGTGTTGATGAATAACACATTTCACGGCCGCGATCTAAGCATCGAAGACTTTTCGGGCGGAGCCTTTTGCGCCGATCTTTCTGGCGGTTTTCTAGTTGCTATGGGTTTTACGGCAATGGCCGTGGGTGTTCCGCTACCGATCATGCTGGCTTCAACAGCATTCCCTCAGTTTTCCAATCTAGCGATGAATAGCGCGAAAGCATTGATTATCATGAAAGGGGTGAGCGAAGGCCTTCTCGATTCGATAGGTTTAAGCGCTGGCGTCGGCCAATTGAGCTATGCGGGAGATTACGCGATTGATTGATAGACACTGGAAAGGCCCGCTCTGACTGAGTTGGGTTCCTCCGCGTATGCGGAGATACCCCCTCAAGCACTAACCTTAACCACCCCCGCATCCACCCCCGCAATCCGATAACCCCCCCGTCCCTGCGTCTTAGCCTCATACAACGCCGTATCCGCCCGCTTCAACGCGCTTTCAAACGATTCCCCCGCCAACGCCAGCGCCAACCCGACGCTCACCCCCACTTCCACCGCAACCTCCCGCGGCGAAAGCACATAACGCTCCGAAAGATCCCGAATGATCCGATTCGCGAACGACACGCACGTCGCTTCCGCCACATAAGTCGCGACGATCGCAAACTCATCCCCGCCCAGCCGCGCCGCCAGTTCGCCATGCCGCATCGCGTTGCGCAGACGGTCGGCCACGCTCTTGAGCAACTCATCGCCGATATCGTGCCCATGCGTATCGTTGATGCGCTTGAAGCCGTCGAGATCCACATACATCACCATGACTTTTTCGCGGCCCGCACCGGCGTTCATCAAACGTTCGGCGTGATCGCCCAGATAGCGACGATTCGGCAGGCCGGTCAGCGAATCGTGATGCGCCCAGTGCAGCAAACGCGCCTGCGCGCGCCGCCGCTCCGTCACATCCTCGATGATGATGACCGCGCTTCCATCGGGCGCGGGATTGCGGCTCAGTTCCAGTTCGCGGCCGTCCTGAAGTTGCAGGTCGAGCGGCACATGACCGGCTTCGAGCCATTCGGTGCAGCGCTCGACCAGTTGCGCACGCAGACGCTCGCCGAAGCGCGCCACCCCCACATAACCGATGAAATCCGGCAGCGACACGTTCAGCCGCAGCATGTTGACCGTCGCGCCGAACAGTTCCGCCGAGCGGCGATTGGCGATCACCACCTTGCCCGATGGATCGACCGTGCAAAGACCATGCGGCATGTGGGCGAGGGCGGCGTCGAAGCGCGCGGCGATTTCCGCGTGACGCTGTTCTGCCAGCATCAAAGCGACGAGGCTCGTGTAGTGGCGGCGCACGACGGCGCACATCGCGACGAGATAGAGCGCGAGCGGCGGCACGAGAATCCAGCAATCGTCCGCACCGAGCAGCGCGCCGATGCCGATCGGCGTGCTCCCCAGCACGATCTGCGCGATGGCGAGATGCGGCGTCCCCGCATTGCGCGATGCCACGCCGCCGAGCAAGCCCGCCGTCACCATGATCGCCAGCGACGCCAGCACGTGATCGCCGGACATGACGCAGGCCATCGTGCCGAGTCCGGTCAGGAAGCACGCGGCCAGCCCGAACGGCGCATAACGCGCGGCCCACGAATCGGGATGCGGCGCCGCGCCTTGCTGCGTGAGCGTCCGAAAGCGCCACACGATGAACAAGCGCGCGGCCAGACACAGCACATCCGCCGCGAGCCACGCGAAACTCCAGCGCGCATGCACGCGCGCCACCGCGATCAGCGCGGCAAACAGGCTTGCCACGCCCGAGAGCAGCAGCGGGCGCGTATCCTCGACCAAGGTAGAGAGCAAAGATGCGCGGATGGCAGGCGTGATGTCACCGTCGCATGTCGCCGGCGTGGCGAGGATCGTGCTGCGCGTGGGCGAATGGCCTGACTTGCCTGACATACGAATGACCCTTGAGGGCCGTGAGGAAGCGGTTATAAAAACAGCGAAGACATCACGGCGATGCACCGCCGGTATTCGTGTTTACGGCTTTCATCCGCATTGCTTGAGAACCTTCGTGAATTATGCGCGAGAAAAACGCCGCTAATTCCTCAGCACCTGATTATTTATAGATGCACGCGGCATGCCTTTGAAATCGAGCTATTGTCAGCACGCACGACCGCCTGCAGAATCTGCGGACCTTCATTCACCTAAAACACGAGGACAGATATTCATGGCCAAGATCCTGACGTTGCACGGCGTCAATCTCAACATGTTCGGCAAGCGCGACCCGAAGCAGTACGGCACCGCCACGCTCGCGCAGATCGACGAACAACTCGGCGCGCTTGGCAAGGAACTAGGCGTGGAGGTCGAGTGCTATCAGACCAACATCGAAGGGGAGATGTGCGAGCGGATTCATCGCGCGTTCGCGGAGAAGATCGATGCGATCGTCATCAACGCGGGGGCATGGACGCACTACAGCTACGCCATTCGCGATGCCCTCGCCATTCTGACGGCGCCGGTCATCGAAGTGCACATGTCGCATGTGCATGCGCGGGAGGAGTTCCGCCACAAGTCCGTGTTCGCGGAAGTGGCGAAGGGGCAGATTTCGGGCTTCGGCGTGGACAGCTACTTGCTCGGCCTGCGGGCCGCTGTCGCCGCCATCAAATAAAGACGACGGCCGGCGCGCGATGCGCCGGCTCGTTCAGGCAGATCAGAGCGCGCGGCCGAACTTCTTCGCCGCGTGACGCAGCGCGGACTCGCTCGACTGCACCCGCACCGGCTGCAGATCGCGCTGCGTCGCGCCACGAATGAACAGCACCGCGAAGATTGCGCACGTGCCCCAGACAGCCGCGATGATGGTCAAGTAGTTCATTTTGCTTCGTCCTGATTCTGCCGAATCTGCTGACTTTGCCCGGTTGTGCGGTCAGCGTGATCGGCGGGCACCGGTCACAGCTGATGGTTCTGCGTAATCTCTTGCTCTTACATCGCCAGCAGGCGGCCGATGAGGCGTTCGGCGACCGCTTGCTGTTCGGTGATGGAGGCGACATCCGCCGCGCGGTTCAGGTCATCCGGCCGGGCGCGCAAGGTGCCGGCGAGGCGCATGATGTTCTCCGATGCTGCTTGCAGCGCGCTCATCAACTCCGCTTCGCTCTGACCGTGCATATCGCCGAGGCGGTGCGGGCGGGCGTTACCTTCCATCGTCTGAAACATGTCTATTCCCCGTATGGTTGAACTCGTTCGGTTCGTTTAGTGCATGAGATGAATTCTGCGGGGGAATGCGCATTTCCAATCCTCCGAATAACCCCGGATTCCGGCTTCAAATCGTTTGCGCGCTGGCGGGAATCGTTCGCACTCAGGCGGTGCAGGGTTGCCAGACAAGGGTTTGCGGACGGTCGGCCTGTAAAATCACACGTTTGCGGAGGCGGTGGCGCAAAGCGAAATTGCAAGCGCGCAAGTCATCCGGGCAAAAAAACAACAGTTGGCGCGTCAGAAGCGATGTTTTCGCGTTCTACGGCGCTCAGGGTTTTCTCGCAGTTCAGGCAGGCATCGACATGGTTTCAGGCACCGAATCGAAGTACGAAGAAGCGCGGCACGAAGGACTGAGGCGCGGCCTCAAGAGCCGTCATATCCAATTGATCGCGCTGGGCGGCGCGATCGGCACCGGCCTTTTTCTGGGCGTGGCCGATACCATCAGGCTCGCCGGGCCGTCCGTGTTGCTCGGCTACGCCATCGCGGGACTGATGGCGTTCTTCATCATGCGGCAACTCGGCGAGATGATCGTCGACGAACCCGTGGCCGGTTCCTTCAGCCACTTCGCGGATAAGTACTGGGGCCACGCGGCGGGCTTCATCTCCGGCTGGAATTACTGGGCCGTGTATATCCTCGTGAGCATGGCGGAGTTGTCGGCGGTCGGCATCTACATGCAGTACTGGTGGCCGGGATTGCCGACGTGGGTTTCCGCGCTGGCGTGCTTCGTCCTCGTCAATGCGATCAACCTCACGAGCGTGAAGTCGTATGGCGAGCTTGAGTTCTGGTTCGCCATCGTCAAGGTAACGGCGATTCTCGGCATGATCGCGTTCGGCGGATGGCTGCTCGTCTCGGGTCACGCGGGGCCGCAGGCGGGCGTGAGCAACTTGTGGAAGCTCGGCGGGTTCTTTCCGTACGGCGTGAACGGCCTTGTCATGTCGATGGCCGTCATCATGTTCTCGTTCGGCGGGCTGGAACTCGTGGGTATCACGGCGGCGGAAGCGCAAGATCCGTCGCGAAGCATTCCGCGCGCGACCAATCAGGTCATCTACCGCATCCTGATTTTTTATATCGGCGCGCTCGGCGTGTTGTTGTCGCTGTATCCGTGGGACAAAGTGGCCAGCGGAGGAAGCCCGTTCGTGCTGATCTTCCGCGAACTGAACAGCGGGTTGGTGGCCAACGTGCTGAATGTGATCGTGCTGACGGCGGCGGTGTCGGTGTACAACAGCGGCGTGTATGCCAACAGCCGCATGTTGTTCGGGCTCGCTGAACAGGGCAACGCGCCGCGCGTGTTTTTGAGGTTGACGAAGCGTGGCATTCCGCTCGCGGGCATCGTCGTGTCGGCGCTCGCCACGGGCGTGTGCGTGCTCATCAACTACTTCGTTCCGGGGCGCGCGTTCGGGCTGCTGATGAGTCTCGCGGTGTCGGCGCTCATCATCAACTGGGCGATGATCAGCATCATCCATGTGCGGTTCCGGCGCGAGAAGCGCGCGCAGGGCGTGGCGACGTCGTTCAGAAGCATCGGCTATCCGGTGACGAACTACCTGTGCCTCGCGTTCGTCGCGCTGATCGTGTGGGTCACATACAGGACGCCGGGCCTGAGTCTGTCCGCCACGCTGATCCCGGTCTGGCTGGCCGTGCTGGGAATCGGCTACTATCTCAAATCTCGCGCCGCACGCCGCGCGCCTTCCCGACGACCCTGAAACCAAGACCATGTTCGAACATATCGATGCCTATCCCGGCGACCCGATCCTGTCGCTGAACGAAAATTTCCAGAAGGACCCGCGCACCAACAAGGTCAATCTGAGCATCGGCATCTACTTCGACGACGAAGGCCGTTTGCCAGTCATGCAGGCCGTGCGCGAAGCGGAAACGTCGATCCTCAAGGACCTCGGCCCGAAGCCTTATCTGCCGATGGCCGGTTTCGCGCATTACCGCGATGCCGTGCAGGCGCTGGTCTTCGGTAACGACAACCCATCGCGCGCGGATGGCCGCATCGCCAGTGTGCAGACGCTCGGCGGCTCGGGCGCGCTGAAAGTAGGCGCGGATTTCGTTCGTCGATATTTTCCGAAGTCGCAGGTCTGGGTGAGCGACCCGACGTGGGAGAACCATCGGTTCATCTTCGAGCGCGCGGGTTTCGAGGTGAACACGTATCCGTATTACGACGAAGCCACCGGCGGTCTGCGTTTCGACGCGATGCTGGAGGCCATCGACAAGCTGCCCGCGAAAAGCGTCGTGCTGCTGCACGCGTGCTGCCATAACCCGACCGGCGTCGATCTCGACGATGCGCAGTGGCTTCGCATCATCGACGTGCTGCAACAGCGCGATCTGCTGCCGTTCGTGGACATGGCGTATCAGGGCTTCGGCGCGGGTCTGGATGCCGATGCTTTCGCCGTGCGCGAACTCGGCCGTCGCGGCGTGCCGGCGCTGGTCGCGAATTCGTTCTCGAAGAATTTCTCTTTGTACGGCGAGCGTTGCGGCGGCCTGCACGTGATTTGCGACGATGCCGCCGAAGCCGACCGCGTGCTCGGGCAGTTGACGGGCGCGGTGCGCTCGAACTACAGCAATCCGCCGACGCACGGCGCGAAGATCGTCACGAAGGTGCTGAACACGCCGGAACTGCGGCAATCGTGGGAACGCGAGTTGGCATCGATGTGCGAGCGCATCGCGCGCATGCGCAGCAAGATTCACGACGGCCTGAAGGATCACGTGCGCGGCGAAATGCTGACGCGCTATGTGACGCAACGCGGCATGTTCACGTACACGGGTTTGCAGGCCGAGCAGGCGGATCGCCTGCGCGAGGAGTTCGGCGTGTATATCCTGCGCTCGGGCCGCATGTGCGTCGCGGGTCTGAACGAAAGCAACGTGCAGACCGTCGCCGATGCAGTCGGCAAGGTTTTGTTAAGCTAAACCACGTTCGAAACGCTTCAAGAAACGCGGGGCACAGGCATCACGCCTGTGCCCCGTTTGCTTTGGTATGTCACGTACCGCGATTGCCCCGCGAAGCGCCTTCGCTTGTGCTACTTTGAATGAAGCAGCGCGAAAAACGTGGAGGCCGCCATGTCAGTCATCGCACCGGACGAAAAAGCGGATTTCCTGGCGATCATCGCGCGCCACCGACTGGACGACAGCGATTTTCTCGTGCAGGAAGGCGGCGCATCGGAGATCGTGGACGATGTTTATCCGCTGCAAGGTCACGTCACCATCCAGCGTCGCTCGACGAAGAAGGAGCGCGAGTATCGTGTCGGTCACGGCACGCACTGGACCGAGGCCTTCGAGAAGGATTTGAACAAGGGCGCGTTCGGCTGAATCCAGTTGATTCGCCGGTGCGCCATTGCGCCACGACTTCACGCGCGCGTCACAAAGGCGCGCACGGCGGCGCTTTATCCACGCACTCTTGAAAGCGGAGCACGCGATGAAACCGACCGAGTTCACTTCGTTCAGGGCGCACGTGGCGATGCTCCTGCGCGATCTTCCGCGCGGCATGACCGCCGATCTGACCGATGTCGCCGTCGCCTACTGGAATGGCAAGCAAGTGGTGGGCGCTTATCTGCGCGATAACGGTTGCATCGACGAAGATTTCGATTTCGATGAAAACGCGTGGGGCGCATGGCGCGAGGAATTTCTGCAATGGCTGGATGCGCCGCGTTTTTCCGAACGCCGCGATCTGAAAGCAGCGATGCTGTGCGCCACGCCGCTCGCCGATGTGCAGTTCGGGCGCTGGCCGCGTCCGCTGTGAACGTGACGCCTGACGCAAGGCCATTGTAAGCACGTCTGACGTTTCTTCTCCGCCTGCTCCGAACGGCATGCCGCTTGCTATAGTGCACGCGCGATCTCGCACGAACCACGACTGCTCGCTGTCGTGTTCCGCATCAATACCGTTTCGGAGGTTCTCTGCATGGCTGTCAACGGAAGAAACAATCCGCTCACGTCTTTCACGGCCATCGTCTTCATCGTCCTCGGCGCGGTGCTCGCGGCGGGCGGCGGATATCTCATCACGCTCAACGGCACCTGGTATTACGCGGTCGCCGGTGTGGCGATCATCATCACGGGACTGTTGCTGCTGATTCGCCGGCGCTCCGCACTCGTGCTGTTCGCGCTGATGCTGTTCGGCACGACGATCTGGTCCGTCTTCGAAGTGAAGTTCGATTTCTGGCAACTCATGCCGCGTTTGTGGATCTGGGTGCTGCTCGGCATCTGGCTGCTGCTTCCCTTCGTGCATGGCGGCGCGATGTTTGGGCCGCCCTCGACCGCGCGCGCGGCGCGTGCGCCGCTGGCATCGGCAATCGTGTTGGCGTTGTTGCTGGGCATCGGCACGTATTTCATCGATCCGCATGATCTCAAAGGACGGATCGATGTCGATGTCGCCGCCGACGCGAACCAGCCTGACGCGAATGCGGGCGATGGCCGCAAGCCCGGCGACTGGACCGACTACGGCGGCTCGCCGCTCGCGCAACGTTACGCGCCGCTCGCGCAGATAACGCCAGACAACGCGCATCAACTGAAGATGGCGTGGACGTATGAAACCGGCGACAAGCCCGGCCCCGACGATCCCACCGAAACCACGGACGAGAACACGCCGCTCAAGATCGGCGACACGCTCTACTTGTGCACGCCGCACAGCAAGGTGATCGCGCTGGACGCGGCGAGCGGCAAGGAACAATGGCGTTACGATCCGCAGATCAAGAGCGCCATCGGCTTCAAGCATTGGGAACATATGACGTGCCGGGGCGTGGCTTACTACGATCCGGCGATGCACGCCGCCGTGCCCGCGCCGGTCGCCGGTGCATCCGATGCAGTCGCCGCTGCGGCCTCCGATGTGCAGGCGGATGCGTCCGCGCCCGATGCGGCATCCGCACCGGCATCGCCCGCATCGCCGACGCCCGCGCAGACCACGGCCACCGCCGAATGCCCGCGCCGCCTCTTTCTGCCCACCGCCGATGCACGCCTGATCGCGCTCGATGCCGCCACCGGCAAGCCGTGTCCGAGCTTCGGCAAGGATGGCGCGATCGATCTGCGGGCGAACATCGGGCCGTTCACGCCGGGCGGTTATTACTCGACGTCGCCGCCGGCTGTCGTGGGGAATCTCGTGATCGTCGGTGGACACGTGACGGATAACGAATCGAATAACGAACCGTCCGGCGTCATCCGCGCGTTCGATGTGAATGACGGCCACCTCGTGTGGAACTGGGACCCGGGCAATCCCGACGTCACCACGCCGATCGCGGCAGGTGGCACGTATGTGCGCAACTCGCCGAACATGTGGTCCATGTTCAGCGTCGATGAAAAACGCGGCCTGATCTTCCTGCCGATGGGCAATCAAACGCCCGATCAGTGGGGCGGTCAACGCACGCCGCAGGCCGAGAAATTCGGCGCGGGCCTCGTCGCGCTCGACGCGATGACGGGCAAGCTGCGCTGGAACTACCAGTTCACGCATCATGACCTGTGGGACATGGACGTGGGCGGCCAGCCGACGCTCGTCGATCTTCAGACGGCGCAGGGCACGCAGCCGGCGGTGCTGGCATCGACGAAACAGGGCAGCATTTATGTGCTGAACCGCGAAACCGGCCAGCCGATCGTGCCGATCTCGGAAGTGCCGGTGCCGCAGGGCGCGGCGAAGGGCGACCATACCGCGCCGACGCAGGCGGTTTCAGCGCTCAACTTCAATCCGCCGCATGTGAAGGAAGCGGACATGTGGGGCACCACGCCGTTCGATCAGCTCTACTGCCGGATCAAGTTCAGGAGCCTGCGTTACGACGGCCCGTTCACGCCGCCGTCCGAGCAGGGCACGCTGGTGTTTCCGGGCAACTTCGGCGTGTTCGACTGGGGCGGCATTTCGGTCGATCCGGTGCGGCAAATCCTGATCGCGAATCCGGATTACATGGCGTTCGTGTCGAAGCTGATTCCGCGCGAGAAGTTGCAGGAAGGCGCAATGAGCACGAGCGAGACGAGCGGCATCAAGCAGGCGCGCGGCACGCCGTACGCCTTCGAGATCAGCGCGTTTCTCTCGCCGCTCGGCATTCCGTGTCAGGCGCCGCCGTGGGGTTACATGGCGGGCGTCGATCTGCGCACGAACAAGATCGTGTGGCAGCACAAGAATGGCACCATCGTCGATAGCGCGCCGTTGCCCATTCCGATGCCGCTGGGCGTGCCGAGTCTGGGCGGGACCATCGTGACGGCGGGCGGTGTGGCGTTCCTGACCGGCACGCTCGATCAGTACGTGCGCGCCTATGACGTGCGCGATGGCCGCAAGTTATGGGAAGCGCGTCTGCCCGCTGGCGGCCAGTCCACGCCGATGAGCTATTCGGATGCCAACGGCAAGCAGTACATCCTCGTGACGGCGGGCGGACATGGCTCGCTGGGAACGAAAGCGGGGGATTACGTGATCGCCTACACGCTTCAATAGCGCGAGGGATGGTCTGACTTGAGAGCGAAACGGGCGGCCATGAGCCGCCCGTTTTCGTTTTTGACGCTTATACCGTACGGCGATAAGCCTCGGCCATCAGCGCGCTGACCTTTGCGCGGGCGTCGAGCGCGCTGCGGAAGGCGGCGCGGAGCTTGCCGAACAGGATGGTTGCGAGCTGACTGGACGTGGCGGCGATGCTTCCCATGATGAAATTCCTCTTTCGTGACAGTGGACTAGGTTAACCACCTAGGTAATAACCCTAGTCTAACGCAAATTGACGCAATGCAACAAGTTGTCAATAGAGCGCTGTCTCGAAAATGCGGCACGAGTGCGTTATATTTGCGATGACATAACGCTGCATCGAAAATAAGCACCATGGCTGTCATCGAAGATCAGAAGGCGGATTACGCCGCGACCATCATCACCGTGAGAGCGGCGCGGGATCAGGCGCGCGCCGAAGCCATCCGCGATCTCGTGGACGCGCATCGTCGCTTACAGGGCAGCGTGCTGCGTTTTCTTGCGCGGCTCGGGCATGCGGCGGCAGAGTCCGCGTCACTCGCCGCGCTCGCCGATCAACTCGAACGATGCGCCCGCAAGGCAGGCTTCAGCCGCATGCGCGAGTTATCGGACGTGATCGAAGCAATCCGCGCCGCCGCTCGCGAGCGCGAGTCGCTGTTCTGCGATTCCTTCGACACGGATGCCTCCGTCTTGCGCGAAACCGTGCTCAAACTCGAACGACTCGATGCGCGGCTCGTCGGCCTGTGCGTCGAGCACGTTCTTCATGCACGCGGATCGATAGCGCGCGGCACTTCGCCCAACTGACGAAACACGCTCAACCAGTCTTCCAGATGCCACGTCTTGGCGATCCGCCCATCGCGCACCTGATGAAACGAGTGGATCGCGAAGCGCAGCGGCTTGCTCGTCGCCGCGATGCCCATCAACGGACCCGACTGCGTGCCGCTCACTTCCGCCCGCACGCCGACGCGATCGTCCTGCACCAGCAAATCCAGAATCTCGATGCGCATGTCCGGCAGCGCCGCCGCCATGTCGGCGAAGATCGGCACCATCTGATCCGGGCCGGGCTTCTGGCCGGGCGGCTCGGGAATGTATTCCCAGTCCGGCGTGACGGCTTCGCGCAGCAGCGCGACATCGTGCGTGGCGAACGCGCGGTAGATGCGCTCGACGGCTTCGCGCGCGCTCGTCTGAGAGTTCTGGCCTGCCTGCATGCTGCCTCCGAGTGGAAGAAGAAGTAACACGGCAATCACGGATTCACTCTACCGTAAATGCACATTACGGCGTGGTAAGCTCTCGGTTCTTCGCTGGGGAGTAGCCGGCTTTCTCGTTGCCTTGCTTGTACGTCGGACAACGTAGGAAGCGCCCATGTCAACACACTCGGTTTCGTATCATTCATTTCGTACGGACCGTGGCACGGGCAGCCATCACAGGTTGGCAAGACCATCGACAGAGCGCGCCTGAAGGTCGGGCGGCGGGCTCTGTCGTTCGATCTTGCCCGGCCAGAGCGCTACTCGATGAACCTCGCTTCCACGCTTTTCCTCGCCTTCGCCATGTCGACGGATGCCTTCGCCGCCGCTGTCGGCAAGGGCGCCACGCTGCACAAACCGCGCATTGCCGAAGCGCTCAAGACGGGCATCATCTTCGGTGTCATCGAGGCGATCACGCCGCTGGTCGGCTGGGCGCTCGGCCGTGCCGCCGCGCAGTACGTCACGGCGTGGGATCACTGGATCGCGTTCGGCCTGCTGTTCGTGCTCGGCGCGCGCATGATCCGCGAAGGCTTCGGCAGCGCGAGCCACGACGACGAAAAGCCGCAGTCGCATTCCTTCCTGGTGCTCGCCGTGACGGGCTTCGCCACCAGCATCGACGCGATGGCGGTCGGCGCGGGCCTCGCTTTCATCGATGTCGATATTTTCTCGACGGCCGCGACCATCGGCTTCGCGACCATGCTGATGGTGACGATTGGCGTGATGGTCGGCCGGCTCGTCGGCGCGACTATCGGCAAGCGTGCGGAAATCGTCGGCGGGCTAATTTTGATCGGCGTGGGCAGCGTGATTCTGGCGGAACATCTCGGGTATCTGAGCTAAAGCATTGGCGTTAGTGCTTAGTCCTGAAATCTTTCGCAAAACAATAACAACGACTATTTCAAGGCCGATACGATTGCGTTATCCACTCCCCTTGTCGATAAACGCAAAAGATGCCACGCCCGATCTCAGCCCGCATTCATCTCGATGCCATTCGTCACAATCTCGATGTCGTCCGGCGCACGGCGGCATCGTCGCGCGTGTGGGCCGTGGTGAAGGCCGATGCCTACGGTCACGGCATCGAGCGCGTTTATCCGGCGTTGGCGGCGGCGGATGGCATCGCGCTGCTCGATCTCGACGAAGCGCGACGCGTGCGCGCACTCGGCTGGACCAAGCCGATCCTGTTGCTCGAAGGCATGTTCGATTCGAAGGATGTGCAGACGGCGGACGAACTGCGCCTGACCGTCACCGTGCATTGCGACGATCAACTCGATCTGCTGGCATCGGCAAAACCGGAACGCGCAATCGACATTCAGTTGAAGATGAACTCCGGAATGAACCGGCTCGGCTTTCGGCCTGGCGATTACGTGCGCGCGTGGCGGCGCGCATCGGAGATTCCGGCCATCGGCGCGATCGGCCTGATGACGCACTTCGCCAACGCGGACGATGGCGCCATCGACTGGCAAATCGATGCCTTCGATACCGTCACGCGCGATCTTCCCGGCCTGCGTTCGCTGTCGAATTCGGCGGCGGTGCTGTGGCACGCGCGCGCGCATCGCGACTGGGTGCGGCCGGGGACGATTCTCTACGGCGCATCGCCGACGGGCAGCGCGCGCCATATCGCGAACGTGCCGCTGCGCGCCGCGATGACGCTCGCCAGCCGCATCATCGGCGTGCAGACAATCGTGCCGGGCGAGACCATTGGCTATGGCCGCAGCTTCGAAGCGGATCGCGCGATGCGGGTCGGCGTGGTCGCGTGCGGTTATGCGGACGGTTATCCGCGTCACGCGCCTGCCGGAACGCCGATCATGGTGGATGGCGTGCGCACGCGCATCGTCGGACGGGTGTCGATGGACATGCTCACCGTCGATCTCACGCCGTGCCCGGACGCGGGCATTGGCGCGCCGGTCGAGTTGTGGGGCGCGCAGGTGAGGGTGGATGAAGTCGCGGAACCGGCGGGTACTATCGGCTACGAGTTGATGTGCGCGCTGGCGCGGCGTGTGCCGGTCGAAATTGCTTCGGTAAGCGAAGTGGCGCAGGTCTAGCGTTCGCGCGCCTTCATCATCTCGTCGGCGTATTCATAAGCGGCGGCCGCGAGACTCGGACGGCTCGCGGACAGCGCGCCCGGCTGCGAACCGCGCGCCAGAATGCCTTGCAACGCGACGCCCGCGAAGTAATCGCGCAGGAACATATCGCCCATTTTCGTATCGGCGCGGCCGGGACGATCGACGAGATCCCGAACCGGAAATACATAACCGCTGTTGTCCGACATGATGCTTTCCTCCGTTGATTCGACGCGAGGATTTTATCGATCAACCGCTGGCTTCTTTCGTTTGCACGGGCACACAGCGCGGTCCGGCAATGTGCGATGCCTCACCACTTCGCCTCGGAAGTCCCCGGCGGCACCGAAGGCCGCGCGTAATCAGCGGGCGTGCGTTCGAGTTGCGCGGCGAGACGCACGGCATCGAGTTCGCCGAAACCGGATGGGCGACGTTCCGTGTAGCGCGCGATGTCCGGTTTCGCGGCCCGCACGCCTGCTTCCACGCGCCCGAGTCCGCGTATCCATTGTCCGGTTTGCGCGAGCGACACTTCCACATGCCAGCTTCCGCCTTCGCGCTGCTGTCTGCACAACGCCGCCGATACGCCGAACGCCATCAGGAAGCCGCTTGCCATGTCGAGCATCTGCATCGGCAAAGGGCGCGGTTTGGTTTCGCCGAACGCCTGCGCTTCGGCTTCGTTGAAACCCATCGCGGTTTGAACCAGCGAGTCGAAACCGCGCCGCGCCGCCCACGGACCTTGCGTGCCGTACGCCGTCAGCGACGCACACACGATCCCCGGCCTTCTTTCTGCGATGACTTCCGGTCCGAAGCCCAACGCCGCCAATCCGCCCGGCCGATACCCTTGCGAGAACACATGCGCTTCATCGATCAGATGCCCGAGCGTGTCGCGCCCTTCGTCGGTCAGCAAATCCAGATGCGCCGAGCGCTTGCCACGGCTCGTATCGGCAATAGCGGGAATGTTCGGCAGATGCGGCGAATTCACGAGCATCACATCCGCGCCGAACGCGGCGAGCGCCCGCCCGCCAACCGGACCCGCGAGAATGCGCGTGAAATCGAGCACGCGGATGCCTTCGAGCGGACGCGCATCGGCGGGAAGCGACGGCAACGCGAGCGGCGGTGCATCGCCGATACGGGTGATCGACATGAGCGGTTGCGAGGCGAGGGCGCGGGCTTGCGGCGTCGCATCCCATTGATCGAAGGTGCGCAGCATCGTGACGACGAGACCGCGTTCGGCGCACGCTTCCTCGTAATCGGCGGCACGCCAGTCGAGCAGGGCGCGTTCGGCATCGGCGCGCGTGGCCGTGGCGGGATCGAGGCCGAGCACGCGCAGCGCGCCATCCTGATGATGAACGAAGTTCGCGTGGATGCGCACCCAGCCATCGGCGCACTTATAAAGGCCGGAGAACGCGCCCCATGTTTCCGGTTCCTTGCCATCGACCGCGAACCAGTTCGTGCATTCGACGGCGGCGTGCATCATGTCCACGGACACGCGCTGACGTGGCGCGCCACGCACGTGCGCCAGTTCGCACGCCGCGAGCGCTGCCGCCGCGATGGTCGATTGCGCCGCGATGCCCACGGCAAACGAAGTCGGGAAAACGGGCTCCTCGCCCGGCAAGTCAGCGAAGGCGAGCGAATCGGCGGGCAGGCGGGCGAGTTGCCAGAGCGCGGCGAGCGTGTCGGTGGAAGAGGGCATGGTCATCGAGCGCGATAGGGTGATCGATGCGCCATTGTCGCGCCGAATGCCACCACGCGCTTCAGTCGATGCCCCGCGCCATCTCCAGCACTTTTTCCAGTTCCGGCAGATTCACCGGCTTGACCAGATGCGCATCGAAGCCGGCGGCGCGTGTGCGGGCCATGTCTTCGTCGGAGCCTAATCCCGTCATCGCCGCGACCACCACGCGCCGGCCGCCTTCGCTCTGACGCTCGCGCAAATGGCGGATCACGTCGAAGCCCGTCATGCCCGGCATCGACAGATCGAGCAGCACGACTTGCGGCGCGGCTTCATCGAACCGGGCCAGCGCTTCGGGGCCGTCGTAGGCCGCGCGCGCTTCGTGACCGAGCATATCGACGAGCAGGCGCATGCTGTCGGCGGAATCGCGGTTGTCGTCGACCACGAGCACGTCTAACTGATCGCTGACTGTTTCGTGCGAGGTTGGCGGCGCGGTGTCGTCATCGGCGGGCGGCTGTGTCATCGGTAGCCACAGGCTGAACTTGCTGCCCATGCCCGGACCGCGGCTTTTCGCTTCGACATGCCCGCCGTGCAGTTCGGCGATGGCGCGCACGAGCGTCAGCCCGATGCCCAGCCCGCCTTCATCCGCATGCGCGCCCGGCGGATGCTCCTGCACGAAAAGATCGAACACGATGGCCAGCGCCTCCGCCGAAATACCGCGCCCCTGATCGGTCACGCGCACCATTACCGAACCGCCGCGCTGCCCGACTTCAAGCGTTACCGTGGACGATGGCGGGCTGAATTTCGAAGCGTTGTTGAGCAGGTTATTCAGCGCCTGCACGAGCCGCGTGGGGTCGCCGCTGACGTACAAACGCTGCGCATTGCCGCGTACCTCGATGCGCTGATTGCGCGCATCGAACGAGGGCTGGCTGGCTTCCACGCTCAGATGCACGACATCCGCGATCCTGACGGTCTCCTGATTGAGCCGGATTTTGCCGGAACTCACGCGGCCCGCTTCGAGCAAATCGTCCACCAGCCGCGTGAGATGCGCCAGTTGCCGATCGACGATCTGACGGCTGCGGATCACGTCGGCATCGTCGGTGGCCTTGAGTTTGAGGATGCTCACCGCGTTGCGAATGGGCGCGAGCGGATTGCGCAACTCGTGACCCAGCAGCGCGAGAAATTCGTTCATGCGACGGCTCGACGCTTCCAGTTCTTCCAGCCGTCGCCGCGCGGTCGTGTCGCGCGTGATCATGACGTAGCCGTGGCCGCTGCCGCCGTCCTTCTGCAACGCGCTCAGGATCACGTGCGCGGTGAACTCCGAGCCGTCGCGCCGCACGCGCCAGTCTTCCTTTTCCACGCGCCCGCTTTCGGCGGCGGCGCGCAAGTCATCGGCAGGACGGTCGCGGCCGGATTCGTCGGTCGTGTAGAACAGCGCGACATGCCGGCCGATGGCTTCTTCCGCCGTGAACCCGTAGAGCGCGCACGCGCCATCGTTCCACGACAGCACGTAGCCGTCGTGATCGAGCATGCAAATGGCATAGTCGCTCACCGCGTTGATGAGCAGGCGCAGGCGTTCGTCCGCCTCGGTCGCGCGGCGGCGGTCGGTGACATCGTGGATGAAGCACGCGAACTGCCGCTGACCGTCGAACCACACTTCGCTGATCGACAATTCCGCGGCGATCTCGCTGCCGTCGCGCCGCATCGCCGGAAATTCGATGCGCCGGTTCAGCATGCGCGCTTCGCCCGTCGAGAGATAGCGCACCAGTCCCGTGCGATGCGCGTCCCGAAAACGCTCCGGCACGATCAGTTCGGCCATTTCGCGGTTCATCGCCTCGTGCATGCGCCAGCCGAAAAGCTGCGCGGCGGCCTCGTTCCAATCGACGATCAGACCGGCTTCGTCCATCGACACGAAGGCGACCTGCGCGTTGTCCAGCACGGTGCGGCGGCGGCGCAAAGCATCGGCGAGTTTCTTTTCGTATTCGATGCGCAGCGACGACTCGACCGACAGATCCTTGTGGATGGATTCGAACTCGCGAATCAGCGTGCGGTTTTCCTCGGCGACTTCCTCGCGCGCGATGGTCTCCGCGATGCACGCGCAAAACGCATTGAGAATGGCGATATCCGGTTGTCCGAAGTAATCCGCCTCGCCGGAAATGAGCTTGAGCACCGCGACCGAACGGCCTTCGTAGATCACCGGTGCGACGACCATCGACACTGCGCCGACTGCGAGACACGCCGCGCGGTCCACGCGGTGATCAGTCGCCGTGTTGCGGCTGATAAGCGCCTGCTGGCGTGTGACGCACAGCCCCGAAAGACTCCCCGCCGATGGCAACCGCACGCCCACGCTCGCCGCCGCCTTGCCGCTGGCCGCACGATAAACGAGCTGATCGCCGTCGATCCATTCGATCACCGAAGACGCCACGCCCGCGACTTCGCGCAATGTATCGGTCACTTTTTGCAGATACGCGGGCAAAGGCAAACGCGAATGCGCAAGGCTCGCGAACGAGGCGAACCATCGCTGAAAATGCGCCTGCCGGTGATTATCCGCCTTGAGATGCTTGTCCGAAGTCGATGCCTCGTATTGGTCACGCATGGTTCTTCTTCCAATCGGCGGTGCGCGCGGGTTTGTCGCGAGAGATTCGTATGAAGACTCTTTTTATTCGCGTCAATTGAAACACAAAAATATGAGCAATCGTTTGCGCGTTGCGGGAATTTTTCGAGCGTGTGTTAAAGCGGCGGGAATGCGCGGCGGTCCTTATTGTTTTTTTATTCGCGATGGTGTTAATGCGCGGAACCGGCGCGCGGCGGCGCGCGGGTTGGCATGTAGGGATTTCCTGGCGCACAAGAAACGCCCGGTAATTTTGTCGCCATTACCGGGCGTGAATGCAATTGCTTTCTGATAAACGCGCTTCCGGGATTAATGCCGTGACACGCGTTTGAATTGGACAAAAAAATCACAGGGTGGGATTTTTATCCTTTTGCCGTCCATTCGTTCGCCGATTCTTTTGCGAAGTCCCGATAACTGCGCGGGGCGCGTCCGAGTAAACCGGCAAAGCGTTCGATTTCCGCCGCCGACGCGACCGCGCCGTCATCTTGATAACGCTGCATCATCAGACGCATGTCATAGGCCAGCCATTGCGGCGCGGCGCTTTTCATGCGTGATTCGAGCATGTCGAGGTCATCGCCGCCGTAGTTGACTTCGCGGCCGAGCGCTTCCGACCAGACCGCCGCGATGCCGTTTGCCGTCATGGCGTCCGGGCCCACGAGTTCGTAGTGCTCGTAGGGCAGCGGCGTTTCCGAACGTTCGCGCCGGAGCAGTTCCCGCGCGGCGGCATCGCCGATGTCGCGGACATCGACCATCGAGATGCCCTTCGCGCCGATCGGGTTCGGATAGACGCCCTGTTGGACGAGCGCGTCCTTCATGCGCACATCGTTCTGGATGAAGTAGGCGGGGCGCAGCACCGTTGCTGGAATGCCGAGACCTTCGATCATCTTTTCGGCGGTGTGCTTGTTGGCGAAGTGCGGCACGTCGAGATATTCCGCCGCCTTGAACACCGAGAAGTACACGACGCCTTTCACGCCTGCATCGCGCGCGAGCGTCAGGGCTTGCATGGCTTGCGTGAATTCGTCGGCGGCGTTGGGGGCGAGCAGGAACAAGGTGCTCACGCCTTTGAGAGCGCGGCGGAAGGCATCGAGGTCGGTCAGGTCGCCTTGCACGGCCGCCACGCTCGATGGGAATTTCGCGCGCGAAGGGTCACGCGTCAACGCGCTCACTTGCGCGCCGCTGCCTTCCAGATGCTTCAAAACCTGCGTGCCGATCACGCCGGTACTGCCCGTCACGAGAATGCTCATGTTTTTTCTCCGAAGTAGGAAGGGCGAAGATCGCCCGACATCGTTAAGATAGTCGTTCCACTTTCATCCTGACAGACCGTTAAATGGGATGCCTCGTCTCACTGACGGAACGACGAAGGAACACGCAAAAATGGATCTCACCGCACTCGCCGATTTCAACGCTGTCGCATTGCACGGCGGTTTCAGTCCGGCCGCGCGCCAGACGGGGCGGCCGAAAGCCAGTTTGTCGAGGCGCGTGGCGGAACTGGAGCAGCATCTCGGCGTGCGGCTCATCGAGCGGGGCTCGCATGCGCTGCGCCTGACCGAGGACGGACGCGCGTTATACGAGCGCACGCGCGGGCTGCTGGCGGAAATCGAGGAGGCGGGTGAAGCCATTGCGTCGCGCGCGCCGGTGCCGCGCGGGCGGTTGCGCGTGAGTGCGCCGATCGTGTTCGCGCATGTGGTGCTGGCGCGGCTGGCGTCGCGGTTTGCGCGGGCTTATCCGCAGGTGGAACTGGAAATCGTCGCCGAAGATCGGGTGGTCGATCCGGTGCAGGACGGGTTCGATCTTGTTATCCGCATCAATCCGGATCGTGATGAGTTGCTGATCGGGAGATTGATCGCGAAGGATCGGCGTGTGTTGGTCACTACGCCCGCGAATGTTCCGCGCGATGAGGCGCGGGTTACGCTGCCGGCGGTCGTGCTTACGCGCATGGATGCGGAGGTGTGGCGTATCGAGACGAACGAAGGCGATGTGGTCGAGATGACGCCCGAGCCTGTGTTGCGGTTGTCGTCGTTGTTGATGGTGCGGGAAGCGGTGCTGGATGGGGTGGCGGCGGCGCTTTTGCCGAATTTGCTCGTTGCGCCGGATATCGCGGCGGGGCGGTTGGTTTCGCTTGGATTCGATGCGGGTGTGGGTGTGGAGATTTGGGCGCTTTATAGTTCGCGGCGTCTGTTGAGCGCGAAAGTGCGCGTGTTTTTGGATATGTTGGGGTACGAATGAATGGTCAGGCTTGAGCTTTCGGCAGCGGCGCTCGATTGTCGTGCAAAGGGCTGCTGGTTTTTGGGTCTTTATATTCAGTAGCCGCCTCCCCGGCGGGGGGGTAACTTTCTTTGCTGCTGCAAAGAAAGTCACCAAAGAAAGCAGCTTTTACCCCTCCGCACGCTGGCTGGAAAGTGTTGGTCTGGATTAACTATGCAGTGGCCGCAATAGGACTTGCCACGCATAACTTGCCGCTTAGGCAACCTTGCGATTGCGCGCTCGAATCCTTTTCCCTTAGTGGACCGCATTCATTCCTTCGGCCATGCGCTGCGCGCGCCGAGAGCTTTAGAACGGAACCCCGCAGCCTATAAGCACCCAGCCATTTCACACTTCCCCGCAAGATTGCTATTCGGTCCTACCTTGATAAGCACTTCGACAAAAAGGCTGGAGCCAACGATATGCGCGTTCCGTCGAAGGACAAACCGAGGTAGTGCCCAATGGGGCGGGTGCGATGTGGTTTGATGAGGCTGGGCGCTCATACGCTGCGGGATTCCGTTCTTATGTTCTCGGCGCGCGCAGCGCATGGCCGAAAGAATGAACGCGGTCCACAGAACCAAGAAGATTCGAGCGCGTAATCGCCAGGTTGCCCATATGCTTAGGCAAACGAAGGACATCCTATTGCGGCCACTGCATCGTTAATCCAGACCAACACTTTCCAGCCATCGTGCATGGGGGTAAAAGCTGCTTTCTTTGGTGACTTTCTTTGCAGCAGCAAAGAAAGTTACCCCCCCGCCGGGGAGGCGGCTACTGAATAAACAACACAAACAAGAGAAGCCCCTTGCACGAAAGAACAACAAACCCAACAAAAGCAAACAAACCTAAACCGCAACCTGAACATTCCCCATCCGCCGCGCAGCGATCCACCTCCTCTTCCCCGCCCGCTTCGCCTCATAAAGCGCATTGTCCGCATCACGCAACACCCCATCGAGCTCATTATGATGCGTGTCGAATATCGCGATACCCACGCTCACGCCAATACTCAACGCCACGCCATCATCCAAGCTGAACGGCCGCGCAAGCTCGCCGACAAGCGCATCGGCCAGCGCGAAAGAATCCGTATGCGGCGGCGTGACGATGACAAACTCGTCGCCACCAAGCCGCGCGACCAGCGAGCCATCACCCGACATCGCGCGCAGGCGTCGCGCGACCAGCGCCAAAAGCGTGTCACCGACTTCATGACCGTGCGCATCGTTGATGGACTTGAACCCGTCGAGATCGAGATACAGCAGCGCGGTCCCAAGATAAGCATGCGGCGCGTTAGGCTCACGCGATCTCACGGCGGCAAACAAACCCGCGCGATTCAGAAGCCCCGTCAGTTCGTCATGACGCGCACGGCGATCGTTTTCCTGTTCGGCTTTCATCGTCGAGACGAGCATGCCGTTCAGACGCCACGCCGCAGCGCTCATCGCAAAGAGATAGAAGGGAATTTGCAGCAGCGTGAGCCACAAGGTCGGCTCGCCCGCGAGCAGCGCGCCCAGACAGCACGGCCCGAGCGAAAGGAAGATCATCACCGCGACCAGACGCGGCGCGCCGAAATTGCGGAAGCAGATGCCACCGACCATCGCCGCCGCCGACAAAAACGAAAGCGTCGCCGCGATCCAGTCGCCCGACAGCACGCTCACCAGCGCGCCATAGCCGACCGTCGCACCCCACAGCGGCGCGAGCAAAACGTAAGTGTCCGTCAGCGTGGATTTGCGCTGCAACGCGCGGCGGCGCGCGATCACCAGCACGACCAGCCGCGTCATGCATACCGCGATTTCCAGCGCCACCCACACATGAAACGCGAACGTGGGATGCCGCCACGTCAGCACGAGCGCGACCATCACCGTGTTCAGCACGCCGCCCGCAAAGATCGGCAGCGTGCCGAACAGACTGCCGACGAGCGCGACGCGGATCGCGCGCGGGATATCGTCGCCGGCGTGCAGAAGCCATGTCGCGCCGCGTCCGCGCGGCAGGGTGAAAACCTCGGTTTGTCGATTCATATTCCGATGAAGGCGGCGCTCCGGTTCCGGTTAGAGACGTCATATCGGATAACGGCGCGAAGCGGCATCGACTTGAGCGCCTCATAACGCGACTAACTGTCGATCCTCGCCACCGCCGCCGGTTTGCAAGGCAAAACCGGCTCGGCAAAATAGCGGATCACGCGAACGCTTCGTCCCTCAACCTGAACACCGCCACCGCATTCCTGAGCGATGCCGCCTGTTCCGCGAGCGATTGCGCCGCCGCCGTCGCCTGTTCCACAAGCGCCGCGTTCTGCTGCGTGACCTCATCCATCTGCGTGACCGCGACGTTGACTTGTTCGATGCCCGTGCTCTGCTCGCGCGACGCCGATGCAATCGCGCCCACGATATCCGTCACGCGCCCGACCGATCCCACGATCTCGCCGATGATCTTGCCTGCATCGCCGACGAGCACCGACCCGGCATCCACACGTCCCGCCGATTGCTCGATGAGGTCCTTGATCTCCTTCGCCGCGTTGGCGCTGCGCTGCGCGAGCGTGCGTACCTCGGCGGCGACCACGGCGAAGCCGCGTCCTTGCTCACCGGCGCGCGCGGCTTCCACGGCGGCGTTCAAGGCGAGAATGTTCGTCTGAAACGCGATGCCGTCGATCACCGAGATGATGTCGCCGACCTTGCCCGAACTATCGGCGATGCCGTGCATGGTCTGCACGACCTGTTGCATCATTTCGCCGCCGCGCGAGGCGGTGTGCGAGGCACGTTCGGCGAGCGTCGAGGCATCGGAAGCGTGATCGGCGTTCTGCCGCACGGTCGCGGTGATCTGCTCCATGCTCGCCGCCGTTTCTTCGAGCGATGCCGCCTGTTGCTCCGTGCGCGCCGACAGATCGATATTGCCCGTCGCGATTTCCGCGCTCGCCGTCGCGATGTCCTCGGCATGACGACGCACTTGCCCGACCACGCCCGAAAGACTCGTCTGCATGTCCTTCAGCGCGCGCAGGAGTTGCGCGATTTCGTCCTTGCCGCTGGCATCGAAATCGAGAGACAGGTCGCCGGTCGCGACCGCTTGCGCGCAACCGAGCGCGTGTCCGAGCGGACGTGACACCGTGCGGCTGAACAGATAACCGCCCAACATGGCGAGCGCGAGCACGCCGAGCATGAGCGTGAGACTCAGCACGGTCGCCCGATGCGCGTCCTCCGCCGCCTGCGCGGACACCCGCGCGCTTTCGTCCGCGATGGTCTTCGCAGCCTTCTCCAGCAACGCGGCTGGCTCACGGTCCGCACCCGCGACCGCCTGATCGCCCGCCGATGCTTCGAAGTTCGCCGCCTTGAAGGCATCGAAACCGCGCCGGTAGCCTGTGCCCATCGCGGCATGCGCCGTCGCGAATTGCTCGATCAACGTGCGGCTTTCGCCTTCGGGCAGCTTCGCTTTGAGATCGGCGGCGAGCGTATCGACGGTTTGTTCGCGCGTCTGGAACGCGTTCCAGTATTTATCGAGCTTGGCCGGGTCCTTGCCGCGCAGCAGCGTGTCCTTCCATTCCTGCACCTGGAGCTTGAACGCGACGAGCATCGCGGAGACGGCGCGTTCGTTCGCGACGTTGTTCTGCACCGTGGTGCCGTAGGTATCGATCGAACGATTGAGCGCGAATATGCCGTAGAGCGCGCCCGCGAACATCAGCAGGAGGGCGGCGGCGAAGGCGAGGGGAATCTTCTGGCTGAGTTTCATCGATGAAGTAAGAGCAGTGCGCGGTCGAATGGCTTGATAACGGCGTGTCTTGCCGCTTCTGAAGACCGCGCTTACAGGTAAACCCCGCTCAAGACTTTGTTGACACGCCTCGCCTGCGTCCCCTACGCTAAACGTACATTGGATTCATTGAACATTTTGTTCAAAACGAATCCACCCGGATCAGCCATCCAGGAGAAAACGATGGAGACACGCACGCGCTGGACCCTCGTCAGCTTGCTGTTCGTCGGCGGGGCGATCAGTTATCTCGACCGGGCGGCGTTGTCGATCACCGCGCCGCTCATCTCGAAGGAACTGCATCTCGATCCCGCGCAACTGGGCATCGTGTTTTCGAGCTTCTTCGTGGGGTACGCGCTGTTTTGCTTCGTCGGCGGCTATGCATCGGATCGATGGGGCCCGAAAGCCGTGCTTACCGTGTCGATGCTCGTCTGGTCGCTGTTCTGCGGCATGACGGCGGCGACGGTCGGCATCGCGAGTCTCTTGGTCGTGCGCGTGATCTTCGGCATGGGCGAGGGGCCGTTCTGCGCGAGCATCAACAAGCTGGTGTCGAACTGGTATCCGCGACAGCAGCAGGCGAGCGCGCTCGGGCTCGCGAATTCAGGCCAGTCGGTGGGCGCGGCGATTGCCGGGCCGATCGTCGGCTTTCTCGCATTGGCGACGAGTTGGCGCACGTCGTTCGTCATCATCGGCGCGGTGGGCGTGCTGTGGGTCGCCGCATGGCTGATGCTCGCGAAGGACAAGCCGTCGAAGCCCATCGAGGAAGCGCCCGAACTGCGCGCGCAGGATGTTTCCATGCTCGACGAGCGCAACGCGCCCGCGCCGCTTTCCAGCTATCTCCTGCGCCCCGCGATTCTTGCCACCGCGTTCGCGTTCTTCGGCTACGCGTACATCCTGTACTTCTTCCTCTCGTGGTTTCCGTCGTATCTGACGATGGCGCATCACCTGAGCATCCAAAAAATGGCGGTGGTCAGCGTGATTCCGTGGGCCGTTGGCGTCACCGGTCTGATCGCGGGCGGCATCGTGTGTGACTGGCTGGTGAAGAAAACCGGCCGCCCGATTTACTCACGCAAGCTCGTGCTCATCACGAGTCTCGGCGCGGGCGCGGTGTGCATCGGCGTGACGGGCGCGGTCACCGAACTGACGAGCGCGGTTGCGTTGATGGCCATTGCCGTGTTCTTCATGTATGCGTCGTTCAATACGTACTTCGCCATCGTGCTCGATACGGTGGAGAAGCGCCGCGTCGGCGCGGTCGGCGGCTTCGTGCATTTCATCGCGAATCTGGCGGGGATCGTGGCGCCTGCGCTGACGGGCTTTCTCGTCAAGTGGTCGGGCAACTTCACGAGCGCGTTTGTGCTGACGGGCATCATCGCGGCGCTGGGCGCGATCTTCGTCGCGGTGTTCGTGCGCGCGCCGAAAGCGAGCCTCGCCCTTCAACCCGAAATGGCGTGATGACCATGCGGCACTACGCGACCATCGAGGAACTGCGCGCCGTCGCGCAAAAGCGTGTTCCGCGCATGTTCTATGAATACGTCGATGCCGGTTCGTGGAGCGAATCGACCTATCGCGCCAATACCGACGACTTCGCGCAATTGCAATTCCGCCAGCGCGTGGCGGTGGATTTCAGCACGCGCAACCTCGCCACGACGATGATCGGCCAGCCCGTGTCGATGCCGGTTGCGCTCGCGCCCACAGGCATCGCCGGCATGCAGCACGCCGATGGCGAAATACTCGCGGCACGCGCGGCGCAGCGCTTCGGCGTGCCGTTCACGCTTTCGACCGTCAGCATTTGTTCCATCGAAGATGTCGCCGAACACACGCGCGCGCCGTTCTGGTTTCAGCTTTACATGATGAAGGATCGCGGCTTTATCGCGGACTTGATCGCGCGGGCGCGACGGGCACATTGTTCGGCGCTCGTGCTCACGCTCGATCTGCAAATGCAGGGGCAGCGTCACAAGGATCGCCGCAACGGTTTGTCCGCGCCGCCGCGTCTGACGCCGCGCAATCTCGCGCATCTCATGCGTTATCCGCGTTGGTGCGCGGGCATGTTGCGCACGCCGCGCCGCAGCTTCGGCAATATCGTGGGACATGCGCCGGGCGTGACCGGCATCGCGTCGATGGCGGACTGGGCCGCGAAGCAGTTCGACCCGACGCTCACGTGGAACGATATCGACTGGATACGCGAACGCTGGGGCGGCAAGCTCATCCTCAAAGGCATTCTCGATGAAGACGATGCCCGTGTCGCGCGCGATGTCGGCGCGGATGCCATCGTCGTGTCGAATCACGGCGGACGGCAACTCGACGGCGCGCCATCCACCATTTCGATGATGCCGCGCATCGCGCAAGCCGTGCATGGCGAGATCGAATTGCACATGGACGGCGGCATCCGTTCGGGACAGGATGTGCTGAAGGCGCTCGCGTGCGGCGCGCATGCAGTCTACGTGGGCCGCGCGTTTCTTTACGGTCTGGGCGCGGAAGGCGAGGCGGGCGTCACGCGCTGCCTCGAAATCATCCGCGATGAACTGGACATGACGATGGCGCTCGCCGGCAACACGGACGTGCGCGCAATCGATGGCCGCGTGCTGCGCGCAGGCGGTTTCACGCGTCCCGACGATGCCGCGCCCGTCCATATTCAGGCGGCCTGACGAATTTCAAATTAAGGAGACTCGAACATGCTGAAGTCGTTGACACCCGATCAAATCGAGCATTTCCGCAAGTTCGGCTATGTCGCGCCGATCCGCGTCATGTCGGAGGAAAGCGCGCTGGAACTGCGCAAGCGTCTGGAAGATTTCGAGCATTCGAGCAGCCCGCTCAAGAAGAAAGCGCTGCACGTCAAGAGCCATTTGCTGTTCTCGTGGCTCAACGAACTCGTGCGCAGCGACAAAGTAGTCGATGCCGTGGACGATCTGTACGGCGGCAATCTGCTGGTCTGGGCGAGCAGCTTCTTCATCAAGAACGGTCACGATCCGGCGTTTGTCTCGTGGCATCAGGATTCGACGTACTGGGGCTTGTCGCAGCCGGATGTGGTCACCGCATGGGTGGCGTTGTCGGAAAGCAATCGCGCGAACGGTGCGATGCAGGTTGTCCCCGGCACGCATCTGATGGATCAGATTCCGCATCGCGATACCTTCAACGAACACAACCTGCTCACGCGCGGTCAGGAAGTTGCGGTGGACGTGGACGAATCGCGCGCCGTGTCGATCGAGCTTTCGCCGGGCGAGATGTCGCTGCATCACGTTCGGATCGTGCATGGTTCGCCGCCGAACGAATCGCCGAACCGGCGCATCGGTTATGCGATCCGCTATATCCCGACCTATGTGCGTCAACTCGAAGGCGACGACAGCGCCACGCTCGTGCGCGGCGTCGATACGTTCAACACTTTCGAGCACGAACCGCGTCCGACCGAAGACCTCGATCCCGCGTTTGTCGCGCTGCATCAGAAGATCGGCGAGCGCAATCTGAATATTCTGTACAAGGGCGCGGCGCAAAGCTCCGAAGGCCGTCGATGAAGCTCGCTTTTCAAGCCGCGTTGATGGAGCGCACCGGCGAGCCGTTGCGCATCGCGCGTGTCTCGGTGGGCAATCTCGCCGATACCGATGTGATCGTGCGCGTGAAGGCCGCGAGCCTGTGTCATACGGACCTCGAAGCCATGCGCGGCGATCTGCGCACGCCGCTGCCGTTCGTGCCGGGTCACGAGGCGGCGGGCGTCGTCGAATGGATCGGCAGCGCGGTGACGAAAGTGAAGCTCGGCGATCATGTGGTGATGTCGTGGAATCCGCATTGTGGCGAATGCTTTTACTGCGCGCGGCAAAAGCCGATTCTGTGTCAGCCGTATCGCGAACGCACGCCGCAGGCGTTTCATTTCGATGGCAAACCGCGTTTGTTTCTCGATGACGGCACGCCCGTGCATCAGCTTGCTTACATGGGCAGCTTCGCGGAATGCTGCGTGGTGTCCGAAGACTGCGCGGTCCCCGTGCCTCACGCGATGCCGTTCGACCGCGCGTGCCTCATCGGCTGCGGCGTGATGACGGGCTTCGGCGCGGCGACGAACATCGCGGAAGTCGAAGCGGGCAGCACGGTTGCGGTGATCGGTTGCGGCGCGGTCGGCTTGTCCGCCATTCAAGGCGCGAAGCACGCGGGCGCGGCGCAGATCGTCGCGGTGGATCGCGCGCCGGACAAGCTCGCGATGGCGCGCGCCGTCGGCGCGACGCATGCGTTCATCGCGGACGATAAGTTGATCGCGTCGCTCAACGAAATCACGCAGCAGCGCGGCGCGGATGTCGTGATCGAATCGGCGGGAAACCGGCATTCGCTTCGGAGCAGCGTGGAACTCACGCGGCCCGGCGGTCAGCTTGTCTGGCTCGGGAAATTGCCTGCCGACGAAGACGCGTCGTTCCGCTGGGGCGCGTTGATGGGCGAGAAGCGCATCGTCCGGTCGAGTTATGGCGGCGCGCGGCCCGAACGCGATTTTCCGATGCTGGCAAACGCGTATCTCGACGGCACGCTCAAGCTCGATGAATACGTCACTTCGCGCATCACGCTCGATCGCGTGAACGAAGGCATGCAGCGGCTCGCGGCCGGTGCGGACGTGCGTGCGGTGATCGAATTTTGAACACGCGCCATCCCGACATGCAGCCTGGCTGGATCGATGCGCCGCACTCTAGCGCATCGCTCGGGCGTTTCGTGCTCGAATCGGGCGAGCATATCGAGGATTGCACGCTGTCGTATGTCGTCCACGGCGATATCGACGACCGTTCGCGGCCCGTCGTGCTCGGTCTGTGCGCGATCGGCAGCACGCATCACCGGCTCGATTTCCTGATCGGCGCGGGACGTGCGTTCGATCCTTCGCGCGTGACGATCATCGTCGTCGATGCGCTCGGCAACGGTTTGTCCAGTTCGCCTTCCAATTCCGCAACGCAGGCGGGCGAGCGCTTCCCGCGCTTCACGATTCGCGACATGGTGCGCAGCCAGAAGGCGCTGCTCGATCAACTTGGCATCGATGGTGTGGATACGGTTGCGGGCGCATCGATGGGCGGCATGCAGGCGTTGCAGTGGGGCGTGCTGTATCCGCGCTTCATGCGTCGCCTGATCGCGCTCGTGCCGATGGCGAAAACCACGCCGTGGTCGCAGGCGATCAATCGTGCGGGACGGGCGGCGCTCGCTGCATCGGAATCGAAAAGTGACTGGAACGGATGGCTCGCCGTGATGCAAGTCATCGCGATGCGCACGCCCGAACGTTTCGCGCAGGACGTGTCACTTGCGGGCGGCACCGACGCATGGTTCGACAAGCGCGCCGCGTGGTTCCAGACGCAAAGGCTCGATCCGCAAGACTGGATCAGTCAGTCACATGCCTACGATGCCCACGATGTCGGCACCTCGCCCGGCTTCAACGGCGACACGGAACGCGCGCTCTCGAGCATCGAAGCGCGCACGCTGATCGCGGTGCCGGACATGGACCTTTACAATCCGGTAGAGGAAGGCGTGCGGGCCGCCCAATGCATTCGCGATGCGCGTTTGCTGCGCGTGCCGTCCGCGAGCGGACACATGATGGCGTCCGACGCCGATGCCGATGCTGCGCAGCAGTTGAACGCGGAGATCGCCACGTTCCTGCGCGCGTGAATGCACACACTTCGAAGCACTGCCATGAACGCGCCTATCGACGATATCACCCGTTCTGCTCCGACTGAAGCGGGCGGCTCAATCCAGCACCGCGCGTATCGGCTGTTGCGCGAGATGATCGAGGACGGCCGCATCGCGCCCGGCGAAAAGCTGCTCGAAGCGCAGGTCGCCAAGTCGTTTTGCATCAGCCGCTCGCCTGCGCGGATCGCGTTGGCGGCGTTGTGCGCGGACAAGATCATCGTCGAGAGCGAAGGGCGCGGGTATCGCGTGGCGGGCGCGATCGACGGTGCACGCGCGGGCAAGGCCGCCGTGCTGGATCGCGTCGAGATCACGAGCGAGCCGCAATGGCAGCGCATGTATGCCGAACTCGAACGCGAGTTGTGCACGCGTGTGCTGTTCGGTTCGGTGCGCATCACGGAAGAAGCGCTTGCGCAATACTTCGATGTGAGCCGTACGGTGGCGCGCGGCGTCATGGCGCGCATGCACAGCGTCGGCGCGTTGTCGAAGGATCGCAATGGGCACTGGATCGCGGAGCAGGTGACGCGCGAACGCATCGGCCATTTGTTCGAGATACGGCGCTTGCTCGAACCCGCCGCGCTGATGCAGGCCGCACCGCGCGCGCCGCGTGCGTTTCTCGAAGGCGTGCGCGAACGGTTGATCGATACGATCAACGCGAGCCATCGCGGCGGCGCGGAGATGGACATCGCCGAAACCGATCTTCATATCGATCTGCTCGCGCATTGCCCGAACAAGGAGATCGTGTTCGCGCTGGCGCGCACGCAAGTGCTTTTCGTGCCGACGCGCTATCTCAGCGATCCTTATCTTCAGATTCCCGATCAGCTCATCAGCGATGCCTTCACCGAGCATTTGCAGATCGTCGATTTCATTCTCGCGGGCAAGCCCGAACGCGCCGCGCAGACCTTGCAGGCGCATATCGGCGAGGCCGACACGCGCTGGATGCTGCGCTTCGAAATCGTCAGAAGGCTCACGCAGCCGGCTTTGCCGCCGTATCTTTCGCCGCTCGGCGTGAGTGAGGAATGAAGCAGCCGCTTATACTTGGGTTCCCTCGTCCCGCCTGAACCTTCAGCCATCCATGTCCCTCATCAACTACATCACGCAGATTCAATTCGACTTCGGCGCGCTGCGTCTGCTTGCAAGCGAATGCGAGCGTCTGGGCATACATCGTCCGTTGATCGTGACGGATGCAGGCATCCGCGCGGCCGGATTGCTCGACCGTGTGACCGATGCACTCGGCGCGGCAGGCGCACAGACGCCCGTGTTCGATGCAACGCCGCCGAACCCGAACGAAGCCGCCGTGCGCGCCGCCGTCGCCATGTACCTCGAACACAATTGCGATGGCGTGATCGCGGCAGGCGGCGGTTCGTCGATCGATCTGGCGAAAGGCGTGGCCGTGTGCGCGACGCACGAAGGGCCGCTGGTGAGCTTCGCGGTGATCGAGGGCGGGCTGGCGCGCATCACGGCGAAGACCGCGCCGGTGATCGCCATTCCGACGACCGCGGGCACCGGCAGCGAAGTCGGGCGCGGCGCGATCCTCATTCTCGACGATGGCCGCAAGGTCGGCGTGATCTCGCCGTACGTGGTGCCGAAGCTCGCCATCTGCGACCCCGAACTCACGCTCGGCCTCCCGCCCATGCTCACCGCCGCGACCGGCATGGACGCCATCGCGCATTGCCTCGAAACGTTCATGGCGCCGGTGTTCAACGCACCCGCCGATGGCATCGCGCTCGACGGATTGTGGCGCGCGTGGCGGCATATCGAACGCGCGACCCGCGACGGTTCCGACCGTGACGCGCGCTGGAACATGATGAGCGCATCGATGCAAGGCGCGCTCGCGTTTCAAAAGGGCCTAGGCTGCGTGCACAGTCTTTCGCATTCGCTGGGCGGCATCAATCCGAAGCTGCATCACGGCACGCTCAACGCCATCTTCCTGCCTGCGGTCATCGCGTTCAACAGCAGCGCCCCGTCGATGCGCGACGAAGGCAAGCTCGACCGCATGGCGCAGGCAATGGGCCTTTCGCGCGGCGATGAAGTCGGCGAAGCAGTGCGCGCCATGACCGCGAAGCTCGGCTTGCCGCGCGGTCTCGCGGAACTGGGCGTCACGCGCGAGATGTTCCCGCGCATCATCACGAACGCGCTCAAGGATCACAGCCATAAGACGAATCCGCGCGATGCATCGACCGAGGACTACGAAACGATGCTCGAAGCATCGCTCTGAATCCCATGATTGTTTCGCAGGCGTGCTTATCGGACTGCGAAGTTCAATCCTCTGCATTGGGAAGCGCACGCAAGCCGTGCGGCCACGCTTGATCTGGTCGCACGACGAACTATCCTGAATCAGTCTTTAAACGAGGCGGCACCATCCTTACGCGTTGCAAGGTACGTGAGGATCAAGCCGCCGCTGATTGGATACGTGGGCTTCATCATGGGAAGCGTTATCGGGATCGGTCCCGACCCGCACGGGGTATCGGCGCTTCGACGCGTGCGCATGGCACGTGTGACGCACGGGAGAGCGCTTTTCTTCCGCGCCGAGGCGAAGCGCCTGGGCCTCGGCCCGACCGTCTGGTCTTCCGACGAACATATCTTCGACCTGTTCCACAAGGTCATGTGCCGGTTTCGCCGCGGATGCTGCGAAGCGGGACGCGCCATGCCCAGCCGTCCCAAACTTAATTTCATCATCCTGAAGATTCTGGAATTCAGCGAGGCAGCGGGGATGGAAAATGCCAGTGCGTTGATCGATTTCGAGGTGCAGGAATATCTCGACTACGAATCGTAAGGTTAGCGGGCGGCGCGGCGTTTGGCGTGGCTGCAACACGATTTGCGGCGTTGCACCAAATACCTAGGGAAAACCCGCACACAATGTTACAATGGCGCCTTGACTGAGGAACGAATCATGCGCCGCCGCTACGAAGTACTTGAAAAGATTGCTTTTTCTCTGCTGACAATGTCCGCCGTGGTCGATGCCAGCTACATCACGTGGGAAAAGCACCCCAATTTTCGCGAGAACGTCACCGAAATCGTGAAGATGAGTTCGGATTTGAGCTACGCGAACCCGAACGGCGAAGGCACGCCGCTGGTTCCGATGGCGTTCAACTGATCGACTCGGGTTTGATCCTGCGATAACCGTTATTCGGCCCGCCATCTCCCGGCGCGCGCCTGTTGCACTATGCTGGCGGCTCCTTCAGCCGAGCCGCCGCGCATGTCCACCGCTTTTCATTCCCACGCTCATCCGGGCGAACAGATCCGCAGTTTCGCTCGCGCCATCGGGCAGATCGTCCTGCAGCGCAATGCCGCGACGGGCGTGTTTCTGCTGCTCGCCGTGCTGTGCGCGAGTCCTCGGCTTGCCTGCGGACTGCTGATCGGCACGCTCACCGGCAATGTCATCACCGCCCTGACTCAGGACGACGAATCGCCCGCGTTTCGCGACGACTTGTACGGCTTCAATGGCGCGCTCGCATCGCTGGCGGCGTTCGCTTTCATCGGCGACGATTCGCAGGCGGCGGCGGTTGCGATCGTCGCGGCCATCGGTGCGACCGTGCTCGCGGGCAGGCTCGCGCACTGGCTCTCGCGTCACGCGTTGCCGGTCTTCTCCGCTCCGGCGATCATCGTCACATGGTGCTGGCTGCCGTTCTTTTCCAGCCGGGGCGATACCGGCACGATTCCCCCCGTTTCCGCCGACTGGCGCGCGCTGATCGAAGCCGCGTTCGCCGGTCTCGCGCCGATTCCCTTCGCGACCGGCGCGCTGGCGGGCGGGTTGATCGCGCTGGGATTGTTCGCCGCGTTGCCATCGCGTGCGGGATGGGCGCTGGCGGGCAGTGCGCTCGGCGCGGCGCTGCACGCACTCGCGGGCGCGAGCGATGTCGTCGTGCTCTCCGGCGCGTGCGGCTTCAACGCGGCGCTGGCGGCGCTCGCTGCCGCACCGCTCGGCAGGCGCTTTGCGATTGCAGCCGTGGTCATCGCGGTGATGTTCGAATACGTGATCGATTGTCTGGGCGTGCGCGCGCTGACCGCGCCTTTCGTGCTCGCTTCGTGGACTACCATTGCGCTTGCCCGACTGTCGAGACAAGGAGACACCCATGTCGTTCACCCACACGCCTGAGCGCAGGATCGCGGAAAGCGGGCCGCGCTCGGATGCCGAACTCGCCACGCGCGCCGATCTCGCGGCGGCGTATCGTCTGGTCGCGCTCAACGGCTGGGACGATGTCGTCTACACGCATATTTCCGCGAGCGTGCCGGGCGAGCCGGGGCGCTTTCTCATCAACCCGTTCGGGCTGTCGTTCGATGAAGTCACGGCCAGCAATCTCGTGAAGATCGATATCGATGGCAACGTGATCGGCGAGCGCACGCATCCCGTGAACGCGACCGGCTTCGCGCTGCATGCCGCCGTCCACGCCGCCCGCGACGATGCCCTGTGCGTGATGCATCTGCATGTGATCGAAGCGATCGCGGTATCCGCGCAGCCGCACGGTCTCTTGCCCGCCTCGCAGCACGCGATGCGTTTTCACGGTCATCTCGCGTATCACGATTACGAGGGCCTCGCGTTCTCGCCCGCCGAAGGGCAACGGCTCGTCGCGAGTCTGGGCGCGCATCGCGCAATGCTTCTGCGCAATCACGGACCGCTGACGCTCGGACGAACCATCGCCGAGGCTTATGTGCTGATGGATATGCTCGTGAAGGCGTGCGATATTCAGCTTCGCGCACTGGCGGGCGTGAGCAAGATGATCGTGCCGACGCCCGATGTCACCGCCCGCACCGCCGCGCAACTGCACGACGATGACGCCATCGAAGGCGCGCTCGAATGGCCCGCGCTGCTGCGCAGGCTCGATCGCATCGATCCTTCGTGGCGCGACTGAATCTTTACATCACAAGGAGAAAGGACCATGCCGACATTCAACATTCAACTGTTCGAAGGCCGCACGGTGGAAGAAAAGCGCAAGTTCGTCGAGGCGATCACGCGCACGACGTGCGAGACGCTCGGCTGCGAACCGGGCTCGGTGGATATCATCCTGACGGATGTAAAGCGGGAGAACTGGGCGACGGCGGGGAAGCTCTGGTCGGAGCAATGAAACGCGTGCAAACGCAGCGCGTGGCTGCGTTTGCACGTTTTAGACGTTGATTACGCCGATTCCTTCACCGCCAACCGGAACTTGTGCAATAACGGTTCCGTATAACCACTCGGCTGCGTGCGGCCTTCGAACACCAGCGCACACGCGGCCTTGAACGCGAACGAACTGTCGAACGAAGGCGACATCGGCGTATAGACCGGATCGGATTCGTTCTGCTTGTCGACCACGCCGGCCATGCGTTCGAGCGTCTGCTTCACCTGTTCTTCCGTGACGATGCCATGCCGCAGCCAGTTCGCCAGATGCTGGCTCGAAATGCGCAGCGTGGCGCGGTCTTCCATCAGGCCGACATCGTGAATATCCGGCACCTTCGAGCAGCCGACGCCCTGATCAACCCAGCGCACCACGTATCCGAGAATGCCCTGCGCGTTGTTCTCGATCTCGTTCTTGATCTCCTCGGCGGACCACTTCGGCTGATCGACGACGGGAATGGTCAGCAGACCGTCGAGCAACTGATTCTTCTGCGAATCGTAGTCCGTATCTTCCAGTTCCTCCTGAACCTGAAGCACATTGACCTTGTGATAGTGCAGCGCGTGCAGCGTGGCCGCGGTCGGTGAGGGCACCCAAGCGGTATTCGCACCCGCTTTCGGATGCGCTACCTTCTGCTCCAGCATCGCGTGCATGAGGTCGGGCATGGCCCACATGCCCTTGCCGATCTGCGCACGTCCGCGCAGACCCGTGTTCAGGCCGACCAGCACGTTGCTGCGCTCGTACGCCTGAATCCACGCGGAAGATTTCATGTCGCCCTTGCGCATCATCGGGCCGGCTTCCATCGACGAATGCATTTCGTCGCCGGTGCGATCCAGAAAGCCCGTGTTGATGAACGCAACCCGCGCCGCCGCCGCCGCGATACATGCCTTGAGGTTCACGCTCGTGCGGCGTTCCTCGTCCATGATGCCCATCTTGATGGTATGACGCGGCAGCCCGAACAAATCTTCCACGCGCGAGAACAGTTCGTCCGAGAACGCCACTTCGGCCGGCCCGTGCATCTTCGGCTTCACGATGTACACCGAACCCGTGCGCGAGTTCTTCTTGTTCTTCAGATCGTGCAGCGCGCCGAGCGTGGTCATCACCGCATCGAGGATGCCTTCGGGAATCTCGCGGCCGTCGCGGTCGAGCACGGCGGGATTCGTCATCAGATGCCCGACATTGCGGATGAACAGCAGCGAACGGCCGTGCAGCTTCAGCGTTTTAGAGCCGTCCGGCGAGGTGTATTCGCGGTCCGCGTTCATGCTGCGCGTGAAGCTCTTGCCGTTCTTCGTAACCTGTTCGGCGAGATTGCCCTGCATCAGCCCGAGCCAGTTGCGGTAAAGCTGTGTCTTGTCGGCGGCATCCACGGCAGCCACCGAATCTTCACAGTCGATGATCGTGCTCACCGCCGCTTCCATCAACACGTCCTTGACGTGCGCCGCATCCGTCTTGCCGATGGGACTGTTCGCATCGATCTGGATTTCGAAGTGCAGATCGTTGTGCTTGAGCAGGATGGCGTGCGGTTCCTTCGCATCGCCCTGATAGCCCGCGAATTGCTCGGGATTGGCAAGACCGCTCTTGCCGTCCTTCAGCGTGACGACGAGCGCGCCCTGTTCGACGCTGTACTTCGTGGCATCCGCATGCGAGCCGTGCGCGAGCGGCGCGTTGTCATCAAGGAAGGCGCGCGCATACGCGATCACCTTCGCGCCGCGCTTCGGATTGAACTGCGCGGTGCGCTCCGCGCCGTCGGTTTCGTCGATGGCGTCCGTGCCGTAGAGCGCGTCGTACAGGCTGCCCCAGCGCGCGTTCGCGGCGTTCAGCGCATAGCGCAGGTTCGAGAGTGGCACGACGAGCTGCGGCCCCGCCTGCTCGGCGATTTCGCGATCCACGTTAGCGGTCGTCGCGCGCACTTGCGCGGGCACCGGCACGATATAGCCGATCTCTTCCAGAAACTTGCGATACGCGCGCACGTCCTTCACAGGCCCCGGATTGCTGCGATGCCAGTTGTCCAGTTCCGTCTGCAGACGATCGCGCTCGGCCAGCAACGCGCGGTTTTTCGGGGCGAGGTCATGCACCAGCGCGTCGAATCCCTTCCAGAAAGCCGCGCTGTCGATGCCCGTGCCGGGAATGGCTTCTTCATCGACGAACTGGACGAGGCTCGGGGCGACCTTGAGGCCGTGTTGTTGGGTCATGTCGTTCATTGGGCACTCCGGCTGAGTGTGCTTGAGGCACAGGGGTTTGGGGTGGCTGGGCGATATGGTAGCGCGTTGGGCCGCGCTTCGAGGAAGGCTGAGCCGGCTTTTGCCCCGCACGGGGGTCCGGGCTCAATGCATGGTCGGCTTCGCCCCGCAGCATTGCTTGTACTTCTTCCCGCTGCCGCACGGGCATGGGTCGTTGCGCCCGATCTTGGGCTCCTCCCGGCGCATCTGCGCTTGCATGGCCTGCTCGTCGCGTGCCCGGCGAAAGGGCTCGAAATACGCGTATATCTGCGCCACGGCCATGGTCACCACGTTGAACAGTATGTCGCGCTCTTTGTCGGGGATGGGATACGTCCGGAGCTTCGGGTCCGGGTCGTCCTCGTGGTGCAGCATGAGAATGGGTTCCATCCAGACCCTGCGTTCTTCGGTTTCGAACAGCGGCGTCCAGTCGTCTTCCCGCAGCAGCACACCGCATATGAAGCCATGCGCCCAGTCGTTGCCGTGTGCTTTGCCGTGGTCGTCTTCCGCCAGAAGAAGCTGACGCGCGTCCGGATCGACCACCGCGCGTGTCATTTCGTCCGCCACCACGTTCCAATGCCTGAACAGCAGATCGAGGAGCTCCACCGCTTCCTGCTCGCTTTCAATAGAGATCTTGCCGCCCCAGATCTCGGGTACCCATTCGGTGGGTTTGATGAGCTCGGGACCGCACAGGAGCGCGGTGAAGAAGCCGTCGATGATCTCGAGATTCATCGCCGCGGGACCGAGCGACGCCAGAAATTCGTCGAGACGGTCGATCTCTTTGTCGTTAAGCGGTTGATTGAACTTTGCTTTCACGATGTGTCGGAACGCTGTAGAACGGGTTTGATGCCGAGAGTTCCGGGTCGATGGCGCTCACGGATGGAGCGACTATTTTACGCGGGTGGGCGGGGAGGGTGATTGGTGCCTTGATTTGCTTACGCCGTGACCCGTTGCAAAGAGACGCGGCTCAATACCCATTCAAACCCGCACAAGAACCGACAACAACGTCACCCCCACCGCCGCGAACGCCACCACCGCCACCAGCACAAAAACCAGCCGCACAATGATCTGCAAGACGTCGCTCCAAAAAAAATGGCCGCTTGCGCGGCCGGAAGGAGGGGTGGGTCGGTCAGGCTTCAGACTAAGGGCCGTCCCTTAAAACAAACTTAAGCGAACCGCGCCCACCCTTTCCTTCCGTTACACGAACGATGCCTCGTGTTCCAAAGCATCAGCGAAGGGCTTCACTATACCGGTCCCGCAGCGGAAGGATGGTGATGAGCGCCACCGCGCAGCCGAACATCACGTAATAGCAGATCGAAAGCGCGTCGCCGGTCGTCATGGTCAGCCAACTCACGATGGCGGGCGCGAAGCCGCCGAAGATCATCACCGCGACGTTGTAGCTCACGGAAATGCCCGTCGAACGCACGCTCGATGGCAGCAACTCCGAAATGAACGCCGGATAGCAGCCCTGGAAGATGCCGAGGTAAGTCATCAGCAAGGCCTGACAGACGATCAGCACCGGCAGCACCGGATGCGCCGTCAGCACGGAAAAGATCGGATAGGCGGTCACGAGCGCGAGCAGCAGCGCGGTCGTCATCAGCTTTTTGCGGCCGATGCGGTCCGACAGCTTGCCAAAGATCGGGCAGCAGAAGAGATACACCAGTGCGCCGATGCTCGAACTGACGAGGCCATCGGTCAGCGCCATGTGCAGCACGCGCGTCGCATGCGTCGGCAGATACAGCAGGAAAATGTATGTGCCGATGGTCCCGAACACCGTCAGCCCGAAGCCCGCGAGCACGGGCATCCAGTGCTTGGTGGCAGTATCGCGGATCGGGCTGGAAGAAAGCTCGTTCTTCTGCGCTTTCTCGACGAACACGGGCGATTCGTCCAGTTTCGAACGCAGATACAAACCGACCGGCACGATCATCAGGCCGATCACAAACGGAATGCGCCAGCCCCAGCTATTCAAATGCTCGGGACTCAGCGTGCGCGTGAGCACCGCGCCGAAAAAAGAACCGAGCAGGCTCGCCGCGGCCTGCGCGACCATCTGGAAACTGCCGAAGTAACCGCGCCGGTTGGCCGGTGCATATTCGACGAGAAACGCCGTCGCGCAGCCCACTTCGCCGCCTGCGGAGAAGCCTTGAATGAGCCGCCCGAGCAGCATCAGCAAAGGCGCGGCGATGCCGATGGACGCATACGTCGGCGCAAACGCGATGATCGCGATGCCCACCGCCATCAACGAGATAGTCAACGTGAGTGCCGACTTGCGCCCGACGCGGTCCGCCACCGCGCCCAGCACGATGCCGCCGAGCGGACGCGTCATGAAGCCGACGCCGAACGTGGCCCACGTGGCAAGCAGGGAAACCGTGGGACTGGTAGCCGGAAAATACAGTTTGGCGATGACGACAGCGAAGAAGCCATACACCATGAAGTCGAACCATTCGAGCGCGTTGCCGATGGTCGACACGACGATGGCTCGCCGGCCTGACATGGTGAGCGCGGCGTTGTGTTCTGCCGCGTGTGAGGCGGGTAGTGCGGTGCTCATCGTGGACGCTCCGGGCATGAAGTTCGAAAGAGATTACGCCTGGCTGAAATAAGAAAATATAGAATTTGCGTATCGATACCGGTATCGGTACGCACCCGATCATTCGTGAAAGGTATTTTTAAGCTTTAGATTTCGTCATCCTCAAGGGTCTACGCCATGTCCGTCATTCCTGAAATCGCCGAATCGCACGAAGCCATCAAGGCCATCCGCCGCGATATTCATGCGCACCCCGAACTCTGTTACGAAGAAGCGCGCACGGCGGATGTCGTCGCGAAAGCGCTCGAAAGCTGGGATATCGAAGTAACGCGCGGGCTTGGCAAGACGGGCGTGGTCGGCGTGTTGCGCAAAGGTGCGGGCAAGCGCGCCATCGGCCTGCGCGCCGACATGGATGCCTTGCCGATCCCCGAACAAAACACCTTCGCGCATGCCTCGCAGCACGAAGGCAAGATGCACGCGTGCGGCCACGATGGCCATACCGCCATGTTGCTCGGCGCGGCGCAATATCTGTCGAAGCACCGCGATTTCGATGGCACCGTGGTCTTCATCTTCCAGCCCGCCGAAGAAGGCGGCGGCGGCGCGAAAGCCATGATCGAAGACGATCTGTTCGAGCGTTTTCCCGTCGATGCCGTGTTCGCGCTGCACAACTGGCCGGGCATGGCGGCGGGCGAATTCGGCGCGCGCGTGGGCGCGACGCAGGCATCGAGCAACGAGTTCGAGATTCGCATCGAAGGCGTGGGCGCGCATGCGGCCATTCCGCACGATGGCGTCGATCCCGTGTTCACGGCGTTGCAGATCGGACTCGGCTTGCAGAGCATCGTGACGCGCAACAAGCGTCCGATCGATGCTGCCGTGCTCTCCATCACGCAAATGCGCGCGGGTCATGCCGTCAACGCCATTCCGACCACCGCGACGCTCGGCGGCACGGTGCGCACGTTCTCCGTCGAGGTGCTCGACCTGATCGAAACGCGCATGAAGGAGATCGTCATGGCGACGGCGGCGGCGTATCGCTGCAAGGCCGAAGTGGATTTCGTGCGCAACTATCCGCCGACCGTCAACACCGAGGCGGAAACGCACTTCGCGCTGGACGTGATGCGCGATATCGTCGGTGAGGCGCGCGTGACCCGCAATATCGACCCGACCATGGGCGCGGAAGACTTCTCCTACATGCTGATGGAGAAGCCTGGCTGCTATGCGTATATCGGCAATGGCACGGGTGGGCATCGCGATCATGGGCATGGCATCGGGCCGTGCATGCTGCATAACAGCAGCTACGATTTCAATGATGATGTGCTGCCGCTCGGCGCCACGTATTGGGTGAAATTGGTCGAGCGGTTTCTCTCGCGCGAGTCCTGAGTCCTGATTTCGGTCAGCAAAAGCGCGGGTTGGATTGCCAATGGCAGCCTCGAATCAAACGAAAAATAAAATCTTCGCCCGCGCTTTATCAATTGTTTCAAACGTGCTCAGCTATTGAGCGCTTCTCGATTGCTTAGTCAACCTGAATTCACTACATTGATCGTGACCGGATGACGGGCATGCCGCTCCGTGCCGGGCGCATGAACATGCCCGTTCGCCATTACAGCCGCCGAAACGCTCTCTTGCCTGCCGTCTCGAAAAAAGCGCGGGCTACAATCCGCGTCACGCAAGTGAAGGTTGAAACGTCATGAAATCAAGCAACATCAAAATCTGGCTGGCTGTGCTCTCGCTGATGTCGTTCGGCGCGGTGTCGGAAGCGCAGGAATCCATCGAGTACAAACGCGCGCAACAGGCGCAGCAGCAAGCGCCGCAACAAGGGCTCACGCGCGATCAACAGGCGGCGCTGGACAAGCAGGATCAGGACATCGCGCAGGTCGCGGCCACGATCGTGAAGATGATCGATCAGAACAAGGCCGGCGAAGTCTGGGATACGGGCTCGCCCATCGCGCAGAAAATCATCACGCGGCAGGACTTCATCGGCAAGGTGACGCATGACCGTGCCCCGCTCGGCATGCCGGGCCTGCGCATGCCGATGGGCGTGCGGCACCTGCGCTACGACGGTACGGGCAACATGCCTGCGGGCGCGTTCGTCAACGTGTCGTTCGATACGCAATTCAGCCAGGTGGGGCAGTCCGTTCACGAGAATGTGACCTTTATTCTCGATCAGGACAAGACCTGGCGCTTCGTCGGTTATTCGTTGCGTTGAGACGCGGTCACATGTTCGTGTAGGAACTGCACCAGCCGCGTCCGGCGACCGATTTGCCGTCGAACAGCGAGCAGCCGCCCCATGCGTCCGTGGACTTGCCCTGAAACAGCGAGCAGTTGCCGCATGTCTGACCGGCGACGTAGTTCGTGGCTTTCGTCTTGTCCACTTTCGATGCGTCCTCTGTGTAGGCAACGGCTTTCGCTGCCGGATCGGAGACTTTCAGATGCGGGGCGTCGGCACGGGCTTGCGTGAGCCAGAGCGTCGCGCCCGCGCTCATGCCGCATATCATGAAGTTTCGGCGGGATACGTTCATTTTGTCGAAGTCGCTTTTCTTTGTGGGGATGTGTGCGTGATGCGTTTAGTGCTGCGCACGCCAACGCCACGATACCCTAAGCTGTTCCTGCCAATCAAACAACGCATCGAACGTGCGATCGCTTTTCTTCGTTTAGCAAACGAGCAACTTCTTGTAAAACGTCTGTAACGCCGTTCATTGCGCCTTTTGTTTTTACACACCGTTAAACCTTTGCGCGTTGATGCCGTAATTCTGACCAGAAGAGTGAACCTCGCGGCTCAGGCTGCGATTTTGACGAAGGAGAATGACGGTGAGTGATGCAGATTGGTTGGCGACGGGGCTTTATCTGGCGATGCTGCTGTCGGGTGGCACGTTCTTTATGAGCACGCTGGCGCGGCGGACGTTGAGTAAGTTGAAGGAGCAGGGGCATTGATGTTTTTGCTGTCGCTGGTGAGGTGGGTTTTTTTGTTCTTTCGTGGAAGGGGCTTCTGTTGATTGGGCTTTTATTGCAGTAGCCGCCTCCCCGGCGGGGGGGTAACTTTCTTTGCTGCTGCAAAGAAAGTCACCAAAGAAAGCTTTTACCCCCATGCCCGCTGGCTGGAAAGTGTGGCCTGAATTAACCATACAGTGGCCGCAATAGGAAGTCCTTCGTTTGCCTAAGCAAATGGGCAACCTCGCGATTTCGCGCTCCAATCCTAAAGTCTTAGTGGACCGCATTCATTCATTCGGCCATGCGCTGCGCGCGCCGAGAGCGTAAGAACGGAATCCCGCAGCGTATCAGCGCCCAGCCACATCACGCCACATCGCACCTCTCCCATTGGGCCCAACCTTGGTAAGCGCTTCCGGGCAAAGCGCACCCACCAACGCCAGTCACCTTAAGTCGGAGCACTTACCAAGGTAGGACCGAATAGCAATCTTGCGGGGAAGCGTGAGGTGGCTGGGCGCTAATAGGCTGCGGGATTCCGTTCTTACGTTCTCGGCGCGCGTAGCGCATGGCCGAAAGAATGAACGCGGACCACTAACGCTAAAGAATTCGAGCGCGCAATCGCGAGGTTGCCTAAGCGGCTCGTGATATGTGGAAAGTCCTATTGCGGCCACTGCATCGGTTAATCCAGACCAACACTATCCAGCCATCGTGCCTGGGGTAAAAAGCTGCTTTCTTTGGTGCTTTCTTTGCAGCAGTGTATAGACGGGAGACATCGCTGACAAACGTACGAGGACATGGTTGACACTTTCGGGTACTGAAACCCCGGTGCCGACCATGACTTGGAACATAAAAGACACGATGAGCCTGCGACAAGAATTCGTTCATTTGGCCACTCAACACACCCTCACGATGACGGAGTTGTGCGAGCGCTTCAACATCAGCCGGCAGACCGGCTACAAATGGCTCAAGCGGGGCGAACAGGCGCTGGCCGATCGCTCGCGCCGTCCCGCCAGCAGTCCTTCGAAGAGTTCTGAGGCTATCGAGCAGGAAGTGGTTCGACTGCGTCTGGCCCATCCGTGCTGGGGCGGACGCAAAATCAGCCGACGCCTTCAGGATCTGGGCTTTGAAGGGGTGCCGCACCCCAGCACCGTGACTTCGATCCTGCATCGGCACCAACTCATCCTGCCGGCCGAGTCGGCGCGGAGCGAGCCCTGGAAGCGCTTTGAGCACGCGCAGCCCAACGCGCTCTGGCAGATGGATTTCAAGGGACACTTCGAGACGCTGGACAAGCAGCGCTGCAGTCCGCTGACCGTGCTCGATGACCATTCGCGCTTCAATATTCTGCTGCGTGCCTGTGGTCCGACCGACACCGCAGCCGTGCAGGCGGGGCTGTGCGAGGCGTTCGCACGGTATGGCTTGCCTGCGCGCATCAACACCGACAATGGTGCGCCGTGGGGCTCGCCCAGCAGTCCGGGGCAACTTACTGAACTGGCGGTGTGGCTGATCCGGCTGGACATCGGCATCAGCTACAGCCGGCCCTATCACCCGCAGACCAATGGCAAGGAGGAACGGTTTCACCGCACCCTGAAGGCCGAAGTCCTGAACGGGCGATGCTATGAGAACCTGGAGCGCGTGCAGACGGTGTTTGAGCGCTGGCGCATCGTCTATAACTGCGAGCGGCCGCACGAGGCAATCGGCATGGCCACCCCCGAGAGCCGTTATCGGGCAAGCTCGCGCGCGTATCCCTCCGTCCTGCCGGAGATCGAGTACAGCCCGGACGACGTGGTGATGAAGGTCAGATCGGGTGGGCGCGTGGACTTCGAAGGACGACGCATCAAGCTATCCAACGCGCTTTATGGGCTGCCGGTTGCGGCTCGTGCAAAGCCCGGTGAAGACGGGGTATTCGACTTCTGGTTTGCCCATCATCGGATACTGACACTTGACCTGAGGGACCCAAAAGCCTGACCATAAAACTGTCAACGATGTCCTCGTACATCTGTCAACCATGTCTCCGGTCTATACACAGCAGCAAAGAAAGTTACCCCCCCGCCGGGGAGGCGGCTACTGCAATAAAGACACAAACAGCAGCAGCCCCTTGCACGACAGGCGCGCGCCTACTCAAATACTCAAAACCCTCAATGAAACAGCTTAACCGCCTGCGTCAGCGTATTCGTCACCCCCCACGCCAGCGGAATCAGCACATAAAGCCAGAACAGCAGCATCAACCCTTTATTGGACGATGCACCTTCGGATCGCTCGTTCATGTCATCTGTCTCCTGTGAACGGGTCAGCGGATCAGCGCGCGTTCTGCGCCCCCGTGCTCATGTGATGTTTATCGTCAACACGCTTGATAAGCAGATTGCAGACGAACCCGATCACCAGCAGCGCCGCCATGATGTGCAGCGTCATGGTATAGGCATCCGCCTTGGCGACACCATGCGCCACTTCATACGCGCGGATGTAGTTCACCAGCACCGGCCCGGCGATGCCCGCCGCCGCCCATGCCGTCAGCAAGCGGCCGTGAATGCCGCCCACGAACGCCGTGCCGAACATATCCGCCAGATACGCGGGAATGGTCGCGAAGCCGCCGCCGTACATCGACAAAATCACGCCATACGCCAGCACGAACAACGCGATATTGCCCGCCTGCGCGAATTGCGGCACGAGAAAATACAGCACCGCGCCAAGCGCGAAAAACACGAAGTATGTGTTCTTGCGCCCGATCCAGTCCGATGCCGACGCCCACACGAACCGTCCGCCCATGTTGAACAGCGACAGCAGCCCGACGAAACCCGCCGCCGCGCCCGCCGTGATCGACGTCTTGAAACTCTCCTGAATCATCACCGAAGCCTGCCCGAGCACGCCGATGCCCGCCGTCACGTTGAGAAACAGCACGAGCCACAGCAGATAGAACTGCGGCGTCTTCAGCGCTTCGTCGATATGAACGTGGTTCTTCGTGATCATCTTGCTGGCCGTCGTCGGGGGCGTCCAGCCTGCGGGTTTCCAGTCGGCGGGCGGCACGCGGATGGCGAGCGCGCCGATGGTCATCGAGATGAAATAGAGCACGCCGAGCACGACGAACGTTTCCGCCACGCCCGCGCTGGTCGCGCTCTTGAAGTGGTTCATCAGCGCGACGGAGCCGGGCGCGGCGATCATCGCGCCGCCGCCGAAGCCCATGATCGCCATGCCGGTGGCCATGCCGCGGCGGTCCGGGAACCAGCGGATCAGCGTCGAAACCGGCGACACATAACCGAGCCCCAGCCCGATGCCGCCGATCACGCCATAGCCGAGATACAGCAGCACGATCTGATGCAGATAAACGCCCACCGCCGACACGAGAAACCCGCCGCCAAAACAGCACGCCGCCGTGAACATGGTGCGGCGCGGGCCGACCTTCTCCAGCCACTTGCCCGCGAACGCCGCCGACAACCCGAGAAACACGATGGCCAGCGAGAAGATCCAGCCGAGCGTGGTGAGCGTCCAGTCATCCGGCGCGGACTGCGTGATGCCGATGATCTTCGTCAGCGGCGCATTGAACACCGAAAAGGCATACGCCTGCCCGATGCACAAATGAACCGCGAGCGCGGCAGGCGGCACCATCCAGCGTGAAAAGCCGGGCTTGGCAATGGTGGCTTCCTTCGAGAAGAAGCCGTTCGGGCCGTGTGTAGGCCCGCGATCGACGGTACTGTTCATTGTGGTCTCCGTGGCGCGTCGTTACGAAGCCGCGCGCCTGTGTCGTTGCTTGTTTTTCAACCGAAGCGTGCGGGCAGTGCCGAACATGAGGCGAAGCGACATATGCGAAACCCAATACGCCACGGTTGCAAATGAACATAGACAAGTGCCGTGCGCTTTGCAATATGAACGCACGTGCCATAAGCGTTTGCCCGAATGAAAGCATGACGTTGTGCATTGCAATGCAAGCGTAATGATGACGACAGTTTGGACACTTGAACGATTGCATCGCCACGCGCCGGAACAGGTGTTTCGAATGTGAACAACCGGACTGAAACTGCCTTCATCGAGCGATGGAAGCGCGCACGCCGCCGCGCGTTACGCTGCAATGCTTTGCGTGATTCTTCGCCGTATATATCGCGTCATGGCATGGAACTCGCAGTCGTGGGTACGCGGCGGCGGGCATTCGCGGCATCGCCGCCGGAACATTTCCATGTCGACAATGCGAGGAGCACACAGCGATGAATCACGCAGAAATGCAGTTCCTGGGCACCGAATATCCGTACAAAAAGCAGTACGGCAACTTCATCGGCGGCAAGTGGGTCGCACCGGCCGGTGGTGAGTATTTCGACAACATTTCGCCGATCACGGGCGAGCCGTTCACCTCGATTCCGCGTTCGCGCGAAGCGGACATCGAAGCAGCGCTGGATGCGGCGCATGCCGCGAAGACCGCCTGGGGCCGCACGTCCGTCACGGACCGTTCGAACGTGCTGCTGAAGATTGCCGACCGCATGCAGCAGAACCTGCAACGCCTGGCGGTGGCGGAATCCATCGACAACGGCAAGCCGGTGCGCGAGACGATGGCGGCGGACATTCCGCTGGCGATCGATCATCTGCGTTACTTCGCGGCGGCGGCGCGCACGCAGGAAGGCGGCATCTCCGAAATCGATCACGACACGGTCGCGTATCACTTTCATGAGCCGCTTGGCGTGGTCGGGCAAATCATTCCGTGGAATTTCCCGATCCTCATGGCGATCTGGAAGCTCGCGCCGGCCATCGCCGCGGGCAATTGCGTGGTGCTGAAGCCGGCCGAGCAAACGCCTGCCTCCATTCTCGTGCTGCTGGAAGTCATCGAAGACTTGCTGCCGGCGGGCGTGCTCAACGTGGTGAACGGCTTCGGTCTGGAAGCGGGCAAGCCGCTCGCGTCGAGCAAGCGCATTGCGAAGATCGCGTTCACGGGCGAGACGACCACGGGCCGCCTCATCATGCAGTACGCGAGCCAAAACCTGATTCCGGTGACGCTGGAACTGGGCGGCAAGAGCCCGAACATTTTCTTCGACGATGTAGCGAGCGCCGACGACAGCTTCCTCGACAAGGCACTCGAAGGCTTCACCATGTTCGCGCTCAATCAGGGCGAAGTGTGTACGTGTCCGTCGCGCGCGCTGATTCAGGAATCGATGTACGAGCGCTTCATGGAACGCGCGCTCAAGCGTGTCGCTGCGATCTCGCAAGGTCATCCGCTCGACAGCAAGACGATGATCGGCGCGCAGGCATCGCAAGAGCAGTTGGAAAAGATCCTGTCGTATATCGATCTGGGCAAGCAGGAAGGCGCGGAATGTCTGACGGGCGGCGAACGCAACGCGCTCGATGGCGAACTGAAGAACGGTTACTACATCAAGCCGACCGTCTTCAAGGGCAACAACAAGATGCGCATCTTCCAGGAGGAGATTTTCGGGCCGGTGCTGTCGGTCACGACCTTCAAGACCGAGGAAGAAGCGCTCGAAATCGCCAACGACACGCTGTACGGTCTGGGTGCGGGCGTCTGGACGCGTGATGGCACGCGTGCTTATCGCTTCGGCCGTGCCATTCAGGCAGGTCGCGTGTGGACCAACTGTTATCACGCGTATCCGGCGCATGCGGCGTTTGGTGGCTACAAGCAATCGGGCATCGGACGTGAGAACCACAAGATGATGCTCGATCACTATCAGCAGACGAAGAACATGCTCGTCAGCTACAGCGACAAGCCGCTCGGGTTCTTCTGATCGACGGGTTGAGTTTGCCATCCGGCCGCCGCGTGCGCTTTGCATGCGGCGGCTTTTTGCCATTGACGAGAACGGGGAAATCATGAGCGAACAGGAAGTGCTGCGCGTGACCGCGACGCCTGCCGCGCTGGAACTGATCGGCAAGCTGCGGGCCGAACATGGCGATGTGCTGTTTCATCAGTCCGGCGGATGCTGCGACGGCAGCGCGCCGATGATGTTTCCGATCAAGGAGTTCATGGTCGGCGGCTCGGACGTGAAGCTGGGCGAGATTGGCGGCGTGTCGTTTTATATGAGCGATTCGCAGTTCGAATATTGGCAGCATACGCAACTCATCATCGATGCTGTGCCGGGGAATGGGGGTATGTTTTCGTTGGAGCGTCCGACGGGGTTGCGGTTTCTTACGCGGTCGCGGTTGTATAGCGATGAGGAGAATGCTTGGCTGGAGGGGCATCCGGTGGAGCATGCGGGGTGAGTTTGTTGTTTTGTCGTGGAAGGGGCTGCTGTTGTTTGTGCTTTTATTGCAGTAGCCGCCTCCCCGGCGGGGGGGTAACTTTCTTTGCTCTGCAAAGAAAGTCACCAAAGAAAGCAGCTTTTTACACCAGGCACGCTGGCTGGAGAGGGTTGGTCTGGATTAACGATGCAGTGGCCGCAATAGGATGTCCTACGTTTCGTTAAGCGCGTGGGCAACCTCGCGATTACGCGCTCGAATCCTTGAGGCTTAGTGGACCGCAATCATTCATTCGGCCGTGCGCTTCGCGCGCCGAGAGCTTTAGAACGGAATCCCGCAGCGTATAAGCGTCCAGCCACATCACGCTTCTCCGCAAGATTGCTATTCGGTCCTACCTTGGTTAGTGCTCCCACTAAAAGATGACTTGCGTTGGTGGGTGCGCTTTGCCTAGAAGCACTTACCAAGGTAGGGCCGAATGGGAGAGGTGCGATGCGGTGTGCGGTGGCTGGGCGCTGATACGCTGCGGGGTTCCGTTCTTACGTTCTCGGCGCGCGAAGCGCATGGCCGAAAGAATGAATGCGGTCCACTTTGACTAGAGAGTTGGAGCGCGTAATCGCTAGGTTGCCTAAGCGACTCGTTACGCGTGGAAAGTCCTATTGCGACCACTGTATCGTTAATCCAGACCACCCTTTCCAGCCAGCGTGCATGGGGGTAAAAGCTGCTTTCTTTGGTGACTTTCTTTGCAGCAGCAAAGAAAGTTACCCCCCCGCCGGGGAGGCGGCTACTGCAATAAAAGCCCCAAAAGCAGAAGCCCCTTGCAACACAGAACAGCAAAACCAAACCCCGCCTGTCAGCTCAAGCACTACCAAAATACAACAAACTAACGCCCCCAACGCGGCGCGCGTTTCTCAATGAAAGCCTGCGTACCCTCAAGCGCATCCCCATCCATCATATTGCAAGCCATGGTCTCACCAGCAAGCGCATAAGCCTCCTCGATGCCAACTTCAAGCTGCCGATAAAACAACCGCTTCCCCGCCGCAACCGCCGCACGCGGCTTCCCCGCAATACTCGATGCAAGCACGCGAACCGCATCATCCAACGCCCCCGCCGCAGCGACACGATTCACAAGCCCACGTTCCCGCGCAGTCTGCGCATCAATGAAATCGCCAGTAACGAGCATCTCGAACGCCGCCTTGCGCGCCACATTCCGCGTAAGCGCCACCGCAGGCGTCGCACAAAACAGCCCTAGATTCACCCCCGATACCGCAAACCGCGCCTCACTCGATGCCACCGCGAGATCGCACATCGCGACAAGCTGACAGCCCGCCGCCGTAGCGATGCCATGCACCCGCGCAATCACCGGCTGCGGCATGCGTTGAAGCATGAGCATCAGGCGCGAGCATCGCGCGAAAAGATCGCGGTAATAATCGAGCGATGGCTCCGCGCGCATTTCCTTGAGATCATGACCGGCGCAAAACGCGCGACCCGCGCCCGCCAGCACGACCACGCGCGCATCCGATCGCGCGATATCTACCAGCGCGTTTTCGAGCGCATCGAGCATGGCTTCCGAGAGCGCGTTGAAGGCATCGGGGCGATTCATCGTGACCTGCACCGCGTCACGAATGTCATGCACGTTCTGTTCGATTAAAACGAGTTCGCTCATGGCCTTTCTCCTTCAACTGTCGATGGCCGCAACCGACCCCGCGCGCTTGCGCAATTCGAACTTCTGAATCTTGCCGGTAGACGTTTTCGGCAACTCGCAGAATTCCACCGCACGCGGAATCTTGAAGCCCGCGAGTTGCGTTCTGCAATGCGCGATCAATGCTTCTGCGCTGACCTGCGCACCCGCCTTCAGTTCGACAAACGCGCACGGCGTTTCACCCCAACGCTCATCCGGCCGCGCGACCACGGCAACCGCCAGCACCGCAGGATGCCGATACAACACATCCTCCACCTCGATGCTAGAAATATTCTCGCCGCCCGAGATGATGATGTCCTTGCTGCGGTCCTTGATGCGCACATAGCCATCGGGATAGGTCACCGCCAGATCGCCGGTATGAAACCAGCCGCCGCGAAACGCTTCTTCCGTCGCAGCCGGATTCTTCAGATAACCCTTCATCGCGATGTTGCCGCGAAACATGATCTCGCCAATGGTCTCGCCATCGGGCGGCACGGGCTGCATGGTGAGCGGATCGCGCACGCTCACGGCATCCTGCAAGTGATAGCGCACGCCCTGACGCGCATTCAACCTCGCGCGTTCGCCGATATCGAGCGTGCTCCATTCGTCCTGCTGCGCGCAGACGGTGGCGGGACCGTAGACTTCGGTCAGGCCATAAACATGCGTGAGTTCGAAGCCGAGCCGCTCCATGCCTTCGATCATCGCGGCGGGCGGCGCGGCGCCTGCGACCATCGCGTGAACCTTGTGCGCGATGCCTGTCTTGAGATCATCGGGTGCGTTCACGAGCAGATTCTGCACGATGGGCGCGCCGCAATAGTGCGTGACGCCTTCGCTGCGGATCAGGTCGAAGACGGTCTTCGCGTCGATCTTGCGCAGACAGACATTCACGCCCGCGCGCGCCGCGACCGTCCAAGGAAAGCACCAGCCGTTGCAGTGGAACATGGGCAGCGTCCACAGATACACCGAGTGCTTCGGCATGTCCCATTCGAGGATATTGCTGACCGCATTCGTGTATGCGCCGCGATGGTGATACACCACGCCCTTGGGATGCCCCGTCGTGCCCGAGGTGTAATTCAGGCAGATGGCGTTCCATTCGTCCGATGGCTTCGACCATTCGTAGGCGGGGTCGCCGGAAGCCAGCAGCGCTTCATATTCGATCTCGCCGATGCGCTCGCCCGTGCCTTCGTAGTTCGAATCATCGACATCGATCACGAGAACGGTTTGCGGCACATCGGCGAGGGCCTTTTGTACGACAGCGGAATATTCGCGATCGACGAGGATCGCTTTCGCTTCGCCGTGCGTGAGCATGTAGGTGATCGTGGCCGCATCCAGCCGCGTGTTGAGCGCGTTGAGGACCGCGCCCGCCATCGGCACGCCGAAGTGCGCTTCGACCATTTCGGGCGTGTTCGGCAGCATGGCCGCCACCGTATCCCCCACGCCGATCCCGCGCGCCACCAGCGCCGATGCAAGCCGCCGAGCGCGCTCATAGGTCTCGGCCCAGTTGCGGCGCACGCTGCCGTGGACCACGGCCATACGCGTCGGATAGACCGTCGCCGCCCGCTCGATGAACGTCAGCGGTGTTTGCACCGCGAAGTTGGCGGCGGTTTTAGGGAGGCCTTCGTCGTAAAGATGGTTTGCCACGGTCGTCTCCTGTCGATGCGTCATTCTCGCCGTCCTTTATTAGTTTCTCATTATGCGCCCAGCCTTACGACACGCTGACGCACCGCGTTGTCTCGTTATTAGCCGATACATGAATGCGTCAACGCTTGCCGCGCCACCGCGTTATTCGCTGTAGTGCCGTTGCGCGGAGGCTTTGCAAGTACAACGGACGAAATCCCGAACGCGACGCGTTCGGATCAACGTTTCAAATCGTAAGGAGTTCGGAATGAAGCGCATCATTGCAGGGTTGGTGTTGGCAGGCATCGCTGTCGGCGCGATGGCGGATCTGAATCACTTCGGCGGCTTCAAGCCCGAGCAAAAGATGATCGACGATACGATCGGTCGCATCGAAGCTCAGCATCGCGCAGACAATGTGGGCTTTGGCGGTCACGTCGAAAGGGCCGAAGTGCTGTTGCGTCAGGCGAAGGACGAGCTGACCGCTGCTGAAGCATTCCGCGCGCATCGTTAAAGCTTTATGTTTATGGAGCCCGCATGCGTGCGGGCTTCAGTCCAGTTTGACTTCGAAGCCGCGTTTTACCGCAGGGCGCGCGAACATCGTTTCATACCAGCGCTTTACGTTGGGGAATTCATCGAGCGAAACTTGATGGCGTTCATGCCGCCACGCCCAGCCGAGAATGGCGAAGTCCGCTACCGATATTTCACCCGCTACGTATTCAATTTCGCTTAAACGTGTGTTCAATACGCGATAAAGCCGACGCGTTTCATCCGAATAACGTTGGAGTCCGTAACGTCGGTCGCTCTCTGCCTCGACCGCGCGGAAGTGATGAACCTGTCCGGGCATTGGACCAAAGCCGCCCATCTGCCACATGAGCCATTCGAGCACGGGCACGCGTTCGCGCAGGTTCGTCGGCAAAAACTGGCCGGTTTTTTCGCCGAGATAAAGCAGAATTGCGCCGGATTCGAAGATGCCGATGGGCTGACCGTCAGGCCCATTCGGATCGACGATGGCCGGAATCCGGTTGTTCGGGCTGATGCGCAAGAATTCCGGCGCGTGCTGCTCGCCTTTCGTGATGTTCACCGGCTTCACGGTATAGGGCAATTGCATTTCTTCCAGCGCGACGCTGATCTTGCGTCCGTTGGGCGTGTCCCACGTATGCAGTTCGATTGTCATGTCGATGGTCTCTTAGCTAAGCGGCGGCGCGATATAACGCGCAAACCCGGCATGCGAACTCTGCGCCGCGTACCACCGATCGAGTCCCGCCAACACAGGCCGCTTCAGTTCCGCGATGCCGTACCAACGCCGCGCGTAAGCCGCGATAACGAGATCGGCGAGTGTGAAGGCATCGCCTTCGAGGTAAGCGCGGTTTTGCAATCGGGCATCAATCACGCGCCAAAGCTTTTCGACTTCCTGCGCGTGCGTTTCGAGTTTTGCTGTGTCGCGTTCGGCAGCGCTCGTGCGGACATAGCCCCAGAAGACCGGGCGTTCGGTGGGCTGCAAGGTGGAAAGCGTCCAGTCGAGCCAACGGTCAACGCTCGCGCGCAACTTCGGTTCGGCAGGGTAGAGCGTATTGCCGGGCGCGTATTGCATCGCGAGATAGCGCAGGATCGAATTCGATTCCCACAACGTGAAGTCGCCATCCACGAGCGTTGGCACGCGGCCCATCGGGTTCATCGTCAAATATTCCGGCTGGTCGTTGCGACCGAACTGCATGCCCGCGTCGATGCGGTCATAGGCTAGCTTCAATTCCTCACAACACCATAAAACCTTCTGCACGTTGACCGAATTGGCGCGGCCCCAGATCGTCAGCATGAATCGTCATCTCCTGTGTTGTTGTCGGACAGTCTCGCGGTTTGACGTCGCTTGCCGCGCGCGTTTCGTAATGGCATGGCTCGATCGGGTCTGCATCGCGGCATCGATGTCTCTTCGATTATTGACGATTCGCATTTGGACTGCACGCGTTCGTATGGGGTGGATTTGTTTGCAGGGCAGGCGGATTACGGGTGTATTGGTCGATTCGAAGAACTTGTCGTGGAAGGGGCTTCTTCTGTTTGTGTCTTTATTGCAGTAGCCGCCTCCCCGGCGGGGGGGTAACTTTCTTTGCTGCTGCAAAGAAAGTCACCAAAGAAAGCAGCTTTTTACCCCATGCACGATGGCTGGAGAGGGTTGGTCTGGATTAACGGATGCAGTGGCCGCAATAGGACTTCCTTCGCTTAACTAGCCGCTTGGGCAACCTTGCGATTGCGCGCTCGAATCCTTTGGCCTTAGTGGACCGCGTTCATTCATTCGGCCATGCGCTACGCGCGCCGAGACAGTAAGAACGGAATCCCGCAGTCTATAAGCGCCCAGCCACATCACGCTTCCCCGCAAGATCGCTATTCGGTCCTACCTTGGTTAGTGCTCCGACTAAAAGGTGACTGGCGTTGGTGGGTGCGCTTTACCCAGAAGCGCTTACCAAGGTAGGACCAAATAACGACAAAACGGCGCGGTATGAGGTGGCTGGGCGCTCATACGCTGCGGGATTCCGTTCTAAAGCTCTCGGCGCGCGCAGCGCATGGCCGAAAGAATGAATGCGGTCCACTAAGTCATGAACATTCGAGCGCGTAATCGCAAGGTTGCCCACACGCCAAACCACACGAGGGACATCCTAACGCGGCCACTGTATCGTTAATTCAGGCCACACTCTCCAGCCATCGAGCCTGGGGTAAAAAGCTGCTTTCTTTGGTGACTTTCTTTGCAGCAGCAAAGAAAGTTACCCCCCCGCCGGGGAGGCGGCTACTGAACATAAAGCACAAACACCAGCAGCCCCTTGCACGACAAAGCAACAAAATCAACCGCAGGTCCAAACGACCGAGTGCTGCCGCCTACACATTAACGATCAAACGCCCTCGCACCTTGCCCTGAAGCAGTTCGCTCGCCAGGCCGATGGCATCCGCGAGCGGCACTTCGCGTGTCATCGCATCGAGCGCGTCCGCAGGCAGTTCTTGAGCGAGCGCTTGCCACGCGGCCTGACGCACATCAAACGGCGCCATCACACTGTCGATGCCCGCAAGCGTCACCCCGCGCAAAATAAACGGCGCGACGCTGCCCGGAAAGTCCATGCCCTGCGCCAGTCCGCACGCAGTCACAATGCCGCGATAACGCGTCGATGCACACGCATTCGCCAGCGTATGACTGCCCACGCTGTCTACCACGGCTGCCCAGCGCTCCTTCCCAAGCGGCTTGACCGGCGACGACAACTCCGCGCGATCGATCACGTCGCTTGCACCCAGCGCCTTCAAGTGTTCCGCCTCGTTCATGCGTCCCGTCGATGCCACCACGCGATACCCACGCTTCGCGAGCAGCATGATCGCCACGCCGCCGACGCCACCGTTCGCGCCGGTCACGAGCACATCGCCGCTGCCGGGCGCGACACCGTGCGCTTCGATCGCCTGCACGCAGAGCATGGCGGTATAGCCCGCGGTGCCGATTGCCATGGCGTGGCGCACGGTCATGCCTTCGGGCATCGGCAGGAGCCAGTCGGCCTTCACGCGCGCCTTCTGCGCAAGCCCGCCCCAATGCGTTTCGCCGACGCCCCAACCGTTCAGCAGCACGGCATCGCCCGGTTTATAGCGTGCGTCGCTGCTGGCTTCCACGGTGCCCGAGAAGTCGATGCCCGGCACCATCGGGAACTTGCGCACGACGGGAATCTTGCCGGTGATCGCGAGGCCGTCCTTGTAGTTGAGCGTGGACCACGCCACGCGCACGGTGACGTCGCCTTCGGGCAATTCGGCCTCGTCGAGTTCCGCGACGCGCGCCACGGTGCGATCGTCTTGCTGGTCGAGCAGAATGGCTTTGAACATCGAATGCGCTCCGGTTGAAAGGAATAACAAAGCCTATGCTACATTCTTCGCGCTTCGAATGATGCCGCCATTTGGCGCATCATTTCTTGTCTGCACTAAACACGGAAATACCCATGACGCCTTCACAAAAAATCGATGAACTCATTGCGAGTATTCCCGACTGGCGCAAAGAGACTTTCTCGACTATGAGAAAAGCCATTCTCGAAGCGGATAGCGAAATCGTCGAGGAATGGAAATACATGGGTAGTCCGGTTTGGTATCGCGATGGCATGATCGCGGTCGGCAATGCGCACAAAGACAAAGTCAAGCTCACTTTCCTTTACGGCGCGAGTCTGCCCGACCCGGATGGCCTATTCAACGCAGGGCTGGAAGGCAATGCGCGGCGTGCCATCGATTATCTGGAAGGCGACAAGGTGAATGTGCGTGCGCTCAAGGCGCTTATTCGCGCGGCCATAGAATTCAATCAGGGCAAGCAGAAGAAATCTTCTTCAAAGCCTAAAAAGGCTTAAGCGGTCGAACGTCAACTCTATTGTTATAAACAGCGCGTGTCCTTGCGTAAAACCCAACACCAATACGCGCGACTTAGCTAAAAAAGTGCCTAAAGCCATTCGATATGTTAAAAGTCCGCCAGTCTTGACGTGCTAAGACGGCGCTTCGACAGCGTTTCGAAAGCCCGCACGGTCAAGGCATCAAACAAGACATGAGACGATTTTGACTGACGGCACATCCATGAAGACAATGACATCGCGCGCGTTCGCCGCATTGGGCGCAACCGCTTTCGCACTTGCCTGCCAATCCGCGTTCGCGCAAAGCTCGGTCACGCTGTACGGCGTCGCCGATGTAAGCGTGCGCTATCTGACGAACGCCAACGCGAACAACGACGGCAAGTTCTATATGACCAACGGCGCGATCACGAATAGCCGCGTCGGTTTGAAAGGCACCGAAGATCTCGGCGGCGGGCTCAAGGCGATCTTCCAGTTGGAAAGCGGCATCGAACTGGAAAACGGCGCGCGCTCGGACCCGAACCGCGAGTTCAATCGCGCAGCGTTCGTCGGCCTGAACAGCCAGTACGGCACGCTGACGCTCGGCCGTCAGAAGACGCCGCTGTTCGACATGCTCGGTGATACTTACGATCCGCTCACCGTCGGCAATTACTTCGAAAACGCATGGCTGCCCGTCGCGCTCGGCGCGGGTCTCTATGCCGATAACGCGGTGAAGTACAACGGCACCTTCGCCGGTCTTACCGTCGGCGCGATGTATTCCTTCGGCACGAATTCCACGTCTACAGGCGCGGGCGGCTTCTCGGGACAAGTGCCGGGTCACATGGGCGCGGGCAATATGTATGGCTTCACGGCCTCGTATGCCTTGGGGCCGTTGTCCATCGGCGGCGGCTATCAGCAGAACAGCGACAACGCGAGCAATCATCAGAAAATTTGGAACGCGAATGCGGTGTATGCGATTGGCGCGGCCAAGCTGTATGTCGGCTATCTGCATTCGACCGACGACACCGGCTTCGTGGACAGCACGCTCGCGCAACGCAATCTCGTGGCGGGCGTGGATATCCTCAAGGGTTCGGGCCGGCGCGATGACGGTCCTTTCGCGGGCATCACGTATCAGTTCACGCCTGCGCTGCAGTTCACCGGCGCGTTCTACTACGACCACATGAAGAACGCGGCCATCGGCGGCGGCGCGACGGGCAGCGGCAATCGTTATACAGGCGTCGCGCTGGCGGAATACGCGTTGTCCAAGCGCACGGAAGTGTATGGCACCGTGGACTTCAACAAGGTCACGGGTGCGGGCGATGTCGAATTGCCGGGACGTTCGAACCAGACCGGCGTGTCGGTCGGCTTGCGCAATATCTTCTAAAGAGGCGTCTTTATAGCGTCTGGAAGCAACCGGCCGTTTTTGCATGGCTTCGTCAAGGAATCAGATGTAGACAGCAGCACTCGACCTGACAGACAGTGTCTGTTCTCGCACTATCGTTGCCGAGTTGGGTTTGTTGTTCTTTTCGTGCAAAGGGCTGCTGTTTTCTGGGCTTTTATTGCAGTAGCCGCCTCCCCGGCGGGGGGGTAACTTTCTTTGCTGCTGCAAAGAAAGTCACCAAAGAAAGCAGCTTTTTACCCCATGCACGATGGCTGGAAAGTGTGGTCTGAATTAACGATACAGTGGCCGCGTTAGGACGTCCCACGTTTCGTTAAGCGTGTAGGCAACCTAGCGATTACGGGCTCGAATCCTTGAGTCTTAGTGGACCGCAGTCATTCTTTCGGCCATGCGCTGCGCGCGCCGAGAACGTAAGAACGGAATCCCGCAGCGTATCAGCGCCCAGCCACCTCACACTGTATCGCACCTCTCCCATTGGGCCCTACCTTGGTAAGCGCTTCTGAGCAAAGCGCGCACACCAACGCAAGTCACCTTTTAGTCGGAGCACTAAACAAGGTTGGGCCGAATAGCAATCTTGCGGGGACGTGTGATGTGGCTGGGCGCTGATAGGCTGCGGGATTCCGTTCTTACGTTCTCGGCGCGCGCAGCGCATGGCCGAATGAATGAATGCGGACCACCAAGCCATGGAATATTCGAGCGCGCGATCGCGAGGTTGCCTAAGCGGCTTGTTATGTGTGGAAAGTCCTATTGCGGCCACTGTATCGTTAATCCAGACCACACTCTCCAGCCATCGTGCATGGGGTAAAAAGCTGCTTTCTTTGGTGACTTTCTTTGCAGCAGCAAAGAAAGTTACCCCCCGCCGGGGAGGCGGCTACTGCATAAACAGCACAACCAACAGCAGCCCCCTGCACAACATATACACAGAAGCCTCTCACCTGACAGACAGAGAAGACGAAACGTCACCTGACGCTGTCCGATAGGTCGAGTACCAGCTAATACAAATCAGAAGCGATGACGCACGCCCACGCGCGCGGCGAACTGCGTATCCGCGCCCGCCGTGCCGACATACGACGTCGACGAACCGATCTGCGCCTGCACCGGCACCACGCGTCCCGCCACGGTGTTTTCGCCCGAGGCCTTCTGATAAGCGCCGATCACATACACATCGGTGCGCTTCGAAAGCGCGTAATCCACCGATGCATTCACCTGATGCCACTTGCCTTCCACGCGATCATCCAGCTTGGAGAACGTGTAGCCGAGGCCCGTGGTCAGTTCCGGCGTGAAGCTGTACTTACCGCCGATTTCATAGTTGTTCAGCTTCGATTCCGCGCCCGTGACCGGCTCGAATTTCGTGTGCGTCCAGTTGGCGAACACCACGGCCGCGGCAATCGTGTACTTCGCGCCGATGCCGAAGGTTTCCAGATCGCGCAGGCCGCCCGTCGCCACGTTGGCGATGGTCGTGCTGAACGCAGGCGCCGCGCCGCTCGGGAAACGAATGTTCGTATAAGCCGCGCCGATGCCGAACGGTCCCTGCACGTAGTTCAGCCCGAAGCTATAGGTGCTCGAAGAACCTTGCGTCGTCACGCCGCCAACGGTCGTGGTGGGCGTGCCCGCGAAGTTGGTCGAGTTGGAGAAGCCGTACATGCCACCGAAGGTCACGCCGTAAAAGCTCGCGCTCGTGAACTTCACCGCGTTGTCGATGCGGCTCGAGACCAACTGATCCACGTCATTGATGTGATAGGCGAAGTTGCCCGATGCGGTCTGACTGCCGGTCGTGTAATTGCCGCCGATGATGTCGGTGGAGAACGAATACTGACGCCCGAACGTCAACGAGCCGATGCCGTTCTTCGACACGCCCACATACGCCTGACGCCCGAATTCGCGGCCACCCTGACCGAGCGTGCCGGTGCCGCTGTCGAAACCGTTTTCAAGCACGAACAGCGCCTTGAGTCCGCCGCCGAGATCTTCCGTGCCGCGCAGGCCCCAACGCGTGCCGGATGCCACGCCATCGCCGTATTTCCACAGGCTGTCATGGCCGGTCGCGGTCGTGACCTTGTTGGCGTAGGTGATGCCGGCATCGATGATGCCGTAGAGCGTGACACTGCTTTGTGCGTGCGCGGCGATGCCGAACGTCCCGAGTGCGGCGGCGGCTACGAGAGTCTTCTTCATGCTGTTCCTTGTTATTGGCATCGAACGGACGTGCAAAGGCGCTCGTCGAAGTGACGATCCGAATCGATACGTTTTTGGGGTGCTGCGAAAAAAGCGAATGCCTTGCCTGATGCAAAGGCGTGCGAACTTCGTTGCGCCCTTGAGCGGGACACTGACGGTTCGTTGTAGTGTCGGAAATATAGCGAACCGTTAGCCGATGGTAAAGAATTTTTACGGCGTTTGTAGTCTTTCTTCCACACAGCGTGCGCTAAGAATCCTTAAGCGATCTTTAGCCGGGAGCGCTGCTTGCATGCGCTTTAGCTAAGACGAATAAATGCTAAAGGAGGCACTCATGAGTGAAGATGCATGCGCCAAAGGCGTCAAATTTATCGATGAACAATTGCAGACGCTTTATACGCATGCCGCGTTGCTTGCGCGCTGGATAGAAACCGGCGAGCCGAAGCCCGATCTGAGCGCGGCGTCGGCGCTGCTTGCGCACGCTCATGCGAAACCCGAGGCGCATACGCATAGCGAAGACGGCAGCACCACGCGCGATGGCGACGCTTCGCCATCCGAATGGCCCGCGCTTGCGGATGCATCGCAGAGAATGACTTTTGTTTTGAACGTGCCGTGCGCGAACGCGATTGTCGCAGTCGCGAATTTCTTCGATGTGAACCGCTTATCGGCCTCACGCACGCCCGAAGTGCAATTTCTTTTGCGCGCCCGCGATGCCGCGCTCAACGCGGATACTTTTAGCATCGCGCAAGGCGAACATGCGCCGCATGCGGCATTCGGCGGTTTGATAATCGATGAAAAGCGGGACGGGCAGGCGCTGTTCGGCCATGGCGCGCGTACCGGATTGATCGCGTATGGCGATGTGGTGGGATTGCTTCGCTATCTGCGCAAGCTGTTGAGAAGCATGCAGACCATCGTCAGCTCAGGCGATGCCGGCTGAATACAATAAAAACATGCCGCCGATAAACCACTATCGGCGGCGTGCGAGTCTTTACTGCGCCGGTGCCGGCGTCGCCTTCTTGCTGTGATGCTTATGATGCTTGTGCGTCGGACGCGGCTTGTTGTTCGGGTATGCAGCTTCGGCGAACGACAGCGTCGGCATGGCGAAGGCGGCAAGGATCAGGACAGCAATGGCTTTCTTGAAAGACGTTTTCATTGAACACTCGCGAAGAAGGTGGCTTTGAGAATTTAGGCGGCGCATGGCTTGACGCTTAAGCGCCAAGGGCCATGTTTAGACAGCATTTGACGACGTGACCCGGGGAAAACGTCAGCACGGAAAAACCGTTACGACACCTTGCCTTTTCACCAAGCTGGGGCAAGATGCGCCTTTGCACGATCGTCGAACGGTTAACGCAGGAAGCTTGCTTTGCGTTGACGTCTTTTTACATCACGCTATATTGCAGCGCAACAGTATTTTGCATGAACTAAGCAAATAGAGCTAAGCGCGTGCGCGCGACTTTCCTAAGCCTTGTCTGGCAAGCCTTAGCGGAATTTATTTTGCCTTGAACACACGAATTAGGAAGGTTCGCCTTCCGCGACGATTTCATGAAGGACCACTATGATCGTCCCTGTTTTTTTAACTTTAGGGACAACCAAAAGTGAAAGAAGAAGATATCCGCAGACATGCGTTCGCCATGCCTGTCCACAATCCCGCCTATCCGCGTCCGCCGTTCCGGTTCGTCAACCGCGAATACTTCATCATCTCCTACGAAACCGACCGCGACGCGCTCGCCGCCATCGTGCCGGAACCGCTCAAGGTCGACAGCGGCCTCGTCCACTACGAATTCATTCGCATGCCGGATTCATCGGGCTTCGGGGACTACACCGAGAGCGGGCAGGTCATTGCCGTGATCGATCAGGAAGGCCGCAAGGCGTCCTACACGCACGCCATGTATCTCGACGATGAAGGCCCGATCGCCGGTGGCCGCGAAATCTGGGGCTTTCCGAAGAAGCTTGCCTCGCCGCGTCTCGCGGTGGACGGCAAGGACACGCTGCTCGGCACGCTCGACTACGGCACGCAGCGCATCGCCACGGGCACCATGGGCTACAAGTTCCGTCCGCTCGATCTCGAAGCCGAGCGCGTGAAGCTCGCCGACACGCCCAACTATCTACTCAAGGTGCTGCCGCATGTGGACGGTACCGCGCGCGTCTGCGAACTCGTGCGTTTCTTCCTGCGCGATGTCAGCGTGCTCGGCGCATGGGAAGGTCCGGCGGCGCTGGAACTGCATGCTCATGCACTCGCGCCGGTGGCCGATCTGCCGGTGCGCCGCGTGGTCGGCGCGCGTCACGTCATTGCGAATCTCACGCTCGATATCGGCGAAGTGGCTTACGACTATCTTGCTCATCCGGACGCGCTCAGGCTCGCGGTCAATCAATAAACAACGTTTAAAAGGAATTCAATCATGGCACTGCAGGGAAAAGTCGCGCTCGTGACGGGCGCAGCAAGCGGCATCGGTGAACAGACGGCGCGCAAGCTCGCGGCCGATGGCGCGGCGGTGGTCATCGCCGATCTGAATCTCGCGGCCGCGCAGAAAGTGGCGGACAGCATCGTCGCGGATGGCGGCAAGGCGATTGCCGTCGCCATGGATGTCACCGATGAAAACGCGGTGAACGCGGGCATCGAAGATACGGTGGCGAAGCTCGGCGGGATCGATGTGCTCGTGTCGAACGCGGGCATTCAGATCGTCGCGCCCATCGAGGAATACGCCTTCGCCGACTGGAAGAAGATGCTCGCCATCCATCTCGACGGCGCGTTTCTCACGACCAAGGCCGCGATCAAGCATATGTATGCGTCGGGTCGCGGCGGCTCGATCATCTACATGGGTTCGGTGCATTCGCATGAAGCGTCGAAGCTCAAATCCGCTTACGTGACGGCGAAGCACGGTTTGCTCGGTCTTGCGCGCGTGGTCGCCAAGGAAGGCGGTCCGCGTGGCGTGCGCGCCAATGTGGTATGCCCCGGATTCGTGCGCACGCCGCTGGTGGAAAAGCAGATTCCCGAGCAGGCCAAGGCGCTCGGCATCAGCGAAAACGATGTCGTGAAGAACGTCATGCTGAAGGACACCGTGGATGGCGAGTTCACCACGGTCGCGGACGTGGCCGACACGGTCGCCTTCCTCGCGGGCTTCGAATCCAACGCGCTCACGGGTCAGTCGATCGTCGTGAGCCACGGCTGGTTCATGCAGTAAGGAGGACGCATGCGCCGCAGTCAACGCAATACAATCGCGCAGCCGAATCACATCGATCTGCCGCCCTATGACGAAATCGGCCTCGTGCTGCAGGGCGGCGGGGCGCTCGGCTCTTATCAGGCGGGCGTGTTCGAAGGGCTCGCCGAAGTGCAGGTCGAGCCGACGTGGGTGTCGGGCATTTCCATCGGCGCGCTCAATACGGCGATCATCGCGGGGAACGCGCCGGAAAATCGCGTGGCCGCGCTGCGCGGGTTCTGGAACACGATCTGCCAGCCGGCGGATTTGGTGGGACACGTGAGCGCGCTCGTGCCGGCGGCTTTCGGCTTCGCCAATATCGGACGCAAGTTCTCCAGCATGTGGGCCGCCACGCGCGCGCTCACGGAAGGCCAGCGCGGCTTCTTTTCACCGCGCATGCAACTGCCGTTCGCGGAGTCGAAAAGCAAACGTCCCAACGACGTGAGCTTCTACGATACGTCGGCTCTGCGCGCCACCTTGCTGCAATTCGCCGACTTCGACCGTATCAACGATGGCGCCATGCGCGTGTCGGTGGGCGCGGTCAACGTGCGCACCGGTAATCTCGTCTACTTCGACAACACGAAGATGACGCTCGTGCCCGAGCACTTCATGGCGTCGGGCGCGTTGCCGCCGGGCTTTCCGGCGGTCGAGATCGACGGCGAGTATTACTGGGACGGTGGCCTCGTTTCCAATACGCCGCTCACGGAGATCTTTCGTGAGAGCCAGCACAAGGACACGCTCGTGTTTCAGGTGGACTTATGGAGCGCGCGCGGCACCTTGCCGGGCGATTTTCTCGATGTGGCCGAGCGGACGAAGGACATCCAGTATTCGAGCCGCACGCGCGCCATGACCGAGTTCGTCGCGCAGAATCAGAAGCATGCGCGGCTTATCAAGGAGTTGCTGGAGCATGTGCCGGAGAAGGTGCGGCGCGCGCATCCGCTGATCGCCGATGCCCAGCGCGTGGCGGATGGCGGCGCGATGAACGTGGTGCATCTCATCTATAAGAATAAGTTCTTCGAAGGGCACTACAAGGACTACGAGTTCAGCAACGACACGATGGATGAACACTGGGCGAGCGGGCTTGAAGATGTGCGGCGGTCGTTTGCGCATCCGGAATGGTTCGAGATTCCTAGCCATGATCTGGGGTTTGTTACGCATGATGTGCATCGGAGGGAGGCGGCGCCGCAGGCGGTGCCGGTGATGCCGGGGGAGGAGCGGGTGGTTGAGGTGGACTAAGGTAAGTTGATTTAAGGCAGTACAGCGGCCGAATCTCGTTGCGAGTCGGCCGTTTTCGTTTTCGTCGTTCAAATAATCGGCAATGCCAACAGACGTTAAATTGTATGTCAGTTAATCCGTCATGCTTACTTTCCCCGACACTATAAAATTCTTTGGCGGCGGTGAAAGTAAGGAGGACCGGCATGCTGACAGCCAGCAATATCTTTCTAAAAATCGATGGCATCACTGGCGACTCCCAAGCCTTCGGTCATGAAAATGAGATCGAGGTAGTGAGTTGGGACTGGAAGCTATACCGCGATTCGCGCGATCAGTCACCTCAAAACAAAACATCGGTTGACCACTTCACTTTTGTGCACCCGGTCGGCCTGGCGTCATCAGGATTGTTGAACTATCTCATTCAAAACAAGATGGCAGCCAAGGCACTGCTGCGCTCTTATCACCCGACTGCGCAAGCCCAATCTGAAGGTGTGGCAGGAAAGTCGATTCCGCCTCAACCGTTTCTGACATTGACACTCGAAAACGTCATGGTGATGAGCGTGACGCCATACGGTTGCCTGGGCGGACATTATGAAGAGATCGCGCTCTCGTTCAATAAATTCAAACATGAATATGCCAAGGGCGTGGGTGGCCTACCCGGTCCAAAGGCAACGGTCGAGCACGATCTGCGTCGATGATGAAGCCCTCGAAGCGCTGCATCAATTGGTTCGTGGTCGCGCAAGGCATTGCTATTTTTTGCATCCAACTGTGCTTCTTGCCGACCACTGTTGAGTTCGTCAGAAAGTCGGAGGTCGTGCAGGCCCGAGTCACTAAGTTGAATGCAGGCGGCAGACATCCACAAGTCGAATTTACTACTGACGACGGGCAGCGCATTTCGGTTCCGGCAAGCAGTTTTTTTAGTCCCGTCGACGTGGGCGACAGAATGGAGATGCGCTACGACCCGAAGCATCCACACAGCGCGTACGCGAACAGCCTGCTCGGTGTCTGGGGCATTCATGTGGTGCCCGTTTTCTTTTCGATTCTCTTTGTTTTAGGTGGGTTATTGGGCTTGTCGGCCAGAGAATCTGCGTTTGAGAGGGACAATGATTCTAAGTGAGTGGACGGTTGAAACATCGGCCGGTGGGAATATCGGACTGGGACGGGTCTCACTCTCAAACGGCATGTTTGTCCTGAAAGATCCAAACCAACACAAGTTCAAGTTTCACTACCGGACAGGCGGAATGGGTTTGGAAATCGGCGTTCGATTGCCGCCCCGGTTCCGTCTGCCCGACATCAAACTGCCCCGATTCATTTCACGGGACGGGACTGTGGCGGGGACCGGCGCAACCAGTGACTTTGATGGCGGTGGCATGATTTTCCGCTTCGGTAGCAAGGAGTTCTAACCTGGTGATTTCGCCGGCATGACGCTTAGCCTGGAGGCCGGCGGAGGCGTGCTCATCGCGGGCGGTACGACGTGGTTTCTCACGGGTTTGCAGCACAAGATGGTGGTGGCGTGGTTCTTCAATCCCGCGCTCTTCACCAATCTGCTCTTTTCCAGCGCGACGGCCGTTGTCGTATTGGTCGGCGTGAGCGAAGGGCTGGTGGATGGCCTCTTTTTATCGCCGATGCTTGGTTCCATTTCCTTCGATGGGCCGTATCGAGAGTAGATGCTTGCATTTCCCGATACGGCTCGAATATCGGATATGGCGCTAGTCGAGCGTAATCCCATCAAACCGATGCCCCCCCAGCGGGCTAATCAAATACCCTTGCACACGCTTCGAAATCGGCTGAAACGCGTTCGCATGCGCAAGCGGCGTGTACGGCACCTGATCCTTGAACACGACCTGCGCTTCCTCATAAAGCTTGGTGCGCGCATTCTGATCGGTAATAAGCCGCGCCTTCGCCAGCAAATCATCGAACTGCTTGTTGCACCACTTCGCCATGTTGCTGCCGTGAACGGCATCGCACCCTAGCGTGGTGCCGAGCCAGTTGTCCGGATCGCCGTTATCGCCCAGCCAGCCGTAGAGAATGGCGTCGTGCTCGCCATTGGTCTTGGCGCGCTTGTTGTACTCGGCCCATTCGTAGCTGACGATATTCGCCTTCACGCCGATCTTCGCCCAGTCCGACTGAATCAACTGCGCCATCAGACGCGCATTCGGGTTGTAGCCGCGCTGCACCGGCATGGCCCAGAGCGTGATGGAAAAGCCATCGGGAAAGCCCGCCTGTTTCAGCAGATCGCGCGCCTTCGCGGGATCGTGCGGCGCATCCTTTAACGCCTTGTTATAGGACCATTGCGACGGCGGCATCGGATTGGACGCCACCGTAGCCGCGCCTTCGTAGACTTCCTTGATGATCGCCGGCTTGTCGATCGCCATGTCGAGCGCGCGGCGCACGAGCACGTTATCGAGCGGCTTGTGCGTGGTGTTGTAGCCGACATACGCCACGTTGAAACCCACGCCCGACAGCACCGTAAGCTTGGGGTTCTTCTTCGCGCTGACGATATCGGCGGGACGCGCGAACGAGGTCACCTGACATTCGCCGCTTTCGAGCTTCTGCTCGCGCACGGCGGCATCCGGCGTGATCGCAAAAACGAGCTTATCGATGTGCAGATCCTTCTTGTTCCAGTAAGTCGGGTTCGCATCGAAACGGATGGTCGAGTCTTTCTGATAATCGCGGAACACGAACGCGCCCGTGCCGACCGGCTTCTGATTGATGTCCTCCGGCTTGCCTTCCTTGAGCAGTTGCGTGGCATATTCGGCGGACAGGATCGAAGCGAATTCCATCGCGATATTGCGCACGAAGACGACGTCGGGCGTCTTGAGCGTGAAGCGCACCGTGTAGTCGTCGAGCTTGTCGACGGACGCGATGTTCTTGTCGTAGCCGAGATCGGTCAGATACGGAAAGCTCACCGGATGCGCCTTCTGAAACGGCTCATTCGGGTCGATCATGCGCCTGAACGTGAACACCACGTCGTCGGCGTTGAAGTCGCGCGTCGGCTTGAAGAATGCCGTGGTCTGAAACTTCACGCCATGTCGCAGATGGAAGGTGAAGGTCTTCGCGTCCGGCGACTCGTCCCATTTTTCGGCGAGGCCCGGCGTCAGGTCGAGCGTGCCCCGCTTGAATTCGACGAGCGTGTCGTAGACGGCGTGCGCGCCGGCATCGAAATCGGTGCTGGTGGTGTATTGCGCGGAATCGAAACCGGCGGGGCTGCCTTCGCTGCAAAAGACCAGGGTCTTGGTTGCCGCGTGGGCCGAACCGAAAGCAAGAAGAAGAGATGACGCAAGCGCGCACAGCGTGGCGCGCGATCGACTACGTGGCAGGGCGTTTTTCGTCATTGGATCGCTTGAGCACGGAAGAGTTTGTGATGCCGCTTTGCGCGGGCGTCAACCTGTACTCTATCGCGGCTCGGCCAAGCCGCCACGAATGGAGGCTTGTACAATCGGTCGGGCCGCCGATCTCCAGAAAAATTCCATCGCCATGACCGAACTCCTCCTGCCTACTTTCGACGATGTCCTCGCCGCCGCCCACCGCCTCGACGGTTTTGCGCATCGCACGCCGGTGCTGACTTCGCGCACCGTGGACGAAGCGCTCGGCGCGACCGTCTTCTTCAAGTGCGAGAACTTCCAGCGCATGGGCGCGTTCAAGTTTCGCGGCGCGTTCAACGCGCTCTCCAAGTTCGATGCCAACCAGCGCCGCCGTGGCGTGGTCGCGTTTTCGTCGGGCAATCATGCGCAGGCCGTCGCGCTGTCGGCGAAGCTGCTCGGCATGCCGGCCACCATCGTCATGCCGAACGATGCACCCGCCGTCAAGGTAGCGGCCACGCGCGGTTACGGCGGCAACGTCGTGCTCTACGACCGCTACACCGAAGACCGCGAGCAGATCGGCCGCGATCTCGCCGCGAAGCACGGCCTCACATTGATTCCACCGTACGACCATCCCGACGTGATGGCCGGTCAGGGCACCGCCGCGAAAGAACTGTTCGATGAAACCGGTCCGCTCGATGCCTTCTTCGTCCCGCTCGGCGGCGGCGGTCTGACTTCCGGCTCGGCGCTGTCGGCCCGCGCGCTGTCGCCGGATTGCGCGCTGTACGCCGTCGAACCGGAAGCGGGCAACGATGGCCAGCAGTCGTTTCGCAGCGGCAATATCGTGCATATCGACACGCCCAAAACCATCGCGGATGGCGCGCAGACGCAGCATCTCGGCCAGTACACGTTTCCAGTGATCCGCCGCGACGTGACGGACGTGCTGACCGCCAGCGACGCCGAACTCGTCGATTGCATGCGCTTTTTCGCCTCGCGCATGAAAATGGTCGTCGAGCCGACGGGTTGCCTCGGATTCGCCGCGCTGCGCCGGATGAAAGATCAGTTTGCGGGCAAGCGCGTGGGCGTGTTGATCAGCGGCGGCAACGTCGATATTCAGCGCTTCGCCGAATTGCTGGCCTCGGACTGATTGGTTTCGATGCGCTCACGTTTTCGGATTAATCGACATTTCCCGGCTCGCCAAGCAGCACGCGGCACGGCCAGAATGTGAAAATCGTGTGAATGCCGCGATTCGTGTGCACTTGCGGGCCCCGTTATATCGTCCACCGAATATAATTTAATGCTCTGGATAATGATTCTTCGCGCAGGCTAAAGCCGTAACGTTTCAAAAGCTGCCTGTGAGCATGCAATTTGCGGCCTGAACGCAAATTGAACCGCGGCTTAACCGCACGGTAATCGAAGATTCATTTTTCTTCTGGCTGAATTGAATGATCGAGGCGCATATGGCCGCTGACGCAGATTACATAACCGATGACCAAATCGTTTCCATCGCCGAGCGGCTGAGCGGCGAAGGCCGCGCAGTAACGCCCATGACGGTCTGGCAGGAGTTGCGCGGCGGCTCGATGGTCGAGATCGCCGCCGCACTCCAACGCTGGCGCGACGCACGGCTGCCGCAGGCGCCGGCCGTGCCGGTCAGTGAAACGTTGCCGCCGGAACTGAGCGAGTCCGCGCTGGGCGTCGCGCATCGGTTGTGGGCGGCGGCGCGCGAAGAGTTTGGCCGCTTGCACGGCGAGCACGTGAGCATCGCCAATCAGCGGATCGACGCGGCGCGCGCCGAACGCGACGAGGCGCTCGGCGCGTTTCAGCACACCGAGGCGCAGGCATCGGCGTATCAACGGCAACTGAACGATCTGCAGGGCGAACTGAGCGCTTCGTCGGAAGCGGCCGCGCGGCTGCGCGACGACCTTTCGGCGGCGAACGCCCGTGCGGAACGCAATCAGGCACTCGTCGGCGAGATGGTCCAGCACGCGTCCTTGCAGGAAGAAAAGCTGCTTGCGGCCACTGCTTCGCTCGACGAACAACGCCGCGCGCACGAAGCGCTCGGCGCTGAACTCGCGCGCAAGAATCAGGACACCGCGCGCGTGGTGGAAGAACATCGCAAGGCGCGCGAGCATATCAGCCGGCTCACGCAGGATCTCGAAGACAAGACGAACGAAGGCGCGCAGCGGCTCGGCGCATCGCAGGCGGAACTGGAACGTCTGCGTGGCGAACTGGATATCGAGCGTGACGCGACGGCATCGCATGTCAGCGAAGCCATGACCATTCGCAACGACCTGCAGCGCGTGAACAGCGAACTGGATTCGGCACGCGCGCGCATCGACACGCTGGATCACGAAAAATCCGCCGCGCAGAATGAAACCGAGACGCTCCGGCATGCGCTGAGCGCCGCGCAGGGCGATTCGGACATCACGCGCCAGCGCATCAGTCAACTGGAAGAGCAACTTGCCGCGCGCGAACGTGGCGAAGCCGAAGCGCAGATCGAAGCCACGCGCTTCTCGCAGGAAATCGCGTCCACGCGCGAACGTTTGACGCAACTGGAACAACAACTGGCCGAGCGCGAACGCGGCGCGTCCGAGGCGCAGGCCGAAGCGGCGCGTCTCGCGCAAGACGCCGATGCCTCCCGCGAACGCGTCGCGCAACTCGAACTGCAACTGGCCGAATCCGAACGCCATGCGCAGGCGACGCAGGCGGAAACGGCGCATCTATCGCAGGAAAGCGTGACGGCGCGCGAACGTATCGCGGAACTCGAACAGCTTGTGGCCGGTCACGAGCAGGGCGCAACCGATGCCCACGCCGAAGTCACGCGCCTCGAACACGAAGCCGCCGCCGCCCGCGACGAAGCCGATGCCACGCGCGAGCGCGCGGCGCATCTGGAACAGCAGTTGGCCGAGCACGAACGCCGCCACGTGGATTCGCAGTCCGAGATCGCGCGCCTCGTGCAGGACGCATCCGCCGCGCACGAGCACAAGACGCAGCTCGAGCAGCAACTTTCCGCGCATGCGCAGGGCGCGACCGAAACGCAGGGCGAACTCGCGCGTCTGACGCAGGAAGCGTCGGGCTCGCGCGAGCGCATCGCCGAACTGGAGCAACAGCTTGCGGCGCGCACGCAGGGCGAGACATCCGCGCAGGCGGAACTGGCGCGTCTCACGCAGGAAGCCGACACGGCGCGCGAGCATGCCGCCAAGCTCGAACAACAACTCGCCGAGCGCACGCAGGGCGAAAGCGCCGCACAGGCCGAACTGGCGCAACTGAAACAAGACGCCGCCGCCGCACGCGACGAAGCCAACACCGCGCGCGAACGTGCCACGCAACTGGAACAGCAGCTTGCCGAGCGCGAGCGCAGCGCCGCCGCCGACAAGGAAGCGCAACACGCGCAACTCGTCGCGGCGCAAACGCGCAGCGCCGCCAATGAGGAAGAGATCGTCGGCCTGCAACGTCAGATCGCGAATCAGGCCAAGACGCACGCGAAGTCCTACGACGAACTGCGCACCAACGCCGAACAGTGGGTCACGTATGCGAAGGACCTCAAGCAGCGCCTGGACATCGCCAACGAAAAAATGGTGTTCATCGATGCCCGCAGCACCGGCGAAGTCGCGCTGTTGCGGCGCTTGTCATCGGAACTGGAACGGCTGAAGCCCGATCACGAACTCGTGTTCCGCGAGGCGCAGCAACGGCTGATCGGCGACAAGATGACTCAACAGTTGGCGCAGAAGGGCTATCGGTACGATCCGGCCACGGCGGTGATGAGCAAGATCGAGGGTTAGGCACGCGAACGCGCGAACGTGTCCGTCGTCATATACTGAGGCGTACCCGTTAATCCATCTCCGGGCCGCATCGTGCGGCCCGTTTCATATCTTCGATCGCCATGAGCAGCGACGTTTCGCAAGCGGAACACAGCAGGCATCTCGACATGGCGACGCTGCTCGCCCGCCATGACTGGAGCACGAGCGAACTCGGGCCGCCGAGCGCATGGCCCGATGCCTTGCGCACTGTTGTCACGCTCATGCTGGATTCGAAAGTGCCGATGTGGGCCGCGTGGGGCCCGGCGCTCTGCATGCTCTACAACCAGCCGTACAGCGAGATGCTCGGCGGCAAACATCCTGCCGCGCTCGGGCGTCCGCTGTCGGAGGTCTGGTCGGAAATCTGGAACGACGTATCGAAACTCGTCGCCACCACGCTGCAAGGGCGCGCGGTCTTTCAGGAAGACTTGCCGCTGCTCATCAATCGCAACGGCAGCGACGAACAAACGTGGTTCACCTTTTCCTACACGCCGGTTCGGGATGCGAGCGGCAAGGTCCACGGCCTCATGTGCACCGTGTGGGAATCGACGGAAAAGGTGCGCGGGCAACAACGCCTGCAACATAGCGAGGCGCGTCTGCGCGCGCTCACGCAGGCGAACTCCAACGTCATCTATCGCATGAGTCCGGACTGGAGCCGCATGCTCGAACTCAACGGGCACGGCTTCGTGGTCGATACGCCGACGCCCAGCGCATCGTGGATGGAGCATTACATCTGCCCGGACGATCTCGGCATGGTGCGGCAAGCCATTGACGATGCCATTCGCACGCGTTCCATGTTCGAACTGGAGCATCGCGTGATTCGCGCGGATGGCTCGATCGGCTGGACGCTCTCGCGCGCGGTGCCCATGCTCGACGAACACGGGCACATTCAGGAATGGTTCGGCACCGCGAGCGACGTGACCGAGCGCAAGGAAGCGCAGGCGCGGCTCGTCGATGCGGACCGCATGAAGGATCAGTTTCTCGCCATGCTTGCGCACGAGTTGCGCAATCCGCTCGCGCCCATTCGCAGCGGCCTGCATATCTTGCGGCTCAACGAGGAAACGCCGCGCGCCGACCGCGTGATCGGCATGCTCGACCGTCAGGTGGATCACTTGGTGCGGCTCGTCGACGATCTCATGGATGTCGCGCGCATCAGCAGCGGCACGCTTCAGTTGCGCAGGAAGCGTATCGAGTTGGCGGATACGCTCAAGGCCGCGCTCGATCTGAGCTTGCCCGCGGTGGAGAAGGGCGACCATACGTTGCAGGTGCATTTTCCGACCGAACGCTTATGGGTCGATGGCGACGATGTGCGTCTCGCGCAGGTTTTCTCGAACCTCGTGAACAACGCGGCCAAGTACACGCCTACGGCGGGCATTATCGATATTTCGATGGTGCGGGAAGGGCAGCGTGTCGTGGTGCGTGTGCAGGACAACGGCATGGGCATCGCGCCGGAAGATCAGGCGCGGCTGTTCACGCTGTTTGGCCGGCTCGATGCCACCTCCGCGCGCGGCGACGGTCTCGGCGTGGGTCTCGCGCTCGCGCGGCATCTGCTGGAACTGCATGGCGGCGAGATCACGCTGACGAGCGCGGGCGTGGGCGCGGGCAGTTGCTTCACCGTGACGCTGCCGCTCGTCGATGCGGATGCCACGCATGAAGCGCCATCGCCCGCAAGCGCGCCTTCATCGCTCGAAGGATTGAAGCTCCTGATCGTCGATGACAACCGCGACGCCGCCGACAGTCTCGCCACGCTGCTCGATCTTCTGGGCTGCCACGTCACCGTGTTCTATCACGGCGCGGATGCGCTCCGCGAACTCGACACGCTCCATCCCGATGCAGCGCTGTTCGACATCGGCATGCCCGAAATCAACGGTTATGAATTGGCGCAGACCGTGCGCGCGAAAGGTGCGCACCGCGAGATGATGCTCGTCGCCGTCACAGGTTGGGGGCAGCCGGAAGATCGCGCGCGCACGCGTGCGGCGGGCTTCGATCATCATCTGGTGAAGCCGGTGGATCTGGCGCAACTCGAACAGATTCTGTCGAACTTACCACGCAACTAAAGCGCCACTAAAGCACGAACCGGTCACGCGTCGTCACGTAATCGCTCGCGCCGAAGCGTCCAACCGGAAAGTAATTCTGCAAGCGCACGCGCCACGTATCGAGGTCGATCAGTTCATCGCGCGCGTGCAGCATCAAGACCTTGCCGATGAAGATATGCCGGCTCGCCGTCTCCAGCGTTTCCCACAGCGCGCATTCGAACGCCACCGGCGCTTCCGCGATGCGCGGCGGCTTCACCTTCGACGAAGCCAGCGACGTGAAGCCCACTTCGTCGAGTTCGCTGACATCGGCGGCAAAACGTTCGCCACAGCGATGCATCTTCTGCGCGATGGCTTCATCGGCGAGATGCACGACGAATTCCTTCTCGCGCGGCACGTTCACGGCGGTGTCTTTCAGCGTGCCGTCCGCGAGCCGGTTGATGCTGATCATCACGATCGGCGGTTCCTCGCCGAGCATGTTGAACATGGAAAAGGGCGCGGCGTTCACGGTGCCATCGGCGGAAAGGGTCGTGACCAGCGCGATGGGGCGTGGCACGATCAGGCTCGCCATCAGTTTGTAGCGCTGATATTCGGTGATCGTTTCGAAGTCGATCTGCATCTCACTCCACCTCGGTTCGTTGAGCGGGCGTCATGCCGAGCAGATGCGCGAGTCCGCGTTCGCCCGGCATGCCCGATGTCTCGATGCGCGCTTCCAGCCCGCGCAGATGCGCCATCATGTGCGCGACCGCGCCCGCTGCATCGCGGGCCTGAAGGCAATCGAGAATGGCCGTGTGTTCGTCGTGCTCGCACGGCGCGTTGCCCGCCGGTTCATACATGCCGACGATCAGCGAGCAGCGCGAAATGAGTTCGTTGAGATAGTGCGCGAGCGTCGCATTCCGCCCGAGCGCCGCGATCCGCAGATGAAACCCGCTCGCCAACCGCGCCCACGATGGCTGATCGAAGCGATGCATGGCCTCGTGCTCATGCGCGAGTTGTTCGCGCAGGGCTTCGATATCGGCATCGCTGGCGCGCGCGGCGGCCAGTTCCACGAGCGCGCGTTCCACCGCGCGACGCGCCTCGAAAATCTCGTGCGTTTCTTCGCGCGTGGGCTGCGCGATCACCGCGCCCTTGTTCGGCCTCAACACCACGATGCCATCGTACGCGAGCTTTTCCAGTGCACGCCGCACCACCGCGCGGCCCACGCCGAACAGCGCGCACAGTTCCGGTTCCGGCAGCTTGGTGCCGGGCGTGAGCCGCCGGTTCAGCACGCCATCGAAAATGGTTTGATAGATGCGTGCGTCCGCGCTTTCGTGGTCCTTCGCGCGTGGCGTGTTCATGCGGCGAGCGTCTCGTGCGCATGACGCGCAATGGCGCCGGGCGTCGTGAGCCAGATATCGCCGCGCGCCGCCGCGATGTGTGCAAGCGCCCGCCGCAAGTGCCGCAGCCGATACGGCTGCCCGACGATATACGGATGCAGCGCGATGCCCATCACGAGCGGCTGCGCATGCTCGCCACGCTCTGCCTGTTCGAGCATCTCATCGAACTGATCGACGATCATGTCCGCGAACGCGCGCATGTCCATCTGACGCGCCATGATCATCGGCAGATCGTTGAGTTCCTGCGGATAGGGAATGGACCAGAGATCGCCCGCGCGCGTGTGCATGCGCACCGGGCGGTCGTCGTGACACCAGTTGAGCGTGTAGCGATAGCCGGTTTCCGCGAGCAAATCCGGCGTGCTCTGCGACTCGGAGATCCACGGAGAAAGCCATCCCGTTGGCGCGATGCCCGAGGCTTCCTGCATGCGCGCACGGCAATGCGCGAGCAACGCACGCTCGCCGGTTTCATCGAGATCGCTTTGACGTTGCGCGTTTGTGTGACCGTGCGCGATGAGTTCGTCGCCACGCGCGGAGCATGCTTCGATCAGTTCGGGACAATGATCGTAAAGCGATGTATTGATGAGCGTGCCCGCCGGCATGTCCAACGAATCGAACAATTCGATGCAACGCCACGCGCCCACGCGATTGCCATACTCGCGCCAACTATAGTTGAGCACGTCCGGTTGCGGCGACAGCGGCCCGAGCGCCGCGCCGAGTCCTTCACCGAATGCGAAGTGCTCCAGATTAAAGCCAAGGTACACCGCGAGCCGTGCGCCGTTGGGCCATCGATAAGACTCGCCTTCATGAATGGCGCGATAGTCGAAGCGCCCGTGCGTGGTCAAAGCATCGAAAGACAGATCGTTCATGTTCGGGTGTCGATGAACCGGTTTGGGTTTTACATGCCCCAATGCGGACGCAATCCGCACCGCGATCGCACACGTCATCCGTTCGAAAGTGTCGACGATGGGGCCGGCCGATCGTATGCAAGTTGCGCGCCGATTCGTCGACACAAGCGGGGTGGCGTTCCGCTATCTCATACGCCCGAATGCGAACCAGGTCCACGCAAATGGCATCCATCTTGCAATGGCTTGCGGCTGTCTTCAACGCTCATCCCTTGCGACAGGACACGCCTTCATGGTTCAGCCGGCTTCAACTGTGGTTCACGCCAGCCCCGCCGATATCGAACTCGTGCACGTCACGAAGCGATACGGCGATTCGCTCGCGGTCGACTCCATCGACCTGCGCATTCCCGGCGGCGCGTATTGCTGCCTGCTCGGGCCATCGGGATGCGGCAAGACATCGACCTTGCGTATGATCGCGGGACACGAATGGGTCTCCGAAGGCGATGTGCTGATCGCCGGGCGCAACGTCACGCGCGAGCAACCCGCCGCGCGCGGCACGGCCATGGTCTTTCAGAGCTATGCGCTCTTTCCGCATCTCTCCGCGCTCGATAACGTGGCCTTTAGCCTGAAGATGCGCGGCATCGCGAAGGATGCACGCAGGAAGCGGGCTGGCGAACTGCTTGAACTCGTCGCCATGTCCGCTTATGCGAACCGCAAGCCCGCGCAGTTATCGGGTGGTCAACAGCAACGCGTGGCGCTCGCGCGTGCCTTGCTCAACGAACCGCGCTGTCTCTTGCTCGACGAACCGCTTTCCGCGCTCGATCCGTTCCTGCGCGTGCAGATGCGTGCCGAACTCAAGCGCTGGCAGAAGGAACTGGGCATCACGTTCGTGCATGTCACGCATTCGCAGGAAGAAGCGATGGCGTTGGCCGACCTCGTCGTCGTGATGAGTCACGGACATATCGAACAGAGCGGCGCGCCGTTCGATGTATTCAATCGTCCGCGCACGGAGTTCGTCGCGCGCTTTCTCGGCGGTCATAACGTGCTTGGCAACGAGGGACGCTTGTTCACGGTGCGCGCGGACCATTTGCGTATCGCGCCGCAGGGCAGCGCGCCTGGAACCAGCGCGGGCGAGGGCGGTTTGATGCGCATCGGCGGTGTGGCGTGCACGGTGCGCGAGGCCGAGTATCAGGGCACGCATGTACGCATGACGCTCGCGCCGCTCGACGGTTCGCCCGAACTCGTCTCCATGATCGGCGATGCCGATTACGACGCACAACGCCTCGCACCGGACGCACGCGTGACCGTCTGGTGGGACGAACGCAACGCGCATCCGCTCGCGGCCTGACGGCGTTTCAGAACAACTTCAATCGAGGAGAGAACACATGAGCGATATTAAGGAAGGGCGTCGTACCTTTATTAAAGGCGCGGTTGCGGCGGCGGGCATCGCCGGGTTTCCGTATGTGCACGCGCAGGAAAAGATCACGCTGCGCTATCTCGGCACCGCGGTGAATCAAAGCTCGGACATCGCGAAGAAGTTCAAGGAAGACACGGGCATCGAGATTCAATATATTCCCGTGACGACGGACGATGTGACCAAGCGGATCATCACGCAGCCGAATTCGTTCGATATTGTGGATACCGAATATTTTTCGCTCAAGAAGCTGATTCCGGCCGGCACGCTCGCGGGCATGGATGCGAAGCGCATCAAGCTCGCCGACAAGATCACGCCGGTGCTGACCAAGGGCGAAGTGAACGGCAAGAAGATCGGCGATCAGGGCACCGCGCCCAAGAAAGTCATGTTCCTGACCGGCGCGCGCACGACCGAATTTTCCGCGACGCCCACCGAATGGATGACGCTCATCCCCACGACTTATAACGCGGATACGCTCGGCATTCGTCCCGACCTCATCAAGCGTCCGGTTTCGACATGGGCCGATCTGCTCAATCCGCAATTCAAGGGCAAGGCCGCGCTCCTGAACATTCCGGCTATCGGCATCATGGATGCAGCCATGGCGATCGAAGCAATGGGTCAGGTCAAGTACGGCGACAAGGGCAACATGACGAAGGCCGAGATCGATCAGACCATCAAGGTGCTGATCGAGGCGAAGCGCGCGGGGCAGTTCCGTGCCTTCTGGCGCGACTTCAACGAGAGCGTGAACCTCATGGCATCGGGCGAAGTCGTGATCCAGTCGATGTGGTCGCCCGCCGTCACCAAGGTCCGCACGATGGGCATTGCCTGCACGTTCCAGCCGTTGAAGGAAGGCTATCGCTCGTGGGCGTCGGGCTTCGGCTTTCCGCGTTCCTTGCAGGGCAAGAAGCTCGATGCGGCGTATGAGTTCGTCAACTGGTTTCAGGATGGCTGGGCGGGCGCGTATCTCATGCGTCAGGGCTACTATCCGGGCGTCACGGAAACGGCCAAGACGCACATGGAAGCCTATGAATGGGACTACTGGATGGAAGGCAAGCCCGCCGCGAAAGACATCCACGCACCCGACGGCCAGTTGCTCGAAAAAGCCGGCAGCGTGCGCGATGGCGGTTCGTACACGCAGCGCATGAGCGCGATCGCTTGCTGGAATGCGGTGATGGACGAGAACATTTACATGGTGCAGAAGTGGAACGAGTTCATCGCCGCATGAGGATGAACTGACGATGGCTTCCGTCGAATATCTTCAGGACAAAGCGAGCGCGAAACCGGTGCGGCACCGGCGCGTAAGCGCATGGCTTCAGGCCACGCCGCTCACGTTGACCTTCGTGTTGTTCTTCATCGTGCCGCTCATTATCACGTTGATCGTGAGCTTCTGGGACTTCAACGAATATCAGATCATCCCGGCGTTCACGCTCAAGAACTACGCGGCGATCTTCGACGGATGCAGTTCGCTCACCGACGTATGCGTGACCTTCAAGACGTATTGGTCCACGCTCAAGTTTTGCGTGATCGTGTGGGCCGTCACGCTCGTGCTCGGCTTCACGATTGCGTATTTTCTCGCGTTCCATATCCGTACCACGGCCATGCAGACGATCCTGTTCCTCGTCTGCACCATTCCGTTCTGGACCTCGAACGTCATCCGCATGATCTCGTGGATACCGCTTCTGGGCCGCAACGGTCTCGTCAATCAGGCGATGATGTCCGCGCATCTCATCGATCAGCCGCTGGAATGGCTGCTGTATTCGAACTTCTCCGTGGTGTTGGCGTTCGTGCATCTGTACACGTTCTTCATGATCGTGCCGATCTTCAACGCGATGATGCGCATTGACCGCTCGCTGCTCGAAGCCGCGCGCGATGGCGGCGCAAGCGGCTGGCAGACCATTCGCGATGTCGTGTTGCCGCTGTCTAAAACCGGCATCGTTATCGGATCGATCTTCGTGGTCACCATCGTGATGGGCGATTTTCTGACCGTGGGCGTGATGGGCGGGCAGCAGATTGCATCGGTGGGCAAGATCATTCAGGTGCAGACCGGCTATCTGCAATTTCCGGCGGCGGCGGCCAATGCCATCATTTTGCTGGCGGTCGTGCTGATGATCGTGTGGGCGCTCACGCGCGTGGTCGATATCAGAAAGGAACTGTGAGATGGCGAATGTCCGGCATCGCGAGCATCGATCGGCCAGTTTTTATTGGCTTGCGCTGGTGTTCGGCTTGTTCGTGCTGTTTCTGTATGGGCCGGTCATCACAATCTTTATTCTGTCGTTTCAGGGTCCGGAAGGCGGTCTCACGTTCCCGATGCGCGGTGTCTCGCTGCATTGGTTCGAAGCCTTGCGCCAGGGCGTCGGCGATGTCGATATCTGGGCTTCGTTCGGCCGTTCCGTGAAACTCGCGCTCGCGGTCACGGTGCTCACCGTGTTGTTTTCGCTCTGCGCGGGACTCGCGTTCAGAAGGCGTTTTCGCGGCGATACGGCGGTGTTCTACGTGTCGGTGGCGAGTCTCATCATGCCGTCGATCATCGTGTCGCTGGGCATTGGACTCACGTTCCGTTTGCTCGATAACGCCATCAAGTATCTGGCGAATGCGTGGGGCTTTCAGTCTTTTGCCGATGCTTGGACCACATCGATGGGCCTTTACACTTCGGCGCTTGGTGCGCATCTCACATGGACACTTCCCTTCGGATTGCTTGTCATGTTTGCCGTCTTCAACCGCTTCAATCCGGCCTACGAAGAAGCTGCGCGCGATCTCGGCGCGTCGCCATGGCAGAGCTTTAAAAACGTCGTGTTGCCGATCATCGGGCCATCGGTGATCGGCGTCGGCATGTTCGGCTTCACGCTTTCATGGGATGAAATCGCGCGCACGTCGCAGGCCATCGGCGAACAAAACACCTTGCCGCTGGAACTGCAAGGGCTGACGACTTCGGTCACCACGCCGGTTATCTACGCACTCGGCACCATGACCACGCTGATGTCGCTCGCCGTGATGATCGGCGGATTGCTGATCGTCACGGCGATTTCACGACGTCGAAAGGTGATTTAACGCTTGCCGTCCCAATCCCAACGGGCCGAATTCCAGTCGTCGTCATCGCGGCTCACGCGGGCTGCGCGCCAGTGGTTGCCGCCGTTGCAATCGAGCGTCGAACCTTGCGCGCTGCATGTCGCTTCATAGCCCGGCGAGTACAGCCATTCGCCGACCCAATGCGTCTCGACGTGCGATTTCGCGCGTGGCACGGGAACGAAGTTCGCCGCGTCGTCTGTGCTGCCGGTGCCCGTGTAATGCGCGACCAGCGGATACGGAAACACCGGGCGCGTGCGCGTGGTCTGTCCCGTGCCATCCACGATTGAAGCGATGATCTTGCCCGGCTTCATATCCGATTCGACCCATGCCATGGCAGGCGTGAGCACATCGAACACGTTCGGACCGTCGCCGCCGCCGCAATGCGCGACGCCGGGGAACAGATAGAAACGCGCGAACTTCTCGACGCGTTCATCGCCCATGTATTCCTTCATCTTGCGGTAATACTGCAAGGTCGATTGCGGCGAGATGTGCTGATCTTCCAGACCGTGCCACAGAATCAGCTTGCCGCCGTGCGCGTGGAACTTCGAAAGGTCCGGGTCGGTGGCCGCGAGATAGTTAGAAGTCTGAACCGTTTTGAGGAAGGCATCGACGGTGAACTTGAGATCGCCGAGCGTGGCGCCGGGGTTCGACGTGTTGAAGTAGTCGAGGTATGCAAGAAACGGCAAGATGAAGTTGATGCTGCCACTCGGACCTGCATCGGTCGTCGGCACGAACAGCGTCCATTGCAGTTCCGAACCCCATTCGCGCGAGATCGGCTGCTCCAGATGACGGCCGTATTGATCGGTCGCGCCGTCGTGAATCTTGCGAACGACGGCTGCTTGCGCTGCCGTGAGACACGTCGCGTCCGGCTGGCCTTGCGCGCAGACGAGCGTGGCGGGATCGAAGTGGCAGGACATCGGATCATCGACGATGCCGTCCGTCACGCCGTCGATTGCATCGCATGCTTTGAGCACGGCCGCGTGGATCAACGGCAGCTTGTCGGCGGTGAGGATGTACTTGCCCGTTTTCGGATCGATGTTCGCGGCCGCCGCCCAGCCATGGTGATACGTGTTCTGCACGATCAGATCGTTGGCCGGTGCGCCCGCCACGATGCCGTCGAAGTCGTCGGGATAACGTTGCGCTTCCATCAGCGCTTCACGTCCGCCGTCCGAACAGCCGTCGAAGTAGGAATACTTCGGCGCGCGCGCATAGAACTTGTTGATGATGGCCTTCGCGACTTGCGCGGTCGCGTGTTCGGCGCGATAAGCGAAATCGATCTTGGCTTTCGGGTCCAGCGCCCACGAGCCATCGTTGCCGCCTTCGTGTCCCATGTCCGTCGCGGCGATGGCAATCTGCCCGTTCGTCACCGGCGCGCAGGTGTTGGCCATCGGTGCGTTGATCGAGAGATTGCCGCACAAGCCGCCGCAGCCGGTTTGCAGATAGCGCTGCGTCCAGCCTTGCGTCGGTAAGCGCAATTCGAACAGCGATGCACCCGGCCCGATGCTGCCTTTCACATCGCACACGGCGGAGGGCAGCGCGGTGTTGCCAATGACCGTGCCTGCGGGCAACGCGGTCACGGACGTGATGGTGACCGTGCCATCGGTGACGCCGGTGAGATCGAGGCTTGCGACTTGCGCGCAGGTCATCGCCGGCATGACGGACGCGAGATCGGCGAGCCCCGATGACGTAGCCGCCGAGGCCGGGTTCATGAACATCAACATGAGCCATGCGCCGATCAGCGTCATGAACCTTATGGGATAGCGCCACGCGTGCTTCAAACGAACTGCTGTTGGGACTGCCGTCATCTTCGCCTCCGGAATTGTCATCGTCGATTGGCCTGCTGTACTGGACGCGAGAATGGTCGAGCGATGCTGACGGCGGCAGTGGGTGTTAACCCATGTGCGAATGACATTAAAAGAAGCGTCGATGCGATGCGCGCCATGCAGATGAACGCGTGAGCGTTGCATCGACCTTCTGCGCACGCGATAAACGAATTAGATAGCGGGGCAAACGTTTCGCAAGGCGTCTATAAACGCACGACCGCTTTGGTATGCAAAACGATTGTTGGGGTATCGAATTTGTTTATCGTTAAACGAAGCGACGCGCGCTTACACGCTGGCAGCAGCGGTTTTGCTTCTGGTTAACCCATGCTTTGTTAAACGCGAACGCGCGCATAGGGTGAGCGGCAACCTTTATCGCTTATTGGAGATTCGAACATGGGTAGCAATCCGCAAACGAGCAGCGTCAGTTATGCAGGCAGCACGCTAACCAGTCAGACCTTGCGCGCAGGTGTGGCGGGCGGCGTGACGGGCGCGGTCATCATCTGGATTTATGAGGCGCTGATCTGGGTCGGCGCGCAACATCTCATGCCGCTTGCGGGCATTCCGCGCAATGCGACGGGTCTCGTGTTCGGCAAGGCGTTTCAGGAGGCCATCGGCATCTGGGCGTATGTCATTGGCACGGGCATTCACTTCGTGTTCGCCATCGGCTGGGGCATTCTCTTTGCGATGATCTGGCCGAGCTTCCGGCGGCGCGGTTATGAGGCGACTTTTGTCGCCTTGTTCTATGCGATCTTCGCTTGGATCGTCATGCATGTTGCGATCATGATCGCTTCGACGAACCATCCGAATTACTTTGATCCGCAGGTTGTTATTGGCGGGTTCATGTCGCATTTTTGCTTTACGGTGCCGTTGGCGTTGGTGGTTAAGCGGAGGCTGGCGGGCGTGAAGTAAGAATGGCGAGCACCGGGTATCGATTGCGACGAACTCAATCCAAGGGCATGAAATGCCACTCGCGCGCTTCAGGGTCGAACAGCGCGAGATCCACATTTTCGCGAGTCGTGTCCGGCCGCTGTGTCATAGGACGGGCTTTGCGCAACGCATGAACCGCGGCGGCCTTTCGCGCCCGATAGTGTAAGTGGTCTTCCCAAGCAAACAATCCCGCCCGCTCATACAGGTAGGCCGCTTCGTCGAGCGAAAGCGCGTCGACTTCGAAACGCGCGGGCATCTCGGCGGGGGCAGCCTTCTCTACAGCGCGCCACAGCCGGCACGGAATGCCGTTGCGCCGCAGAATGACACGTCGGTCCTGAGCAAACCACGACAGATGCAGGAACAAGGTGAGATTGTTGTTCATTGCCCGAAAATAGTGGATCGGCAGTTTGCTCGCTTGCTCAACCTTATAGCGCAACCCCGGCTTCGCGCGAAGAATGCCCTCCATCATCGCGTCCACGGGTGAGAGGAAGCCGATGATTCCTTCGCCTTGAGGCGTAGATTCGGTCGCCAGAATGCAACTTCCATCTGGAGCCGTTTCGATGTGCACGAGGTAGACGTCTGGCTCACGGAAATACGGATAGTTGCCAGGTGCCAATCGGCCTTGCTCGCGCATGGTCCGTTCAAGTTTTTCATCTCCATCGCGGTCCAGCGTTTCGCGGAAACGCGAGGCTTTCTGTGGAAAGTCCTGTTTTTGGATAAGGTCGTGCCACCACGGCTTGCGGTCAGACTTGTCGTTGTTCATTTTCGCGCTTATTCGTGTCCCGGCAGGGCGCGGGCTTGTGTCGCTTGCAGGGGTCGTTCGGATTTCATCGAGGATCGCCGATGGTCGTCTTTGCCGCAGGCAACCCCGGCGGTGGCCCACTATCCGCAAGGTTGAACACCGGCAGCGAACTCGGGCAACGGAAACTCGTGAGCACATCGCTGGTCAGCGGATTCGCCACGCTGCCTGCGCTTGCGATATCGATCGCCGCCTTGCGCCCGTCGAAATCGAACACCACGCGCGTGCGACCGAGCGTGGCCGTTTGTTGAATCTGTCCGCGACGCAATAGCCGTATGAGCGCCCAAGGACCATCGGCGGCGATGGTCGATGTCTCCGCGCGAATCCGCGGACTCGCGGTTAGCTCGACATGCACGCCACCACGCGGTCCCGGCCATGCGAACTTAAAAGGCGTGACCGGACCGTGCTGATACAGCGTACTTTGTCCGTCGATGTCGATAAGCAGACCCAAGATCGTCGGATCGACTTCAGGCACGCGTAGTTCGGTCTTCCACGCAAGCTGCTTACCCTGATCGCCGAAGAAGACGCGACGAATTTCCTGCGCATGCTGGAACGGTTCAAGCTCCGGCCCATGCACCGGTTCCGTCGAGCCGGGCAAGGTTTTGTAACGCCACGGCTGCGCGGACGTATCGACGAACGGTGCAAGGTTCTTCGTGAAGAAATCGTCGATCACGCCGCCCTGGGCGAACACACGCGTGAAGTCCTCGATGCTGATATCGCGGCTGCTGTCCGGCGCGAACGGATAATTGCCTTCGACCGCGAGACGGCACGCATCACCCACGACCGCCTGCGTTTGACGCGAGAGCAATTGACCGACGCCCTGATTCACATCACGCGAGCCTTGCGTGGACAGTCCCAGCAAGACTTCGCGAAACGGCGCAGGCATGGTTGCGGCCGCCATTTTCAGTTTCGCCGATGCATCGCTTGGCGGCGGCAACCCGTTATTGACGAGCGCATTGTCCGCAATGGTCAGCGCCGTGTAGCTTTCGTTGAACAGCATCATGACGCTATCCAGTGCAGGCTTGCCGGGCGATGCTGCATCGGATGCGGCCTGCGCGCTGCCAGTGACCATCTCGCGCAGCGGCGCGAAGTGGTTATCGACCAATTCGCGTTCGACACGCTCTTGAGCACGGACGCCAAGCAGCTTCGCTTTTTCATCGAGCTTGCTGCTCGTCTTGTCGAGGAGCGTGCTGTCTGTGTCGGTGATCTTTTGCGTGAGGGTCGTCTCGCGCGCGGCAGCACGCGCGAGACGGGCGAGCGGCGAATCGGGTGCCGCGAACTGACGCAAAATCTGCAGATTGAACGCGATGCTCGATCCGGTGACAGGGCGAATGTCCGCGAGAAAATCATCCCAGTTCTGCGCGTATTCGGTCAGATAGAGTCGCCGGATCGCATCGGTGAGCGAATCGTCGGCGTTTGTTACGTTGCGCGCGAGTTCAAGTGTTTTTTTTTGAGCCGCGTCGGACCAGCTCGACAGATAGGCGCGACCCATGACCCATGCATCGTCTTCACGCGCGGCCTGCACGAATTCGGTGAGACGCTTGTCGAACAGATTGCGATAGCCGTCAAATGTGAAAAGCCCCGGCACGCCACGCGAAAGCGGCGCGCCGCTTGCACGCGTGAGCACGGTGCCCGCCTGTGGACCGACCACGCGCAGGAGCGTGAAGTCATCTGGCGCATCGCGCAACATCGCGGCTTTCGCGCGGTCGTAGAGACGCTGCACGCCGTTGCTCGTATCGAGGAAGGCGCGCGCGCGTTCGATCAGCGCATCGTTGCGAATGAGCGGCGATTGCACGACACGCTCGCCATTGAAAAGTCGCTCCACGTGACCCAGCATCGACGCGCGACCGCCGAAGATTGCCGCGCTGTCTGTGCGTGACCAGTCATCGAACACCCACGCCTTGACCTCCTCCGCGTGGAAATTCGTGCGGTCGTACATCATCAGATAGACGCGCAGAGCCGTATAGGCCGTCTGCGCATTCTTCTCGGCGATGGCCTGCGCGATCACGGCTTCCATTCTGCGCACAAGCTGCGGCAGAAAGAGGTTATCTTCCAGCGAGCGATAGACCTGTTCGCTCACATCGACGACGCCGGGCGCAGCATACAAACCGTAGCGAAAGCGCGCATCGGGATCGGCCAGATCGAGGCCGGTCCATGTCGGCAGATAGCGCGCTTCATTCAATGTATCGGGAATGCGCTCGGACTTGGGTTCGCGATAAAGCTGTGCGACCTGACCAGAAAGCGCCTGCGCCTTGCGCCTGACGACCTGTAGATAATCGCTGTTGTTGCCGAAACTCACGCGCAGAGCGAGCGCCAGCCACACGAAAAGCACGAGCGCGACGGCGTGCCCGAGAAGCCGAAGCACGCGTGAACGATATTCCCAGCGCAGATTCGGCCGCACCAGATACGCTTCGGGAAGAATCACCTTGGTGAAGAGATCGCGCAGGAAGAAGCCATGCGCGCTATCGCTCGTCGTCTTGTTGCTCCAGCTTGCTGTTGATGCGCCGAATGCGGCTGCCAGACGCTGCATGATCGTGAGCGGCTCTGCGGCCACCGTCGTGCCGCCCTGCATGGCGCTCGTGAAATACACGCCGCGCAGCATCGTCTGATGCTGCGTGTTGTCGTAAAGCGAATCGATGAACAAGTGCGAAAGCAAGTCCGACAGCGGCGCGATGATCGCTGCAAACGCTTCGGGAAGCGTCGTCAGTTGACGGCGGCGCTTCATGTCGTATTCGTCCTCGAGTTGCGTATTGACACTTGCGCTCAACCGTTCGCCCAGTGCTGCGAGTTCGCTCGCACAGTGCGCCTCGAACGATGCCTCGTCCAACGGCAACGTAAAGCCCCAGATTTGCGCGCGGCTTTCTTCAGTGAGCGAGTTGAAGTAATCGACGAACCCCGGCAGCCGGTCCATCTGCGTGACAATCAGATACACGGGGAAGCGAATGCCGAGGGATGTGCGCAGATCGGTCAGACGCGTGCGCAACGCCTGCGCTTCCTTCTCACGCACGGACGCATCGGGATTCGTGAGCAGATCGAGCTTGATGGTCAGCAAGGCGCCATTGATCGGCGTGCGCGGGCGGCGTCGACGCAGCAGGCGCAGGAAGCCGAACCATTCGTCCGTGTCGGCCTGACGGCGATAACCTGCCTGATCGACTTCAGCGGTGCGCTTCTCTGTCGTGCGAGCGAGGCTATCGTCGACACTACGCGCGGGCGTCTGCGGTGGCGGCAGTGTATGGCCCGACTCGCCGGGATGCACGAAGTGTCCGGCCGTATCGATGAAAACAGCCTCGTTGGTCAGCCGCCACTCGACCAACGCGTCCGACGATGAGCGGATTGCGCGCAGCGGCACGCTTGTCGTAGGCCACGCAAGTCCCGCATTGGAAATCATGCGCGTCTTGCCCGATTGCGCCGAGCCCAACGCAATGAACCACGGCAACTGATAAAGATGACGCGTCCCCTGAAACAACCGCGCCACGCCCCGCGCGCCCGTGCGCATCGACTTGAGGCGGTCGAGCGCGCCGCTCATGCGGGCTTCGATCTCCCGCAGTCGCGCCGCCGCCGGCGATTCACCAGGCTTGTCGCTTTCGACGGCGAGCGTCTTGCGCAGAAACTGCGGATCGCGGCGCATGCGTTGCCAGACCCGGTAGAGCGCCCACATCACGAAGAGCGCGATGACTACCGCAATCGCGATCATGCGCGCATCGACCGGCACGAACGGCTTCGACTCGCCGAGACTCAACAGCGGCGCGGCATGCCAGATGAGCAGGCACAGCAGCGCGCCGAAAATCACGGCCATCGACCAGCGCTTGATCCACAGCAGCGCGCCGCACAGCAGCAACACGATGATCGACACCCGCAGCGCGATGCTCTCCAGCGGCTTCAATCCGCCAAAAGCGATATACGGCCCGAGGAACCAGACGCCGAGCGCGAGCAGAATCAGCACCGCGAATGCCATGAACCCGCGCGAGCTCAGAAACGAGAGCAACTTCTTCATTCTTTGAAATATCCGTGGTGAAGCCGCAAAGGCCTAGGGCGTGACGTTGATCGCCACGCGCCGGTTCAGCGCGCGACCTTGCGCCGTGGCGTTGTCGCCGACCGGGTCCGCGTCGCCGCGCCCGATGGCTTCCAGACGGCTGGCGGGAATGCCTGCGGCTTGCAGCATCTGCATGACTTGCGTGGCGCGTTCGAGCGAAAGTGCTTCGTTGGATGCGAACTGGCGTGTCTTGACCGGCACGCTGTCCGTATAGCCGCTCACGGTGACCTTGCCCGGTACCTTCGCCACTTCGCGCGCGATCTTGACGATCAGCGGCGCCATCGACGCATGCACGTTGATGCCACCGGGTGCGAACATCGCGTCGCCGCGGAAGGTGACGGCGCTGTGACGCGCGTCTTCATCGACGCTGACGGTGCCCGCCGCGATCTCGTCCTTGAGCAACTCGCGCAGATGCGGCAGGCGGGGCGCGGCTGGCGGCGTCATCTTGCCGATGTCGGCGATCTGCTTCTCGACGGCAGCGCCATCGGCGAGCAAGTGGTACTTGAACCAGCCGAAGAGGCCGGCCAGCACGAAGCCCAGCAACGCGAAGCTGATCCACACCGGGAAGTCATAGACCGACAGGCGCTTGCCGCGCGCGCTGGACGATGCATGCGCGGACAGGGCAATGGCAACGGGCTTTCTCTGTGCCTGAATCTCGTGATAGAGCCGCTGGCGCACCGCATCATGCTTGCGCGCGCCATCGGCTTCGTGTCCATAGCGGCCCATGAATCCCAGACTCAGGATGCGAAAGATCACTTCGAGCAGATCGAGATGTTCGTGCGGCTGCGTGACCAGACGCCCGATCAGCAGATAGATCTTCACGCCGCCTTTGCGATCTTCGTGGAACTCGGTGGCGAGCCCGTATTTGATCCACGCCACGCCCGATGCCTGCTGGCCCCACGTGGTCTGCATGGCCGCTTCGTCGAGCGCGGTACAGAGGCAGTAGCGCGCACCGAGCATGTGTTCGCGGCGGATGTTGGCCTGTTCGCACAGGCGCTGAAAGCTGCGCACTTCGTCCTTGAGTAATGCGTGCAGCGCGTTGATCTGGACTTTTGTCAGCTCGTCCGGTATGTCGGCGATCGCGCGCAGGAGCGGACGACTCGCTTCGAGCAAGGGATTCGGAGCCTGCTCGATGGCGCGCAAGCGGGCGGAGGCGGCTTCACCGGGCGGAATTTTCTTGATGTATTCTGCCGAGAGAACCGCTTCGGCTTCTGCGGCCTTGGCCTTAGCTTCGGCCTCAGTCTTGGCCTTATCATCGGCGTCGGCCTCAGCCGCGTTCGTGTTCGTTGTCGGTTGCGCTTGATCCGTCATCCCGCTATGCCCCATCCTTCATGTTTGTCGCTCGAGCGCACTTACCCGCGCACGCCCCAAAGCTGTAGCTGCAACGACGGAAAGTCGCCCGCCACATGCAACGCGATGCCGCCGTGCTGCGCCACCAAGTCCCACAGCGGCCCGTTTTGCTCGATCTGAAAATACACATAGCCCGCGTTGAACGGGATCTGACGCGGTGGCACCGGCATGGATTGCATCGTGATACCGGGCAAATGCGCACGAACGAGATCGGGCAACCGTTCGGAGGGCGCGATCTTGGCCTGCGTGGCGAACTGCCGGGCGAGGGCTTCGGACGGCATCTGCGCTGAAACGGCCAGCACGAGCGCGGTGAAGCCGCGAATCTCGGCCGGATCGATGGACGCGTTGCGCATGCCATAACCCGCATCGGTGAGCGCGATGTGCTGCGCGCTGCGTACCAGCACCGCGTTGAGCAGCCACTGCGTGTCATCGACGAGCGGCCTCAGGCACACGTGCGGGGCGTCATGCTGATACGGCGGATGCGATTCCAGCGGCCGTCGCGTGCTCGGACGCACGTAGGTCGAAAGCTCGCCCGCGAAGCTCGACAACACCGCGTAGAGCGTCTCGGGCGATGTGGTCGGAATGCGGCGCAGGTGCTTGAGCAACGGCTCATAGCGATTGAGCGTTTGCAACAGCAGATAGTCCGACACTTCGGCAACCGAGCCGGCCTGTCCGTCGCTGCCGGTCAGGCGCTCGGCGAGCCGGTTGGCGCGCATGCGGGCGAGGTCATGAATATCGCCGAGCCACGTAGTCAGTAATTGGCTCGCGCCAAAGCCCGACACGGGCGGCACGAGCGTCCTGTCGAGTTCGATGCTGCCGTCCGCGCGCAAGGCGTTGACCTTGGTGAGCGGCAAGCCGATCCACGCATCGGTCAGTTCCTTGTGAGGCAGCAGGCGCACACGCAGATTCGAAAGCTGCACGGCCTTGAACCCCTGTCCCACGGAATTGGCGTCGCGCAGTTCCGTATCGAAGACGGCGTAGCGTGCAAGGGAATCGGGCGTGTTCTCGAAACTGGTTTCCTCGCCGTTCGGCACGCGAATCGGCACGGCCAGATAGATGACCTGCTCGAGATGCTCCTGACGGATCGTGAGCGGCGCGGGCGGCGGTGTGCTGCCCGGCGTGTCGAAGGGCGTGCCGTCAGCGAAAACGCCGCTTGCCGAGCGCAGGACGATCTTGCCGAGCGCGAGCGCCTCGTCATCGATCTCGTAGTGCGAGAAGCCGAAGAAGAACGGTGAAAGCGCCGCTGCGCGCTTATGCGCGAAATGTTCGAGGTAGCGCTCTTGCTGCTGGAACAGTTGCGGGCGCAGGAACAGCCCTTCGCTCCAGGTGACCTTGTTATGCCAGCTCATGGGAATGATCTTTAATTGTTCTGTGCATCGGCATCGCGGATATGGATCGAATCCGAACCCACATCGAGGACGAGTTTGAGTTTGGGCGCGCGGCGATACCACGCGGCCGGAGTGGTCACCGGCAGCGGCCTACTATCGCGCCAGACGGAATTGGGCAGATCGCGATAAGCGGCGATCACGCCGAGCGATGTGCTTGCCTCATTGATATTGCGAGTCAGTGTTTTGCTGTCGCCGGGACGCAGCAAGAATTGATCGCGGATGACGAGATCGTCGGCGAGGAGCGTCTTATCTTTGTCCTGCAGCGAGTAGAAGTCGGCCTGATTGAAGGCGTCGGCGTTTTTCAGTTCGTACACGCGCACGAGAATGGGCGCGGGGCGTTTCTGGTCGTCCGGATTCACGCTCGATGACGCGTTGATCGATAGCGTGAGCCTGAGCGGTTCGTTCGGCGCAGGCGTGCCACTGCTCGAACATGCCGAGAGCATCATCGAAACGAGAACGAAGAAGGTGATAAACGAAAGGCGCATGGAGTCGGAACAGTCGCCGGACCCGGAGACGTGCGCACCGGGTCCGGCTATTCAAGGCAATGGCGATGAACCGCAAGAAAACGACTTACGCTTCCTTGTTGCCCTTGATGTCGAACGCCGCGGTGACCGCGCCGCCGCTGCCGCCCTGTGCGTTTTGCACGATGTACTCTTGCTTGACCTTCGCGAACGACAGCCGAACCTGTTCGCTGATGCCGTTATCGGTATTGCTGCCGGAAGGCTGCACCTTGGTGACGATCACGTCGCTCATGGTGATCTTCAGGTATTCGAGCGGGTTGCCGCCGGCCTTGCGCACCGTGAGCACCGCCGAGTCGATATGCTTGCCGGTCAGGCAATACTTCATCAGGTTCGGGCTCGCGCGATCCATCAGGTGATCGAACGAGAGATCGTCGACGCTGGCCTTGCCCGCGCCGCCGCCGCTCCCGGCGTGCATCGTCGAATCTTGCGAGACGCGCCAGCCCCAACTGGAGACTTCGATCTCGCCCTTGTGCGCTGCGTCCTGCGATTCGCCATCGATGCCATTGATCTTGATGAAGATGTCTTGTGCCATCTTTAAAGCTCCTTTCGTTAAAAGTACTTCAGGCCTTGCAGCCTTTCTTTTCGCCGGGGACTTTTATCTCCGGCTTTTTCATCGCCTCAGCACGCCTTATCGTCGGGCTTCGAACTCCGTCTTCGCCCGGTGCAGGCTCGTGAGACAGGACGAACGGTGAGGGATGTCCCCGGTTTGCGCGACCCGCTCGACCGCCGGAATGGTCTGTTCGAGATAGGCTTTTATTTCGCTCGAGTCCGGCTCGATGAAGGGCACGCCGCATACCGCCGACGCGCCGAGCACCGGTCCGTCATCCAGGACGCGCAGAACCGCTGCGGGATTCTTGGGCAGCGCCGTGGCGAGTGCCGCCGTGAGGCCGGTCGAGTCGCCCGCATCCGTTCCTTTCGACAGCGGTCCGGCGAGATTCACCCAACCGGTTTCGCCGGTCGCGATCCGTTCGAGCACGGCATCGAACTGGCCTCGGCGATCGAGCGACATGACCGTCGGGCGCGCTCCGTTCAATTGGATGTCCCGGATGATCTGCTCGGCCCCGGGCAAGCGCGGCGCACCGATGCACGCGGAAGTCATGAACGCGAGCGCCATCGATACGAGAGGAAGGGTTCTTTTCATTGAACGACGAGCCTTCTGTCCGTGCCTTGCTGGATTTGCTCCCGCACCGTTCGCGACAGGATGATGCAGCCGTGCGAGGCCGTGTGAGACAGGTTGTCGCCGTGAATCATGAAGGCGCTGCGGCCGAAGGTATGCGTGTCCGCTTCCGGCGCGAGATCCATCGATACGGCGCCGGTCCTCGTCGAATGCCGTGCCTGGCCGATCCGATAGCTTCCTCGCGGAATGGGGCCAACGTTTTGTACCGCTTCCATGGCGGGATTGTTGCGGCCTTCTCCTGCGCCGGAATAGCCGTTGTTGACGACGACTTGGCCTTGCGGGTTCGTGAGCGTTCCGGTGGTCCGGTCATAAGTCCAGGGCATTATTCTTTTTTCCTCGTTCGATGAATCAATCTCAGGCTGTTTCCTTCACCGAAGGCAGGCGCGCGACAAGGCGCAGCGACACCGTCAGACCTTCGAGCTGGAAGTGCGGACGCAGGAAGAACTTCGCGGCGTAATAGCCCGGATTGCCCTCGATCTCTTCGACGACGACTTCGGCTGCGGCGAGCGGCCGGCTTGCCTTGGTGTCCTGCGATGAGTTGGCCGGGTCCGCATCGACGTAATTCATGATCCAGCCGTTCAACCACTGCTGCATTTCTTCGCGCTCGCGGAAGCTGCCGATCTTGTCGCGCACGATGCACTTCAGGTAGTGCGCGAAACGCGAGCAGGCGAACAGATACGGCAGACGCGCCGAGAGGTTCGCGTTGGCGGTGGCATCCGCGTCGTAGTATTCGGCGGGCCGCTGCAGGGACTGCGCGCCGATGAACGTGGCGTGATCCGTGTTCTTGCGATGAATCAGCGGAATGAAGCCGTTCTTCGACAGTTCCGCTTCACGGCGATCCGAAATCGCGATTTCGGTCGGGCATTTCATGTCGATGCCGCCGTCATCGGTCGGGAAGGTGTGACAGGGCAGGTTCTCCACCGTGCCGCCCGATTCCACGCCGCGAATCAGCGAGCACCAGCCGTAATGTTTGAACGAGCGGTTGATGTTCACGCCCATCGCATAGGCGGCGTTCGCCCACGCGAAGTTGCGATGATCGGCGCCGTCGGTCTCTTCCTCGAAATCGAATTCATCGACCGGATTGGTGGTCGCGCCATAGGGCAGGCGGGAGAGGAAGCGCGGCATCGCCAGGCCGATATAACGCGCATCTTCCGTGCTGCGCAGCGAGTTCCACGGCGCGTATTCGAGGTTCTGCGCGAAGATCTTGGTGAGGTCGCGCGGATTGGCGAGTTCTTGCCACGACTCCATCTGCAGCACGGAGGGCGACGCGCCGGAGATAAAGGGCGTGTGCGCGGCGGCGGCCACCTTGGCGATCGAGCCGAGCAGATCGACATCGGGCGGGGTGTGGTCGAAGTAGTAGTCGGCCACCAGACAGCCATAGGGCTCGCCACCCAACTGGCCATATTCCTCTTCATAAATCTGCTTGAACAGCGGACTCTGGTCCCACGCGACGCCCTTATAGCGCTTCATCGTGCGGCGCAGGTCGTCCTTCGACACATCCATGAAACGAATCTTGAGCCGCTCGTCCGTCTCCGTGTTCGACACCAGATGATGCAGCCCGCGCCACGCCGATTCGAGCTTCTGGAAATCCGCATGATGCAGAATCAGATTGATCTGTTCGGAGAGCTTGTGATCGATCTGCGCGATGATCGCTTCGATGCTCTTGTACGCATCGTCACTGACGACGATCGACTGATGCAGCGCCTGTTCCGCAAGCGTCTGGACCGCAAGCTCGACGGACTCGCGCGCATGATCGGTCTTCGGGCGAAACTCCTGTTCGAGCAATTGCGTGAAATCGCTGTGAAACGCGTGCGTTTCGGCCTTAGTGGCGCTTGCCTGTGCCTGATTGGCTGCCATGGATATCCCTCGTGTTCGGTTCGATTAAGCCTCGTGGTGCCGCAATGCGCGCGCTCAGTTCAGCGTGGGCTGGTCGTCGGCGCTCTCGCTCGCGGGCTTGGGCGCGGCGGCAAGCGACTTGAGCAGGGCCGGGTCGGCAAGGAGTTTGTTGACGAGCGCTTCCGCCCCGGACTTGCCATCCATGTAGGTCTGCAGATTCGCGAGTTGCGTGCGCGCGTGCAGCAATTGACTGAGCGAATCGACCTTCTTCGCGACTGCTGCGGGCGAAAAGTCTTCGATGCTTTCGAAGGTCATATCGACCATCAACTGGCCGTTGCCGGTGAGCGTGTTCGGCACGGAGAACGCGACACGCGGCGCGACGGCCTTCATGCGTTCGTCGAAATTGTCGATGTCGATATCGAGAAAGCGCCGATCCGCCACGGGAGGAAGCGGTTCCACGGGTTTGCCGGCGAGATCGGCGAGCACGCCCATGACAAAGGGCAGTTCGACTTTCTTCTCGGAACCGTAGACTTCGACGTCGTATTCGATCTGTACGCGCGGCGCGCGGTTGCGCGCGATGAACTTCTGCGAGCTGTTGCTTTGGGCCATGTGTGTCTCCTTAGGCGAGAATGGTTAAAGGGCGGCGTGTGTTTCTTTCGGTTTGAGCACGATGGCGCTCGACGGGGCGGCCCGTGCATCCCCGATGCCGATCTCGATGCTTGCAATCGAACGCTTCTCAGTGAACGCATCGAGCCAAAGCGCGGACAGGCGCGGCAGGATGTACTGTTCGATGAAACCGATCAGCACGCGTGCGCCGGTTTCCTGCACGAGACAGCGCCCGATGATGTAGTCGACGAGGCTCTCGCCGAAGGTCAGCGCGATGCCGTGTGCATCGGCCATGCGGCGCACGACGCGGTTCAGATGCAGGCGCACGATGCTGGCAAGCGAATCGCGGCCGAGCGGACGGTATGGAACCGTGGTCATGCGCCCGAGAAACGCCGCCGGGAAGGTCTTGAGCAATTCGGGTGCGAGCGTGTCGCGAAGGGCGTCCTGATCGGGCGCGAGTGCCGCGTTGGCGCACAGGGTCGCTGTGAGTTCGGCGGCCGCGTTCGTGGTCAGCAGGATCGTCGTGTTGCGGAAGTCGATGTAACGGCCGTCGCCGTCTTCCATGTAGCCCTTGTCGAAGACCTGAAAGAAGACTTCGTGTACATCGCGATGCGCTTTCTCGATTTCATCGAGCAGTACCACTGAATACGGCCGACGCCGAACGGCTTCGGTCAGCACGCCCCCTTCGCCATGACCGACATAACCCGGTGGCGCACCCTTGAGCCCGGAGACGGTATGCGCTTCCTGGTACTCGCTCATGTTGATGGTGATGAGGTTTTGCTCACCGCCATAGAGCGCCTCGGCAAGCGCGAGCGCGGTCTCCGTCTTGCCGATGCCGGAAGGTCCGGCGAGCAGGAACACACCGAGCGGCTTTTTCGGATCGGACAGGCCCGCGCGTGCGGTCTGCACGCGCTCACCGATTTGCTGTAGCGCGTCCGCCTGTCCGATCACGCGCGCCGCGAGCACGGACGGCAAGGTCCGCACGGCGGCAATCTCGTCGGTCACCATGCGACCGACCGGAATGCCCGTCCAGTCCGAGACGATTTCCGCCACGATGGCTTCATCGACTTCGGGGAAGACGAGAGGCGTTTCGCCTTGCAAGGCGCGCAGGCTCTGTTCAAGTTCGCGCAAAGCAGCGGGAGACGATGCGCCCGCCTCGCTGCTTTCCTCGACCACAACCGGCATGAGCGCGGCCTTTCGTGCACTGGCGAGTGTTTGCGCCGCACCGACCTGTGCTTTCCAATGTGCTTCGAGCGCGGTTTGCTCGGTGAGCAACGTGTCGATGAGCGCGCGTGTCGCACGCAATCCATCGCCCGAAGCGAGACCGATGCGCGCTTCCTGTTCAAGCAGATCACGTTCTACATAGGCGGCCTGAAGTCGTTGCCTCACGTTCTGCAATTCACGCGGCGCTGCTTGCTGGGACAACGCCACGCGCGCGCACGCGGTGTCGAGCAGACTGATCGCCTTGTCCGGCAACTGCCGAGAGGGAATATAGCGATGCGACAGCGCGACGGCCGCGCGAATGGCTTCGTCACGCACGATCACGCCGTGATGTCGCGCGAACGTCTGCGCCAGTCCGCGCACCATGTCGATGGCGGCTGCCTCCTGCGGTTCGGCCACTTGCAGCACCTGAAAGCGTCGCGTGAGCGCCGGATCTTTTTCGATGTGCCGCTTGTACTCCGACCAGGTGGTCGCGCCGATCACGCGCACGGCGCCCCGTGCGAGTGCGGGCTTGAGCAGGTTTGCGGCATCACCCGTACCCGCCTGACCGCCTGCGCCGACGAGCGTGTGAATTTCATCGACGAACAAAATCACGGGAACCGCAGACTTCTTCGCCGCTTCGAGCACGCCCTTCAGCCGCGATTCGAACTCGCCCTTCATGCTTGCACCGGCCAACAGCGCACCGACATCGAGCGAGAGCAGACGGACCTCTGCAAGCACATCGGGAACATCGCCACTCGCAATCGCCAACGCAAGTCCTTCGACCACGGCCGTCTTGCCGACGCCGGCTTCTCCGGTTAGCAGCGGATTGTTCTGCCGGCGGCGCAGCAGCACATCGATGAGCGTGCGAATCTCTTCGTTGCGGCCGGTGACCATATCGATCTCGCCCGCCCGCGCGAACGCGGTGAGGTCCGTGCAGTATTGTTCGAGCACGTTCTGCGTGGACGCGGACATAGCGTGCGATGCCTCGCCGGGAAGGGCGGGCTGAAACTCGCTGCCATCGTAGGCGGCATCGTCGGCTTCGGGCGAACCGGCGATCCACGCGGGCAAGCTTTCGTTCATGCCTTCGATTGGAATGCGGCCAAACGCGGGCGACATGGCAAGCAGAACACGGCGTAGTTCCGGTGTGCAAACCAAAGCGGCGATGAGCCATCCGCTGCGAACACGGTTATCGTCAAAAGAAAGCGTGGACAATACCCATGCGCGCTCGATCGCGCTTTCCAGGTGATGCGAGAAATCGCTGATCGAACTCGCGCCGGTCGGCAAGGTGCGCAGAGCGCGCGCAAGATCCTGTTCCAGCGTTTCCCGCTCAATACCGGCATGGCGAATCACGCGATGCAGATCGCTATCCGCCAGTTGAAGCAGTTGATGAATCCAGTGAATCAGTTCGACATAGGGATTACCGCGTAACTTACAGAATGTCGTTGCCGATTCGATGCTGCGGAAAAGCGTCGTACCGAGTTTGCCAAAGAGCGCCTGACGAGAAATCATCGATTTGTCTCGGAGCAAGTAATTGGTGTCTTGTCAGCTCAATAAAGTGAGTTGAGCCAGTCATTGTGTATGCACAGCCTCGTGTAACCAGACTTCCAATGCAACCTCGGACGCCGCTTGCCGCTTTTAAGAGGTGGCAGGCCTTGGAGGCTGATTACCAATTGCTCGCTGATGATTCGCGAAATAATCACCCTCGTCAATGCTTGCTAATTTTGTGGCTTGAGCACGAGATTAATTGCCTAATGGCTTTTATTTGAATGTGGAAGTTACCGAAATTCTATGCGATTGTTTTATATTGAGTTTTTATCGCAATAATTATTTACGCGCGCTATCTCTAAAATAATCTAAATACACGCCTGCACGAAAAATCCTAATTCTTAACCAATATCGCAGTTTGGATCGCTCAAAAATTTACATTCTATTGAGGCCCGGAAAAATCATTGCTTTGAAGCCGTTATTTAAAACTGGACATGCGTCGTTTCGGTATGCGTTAATTAGGTTGTAGAGGCCAATGTATATCTCAATAATTAATCGCGTTTCTTTTAGCCGGGCAGCGATTGGCCGAATTTGTGCGTCCAGATTAGTCGCGAGCGTGTCAATGCAATTCATTTCGTTATTCAGGCAGATCAAAGCATCGAAGCTTGCCCGGCGTATCGAGCCAGAGGTGAAAGAGGCTCGGACGGGAATGGCTTCGCCAGTTGGTTGGAATCGTGATTCGGGTGACCATGAGCCGACCTTCGATGCGCTCACGTCCTCACCCGCTCGCAGTTGCGCGACATCATCCAGCGCGATCTGGCTTATCTCTTGAACACGACCAATCTCGGCGATGAGATCGATGCGCGGCGCTATCCGCGGGTGGCGGCGTCAACCGTGAACTACGGCGTGCCGCCGCTGGCCGGTGCCTTCATGGCTACGCGCAATTGGGAGCACATCGAACAGGTGGTCAAGGACGCCATCCTCGCTTTCGAGCCGCGCCTGATTCCCGCTGCGTTGCGGGTGGTTCCACGCAGCGACGGCGATCGCAAAGGCAAGCACAACCAGGTGGCTTTCGAGATCCACGGCATGATCCGCATGAACCCGTATCCGCTTCAGCGAAGAAGTGAATCAGGTCTTCGAGTACGACCGGGCGGGCCGGCTCGCACGGCAGCGTGTCAAGGCACGGCAGCATGAGACGCAAGTTGCCTACGACTACGATCCGAGCGGCAACTTGGTGGCCCGGCGCGACAGCCGGCTGGGTGAGGACCGGTATCGATACGATCCGCTGGGACGCATCATCGCGCACACGAATCCGGCGGGGCACTTGCAGCACTTTGCGTACGATGCGCAGGGCGACCGCTTCAGGGTCGTGCGTGAGGACAGGCAGGGCCGGCATCTGGATCATGCGGAAGGCGGCCGCTGGCGACTCGATGCGGCGGGTCAGTTGGTGGAACGCTACGATGCCAGCCTTGGCGTGCAGCATTTCGAGTGGGATGCGTTTGGGCGGCTCGTGAACTTCGAGAGCACGACCAATGCGTGGTGGACGTATCGATATGATGCGTTGGGACGACGTATCGGCAAGGAGTTGATGGGTCAGCGGTGCGGCGACACGGTCGTCGAACACAGAGGCGCGCGCACGCGGTTTCTGTGGGACGGTGATGTGATGGTGGGCGAGCATCGCGAAGAGCGGATGTCGAGCGACCGGGCGAACGTTGCGCGTGGTCGTTACTATGTTTATCATCAGGACAGCTTCGAACCGCTGGCGATGCAGGCTTGGGGCGCGGATGCGGGTGATGAGCTGTATAGCTACGAGAACGAGCCGAATGGTGCGCCGGTGCGGTTGCGGGATGCCGAAGGCAGCGTTGTTTGGGAAGCGCATTACAACGTTACTGGGAAGGTTGATTATTTAGAGGCGAAGCGCGTTGAGCAGCCGATTCGTCTCCAAGGTCAGTATTATGATGTTGAGTCGAAGCTGCATTACAACCGGTTCAGATACTTCGATCCCAACACCGGATCTTTTATCTCTCCGGACCCGATCGGTCTCGCTGGTGGCCTCAATCCGTTTCAGTTCGCACCCAACATTTTTGGGTGGACGGATCCCCTTGGTTTGCGATGCAAAACAAAGCGTCAACGAGCAAGACTTAAAAAAATTCGCGGGCTCTCAAACAAGCCGGGAAATTCACAAATCACAGGTCGTGTTACCCGATCTGAGGCGCGAGAATTGGCTGAAGAATTTGTCGGCCCTGGTTTCAGTGAAACCGCGACAGACAAAGGCGTTTGGGTTTTAAAATCTGAGGATGGATTGCGGAAGGTTCGCGGCCCCAGCTTCAAACCCACCGATCAGGGAAGAAATGTTCACCCTGTATCAAAGCAACCCTTTTCGGCGACCGGCAAGCAGATGAACTTCGAGACCCGGCAGATTCCAAGTGGCGCACCTATGTCAAATGTTCACCTTGATGTGGGAGAGTGATTATGCCAATCAAACTTGAAATCCGAGGTCTTTTGTCGTGGGATGTTGATGACTTAACTACTTGGTGTCCGTTGTCCTCCTCGGACGTCTACATTCTGGTCGAGATCGAAATTGGCGAGGCGGGTGTGTCAGGCGAGCATATTTTTCAGTTAATCTTGGCGACGCCTGAAGGTTTGCGGAAGCACCATGTTGGAGATGCGCTTAAAAGTTTCCAAATGATGCAACGTAGAGGCTCAGAAAGTGGCAGGGAGGCTCTAGTCGTTATTGATAGATATGATTTGGGCGAAATGCGTACCAAATTGCAAATAATGGTTGCTGACTGCGAGAAGGAGTCGTGGGATAGGTCGCTTGACTGTCTGCGCCGGAAATTCTTCTGGGAGTACGAGGGAATTAAATATAAGTAAGTCAACCGAAAGGGCTATGCGCTAGCCCGTTGGGGCTTCAAACGCAGGTAATCACAAGCCGCCCCTGTTCCACGTTGACCCTCACACGCTGTCCCGGCGCGAAGCCAGCCTATTCAAGCCATCGCCCGGCGAGTCGAATCCGCGGGACATAGGGCGAAGACTTGGGCGCAGGTCGTCGCTAGAAGATTCCGCAATACTGCTTGTGCCAGTTGGAGTTCTGCTCGCGGTAGGACGAACGATCATCACCCGTTCCTTGATCGTTCTGCAATACAACGACGAGCAACTGCCGGTGGCGCGCATCGACGGGCTGGGCGGGGTATCGAGCTATCAGTACGATCCGCAGGGCCGCACCATCGCGCACATCGATGCGGCGGGCAATACCACGCGCTGGGAATACGACGCTTTCGGCAACGTGCTTGCGCAGACGCTTGCGGACCGCAGCGCCATCGCCACCGCGTACGATGCCGATCATCGGCCCGTGGCAATCACTGACCCGGAGGGCGGTGTTTGGAAGCAGACATGGGATGCGCGAGGCAATCTGCTGGAACGCGCCGGACCGGGCGAATATCCTATGTATTACCGATGGGATTGGAAGGATCGTTTGTTGTTGGCCCGACCAAAGAATATGCATACAACCGTCGCGGCTAATTGACCAAGGCACGCAATACCGACGCATCGATCGAGCGCCTTTACGATGCCGACGGCCGCGATTTCAGGAAGCCAAAGTCGCGCAGCCAGATACCAACAGCTTATACGCACCAACAAACAAACCACGGCACGAACGCATCCGCCGCTACTTCTCTCCAAACTCCGCCCGCAGGCTTTTACGAATAACCTTCCCCGTCGCCGTCATCGGCAATTCAGCAACAAACCGCACCTCACGCGGATACTCATGCGCCGCAAGCCTCGTCCGCACATGCTCCTGCAACTCACGCACGAGCGCATCGCCGGGTTCATAGCCTTCGTTAAGCACAACAACAGCACACACGATCTCCGTCCGCTGCTTATCCGGCAAACCAATCGCCGCTGCAATCCGCACCGCCGGATGCCGGATCAGACAATCCTCGATCGGCCCCGGACCGATGCGATAGCCCGCGCTGGTAATCACATCGTCATCGCGGCCGATGAAACGGAAGAACCCGTCTTCATCGAGCACGCCGAGATCGCCCGTCAGCAGATAGTCGCCGCGAAACTTGGCGTCGGTAGCGTCTTCGTCGCGCCAGTAGCCGAGGAACATGACCGGATCGGGCTGTGCAATCGCGATATGCCCGTGCGTGCCGAAAGCCTGCGGCATGCCAGCATCATCGACGATAGCCACACGATGCCCCGGCACCGCGCGCCCGATACACCCATTGCGCGGCTCGAACCATTTCGCGCACGATGACAGCACCATGTTGCATTCGGTCTGCCCATAGAACTCGTTGATGGTCACGCCCAGCGCCGCGCGTCCCCACGACAACAGTTCCTCGCCTAAGGATTCACCACCGCTCGCAACAGAACGCAGCGCAAGCGTGCGCGCCTTGCGCGAGGCAGTAGCACGCATCATCTTCAACGCAGTCGGCGGCAAAAACGTATGACTGACCCGATGCCGTTCGAGCAGATCGAACGCGGCATCGCCATCGAACTTGTCGAAGCGGCGCGCGAGCACCGGCACGCCGTGATGCCACGAAGGCAGCAGCACATCGAGCAGGCCGCCGATCCACGCCCAATCGGCAGGCGTCCAAATCAACGTGGCATCGAGCGGGAAGCATTGCTGCGACATCTCCACGCCGGGCAAGTGTCCGAGCAACACGCGATGCCCGTGCAGCGCGCCTTTGGGTTTGCCCGTCGTGCCCGACGTATAGATGATGACGGCCGGATCGTCGGCGGCGGTGTCGATAAGCGCATCGGCGTCGGAGGCGGCATCGAGCGCGGGCCAGAAGGAGGCGTTATCGCCATCGGTCGAGAAAACGTGATGCAAGTCGGGCAGACGCTCACGGATGGACGCGATTTTCGCGGCGCCTTCCGCATCTGTCACGACCGCCGATGCGCCCGAATGCGCGAGCCGGAATTCGATGGCATCGATGCCGAACAACGCGAACAGCGGCACCGCGATGCATCCCATGCGATACGCCGCGAGATGCGCGATGGCCGCCTCGACCGATTGCCGCACGAACACCGCGACGCGATCGCCGCGCTGCACGCCGCTCGATTTCAACGCGTTGGCAAAGCGGTTCGAGAGGCGTTGCAAGTCATCGAACGAATAGCGCGTCTGCGTGCCATCGCGCGCTTCCACGATGAGCGCGAGCCGGCCCGTGCCGTCCGCCCATTTGTCGCACACGTCCTGCGCGATGTTGTAGCGCGCCGGAATGCGCCACTCGAATTGCGCTTCGACGGCTTCGTAGGTGTCTGCGTTCGGCAGCATTTTTTAGCGAAGTGAGATCAGATTAAACCGTGGTCAGCGTGCTTTGCGGCCGCTCCGCCGAAAGTTGTTCCCACGTGCTATGAACATGGCGGCGCAGAAAATCCCCAAGCCGCGCGCCATCACGCGCACTGAGCAAATCGATGATGACCTCATGCTCGTCGATGGCCTTGTGCCACGTTTCCGACGTCACGCTGCCCTGAAATCGATAACGATAAAGCTGCTGGTTGAGCCGTTCATGCACCTGCACCAGCGTCGCATTCTTCGAAGCCGCGATGATGCTCGCGTGAATCGCCTGATTGATCCGAAAGTAATTCATGCGGTCGCGCCGCTCATAAGCCGCATGCATCTCGTGATGCAGCGCGCGGATTTCGGCGATCTCGCTATCGGTCGCTTGCTTGCAGGCCTGTTCGCCGCCGAATGCTTCGATCACGCCGAGCACGTCAAGCTTCTCGCCGATGGCCGCCGCCGACAAATCCGCCACCACCGCGCCGCGCTTGGGCAGCACGACGACCAGACCATCGCCCGCCAGTTCCTTGAGCGCCTCACGCAGCGGCGTGCGCGATACATCGAGCCGTTCGGCAAGCAGCCGTTCGCGCAGCCGTTCGCCGGGCTTCAGTTCGTCGGTGGCGATCATCGTGCGCATGCGCTGGGCGATCTGCATCGAGAGCAGCGCTTCGTCCTCGTCGCTCTCGCTCGCGGACGCCTCCAACCCCTCTTCCGAATCCTTCATTTTTATGTTTCGTCCTCTGATGGCGCTCGTTCCGGCGCGTCGGTATTCCACTTTACCAGCGAACGCGTAATGCTCCATCCGCGCTGCATCAATGTTCGATGCCGCGCTTGACGGCTTCATCGGTTCGTCTTAAATTTCGGTATACCAAAATTGAAAGCAATGGCTGAAAGTCGCGGCAAACCGATAAAGATTTTGCGGAGACTGACGTGGATTTTGTCCTCGACGTCCGGTCAATCCCTTGAAGGAATTGATTGTTCTTCTAGGTAAGCGCCAGAAATAGCAGCGAACAACAAGCGTCCGAAAACGCGATGATTTTGGTATACCAATCGAATCCCAACTATCGAGAGACACGCTTCACGCGGCCTTCACACTCGACTTCACCATGAACTATCAACACCTCTTCAAGGCGCTCGACACCCGCACGATCCGCATGGCGCTCGTCGGTCCGAAGGGCGGGTTCGGCCGTTCGCTGCTCGTGCAATGCCGCGCGTTGCCGGGCATCGAAATCGCCGCGTTGTGCGATATCAATATCGACGGCACGCTCACCGCGCTCGCCTCGCTCGGCTTCGCGGATGATGCCGCGCGCGTCTGCAATAACGCCGCCGATGTCCGCGCCGCGCGTGCACACGGACGTATCGCGCTGGTTCCCGACTATTGGCTGCTGGAAAACGTGGAACTGGATATCGTCGTGGAAGCGACGGGTCATCCCGAAGTCAGCGTGCAGATCGCGGAAAACGCATTGAAGCGCGGCGTTCACGTAGCGATGGCGACCAAGGAAACGGATTCCGTCGTGGGTCCGTACCTCAACCGGCTCGCGCTGGAACATGGCGTCACGTACACCACGCCCGACGGCGATCAGCCGAGCAATCTGATCGGTCTGGTCACGTGGGCGCGCGTGCTCGGCTTCGAAGTGATCGCGGCAGGCAAGTCCAGCGAATACGATTTCATCTACGATCCGAACGCGCATACCGTCGATTATCTCGATGCACATCACACCGCTTCGCTCGATGACTGCTGGACGCTCGGCGACGATATCGAAGCCACGCTCGCCGCCCGCAGCAAGGCGCTTTCGATGCTGCCGCAAAGCGCGACGCCCGATTACTGCGAGATGAACGTCGTCGCCAATTCGACGGGCTTCGTTCCCGCAACGGATGCGCTCAACTATCCGCTCGCGCGCCTCACGGAACTCGCGGATATTTTCGTGCCGAAGGAAGACGGCGGCATTCTCACGCGCACCGGCGTGGTCGATGTCTTCAACTGCCTGCGTCGTCCGGATGACCTGAGCTTCGGCGGCGGCGTGTTCGTCATCGTGCGCTGCAAGGACGATGAGACATGGCAAATGCTCAGGCAGAAGGGCCATGTCGTCGGCAGGAACGGGCGTTATGCGTGCATCTACTTGCCTTATCACCTGATGGGCCTGGAAACGCCGATGAGCCTGTTCTCCGCCGTGCTGCTCAATCAGCCGACCGGCAGCGCGAATCAGTTGCCGCACGCCCGCATGGTCGCGCGTGCGCAGCGTGATTTCGCGGCAGGCGAAACGCTTGCAATGGGCGGTCATCATCACACCATCGAAGGCACGGAACCGCTGCTGATGGAAAGCGCAAAGGCCGCGCAAGCCGCGCCGTTCTATCTCGCGGCCAACAAGCGTCTCGTCAAGAACGTGAAGCACGGCGAACTCATTCCGCTCGATGCGCTCGATCTCGAAGGCTCGGCGCTGCACGCCGCGTGGCTGCGCAATCCATCGCTCTGAATATCAACCTATCAGCCAAGCGCCGGCAAAAGGCGTATCAATAAAACAGGAGGAGACATGCAATCCGATTTGTCCGCCGTTCCGTCGCGCGCCTCGCTGCGTTCGCTCGCATCCACCACGCGCTGGCGCATGGTGTCGCTGCTGTTCGTGCTCTACACGATCAACTGCATCGACCGGATGTCGCTGTCCATCGCGATGCCCACCATCGTGCATGAATTCCATCTCGCGGCCACGCTGCAAGGGCTGATTCTCTCGGCCTTCTTCTGGACCTACAGCACGTTTCAGATTCCCGCCGGATGGGCCGCCGACAAGTTCGGCGCGCGCCGCATGATCGGTATTTCGGCGGTGCTGTGGGGCGGCTTTCAGTGCGTCGCGGGCTTCGCGGTCAACGGGCTGACGCTGCTGTTGTCGCGCATCGGTCTGGGCGTGTTCGAAGCGCCGTACATGCCGGCCGCCGCCAAGCTCACGGCCGCGTGGCTGCCGCCCGCCGAACGCGGACGCGGCGTGACGCTGATCGACAGCGGCGCGCCGCTCGGCTCGGCGCTGGGCGGGCTTGCCATCAGTGCGCTGATCGCGTTGTCGGGGTCGTGGCGCGCGGCGTTTCTGATCGTGGGCGTGGTGACCATCGTGTTCGGGCTGGTGGTGTATCGCATGTTGCGGGAGACGCCGGAGCATCATCCCAACATTGCGGAGGAGGAAGCGCGGTTCATCCGCGAACAGAAACTCGCGGCGGGCGAAGTGGGTGGCGCGCAGACCGCGCCGCTGCCGCGCTCGACGCTTGCCGCGATGGTGATCGGCCGCATTGGCTGGGCGATGGTGTTCTTCGGGCTCGTCACGTGGGGGCCGAACTATCTGTCGATCGGGCGCGGGCTGGATATCCGCAGCATGGGTTTCGCCACGTTCCTGATCTTTCTGGCGGGCGCCATCGGCGAGATTCTGTCGGGCGTGACGGCCGACTGGCTGCAACGGCGGTTCGCGCGCAAGATCGCGTTCAAGATTCTGTTCGGCGTGTCGGGCGGCATGTCGTTGTTGTGTCTGCTGGCGTTGCCGTATGTGTCGGATATCCGGCTCGCGGTGGCGGTGCTGTCGCTCGGCGTGTTCTTCCATCTGTGGGGCGGCCTGTACTGGCTTATTCCGGCGATGCTCGCACCGCGCGAGCAAGTGGGCCTCGTCGGCGGCGTGATGAATTTCGCGGGCACGGGCGGCGCGATCGTCGTGCCGATTGCCGTGGGCGTGATCGTCGATGCGACGGGCGGTTTCAATGCCGTCATTCTGTTCTTCGCGGCGGCGGCGTTTGCTTATCTCGTCGGCTCGTTGCTGATCGACTTCGGCCACGGTGCAAAAGGAGCGCGTGCATGAGTTCGCTGTACGACGGTCCCGTCATCGATGCGCATCACCACTTCTGGGACCTCGAAGACAATCTCTATCCGTGGCTCGAACCGGGCGTGCTCGTGCCGCATCGTTATGGGGATTACTCGTCGATCAAGCACACGTATCTGCCATCCGATTATTTGCGCGATGCGGCAGGTCAGGGCATCGTCGGAAGCGTGTATGTAGAGGCGGAATGGGACCCGCGCGATCCGCTCGGCGAGACGCGCTATGTCTCGCAACTCGCGCGCGAAACGGGACGGCCGAATGCGATCGTCGCGCAGGCATGGCTCGATCGCGATGACGCCAACGAAGTGCTCGCCGCGCAAGCCGCCGTCACGCGTGTGCGCAGCGTGCGTCACAAACCCGGCGCGCCGGATGCACGCGGCCTGACGCTCATGTCCGACGAACGCTGGCGCGCGGGTTACGCCTTGCTTGCGCGAAACGGGCTGCATTTCGATCTCCAGGCATCGTGGCGGCAGTTGCCGGAAGCCGCTCGTCTCGCCCGCGATTTTCCGCAGACGTGGCTGATCGTGAATCATGCGGGCGTTCCGGGCGATCGCTCCGAGGAAACGCTGCGCGGCTGGCGCGAAGCCATGTCGGAACTTGCAAAACTGCCGAACGTTTTTGTCAAGGTGTCCGGATTGTGCGAGCCGGGCAAACCGTGGAGCGTGAAAGCCAACCAGCCCGTGATCGATGCGCTTCACGCATTGTTCGGAGCTGAACGTCTCATGTTCGGCAGCAATTTTCCGGTGGACAAGATGTTCGTTTCACTCGACGGCCTGTTGGCAGGCTTTCGTGAACTGGTGCGTGCATGGCCGGGCGCGGATCAACAGGCCTTCTTCCATGACACGGCCGTGCGCGTCTACCGTCCGGAAGGGGTGGAGCGAGCGGCGCACGCGAGTTTGCGTGGCTAATTAGCGTCAACCTTGCGCCTGAGGAATTTTTTTGTCGTAGCATCGATCTGCCTGAGAGAGCGAAGCGGTCGTCGTACCTTGCACACAGCTTGCAAGGCACACGGCCTGCTCCGACGCGAAGCAGAAAGCAGTACGAGGGAGCTTTCGACAATGAAAAAAAACTTGCTGGCGCTGACCTTGCCCGCCGTGCTCACCGGCTTCGCTGCATCCGCGCATGCGCAGAGCAGCGTGACGCTGTACGGGCTGATCGACACGGGCGTGACCTATACGAACAATCAGGGCGGCCATAGCAATTGGCAACTGCTCTCCAGCAACACGCAGAACACGGTGTTCGGCCTCAAGGGCACCGAAGATCTCGGCGCGGGTCTCAAGGCCAACTTCAAGCTTGAACAAGGCTTCAATCTGAACAACGGCACCGAGGCTTTTGCGGGCGATGGTTTCGGCTCGCAAGCGTGGGTCGGCCTGCAACACGAGTCGTTCGGTTCGCTCACCTTCGGGCGTCAATACGATGCCTTCAACGACACGCTCGGCCCGCTCTCGGCCGAATTCAATACTTGGGGCGGCAGTATCGCCGCGCATCCGTTCGAGAACGACAACCTCGCGGCGGATTCCGTGGTCGTCAACAATTCCGTCAAGTATGTTTCGCCGACGTTCTACGGGCTGACGGCAGAAGGCATGTATTCGTTCAGCAATCGCGCGGGCGGTTTCGGCGATAACCGTTCGTATAGTTTCGGTGCATCGTATGCGCAGGGGCCGTTCACGGTCGCGGGCGGCTATCTTCAGTTCAACAACGCGGGCGGCGGGCTCGCGGGCACGAATCCGGCGGGCGCGGTATCGCTTGGCGATGGCAGCGCGAACTTCGCCGCGCAACGGCAGCGCATCTGGGGCGCGGGGGCATCGGCGGTATTCGGGCCTGCGACGGTCGGCCTGGTCTGGAGTCACACGCAGATCGACAACATGGCGAGCGTGTTGTCCATCGGATCAGGCAGTTACTTGCCGCTGGATGGCACCGTCAGGCTGGATAACTACGAAGCCAATGTGAAGTACGCGCTCACGCCCGCATGGAGCGTGTCGGCGGCGTACACCTTCACGGACGGCGCGTATGGAAGCAATACGTCGATTGCGTATCCGTCGTGGAACACGGTCATGCTGCAGACCGACTACAGCCTGTCGAAGCGCACGGACTTCTATCTCGAAGGCATCTACCAACATGTGCGCGGCGCGCCGCCGGGCAGCGCGCTCGGTCAGGCGATGATCAACACGCTCTCGCCATCGTCGACGGGCACGCAGACGTCCGTCACGGTCGGCGTGCGCCACGCGTTCTGACGCATCGCAAGTTCAAGGCCGCGCCGCCACCTCGTCGAGATGCAGCAGCAGATCGGCGGGGTCTTCATACACGCGCAGCGCGCCCGAACGTTCGAGTTCATCGCTGCCATATCCGCCCGACAGCAAACCGACGCCCAGCGACCGGCAACGACGCGCGGCCAGCATGTCCCAGATGCTGTCGCCCACGACCACGGTATTTTCGATCGGCACATTCAGCTTCGCGGCGGCGGCGAGGAACAGATCGGGATCAGGCTTCGCGTACTTCACCATGTCGCGCGTCACGACCACTTGCTTCGCCGGATCCACGCCCAGCGCTTCCAGATTCACCGCCGCCGTCTCCATGCGTCCGCTCGTGGCGATGGCCCAGCGCGTGCCCGCTTCCGTCAGCGCGGCGAGCAGTTCGCGCGCACCCGGCAGCGGACACACTTGCGCGCGCAGCCGCATATAAGCCTCCGCATGCAGATGACGCAGCCGCTCCACGACTTCCGGGCTGATCTTCCCATGCGTCTCGCGCAATAGCTGATTGGTGAACAGCCCGCCGCTCATGCCGATCTTGCGATGAATCCGCCACACCGACAATTCGATGCCTTCCGCATCGAGCGCTTCCTTCCACGCCAGCACATGCTGATAGACGCTATCGACGAGCGTGCCGTCGAGGTCGAACAAAAACGATGTTTCGATGCGCATGGCCGTGCTCCCTTTTAAAGAATGAAGTATTCGCAATCATGATACCCGGCACGTTTCATGGACGATTTGCGGCTTTTGCGTGCGCGAAGTGCGATAATCGAGGTTTGCGCTGCTTGCTCTGCGCACGCGGTTTTTCCGCACCGAACGCATTGCTTTTGCAACGATAACGCATGACGGAGCTTATTTTGAGCCGCATCGACAATCCCTCCCGCGACCGGGAAGCGGGCGTCGCCGACGCCACGCAGGACACCACTCGCATCGACGACACGCGCATCGGCGCGGTGCGTCCGCTGATTTCGCCCGCGCTGTTGCTCGACGAACTGCCGGTCACCACCGGCGTTCAGGCGTTGGTGGAAGACAGCCGCAAGGCGATCGCCGATATTCTGCACAGCCGCGATGACCGGCTCGTGGTGGTAGTCGGACCGTGCTCCATCCACGATCACGATCAGGCGATGGAATACGCGCGGCATCTGAAGACGGTCGCCGAACGGCTGCGCGCCGACCTGTTCATCGTCATGCGCGTGTATTTCGAAAAGCCGCGCACCACGGTCGGCTGGAAAGGCTATATCAACGATCCGCGTCTGGACGGCAGTTTCCGTATCAACGAAGGCCTGCGCCGCGCGCGTGAACTTCTGCTCGATATCAGCGAACTGGGTTTGCCTACCGCCACCGAGTTTCTCGATTTGCTGAGCCCGCAGTACATCGCCGATCTGATCGCGTGGGGCGCCATCGGCGCGCGCACGACGGAAAGCCAGAGTCACCGGCAACTTGCGTCGGGATTGAGTTGTCCCATCGGCTTCAAGAACGGCACCGATGGCGGCGTGCAGGTCGCGGCGGATGCCATCGTCGCGGCGGGCGCGAGTCACGCCTTCATGGGCATGACGAAGATGGGCATGGCGGCGATCTTCGAAACGCGCGGCAACGACGATTGCCACATCATCCTGCGCGGCGGCAAGAAAGGGCCGAACTACGACGCGCAAAGCGTGGCGGAAAGCTGCGCGGCGCTGGCGGCGCTCGGCCAGCGCGAACAGGTCATGATCGACTGCTCGCATGCGAACTCCAACAAGTCGCATCTGCGTCAGGTGAACGTGGCGGAAGATATCGCGCAGCAGTTGTCGGGCGGCGAGAAACGCATTACCGGCGTGATGATCGAAAGCCATCTCGAAGAAGGGCGTCAGGATCTGAAGCCGGGCGTGCCGCTCAAGCATGGCGTGTCCGTGACCGATGCCTGCCTCGGCTGGACCCAAACCGAGCCGGTGCTCGAACTGCTCGCGAAGGCCGTGCGTCAACGCCGCGCGGGATAAAAATCGAGCGACGCACCGGCCCGGTGCGCCGCTTCACGAAAGATTCATTCAACTCGGGTACAAGCGGACCGTTACCTCTGACGATAATTCGCTAAAAGCCCAGGGCCATGTCTCTAAGCCTCGTGTCCGATCACCATCCGCGCAGCATCGCGCAACTCATCGCGGATGACGCGCTGAAGCCCGTATTTCAGCCCATCGTGCGTTTCGCGGATGGCGAGATCATCGGTTACGAAGGACTCATTCGCGGGCCGGCCGGGACTGTGCAGGAATCGCCCGCCGCGCTGTTCGAGCAGGCGGCGCACGAACACTGCGGCATCGAACTGGAACATGCGGCGGCGCGCGCGTGCATTGCGTCGTTCGCGCGTCTCGGCTGTGCGGGATTGCTGTTCGTGAATTTCAGCGCGGCGGCCATCGAAGCGGCGGCGGATGCGCGTCAAAGCCCCGGCGACATGGCGCGCGATTGCGGCTTCGACGCGGCGCGGCTGGTGGTCGAACTGACCGAACAAAGCGTGATTACCGATGCCGAGCGTTTCGGCGCGAGCGTGCGTGCGTTGCGGGCATCCGGGCCGCAATTCGCGCTCGACGATTACGGCAGCGCGAATTCATCGATGAATCTGTGGGTGCGGCTGGCTCCGCATTACGTGAAGATCGACCGCTTTTTCGTGTCCGACATTGCGCGCGATGCGCTCAAGTTCGAAGCCGTCAAAGCGATGGTTTCCTTCGGCAAGGCGAGCGGCGCGCTGCTGATCGCGGAGGGTATCGAGAGCGAGGCGGATCTGGAAATCGCGCGCGATTTGGGCATTGCGTGCGCGCAAGGTTATTTGCTCGGACGTCCCGCCGCCACGCCGCCCACGCGCCTGCCGGATGCCGTCAGCCGCGCGCTGCGCTCCGTGCAGATCGCCGTATATCCCGCGCACACGCGCACCGGCGCGACCGCCGACATGAACGCCGTCATGCTCGACCGCATGCTGGTGGAAGCGCCTACTTTGAGCATCCGTTCACGCAACGACGACGTGGTGCGTCTGTTCAATCAAATGCCGTCGCTGCACGCCGTCGCCATTCTCGACGATGATCGGCCCGTCGCGCTCATCGGCCGGCGCTCGTTTCTGGATCAATACGCGCTGCCGTATCACCGTGAGGTCTTCGGCAAGCGGCCTTGCATGCAGTTCGCCAATACCGCGCCGCTGATCGTGGAACGCGGCTCGACGCTCGAACAGATCGCACGGCTATTCGCCAACGACGATCAGCCTTATCTGTCCGATGGCTTCATCGTCACCGAGAACGGGCGTTATGCGGGACTCGCGACCGGCGCGAGCATGGTGCGCGCCGTGACCGAAGTGCGCGTGGAAGCGGCGCGCTATGCAAACCCGCTGACCTTCTTGCCCGGCAACGTGCCGCTCAACTCGCACATCGACCGGTTGATCGCGAATGGCGCGGGCTTCGTGGCGGCGTACTTCGATCTCGATCACTTCAAGCCGTTCAACGACCGTCACGGTTACTGGCAGGGCGACGAAGTGCTGAAGACGGCGGCCAGCACGCTGGCATCCGCCTGCGAGCCGACGCGCGATTTTCTGGGGCATATCGGCGGCGACGATTTCCTGCTGCTGTTCCAGAGCGATGACTGGCGCGAGCGCGCGTCGCGTGCCATGACCTTGTTCAACGATATCGTGAAGCGGTTCTACTCGCCTGAAGAACGCCTGGCAGGCGGCATTCCCGGCGAAGACCGGCTGGCCCGTCCGACCTTCTTCGGCTTCGTGCGTCTGTCGGTGGGCGCGGTGCAGGTCGGGCCGGGCGTCGCGCGTGGCAGCGCGCATGTGAGCGCAGCGGCGGCGCTGGCCAAGCGTCGCGCCAAAGAGGAACGGGAAGGGTTTGCCGTGCTCGAACTGAATCGTTTGGATGTCTGAATAAATAAAACAGTTTTTCGAGATGCCCGGGTGATGCAGAATATCGTCGCTTTCACGGACCTGACTATTCGGCGCACCCCTTGTTCCTTCCTTTGCTGCTTCCCGAGTACGCCCCCTTCGTCGTCGCCTTCACGGCGATGCTCGCGCTTGGCGTGCTCGAACTCGTCGCGCTGCTGATCGGTTTCAGTCTGACCGGGCACTTCGCCTTCGATCACGCCGAGAGCGGTTTCGCAGCGTCATGCCTTTCATGGCTGCATGTGGGACGCGTGCCTTTGCTCGTGATTCTCACGCTCTTTTTGCTTGGCTTTTCGCTTGCGGGTGTGTCGCTGCAATGTGCGGCTCATGCGCTTGCCGGTAAAGCGGTGCATCTCGGGCTGGCCATTCCCGTGGCGATGCTTGCTGCGCTGTTCTTCACGCGCCACGCGAGCGCTGTCATCGCGCGATTCGTTCCCGCCATCCAATCGAGTGCGCTCACGGAGAACGAATTCATCGGCGCAGTCGCGGAGATGGTGGGCGCGGATGCGTCGAAGGACACGCCAGGACAGGCGCGCTTCGTCGATCGCTTCGGCCAGCCGCATTATCTGCGCGTCGAACCGATGCGCGAAGGCGAGCGCCTGAGCGCGGGCATGCGCATCGTCATTGTCGAACGTGCCTCGGATTCCTTGTTTCGCGCGGTCGCGCTTTAAGTTGGCAGAGGCTTCATCGAGCCTCGATTTTCGTTTCACCCGGAGAAAAAAATGATGAACGGTCTCATGTTTTACGGCATCGCGGCAGCGGCGATTTTCATTGCGCTGTGCGTGATCGGCATGATCTTCGCGCGGCTTTATGTGCGTGCATCGGCGGAGCGCGCGTTCGTGCGCACGGGGCTCGGCGGGCAGAAGGTCATCATGAGCGGCGGCGCGGTCGTGCTGCCGGTGTTTCATGAAGTCATCCCCATCAACATGAACACGCTGAAGCTCGAAGTGAGCCGCGCGACGCGCGATAGCCTCATCACCAAGGACCGCATGCGCGTGGACGTGGTGGTGGCGTTCTTCGTGCGCGTGAAGCCGAGCGCGGAAGGTGTCTCGACCGCCGCGCAAACGCTCGGCCAGCGCACGCTCGCGCCGGAACATCTGCGCGCGCTCGTCGATGACAAGTTTGTCGATGCGTTGCGTTCCACCGCCGCGCAAATGACCATGCAGGATCTTCAGGATGCCCGACAAATTTTCGTGCAGGGCGTGCAGAACACCGTCGCCGAAGATTTGACGAAGAACGGACTGGAACTTGAAAGTGTGTCGCTGACCAACTTCAATCAGACATCGAAGGAATATTTCGATCCGAACAACGCGTTCGATGCCGAAGGTCTCACCAAGCTCACGCAGGAAACCGAGCGGCGCCGCAAGGAGCGCAACGAGGTCGAGCAGGACGTGGAAGTGTCGGTGCGCGAGAAGAACCGAGATGCGCTCGCCCGCAAGCTCGAAATCGAGCAGCAGGAAGCGTTCATGACGCTCGAACAGGAGCAGCAGGTCAAGACGCGCACGGCCGAGCAGAACTCGCGCATCGCGACGTTCGAGGCGCAGCGGCATCAGGAAGCGGAGCAGAGCCGGATTGCGGCGGAGCGTCAGGTGCAGGAATCGGAAATCGAGCGCGAACAGGCCGTGCGCACGCGCAAGGTCGAGGCGGAGCGTGAAGTGCGCGTGAAGGAAATCGATCAGTCGAAGGTGACGGAGATCGCGCAGCAGGAGAAGGCGATCGTGATCGCGCAGAAGTCGGAGGCGCAATCGCAGGCGCAGGCGCGTGCGAACGAATCGCTGGCGGAAGCCGTGAAGGCGGAACAGTTGGTCGAGACCACGCGCCGCACGGCCGAAGCGGATCGCGCGAAGCAGGTCGCGCTGATCGAAGCGGCGCAGGAGGCGGAAACGAACGCGGTGCATATCACGACCAACGCGCGCGCCGAACGCGAAGCGGCGGAGATGAAGGCGGCGGCCATCGTCGAACTGGCGGAAGCGGACCGCAAGAAGGGTCTGGCCGAAGCGGAAGCACAACGCGCGCTCAACGATTCGATCAACGCGTTGTCGTCCGATCAGACGAGCCTCAAGTTCAAGCTCGCCTTGTTGCAGGCGCTGCCTTCGGTGATCGCGCAGACCGTCGCGCCGATGAAGGCCATCGACGGCATCAAGATCATTCAGGTGGACGGGCTGAACCGCTCGGGTGGCGCGCACGCGGGCGAGGGCGCACCGGCTGCGGGCAATCTTGCGGAGCAGGCGATGTCGGCGGCGCTGGCGTATCGCGCGCATGCGCCGTTGATCGATTCGCTGCTGGGCGAGATTGGTCTTTCCGGCGGCTCGCTGCAACAACTCGTTCCGGCGATGCCTGTCGATGCGGCGCATCAGGAAGCGTAAGCCGTTGTGGTCGGCCATGCGGTGGGTTGTCATCGCGTGGCTGATAGCGGTCGTTGGGATCTGCGTGACGGGTATGCGCATGCCGTATGCGAAGGCCGACTTGGCCGTTGTCTTCGGCAATGCGCTTTACGGCGACGGCACGCCGAAGCCGATTCTCGCTGCGCGGCTCGATGCTGCGGTGCGTTGTCATCGCGATGGGATGTGTCCTGTCTTGTTCGTGAGTGGCAGCATCGATGGGCCGGGGCTCGATGAGGCTCGCGCGATGCAGCGTTATCTCGTCGAGCAGGGTGTGGATGCACTTGCCATTGTCGTGGATGATCGAGGTGATAACACGCTTGCCAGTGCGCGTAACGCGGTGGCCTATATGCGTGCGCATGGCATGGCGAGTGTCATGCTGGTTAGCCAGTTTCATCATCTGGCGCGGGCGCGGTTGGCGTTTGGGCATGCCGGTGTCAGGCGCGTTTATGGCACTTATCCGCGGGTGTTTCGGTTGATTGACTTTTATTCGATCTGGAGAGAAGTGCCGGCGTATGCCGTTTATCTTGTGCGGCTTGCGATTAATTCCGATGCGTCGGCGGTTTCGTTTCGGCCTATGCGTTTTTTTGGGGATTTGGTTAGGTGTGTTGGGTGATACGTCGTTGTTTTGTCGTGCAAGGGGCTGCTGTTGTTTGTGCTTTTATTGCAGTAGCCGCCTCCCCGGCGGGGGGGTAACTTTCTTTGCTGCTGCAAAGAAAGTCACCAAAGAAAGCAGCTTTTTACCCCATGCACGATGGCTGGAGAGGGTTGGTCTGGATTAAGCGATGCAGTGGCCGCAATAGGACTTCCTTCGCTTAACTAGCCGCTTGGGCAACCTTGCGATTGCGCGCTCGAATCCCTGGATCTCAGTGGACCGCATTCATTCTTTCGGCCATGCGCTGCGCGCGCCGAGAGCTTTAGAACGGAATCCCGCAGCGTATAAGCGCCCAGCCACCTCACGCTTCCCCGCAAGATTGCTATTCGGTCCTACCTTGGTTAGTGCTCCGACGAAAAGTGAGTTGCGTTGGTGTGCGCACGTTGCCCCAGAAGCGCTTTCCAAGGTAGGGCCCAATGGGAGAGGTGCGATGCGGCGTGAGGTGGCTGGGCGCTGATACGCTGCGGGGTTCCGTTCTAAAGCTCTCGGCGCGCGCAGCGCATGGCCGATTGAATGAATGCGGTCCACTAGGACCAAAAGAATCGAGCGCGCAATCGCCAGGTTGCCTAAGCGGCGCGTTAATCGTGGAAAGTCCTATTGCGGCCACTGCATCGTTAATTCAGACCACACTTTCCAGCCAGCGTGCGGAGGGGTAAAAGCTGCTTTCTTTGGTGACTTTCTTTGCAGCAGCAAAGAAAGTTACCCCCCCGCCGGGGAGGCGGCTACTGCAATAAAACCCCCACCAACAGCAGCCCTTTGCAAGAAGAAGCAGGATCACCGTTCACGCGGCACACGCCCCATCAAAAAAAACTCATCATTAGGCCGCATCGAAATCACATTCGCCATTCGGTTCGACAACCCGAAAAACGCCGTAATAGCCGCGATGTCCCACACATCTTCATCGCTGAAACCATGAGCGTGGAGCACGGAGAAATCCGCATCATCCACACGGCCAGCATCCATGCAAACCTTCACCGCGAAATCAAGCATGGCTTGCTGCCGAAGCGAAATATCCGCCTTACGATGATTCACCGCGACTTGATCCGCGACAAACGCGTTCTTTTCATAGATGCGCAAAATCGCGCCATGCGCCACCACGCAATAAAGGCAATCATTCACGCCGCTCGTCGCCACCACGATCATCTCGCGCTCACCTTTCGTGAGACCGCTTTCCTTGAGCATCAACGCATCGTGATAGGCGAAGAACGCTCGAAACTCATCGGGCCTATGCGCCAGCGTCAGAAACACATTCGGCACGAAGCCCGCTTTCTCCTGCACTTCAAGAATGCGCGCGCGAATATCGTCAGGCCAGTCCTGCGGCGAAGGAACGGGATAGCGGCTGATGGGTGGCGTGCTCATGGCGTCTCCGTGCTGTTATCGATCACGCCTCATTCTGCACGATTCACCGCGCAACAGTCAGCGACGCCAGCAGCTTGAGCAAACTCTCCACGTTCACCGGCTTGACGAAGTGATAGTCGAAGCCCGCCGACTGCGCGCGCAACCGGTCCTCGGCCTGTCCATAGCCCGTGATGGCAATCATCAACGGCGTGCGCTCACCTTTGCGTCGCATGCGGCGCGCAAGCTCGTATCCGTCGATATCCGGCAGGCCGATATCCAGCAACGCGACATCCAGTTGCAGCGGCGGCGCCATTTCAAGCGCCTCTGCCGATGAATACGCGACGCGCACCGTATGCCCCTCCGACTCGCACAGCATGGCGAGCGAATCGGCGGCATCGCGGTTATCGTCCACCACGAGTATGCGCAAGGACTGACGCGTTTTCTGCGTGCTCGCATCGGATAAGGCAAGCGCCGAATGCCGCTCATGATGATGCAAACGCGGCAGACGAATGGTGACCGTGGTGCCGAGTCCCGGCCCGGGGCTTTGCACGGCGATGGTGCCCTTGTGCATCTCCACCAGCTTCTTGACGAGCGACAAGCCGATACCCAGCCCGCCGTTCGAACGGTCCAGCGTGCGCTCGCCTTGAGAAAATAGTTCGAATACCTTAGGAAGCAGATCGGAGGAGATACCCGTGCCCGTATCGGCGATCACGATCGATACCCACTCCTCATCCGCCTGCACGCTCACCGTTATACGTCCACCTTCGGGCGTGTACTTGCTCGCGTTGTTCAGCACGTTGACGAGAATCTGCGAGAGACGCGTGACATCACCGCACACCCATGTGGTGGCATCCGTCACATCGACGGTGATGTGCTGCGCGCGCGCTTCCACCATGCCCGCGATAGTTTCGACCGCGTGATACACCGCCGTGCCCACGAGTATCGCTTCGAGCTGAAGCGCAATGCGCCCCTGCGTGATGCGCGACACTTCCAGCAGATCATCGACGATGCGCGTCATGTGCTCGACCTGCCGGCTCATCAACGCAATGAGTTCGCGCGTGCCGCTGTGCACGGCATGATCCTTGTGCAGCAAGGCGATGGCGGTGCGCATCGGCGCGAGCGGATTGCGCAGTTCGTGCGCGAGCATCGCGAGGAATTCGTCCTTGCGACGGCCCGCTTCGCGCAGCATCAGTTCCATCGATTTGCGATCGGTGATGTCGAACAGACATCCGATGATGCGCAACGGCTCGCCCTCGTTGTCACGCTGGAGCAGGGCGCTGCCTTGCATCCATCGTTCGCCGTGAAGGTTCTGCACGCGAAATTCGAACGGTGCGCCGGGATCGTCGCCTGCCGCCAGCCGTTGCAGATAGCGATCGAGCGTCTTGCTGTCCTCGGGATGCACACGCGAGAGCGCGGCGTCATACGTGAGCACTTCGTCGATGCGCGGCTCGCCGCCCGTTTCGAACTGCATGGTCCACGTCGTGAGTTCGAGCGAGACGATATGAATCTTCGCGGCCTGCATCGCCACCGTGAGACGCAGACTGCGCGCTTCGATGGCAGCTTGCGCTTCGTATTGCGGCGTGACATCGGTCGTGGTGCCGAACCATTCCTGCAGATGACCGCGCGCATCGTAAAGGGGCGCTGCATGCGCCTGCACGATGCGGTACAAACCATCGCGACGAAGCATGCGAAAGTTGAGCGTGATGGGGATGCCTTCTTTCACCGCATCCAGCCACGCATGGCGGATATTTTCGCGGTCGTCGGGGTGAATGAAATCGAGCCAGCCCCAGCCGGACAAACGCTCGGGCGGCAGGCCCGTGAAGCGCTCCCATTCGCCGCCTGACGGGCGTATTTCGCCGGTGGCGTCCGCTGCCCAAACGAGTGCGCCGGTCGATTCCACCAGCGCGCGATAACGCCGCTCGCTCAGGCTCAGGCGTTCCTCATCCGCTCGCTGCGCGCTGATATCGAAACTCACGCCATACACGCGCGTCAGCACGCCATGACGATCGAACTCGGGATGCCCGCGCATGCGCAGCCAGCGGCGCATGCCTTCTTCGCCGTCGAGCAGCATGAAATCGAATTCGAACGGACCGCCTTCGCGCAGCGCTTCGGTGAGCTTGCGCTGAAACGGCTCGCGATATTCGGGCGCCACGCGGTCCCATACTTCGGACAGCATGACCGCCTCGGTACCCGGCGGAAACGAATACAACGCGGCGAGTTGCGCGGTCATGCGCACCACGCGCGTCTTCATGTCCCATTCCCACGCGCCCATGCGCGCGCCCGCGAAAGCTGCCTTCAGACGACGTTCGCCCGCTTCGTACATGGCCCACGCGTGCCGGCATTCGTGAATGTCGATGGCGACGCCCACTGTCTCGCCGATTTGCCCTTCGTCATCGCGACGCGCCTGTAGATGCAGCGTGTGCCAGCGGAATACGCCATCTGCGCGCAGGAGACGGACATCGACGTTACGCAGCAGCGTGCCGTCGCGCATTTGGCGCAACGCATCGAGAACGGGCTGCACATCTTCCGCATGCACGAAGGCCTTCCAATGACGGCCGACGAGATCGGGAAATGCAATGCCCAGATAACGGCATGCCCACGGATTGCCGTATTGAATGCTCCCGTCACGCGCCGCGCGCCAGACGAACGACGGGAGAAAGTGAGCAGGATCGTGCATGAGCGTCCTTGCTTCGAGTAATCGACGACACGCGTTGCCAGGCGCGCTTTGATCAGGGTTTTGGATAGCTTAGGGATACCATACAACAAAAGCTATCGGTAACTGCGGGGTCGACGGCGCTTTTGCAAAGCGGGGTAGCAAGTCTTGCCGATTTCGAACATGCGTGCTTTCTTTTAGCCTGCTTCGCCGACGTCTTTCGGATCGGGGAGGTTTTGGCCCTTGCTGCCTTCGGGCGGTGCGGGTTCGTGCTTCGATTGCTTGCGTTGTTCGTCGCTTAGGCGGCGGTCGGCCATGTTTGGATCGTCGGGGGTTTGTTTGGGTGGGGTGGGGCGTGCGGTTTCGTTTTCCATTTCGGTTGCTCCTTTTGGATGCGGATTAGCGCTTGCATGGGGCGTGCCTAGGTTGACTTGCTTCTATCTTGGCGGTTAAGGCCTCGTGGCGTGGGAGCGATGTAATGATGACGTGGATCATGTGTAGGTGTTTGTTGTTCTTTTCTTTCATGCAAGGGCTGCTGTTGTTTGTGTTGTTTATTCAGTAGCCGCCTCCCCGGCGGGGGGGTAACTTTCTTTGCTGCTGCAAAGAAAGTCACCAAAGAAAGCAGCTTTTTACCCCATGCACGATGGCTGGAGAGGGTTGGTCTGGATTAACGATACAGTGGCCGCAATAGGACTTTGCTCGGTTGCTTTAGCGCGTGGGCAACCTCGCGATTTCGCGCTCGAATCCTTCGGTCTTAGTGGCCCGCGTTCATTGTTTCGGCCATGCGCTGCGCGCGCCGAGAACGTAAGAACGGAATCCCGCAGCGTATCAGCGCCCAGCCACTTCACACCGCATCGCACCTCTCCCATTGGGCCCTACCTTGGTAAGCGCTTCTGGGCAGAGCGTGCACACCAACGCGCGTCACCTTTTAGTCGGAGCACTCACCAAGGTAGGACCGAATAGCAATCTTGCGGGGAAGCATGAGGTGGCTGGGCGCTTATATGCTGCGGGATTCCGTTCTAAAGCTCTCGGCGCGCGAAGCGCATGGCCGAAAGAATGAGCGCGATCCACTAAACGTTGGTTACTCAAGCGCGCAATCGCGAGGTTGCCTAAGCGACTCGTTATGCGTGGCAAGCCCTATTGCGGCCACTGTATCCGTTAATCCAGACCAACCCTCTCCAGCCATCGTGCATGGGGTAAAAAGCTGCTTTCTTTGGTGACTTTCTTTGCAGCAGCAAAGAAAGTTACCCCCCCGCCGGGGAGGCGGCTACTGAATAAACAATACAAACAAGAGAGGCCCTTGCACGACACATAAACCGCCGCCATTACTCTCATGCGAGCACGCTCCACAAAGCAAGCGTCAACACGAGTCCCACTACAGAAACGATCGTCTGCAACACCGACCACACCGCAACCGTCTGCTTGAGCTTCAACCCAAAATATTCCCGCACCATCCAAAACCCCGCATCGTTGACGTGGCAGAAGAACACCGAGCCCGCACCGATGGCGAGCGCCATCAACGACGTATGCACCGGTGAAAGCCCAGTCACCACGGGAGCGACGATGCCCGCAGTCGTCGTCGTCGCCACTGTCGCCGAACCGGTCGCCTGCCGCAGCGCCACCGCAATCAGCCAAGCAAGCAGCAGCAAAGGCAAATGCGCGCCCACCGCAATCTTGCCGATGGTCGCGCTGATACCCGCGTTCACCAACATCTGCTTGAGCCCGCCGCCCGCGCCGATGGTAAGCAGCAGCGCCGCGATCGGCGGCAGGCTCTTGCGCAAAATCCCGCCGACGCGATCACGCGCCATGCCGCGCGACCACCCGAGCATCACGATGGCGAACAGCACGGTCAGCGCCAGCGCCACGAGCGGCTCGCCGACGAAATCGAGCACGTCGTACGCCAGCGTGTCCTTCGTGAGCGCGAGCTTGGCGACGGTGCGGCCGAGCATCATCGCCACGGGCAGCAGGATGGTGATGAGCGAGATGGCGAAGCCCGGCTGCGATGCGCCCTGTGCATGTTCGGTGAAGAGCTTGCCCATTTCCTCGGGTTCCTCGACATGCAGCCGCTTGCTGATGAACATGCCGTAGAGCGGACCCGCGAGCACCACGGCGGGCAGCGCGACGATCAGACCGAGCCCGAGCGTGAGGCCCAGATCCGCGTGCAGCGCGCTCACCGCGATCAGCGGCCCCGGATGCGGCGGCAGCAGCGCGTGCAGCGTCGTCATGCCCGCGAGCGCCGGAATGGCAATGCGCAGGATCGGTTGCTTTGAGCGGCGCGCCATCACGAAGATGATCGGTACCATCATCACGAGGCCGACTTCGAAGAACAGCGGCAGCCCGACGATGATCGCGACGGCGGCCATCATCCAGGGCAGCGTTTTGGGGGTGGAATGATCGAGCAGCGTGGTGACGAGCCGGTCGGCCGCGCCGGATTCGGCCATCAGTGCACCGAGCATGGCCCCGAGCGCGATGATGATCCCGACGTCGCCGAGCAGCGCGCCCGCGCCTTTGCTGAACGCCTGCGCGATGGCTTCGAGCGGCTGATGCGCGGCAAAGCCCGCGACGAACGTGCCGACGAGGATGGAGAGAAATGGCGCGAGCTTCAGCACGCCGATGGAAACGATGATGATCGCGAGGCCGATCCCGCAGGCGATCAGAAGCTGGGTGTCATGGGCAGACCAGGAAGCGAGCGTGGTAGTTGGATTCACGTTGACCTTGTTGCTGAAGCGCAGCGGCCGGGTGCCGGTGCCATTACGGTTAGCTTTCGCTCGCTTGCCGTGCCGCGCTTTCGATCAGGCGCGGCACAACATGGCGGGCGCGAAGCCCCGTCGTAATAGCATTTTTCCCGGCGATGGTCAAAACGTGAGGGTGCTTACCGTGCGCGGTTCGCACCGCAGTCGATTGCATTTTGACTTTTGCATGCGAAATGCAATCTGGCATTTTGCATGCAACATGCATTTCCCGGCGGTGCTCAGGCTGCCGCTTGCGAAGGTCCCGTTTCGCTTCCGGGCTGCTCCAGCATATCCAGCAATTTGATGACGCGCGCGCGTTGCACCGACACGAGATCGCTTTCTTCGACCAGTGCGCTCAGGCGGCGACGCCAATACGCGCGGTCGAGGCAACCGAGCGGTGCGGGCTCGCTCGCCTTGGCGAACGAAGTGATCATGTATTCCAGATGATCCAGTTGCGCATCCGCCTGACGCGCCGGCATGAGCGTGGCGCGCGAGGCATTCGGGGCTTGAAGGGCTTTGGACTTTCTCATGGTATTGACCGGAAGGGCGCTTCATGCAATTCGTACAGCAGACTGTGTTTACGGCCGAACGCTGCTTTTCTTGATTGAACCGCGCGAATGGTGCAGCGCGAATTGCCATCGATCGTTCGTCGTGCCATGCTTCGCCGAGCCCAAAATTACAAACCTTAGGCGGAGCGAGACCAGTCCGGTTCACCACCCTTCGAAGGAGTGAGCATGATCGAACTGTCAGGGCATCGCGCGGCGCGGCAAGCGTCGCTGAGGTATCGAACAACATTGCGCGGATGGCTTGGCGCATGGGTCCTGTTCGGCGCATCGGCGGGATTGGCGCAGGCCGACACGCAACCGATCGCGCCCATTCCCGCACCCCCCAGCGTGTTATATGGCGATCTCTTTGTCGCGGTGCAGACCGCGCAGATTTTTCCGGATCAGAAGACCTTCGTGGATGCCACGCCCAAGATGGCGCCCGCGCAGATCGTCGCGTTGTACGACCAGCAAAAGCTGACGCCGGGCTTCTCGCTGACGGCCTTCGTCAATCAATATTTCACGCTGCCGCAGGATGGCGGCATCACGCCGCCTTCGGGGCAGACCTTGCGTGAGCATATCGACTGGCTCTGGCCGCAACTCACGCGCGTGACTACCAGCGCGCCGCCCTATAGCTCGCTTATTCCGCTGCCCAAATCCTATGTCGTGCCGGGCGGGCGATTCCGCGAAGGCTACTACTGGGATACCTATTTCACGATGCTCGGCCTGCAGGAGGCCGGCCGCGAAGATCTCGTGGACGACATGCTGGACAACTTCGCTTATCTCATCGATACGATCGGCCATATTCCCAACGGAAACCGCACGTATTACGTGAGCCGTTCGCAGCCGCCGTTCTTTTCATACATGGTGGAACTGGCCGCGCAGAAAGAGGGCGGACGCGTCTATCAAAAGTATCTGCCGCAACTGCGCCGCGAACATGCGTATTGGATGACGGGCGCGCGCAATCTCAATCCGGGCGATGCCGTGCGCAATGTCGTGATGCTGCCCGATCGCACCGTGCTCAATCGCTATTGGGACGAGCGCGACGTGCCGCGCGACGAGTCGTATCTGGAAGATGTGCAGACCGCCGCGATGGTGCCCAATCGTCCTGCTAACGAAGTCTATCGCGATCTTCGCGCGGCGGCCGAAAGCGGCTGGGATTTCAGTTCGCGCTGGTTCGGCGACAACATGACGCTGACATCCATTCGCACGACGTCGATCATTCCCGTCGATCTTAATAGCCTGATGTTCCACCTTGAAACGACCATTGCAATAGGGTGCGGCGAGGCGCGCGATTTCGGCTGCGTGGCCGAATATATTCAAAAGGCCGCAAAAAGGGCGATTGGCATCAACCGGTATCTTTGGAACGCGAATGGCTATTACGGCGACTATGACTGGCAGCTCAAACAGCCGCGCAACAATCCATCGGCGGCCATGCTTTATCCGTTGTTCGCGGGCGCTGCGTGGCCGGATCGTGCAGAACGCACAGCAAATACCGTACAAAACATTTTGCTCAAGCCGGGCGGTCTGGTCACCACCACATTCAACACCACACAGCAATGGGATGCACCGAATGGCTGGGCACCTTTGCATTGGATCGCGGTGCAAAGCCTCAGGCGTTATGGACGCGGCGATCTTGCACAGCAGATCGGCACGCGCTTTCTCGCGGACGTGAACCACGTCTATGACACGCAACAGAAACTCGTGGAAAAATACGTCGTGGAAGGCTCGGGCACGGGTGGTGGTGGAGGCGGGGAATATCCGCTGCAGGATGGCTTCGGATGGACCAACGGCGTCACGCTGCGGCTACTCGATCTCTATGCGCCGGGACAATGAATACTGACTGCATGGGAGTAGTGAATTGATCTTGCCTCACGTAAAGGCTTTCGTCTTCGATACATTCGGCACCGTGGTGGATTGGCGCGGCGGCGTGGCACGCGAGGCCGCGCCGTTCCTGCAACGCTATGGCGAGCCTGGTGCTCAGCCGGATGCATTTGCCGATGCGTGGCGAAGCCGCTATGGCCCATCCATGCAACCGGTCCGCACCGGCGAGCGGCCTTTCGTTCGCCTCGACGTGTTGCATCGCGAGAATCTGGAAGCGGTGTTGCCGGAGTTTGGCATCGATGTTGAGTCGGTGCCTGCTGCCGTGCTCGATGAACTCAATCTGGCGTGGCATCGGCTCGATCCTTGGCCGGACTCTGTGCCGGGATTGACGCGTCTGAAAGCGCGTTACATGATCGCGCCGCTTTCCAACGGCAATATTCGTCTCATGGTGGATATGGCCAAGCGTGCGGGCCTGCCTTGGGACGCCATTCTAGGCGCGGAGATCGCGCATACTTACAAGCCGAATCCGCAAGCCTATACGCGCACGGCTGAAACGTTGATGCTGGAACCGCAGGAGATTTGCATGGTCGCCGCGCATAACGATGATCTCAAGGCAGCGCGGGAATGTGGGTTCAAGACAGCGTTTATTCTGAGACCACATGAGCATGGGCCGAATCAAACAAGCAATCTGAAAGCCGAAAGTGATTGGGATGTGATTGTTGAAGGCATCGATCGACTGGCGGATGCTGTGGGGGCTTGAGTTCGGTGTATCGGGTAGCGTTGGGGGGGCTTTATGTCGTGCAAGGGGCTGCTGTTGTTTGTGTTTGTTATGCAGTAGCCGCCTCCCCGGCGGGGGGGTAACTTTCTTTGCTGCTGCAAAGAAAGTCACCAAAGAAAGCAGCTTTTTACCCCATGCACGCTGGCTGGAAAGGGTTGGTCTGGATTAATGGATGCTGTGGCCGCAATAGGACTTTCCACGCATAACGAGTCGCTTAGCAGCCTGTTGAAATACCCTCCTCCCGAGTCATCCATACGCAAGGCAGAAACGTTGATCTAAAGAATCGAACGACACAGAGACCAAAGCGATGCGCGGCCCCGACGGCTATACCGAATCGATGTTTACGATGTCCAGACTGGACGATTTCGTTCCGGCCAATCATCCGCTGCGACCCATTCGCTTGTGGCTGAACGAGGCGCTCACGCGCATGGACGCGGTGTTTTCGCGCATGTACGAGAGCGAGGCCAAGGGCGGTCGCCCGAGCATCGCGCCGGAGAAACTGATACGCGCGCTGTTGTTGCAGGTGCTGTATTCGATTCGCAGCGAACGCATGCTGATGGAGCAAATCTCTTACAACATGCTGTTTCGATGGTTCGTCGGACTGGCGATGGACGATACGGTCTGGGACCACTCCACCTTCAGCAAGAACCGCGACCGGCTGATGGTCCACGATGTCATGGTCAGCCTGTTCAACGAGACTGTCGAGACGGCGCGCGTGCGAGGTCACCTGTCGGGCGAGCACTTCAGCGTCGACGGCACGCTCATTCAGGCGTGGGCGGGGCACAAGAGTTTCGTGCCCAAGACGAAACCGGATGACGATTCGCCGCCTGAGGGCGGAGGCGGCCCGCAGGAGAACTGGCGCGGCGAGAAACGCAGCAACGACACACACGAATCCAGCACGGACAATCAGGCACGACTGTTCCGCAAGAGTCGTGGCACGGGCGCGGTGCTTTGCTACATGGGTCACGTGCTGACCGATAACCGGCATGGTCTCGTGGTCAACGCTCAGGTCACGCAGGCCAACGGCACGGCCGAACGCGACGCAGCCGCGCAGATGCTTGCCGATGCTGCGCAATTTGCCGGTACGACCATAACGGTCGGTGCCGACAAGAACTACGATACGGCTGGCTTCGTGGCGACGTGTCGCGCGAACAACGTGACACCGCACGTGGCGCAAAACGATGCACGCGCGGGCGGTTCCGCGATCGACGCTCGAACCACGCGATGGCCCGGCTATGCAATGAGTCAGTGCAAACGCAAATGCATCGAGCAGGTGTTCGGATGGGGCAAGACCGTCGGGCGGATTCGGCAGGCGATGTATCGAGGTCTGAAGCGAGTCGACCAACTTTTTCTGCTGACTCAGGTGGCGTACAACTTGACCCGCATGCGAACGCTTGCTGCTCGGGCAGCTTGAAAACGTAAGCGAGAAGCAAAGCGGCATTGGCAGCAGATGAATCAAAGAAAAGTTGGCGTCAATTCATTTGAAACACTGCATCGTGCTAGCTCTTGCGGATAAACGAGCGCGCGTTCATTCAGGGATATTTCAACGGGCTGTTAGGCAACCTCGCAATTGCGCGCTCGATTACTCAAGTCTTAGTGGTCCGCATTCATTCTTTCGGCCATGCGCTTCGCGCGCCGAGAAAGTAAGAACGGAACCCCGCAGCCTATAAGCGCCCAGCCACCTCACACTTCCCCGCAAGATTGCTATTCGGTCCTACCTTGGTTAGTGGTCCGATTAAAGGTGACTTGCGTTGGTATGTACGCTTCGCCCAGAAGTACTCACCAAGGTAGGGCCGAATGACAACATAACGGCAAGGTATGATGTGGCTGGGCGCTAATACGCTGCGGGATTCCGTTCTTACGTTCTCGGCGCGCGCAGCGCATGGCCGAAAGCATGAATGCGGTCCACTAAGTCCAAAGGATTCGAACGCGTAATCGCGAGGTTGCCCATACGCTTAACGAAACGTGGGACATCCTAAAGCGGCCACTGTATTGTTAATTCAGGCCACACTTTCCAGCCAGCGGGCACGGGGTAAAAGCTGCTTTCTTTGGTGACTTTCTTTGCAGCAGCAAAGAAAGTTACCCCCCCGCCGGGGAGGCGGCTACTGAATAAACAACACAATCAGCAGCAGCCCTTTTTACGCAAGAACAACAAAAACGACAGTAAAAACAAACACTCTCAAACCAAGTGCTACGGTCCACACTCAAGTAAGAATGGCGGCGCGATACCGCCATCCTTTCCTCATTCGCTTCCTTCGACGATACGAAAATCGCGCTCACACGCGTCACCAAGCACGTCCAGCGCTTCCTTATACTTCGCGCTGTTGAACGCAGCAATAGCGGCATCGAGCGAATCGAATTCGACGAGCACGGTGCGCTCTTTCACGCCGTCGCCTTGCGTCATCGCAGCGACGCCGCGCGCCAGTGCCCGTCCGCCGCCTTCCTGAATGGCGACGACCGCCAGCTTCGAATACGCGGCGACTTGGTCCGGATTGTTGATCTTACGGTATGCACTGACCCAATATCCTTTTGCCATTTCGTTTATCTCCAGTGATTGTCGAACGGGCAGTATAGCCAAGAATTTTGCTAAAGCCCGGGACATACGCGCGCCAGATCGATCACTCAATCCGCCGCATACTTCCGATCCAACTCATCATAAAAAGGTTTATTCACCAGCCTTTGACGCTCCGAAAACGGAACCACGACCGCCGGATCTTCATCCAGCCTGCCTTGCGCCTTCAGCGACGACAACGCGGTCTGCATGCCACGTACCGCGCCCTGCAATGCGGCATTGGCATAAAGCACGAGACCAAAGCCCAGCCGCGCCAATTCATTCTGGTCCGTCACCGGCGTCTTTCCACCGATGACGATATTGATAAGCTGCGGCGCATCGAGCAACTTGGGCAACGATTCAATCTGCTCCGGCGTTTCCACCGCTTCCACGAACAGAATGTCCGCGCCCGCTTCGACGAACGCACGGGCACGTTCGATCGCCGCATCGAAACCTTCGACAGCACAGGCATCCGTGCGCGCGATGATCTGAAAATTCGGGTCCTCGCGCGCATCCACCGCCGCGCGAATCTTGCCGACCATCTCATTCGTCGATATGACAGCCTTTCCCGCGAAATGGCCGCATTTTTTAGGCATCACCTGATCTTCGAGTTGAATCGCATCGGCGCCCGCGCGCTCGAGCGTGCGCACCGTATGGCGCACATTGAGTGCATTGCCGAAGCCGGTATCCGCATCGACGACAAGCGGCAATTCGACCGCATCGCGGATACGTGAAGTATGCGCGGCGATTTCATCCAGACCGATAAAGCCGAGGTCCGGCAATCCGAGCGACATGTTCGTCAGACCCGCGCCGGTGATATAAAGCGCCTCGAAGCCCAGATCGGCCGCGACGCGCGCGCTCATGGCATTGAACGCGCCCGGCATGAGCAAGCCGTGGCGGGCGGCCACGCGTTCGCGAAAAGCCGCGCGGCGGCGGGACGTGGAAGTGGTCATGACGTGCTCCCCTTGAGTGAGTTCGATGGATGCCCGCTATGTTAAAGCGTGTCGCGTTCGCGCGTCGGGCGCGGCTACGTGACAAAATGAATGAATAAATAAAAGAGGAGCATCGCATGAATGAACAGCTAAAGGATTTGCCTTTGCCCGAAGGCATCCGTTCGCGCATGGTCGATAACGGCAACGGCCTCGACATGCATGTGCTCGAAGCGGGCTTCGAAACGCCGGATCGGCCCTGTATCGTGCTGCTGCATGGTTTCCCCGAACTGGCGTTCAGTTGGCGCAAGATCATGCCGCCCCTTGCCGATGCCGGGTATCACGTCATCGCGCCGGATCAGCGCGGTTATGGACGCACGACCGGCGGCGATTCATCGATCGAGGCGGACCTGAATGCCTTTGCCTTTCCGAATCTCGTGCGTGACGTGCTGGGCTTGCTGAACGCGCTGGGCTATCGTCGCGTGGCGGCGGTCGTCGGTCACGATTTCGGTTCGCCCGTGGCGGCATGGTGCAGCCTGATTCGCCCGGATGTATTCGCTTCCGTCGTGATGATGAGCGCGCCGTTCGGTGGGCCGCCATCGTTTTCTTTCGGCGTGGCGGCGGATCATGCGCCCTTCGAAGCGGCGGACACGCCCGCTGTCGTCATGCGGCGCGCGGTGACGGAACTCGCCCTGCTCGACCCGCCACGGCAGCATTATCAATGGTATTACTCGGGCTCGCAGGCCAATGTAGACATGCTGCATGCACCGTCCGGTCTTGCCGCCTTCTTGCGCGCTTATTTTCATATCAAGAGCGCGGACTGGTCCGGCAATCAGCCGCAGCCGCTCAACGAAATATCGGCGCAGGAACTCGCTACCTTGCCGGCGTACTACGTCATGCAGGCGGGGCACACCATGCCGCAAAGCGTGGCCGAAGCCATGCCCGATTCCGAGCGCGCGGCCGCCTGCACGTGGCTGACCGATGACGATATTTCAATCTACGCAAGTGAATTCGAACGCACCGGTTTTCAGGGCGGATTGAATTGGTATCGATGCGGCACCGACGCGCAACAGGCTGCCGCCTTGCGGCTCTGGTCGAACTGCACGATCGACGTTCCCGCATGCTTCATCGCGGGCGCAAGCGATTGGGGCATCTACCAGCGCCCCGGCGACTACGAAGCCATGCGCACGCTCGCGTGCTCGCAATTCCGTGCATCGCACTTGATAGAAGGCGCGGGACATTGGGTGCAGCAAGAGCAGCCCAAGACAACGGCAAGCCGGATACTGCGCTTTCTCAAACAAAACTCTTTAGAAAATTTAATCGCATTTTGAGAATGTCTAAGGTTTTAGGCTCTCACGCGTTGTCGCGTGCAGCCGAACGATTGATTCAGTGGCATGCCACGCGTTTTTCCAAACGCTTGCCGGCATGGTCGGACCGGCGCTTTCAGACGGACGCGGCCTTAGCCGAACGCGGCTCCGGCCGTCTGCCTCGCATTCGGTAAAGCACGAGGCTCGCGGCCAGCGTCGCTATTTCGGTGACGGCGACTGTCATCCATAAGCCGCGCGGTCCGAACCATTGCGACAATAACCAGAGCAGCGCGAGAAGCAATAGCCAGCTTCGCAGAAGCGCGACGATCATCGAGGCGAGCGGCGCTTCGATGGCGGTCAGGTATCCGCTAATCACCAGATTGCATGCAGCGGGCAGCATGGCGAGCGCACACCAGGGCAGGGCATCGCTCAACAAGCGTCGGGCTGCCGGACTGTCCGGCACGAACAGCGCGCCAAGCGCGGGCGCGAAGCTCAGGAGCGCCAACGCCATCACGATTGCGAAGCCGCACGTGACCACGGCGCCAATGACAAATGCCCTCGATGCCGCGCGCATCTGACCCGCGCCACGCTGAAAGCTCACGATAGGCTGCATGCTTTGCACGAGCGCGATCATGGTCACGGAAGCGATCATCGTCATGTATTCGACGACCGCATACGCGACGAGCCCCGTTTCGCCCATCCAGTGCAGCACCGCGTGATTGAACGCGAAGATGGTGACGCTCGGCGCGATCTCACCTAAGAACTCGGACACGCCGTTATAGGCCATGCGCCACGCATGATTGGCAAGCGCGAAAGCGCGCGGGACAGGGCGAACCTGCTTTGCCTTCATGACATGAAACATAAGCATGGGCACGCACGAAACGGCCTGACTGATACCCGAGGCGAGCGCCGCGCCTTGCATGCCCCAACGAAGATGACCAACCATCCACGCGGTCAGCGCGATATCGAGCAATCCGCCCAAAGCAAGGCAGGCGAGGCCGAACTTCGCCGCGCCTTCTATGCGCAGAAATAGTTCGAGCGCATAACAAGCGGTCGGAAAGAGCACGAAGGGTGCGTAAGCATGAAGAAATTCGCTTGCCAGCAACGCGACATTGCCTTGCGCACCCGTCAGGAAAACGAAGGTATTACCGCCCAGGAAAATCGCCAGGGTGAAGAACGCACCGCATGCAAAGAGCAGCCATAGCGCCTGGGTGAAGGCGGCGGCGGCATCGTGCGCGCGTTGTTCGCCGAGCAGACGCGAGACGAGCGTCGCGCCGCCGACGCCGATCATCACACTGAATGCATAAGGCAGATAAAGCAGCGGAACGAGCAGATTCAGCGCGGCGAGCGCATCGGCGCCGATAAAGCGTCCGATGAAAATACCGCTGACGACGGAGTGCAGGCAGTACACCCACGCGGCCAGCACGGTGGGAATGGCAAAGCCCGCATAGTGGCGGACCAGCGAGGAAAGGTTATCGACATGCATCGCTCAAAGCGGTTTGGTTAAGGGCACTTTCATGCCATGAATTGCGCGAACCGTTTTCGAGTGAAACCTGAATGCGCGAGTTCCCAACCGCTTTAGAGTGTCGAATGTTGGCAGTGGCTATTTACTGAATAACGAGTGAGTTTTAACCGGTTGATACTTCCAGTGGCCGTTCCGTCTTGCCGCGCAGACCGTAAGCCGTCAGCATCCGATACAGCGTGACGCGTGAAATACCCAATTCGTCGGCGGCTTCGCCAAGCCTTCCACGGTGACGCAACAAGGCCACTTCAATAGCCTGACGTTCCGCCTGCTCACGCGCTTGCGCAAGCGTCATGGGCGCGGCTTCGGCATATTCGCCGAGTTCGAGATCGCTTGCGAGAATCTGCCGGCCCTCCGACATGACAATGGCCCGCCGCACGCGATTGATCAACTCACGCACATTGCCGGGCCAGCCATAGTTATGCAACGCCGCGATGGCGCAAGGTCCAAAGCCCCGCAGACGCCGGCTTGCATCCTTTCTAAAGCGATCCAGCATGTGATTGGCAAGCAATTCGATATCCTTGCCACGCACGCGCAAGGGCGGTTCGTCGATTTGCAGCACGCACAGGCGGTGATACAAGTCCGCGCGAAAGCGTCCTTCTATCATCGCGGCCTGCATATCGACGTGCGTCGCCGAGATGATGCGCACATCGACCGCCGTGGACGTTTGTCCGCCCAGACGTTCGATCTTGCGCTCCTGCAAGAAGCGCAACAGGCTGGCCTGGCTTTCGAGCGGCAAATCGCCGATTTCATCGAGAAACAGCGTGCCGCCGTCGGCTGCCTCGACGCGGCCGATCTTCCGCTGATTCGCACCCGTGAACGCACCGCGCTCATAGCCGAACAGTTCGGATTGCAAAAGATGCGGCGGAATGGCCCCGCAATTGATCGCGACGAAAGGCTGATCGCGGCGCACCGAACGTTCGTGAATGGCGACGGCCGTCAATTCCTTGCCGGTGCCCGATTCGCCGGAAATGAACACCGGCGCATCGGTCATCGCGACCTTGCGAATGGAGCGGTACAGCGCCAGCATCGCGTCGCAGGAGCCGACCATCGCGCCTTCCTTGCAATCGTCCTTCGCGTTGCTGCTCGTCGCGTCGTGCAGCGCGACCATGCCATACGCGTGACCGACTGCATCCACGATACGGTCCGCACCGGAAGGCAAGGTCACGAAGTCGAAACAGAAGTCGCGAATGAGCCGGCAAATCTCGGGGTTGTCGACATGATCGGCGTCGACCGTCGCCACCCAGCCAATTTGAAAGGTCGCCAGTAATTCGGTCAGAACGCCCGTGTCTTTGGCAAAGCCGCGGCTCGTCAGATCGACGATGCCGGCTGCGGCGCGCTTGCCGCTTCGGCTATTTTTAGGCGGCTTGGCCGGATCGACGGTCTCGATGGTCCAACCGCGCGCATGCAAGCGTTCGGAGACCTCCTCCGCGATCGCCCGCCCCACGAAATAAAGCGTTCTGGCTTCCCCGTGCATGATTTTTCCTGACTTTTTTAGATATGAAGCAAGTATGCGCTTTATTCGGCGTAGCTAGAATGCCCCGCAAACGATTGGCGCATTTTGATTGTTTGCATTGGTCTGGCCAAATCGATTGAATTCCATTCAGCATATTTTTCGATACGTCCGTGCGCTTTGCCGCAAAGGCCTTCAGACATGACTTTCGCGGGGCTTGCACTAAAGGTCGAAGACGTATTCGACCCGTGGAATCTTTTACTTATTTGTCTTGCCATATGAGAAACTGTTTCGGCATGAGTGACTTCCTGTTTGATCGCGTATGAAATGTCAGATAATTGAGTGAGTGTGCGCGCGCTTTCATGCACCTCACGGCCGGCAGCTTTTCGATTACACGCATAACACGTCAAGCCATGAATACACCGGAGCTTTCTCTCACGACCTATCAGCCACGCCTTTTGCTCGTGGACGATGACCCGTCGATGATTCGCATCGTCGGCGAGATGCTCGCCGAATTCCCCGATCAGCGTTTCGCGACCACCGGCGAAGCCGCGCTTTCTCTGGCGCGCGCCGCCACGCCGGACCTTATCCTGCTCGATGCCAATCTGCCCAACATGACCGGCTTCGATGTCTGCGAAATTCTCAAGCAGGACGCCCGGCTCGCGCGCGTGCCGATCATCTTCGTGACGAGTCACGACGCCCCCGCGCTCGAAGTGGACGCCTTTCGCATGGGCGCGTCCGACTACGTCATCAAGCCGCTCGTTGCGCAACGTTTGCAGGCGCGCGTGCGTGCGAGGCTTCGACCGCGCCGGCGCGTGATGGAAACCGCCGCCGGTCTGCGCGCGGAAGGCGGCGACACCGTGCCGCCGTATCGCGCCAGCACGCGCATGCTGGCCATCGTGTCCGCCGAAACCGCCGACACGCATCATGACGCGCTCGAATCCATCGGCAAGCTCGAAGTCGTGTCCGATGGCGAGAGCGCGTTGCGCGCCGCCGACCGTCAGCCGCCGGGCGCGATCGTGCTCGAAGCCGATGCCACGCATGCGGATACCTTGCGGCTTCTTCGCGAAGCGCATCCGCACGTGCCCGTCATCGTGCTGACCAGCGCATCCGATGTCGAAACCGAACGGCGCACGCTCGATGCAGGCGCGGCAGACGTCATCGTCAAACCGGCAAGGCCTGCAGTGCTGCAAGCGCGCGTGCTCGCGGCGCTGGCTGCGGCGCACGCGGCCGAAGAGGAAATACGCGGCCTGCTCGATCCTTCGAACCGGGCCAGCGTGCATCCTTTCCCGGGCACGCAACGCTAAAGCAACAACTCAATCGCCGGGCGCGCAAACGAGGCGCGCCCGTCCGGCCCGCTTCGCTTCGTACAACGCATCGTCCGCAGCCTTGACGAGCGTTGCGGGCGACACCGCTTCGTTCGACGCCCGCAACGCGGCCACGCCTACCGAAATCGTCACGAACGGGGCCACGCCCGAGGGCAAATGCTCGATGGCAAGCGCCCGCACTTCGTCGATCATGCGCTGCGCAATCGTCTCTGCGCCCGCTAAATCCGTCTTGGGCAGGAGGCAGGCGAATTCCTCGCCGCCATAGCGCGCGACCTTGTCATAGGGGCGTCGCTGCGATTGGCCCAATGCCTTCGCGATAGCCCTGAGACAGGCATCGCCCGCCTGATGTCCGTATTGATCGTTATAGCGCTTGAAGTAATCGACATCCACCATCAGCAGGGCGAGCGGTGCGCCTTCTCGCGCGCATTGCCGCCAGTCGGCGTCGAGGTCCTCGTCGAACTTGCGGCGGTTCGCCACGCCCGTGAGGCCATCGAGCAACGCATTCGCGCGCAACAGATCGCCTTGCAGCTTGAGCGTCAGATGCGTGCGCACACGCGCGCGTGTCACGACCGGATTAATCGGTTTGCTCAGAAAATCCACCGCGCCGAGTTCGAATGCCTTTACTTCGTCATCCTCCAGATCCTGCGACGTGATGAAGATCACCGGAACATCGCTCGTGAGCGGGTCGGACTTGAGCAGACGGCATACGTCGTGGCCGTCGAGATCGTCCATCACTACATCGAGCAAAATGAGATCGGGTAACTCGGCTTGCGCCACCTGAACGGCTTGCGCGCCGCTCGTTGCCATGAACACGTCGCAGTCGTGGCGGAACAGTTCGTAGAGCACACGAATGTTCACCGGTTGATCGTCGGCGATCAACAGCTTGGGCCGTCGGTTCGCGTGCAGCAGCCAGCTCTGCAGGAGCGCTTCCATGTTCATGCGTGCTCCAGCATGTCACGCGCGATCTTCGATGCCCGCGCGAAATCGAGCGCGCGCACGCGGGCCAGCAACCGTTCGAAATCCGCGCGATGCATGTCCGGCGCATGCGGCGACAAACTCTCTGACAACGCGATGGCCTGAAGATTCGACGAATCGAGCAGCGACAGGATGGCATTGAGGCGATCGCGCCAGTCGTCCTCGGGAATGGGTTCTTGCGTGGCGGAAGGCGCTTGCGCGGCGGTACGCGTGTGCGCGAACGCGTTCGACAGCCGCTCCACGCTCGCGCTCAACAACTGCTGCATGCGCGGCACGTTTTCATCGGCGCAGGCGAGGGTGGGCGCGGCATCGCCGTGATCGAGCAGATCGCGTTCCAGCTTGCCTGCGAGCTTGCCCAAGGCCACCGCGCCGATCGTGCTCGCGCTGCCCTTGATGCCATGCAGGATCGATGCCGCACCCGTTGCATCGCGCGTGGCGAGTTTCGCCACGAGCCGCGCGAGTTGCTTCTCGGTTTGCGCACCGAAGCCATCGAGCGTGTCGCGGATCAGCGCCACGTTGCCGCCGAAGCGCGTGACGATCGAATCGTAGGTTTCGGTGATGGTGTCGTCGTCGCGGCCCGGCATCGCGTGATGTTCGGCTTCGGTGTTCAACGTATCGAGGCCGACGTGCTCGCACAGCACGGCCACCAGACGTTCGACGTCGATCGGCTTGCCCACGTGATCGTTCATGCCCGCATCGAGGCAGGCATCGCGGTCGGCGTTCGAGGCGTTCGCCGTCATCGCGATGATCGGCAATGCGTCGAAGCGGCCATCGGCACGAATGAAGCGCGTGGCTTCGAGGCCGTCGAGGTCGGGCATCTGCACGTCCATCAAGACCGCATGGAACTGTGTGTCGCCCATTAGAACCGCTTCGATGCCCTCGCGCCCGCTTTGCGCGAGCGTGACGTTCGCGCCTTCCGCGCGCAACACGCCTTCCGCGACCTGGCGGTTGAGCGCGTTGTCTTCGACCACGAGCAATTGAAGCCCGGCAAGGCGGCGCGCCTTGATTGCGCGCGGTGGCGGTGCGTCGATGTAGTCTTCGTCGCCGGCATTGGCGCGTCGAGCCATCGCGGCGCGTACCGCTGCGCTCAATTGTTTGGGCGTGACAGGTTTAGTCAGGAATCCTGCAAACGGTGCGGCACCTCGATCCTGCGTCTCCTGCAATACTTCACGCCCGAATGCGGTGACGAGCAATACGAGCGGCGGCTCGGCATTGGCGCGCATCGTATTGATGAGCTTCGCGGCGTTCAAACCGTCGAGGTCGGGCATGCGCCAGTCGAGCAGGGCGATGTCGTAGGGCATGCCGCCGCGCGCGGCATCGCCGATGCGCTCGACCGCATCGATCCCGCATGTGACGATATCCGCTTGCCAGCCGAGCGAACGTACCGTGCGCGACAGAATCTCGCCCGCCATGATGTTGTCGTCTGCAATTAGAATGCGCGCGGGACGATCGAGAATATCGCTCGTATCGAGCGGAATGTCCGCGCCTTCCTTCGCGCCGAGCGCGATGTCGAACCAGAAGCGGCTCCCTTCGTTCAGGCGGCTTTCGACCTGAAGCTGACCGCCCATCATCGCGACGAGCCGTCGGCAGATCACGAGCCCGAGGCCCGAACCGCCAAAGCGTCGCGTGGTGGAGGCTTCCGCCTGCGTGAAACCTTCGAAGATGCGTTCAAGCTGTGCCGCGCTGATGCCGATGCCGCTATCGCTCACCGCCACACGCACGCGCACCGTATCGTCCGGCTGCCGGTCGAGCAGATGAACGCTCACCACGACCTGTCCCGCCGACGTGAACTTGAGCGCGTTGCCCGCGAGATTGATGAGCACTTGCTGAAGACGGAAACCATCGCCGACAAGCACGGTAGGCAAAGCGGGATCGAGGTCGAACAATACTTCGACATCCTTCGTACCTTGATTGCCGGACAGCACCACGCCCAGTTCTTCCATGAGTTTTTCAGGCTCGAACGGATGACTGTCGAGTTGCAGTTTGCCCGCTTCGATCTTCGAATAATCGAGAATGTCGTTGAGCAGATTGAGCAGCGACTTCGCGGCGGTTTCGGCCTTGCTCACATAGTCTTGCTGACGGCGGTTGAGGCTCGTCAATTGCACGAGATGCAGCATGCCGAGCACCGCGTTCATCGGCGTGCGGATTTCATGGCTCATGTTCGCAAGGAACGAAGACTTCGCGGCGCTCGCGGCGTCGGCCTGTTCCTTGGCATCGCGCAACGCAGATTCAAGCTCGTACTGATCCGTGATGTCGTAATTCACGCCCGTCATGCTGACGGTTGCGCCGTTGGCATCGCGCTGCGTGCGCGCGCCGGTCTGAATGCGACGCACGGTGCCATCGGGCCATACGATGCGGAACGACGGCAAATCCTGGCTCGTGCCTTCGAGCACGGCTTGCAGCTTCGTTTGCAGATGTTCGCGATCTTCGTGATGAATGCGCCGCCACCAGTGTTCGATATCCAGCCCGTTGTTTTGTAGCGCGGGCGGGTACTGATAGATCTCGAACATGCGCGTGTTCCAGTGCAGCTTGCCCGATGCGATATCCCACGACCACACGCCTATCTCGGCGATATCGGCGGCCAGCAACAATTGATCGCGCGCATCCGCGAGTTCAACGCGTTCTCGCTTCTGGCGCGAGATATCCGTGATGACGGACACGAAATGCAACTGGCCGTTCACACGCATCGCACCGGTCGATACATGCGCGGGGAACGACGTGCCATCCTTTCGGATGCCTGATAATTCACACTCGGCGTTCGGCGTGTCTTCGCCGCTCTTGAAGGCCAGGATGTACTCGTTATAAGCATCGAGATGCGCGGGCGGCACGAGTATCCGAATGTTTTGTCCGATGACTTCGCCCGCCGCATAACCGAAGACCTTCTCGCCCGCCGTATTGAACGAGCGGATAGCGCCGCGCTCATCGACAGTGATGATCGGATTGATCGCCGTATCCAGCACTGTGCGCGTGGTGACGAGGCTACGCGTGAGCGCTTGTTCGACCTTGCTGCGCGAGGTCATCTGACGAACGAGGGTCGCGCCGAACCAGCCGATCACGAGCGCGAGCAGGCCCGTGACCGCCGCATGCCATAACGTATCGCGCCACCACGGCCAGAGAATCTCATCGCGCGAGAGTGCCGCGACGACGAACAGCGGATAGTTTTCGACCTGACGATAACTGTTCAGACGCGTGACGCCATCCTGCGCGGATTGCGTCATGAACGTACCTGCGCCCGCATGTTCGAGATGCGTGCGGAACAGCGCCGTATCGATGACGCTCTTGCCGACGAAGCGATCCTCGAAAGGACGGCGCACGATCATCGTGCCGCTATCGTTGATGAGCGCCGCCGCGCCGCCCTGACCGAGATCGAGGCTGTCGTAAAAGCGCGAAAAGAAGGACACGTCGATGGTCGCGAGCGCCACGCCCGCGAAACTGCCGTCGGCTGCATCGATGCGGCGCGACACCGGCACGATCCACTTGCCGGTCGAACGGCTGCGTACGGGCGAACCGATATGCGGCCCACGGTCCGCATGTTCGCGGTGATAAATGAAATATTCGCGGTCGGCGTTGTTGAGGCTGCGGTCGAGCTTCGCCTGCGAATTCACGATCCACGCGCCGTTCTTGTCGTAGATGAACAGGCCGTTCAGTTGCGGCAATTGCCCGACGCGCGCCACGAGCGAGCGGTGCATGCGTTCGAGCGATTCAGCTGTGATGCCATCCTGTTCGATACGATCGACCATGCCGATCAGCGTGGTATCGGCTTCCTTGATGGTGTCGTTCGCGTGCTGCGCCATGGCGCGCGCGAGGTTCGACGTCGCCGAGGTCATCTCGTCGAGTTGCACGCGGCGCGCGGTGACGCTGCGCCATACATCCGTTCCGATCAACAACAGGCAGACGATGATGATGAAACTCGTCATCCTGAAGGTGAGCGATTGGCGATTGGACACGCCTTGTTCTCCGGTTTCAAGGGCTGCTGGGCTGAGCGCGCTAACGTTTGGCCTGACATGCAGCCGTATCTTATCGCGCCATTCGGCATGAGGGTTTTGCGCGGGTTTCAGGCACGTTTACGGCTTTGAGGGCAGGTTCCTTGAGAGTGCAGGCGGGAATTTTTTCGGGGTTTTCCCGATATTTCCTTAAAGCAGCGTGTGTTGGTGGTTTCTAGCTTTCAATGCCGAAAGCGTTCGCGCGACCCCGACACTTTCACGCATCAAAAGCCGGTGAGCCGCGAAATGACTGCATTGGCACGACGCCTGCATTGAGAAGAGTTTGGATACCTGATCAACCTTGAACGATGAAAACGACTTTCGAACGACACGAATCCGCGACCGTGATCGCGCTGCATTGCTCGGGCGCGGGCGCAAGCCAATGGCGTCGCCTCGGCGAAACGCTCGGTGCGCGCTACGCGTTGATCGCGCCGGAGCACTATGGCTGCGACAGCGTGGGACCATGGAGCGGCGAACGCGCCTTCACGCTCGCGGACGAAGCCGCGCGCACGATCGAAATCATCGACTGGCAAAACGAACCGGTGCATCTGGTCGGCCATTCGTATGGCGGCGGCGTGGCGTTGCGCGCGGCATTGGAGCGGCCCGCGCGCGTGGCGAGTATCACGTTGTACGAACCATCGGCGTTTCATTTGCTCAAGGCTCTGGGCGCGAGCGGGAGTGCCGCGTTCGCGGAGATTCTGGCCGTCGCGGCGCGCACGGCGGAAGGCGTGGTGAGCGGAGATTTGCGCGGCGCGGCGAGCGCTTTCGTCGATTACTGGAGCGGTATGGGCGCATGGTCGGCACTCAAGCCTTCCGTGCAAGCATTGCTCACGCGATGGGTGCCCAAAGCGCCACTGGATTTTCGCGCGCTCATTCATGAGCCGACGCCCGCATGGGCTTACGCCGATCTGCGCATTCCCACGCTCGTGATGCGCGGCGAACATGCGCCCGCACCGACGCGTCTCATCGCCGAAACCTTGTCCGCGCTGATGCCTGCAGCACGGCTCGCCGTGCTCGCCGATGCAGGCCACATGGGTCCGCTCACGCACGCCGATGCCGTGAACACAGCGATTGCCGCGCATATCGGCGCATTCGACTTGCGCGCGGCGTGATCCAGGCGTTCACTCTACAAGGTCTTCTTTGTCCGGCAAACGCAACGGCACAAGGCTATCCGAGTTGTTCGATTCGACGAGGCGGATCATGTGCAGCATGAAAATATCACGCTCCACCGGCGAGAGATGTTCGATGGTGCGATCATGCGCGCGCTGTACGGCCGCTGCCATTTTCTTCACCAGACGCTTGCCCGCAGGCGTGAGCTTGACAAGCCGAAGCCGCCGGTCATGCTCGGCCTGCGTGCGATTCACGAAACCACGCGCATGCAGGCGCGGAATCACTTCGGCAACGCTCGAACGCTCCAGTCCGACTTCGATTGCCAACGTGTTCTGATCCATTTCACCGAGCGCGTCCAGCGTGGTGAGCAGGCTGTATTGCACCGGCGTGATGTTGAACTCGCTGGTTTCCTCGGCGAACAGGAAGGTGTGGATCTGATGCATGCGGCGAATCAGAAAGCCGGGGCGCGCAAAGAGCGGCGAACGCGCCTGGCGCTCGGCGAGTTCCGCGCGGATCTCCTGGAGGTCCTTGTCTTCGATGACGGTAGTTCGCATGGTCACGGTCTGATAGTTGAAGCGGGCGATGCACCATTCTAGGCCGAAAGACCCACGCGACGCAAAAATTGCGGGGTACACCAACGAATCACCAAGGGAAGGCGTCGTGCCTGTTCGCGGTGCGCGTTTTCGAGTGCGCCGTCCGCTTTGGTGCGCAGCGTCCGGGAAAAATGCGTGGTACGGCACGCATCTGGTCTACCGCGATGCCATGCAGGGCAAGGAAAGCGCGCGCTTTAAAGCCGCTCTTTAAAAACCGGCACATAATTTGCGGTACACCACGCATCTCTTCAATCGCGCAATCTCCAGCCCATGTCACAAGTTCTGCTCAAAGGGGGCCGCGTCATCGATCCGGCCCGGAAGATCGACGCCACGCTCGACGTGCTGGTGGAAGGCGGCGTCATCGCTGCAATGGACGCGGACCTCGCGAGCCAAGCGCCGCATGCCGAGGTGATCGATTGCAGCGGCAAGCTCGTACTGCCCGGCCTCATCGATACACATGGTCACGTCTACCAATACGTCACGGGACGCTTCGGGCTGAACGCGGATCAATGCGGCGTGCAGTCCGGCGTGACGACCATCGTCGATCAGGGCGGGGCGAGTTGCATCACCATTCCGGGGTTCAGGCATTTCGTGGCCGAGCGTTCGGCCACGCGCGTGCTGTCGTATATCTCCGCTTATCTCGTGGGCGGTCTGGAAGGTCACTATTATCCAGACCTGTACCGCCCGGATTGTCTCGATGCGGACGCGACCATCAAGTCCGCGCGTGCGAACACCGATCTCGTCAAGGGCGTGAAGGCGCATGCTGAAATTGGCGGCTTTGCGCGCTGGGGTCTCGATGTGATGAAGATCGCGGCGAAGATCGGGCGCGGCGCGGAGTTGCCGCTTTATATCCACTTCGGTCAGCTCTGGCCCAAGCCCGAGAAAAACGCGCTACCCGTGCATGCGGATTCGATCTTCAATCAAGTCGTGGAGACGCTCAAGCCCGGCGATATCCTGGCGCATCCGTTCAGCCGTCATCCGGGCGGCTTCGTCGAGGAGAACGGGCAACTGCATCCGCTCGTGCATGAAGCGGTCGCGCGCGGCCTCAAGATCGATGTGGGGCATGGCTCGCATTTCAGTTTCAAGACCGCGCGCGTGGTGCTCGATGCAGGCGTGATGCCCGATACGCTGGGCGCCGACATGCACGGCTACAACACGCACGTCCCCGCGCCCGCCGGCACACCCGACAGTCATCCCGACGAGGAGCATTCGTTCCTCGGACGCACGCAGTTCAGCCTTGTCAGCGCGATGACCAGCATGCTCGCGCTGGGCTTGCCGCTGCATCAGGTCGTGGCGATGGCGACCTGCAACGCAGCGAAGATGATCGGCATGGAGGACGAGATCGGCTCGCTTCAGATAGGCCGCAAGGCGGACATCAGCGTGCTCGACGACCGGCGCGGGCGCTGGGTGCTCGAAGACAACGAGGGCACGCAGGTGATGACGGACCGCATGCTGACGCCGCTTTTCTGCCTGCGCGATGGCGTGCGTCACGATGCCGTCTCGCCCACGTTGCCGCTCACGCGCGCGGCGTGAATCCGTTCGAGGACTGTGCGCCCATGCGTGACGATGCCAATGCCCGCGCGCTGCAAAGTATCCACGCGGTGCGCCCGCAATGGAGCGATGTCTGCACCGCGCGCGACGCGGTGGACCTTCCCGCGTTCACGCTTCTTCATGCGGGGCCGCCGTTCGACGATCCGCGAAAGCCTTCAGCGCCGGTATTGTCGTCGGCGGTCATGTGTTGTCTCCATGAAGGCTGGGCGAAAAACGAGCCGCACGCGGAACGGCTGATCGCGCAGGGCGAAGTCCGACTGGAAAGCGCGCAGGCGTATGACGTGGTGACACCGCTCGCGGCGGTCATCTCGCCGGGTACGCCGCTGGTTGGCATTTCGAATGCAAAAAACCAGAACGAGCGCGCGTGGTCGTTGCTCGGCAGCGGCGCCGGTCCGCAGATTCGTTTCGGCAGTCGCGACGAGCGCATCCTCGCCCGTCTGAAATGGCGCGATGACGTGCTCATGCCTGTTCTGCAAGCGGCGTTGAGCGAAGGACCGATCGACCTGTTTCCTCTGGCGAAGGAAGGGCTGGCCAATGGCGACGATCTGCATGCCCGCACGACGAGCGCGACGAATGCATTACGCATGCAACTCGCGCCGCGCCTGAGCGACGAACGCGTCGACGCCATGCTTGCGCAAACACCGCTTTTCTTTCTCACACCGTGGATGGCCGCCTGTCATTTGATGATGATGGCGGCTACCCGCGCGCATGCCGATGAATCGACGCTGGTGATCGCGCTGGCCGGCAACGGTGAGCGCGTGGGAATCCGCCTGGCGGGTGCGCCGTCGCGTTGGGTGACTGCGCTCGCGCATGCGCCCGAGGGGCCGCGCCTCGATCCGGAACAGCATGCGAAGGCCGCGCCGCTGACGGGCGACAGCGGCGTGATCGACGCGGCGGGTTTCGGGGCGCAGGCGCTGGCTTTCGCGCCGGAACCCGCGCAAGCCTTCGAGGCTTATCTTCCTGCTGGCTGGCGCGACGAACAGGCGCGCGTCCGTGCGCAATCGCATTCATTATTCAATATGCTGCCGGGCGTGCTCGATGCCGCGCGTGTCGTGGAGCAGCGCGCCGCACCGCTCGCCGCCATCGCGATGATCGCGGATGATGGCCGCACGGGTCTGCTCGGGCGTGGCCTATACGCGGCACCTGTCGAACTGTTCGAGGAAGCCTTGCGATGACCGACCCACTGCTTCAGCCGGGCCTGCATGGCGCTTTCATCGCGGATGGCTTCGGTGCGCCGCCTCATGCTGCGCGTACCGGCGCGAAACTCGAAGGCAAGCGCCTCGCCGTCAAGGATGTATTCGACATCGCGGGCCTGCGCACGGGCGCGGGCAATCTCGCATGGCGCGAACAGCAACGCGTGGCGATACAAACGGCCCTGGCCGTGCGCGCGTTGCTCGAAGAAGGCGCGCGGTGGATCGGCAAGACCGTCACGGATGAACTGACCTATAGCCTCGCCGGCGTCAACGCGCATTACGGAACGCCGGTGAATCCTGCCGATCCCGCGCGTATCCCGGGTGGGTCGTCGTCGGGTTCGGCGGTGTCCGTTGCCGCGGGCGATGCGGATATCGCGCTCGGCACCGATTGCGGCGGTTCGGTGCGGCTGCCCGCGAGTTATTGCGGCGTGTGGGGGTTTCGGCCGACGCATGGACGTATTGCGCCGGATGGCTGTCTCACGCTCGCGCAAAGTTTCGATACCGTGGGCTGGTTCGCGCGTGACGCCGAAGCCTTGATCGACGTGTTCGAAGTGCTTGCGCGCAGCGTGGTTCCCGCGCAGGTCGCGTCCCACTTCATTCGGATGCCGAATGAAATGATCGCGTGTGCGGACAACGATGTCATTGCACGCTTCAGGCAATCGATGCAGTCTCTCGAAAGCGTGGAAACCACCTCGTTCAATGCCGATCTCGGCGAATGGGCCGTTGCTTTTCGCACGCTGCAAGCCGGCGAAATCGCGCAACGTCACGGAAGCTGGGCGCGCGAACATGCAACCAGCTTCGGCGCCGATGTCGGTGCGCGCTTCGCGGCGAGTCTGTCCATCACCCATGAGGAGGTGGCGCGTGCGCAGCGTGTTCGCGTGGCGGCGCAGCGCGCGATGTCGCTCGCGTTGCCTGCGGGCACGTATTGGCTCACGCCAACGGTGCCCGGCATCGCGCCGCGCACCGATGCGTCCGCGCAAGCCGTCGACCACGCACGCGCGCGGTCTCAAAAGATGCTGTGTGTCGCCGGTCTCGCGGGCTTGCCTCAGGTCAGCATGCCGTGGACCGCATTCGATGGCGCGCCGCTCGGCCTGTCGGTCATCGGCGCGCGCGGCGACGACGAGGGCGTGCTGAGCGTCGCGCGCAACGTCCACGCGGCATTGCAATCCATCAAGTAACGATCAATGTCAAAGGAACGCCCATGACGAAGCATCTGAGCGAAGCGCAGGTCGCGCATTTCAAGGAACACGGCTATGTCTATCCGATGCGCGCCATCAGTGCGCAGGAGGCGCTGGAATATCGCCGCATCATCGAGCAATACGAAACGGACACGGGCGAGGATGTCAATCGGACGCTCAAGATCAAGGGACATCTGGCGCTGCCGGCCATCGTCGATTTGGCCCGGAAGCCTGCCATTCTCGATGCGGTCGAAGATTTGATCGGGCCGGACATCATGTTGTTCGGGGCGTCGATCTTCGCCAAGAACGGTCGTGATCCGCGCTATGTGTCGTGGCATCAGGACTCGACTTACTTCGGGCTGACGCCGCACGAGGAGGTGACCGTGTGGGTGGCGCTCACGCCCGCGAATTCGATAAACGGCGTGCTGCGCGTGCTGCCGGGGTCGCACAGCGGCCCGGACATGCGGCACGAAGAAACGTATGCAAAAGACAATATGCTCGCGAAAGGCCAGACGTTGGTGGGTATCGACGACAACCTCGCCGTCGAGATGCCGCTCGAACCCGGTCAGTTCTCCATGCATCACGAACGCACGGCGCATAGCTCGCTGCCGAATCGCTCGGACGACCGCCGCATCGGCTTCGCGTTTTTCTATGTGCCGACGCATGCGCGTTCCACCACGGGCCGCCGGCGTGCCACGCTGGTGCGCGGCGTCGATGAACACCACAATTGGGATGCCGATACCTTGCCCGAGTACGACCGCGATCCCCGTGCGATGGCGGAATTATCGGCAACATGGGGAAAGTACAAGGACGGCGAAGTGAAGCAGGCCGCCGATATGATCGCGACGAAGTGAGGTGAGCGGTACAAGCAGGGTTTTGGCATTTTGCATGATGCATGCAAAATGCCAAAGAATCACGCCAGCCGCGACGAGGCGGTGCCGTCGAAATCCCGATCGTCCAGGGGCTGATGCGGTGAGCGAAAGCGCGCCAGAAACTGCCTCGCGCGCGGTGTCTGCGGTGCGCTGAAGAACTGTTCCGGATGCCCCGTTTCGATGACCTCGCCCGCATCCATGAAAACGATGCGGCTCGCCACCTGCCGCGCAAACTCCATCTCGTGCGTGACGATCACCATGGTCGCGCCTTCGTCCGCGAGTGAGCGCATCACGCTCAGCACTTCGCCGACGAGCATCGGGTCCAGCGCGCTGGTCGGTTCGTCGAAGAGCAGAATGGCGGGCTTCATCGCCAATGCACGTGCAATGCCCACGCGCTGCTTCTGGCCGCCCGACAGACGCGAGGGAAAGGCGTCCATCTTGGCGGTCAGACCCACGCGTTCGAGCAATCGTGCTGCTTCCGCGCGCACTTCGTCGCGAGGACGCTTGAGCACGTGCAGCGGCGCTTCCATGACGTTCTGCAGTACCGTGAGATGCGGCCATAAAGCGAAATGCTGAAACACCATGCCGATGCGCGCGCGCGATCGCGCAAGCTCCGCATCGCTTAACTTGATGGCGGAATTCTCACGCACGCCCATGCGTTGATTCGATACGTAGACCGTGCCTGCATCGGGAATCTCAAGCCAGTTCACACAGCGCAGGAGTGTCGACTTGCCACAACCGGATGGCCCGAGCAGACACACCGTCTCACCCTTGTGAACGGTAAGCGAAACGTCGCGCAGCACGCGGTTTTCGCCGAAAGACTTGGAGATGCCGTTGAGTTGCAGCACCGTGTCCAACGCTGGCGTGCTTCGTGAGGCCGCCTGCATGACAAGGGGCGGGGCGTCGTTGGGTAAGTTCATGCTCGGCGTTCCTCGACGAATCTCGACAACAGGCCGCTGCCGCCTTCGATCACGAGGCAGATGGCCCAATAAAGTAATACCGCCGTAATGAATGCGGCGAATGGAATGAAATAAGTGGCCTGTATGCCGTTCATTTGATGGGTCAATTCACCGACCGCGATCACGGTAAGAAAGGCGCTGTCCTTGACGATCTGCACGAGCTGATTGCCGATCATCGGCAAGGCGGTGGTGAAGACCGGCGGCAATATGATGCGTCGCACGAGGCTGAAGCCCGTGAAGCCATAAGCGCGTGCGGCTTCGATCATCGGCGTGGGCAGACCGGCCCATGCGCCGCGCAACAATTCCGCCATGTAGGCGGTGTTGTACAGAATCAGCGCCACTGCGCCCGCCCACCAATTGGACAAGCGAATGCCGGCGGTAGGGAGGCCGAAATAAATCAGATAGACGAAAAGCAGGAAGGGCGCGCAACGCATGGCATCGACATACAGCATCGCGATGCGCGCAATGGCGGGACGTCGCGACATCAACGCGGGCGTGAGCAGCGCGCCCAGCACAAGCGATGACACCGCCGCGACCGCCAGCAGGCCGAGCGTGTCGAGAAGGCCGGAGAGCACGTCCGCACGCTGTTGCCATACGATCAGAAAGTGGTCCATCAGGCGTGCGCCTCCACGGGTCGACGGCGTTCGATCACGCGTTGCGCACGAATGAGCACGAACACGATCAGCCCGTAAAGCACGAGCGCGAAGATGAACGGCGGCAACGGATCATAAGTGCGCGCACCCACGCGTAATGCAGCCCGTGTGATTTCAACGATACCGATCACCGCGACGGCGGGCGTGGACTTGATCTGTAGCGTCATCTCGTTCACGAGACCGGGTAATGCCGCGCGCCAGATTTGCGGCAATACGATGCGGCGAAAGCGCAGACCGCGCGGCATCGCGAACGAAAGCGCGGCGTCGTATTGGTCGCGCGGAAAATTCATCAGCGCAGCGCGCCAGATTTCGCAATTGAACGCGGCGGTGCTGATGGTGAGCGCGAGAATCGCGGCAGGCGTGGGATCGAGCGAGATGCCGAACTGCGGCAACGCGAAGAAGATCAGCAGCGTGAGCGTGACCGCCGGACATGAGCGAACGAGGCTCACATAAGCGACCGCGAAGCGGTTCAACGCCGGCACACGTGCCCAGCGAATCAGCGCGAGGCCGAGACCGAGCGGCACGCCCAGCACGATGCTGGCGACCGACAGGACCACGGTCGCCAGCGCGCCCTGAAAAATGCTCCAATAGTCGAAGGCGTTCATCGGCTTGCAGGGAAATAGACGCGGGAGAACATCAATTGACCGATTGCGGCATGTCCTTATAGGTCGCGCCCAACCACTTTTGCTGAAGCTGATACATCTCGCCGCTCTTGCGCAATTCGAGCAGCGCGGTATCGACCATCTTCAATACATCGGCATTGCCTTTCTTGACGGCCCACGCGATATAGGTCGGCTTGCCGATGGCCTGACCGACGACGAACGTATCGGGACGCGTCTTGACCAGTGAATTCAGGCTGATCTGTGTATTGGCGACGGCGTCCACGCGGCCCAGCCCAAGATCCTGATAGGCCTCCGGATACGACTGATATTCGACGATTTGTTTAAGCCCATTGCCGCCGTGCTTCTTCTTGAGTTCCTCGTTGAACTGCTTGAGGTCCGTCAGCATGGCGCTGCCCGTTTCCGCCCCGACCACCTTGCCGAGCAAATCATCGGGACTCTTGATCGATGAGCCTTTCTTGGTTCCATAGTAAGTAATGGATTCGCAGGTCGGCGAAGCGAAATCGAAGGTCTTCTTGCGTTCATCCGTCACGAGCACGGCGGTCAGCGCCATGTCGTACTTGCCCGTGGTCACGCCCGGAAGAATGCCGGACCACGGCATGACCTGCTGCTTCACATCGACACCGATCTTCTTGCGCACGAGCGCCAGCAGGTCGTTGTCGTAGCCCGTGGATTTGCCTTCCTCGACAAATTCGAACGGTGTGTAGTCGTCTTCCGTGGCAACGCTGAGATAACCGCGCGCCTTGATTTCATCGGTGCTCGCTGCATGCGCGAATTGGCTCATGGCGGCGGTTGCAAGCAGCGTGATGACGCATGCGCGAAGCAAAGTGCCGACATGGCGTTGACGGACTGACATAAAACCCCCTTCGTGTTGTTGGGCCGCGCATGAGTGCGTGTGGCGCACGCACGACGGATAACGGTTGGTCGAATCAAAAAAATTCGTCTGGATACTGACGATTTCGTCGCAGGATTATGCAAGGGGTATGCCAACGAACGTGGTTGCCTGAAAGGCTTGCGGCGAACAGGCTTTAGCGTTCGCGAGGTCGAATAAAAAAAGCGTGGTGCACCACATAAATCTTAAACGCCTTGAATTCGTGCATGAGCGCACCGGTGTGCTACGTGCGGCCCGCCGTTTGTGCTTAGCCCTTTTCAGTAAAACGGCCTGGATAAAGCAAAGACTTGCATACGCGTACTTCGTGATTGAATAGTTACGCTGTATGCTGACGATCAGCCCATCATCATCATCATCTCCTCGAACTGAACATGGATGCCTTGCCCGATCATCTGGCGTACGAATGGCGCAATACGACGCTTAACGAAAGGCCGGGCTTTCTGATTCGCCGCTTGCATCAGATCCATGTCGCGTTGTTCATGGAGGAGTGCGCGCCTGAAGGCATCACGCCGGTGCAATACAGTATTCTCACGGCGCTCGAACAACTCGGGCCGTCGGAGCAGATTGCCTTGTCGCGCGCAGTGGGACTGGATCGTGCGAATATCGCCGACGTGCTCACGCGGCTCGTGCAGCGTCGCTTCGTACAGCGTCGCGTGTCGAGAAGCGATCGCCGCAAGAAAGTGGCGGAACTTACCGAGGTTGGGCATGCGTTGCTCGCGCGGCTTGAAGCGCGCGTGGCGCGTGCGCATGAGCGGACCATCGCGGCTTTGCCGCCCAAGGACCGCAAGGCGTTTTTAAGCCATTTGCTTTTGCTGGTCGAAACGAATAACGAATTAAGCCGCACGCCAATCGTGCGCCTGAATGGCGACGACACCTGAATATGCATCGTTTGCGCAGGAACAAAAACCGATGACGTCTTTCATTCCGAATCCGACTCGCGGCGTGCGCGGCATGGCCGTCGCGCCTCATGCGCTCGCAACGCAAAGCGCGCTGGGTGTGCTGCGCGAAGGCGGCAACGCCATCGAGGCAATGGTCGCTGCTGCGGCGACTATCGCGGTGGTTTATCCGCATATGAATAGCATCGGCGGAGATGGTTTCTGGCTGATCGCGCAGCCGGGGCAGGCGCCATTGGGAATAGAAGCGTGCGGCGGCGCGGCGCTGGCAGCGAGCATCGAACGATATAAATCGCATGGATTCACGCAGATTCCGGTGCGCGGGCCGTTGGCGGCTAACACGGTGGCCGGTACGGTTGCGGGCTGGTCAAAGGCTTTAGGCATTTCGCGCGACAGGCTAGGCGGAGGCTTAAGCATTTCCCGGTTGCTCGAGGACGCCATTCATTACGCTAAGCACGGTTATCCTGTCACGCGCAGTCAGGCGCATTGCATTGCGGGCAAGCGCGAAGAATTAGAGAGCATTTCGGGCTTTGCACAAACCTATTTAAAAGCCACATCGACAGGCGAACGCTGTGGCGCGCCGCGTCTGGCGCGCACGCTTGAACAACTCGCTCATGCAGGTCTCGATGATTTTTATCGAGGCGAACTGGCGCGCAGTATTGCTCGAGACTTGCAAGGCGTTGGATCGCCAATCGCTTTAGCCGATCTGGAAACGTATGAAGCACGCCTGCGCGCACCGCTCGAATTGCGCCACTCGCTCGGCGCGGTTTTCAACATGCCGCCGCCCACTCAAGGCCTTGTCTCGCTGCTCATCATCGGCATTCTGGATCGCGTGTTGGACGAACGCATGGACCCGCTCGGCGCCGATTACGTTCACGCATGCGTGGAGGCCACCAAGCTCGCATTCAAGGTGCGCGATGCGCATATCACGGACCCGGATCATATGAGTATCGATCCGCAGGCGCTGCTCGATTCCACCGCACTCGACACCATGGCTGCGCAGGTATCGATGACGCAAGCCGCGCCATGGGGCAAAGGGCGTGGTCCGGGCGATACGGTATGGATGGGCGTCATCGACGGAAATGGCGTGGCGGTGAGCTTCATTCAAAGCATCTACCACGAGTTCGGCAGCGGTATCGTGCTGAATGAATCGGGCATCAACTGGCAGAACCGTGGGACGAGCTTCTCACTCGACCCCAACGCGCTCAATCCGTTGATGCCGGGCCGCAAGCCGTTTCATACGCTGAACCCCGCATTTGCGCGGTTCGACGATGGCCGCACGATGGTCTACGGCAACATGGGCGGCGATGGTCAGCCGCAATCGCAGAGCGCGGTGTTTTCACGCATCGCCAAGTTCGGCTGGAATCCACAGGCCGCGATCGATGCACCGCGCTGGCTGCTGGGGCGCACCTGGGGACAAAGCTCGGATTCGCTCAAGCTCGAAGCGCGCTTTCCCGCATCGACGATCGAGGCGTTACGCGCGCGCGGTCACGAGGTCGAAATTCTTGGTTCGTATGACGAAGCAATGGGTCACGCAGGTGCGATCGTGCGTCACGCCAATGGTTTGCTGGAAGCGGGCGGAGATGCACGCAGCGATGGCGTCGCGGCAGGCTGGTAAGCGTTCGAGTGGCTTAGCCAAGCAGTCCGTCGCGCGACGGGTCCTTGGTGCTTTGCCGTGCAACGAGCCGCCCGCGAAACCAGAATGTCCACGCAAGCAGTCCGCCATAAATCGCATAACTGATGATCGGTGAAACGACGAGATAACGCTCGACGGGCCAGTTCCACGCGAAATAAAAGCGCAGCAACGTTTCCATGGTCAGTCCCACGCCCCAGACCAGTGTCATGAGCTTGAGCGATGCGCGCAAGGAAGCGCTATCGCTCCAGTATTGTTCGAAGCGTTCCGCGCCGTTTTCCTGTTCTCGTGCCACGGTGGCGCGTGCAAGATAAAAGATCAGTGGACGCCGAAAGCATAGCGATACCAGAAAGACAATGCCCGTGGCGCCCGCGGCAAGCGATTCGCGCACCAGCAAGATGCGCGGGCTGCCGCCTAGCGCAAGCGTGACAATGGAAAGAGCGATGCCGAACAGGACGAGCGCGGACAGGGCGTCCACGCGGCGCGAGCGAACGAATTCGATGAGACTCCACACGAGCGGCGGCGCAGCGGATGCATACAACGCACCGACATTGCCCCAATAGGGCAACGCGAGCCGATAGGCGAGCCACGGCAGCAACAGATTGGCGACGAGTTCGAGCACGAGGCCAGGCTTGATCTTTTTCATGAGCTCACGGCGAGGCGCGCTTCAGGCGCGGGACGTAGGTCAAGTATAAAAGAACACGCCCATCGAGGAGGGCGTCACGCCACGTTCAGAACGTCACGGTCGCGGTTCATGCATGGCTTATCGAATGGTCGAATACCGCCGATGCCACCACCACTCTGAACCGCTCTTCGATATCGCGGGTTCAGTATCGGTAAAAGATGGACTGTATCGCTTCAGACGAGTTCGAATCGAGCATCGCCAGCATCAACAGGATGCGTGCTTTCTGTGGCGGCTGATCGTCGATCACGGTCCAGCCGTAGTCGTCGTCAGGCAACGCGCCATTTCGCATGACCATGCCATTCGACGTGCGCGAGGCGCGAACGATATGCACACCGCGACGCGCGGCATCGCGCAACGGACCGATCAGGTGCGCGGCGATGTTGCCGTTCCCCGTGCCCGCGAAGACGATGCCTTTCGCGCGCGATGCAATCGCTTCGACGGCATCTGCTTCGAGCGCGCCATATCCATAGACGATATCCACTTTAGGCAAGGCCTCGATCCGCTCGACCGACCAGGGCGTTTCTGTCGTATGGTCGCGCGCGGGCTTGCGGTAATAACGCGGCCGGCTTTCGCTCACATGGCCGAGCGCGCCGTAGGGCGAGTGGAATGCTTCCAGCTTGAAGCTGCTCGTTTTGAAAACATCGCGCGCAGTATGAATTTCCTCGTTCGCGACCACGAGCGTGCCGAGTCCACGCGAGGACGAATGCGCCGCCACGCAAACGGCGTGATAGAGATTGAGCGATGCATCCGAACTCATTGCGGACGGCGGGCGCATCGATCCGACGACGACCACGGGCTTGGTGCTCTTTAAGGTCAGATGCAGAAAGTAGGCGGTTTCCTCGATTGCATCGGTGCCGTGGGTGAGAATGACGGCGTCCGTGGCATCGTCCGCGAGCGCGGCGGCGATCCGCTTGCCGATCATCAGCAGATGCGTATTGCCGAAGTTTTCGGAGCCGAGTTGAAGCAACTGCTCCGCGCGCAACGTGGCAATCGCAGATGCTTCTGGGATAGTCGCGAGCACTTCGCCGATATCGAGGACGGAGCAAGTGTAAGCCGAGGTATCGGCCATGGTCTCACCGCGACCCGCAATGGTGCCGCCCGTGCCGATCACGACGATGTTCGGTTTTTCGCGCATGCAATAGGGATGTTGAATGTGAAAATAGTTCGGAGGCCGTATCACGAATGGTGAGACAACGGCATCGAAAGAGATTGCACCATCAGGCAGAAAAATAGAACAAACGCGACAGACAGAGAAAAAGATTCAATCGAGTATTCAATCGGCCGCCGGACGCGTGCGCGAGCCGCGCAGCTTGCCTGGCGTGACGCCATACGTATCCCGGAACACACGAATGAAATGCGCGGAGTCGGCGAAGCCGCATTCATAGGCGATATCGGTGACCTTGCGCGTGGTATTGAGCAGCATCCAGCGGGCGTAACGTAATCGCATGCGCCGGTAGAACTCATTGGGCGACATCTCCATTTCGGCGTTGAATGCGCGTTCGAGATGACGTGTGCTGGTGCCGACCATCCTGGCGATCACCGCGATGTTCAGCGGCGCTTCAAGGTTCTCCTCCATGAGCAGCGCCGCGTGACGCACGGTTGCATCCTCCACGGACAGATAGCCCAGCGCGCGCCGCCGCTCGATGAAGGACGAACCGGCATTGCGGCTGACCGTCATCTGATGAATGACTTTGGATGCACGGTCCGGTCCACAATGCATGTCGATGAGCCGGGCCGCGAGTTCGATCACCGAAATGCCGCCCGCGCAGGTGATGCGGTCACCGTCGATCAGGTAGTCCGCATGCGTGAGCACGCGCAATTCCGGAAACATGGCGCGATAGTCATCGAAGTGAAAACTGTGCACACACGCCACGCGGTCCGTCATGAGTCCGGCGCGGGCCAGCACGAAGCTGCCCGTGCAGATGCCCACGAGCGGCACATTGGCTTGCGACGCGGCGCGCAGGAATGCCAAGTATTTCAAATCCACTTTGTCGAGATACGGGAGCAAGCCGCCGATGACCACGATGTAATCGAACTGATCGACGTTTGCGAAGGCCGATTGGACCGGCACCTTGATACCGCAGCTCGATTCGACGGCGGTGCCGGGCACGCCAAGCGTCGTCCATACGCAGCGCAGCGGACGGCTCTTGTCGCCCCGGTCGGCGGCGTGACGCAGCGCGTCGCAGAGTCCGCCCAGCGACAGAAGCGGGAAGCGCGGCCAAAGAAGGATGCCGATGTTCAGTTCCGCACGCGCGTTGCCCTCGACGCTGGACAGTGCATCGAGCCGCTGTATCAGCGTGGAGCCATCGGGAATTGAATCGGCAGGCGTCATGATCGCGGGCGGCTTGTCTGAACCCGGCCATTATAGGGTTCCAATAGTCGATTGAGTGCTGTCGCAATTCTTCTGTTTTCTGGCAATTCAATGCAATGCCGCGCGTTTGTGGACGCATAAATTGACTTCGCCATCGGCCTGGTGGCGAATGCGGACAACAACCGATGAGGGGAGTGCAATGAACAAGAACAGCCTGGCGTTTTGCGTTCTGGGCGTGATGAGCGCAAACGTAATAGCGAATGCGGACGAGACCGTGAAGATTGGCGAAGTCGCGCCGTTGACGGGGCCGGCATCGTATCTCGGCAAGGACACGGAGAACGGCGCGCGGCTGGCCGTGGAGGAGATCAATCAGAAAGGGCTGGTCGTTGGCGGGAAAAAACTCACTCTGGTTCTCGACGCGGAAGATGACGCCGGCGATCCCCGTCAGGCGACACAGGTCGCGCAAAAGCTCGTCGATGACAAAGTGGTCGCGGTCGTGGGCCACATGAACTCGGGCACGACCATTCCGGCATCGAAGATTTATAGCGATGCGGGTATCGTGCAAGTGTCCCCTTCGGCCACGAACCCGGCCTACACGCAACAGGGCTTCAGGACTGCCTATCGCGTCGTGGCGACCGATGCGCAACAAGGCCCGGCGCTGGCCGACTATGCAATGAAAACGCTCAAGGTCAAGACAGTGGCGATTGTCGATGACGCCACCGCGTACGGGCAAGGTCTTGCTACCGAGTTCGAGAAGCAGGCAAAGGCGAACGGAATCGAAGTGGTGTCGCACGACGCGACCAACGACAAGGCGACAGATTTTCGAGCAATCCTGACTAAAATAAAAGGTGAGCACCCGGATGCCGTGATGTACGGTGGACTCGACGCAACGGGCGGTCCGTTCGCCAAGCAGGCGAGACAACTCGGCATGATGCAGAAGATTCTCGCGGGCGATGGCCTGTGCGCGGACGATCTCGCCAAGCTCGCCGGACCTGCGGCAGACGACGTGATCTGTTCGATTGCCGGTTCACCGCTGGAGAAAATGCCTAAAGGACCGGCGTTCACGCAGCGCTACGAGAAGCGCTTCGGTGGTCATCCCGTGCTGAATTCGCCGTTCGCCTATGACGCGGTCTATGTGATCGCCGATGCCATGCAGCGCGCAGGCTCGATCGCACCGGACAAGATTCTCGCCGCAATGCCCGCTACCGACTACGAAGGCGTGCTTGGCCAGACACGCTTCGATGCGAAAGGAGACCTTCAGCACGGGACTATTTCGCTTTATAAATACGTAAGCGGAAAGCAGACGCTGCTGGACTACGTCAAGAATTGACTGGCTTGGGCCGCAACAACGCAGGAGGAACGACTGTCTCCACCAGGCCGGTTTCAACGTCATAAACGAGACCCGTCACCGTGAAATCTCCCGGCAGATTCGGATTAGCCTTGAGCGCCGCCACGTCGATTGCAACTGCGCGATAGGGATCGGTAATGGCGAGTTCATCGAGCTTGTCATCTTCCACGCCCATGTATTTGGACAGCAGCCTTGGCGCGTGATGGTAACAGCCATTGATGCCGCAATCGGTATGTTGCAGGACGATCAGATTCCAGCCGTGGCCGACCGCTTCGCCGGCTGCTTTCGATACCGTGCCGAGAATCGCCATGGTTTCGAAAAGCGCCGGATTCACGCGTCCGCCGACATTGCGAATGATGGCCGCTTCGCCCGGTTGGAGCTTTAACACGTCCATTGGATCGACGCGCGGATCGACGCAGCCGACAATCATCGTACGGCGTGACGGCAGCATTTTCAGGCCGGCGGAAAAGCCTTCTTTCGAAAATTCGGCATTGCGGCCGGCAAGCGTTTCAAGAAAGTTCATGATGTCCTCTTGCATTAAAGGGTCGTGGGCAGGCGCGCGGACATCTTTGCTTGCAGGCCCCGGGGATCGGCGACGAAGGCCGCGTGGATGCTGCGCGACTGATTGCCGGCGACGATTTCATCATTGATGCCGGTTTCGATGGCGTCGAGCGCATCGGTGACGACCTCTTGCGGCGTCATGCGCGGCTCAGGCAAGTTCGCACCCATTTCGGTGTCTGTCTGGACGGCGAGCACGCCGATCACTTGCGTCCCCTGAGCGCCCAGTTCAGCGCGCAAACTGCGCGTGAGCGACAGGCCCGCGGCCTTGGAAGCAGAGTAGGTTGCCGCCACGGGCAAGCTGACGAGCGAGAGCATCGACAGCATGTTCAGCACGGCGCCGCCGCCCGTTTTTGCGAGAATCGGTGCGAATGCGCGAGTCAGCGCCAGCGTGCCGAAGTAATTGACTTCCATCTCTTGACGGGCATTGTCGATATTGGTTGCGGACAGCGCACCCTCAAAGGCCGCATAGCCCGCATTGTTGATTAACAGCGTGACGTCCGATGCAATCGCTGCGGCAGCGGCGACCTGATCGGGATCGGTGACGTCGAGCGGCAGCGGGACGAGGCGGCGGTCTGCGTCCTTGAGCAAGTCTTTGAGCGACGCGGTGTCGCGCGCGGCGACATAGATTTTCGACGCGCCGCGTTCAAGCAGTTCCTCGACGAAAACGCGTCCGATGCCGCGATTCGCGCCCGTGACGAGGGCGATGGATTGAGTCAGTTTCATGATGAATTCCGATTCGAATAAAAAGTTATTGACCGTTGAGCCGGTCGGCGTGAAGCCGGGCGAATTCACCCACCGTCATGGATCTGCGGCCCGTCAGCTTTTCAACGTTGTTGTCCGCGCCGGCCATGTGTCCGTTTTGATAGTCGGCCATGGCGCCGCCGAGATGCTGGACGATATACGCAGGCACGCCCATCGCTTCGATCGAACGAACGTATTCATCGATCGGCAGGTCCTGAAAGACAATCTCGCGACCAAGTGCTTGGGATAATTCGGCGGCCATTTGCTCATGATCCATTTCGACCGGACCCGAAAGCGGAATCGTCGTGCCGATATGGGCTTCGGGATTCTTCAGCAACGCGGCGATGGCGCGGCCCTGATCGTCGGCGGCGATGGGCGAGTGACGGCCCCGGCCCACCGGCATGCGCAGAATGCCTTGTTGCAGATACGGCAGTTGCCACGGATAAAGCAGCCATTCGAGAAAGTACGTGGGACGAAGATGAATCACGGCAAGTCCCGACCAGTTGAATACTTCTTCGGCAATGAACGTATCGCGGCATGAATCGCTGGCCGATTCGCGGTCCGCCGAACGTTGCGATAGATTGATGACGGTCTTGACGCCGGTCTCTTTGGCCGCTTGCGCGAAGTTCACGGCGGCGGTAATCAAACCCGGCTGAACGGGCCACACGAAGTAGGCGGCGTCCACATTCTGCATGGCGTCGCGAATGGTATTGATTTCGAGCAGATCGCCCACCACGACTTCAGCGCCGAGCGCTTCGAGCGCTGCCGAACGAGCATCCTTTTTGTGTACCATCGCGCGTACATCGAGACCGAGCGCGATCGATTCACGAACGGCCGCGCGGCCTGTATCGCCGGTTGCGCCGGTAATCAACACTTTCTTGGACATGATCAATATTCCTTAATAAATGGTTAAGAAACGAATCGGTAGACGGCGCAAAGGCTTTATTCTTTTCCGCTGCGCCCCCGTTGTCATCACTATCGTGTATCGCGATGTCGGGCGGTAGTCCGCGCATCAGGCTAAGGCTTATGCTGAATCGGCATCGCTCTGGTCTTTAAAGCTCAGACGAATGGTCGCCCGTGAACTTCGACCAGTTCGCCTTGATGAATTGCTCGACGGTGGTCAAAGGCTGCCCGATGATTTCCTTGCCTGTATCGTCGGTGCCGGCCAGCAAGCCTTCCTGCTGGTCGATGGTGACGGCCTCGAAATGCTTGCGCATGGCGGTGGCATCCTGCAGACCAAAGAGTTCGAGGAAGGTCGAAACGGTGACATGCTCATAGGGAAGGTTTTTCCCCAGCACACGGCTGACTTCCGCCGCCAGTTCTTCATGGCTGAATTCGACCGGACCATGCAATGGCAGCGCACGGCCGATATAAGGCGCGGCGTTATCGACGATGCCCGCGACAATGCGCGCGATATCGCTTCCCGCAATGGGTGCGAAGCGGCTTTCCTTGTTATACGGCATGACATAGCGGCCACGTTGAATTTGCGGCGCGATATAAAGAAGCCATTCGGCAAAAAAGGTAATGCGCAGATGCACCGAAGGCACGCCGGACCAGTTGAAGATCTGCTCGGAAAGCCAATGGTTTTGCGTCGCCTTGCTGCGCGCGGCGGGGCGCGATTGTTTATGCGACATATTCACGATCAGCTCCAGTTCCTGCTCTTTCGCGGCCTGCGCGAAGATGACCGCGGCTTCGACCAGTCCTTCCGCAAGCGGGAAACAGAAATAGGCACGCTGCACGCCCTTCATGGCGAGACGGATGTCGCGCAGACTCATCATGTCGCCGAATACGACTTCGGCGCCGAGTTGGCGCAGCGTTTGTGCGCGATGGTCATCGCGCCGCACCAGTGCGCGGACGGCGAAACCCTTTTCAAGCAGGCGTTCGACGGTGGGTCGGCCTGTGTCGCCGGCGGCGCCGGTAACGAGAACAATAGTCATGTTGGACTCCGGATCAAATGGGTGAGTAAGGTTCGGCGTTCAAAGCCTTGCCGTGATGACACTGTCGCGTTTTCGCCCGGGCTCCGGTAGCCATCGGATTTGGCTAAGATTTATGCTGGACGAGCATGGGTCATGGTGATTCAAAGAAAGGAGCGTGCTTGAAGGACATCCTGACGTTGAGGCTTTACACGCGTGTGGCCCGTTTGGGCAGCTTTTCGGCGGCCGCGCGAGAATGCGGACTCGCACAATCGCAAGTGTCGCGGATGATCGCGGAACTCGAAGCGGGACTCGGAACGCGCCTGCTCACGCGGACCACGCGTGCAGTGGTGCCAACGGAGGCCGGCCTCGAGTATCTGGCGCGCATGGAGCCGATTCTGGCCGCGATCGAAGATGCCGAGAACAGCGTGCGCGAAACCGGCGAACTGCGCGGCGTGTTGCGGCTCGCCATGCCGTCGACCATGGCGATGCGCGTGGTCATGCCTCGTCTGTCTGCCTTCGCGGCACTGCATCCTTCGCTCAGGCTGGAGATTCTCCTCGACGACCGATGGCAGGACATGATTCGCGAGGCGGTCGATGTCGGGATTCGCGTGGGCAGTCTGCCGGATTCTTCAGGCACCGCGCGGCGGATCGGGAAGATGCATCGCGTGGTGGTCGCTTCGCCCGCGTATCTGGAACGGCACGGCGTGCCGCGCGTGCCGGAAGATATTCCAGGGCATCGGATCGTCGGCGGGCCGGCGGGGGCGCATGCATCGTCGTGGCAATTCGAACGAGCGGGCGAGGCGACATCCATCGAAGTACAGCCTCATGTCTCGACGAACGACACGGCGGGTGCGTTGGCGGCAGCCGTCGCCGGGCTTGGCATTGTTTCGACGACTTCATGGGCGTGCAAGTCAGAAGTCATGGCAGGCACGCTCGTGCACTTGCTGCCCGAATGGAAAATGGCCGCGCTCCCTGTGAACGCCTACTTCCCGATGGGACGCGCCACGCGACTGGCGGCGCGCGCGTTCGTGGATTTCATCGCGGATGAACTGACGAAAGAGGTGCTCGATTTCGTCGTGGATGAATAGCGTTTCTTGAGCGCCGTCAAGCAGCCGCCTGCGTATATGATTCGTTCATTCTGCTAACGAGTCCGGGGGAAGCCATGCCATTCGCTCGTGTAGGACGAAACCGCGCTGCAAGCCTTTTAGGCGCACTGACTATCTTTTGCTGTTTGTTTGGCTCTGGCAGCGCCTTTTCACAGCGCGCTTTGCCCAATACACTTTATTCAGTCGGTATGACGCAAGTCGAATTCAAAGACCCGGCGGATGCAGGCAGAACGCTCGACTTCATGCTGATCTACCCCGCTTCTCCCAAGGCAGACGCTCCTCTTTTCAAAGTGATGTTGTCGGCTAATCTTCATCTGCATAAAGACGCACCGCCCGTGGACGATGGCCTGAAGCATCCGCTTGTCATGTTCTCGCACGGTGCCGGTGGGAACGGATCGATTTACGCATGGTTCGGCGAATATCTCGCGTCGCGCGGGTATATCGTGGCCTTGCTGTATCACTATCGCGCCAACACATTCGATTCCAGCGCGCTTTATGTCCGGAGCCGGCTCTGGCAACGGCCACGCGATATCGGCATCGATATGACTTATTTGCTCCACGATCCCCAATGGGGGCCGCGTATCGATTCGAACGAGATAGGTGTCGCGGGACATTCGCAAGGCGGCTTCACCGCACTGTGGATCGGCGGCGCAATGGTCGATCCCGCGCTATTCGAAAATTTTCAACGTGCGTGGAAGAATAATGAAAACGTGCCGAATTACTTACGCGCCCAAATGCAAGCCGACGCCACGCCCGCGCTGCACGTACGCGATAAGCGCGTGAAGGCGGCCTTCGCAATGGCGCCCGGCGATATTCAGGGGTTCGGCATGGACGAGGCCGGGCTGCATCAGATGGCGGTTCCGGCGTACATCATCGTCGGCGCGGGCGATACCACGACGCCTCTCAAGGACAACGCGGAATTTGCCGCCAACCATATCCCGCATGCCACGCTGGATGTGATGCCCGGTCCGGTCGGCCACGAAATTTTCGACAACGAATGCGACCAGATCGGACGAGACAATTATCCGGAGGCCTGCGCCGATGCAGCCGGCGTCGATCGGGCCAAACTGCATGAATATATTGGCCATGCCGCGGTGCGGTTCTTCGATGAAGAACTCGGCGTAGCGCGGCTTCAATCTAAATGACGAAAAAGCCATGTGTGCCATCGCGTTCCAGTTGCGCGACAAGTCCATATTCCCAGTCGAGATAGGCTTGCATTGCTTCGCGCGGCGCATCCACGCCTTCATACGGTCGGCGATAGCGATCGATACGCGGCGAGGCAAGCCGTGTTTCACCTGTTTCGCCTGGAAAGCCCGCCCGTTGCCACGCTGCATTGCCTCCATTCAATACCTGAACGGGCTTGCCGGTAAGCGCGGCGACTTCGGGTGCGGCGAATGTCGCCAGCGCGCTCGATTTGCACGTGAGCACGTAGCGCTTTGCATCGGGTAAGCGGCGCAGATCGTCGTGTGAGGAAGTCAGATGCGAGCGCAGAATCCACCATGCGCCGGGAATATGCACCTTCACGAAGTCCGCGCTTGGCGAGAAATCAAGCAGCACGATGCCATTCGAATGATCGCCAAGCAGCGCATGAAGCTCGCTTGCTGAGATCTTTTCCACATCGTCGGGCGTGGGCCTCTCAGGTATCCATGTTTCGGATTGCGTAAGATCGGTTTGCGATGCGCCATCGACCACATAGGTTTCGATGTTCATCTGCGCAAGCCATGACGCGGTCATGTTGGCGCGCACACCGTCGTCATCGAACAAGATCAGGCGCGCACCGCGCACCGGCGCGAACATTTCGGTTTCCTGCACAAGTTGTCCACCCGGCGCGTTCTGAAAGCCGGGAGCGTGTGCGACTGCGTATTCGTCAGGTGTGCGTACATCGAAGCGATAGGTGGTGCGCGTTGCATCGTCGACGAAGCGCGTGGCCGCTTTCAGCGAGGTACGGCGCACGCCGGCGCGCGTGGCGAGCGCAAGCGATGCATGCCGCGAACTGTCGAGAACCGGTTCTGTGCGGCCCGCTTGCGGGTCGAAGCGCCGGGCGCTGCCGTGTTCGAGTGTCTGTCCCGCGAGCGTCCAGCCAATCGTGCCGTTGCGCAACGCCGCCACCGGATTTGGAAGCCCCGCATTCACGAGCGATTGCGCACCGATGATGCTACGCGTCCTCCCCGCGCAATTGACGACCACGCGTGTCGAAGGATTCGGCGCCAGCGCACGCGCGCGCAGCACGAGTTCCGCGCCGGGCACGCTGACGCTCCCGGGTATGTTCATGGTCCGGTATTCTTCGAAACGACGCGCATCCAGCACGACGAGATCATCGCCTCGGGCTTGCAACGCTTTCAGTTCTTCGGCTGAAACGGAGGGGGTATGTCGCTTCGCTTCGACCAGTTCGCCGAATGCCTTGCTCGGCACGTTGACGTCGCGAAAGACTTCGCCGCCTGCCTTGATCCAGCCATCCAGCGCGCCTGCGAGCAGCGCGAGATTCGTATAACCGAGCGCTTTTAAGACGTCGAATGCGCGTGCGGCCAATCCTTCGCCATCGTCGAGAAGAACAACGGGCACGCTGCGATTGGGCAGACGCGTGAAGGCATCGAGTTCGATGCGTGCAAGCGGAAAATTGGCCGCGAACAGCGGGTGACAGCGCGCGTGCGGATCTTCCTCGCGTACATCGAGCAGCGCGAGCTCACGTTTTGAAAGCAGCGTTTCGCGCACGTCTTCATACGAGCGCAACGGATAGGACTTCATGGGGTCGAGGTTCCTGTTCATGCGGCGAGGCCTCATGTTAGCGAACGGCCGCATAACGGCTAAAGCACGAATTTCGCTAAGGAAATGAAAGTCCAGCGTTAGGCAATAAAAACTGGCTTAAGGATGGCAAGCGCCTGACACTAGGGTTAACGCTTAAATCAACAACAATTACTTGTTCTGTTTGCACTTAATACTAAGCCGCCTCGGGCCTATGCTTGACTCACTGAAACGCAAACGGGTGTTTGCGAAAAAACCAAGCCTGGAGGTAAGCATCATGAAACTCGTTCAATCGCTCATCGTCGCCGCAGCGCTCGCAATCCCCGCCGTGTCATCTTTCGCACAAGCAAGTCAGCCCGCCAATGGCGACAGCGTGGCGGTAAGCAGCACCGGTGGCGCAGTGGATGGATCGTCCGCTTCGGGTCATCATCCGCTGCGTACATTCGACCATGCCGTCGCTCGCGTTGGCCGTAAGATCAATGCATCGGTTCGTCCGGATGCAAACGATGGGATGAAGCCGGTGTTCTTTGGTTCCTGATTCGCAGCACCAATAAGTTTGACGATGACGCGCGGCATTGCCCGCGCGTCATCGTTTAGAACCTCCGCCAATGATCCCCGACCATTGGATTGCCCAGTTCATTCGGCTGGGCTTTTTTGCGCCTTCTTTTGCATTTCATTTGCGCTTCATTGAGATGCGCGGGGCGGCAAGGGCGTGTTGAGTTCGATGAACGCAGAGACATCGCCGAGCACGGGCGCCACGGTGATGAACGTCGACAAAGCACGCACGGGCTTCGCCAGACTGCCCACGATCATCGCGTGATTGATGTCCGTATAGCGCCTGAGCATGACACGGTCATGCGCGGCCCGCAGACGTGTGGCGAAGCGAGTGGTATTGCCGGGATCCACCGTATGGTCTGCCGAGCCGACACCCAGAAAAATGGGCGGTACATGCCCGTCTACATGATTGATCGGCTGGCTGTCCTCGCGTAGATTCGCCGGAAAAATAGCTTCGAGTGTTTCATCGTCGAGCGGAAGGAAATCGTAGGGTCCGGCCAGTCCGATTGCACCGGAGATAGAGCCGAAATCCACGCCACGTGAGCTGAGATATCGGCGATCGGTCGCGAGCAGCATCGCGATATGCGCGCCCGCCGAATGACCCATCAAAAAGATGCGGTTCGGGTCCGCGCCGAATTCAGTGGCATGCGAGCGTGCCCATGACACGGCGGCCGCGGCATCGTCCATGAAACCGGGGAATATCGTTTGAGGATAAAGCCGATAATCCGGAATGACCGTGACGTAGCCGCGCGAGGCAAGCGCTTCGCCCACGAACCGGTAATCGCGACGCTCGCCGGTCTGCCAGCTGCCGCCATAGAAGAACACGATAAGTGGTCGCGAGGCACCCGGCACGGAAGCGGCCTTGGGCACATACACATCCAGTGAATGACGCTCGCCACTTTCGTAAGGCAAGTCAGAGTGAGCAACATAGTCGCTTCGCGGAGTCAGCGCGTTGACGAGCCTGACCGGACTACATGCGGCAAGTAGCGCCAATGAAGACAGACACATGAGCGAAATGCGTGAAAAGCCGATGCGTCGTGTGAGCGTGGCGAGAAGTGACATTCAAGCGTTCCTGAAAATAGCCTGCGCTTTTGCGCCAAACGCTTATATACGAAAACCGTGCTTGAAGGGATGCGCAAAAAAAAGACTTACACGACACCCATTGTTCGAGCGATGTCTTCCGAATGGAATTCGCCTTTCGCCAGCAATTTTTCCGCGACTTCCGCGCGCATGGGCCGCCCGATCCAGAAGCCTTGCACTTCGTCGCAACCACTGCGAATGAGGTAATCGAATTGAGCTGCGGTTTCCACGCCTTCCGCGACCACGCGAATATCCAGCGCCGAAGCCATTGCAATGACAGCTTTCACGATCACTTCGTCGGCGCGCGACGAACCTATGCCGCGCACGAACGACATATCCAGTTTGAGCCGGTCCGCCATGAAGCTGCGCACATAGCCGAGGCTTGAGAAGCCGGTGCCGAAGTCGTCGATGGCAATCGATACATTGAGCCGGCGCAACGCATGCAGCGCAGGCAACGCGGCAGGGGCCATGAGCGTGCCTTCCGTGATTTCCAGTTCGATATTCAATGGATCGACACGGGTGCGTTCAAGCGCGCGGGAGACCATTTCCGGCACGTTGCTTCGTTCGAACTGAATGGGAGACACGTTGACGGCTATCACGACATCCGCAAGCAAATTCGACCATGCTCTGGCTTGAATACAGGCCTGTTCGAGCACCCACTCACCAATGTGCGCGATCAAACCCGTGGCCTCCGCGAGTGGAATGAATTGCGCGGGACTCACGAGCCCGAACTCGGCGCTTTGCCAACGCAGCAGCGCTTCGAATCCCTGCACTCTTTGCGTGCGCAAGCACACCTTGGGCTGATACAAAAGATAGAGTTCGTCGCGATCGATGGCCGATGCCAGCGCTCTGGCCATGGCGGCCTGCGCGGCATCCGCCGCCGCGAGCCGTGGATCGAACACGCTGATCGAACCGGCACGGCTCGACTTGGAGCGGTACATCGCGGCATCGGCGGCACGCAGCAGACTTTCGGCATCCGTGCCGTGCTCGGGATAGAACGCAATGCCCACGCTTGCCTCGGGCGTGATGGTCGTGTCGCAGACCGTCATCTCGCATGAAAGCGCCAGCCTGATGCGGTCCGCATCTTCCAGACATTGGGCATGCGTGCGGCCCGGAATGACGGCGACGAATTCATCGCCCGCATAACGCGCCACGGTCGCGGGAGGCGCCACGCAGGACACCAGACGTCGTGATACTTCCCGAAGCACGTCGTCACCCGCTGCGTGCCCGAGGCTATCGTTGATGCCCTTGAAATTGTCGAGATCGAGGAAGACGAGCGCCAGGGTCTCGCCTTCGAGTCTCGCGTGATCGACGGCGCTCGAAAGCTGATGCCCAAGCGCGAGCCGGTTGGGCAGGCCCGTCAAGGCATCTTCGGAGGCTTGCTGTCTGAGTTGGTCCTGATAGCGGATACGCTCGGACACGTCGCTCAAAACGGTGATGCAATGCGTCGGGCGTCCGTGTTCGTCGAGAATCGGGCCGACATAGGTATCGCTCCAGAAGCTCGTGCCGTCGAGTCGCCGGATTCTCACCAACTGCGATACCTCGCGATTGTCGCGCATCGCGGCCTGCAGGGACACGATCTCGGGTGCGGCGTGATTCCAGCCGAAGCTCGCCTGGGCCTGCGCGCCGATCACATGCGCCACGTCTTTACCGGTCAGACGCTCGAACGCCGTGTTCGCGTAGGTGATGTGATGCGAATCGTCCAGCAAGTGCGATATGACGATCGCATCTCTCGCGGCTTCGAGGGCCCGGCTGCGCAAATGAAGCTGCTCCTTGGCCTTCTCGTGCGCGGTGACATCGTGCGCGGTAATGAAGCAGGCGTCGTGACCGCCGAATGCCAGAAGATGGAAAGACACGTCGACGAAAATGACTTCGCCATCCAGACGACAATGACGTCTGATGCCGCCCGAACCCGAATTCATTCCCGAACGCACGTAACCGTCGAAATCTCGCTGAAAGCGTTCCACTTCCTCGGCGGGGCGCAACTGAACAATGGACATGCCATTGAGTTGTTCGAGCGTCGCATTGTATTGACCAAGCGCCGCGGAATTGGCGGTCAGAATGACGCCGGTCTCGATGTCGAAAATCAACATCGCTACGGGGTGCTGATCGAAATACTGACTGAATCGATTCTGTGCTTCTTCCGCCACGATTCGCGCGGCGCTTTTGGCAAGCGCGGAGCGATGCCGGCTCGATAGCGCGAAGGCCAGCAGCAGCATGCCCGTCGCCAGTCCGACGACAAGCGCGATGCGTTGTTTGAGAATTTGCGATTGCGCTTTTTCCTGCATGCCCGCGATCAGATCGCGCTCGTCGCTTCTGAGAGAGGCGAGAATATCCATGATCGACTTGAGCGATTCATTGGCGCGCAGAAGCCGTTTAGGATCGACCGCCGTTCCATGCGCGGCCAGCGCGATATTTTGCGCGGCGTCCTGTAGCGCCTTGGGCCACAGTCCGCTCAGGCGGCGCAGTTCGGTCAGCTTTTCAGTGGCCGTCGGTGAATCCGCCAGAAGAAGATCGAGATGGTTATAGGCGCGCGACACCATGACAGCGCGCGCAATGGGCCACGCCCGCGATTCGAACGCAGCCGAACCCACTCCCTTTAGAAAGTCGGTATTGGCCGCGAGGTGCAGATCCACGAGCAATTCGAGTTCCGAACCCACGTCGAGCGCGCGGCGCAGGCGCTGCTCGTCGGCATCGCGGGCAAGATTGATCGAGACCGTCGCGAGAACGGCCAGACACATGGCGATGGCGGACAATGAAACCAGAACGAGCGTGGTGGCAAAGCGCCGGCGAGGCCACGCAAACAAAGTTCTCGGTCGAAGGTGCTGCATTTCAAATCCTGTGGATGGTACGTATCTTTTACGGCCACATGGATTTCGCTCTTTAATTCAGCAAGGGTTTTCCTGATCTTAATTCTCATGCTTTTTTAGTAATCGGAAATTCGTACCGCGTGTGTCAGAGTTCGGTTAGCCAATTCGATCCGTTTGTCAGACCGTACCGGCCGTTATGGCATCGCCGGAGGCTCACATCTTCATGGCAAATCGTGGCGAGTTGCGATCAGGAGCCGATCCACGCGCTCGGACTGGTTCGGCCGCACGGCGCGCTGCTTTGCTTCGACCAAAAGGGCGGTCTTATTGCCGCCAGCACCAACGTATCGGCGCTGCTGGGTCCGCTTCCTCCGCGCGAATCGTGATTACGTTTGCGCACGCGTGACAGGCGCAGAAACCTTGCACTGCGCAATCTCATCATGTGAAGGCATCCGAAGTAATTCGAGATTGTCCGTATCCCAGTGAATATATCCGGCTTGAGCGAATTGTGTTAGCCAGCCTTCCATGGGCCAGATGCCCCATCGCTTTCGAAACAAGCGTGCGTTCGCGACGATCGCGCTCAGATGGTTGAGCGGCGGGTCGAAGCTGGCATGGAACTGATGGAACGCCATTGCAGGCACAAGCTGGATCGGCACGTTCGCTTGCGCTGCCCTGAACGCGAAATCCGTATCTTCGCCGCCATAGCCTTCATAGCGTTCGTCGAAGCCGCCTATGCGTTCGAAGGTTTCGCGCCGGCACGCAAAATTGAGCGACCAGAAAAGCCGATGCGGCAATTGCGCGCCTACTTCATAGCCCTCATGAACCGGATGTTTCGCGCCAAGCTCGAACAGCCGTTCGTTCGATGTCTCAGCGCTCACCGCACCCGGCGGAAGATAAAGCGTTTCGCCTTGCAGCACCGCGTTCTGGTGTTGGGCAAGTGCCGCCTTATAGCGTGTGACCAGCCAGCGATCGGGAATGCAGTCGACGTCAAGGAAAACGAGATCGTTACCCATTGCGTGCCGGACTGCATGATTGCGGGCTGCGGCGAGCGGCAGCGTGCCAGCGGTGCCGCGTATCGCGCAATGCACGATTGAAAAGCGGTCGCTTTCCCAGCGTTCCTGTTCCTCGTTCATTTGCGCGATGACCAGCGTTTGCGGCAAGTCCACTGATCGTTCGAGGCCCTCGATCAAGTTGAACAGATGATCGCGCCGGCCGTGTACCAGCGTCAGGATATTCATGAAAGGCTCGCTTGCGCGGTGCGTGTAATGAAGCGAGCGGCGCGCTCGGCACCGTTTTCCGTTGCATGATGTTCCCACGCAGAAGCGGGCAAGCGTTCTGCGCGATCCAGCAACGAAGGCCATTCGCTCGCCTGTGGCCAGGCGAAAAGACAGATCGCCAGCTTCGCTGCGTCGAGCACTTGCGCGGTCGAACGTTGTTCGTCGAAGGGTCGATCATCGGGAATGCAGATGAATCGACAGCGCAGCGCGGCGACTTCGCTCACGAGGCTGTCTCCCGCTGAACCGATGACGACGCATGCGTCGCGTAGCCACGGCAAGGGGTCGTCTATCACTCCATGAAGGTGCAGATTGGAAGGTAAGGAGATTGCATCATCCGATTCAATTGGACCGAGCACGGTCCAATGCCAATCGGGGCAAAGGCGCGCGGCTTGCGCCAGACGAGGAAGCGTCATGGCCGTGCCCCCATGACCTGTGATGACCGTCACGCATTTTTCTTTCCGTGAATGCCGCGAAGACATGCCTTCATACCGCGAGATGAGACCTGAATAGTCGGTCTTTTCCACCCACATGGCGGGTATGTCCGGCTGTTCGAATTCAGGAGGATAGGGCGCCAGCAGTCTTTGCGTGCTCGCATAGGCGAGTGAATGTGCATGATCAAAACGCGTTCCGCGTTGACGCACATACACGGTGGGAATACCGCAGAAGCGGGCAAGCAATGCGACCTCAACCGAAACATCGACGACCAGCAAGCAGGGCGAAGCCTTGCAGAACCAATCGACCAATAGCTTCATTCGTTGCCGCAGGCCGCGCACATTCAAGGGCGCATAAAACGGTGAAAAAGCCGGATCGGCTATCGTGTATTCGTCGAAATCGATGGGAAGCCGGCATAGCGAGACATGCGACGGCACGCCATTTTCAGGTAGCGCGCTGCCGAAAAGCGTCACCGGGCCGGGTAGATGAGCGGCTATCGCCAGTGCGCGCGTCACATGCCCCGCGCCGTGGTGATGCGCGTAATAGCCGATGACCGCCTCACTCATATGCGGGAACCCGCGCTGCGACTTCGTTCAGGCGTGCTTCATATCGCGCAACCATCAGGTCGATTCCCCAATGTTCGACCGCATGCAATCGACAGGCTTTCCGGCTCAAGGATCTTGCTTCGATCAGCGCACGCGCCAGGGCGGTGACGTCATCGGGCGCAGCGAGCCTGCCGGTTTGCGCGGTGATGAGTTCCGGCATGGCCCCTCTTGCAAAGGCAGCGACCGGCGTTCCAACCGCGAGTGCTTCCACCACGACAAGCCCGAACGGTTCGCTCCAACGAGGGGTGACCAGCGCGACGCTGGCATGGCTTACTTCGTGGATCAGCGCGGCTCTGGAAAGGTGCCCGAGATAGACGACATCGCCGCCCAGCCTGGGCGCGATTTGTTCTTCGAAGTAGGTTGCGTCCAGCGCACGACCTGCTATGCGAAGGGGAATACCGGCGAGCCTTGCAGCATCGATGGCGAGATGAAGGCCCTTGTCAGGCACGATCCGGCCGTTCCACACGGCATGATCCCCGATCGGTCCGGCGCTCGGACACCAGCGATTCAAGTCGATTCCATTTGGTACGACTGAACAATCGGGCGCGAGTTCGGACCAGCTCGCGGCATTGGCGTGAGAGACCGTGCAATAGACGCTGCCACGTGTCCGGCGTGCCGCCACGGCGTTGATCATCTCGAAGAAGGGCGGCGTATGCAGCACGGTGAGCATGGGTGTGTCGATCATGTTTGCGAGCGTGACCGGCACGTAATGCAGCGCGTTGTTGAAGATTACATCGAAGCGGTGATCGTCGATCGTCTGCATGCAGTCCATGTACGCGCGATGCTCGGCGATGAAGGCCGTGCTCAAGGTGTCGTGGTCGTGTCTCACGGCATCGCTGCGATACGCTCCGCCAGCGGACAAAGGCGTGAAATTCAATTCGGGCGCCGAGCCGGGATGCGCGAAAAGCGTGACGTCGTGGCCTCGTCGCTGTAGGGAACGGGTCACGTCATAGGTGAACGCTTCGAGCCCGCCCGCGAATGGCTCGATGATCGGATGTTGAATGTGAGTGAGTATGCCGATTTTCATGAAGTTGTTTTTTGATTGCGCGTCGTGGTTTTGTCGAAGTCCGGCATTTCATTCATAGGAAAAAACGAGCTGACCGCGCGTACCAAACGCTTTGGCAAGCAAGTTGTATCGTGTGGGAAGTCATTCAAACAGCCGTGCTCGCCTTAGCGCAATTACTGAGCCACAAACGCGAATCGAGTTTTGAGAATGGAGAAGAATTCAGCCATGATGTCTCGCACTTTTACCTCGCCGCGCCACACGACGCACTATTGGGAAGCCGGGCCTGCCGACGGACCCATCCTGTTTTTCCTCCACGGCTGGCCGGGAATCGGTCTGATGTGGCGCGCGCAGATGGAGTCTTTCGCATCGGCGGGCTGGCGCTGCATTGCGCCGGATATGCGCGGGTACGGCGGTTCGTCGAGACCCGTCTCGCCGGATGCCTATTCAATCGAGAATCTGGCTGGCGACATGATCGAGCTTCACGATCATCTGGGCGCGCGTCCGGCTATATGGGCCGGTCACGATCTGGGAAGTCCCGTGGTCGGCGCGCTCGCCGCGCATCATGCGCCGCGCGTGAGGGCAGCGGTGTTCGTTTCCTTGCCTTATATGCCGGAGAGCTTCGGGTTGGGTCGCCTTTTGCCTTTGGTGAATCGCACGCTTTATCCTGTAGACGAGTATCCGAATGGGCAATGGGATTACTATCACTTTTATCGGACGCATTTCGAGCAGACCGTCGCCGACTTCGACGCCGACCTGGCAGCGACACTCGCGACCATCTATCGTTCGAGCGATCCGAGCGCCATGGGCCGTGTTTATCGCTCGGCTTTAGTCACGCGCAATGGCGGATGGTTTGGTTCGGCGCATCGCGCGCCGAAGGTGCATCCTGACGCGGCGCTCTGGCCGCCGGCCGATTTCGATGCATTGGTCGAGGCCTTTCGTGTCACCGGTTTCCGCTCGGGTAACGCGTGGTATCTGAACGACGACGCCAACGCCGCCTACGCGCGAACCGCGCCGGACAAGGGCCGTTTGGATCAACCCGTTCTGTTCGTGAACGGTCGATTCGATCACGTATGCGATATCAGCCGCTCCGCACTCGGCGAACCCATGCGCCGCGCATGTGCGGACCTCACGGTGACGACATTGAGTTCCGGTCACTGGCTTGCACTGGAACGTAAGGCCGAACTCGTTGAAGTCATTCAGTCCTGGCTCGAACAAAAAGGACTGTCGCAGCGGTAATCCTTTCGCCGTGTTTCCAACGGTCCGAAAATTGCTCATACCGCACATGAAGTTATTCGCGTCATTTCGGGCGCGCGAATTTGAACTTTAAGGGGTCTTGCATGCACTTTTTAATCAATGGGAAAGAGATCGATTGCGACGTGGACAGCAGGACGTCGCTACTCGATCTGCTTCGCGAAAACATGCATTTGTTTGGCGCAAAAAAAGGCTGCAATCAGGGTGCCTGCGGCGCTTGCACCGTGCTTGCCGATGGCGCGCGCATCAATAGCTGTCTTGCCTTGGCCGTCCAATATCAGGATTGCGAGATCACGACGATCGAAGGCGTGGGCTCGCCGGGGCACTTGCATCCTCTGCAGGAAGCCTTTGTCGAACATGACGGCTTCCAGTGCGGTTACTGTACGCCCGGTCAAATTTGCTCCGCGATCGCCATGGTCGAGGAGTTGAAGTGCGGCGTGCCGAGCCATGTCAGCGAGAACGTGGCGGCAGAGAACTTCGTGCTGACCGATGCGGAACTGCGCGAACGGATGAGCGGCAATCTGTGCCGGTGCGGTGCCTATAACGGCATCGTCGATGCGATTCAGGACACGTTCGGTTCTGCCGAGACCGAAGTCAGCACGCACGAGGCCACGCAATGAATCCCTTCACTTATGAACGCGCGGCCAGTGAGTCGGCGGCGCTCTCGCTCGGCGCTCAGTCGGGCGCGAAATATCTCGGCGGCGGCACGAATCTCGTGGACCTGATGCGCGAGACCATCGAGCATCCGGTGATGCTGGTGGACGTCACCGGCCTTTCGCGTGCAATCGAAGATACCGGCGATGGCGGTCTGCTAATCGGTGCGGGCGTGAAGAACACGGCCGTGGCGGCGGACCGTCGTGTGCGCGAGCGATATCCATTGTTGTCCGAAGCAATTCTGGCGGGCGCGTCGGCGCAGATTCGCAACATGGCCACAGTAGGCGGCAATTTGCTTCAGCGCACCCGCTGCGGTTACTTTTACGACGATGCCGCGCGCTGCAACAAGCGCGACCCCGGCGCAGGTTGCGATGCGCTCGAAGGCTTCCACCGCATGCACGCCATTCTGGGCGCATCCGATGCGTGTATCGCGACGCATCCTTCCGACATGGCCGTGGCGCTCGCCGCGCTCGATGCGGTCGTCACCGTGCAAGGCCGCAATGGCTCGCGCGATATTCCGCTGATCGATCTTCACCGTTTGCCGGGCGACACACCGCACATCGAAACGGTGCTGGAAGCGGGCGAGTTGATTACGTCCGTGACCTTGCCAAGTGCTCATGCGGGCCGCGCCACATATCGCAAGGTACGCGATCGCGCGTCGTATGCATTCGCGCTCATCTCGGTGGCGGCGATCATCGAAGTGCGGGGCGGCATGGTGGAAGACGTGCGGATCGCGCTGGGCGGCGTGGCGCATAAACCGTGGCGCGCGCAAGCAGCGGAAGCAGCGCTCAAAGGCGGTCCCGCAACCGAAGCCGCGTTCAATGCGGCGGCGCAAGCGGAACTTGCTCAGGCGCGCGGCCTTCGCGACAACGCCTTCAAGATCGAACTGGGCCGGCGCGTCATCACGGATACGCTGATGAAGCTCGCCGCCCTTCAGGAGAATGCATAATGCCCATCATCAAGGATGCCGTGCAGGCCGTGATGAAAAAGGCCATCGCGCTCGCGCCCGATAGCTTCATTCCCGGTGGCAAGCCCGATCCGCTGATCGCCCACAAGCATGGCTTGATCGGCGCACCGGTGAGCCGGATCGACGGACCGTTGAAGGTTTCGGGCCGCGCCACGTTCGCGGCGGAATTTCCGGTGGAGCGCATGACGTACGCGGCGCTCAAGTACGCCTCGATAGCGCGAGGCCGCATCGTCTCGTTCGATACGAGCGCCGCCGAAGCCGCACCCGGCGTCGTGCTCGTCATGACGTATCAGAACGCGCCGCGCCTCAAGCCCTTGCCGCCTTTCATGAGCAAGCCCAAGGCGGCAGGCGGCGACGATGTGCCGGTCATGCAGGACGATCAGATTCACTGGAACGGTCAGCCTATCGCGCTCGTGTTGGCAGAGACGCAGGAACAAGCGGACCACGCTCAGTTTTTGATTCGGGTTACGTACGAAGCAGCGCAAGATGGCGTGACGTCGCTTGCCGCCGCCAAGGCGAACGGATCGGAACCGGGCGTCTTTCAGGGCGAGCCGCTGAAGCTGGAAGTCAAGAATGCCGAGGAGATGCTGGCGGCAGCGCCGCATCGAATCGATGTGCGCTACACGACGCCGCGCCATAACCACAATCCGATCGAGCTTCACGCGGCTACGCTCTTCTGGGATGGCGACAACCTGCGTATTCACGATACCGTTCAGGCCGTGCAACATGAAGCCTGGACCATCGCGCAGGCATTCGGTCTTGAAGAGAAGAACGTGCATGTCACGTCGCCTTATGTCGGCGGCGGCTTCGGTTCGAAAACCGTCTGGCAGCATCAGGTTCTGGCCGCGGCGGCCGCCAAACTCGCGCAACGCCCTGTACGGATCATGCTCTCGCGCGAAGGCGTGTATCGCGTCGTGGGCGGACGCACCCTCACCGAACAACGCGTGGCGCTCGGCGCGCAAGCGGATGGCACATTCGATGCCCTGATCCACACCGGCACCGTCGCGATGACACCGCACAACAACATGCCGGAGCCGTTCATATTGCCGGCGAAAAGCGCCTATGGTTCGCGCAGTTTTCTGCTCGATGTCGAGACGGTCAAGATGAACATGACCGCGAATACGTTCATGAGAGCGCCGGGCGAAGCGGTCGGCACGTTCGGACTGGAATCCGGCATCGATGAACTTGCGCATGTCATGGGCATGGACCCGATTGAACTGCGCATCAAGAACGAGCCGGAGAAAGATCCGACGACCGGCTTGCCGTTTTCTCAGCGCGGCATTGTGCAGGCGTGGAAGGCGGGCCGCGAGCGATTCGGCTGGGCATCGCGTCAGGAACCGGGTGCGCGGCGCGAAGGCGAGTGGCTCGTCGGCATGGGCTGCGCCACGGGCACCTATCCTTATTACCGGATGCCGGGCGGCGCGGCACGCATCACATTGACCGATGACGGACGCGCGACCGTCAGCATTGCGGCGCATGAAATGGGAATGGGCACATCGACGGCGCAGACGCAGGTCATCGCCGATCGGCTTGGGTTGTCGATGGAGGATATCGACTTCAAATATGCGGACTCCCAATTACCGGGTGCGGTGCTGGCAGGGGGCTCGCAGCAGACGGCGGCGATTGGCGCTTCGGTGATCGCGGCGCATCACAAGCTGGTCAAGGAGTTGCTGCGCCTTGCGGGCAACAGTTCGCCGCTTTCCGGGTTGCTGCCTGATGATGTAGGCGGTCGCGATGGTGGTCTTTGTTCGCTCGAGGACGAAAGCCGCCATGAGCGCTATGGCGCGATTCTGGCACGCGCCAAACTGACGGAAGTCACGGTCGAGGCCGAAGCTCCGATGCCCTTCGAGTTGCAGCATTGGTCCATGCACAGCCACAGCGCGTTGTTTTGCGAAGTGCGGGTCAATACCGTTACCGGCGAAGTTCGCGTGAGCCGTTTTCTCGGTTCGTTCGATTGCGGCACGATCATCAACGCCAAGACGGCGGCGAGTCAGTTTCGCGGCGGCATCGTCATGGGGTTGGGGCTGGCGCTGATGGAAGAAACTCAGTTTGACGAACGAACGGGGCGCGTGATGAATCCTTCGTTGGCGGATTACCATGTGCCTGTGCATCTCGATGTGCCGGAGATCGATATCATTTGGAATGATGAGCCCGATCCTCATACGCCGATGGGGGCGCGTGGGGTGGGGGAGATTGGGATTACGGGGGTGGGGGCGGCGGTGGCTAATGCGGTGTTTAATGCCACGGGTAAACGCGTTCGCGATCTGCCGATTACGTTGGATAAGTTGATTTGATTTTTGACTGACGCGTGGGCTAGGGGGTGTTTATATTTCGTGGAAGGGGCTGCTGGTGTTTGTGTCTTTATATTCAGTAGCCGCCTCCCCGGCGGGGGGGTAACTTTCTTTGCTGCTGCAAAGAAAGTCACCAAAGAAAGCAGCTTTTTACCCCATGCACGCTGGCTGGAGAGGGTTGGTCTGGATTAATGGATACAGTGGCCGCAATAGGACTTGCCACACATAACGAGTCGCTTAGGCAACCTCGCGATTGCGCGCTCGAATCCTTGAGTCTTAGTGGACCGCATTCATACCTTCGGCCATGCGCTGCGCGCGCCGAGAATGTAAGAACGGAATCCCGCAGCGTATGAGTGCCCCGCCACATCACACCGCATCGCACCTCTCCCATTGGGCCCTACCTTGGTAAGCGCTTCTGGGCAAAGCGCACACACCAACGCAAGTCACCTTTTAGTCGGAGCACTAACCAAGGTAGGGCCGAATAGCAAGCTAGCGGAGAAACGTGATGTGGCTGGGCGCTTATAGACTGCGGGATTCCGTTCTTATGCTCTCGGCGCGCGCAGCGCATGGCCGAAAGAATGAATGCGGTCCACTAAGGCAAAAGGATTCGAGCGCAAAATCGCCAGGTTGCCTAAGCGGCTCGTGATGCGTGGAAAGTCCTATTGCGGCCACGGTATCAGTTAATCCAGACCAACACTTTCCAGCCAGCGTGCGGAGGGGTAAAAAGCTGCTTTCTTTGGTGACTTTCTTTGCAGCAGCAAAGAAAGTTACCCCCCCGCCGGGGAGGCGGCTACTGAATATAAAGCACAACCAACAGCAGCCCTTTGCACGAGAGAAAACAACAAAATCCAAACCGAGCGCTACTAGCAAAACATTCACGCGAGCGACGACAACCAACGCCCCGTCTCCGGACACACATTCGCGGCTACGCCATTCACACGAACATGCTCTCCATCAATCCGCGCCGCAGTAATACGATCGATATCAAAAGCAACATCAAGCACCCGCCCGACGTGGACATTTTCAATAGCAAGTTCCCAAGTTAAAAATATCTGAACGAAATCCTGATCCAAAGAAAAGTCCGCTACATCGAAGCGATCGCGTCCGCGTCGAACGACGCCATGCGGCTGGCAAGTATCGAAGATAAGCGCAGTTCCCCGCCTAAGAGGAATGCGACGACCCGTCGCCGGAAAGACCACATCCAATCCCCGGTCTTCACTCAGAAAGAGATTGCAAAAAGCCGCGCCGCCGTATTGCTCCCCGTCATGGTGATATCGCGCCCCACGGCAGGCCATCAGCGCCACATCGCTCGACGCAAGCACATCGGGCAGGCCGAGCGCATGCGTCCAGTCATAAAGCGCCTGCACGCTGCGCTTATAGTCCGGCCAGCGCATACGCGTTCTTGCAAACGGCATGGTCTCGACATCTCCCGGCTCCAGATCGAGCCGCACCGAAGTCTCTCTCTGCCAGTCTGCAAGAAGCGATGCGGGAGGCACGGGAATATCTAACGTGCCGGATAAAACGATGTCGCTGACGGACCGGCTGCGGAGCGTGTCGCCGCTTAAGAAAAATGCAGTCGAGGAGGCGTTCATCGCGGGATTGTAGCGGTGCTCAATTGGCTTGCGTCGCGTCCAGAAGATAAGCCGAGAGGAAACCCGTGACACGTGCTTGCGCATCGCGTCGCGCTTCCGGGTCGGTGCCTTCTATCGGCACGACGCCAGTCTTAGTCGTGAAAGCAGGCGCTTCATGCACCGCCATGTTCGGCCAGTCGAAATCGTGATACGCGTTCGCGTAGACATGCATATCGACCACGCTTCCGGGCGCGGGCGAACTCATCAAATCTTCGCAAGGTTGCAGCGGAATCCAGACATCCTTTCCGCCGAGCAGCACCAACAAGGGCGTGGGACTGGACCATTGCGCACCTTGCTGCGAGCGTCGGCAACTGGCGGGATAAAACGCGACCGCCGCGCGGAAATCCGCGTGCGAAAGATTCGCAGGCCGCGCCGGACTCGAAGCACGAATCGCATTGAGCAATGCGCCGCCGCCTTGCGACCAACCGACGAGTGCTATCCGGTCGGCTCGAATATCCGGCAAGCCTTGCAGATAAAGCAGCGCCGCGAAAGCGTCACGTTCTCTGTCGTGATAGATCGCGCGATCGAATTCGGCAGGCGCGCACATTCGGCCATGATGACGCGGCCCGAGGCTATCCACCATCAACACCGTGATGCCAAGCGCATTGAAGCGCGCGGCCCAGTCGATCTCGCGCGCGTTGATCTTGCCCGAATGACGATTGAACAAGCCCGAGCATCCATGCAAAAAGACGATGGCCGGATGCGGTCCTGCGCCATCGGCTTTGAACAGATAGCCGTCGAGTTCCGAAGCATCGGCCGAGGGAAAATGCACCTTGGTCTGCGCGAAGGCGTGCGAGCCAAAAAAGCACAACAGCAAGAACAAGAGCAAGCCGCGCACGCGCTCAAATCCGCTCGCCATGACGCGCAAGCCTTTGGCGCAACGCATCGATCTGATCGAGCAAATCCAACGCGAGCGCGACGCCCGGTGCATTCACTTCGAGATCGGTCGTCAGCCGTTGCGCGGTCATCACTCGGCGCACGCAGGTGCCGCTGAAGCGCCATTCCTCGCGGCGCGCGCCTTGCGGCTCGAACGCGCCTTCTTCGACCCAGCGCGCGAGATCATCGGCGGATGCACCCGTCACGCGGCACAACTCGACGAACGTGAACTCCATGCGTTCCTCGACGATCTCGCCCTGAAGATAGACAGACTGGTTTTCGTTCATGATGAATCACCCGTAAAAATGCGCGCGCGGATCGAATTGGAACGCATCGCGCATGGCGATGTAGGCGGCCTTTTTGGCATCGGTATCGGCGGACGGCAGCACGATGCCCAGCATCACGTAAAAGTCGCCGGGCGGATTGCCGGGAATGCCGCGTCCACGCAGTCTCAATCGACGGCCCGCGGCGGACCCGGCCGGAACCGTCACCGTGACATCGCCCGAAGGCGTCGGCACGATGACTTCCGCACCGAGCGCCGCTTCCCACGGCGCGAGCGGAAGCTCGATGGTCACGTCGCGCCCTTCCACGCGATAGCGCTTGTGCTCGTCCAGCGTCACTTCCAGATAGAGATCACCGCGCGGGGCGTTGCCCAATCCCGCGCCGCCCTGACCCGCGAGCCGCAGACGCTGGCCATCGAGAATGCCTTTCGGTATCGATACATCGAGCGTGCGCGTTTCGTAGCTCACATGTCCTTGTTCGTCGATGACGGGCATTTGCAGCTTGAAGGTTCGCTGCGCGCCGTTATAGACATCTTCGAGACTGACGGACACCCGCGCGTGATGATCCTCGCCCGGCCATTCCGGTGCGCGCGCACGCGATGCATGTCTCGCCCGCGTGCCGAAAAGATCGCTGAAGAAATCGTCGGCGTCGGGCGCATCGGCACCGCCGCTGCCGCGATATTCGAAGCCATCGCCGACATCGGAACGCGGACGGATTTCATCGCCATCTTTGAGGCCGGTGCCGAGCGCATCGAAGGCGGCGCGCTTTTCCGGGTCTTTCAAAACCTGATACGCCTCGCCCACTTCCTTGAAGCGCGCCTCGGCGTCGGCCTCTTTGTTCAGGTCAGGATGATATTTGCGCGCCAGCTTGCGATGAGCGGTCTTGATCTCCGCTTCCGTCGCCGTTCGCGGCACGCCCATGACGGCGTAATAGTCCTTGTATTTCATCGTTCCCGCACCTTCCGTTCGATCGGTTAAGGGTAGGGGCACGCCGGTGGTTCGCGCGCCGGTATCTGGAAACACTATACAAGCATCTGCGGCAAGGCTTGCGTCCATCATCGCGAACCGCGATGGTGCCTTGCCAAATGGTCACGTACAAGCGCGGCGGCCTGTTGCATGATGTTTTCCACGGCAACCGGCGGCGAAACTGCGCGGCCAGGCATGCCGCAGCACACAATAAACGGAGTGAGACCCCGCCATGCCACTCGAACAGGGCAGCGACGCCCCACGCACGCTTTACGACAAGATCTGGGACAGTCATCGGGTGATGTCCCGCGACGATGGACAGGACCTTCTGTTCATCGACCGTCACTACATTCACGATGTCACCGCGCAATCCTTCGACCTGCTGCGCCAGCGCGGGCTTAGTCCACGCTCGCCCGAGCGCATCTTCGGCACGCCGGATCACTACGTTTCCAGCACGGCGAACGATATCGATGCGGTGACCGACGGCGAACGTCGCGGCATGATCGAAGCGCTGCAGCGCGACGCCGCCGAATCGCGCATTACCTTGTTCGACATGATCGATTCGCGGCGCGGCATCGTGCATGTCGTCGGACCGGAGCAGGGTTTGAGCCTGCCCGGCATGAGCGTGGTCTGCGCCGACAGCCACACGTCCACGCATGGCGCGATGGGCGCGCTGGCGTTCGGCATCGGCGCGACGGAAGTGGCGCATGTGCTCGCGACGCAATGTCTGTGGCAGCGCAAATCGCGCAACATGCGCGTGACGCTCGACGGCACGCCGGGACCGGGCGTGACCGCGAAGGATCTGATTCTGGCGGTGATCGCGCACATTGGCGTGGCGGGCGCGACGGGGCATGTCATCGAATATGCGGGCAGCGCCATTGAAGGTTTGTCGATGGAAGGCCGGTTGACGCTGTGCAACATGACCATCGAAGCGGGCGGCCGCGCGGGAATGATCGCGCCGGATGCCACCACGTTCGACTATCTCGCCGGACGCGAATTCGCACCGGCAGGCGACAAGTGGGACCGCGCGCTGGCGTACTGGCGGACCTTGTTCACGGACGAAGGTGCATCGTTCGAACGCGAAGTGCATATCGACGTATCCGGGATTGCCCCGATGGTGACATGGGGCACCACGCCCGGTTACGCGTGTGCCATCGACCATCGCGTGCCCGACCCGACGCAGCAAACGGACACCGATGCGCGCGCCGCGATGTCGCGTGCGCTCGACTACATGGGACTCGCGCCGAACGAAGCGCTGGAAGGCGTCGCGATCGACCGCGTGTTCATCGGCTCGTGTACCAATGGTCGCATCGAGGATATGCGCAGCGCGGCGCAAGTCGCGCGCGGACGTCATATCGCGCCGGGCGTGGAGGCGTGGGTGGTGCCGGGATCGCACGAAGTGCGCGCGCAGGCCGAGGCCGAAGGGCTGGACCGCGTGTTCACGGAAGCGGGCTTTCAGTGGCGCTTTCCCGGCTGCTCGATGTGTCTCGCCACCAACGGCGATATCGCCGCGCCGGGTCAGCGTTGTGCTTCGACATCGAATCGAAATTTTGTTGGCCGTCAGGGGCCGGGCGTGCGCACGCATCTGATGAGTCCGGCGATGGCGGCAGCGGCCGCGGTGACCGGGCATCTCACCGATGTACGCCGTCTCCTGGGAGCCTGACCATGGAAAGCCTGAGCTTTCTCGAATCGGCAGCGGTGCCGATTGTCGCGATCAACTGCGACACGGATCAAATTCTGCCTGCGCGCTTCCTGCAAAAACCGCGCTCCGACGACTTCGGCCAGTTCCTGTTTCGTGCGCTGCGCTTCGGAGCGGACGGTGCGGAAAACCCGGACTTCGTGCTGAATCGCGCGCCGTTTCGCGAGGCACGCATTGTCGTCGCCAACCATAACTTCGGATGCGGTTCGTCGCGCGAGCACGCGGTCTGGGCGCTGTACGACTACGGTATTCGCGCGGCCATCGCGCCGAGCTTCGGCGATATCTTCTTCATCAATTGCCTGAAGAACGGACTGCTGCCGATCGTCTTGCCCGAGGCCGTGGTGTTGCCGTTGCTCGATATCTTGTCGACGCAACCGGGAAGCCGCATCGCCGTCGATTTGCCTTCGCAGACCGTGACCTTGCCCGATGGCTCCACGCATGCCTTCGACATGGAGCCATTCGCGAAGGATTGCCTGCTGCGCGGCATGGACGAGATCGACTACACGCTTTCCCATCGAGACCGGATCGATGAATTCGAGCGCAACCGCGCCGAATTGTATTGACGGTCCACGCCTTTCAATTTCGATAAAAACCACGGAGATACCAGATGAAGATTGCAGTCATGCCCGGTGATGGAATCGGCCCCGAAGTTGTCGCGCAAGCGTTGAAGGTGCTGCAAGTCGTGGCGCCTCAGGCGGAAACGCAGGAAGCGCCGATTGGCGACGCCGGCATTCAGGCGCACGGCGTGCCGCTGCCCGCACCGACGCTCGACCTCGCGCGCAAGGCGGATGCGATTCTGTTCGGCGCAGTCGGCGTGGCCGATGAAGCCGATATCCCGCGTGAACATCGTCCGGGAACGGGGCTGCTGCAATTGCGCGAAGCGCTGACGCTCTATGCGAATTTCCGCCCGGCGTATATGTTTCCGGAACTGATCGGCGCATCGACCTTGCGCCCTGAAGTGGTCGATGGACTCGATATCGTGATCGTGCGCGAGTTGAACGGCGATGCTTACTTCGGCCAGCCGCGCGGCTTCGAAACCAATCAGGCAGGCGAGCGCGTCGGCTTCAACACCATGCGTTATTCGGAATCCGAAGTGGAGCGCGTGGCGCATGCGGCGTTCGGTGCCGCGCGGCGTCGTCATCACAAACTTTGCTCGGTGGATAAGGCCAATGTCCTTGAAGCGAGCCAGTTGTGGCGCGAAGTGGTGACGCGGGTCGGCAAGGATTATCCGGACGTCGAACTCAGCCATCTTTTCGTGGACGCCGCCGCGATGATGCTGATGCGTCGCCCCAAATCATTCGATGTCATGGTCACCGGCAATCTGTTCGGCGACATTCTCTCGGATGCGGCGGCCATGCTGACCGGTTCCATCGGCATGTTGCCTTCGGCTTCGCTGGGCTATAACCGCAAGGGGCTGTACGAGCCGGTGCATGGCTCGGCACCGGATATCGCGGGCAAGGACATCGCCAATCCGCTTGCCGCCATTTTGTCTCTTGCGATGCTGCTGCGCGAGAGCTTCGAGCGCGAAGACGATGCACGCCGTATCGAACAGGCCGTGCGCGCGGTGCTGGCGGCGGGTTATCGTACAGCGGATATTCAGCAGGAAGGCATGCGCTGCGTCGGTACGCGCGATATGGGCGATGCCGTGGTCGAGGCATTACGTAAGCAGGCTTAGGTTTAGCGTTAGAGTAGATAAGAAAGGCGCACGAGCACACACTCGTGCATCGAACAATCCCTATAAAGGGAGGAGACAACCATGAAGCTGAAATTCGCCGTCGCGCTGGTCACCGCGTTTGGGTTTGCCTGCGGGTCTGTCGCGGTTAATGCCAAGGATGTGCCTGAAAAACCGGAGCTGCATATCGCGGCGGCGTCCGTCGGCATCACGTATCTGCCGATGCTCGTCGCCAAGCAACGCGGCTACTTCAAGGACGAAGGGCTGGACGTGACCATCGCCGGATTCTCGGGCGGCTCGAAAACACTCGAAGCGCTGCTCGGCGGAAGCTCCGACATGGTGGCGGGCGCGTATTCGAACACCATCACGATGGCGACCAAGGGCCAGCATCTCGTGGTGGTCGCGGCGCAAGTGATCTGTCCGGGATGGATCTTCGGCGTGTCGCAGAAGCGCCAGGGCGAGGTGAAGTCGGTGAAGGACCTGAAGGGCATGCGGATCGGCGTGAGCGCGCCGGGGTCCAGCACGCACATGGCGGTCAACTACATTCTGCACAAGGCGGGCTTGCAATCTTCGGACGTGTCGATCATCGGCGTGGGTCAGGCAGCGGGCGCGGTGGCGGCGGTGCGCGCGGGGCAGATCGATGCATTGATCGTCAACGATCCGAGCGCCACCATCCTGACCAAAGACGGCAGTTTGACGCCGCTCGAAAACATGCGCACGGCAGACGGCAACGTGAAGGTCTTCGGCTCCGATTATCCGGAGTCCAGCCTGTTCTCCACGAAAGAATTCGTCGACAAGAATCCCAAGACGGTGCAAGCCGTCGCGAATGCGATCGTGCGCGCGGAGAAGTGGATCGCCAAGGCTACGCCGCAGCAGGTCGCGGATAACGTGGCGCCCGAATATCTCGGCGACAACAAGGCGCTCTATGCCGAGGCGTTCACGAACAGCCGCCGGTGTATCGCGCAGAACGGCGAGATCACGGCCAAGGGCGCGCAGACGGTGCGCGAAGTGCTGGCGGCTTTCGATCCGGCGGTGGCATCGGCGAAGATCGATCTTGCTTCGACCTATGACAACCGCTTCGTCAAGAAGGCAGCGGAGATTCAGCCATGAGCACGGCAGTCCTGAGCAATCCGGTCGCGAGTCCGCCAAGCGAAATGCGCGAAGCCCTGCGTTTCGAGAACGTCACCTGCACGTTTGCGGGTAACGGCAAGAAGGCGCAGACGTACACGGCGGTGTCGGAGAGCAATCTGACCATTGGCGATGGAGAATTCGTTTCCATTGTCGGGCCGACCGGCTGCGGCAAATCCACCTTGCTCAACGTTGCCGCGGGTTTAACGCGGCCTTCGTCGGGCAGCCTGAGCGTGTTCGGCAAGAAGCTCACGAACGGCCTCAACACGCAGGCCGCGTATCTCTTTCAGGTCGATGCGCTCATGCCGTGGAAAACGGCCGAGGACAATATCGCGATCGGGCTGATCTTTCGCGGCACGCCGAAAGAAGAAGCATTGAACGTGGCGCGCGAGTGGCTTACGCGCGTGGGATTGCAGGGGCACGGCAAGAAATATCCGCATCAGATGTCGGGCGGCATGCGCAAGCGCGCGGGACTGGCGCAGGCGCTTGCGCTGAATCCACGCATCATTTTGATGGATGAGCCGTTCAGCGCGCTGGACATTCAGACGCGGCATCTCATGGAAAACGAACTGCTGAAGCTGTGGTCGCAGGATCGCAAGTCCGTGATGTTCGTCACGCACGATCTCGAAGAAGCCATCTCGCTGTCGGACCGCGTGATCGTGTTGTCGGCGGGGCCGGGCACGCGGCCGATCGCGGAGTTCAGGATCGATCTCGAACGTCCGCGTGAGATGTCGGAAATTCGCATGACGCAGCGTTTCCTGCAACTGCATACCCAGATTTGGGATGTGCTTCGAGGCGAGGTCCAGAAAAGCTATGAGCGCAACCGCGTTTGATGCAAACAATCGCGCAACCGTATTGGTTGCGCGACTGGCGATATTGTTCGGTGTCCTGTTTCTGTGGTGGATCGGCACGCATCAGAAATGGTTGTCGCCGTTCTTTTTCGGCGATCCGGTGGGCGTGGCGAAACGCATCGTGGAATGGTTTGTGACGGGGTCGGTGTTTCGTCATTTGTACACGACGCTCGTCGAAACCATGCTGGCGTTTGTCATCGGCACGGTGCTGGGTTTGGCGTGCGGGTTGTGGCTTGCGCTGAGTCCGTTTCTGGCCGTGGTATTCGATCCGTTCATCAAGGCCATGAACTCGATGCCGCGTCTGATCTTTGCGCCGATCTTCGCGCTCTGGTTTGGTCTGGGCATCTGGTCGAAGGTGGCGCTGGGTGTGACGCTCGTGTTCTTCGTCGTGTTCTTCAACGTGTTTCAGGGCGTGCGTGAAGTCAGCCCGACGGTGTTGTCGAACACGCGCATGCTCGGTGCCAATCCGCGCCAACTCATGCGCCATGTCTATCTACCTTCGGCGACGAGCTGGGTTTTTTCCAGCTTGCATAACGCCATCGGCATTGCATTCGTGGGCAGCGTGGTGGGCGAATATCTCGGCTCGGAAAAGGGCGTGGGTTATCTGATTCTGCTGGCCGAAGGCGTGTTCGATATCAACTCGGTCATCGCGGGCATTCTGGTGCTAACCGTGTTCGCGCTGTTGCTCGATACGGCGGTGTCGATGGTCGAGGATCATCTCCTGCGCTGGCGTCCCGTGGCGGGCGAAACCGTGGCCGCGAACGCCTGAACCGCGCCTTTTTCTAGACGCTAACTTCGAACGAGGAATAAAGCTTTGCAGACCAATGCAATCAATCTGGAAAATCGCGTCGCCGTGGTGACGGGCGGCGCGCAGGGTATCGGGATGGAAGTGGGAAAGCGCTTGCTGGCGTCCGGTGCGCGGCTCGCGATTTGGGATGTCAATGCAGCAGGCATCGAACAGGCGCGTGAAGCCTTGCGCGGACACGATGTGCATTTCGAGCAGGTCGATATCGCCGATTATGCGAGTGTGCAAGCTGCCGTCGAAGGTACGATCAAGGCTACGAATCGTATCGATATCCTGATCAATAATGCGGCCATCGTCGGACCGAATGCGACCTTGATCGACTATCCGCTCGATGCGTGGAAGCAGGTGATCGATATCGATATCAACGGTACTTTTCACTGTTGCCGCGCCGTCGCGCCGCATATGATCGCGCAGAAGTATGGGCGTATCGTCAACGTCGCGTCGATCGCGGGCAAGGAAGGCAATCCGAACGCGGCGGCTTATAGCTCGGCGAAGGCGGCGGTCATCGCCATGACGAAGTCGCTCGGCAAGGAACTGGCGAGCCACGATATCGCGGTCAATTGCGTGACGCCTGCCGTCGCGCGCACGCCCGGCGCGATGGAGCAATCACCCGAGCATATTCAATACATGCTTGGAAAAATTCCGCGCAATCGCTTTCTCGAACTCAATGAAGCCGCCGCGATGATCGCGTGGCTGGCGAGCGAGGAGAATTCGTTCACCACGGGCGCGGTGTTCGATTTGTCCGGAGGGCGGGCGACGTATTGATCGTCTTTCGAGGAGACAACTAATCGTGAGAGCGCTTAAGCGTCGGATCGTGCTTTGGGTTGCTGCGTGCGCGGCCTTCGCACATGCGTTGGCTGTTGTCGCGGCGCCTGCACCGGAGAAGCCGAAACTTCATTTGGCCGCTGCGGGCGTGGGCTTTCCGTATCTGCCGTTCGTTATCGCGGACAGTCGTGGCTATTTCAAACAGAACGGGCTGGATGTTGAAATAGGCGTGTTCAGCGGCGGCGCGAAGGCATTGCAGGCGATGATGGGCGGCAGCGCCGATATCGTGGCGGGCGCGTATTCCAACACCATCACGATGGCCGCGAAGGGACAACAACTGGTTTCGTTCGTGACGCTGGCTTCGTGTCCCGGTTGGGTGTTCGGCGTGACGCGCGCGAGTCACGACAAGGTGAAGACGTATGCCGATTTGAAGGGCATGCGTATTGGCGTGAGTTCGCCGGGGTCGAGCTTTCACATGGGCGCGAACTATCTGCTCAACAAGGCGGGCGTGAAGCCGGGCGATGTATCGATCATCGGCGTGGGTTCGTCGGCGGGCGCGATTGCCGCTGCTCGAAGCGGACAGATCGACGCGCTGATGAGCAACGATCCCGTGGCAACGGTATTGCAAACCAGCGGCGATCTGTTCCCGCTTGCCGTGATGCGCGACCCCGCCGGCACGCGCGCGACGCTGGGCGGCGATTATCCTGAGGCGTCCATCTACAGCACGCGCGAGTTCGTCAACAAGTATCCCAATACCGTGCAGGCCGTGACGAACGCCATTCTGGAAGCCGAACGCTGGATGGCGCAGGCGACGCCCGAGCAAGTCGCGGCAGCGGTGCCTTCGCAGTATGCATTGGCCGACAAGGATGTGTTCGCGAAGGCTTATTCGAACATGCGGGCCTGCATCTCGCGCGATGGCCTCATGACCGATGCCGCCGCGCATACCGTGCATGACGTGCTGGCGGCTTTCGATCCTGATATCGGCCATGCGTCGATCGATCTGAAGGCGACATACGACAATCGCTTCGTCGAGAATGCGGGCAAGCATTGAGAGGAAAGAGATGGAAAGCGATCTGCATATCCTCGCCGAAGGTCTCAAGTTCCCCGAAGGACCGGTGGCGATGCCCGATGGCTCTGTCGTGCTCGTCGAGATCGAGCGTGAAACGGTCACGCGCGTGGCGGCGGATGGACGGACGAGCGTGCTGGCAACCGTGGATGGCGGTCCGAACGGGCTTGCGCTCGGGCCGGATGGCGCGTTTTACATCTGCAATAACGGGGGTTTTCTCTTTCGCACGGTCGCCGGGTTGAACCGCACGAGGCCGGGCGTGCATCCGCATTACAGCAGCGGGCGCATCGAGCGCTTCGATCCACGCTCAGGCATCCTGACGACTTTGTATGACCGATGCGGCGATCATCCGCTGTGCGGTCCCAACGACATCGTGTTCGATCACGACGGCGGGTTCTATTTCACCGACTTCGGCAAGAACCGGCTGCGCGACCGCGATCACGCGGGTCTTTACTACGGCCGCGCCGATGGCTCGATGATCGTCGAAGTTGCGTATCCGTTGACTACGGCGAACGGTGTGGGTTTGTCGCCCGATGATCGCGTGGTCTATGTCGCGGAAACCGAGACTGCGCGGCTGTGGGCGTTCGATCTCGATGCGCCGGGGCGTGCGCGTAAGCATCCTTATCCTTCTCCGCATGGGGGACGGTTGATTTGCGGGTTGCCGGGTTACCAGCGGTTCGACAGTCTGGCGTTGGATGCGGAGGGGAATATTTGCGTGGCGACGCTGGTTACCGGGTGCATTACGGTTATTGCGCCTTCCGGCGAGGTGTTGCGTCAGGTGATGGTGCCGGATGGGATGGTGACTAATATTTGCTTCGGCGGTGATGATATGAAGACGGCTTATGTGACGCTTTCGGGGACGGGGCGGTTGGGGTGGTTTTTGTGGCCGGAGGCTGGGTTGAGGTTGGCTTATTCTTGATGTGGGTTTTGTTTTTTTGTCGTGCAAGGGGCTTGTGCTGTTTGTGTCTTTATTGCAGTAGCCGCCTCCCCGGCGGGGGGGTAACTTTCTTTGCTGCTGCAAAGAAAGTCACCAAAGAAAGCAGCTTTTTACACCATGCACGATGGCTGGAGAGGGTTGGTCTGGATTAACCGGTGCAGTGGCCGCAATAGGACTTGCCACGCATAACGAGCCGCTTAGGCAACCTCGCGATTACGCGCTCGAATAAACAACACTTAGTGGATCGCGCTCATTCATTCGGCCATGCGCTGCGCGCGCCGAGAACTTGAGAACGGAATCCCGCAGGGTATAAGCGCCCAGCCACCTCACACTTCCCCGCAAGATTGCTATTCGGCCCTACCTTGATAAGCACTTCGACAAAAGCCTGGAGCCAACGGTACGCGCGTTTCGTCGAAGCACTAACTGAGGTAGGGCCCAATGGGGCGGGTGCGATGTGGTTTGATGAGGCTGGGCGCTCATACGCTGCGGGATTCCGTTCTTATGTTCTCGGCGCGCGCAGCGCATGGCCGAAAGAATGAATGCGGTCCACTTAGACTAGAGAGTTGGAGCGCGTAATCGCGAGGTTGCCCATATGCTTAGGCAAACGAAGGACATCCTATTGCGGCCACTGCATCGTTAATCCAGACCACCCTTTCCAGCCATCGTGCATGGGGTAAAAGCTGCTTTCTTTGGTGACTTTCTTTGCAGCAGCAAAGAAAGTTACCCCCCCGCCGGGGAGGCGGCTACTGCAATAAAAGCCCAAAAAACAGCAGCCCTTTTCACGACAGAGCAACCACAAAAACCCCCGCTACAAACAGCGGCCTAAACCCCACCACTCGCAAGCAGATGCTTCAAAAACAGCTGCACCGGCACCGGTAACGACTCCGCCTCCCGCACACAGATTTTCCAATGCCGCTCGGCCCAAGGCTCATCTAACTGCACCGCAATCAACGGAGCCGAACTAACATAACGTTCCGCATGATGCTCCGGCACCAACCCAATCCCAAGCCGCGCCTCCACCATGCTACGCACCGGCTCAAACCCGGTCACGCGAATAGAAAGCTTGAGCGGATGATCCAAATCCGCCGCTGCCCGCAGCACCAGTGAATTCAGATAACTGCCCACCTGCGGCCCGACCAGCGGATACTTCGCCACTTCACGAAACGTCACGCGCTCCTCACGACTGAGCGGATGTTCAGGCGGCATGATGACCACCAGCCGATCACTGCGATACGGAAACACCTGCAAGCCAGTCGTGACCGTCGTCCCACCAAACACGCCAATATCCGCCGCGTTCTCGGAAACCGCGCGCACCACCGCCGGACTCAGGCTTTCCTGCAAATCGATCCTTAAGCCCGGATGCATATCCAAAAAAACGCGAATGTCATTCGCAATGTACTGAACGATGGTCGAAAGGCTCGCATGCAGCCGAATCTGCCCGCGCACGCCTTCGGCATGGTCGAGCAACTCACTTTCCATCTGCGCGATGTCGCGCAACAGCACCCGCGCGTGCTGCAAGAGCGCGGCCGCGGCGGTCGTCAATTCGAGTCCTTTATTGCTGCGCACGAACAGCGCGTTCTTGAGCGTGTCTTCGAGATGCGACATGCGCTTGCTCAACGCCGACGGCGCGATATTCTCGGCCTCCGCCGCTCGCGCGATGCTGCCGTGCTCGCACACGGCGATGAATAGCTTCAACGATTGCAGATCGAATCGCATCGAGTCTCCGGGCAGGGGCACGCCGGGTTCGCGCGCCGGTATCCGGAAATAATACAAGCATCCGGAAAAGCAGGCCTTCGATCGAAGTGGAAGCATGAGTGCGTTCGATGACACTCACGATGTCGATTCAATCCGCAGTACGAAGCGTGTGCCTCACGGTTTTTTGGCGCAACGTGTAATAAATGCGGGTACGCATGCTGCAATTAAGACATATCGTATTTGGCGATCGGACCATATCCACGAATATCCCAATCCCACAAAAATCACATTACACAAGAAGGAAAACAAAGGATATGTACAAGCCAAACATCCTCAGAGTCATGAATCATCTGCGTGCACGCACGGTCCGTATCGCTCTGCTTGTCGCGATGACCCTATGCTCGATTGGGATCATGCGCCCGGCGCTCGCCGCCGACACCTATGGCGCGACGAAGTATCCCATCGTGCTGGTCCACGGTCTGATGGGCACCGACAAGTTCTTCGGCATCGTGGACTATTGGTACGGCATTCAGAGTGACTTGCAGCAGCATGGCGCGAAGGTCTACGTCGCCAACTTGTCCGGCTTTCAAAGCGACGAAGGGCCCAACGGTCGCGGTGAACAACTGCTCGCTCAGGTAAAGCGGGTGCTCGCCGTGACGGGCGCGGCCAAGGTCAATCTCGTGGGCCACAGTCAGGGTGGCTTGACGAGCCGGTATGTCGCGGCGGTCGCGCCGGACCTCGTTGCATCGGTGACGACGATCGGCACGCCGCATCGCGGTTCGGAATTCGCGGATTCGCTCCTCGGCGTGATGAACGGCGACCCGACAGGCATCCTTGCGCCCGTCATCACCACCGTGTTCAACCTGTTCGGCATCGTCGCCAATAGCAGTCACAGCACGAATGTGGACAGCAATCTCGCGCTGCAAACGCTCACCACGTCGAGTACCGCAGGCTTCAACACGCGCTTCCCGAGCGCGGCGCTGGGCGCGCCGAATTCATGCAAGACGGGCGCGGCGAGTGCGACGGTCGGCAGCGCACGTCAACTGTATTACTCGTGGACCGGCTCGGCCATTCAACCTATAGGCAAAGTGGCCGGCCTGACGATCGCGCAGGACACCAGCACGTTCCCGCTCCTCGATCTCGCCAATCTGCTCGACTTCACGACGCCCGTGTTCTACCTGACCGGCACGGACATGCTCAACCACAATTCAGGACCGAACGATGGCCTCGTGTCGGTTTGCAGTTCGCTGTACGGTCAGGTGTTGAGCACGAGCTACAAGTGGAATCACATCGACGAAATCAATCAGTTGTTGGGCATTCGCGGCTTCTTCGCCGAAGATCCGGTTTCGGTCATTCGCACGCACGCGAATCGATTGAAATCAGCGGGCGTTTGAGTCATGGCGTTGCAGTTTCAGCGCACGTGTCTCGCCGTCGCGATTTTGAGCGCAGTGGCGGTGGGCGTCTGGTATTGGCGCTCCGCCGACAACCCGGCGCGCACGCCCGCAATAATTCGAGACGCACAGACTCAGCCTTCTTCGATTGCAATCGATGACCGTGACTCGACAGAGGCACAGCACGCGCTGCCCACGTCGCTCGCCGGTTCGAATGCGCCGCGTCTGCCGCTCGATGAACACGGCCGGCTGATGAAAGTGCGTGCCGTTCGGGACTTCTTCGATTACTGCCTCAACGCGCAAAGCGATCTGAAGCCCGAGGCGCTGGATGCATTGGTCGAGCGCGAGATCGCCGCGCAACTCGACGCCACGCCTGCGCAAGGCGAGGCGCTCGACGTGTGGCATCGATATCGAGCTTATTTGAAGGGAATTGGCGATCTCGAACAGGGGGGCGCTTCGTCGGATTCGAAGCCGGACGCCGCGTTGCCGCAAAAGATCGATGTCACGCGCGTGCTGAACGCGCTCACGCAACGCGAAGCGCTTGCAACGCGTGAACTCGGCGATTGGGCGGACGCGTTTTTCGGCCACGAACTCGCCGTGCAGCGTAACGATGCGGCGCGCATCGCGCTGATGCAGAACGCGTCGCTGAGCGCTCAAGAGAAGGCCGCGGAACTGGCCGCGCTGGATCAGGCCTTGCCCGCCGACGAGCGCGCATCACGTGAAGCGGCCAAGCACGATCAGGCCGCCATCGATGAGGTTGCGCGTGCGCAAGGCACGAACGAAACGCCCGAGCAACTGCGCGATTCGCTGACGCAGACGCTCGGCGCGGATGCAGCCGAACGCGTCGCGCAGGTCCGACGCGATGATCTCGCGTGGCAGGCGAAGTACGACGCGTACTCCGCCGAGCGCGCTCGGATCGACGCCAGCGCGCAGTCACCTCAGGACCGCGCGCAGAGCGTCCAACAACTGCGCGAGCGCGTGTTCATTCAACCAGGAGAGGCGTCGCGCGCCGCTTCGTTCGATGGAGCCGCCCGCTAAATATCAACGTCAATCCATTCTTCGGGAAACCCCGCATACTATCGACATGTCAACCTGTCATACTAGTTGAACGCTCCCGAGACGAGCGGATAACTACTGGAGACATTCATGGCGGGCGACATGAAACAAGGAACGGCGCATCGAATCGGCGTGTGGCGGCGTCGCGCGGCAATGCTCGGACTCGCCGCGCTCGGCTTCGCAACCGGTGCGGCCGTCGCGCAGACGCACGCGACGCCGTTCGAGGCGTGGCCGCAACCGCAAATCCGCAAGTCGATCAGCGTCGATGAAGCGAAGGCCATCGTGAAGGAGCGCACGCAGGCACAGGCCGAGTGGAAAGGCCCGACGACCGGACCGAAGGCATCGACCACGCCGCAGACCATCGTGTATGTATCGGCGGATCAGTCGTATGTGTCGTTCGTCAACTGGGGACGCGGCGTGGATGAAGCGGCCAAGTCGCTGGGCTGGAAATCCGTCACGCTGAACGGGCAGGGCACCGTGACCGGCACGCTCGCCGCCATGCAGCAGGCCGTGTCGCTCAAGCCGGCGGCCATCGTGACCTCGGCGGATGCCAGCGCCTTGCAGGTGCCGATCAAGCAGGCCATCGCGCAGAACATTCCGGTGATCGGCATTCACGCGACAGCGTATCCCGGACCCGATCCCAAGCTCGGCCTCTTCAACAATATCTCGTCGAACCCCGCTGAAATCGGCGAGACGCAGGCCGCTTACGTGATCGCGCAATCGAACGGCACAGCTAAACAACTGCACTTCCTCGACAACAGCTTTGCAATCGCGCGCTTCAAGGCACAGGCCGCGACCGATCCGATCAAGTCGTGCAGCGGCTGCAAGTTCATCGATATGGTGAACATTCCGATTGCCGATCAGACGCGCCGCATACCTTCGGTGATGTCCGGCATCGTCGCCAATCAAGGCAAGGGCTGGTGGGGCACGACCTGCTGCGACAACTTCTATCCGTATGTCGCGTCGGCGTTGCGCGCATCGGGCGTGAAGCCGGACGAAGTGCATCTGGTCGGCTCGGATGGCCCGCCCTCCGCCTACGACATGATCCGCAAGGGCGAATACGAAGTCGCGACGGTGCCCGAACCGAGCACGTTGTTTGGCTATCAGGCGGTCGATTCGGTGGTGCGCGCAATGGCCGGTCAGGAGCCGTCGAAGTTCGTGCAATCGACGTATCTCGTCACCAAGGACAACGCAGACAAGGAAGGCGGCAAGAGCAACGAGTTCATCCCGAGCAACGGCTTTGCCTGTCATTACCAGAACATCTGGAAGGGCACCCAGACGGCCTGCGCTTCGAGCGGGAGCTGAACGTGAGCGCATTGCTCGCCGCGCGCGGCGTCTCCAAGCGTTTCTTCGGCGCGCTCGCGCTGGATGCCGCGTCGTTCGAACTGCGGCGCGGCGAAATCCACGCGCTGATCGGCGAGAACGGCGCGGGCAAATCCACTTTCATCAAGATTCTGGCGGGCGTGTATCAGGCCGATGGCGGCGAATTCCTGCTCGATGGCGCGCAGGTCGATCCCGCCACCGACGCTCTACCAATCGCTTTCGTGCATCAGGATCTGGCGCTCGTGGATGACCTCACCATCGGCGAGAACATCGCGCTGATCGCGGGCTATCCGCGCAAAGGCGGGCTGATCGACTGGCCCGAAGTGATGCGCCGCGCCACGCGTCTTTATGCCGTGATGGATATCGAGCCGCCCGACCCGGAGCGGCTTGTCGTGACGCTGAGCCTCGCGGAGAAAGCGATTCTCGGCATCGTGCGAAGTCTGGCGGGCAAGCCGCGCGCGCTGGTGCTCGACGAACCGACCGCCGCGCTCCCCGAAGCGGATGCGCAGCGTTTGTTCGACGCCGTGCGCCGTCTGCGCGATGCGGGCACGAGCATCATTTATGTATCGCACCGGCTGAACGAACTGTTTGGGCTGGCCGATCGCGTGACGGTGTTTCGCGATGGGCGGCACGTGCACACGACCGATATCGATAAGACGACCGTCGATAAGCTCGTCGAACAAATGCTCGGGCGCTCGTTCGAGCATATCGAAACCGACCGCAGCGACGATACAAACGCGCGCGCCACGCCGCTCTTGCGCGTCGAGTCGCTGACCGTGGAAGGCCGAGGCCCCTTGTCCTTCGATGCCAGTCCCGGTCAGGTGCTCGGTCTGGTCGGCCTGCGCGGCGGCGGTCAGGAAGCGGCGGGCCGCGCGATCTTCGGCGCGATCAGGGCCGATGCCGGTCGCGTGCTGCTCGATGGCCGCGCGCTGCCGGCAAACGATGGCATTCGCGAACGCATCAAGGCGGGCATCGTGTTGCTGGCGGGTGATCGCATGCGGGAGAGCACGTTTCCGGGCATGTCGCTCGCGGAAAACCTGTTCCCCAATCCGCTGCTCGCGAAGCGCAAGTTTTGGCAAGCGCCGAGTCCGTCCGCAGAGCGTGACGTGGTGCGCGCGCGGCTCGATCAATTCGATGTGCGTCCGCGCAATCCGGCTTCCCTGATCGACTGGCTCTCGGGCGGCAATCAACAGAAAGTGGTGCTCGCGCGCTGGCTCGAAGCAAAAGCGCGCGTGGTCATTCTCGAAGAACCGACGGCGGGCGTCGATATCGGCGCGAAGCTCGCGATTCATCAAATGCTGCGCGCCGCTGCTGCCGACAACACGGCGGTGATCGTGGTGTCGTCGGATCTGGAGGAAGTCGCCGCCGTGTGCGATCGCGTGCTCGTGATCGATCGCGGACGCGTGGCGGCGGAAGTCGGCGGCGCGGCCTTGTCGATGGATGCGCTCATCTCCGCTTCATCCTCCGGTCAGCACAGCGAAGCTCAATCCCTGGACAACGTATGAACGGTACAAGTGAAAACAACGTCGCGGCTACTTCGGCCATGAGGCAAAGCGCTCGTCCACCGCGTCGGCAAATTGCCGACATCGTTGCCACTTACGGGTTGGCGTTCGTGTTCGTGTTAGTGCTCGCGGTGTTCTTCGGTCTGCGGCCCGCCACGTTTTTATCGAGCGGCAATATCGGCAATTTGCTGACGAGCCAGTCTGTTACCGCATTGCTCGCCTTTGCCGTGATGCTGCCGCTCGCTACAGGGCGTTTCGATCTTTCGGTGGGCTATCACGTCGGCATGGCGCAGGTGTTGGTCGTCGGCTTGCAGGTGAATGGCGGGCTGTCGTGGCCGGTCGCCGCCTTGCTCGTGATTCTGATCGGATTAGTGGTCGGTTCGCTCAACGGCATCCTCGTCACGCGTTTCAAGATCGATTCCTTCATCGCGACGATGGGCATGGGCTCGCTGCTCTATGGCGTGTCGAACTGGTACACGGGCGGGCAGCAGATCGGCGGGCTCGATTTGCCGGAAGGCTATACGAACCTCTCGCGCATCATCGGCGTGGTGCCGCTGCCCGCGATCTTCGTCGCGGTGGTCGCGGTGTTGCTGTGGATCGTGCTGGAGCGTTTGCCGATTGGCCGCAGTCTTTATGTGATCGGCTCGAATGCGCGCGCGGCGGAATTGTCGGGCTTGCGCACCGGGCGTTATATCGGCGGCGCGTTCGCGGCGTCGGGCTTGTTGTGCGCAGTCGCGGGCGTGCTGCTCGGAAGCATTCTGCGTTCGGGCACGCCTTCGGTCGGCGCGGAATATCTCTTGCCCGCGTTCGCCGGGTCGCTGCTCGGCGCGACATCGATCAGACCGGGGCGCGTGAATGTCGGCGGCACGGTGCTGGCCATTCTCATCGTCGCATTTTCGTTTTCGGGCGTGCAGCAGTTGGGCGCGCCGTTCTACATCGAATACTTCTTTAACGGCGGGATTTTGATCGTCGCGGTCGCCTTGTCCGTGTATGCGTCGATCCGCCGTCGCAAGGCTGCAGTGAAAGCGGCCAGCCAAACGAATGCACAGAAATAAGGGAGTGGGTTACATGTCACGGATTGCAGTCATTGGATGCGGTGTGGTCGGGTCGTCGTGGGCTTTGGTGTTCGCGCGCGCGGGTTTCGAGGTCGCGGTGTGGGACGCGCGGCCGGAAGCGGTCGAACAGGCCATTGCGTCGGTGGCGAGCGGCAGTGAAAGTCTCGCGGATGCCGGGCTGCTCGATCGCGCTGATCTCGAACAGATTCGCGCGCGGCTGCATCCGTGCGCCACGCTCGAAGAAGCGCTCGCGGGCGTGGATTACGTGCAGGAGAGCGCGCCGGAACGCCTCGAAATCAAGCGCGAACTCTATAAGCAACTCGATGCCATCGCCGCGCCCGATACCGTGCTCGCGAGTTCGACATCGGGCTTGCCGGCGTCGTCATTCACGGATCATCTGACGAACCGCGCGCGTTGCCTCGTCGTGCATCCGATCAATCCGCCGCATCTGATTCCGCTGGTCGAACTCGTGCCCGCGCCGTGGACCGATCCGGCTATCGTCGAACGCGCCGCCGCGTTGATGGAGAAGCTCGGCCAGTCGCCCATTCGTTTGTCGCGCGAGATCAATGGCTTTGTGGTCAACCGCTTGCAAAGCGCGATGCTCGGCGAAGCGTTTCGTCTGGTCGAAGATGGCCTGTGCAGCGCCGCCGATGTCGATAAAGCCGTGGCCGATGGCCTCGGTCTGCGCTGGTTTTTCATGGGGCCGTTCGAAACCATCGATCTCAACGCGCAGCAGGGCGTGGCCGAGTATTGCCGCAATCTCGGACCGATGTATCACGGACTCGCGAAGGAGCAGGCCGATCCGCGCGAATGGAGCACGCCGCTGGTCGCCGAGGTCGAACGGCAACGGCGTGAGGTGACCGAAGCCGTCGCCTTGCCCGCGCGCCGCGCATGGCGTGATCGCGTGCTTGCCGCGCTCGTCGCCGCGAAACGCCGGGTTCTGGCCGATCAGGAGAGCGTGTAGCATTGCATGTTTTGCGCCTCACACCGGACACACTTTCATGTCTAGCTCAACCCCGCCCAATACCACCATCAAGCGACAACGCCTGTTCGATCAGGTCGCGCAGCATCTGGAGGCGATGATCCTCTCGGGCGAAGTGGGCGTCGGCGATGCATTGCCTTCCGAGCGCGAATTGATGGACCGCTTCGGCGTGGGACGGCCCGCCGTGCGCGAGGCGCTGCTCTGGCTGAACAAGAAGGGCCTCATTTCGGTGAGCGCAGGCGAACGCGCGCGCGTGGTCGAACCGGACCCGATGGAATTGCTGGAACATCTCTCAGGCGCGGCGCTGCTTTTTGCCTCGACGCCGCGCGGAATGCAGCAGTTTCAGCAGACACGTTTGTTCGTTGAAGTGGCGCTTGCGCGCGAGGCGTGCCGCTGGAATTCACCCGATGAACTGAAGGTGCTCGAAGGCTTGCTGCGCGAGAACGAAGCCACTGGCGACGACAAGGAAGCCTTCGCCACGACCGACGACGCATTCCATTTCGGCATTGCAAGCCTTTCGCACAATCCGCTTATCAAGGCGCTGTATCGCAGCGTGTTGACGGTGTTGCAGGATCAGCGGCATACGTCACTGCAACATAACGACGCGCTCGATGCCGCCATCGACTGTCATCGCCGTATTTTCGATGCCATCGCCGCGCGCGAAGCGGATCGTGCCGAAGCGGAGATGCGTCAACATCTGAAGGATGTCGAAACATTTTACTGGGATGTTCGCCGCAAGCAGCCCAAGCCGCCCGGCGGCGCGGACACATAAAAACGGAGACACGCCATGCCTTATTTCGAAGCCCTCGACGAACGCTTTGCCCAATACATCATTCCCGTCTGTCAGCTCGAAACCTTGCACACGGGCATGCGTTGGGCGGAAGGTCCGGTCTATTTCGCGGATGGCCGTTATCTGGTTCTGAGCGATATTCCCAATAATCGCATGCTGCGTTGGGAAGAAGAAACGGGCAACGTTTCCGTGTTTCGCTACCCTTCCGGTTTTTCCAATGGCAATACACGCGACCGGCAAGGGCGGCTGGTTTCGTGCGAGCACGGTAACCGGCGCGTCACGCGCACCGAGCCGGATGGCAGCATTACCGTATTGGCGGATCGCTTCGAAGGCAAGCGCCTCAATTCGCCGAACGATGTAGTGGTCAAATCGGACGGTTCGGTCTGGTTCACCGACCCGCCTTACGGCATTCTCACCGATTACGAAGGACACAAGGCGGAAAGCGAGATCGGCGGATGCCATGTGTATCGCTGCGATCCCGAAACGGGCCATGTTTCGCAAGTCACCGACGATTTCACCAAGCCGAATGGTCTTGCATTTTCAGCGGACGAACGGCTTTTATATATCGCCGATTCCGGACGTTCGCACGGTGCTGATGCGCCGCATCATATCCGCGTATTCGATGTAACCGATAGCGGACGGCTCGAAAACGGCCGCGTGTTTTGCGAAATAGAGCCGGGCATTCCCGATGGATTTCGACTCGATGTGGACGGCAATCTTTGGGTGGCCGCAGGCGATGGCGTGCATTGCTTCGATTCTCAAGGCACGTTGCTCGGCAAGATTCTGACGCCCGAAACCGTGGCCAACGTGACGTTTGGCGGGCCGAAGCGCAATCGGCTTTTCATTGCGGCGACCTCGGGCTTATACGCGGTTTATCTCAATACGCGTGGTATTCAGACGCCGTGAAAGCCACTGCGCGTTGCCCGTTTCGTTTCACGCATGTCAGACCAATTAAAGCTGCAATGAGTTTATTTGCGATCCTGTAAGCCTCTTTCCTGAAGAAATCTAATACTTTTCGTTGCAACTTATTCGGTCATGAGTGTATTTCCAGAGGTCAGTGTGGCATAGTTCGACCATTACTGATTTTGGAGGACAAGATGGCCACGCTAAAAGCATTGCAGGACAAGATCGCGAAACTTCAGGCTCAGGCCGAAGCGATTGCCCGGAAAGAATCGTCGGCAGTCTTCGATAAGATTCACGGTCTTATGAAGAAACATGGACTCACTGCCGACGATATCGCCTCGCATTTCCGCAAGCCGGGTGCGGGCCGCAAGGCAGGCGCTGCGAAAAAATCGACCACGCGGGCAAGCGCGGCGAAATATACGAATCCGAAAACCGGCGCGACGTGGACCGGTCACGGGCGCGCGCCTGCATGGATTGCGAATGTAAAGGACCGGAGTAAGTTTCTGACTGACGAAGCCAGTGCTTCGACAGCCGTTGTTCATAAAGCGCCCAAGGCAGGCAATTATGTACGCGGACCGCAAGCGCCTATGTACCAAGATCCGGCAAGCGGCGCGACGTGGAGCGGCCGGGGCCGTGCGCCGGCGTGGCTTGCGGACGTCAAGGACCGGACGGCTTATCTGATCGAAAAGGCGGGCAGCGCTTCCACGAAAGCGCCCGCTAAAAGCGCTAAAAAGACGGCGGCGAAAAAAGCTACGGTAAAGAAAGCGGCGGCTAAAAAGAGTGTGCCGACGGCTAAGCAGGCGGCTAAAAAGGGCGCTGCGAAGAAGACTGGCGCTAAGCGCGCGGCTGTGAAAAAAGTCGCCACGAATGAGATTTCGATTCCGGCAACTGGACAAGACAGTGCCGGAGAAGTCGCTGCCGCGTAATAAGCGGTATCAGAGCGCGTCCAGTGCATTCAGGATTTCATCGGTCGAGAGCCTTCGTGCATAGTCTTCGTCGATAAAGGCGAGGCGAATGGTTGCGCTCCGATCGATCACGAATGTGGCTGGCAGCGCCAGCGTATCGGCGCCCGCCGGCCCATTCACCGTGCCGAGGTCGTGTCCTCGTTCCCGATAGACTTGCAAAAGGTCGACGGGCAACGCATAAACAATCCCGAATAACTTCGCCACCGTATTGCCGGGGTCGTAGAGCACCGGAAACGTCAACGCGTTTTCTTTCTGTGTCGCGACTTGCCTGTCGGGCAATTCGGGAGACACGGCCACGAGCGATGCGCCGCGCCGCTCGATGTCGGGAAGCGCCTGCTCCAAAGCGCGCAGTTCGATCTGGCAATACGGGCACCAGTTGCCGCGATAGAAGCTGAGAACGGCCGGGCCGGATTTCAGTAAATCCCGCGAATGGATCTGTTTTCCTGCACTATCGGACAAACTGAAATCAGGCATGCGGTCACCGGGTTTCAGACTGGAATCGCGAATGCCGGATGCAATCAATTCGTCTATTGCGCGGTCCATGATCGCGGTCTGCGTCGCCGGCACGAATTGATCGCGCAGGCCCCGTATTCTGATAAGTTCGGAAACCATGTCGATCATGTCTGCGGCTCCTTGTGATTCGTTTGTTTCATGGCACTGAAATGCTCCGCACGATCTGCACGGGTGCGTGACGTTTCGGTTTCCTTCAGAAATTCGGCGGCGCGTTCGCCGATAACCACGCATGGCGCCATCGTATTGCCGGTCGTCACACGCGGCAAGACGGATGCGTCCGCCACGCGCAAGCCTTCCACGCCGTGAACCTTCAGCTTGCCGTCTACTACCGACATGCCGTCGAGTCCGATTCGCGCAGTGCCGCTTTGATGCCAGAACGTCGTCAGGCCATTGCGGATGTAGGCAGTGAGCGCGGCGGGATCGTAAGACCACGGCGCGATCTGATGCCTGTTCGATCCGGCCAGCGCAGGCGCACGGCCCATCTCGCGCGCGAAATGCAGCCCGCTGATCAGATCGGTCATATCCTGCGGCTCGCCTAGATAATTGGCATCGATTCGCACCGGATCGGCGGCGTGCGCGCCAGTCAGATGAATGCTTCCACGGCTCAGCGGCCGCATGCCGATGACCTGCGTCCAGCCGTGCTCCGAAGGCACCACGCCGGACGCATTTTCAGGCGTGAGATAAGCGCCCGATATGGCATAGCTATAAAAGTTGGGGCTATCCAGTTCCGAGCGGCTTTTCCAGAAAATCGCGGTCTGACTGCGGGGAGAATTGCCCGGCAATTCGCCTTCGCCCGCCCAGACAGCGGCAATGGAAACGTGATCGTGCAAGTTACGTCCAACGCCTTCCAATGTTTGCAACGCAGTGATGTTCGCGCGTCGCAACTCATTAGCAGGGCCGATGCCGGATTGCATCAAGAGCTTCGGCGTGTGAATCGCGCCGAGCGACAAGACGATTTCGCGATCCGCTTCGACCGTCAGCCGTTTGCCCTGATATTCGAACTCGACTTTGCGCGCACGACGGCCGTCGAAAAGAACACGGCTTACAAGCGCGCCGGTCAGCACGGTCAGATTGGGCAGCGCCATCAGTGGATAGACATAGGAACGAAAGATCGACTGGCGCTTTCCGTCGCGAATGGTTTCATCGACCAGCGCGCAGCCGCCCGAAGCTTCCATCATGCGGCCGTTGGCATTCGGAAAGCGCGCAAGTCCGACGGATTCGGCGGCGTTCATCAATCGCTCCGAGAAAGGAAAGGGCGCTTGTGCCGGCTGAACATGCACGGTGCCGCGCGTGCCGCGATAGGCATCGTCCGCTTGGCCGGTCCATTTCTCGATGCGTGTGCGATAAAGATCGAGCACGCTTGCATAACTCCATGCCTTCTCACCAGCCAGTTTGGCATAGAGATCCCAATCGGCCCGATGTCCTCGCGACCACGTTGATACATTGATGCTCGAACCGCCGCCCAGACCTTTTCCCATCGAATAGGCGAGTGCGCGGCCATCGAGTCGCGGATTGGCTTGTGCGGCGAAACCCCAGTCCATGGCGCTGCCCAATGTCATCGGCCAGCGATTTGGGTCTTGGACGAGTTCGCTTTCGTCATCGCCACCCGCTTCGAGAAGGAGAACCCGCAGATTGGGATCTTCCGCGAGCCTCGCCGCCACCACGCATCCCGACGTGCCCGCACCGCACACGATAAAGTCGTAAGCTTCGCCGATTCGAGTCGCCAGCGCGTGTTGATTACGCCGGACCTGCCCGGCAAATTCTTCGTTCGATTGCATGAAAACTCCGTGATCGCTCGTATGCGAGCGCGCTTGCTGAAAGACCTGTATAGGGTTCGGCAAGATTAGCGGCGCGGCCTCTCGACGTGAATGGCGGCGCGTCTCACTTATCGGCTCGATCGTCTCAAGTTGCCGCGTCGAGCCAAAATGCTTCGAACGCCGAACGATCGGGCAGATTCAGCTTTTCGCGGGGGGATAGAGCGTGATCCCGAAGCGCGGTGCGGCTTCGCGCATCTTGGCTTTCTCCGCATCGGTCGGATCGTGTGGCGTCACGGGTTCATGGCGGGCGGGCGCGCATGCATCGACAAATCGATCGAAACCCGCAGGCGTGCAGATCACGACATAGCGCGCGGTCCGCGACCCGGTATTGATCAATCGATGACGGCTTTTCCGGGGAAGATAGGTGGATGCCCCCGCGCGCACGAGATGCGTTTCTCCGTCGATCTCCACGGTCATTTCGCCATCGAGCACGAGCAGCGATTCGTCCTCGCTTTCGTGACTGTGCATGGGCGTGGCGCGGCCTGCCGGTGAGAACATTTCGAATGCGCAATAAACGCCGCCGGTGTCATTCCCCGACAAAAGCAGGCGGGCGCGGGAACCTCCGAAACTGTATTCGACGACTTTATCGTTCAGTACGAACATGAATGCTCCTTGATTGAGTTCGGGCGTGCCCGAACGTGTCTCGCCAAGTCAATGCGTTTGTCTTGCAAGAGGCGAAAGGAGACATTCTTGTCCGGCCGCGCCAGTTGAAAAAGCACTGGCGAGCCGTTGCTGTCGTGGCATAAAGTCGTGAATCGATATCAGCCGGGTCCGTCGCTGGCGGCTGACAGCAGCGGCACGATAAGGTCGCTGATCGGCGTCGGGATGCCGTGAGCCCTTCCGCGTCGCTGGACGATTCCATTGCGGCAGTCCCATTCGAGCGGACGGCCCGCTTGCCGGTCGGCGAGGATGGATGTGCCGAGATCGGCCGGAGCACGATGGAATCCGTCGACGATTTCTTGCGGCACTTCGTCGCTCAACGTGGCGCCTTCTGCGCGTGCTACTTCGAGACATTCCCGCAGATAGGCCAGTGAAAGTGCGGTGATGTCGGAACGCGAGAACATGCCCGCACGGCGGCCCGTCAGCACCATCAAGCCCGCTACTGCGTTCTGCAACAGCTTTCGCCAGGCGACCGAAACGAAATCGGCCGATACATCGACGGAACAGCGCGTACCGTTCAAGGCCGCGAGCACGAGGCTGGCTTCCGGCGTGTCGGGCAAGGTAAGACGTGCCTTCGCACGCAACCAAACCGAGTTGTCGGGTTCGCGTTGAGCGGGAAACCAGACCACCGAAGGAAGCACAAAACTGCCGGGTAAATACGGTGCAAAAAGCGCTTTCTGTTCAACGCCGTTTTGCAGCACGCAGACAATCGTCTTCTCAGTGCATAGCGCTGAAAGCCACGGCGCGGCTGAATCTATTTGCGTCGATTTGACTGCGACGAAAACCAGATCGAAGGGTTTGTCGATCTTTGCCGGGTCGGTCAGCACCGGTCCTGGCACCACGACAGACCCGCCATCGAAACGTAGTTCGAGCCGCTCGTGCGCGGTGCGTCCGACAATCGTCGGCGTGCGTCCGGCTTCGTGAAGCGCTGCGGCGACGGTTGTGCCAATGGCTCCCGGACCAATCAGCGCAATGGTCGGATTTGCAGAAATCGTCATAAGCGTGTGGCCTTGATAGTCGATAAAACCTGATCGGGCAATGACAAAAAAGTCATCGAGAGGTAATCCGTGCGTACCTGCTTACTCTTTATATTTCCTGCTGAAAACGAATCAAGACAGGAGCAGGAAATGAAAGATGAAAAGCATTTTTCCGCGAGCGACAAGTGGCTGCAATCTTACTATTTCACGCGCTTTGCCGTTTCCAGTGTGTGGGTCGTGCTTGCATTGACCTTGGGTCGGCACATGCCGATCATCGGCGCGGCGTTGCTCGTTCTCTATCCGCTTTGGGATGCAGCCGCGAACTTTATCGATGCCGCGCGTAACGGAGGATTCAAGCGCAATCCCACTCAGGCGTTGAATGTCGTAGTGAGTGGAATCACGACCATTGCAGTCGTATTGGCGCTTGGGATGAGCATGAACGCCGTATCCGGCGTGTTCGGCGCATGGGCGGCGTTCTCGGGCATGCTTCAGCTTGCGACAGGCGTGCGCCGCTGGAAAACGCACGGCGCACAATGGGCGATGATTCTAAGCGGCGCGCAATCCAATCTCGCGGCCATTCATTTTCTGATGCGTGCTCATTCGCAAGCCACTTCGAGCGTGGCGGACGTCGCGCCGTATGCCGCCTTCGGTGCTTTCTACTTTCTCGTGTCCGCCGTTTCGATGGCAATATCGGCACGACGCCATCAAGCTGCGGCCGCGAATCAAACGTGAAAAAGCCCGCCTCGAAGGGCGGGCTATTTGTTCAGGCAGCGTAACGCCGCTCCGGACTTTCCGCGCGCTTCTTTCTTGCCAGCGCGGCAGGCGCGGTTTCCTTCATCGCGAGCGCGCAACACGTAGAGACTATGCCGAGCGCCGAGAACATCAGCGCCGGTCCGATCCAGCCGAACGCGCCGAACATGGCCGTCGCGATGATCGGCAGCAGCCCCGCAATCACGGAAGCACCGTTATACCCGAGCGAGATGCCCGACGAACGCACGTTCGCCGGAAACTGCTCCGAGAACCAACTCGCCTCGACCGCGAAAATCGGATCGTGACTGAACAGCAGCGAGAGCGCCACGGCGACAATCACGGCAATCACCGCGCCCGTGTTGATGAGCATGAACATCGGGATACCGAACAAAATGGTGAACAGCGCGCCCAGCATAAACACCGGACGGCGGCCGATTCTGTCGCTCAGCGCGCCGTAGATCAGATGGCTCGCCAGCCCGATGAAGGAACCGATCAGCGTGCCCCACAGCACATGCTTGGTCGTCGAAACATGCGCGAGCACCACATACGACAGCATGAAACTCGTCGTGATGTAATAGCCGCCCGTTTCCGCCATGCGCAGGCCGATGATCTTCAGAATGCTGCGCCAGTCGCTCTTGATAACCTGCAACGCGGGCTGCTTCACCACTTTGTTCTCGGCCTTCACCGCTTCGAATTCCGGCGATTCCGACACGCTCATCCGAATGAAGATGCCGATGGCGACCATCACAAAGGAAAAGAGGAACGGCGCGCGCCACACCCAGTCGCCTTCAAACAGTTCGCCCGACAGAAGGAACGCACCGTTGGCCAGCAACAGCCCGAGCGGAATGCCCAGTTGCGGCACCGCGCCGAAGAAGCCGCGACGTTTTTCAGGCGCATGCTCACACGCCATCAAAACCGCGCCGCCCCATTCCGCACCGAAACCGATCCCTTGAATGATGCGCAACAGAATCAGCCCGATGGGCGCAAGCACGCCCGCTTGCGCATAAGTCGGCAATGCGCCGATCAGAACGGTCGCGCAACCCATGCCCACCAGCGACCAGAACAACACCGCCTTGCGCCCGATGCTGTCGCCATAGTGTCCTGCAAGGTAACCGCCAATGGGCCGGAACAGGAAGCCGATGGCGAGCGTCGCGAACGACGCCAGAATGCCCACGATCGGCTCGGTCGTGTGAAAGAAGATCTTGCCGAACCACGCGGCCGCGGCGGTGCCATAGATGAAGAAGTCGTAGCTCTCGACCGCCGAGCCGACCATCGAGGCGATGGCGACCTTGCCCGCGCGGGCTCCCTTGATGCTGCTCATGTCGTGTAGTCTCCGTACCGTCTTTTGTTCGATGTACTCAGCGCCAGGTTTCGATCACGCGGCTGTCGTCGCGCAGGCCGAGACCCGCATCGGCGGCTTCGTGGTAGCGCGCGTTGGCGAGCGCCAGCAAGGGCACGTCAGCGCCGCATGTCGCCGCTGCATCCGCGACGAGATCGCTGTCCTTCACGAAGATGTTGATCGAACTGGTCACGCTCACGTCCGTGTCCTGCAGCATGCGCGGACCGCGATCCGAGAGCATCCACGAGCCGCCCGCGCCTTTCTCGACGAGTTCGAGCACGGCGGCCTGATCGAGACCGAGCTTGCGCGCGAGATTCAAGGCTTCCGCCGCCGCCACGATATGCACCGAGCACAAATGCTGATTCACGACCTTGATCGCCTGACCGTCGCCGAGTTTCGGCCCGGTGACGCGCACGGTGCCCATTGCATCGAGCACGGGGCGCACGGTGTCGATATCCGCTTGATCGCCCGAGGCGAAGATCACCAATTGGCCGGTTTTCGCGCGCGCGGTGCCGCCGGTCACGGGCGCATCGACCACGCGTGCGCCTGCCGCGATCAGGCGTGCGCCTTGTTCGCGGATCGAATCCGGCCCGACCGTGGACATGACGACCCACGTCTGACCAATCACGCGCGTGCCGACGCTTTCCACGAGCGACGCCAGTTGCGCCGGCGTCGCGACCATCGCGATCACGACATCGGCGACGGGTGCGGCGGCGAAGCTGTCCATTGCGGCAAGCCCGCTTTCCTGCGCCATTTCACGCGCGCGGCTCGACAGATCGATGCCGGTCACGCTATGTCCCGCGCTCTTGATTTGCAGCGCCATCGGCAAGCCGATCGCGCCGATTCCAATAACTGTTACGTTCATGATGATTAGGATTCCCAGATTACTTCAGCCACGTCTTGATGTTCTCGACGATCGATGCCGTCGAAATGCCATAGCGGTCGTGCAATGTGGGCAACGCGCCCGCATCGAGAAATTGATCGGGCAGGCCGATATGACGGAACTCCGGCATCACGCGATTGCGCACCAGCGCGCTCATCACTGCTTCGCCCAGACCGCCGATCACGCTATGGTTTTCCGCGACGATAACGAGCCGTCCCGGCTTGCGGCATTGTTCGACGATGGTGGCTTCATCGAGCGGCTTGATGGTCGGCACATGCAGCACGCCCACACTCGCCGAACCATCGTCAAGCGCTTGTGCGGCTTCGAGCGCGCGCATGGTCATGATGCCCGAGGAGACGATCAGCACGTCGCCGCCGTCGCGCAGCATCTTGGCCTTGCCGAGTTCGAACGTGTAGTCGTAATCGTCGAGCACGGCGGGCACCTTGCCACGCAACAGACGCATGTAGACGGGACCGTTGTGCGCGGCCATCGCGGCGACGGCTTGCTCGGTGTCGAGGGCATCGCACGGATCGATCACGGTCATGCCGGGAATCGCGCGCATCAAGGCGAGGTCTTCGGTTGCCTGATGGCTCGGGCCGTAACCCGTCGTGAGGCCCGGCAGCGCCGCGCAAATCTTCACGTTGAGATTTTCTTCCGCGATGATCTGATGGATGAAGTCATACGCGCGGCGCGTGGCGAACACGGCGTAAGTGGTCGCGAACGGAATGAAGCCTTCCTTCGCCATGCCGCCTGCCGCGCCCATCAACAATTGCTCGGCCATGCCCATCTGAAAATGACGCTCGGGGAATGCTTCTCTGAAGATATGCAGGTCGGTGTATTTCGACAAATCCGCCGTCATGCCAACGATATTCTGCCGCTTCTCCGCTTCCGCCACCAATGCATGGCCGAACGGAGCAGGGCGGGTCTTCTGGCCTTCCGACGCAATCGACGCGATCATCGCGGAAGTCGTCAGACGGGGTTTCTTCTCAGCGACGGCGCTCATGCCTGGTCTCCTTGCTGTGCTTGGCGATGCTTATGATTTTCGTCCAGCACGGCAATCGCCTGCTGCCATTCTTCGGGATCAACCCGGATAAAGTGATTCTTCTCGCGCGTTTCGAGGAACGGAACGCCTTTGCCCATCAACGTATCGAGCAGGATCACGCGCGGCTTTGCTTCGGTCAGCGAACGACATCTGTCGAAGGCTTCGAGAAGCGCAGGCATGTCGTTGCCGTTCACGCGTTCGACGTGCCAGCCGAACGACACGAACTTGTCGGCGAGCGGTTCGAAACCCAGCACGTCATGCGATGCACCGTCCGCCTGCTGACGATTGATGTCCACCATCGTGATGAGATTGCCGAGGCCATGATGCGCAGCGGACAACGCGGCTTCCCACGTCGCGCCTTCATCGAGTTCGCCATCGGACATCGAGTTATAGACGAATGCCGGATTGCCTTTCAGACGCAAGCCGAGCGCCATGCCAACCGCGATGGTCAAACCCTGACCCAGCGAGCCGCCCGAGATTTCCATGCCGGGCGTGTAGCTCGCCATGCCGGACATCGGCAGACGGCTGTCGTCGGAGCCATAGGTTTCAAGTTCAGTTTCGGGGATGACGCCCGCTTCGATCAGCGCGGCATACAGCGCGATTGCGTAGTGGCCGTGTGAAAGCAGAAAGCGGTCGCGGCCTTCCCATTCGGGATCTTCGGGGCGAACGTTCATCGCGTGGCACCAGGCGACGGCCAATGCATCGGCGAGTCCGAGTGCCTGGCCGATATAGCCTTGCCCCTGAACCTCACCCATGCGCAGCGCGAAGCGGCGAATGCGGTAAGCGTGATCGTTGAGTTTCGCGAGTCGTGCAGATGCCGAGCCTGCTTGCGGCTCGACCTCGGTGGTCATGGTCATGGCTGTTCCTGCGGAAGACGGTGTCGTTGATTCCTCGATAACCTCCGATTGCCGCAGTTGTCTCCTGTTCAGCAATCGGGTGGTGTGGGAACGAGGTGAACCTAATGTATCCTTGACGGAACAAGGCCGACAAAAGAAAAGATTGCATCAGCTCATGAATGCCATTCACGAATCCCGCCAATGAACGTGTTCCGCAAGATTCCACTTTCGTATATTAGGGTTTTCGAGGCTGCCAGCCGGACGCTTTCTTTTGCGGAGGCGGCGCGCGAACTCAGTCTTTCTCCAAGCGCGGTGAGTCATGCCGTGCGCAAGCTGGAGGATTCGCTCGGACACCGCTTGTTTCAACGCAGCACGCGCGAAGTGCATCTGACTCGCGAAGGCACGACCTTGATGGAGCACATTCAGCGCGGCATGGACGAGATGCAGCGCGGCTTCGCTTTGCTTGCCAATGAGGAGCGCACGCCGCTGCGGCTGCATACGGCGCCGAGTTTTGCGACGCAATGGCTATTGCCGAGGCTTGCGGGCTTCGTGCGCGATCATCCGAATATCGATCTGCGTTTTTCCGCGAGCACGGACTACGCGCGCTTCGATGATGATTTCGATCTCGATATCGTCTATGGCGAACCCAAGCCGTCGCCGCATGAAAAGATTCCGCTTGCACTGGAAGGTCTTGCGCCGTTGTGCACACCTGCGCTTGCCGAACGCATTCACAAGCCCGAGGACATGTATCACGTTCCGCTCATTCAATGCGAAGTGCAGATGGTTCAATGGAAGGGCTGGTTCGAAGCCAATCAGATGCCGCCGCCGAATCACTACGGCCTGCGTTTCGACCGTAGTTCAATGGCGATTGCCGCCGCAGTCGATGGCCTGGGTGTCGTGCTCGAATCGACCTTATTGTCTGAACGTGAATTGCAGCGCGGCCAACTGGTGCGACCGCTTGCGGACTCGACGCGTGAAGTCGAATACATCGGACATTATCTTGTGCATCCAAGGCGGCAACATCGGCACGAGGCTTTCGAAACATTTAAGACCTGGCTACTCAATGCGTTGGGTATTGGGGGCAACGGCATTACGGCGAAGCATTGATAAGAATGAGTTGGCGTTTCCTCTTATCACATGACCACATCAGAATAATTTAGAAACGACGCATTCCGAACATACGAAGTCCTGATCGATCGATACCCTTCGGCAAAACGGAGGGATCCAATGGGCGCAACGACAAAACAAACGGGCGGCGCATTGCCGGCGCTCACGAGTATTCGCTTCATTGCAGCTTTGACCGTGGTGCTTTCTCACTACACTGCCTTAGGGTTATTAGGCATGCCAAAGGCGTTCACGGATTTCGTGGACGGCGGGCGTTCTGCGGTATCGCTATTCTTCGTACTTTCCGGCTTTATCCTGACTTATACCTATCGCGAACCGCTTGCACGAGGTGGTCCACGCTCCTTCTATATTGCGCGCGTGGCGCGTATCTATCCGGTCGTCTTGCTTGGACTTGCGCTCGTGGCGCCGACAATATTCTGGTTGCTTCATACGGGCGATAGCACGCGCATGCTCGACTGGTTTGCGCTCAAGAATTCGGTGAGTTTGTCGCTTGCCGTGAGTCTGGTCTGTCAATTGTTATTGCTCAATGCGTGGCTTCCGTTTGCCGCGATCAATCAGCCATGGAACGGACCGTCGGACAGCGTATCGTGCGAAGCGTTTTTTTATACGGTCTTCCCGTTTCTGCTGAAGAAGGTCGATGGACGCGGCCTGCGCTTCATCATGCTCGTGTGTTTTTGCGCGTGGCTGATGCAAGGCGCGGGCATGATGCTGATCGAAAACACACTATCGCCTGCGCGTAGTGGGTTTCTGGTGGTGGCGCTGCCGCTTCTGCGCATCGCGGAATTCATGCTGGGTGTGGGTGCCGGCTTCGTGTTCATGCATATGCGCGATGTTTCTTCACACCGGCAAACACGCGGCATGGTGCTGGTCACCGTGGCTAGCGTGGCGTTGATCGCGCTCTCGCTCTGGCGGCCGGTTATGCCCGCGTTTTACGTGCAATCGCCGTTCTTCGCGATGCTGATCCTTGGACTTGCCCTGATGGACCGTCCGGTGTTCGGCTTATTGAATTCGCGCTGGCTCGTGAGACTTGGCGAAGCAAGCTACTCGCTTTATCTGATTCATGTGCCGATTGCTTACCTCACGCTGCTCGCCGGTTTCAATCGCACCAATGGATGGATGGTGCTGATATTCGTGGTTTGGACAAGCATTGTCGTATTCGGTTTTTATGAAGAGCCGATGCGGCGCGCGGTTCGCGCGCGCCTGAGCCAGACGCGCGAACCGGGACTGGCTTCGCTGCGCCGCGTCGAGGATTGAGAACGCGGCGGACCTTCAACCTCAGACTTGCGCCTGCCCGCCATCGACGAACAATTCCGCGCCATTCACGAAGCTCGAATCGTTTGAAGCGAGAAACAACGCTGCGGCGGCGATCTCGGTCGGGTCGCCCACGCGGCCCATCGGAATGCGGGATGCGAGATAGTCCAGCAAGCCTTGCTGTTGCGTGGCGTCGGGGCCCGCGAGTTCGACCAGACCCGGCGTTTTCGTCGCACCGGGGCTGATGGTGTTCACGCGAATACCGCGATCCTTGAGATCGAGAATCCAGCTACGCGCGAAATTGCGAATGGCCGCTTTCGAAGCTGAATAAACGCTGAAGGCTGCCGTGCCTTCGATGGTGGTCGTCGAGCCCGCGAGAATCACCGAAGCGCCTTTGGACAGCAACGGCAAGGCCTTTTGCACGGTAAAGAGCGTGCCCTTCACGTTGCGATCGAATGTGTCGTGATAGTGCGCCTCCGTGATCTCGCCGAGCGGCACCATCGAGCCGCCGCCCGCGTTGGCGAACAGCACATCGAGCCGGCCTTTCTCACGGCGAATTTGTTCATACAAGGCATCGAGCTGATCGAGTTTCGACGAGTCGACCTGAACGCCGGTTGCGTTGTCTATGGCGGCGACGGCTGCATCGAGTTCGGCCTGACGACGGCCGGTGATATAGACATGCGCGCCTTCTGCCGCAAAGCGCTTGGCGGTTGCGAGACCAATTCCGCTGGTTCCACCGGTAACGAGTGCAATTTTTCCTTCGAGTTTGCGTGCCATGATTGTTCTCCAGGATTTCGGTTGATGCTGCGATGTAAAGAGAATATCGACGCTTGCCTCTTTTCGAAATAGAATCGCCTGCAAACCATCATTGCAGAAATGAAATGACCAAGGTGCCGGACTTTGAAGGCCTGGCGATGTTCGCCAAGGTGGCGGAGGAGGGATCTTTTGCAGCGGCGGCGCGTGCAATGGGTCTGTCTGTTGCGACTGTCTCGCGTGGCGTGGCGAGACTGGAAGCGCGTTTAGGAGCAAGACTCTTTAACCGGACTTCACGCCAATTGGCATTGACGGAATTCGGCGGCACGATTGCTGAAAAGGCTGGCGAACTCTATCGTCAGGCGGAAGAAACCGAAAATTCCGCGCGGGAAATGTCGCTAAAGCCGCGCGGTCTCGTCCGGCTCGCGGTGCCGATGTCTTTCGGTTTGCGCTGGGTCGCGCCGCTTTTGCCCGCTTTCTTTCGCCAATATCCCGAGGTTTCCATCGATCTGCATTTGTCGGATGCCACGGTCGATATCGTCGCGCAAGGCTTTGACGCGGCCCTAAGAATTGCCGCCTTGCCGGATTCCTCGCTGGTGGCAAGACGACTGTGTCCGGTGTCGCAGCTTGTGGTTGCATCGCCGGACTATCTGGCGCGCACCGGACGGCCTAAGCATCCGCGAGAGCTAAATGGCAGGCCGTGTCTTTCTTATGCTTATCGCGCGCGCAACGAAGTGTGGCGTTTCGAAAACGATGCAGGCGAAGAAGAACCGATCACGCCAATCGGGCCACTGCGCGTGACCAATGCCGATGCACTCTTGCCCGCGCTGCTCGATGGTTTGGCCATTGCCGAATTGCCCGAATTCATTGCAGGCGAATATCTTGCGGACGGACGTCTTGAGGCCATCCTCACGGATTGGCATTTGACACGCGGAGGCCTGTATTTCGTGACGCCATCGGCGAAGGCGCGCCCGGCGAAAGTCACGGTGTTGGCCGAGTTTTTAGCCGCCCATCTTGCGCAACCGGCGTGGCTTGGCACGCTTTCTAAAGAGAATCAAAGATGATTAAAATCCATCACCTCGGTCATTCACAATCGGAACGGATCGTCTGGCTTTGCGAGGAACTCGACATTCCTTACGAACTCGAAAAATACACGCGTGATGCAATCACTCAATTGTCGCCGCCCGAGTTGAAGGCCATGCATCCGCTTGGCGCGGCGCCGTTGATCGAGGAAGACGGCATCCTGCTTGCCGAGTCCGCGGCGATCGTCGAATACATTCTCGCGCGCCATGGGCGCGGGCGTTTGCAACATGCGCCCGATCATCCGGATTTCGTGCCCTATCTCTATTGGTTTCATTTCTCCAATGGCAATCTTCAGCCGGTGCTGGGCAGATCCATGTTTATCGGGCGATGCGGGCTCGAAGCGGATCATCCTATTCAACAGGCCGTGCAAGGGCGATTGGAGAAAGTGCTTGCATTGATCGAATCGCGGCTTGCACAACACGACTATCTCGCCGGAAGCGAGTTCACGGCGGCCGACATCATGAGCGTTTTTTCGCTGACCACGATGCGTCAGTTTCATCCCGTCGATCTCAGGCCTTATCCAAACATATTGGCTTATCTCAAGCGTATCGGCGAAAGGCCCGCTTATCAACGGGCCATGGCTAAAGGCGATCCCGATATGACGCCGATGTTGAAGTGATTTTTCTAATCCGCGCTTTTCGCGTGCGACGCGAGTTCGCCGCCACCGCAAGCGCCTGGCCCTCGCTGCCGATACAAAATTAAAAAAGGCGTTACGATGCATGCGCCAGGCACGCGCACTGCGTGAACACGCCGGGCCGTCCGACGCGATGCGCGCACACCACTGCTTGAGGAGATATCTGATGACAGACCAGGCTTCCGCAACTTCTACAGCCGTGAAAACCGTTCCGGCTCCGCGTGATCCGCAGCTTCGCAAGATGGCGAATTGCATTCGGTTCCTTTCGATGGACGCCGTGCAGAAGGCCAAGAGCGGCCATCCGGGCGCACCGATGGGCATGGCCGACATCGCCACCGTGCTGTTCAAGGATTTCATGCAGTTCGATGCCGCGGACCCGCACTGGTTCGACCGCGACCGGTTCGTGCTGTCGAACGGCCACGGCTCGATGCTGCTTTACAGCCTGTTGTACCTGACGGGCTACGCCGACATGACGCTGGACCAGTTGGAACGCTTCCGTCAGGTCGGCAGCAAGACGGCGGGACACCCCGAATACCGGCATGCCAATGGCATCGAACTGACGACCGGGCCGCTCGGGCAGGGCATTGCGGAATCGGTCGGCATGGCGCTGGGCGAGCGCATCATGAATGCGAATTTCGGCGATGAACTCGTCAACCACTTTACCTACGTGTTTCTCGGCGATGGCTGTCTGATGGAAGGCATCAGTCAGGAAGCCATTTCGCTGGCGGGCCATCTCAAGCTGGGCCGCCTGATCGCGTTCTGGGACAACAATTCCATCTCGATCGACGGATCGACGAGTCTTTCTGTTTCGGATAACGAGGTCGAACGCTTTCGCGCGTCGAACTGGCATGTGCTGGAAATCGACGGGCACGATACGGATGCCATTCGCGATGCCATCAAGACCGCGCGCGCGAAGGACGATCAGCCGACGCTGATCGCGTGCAAGACGATCATCGGCTTCGGCTTTCCGACCAAGGCCGGCACGCAGAAGGCGCACAGCGACGCGCCGGGTGAAGATGAAATTGCGGGCGCGCGCAAGATTCTCGACTGGGATTCGCCGCCGTTCGTGATCCCCGAAGATTTGCTGTCCGAATGGCGCGAGATCGGTGCGAAGGGCAAGTCCGCGAGAATGGCATGGGCGGATCGCGTGAAGCAGGCACCGGCGGAGTTACGCGGCGAATTCGAGCGGCGCACGAGCGGCGAGCTTCCCGCCGACTGGAAGAACGCGATCAAGGCGGCGCGCGCGGAGTTCATCGAAAAGGGTGGTGAGATGGCTACGCGGCAGGCGAGCGGCGCGGTGCTCAATCATCTCTTCGATGCCATTCCCGAACTGCTTGGCGGCTCGGCCGACCTGACGCCTTCGAACAATACGAAGGCAAAGAATCAGGTCGAAATCAAGCCGGGCGATTACAAAGGTTCCTACGTGCATTACGGCGTGCGCGAGCACGGCATGGGCGCGGCAATGAACGGGCTGGCGCTGCATGGCGGCCTGATTCCTTATGGCGGCACGTTCCTGTGCTTCTCCGATTATTGTCGTCCGTCCATCCGTCTCGCCTCGATGATGCGGATTCGCACGACCTTCGTGATGACGCACGATTCCATCGGACTCGGCGAAGATGGCCCGACGCACCAGCCGGTCGAACATCTCGCGGGACTGCGGGCGATTCCGCATTTGGGCGTCTATCGTCCGGGCGATGCCGTCGAAACCGCCGAATGCTGGGAGCTGATTCTGGACCAGCCGCGGCGCGCGGCGCTCATCGCGCTATCGCGTCAGCCGATGCCGCTTCTGCGCAAGGAAGCCGGTTCGGAGAATAAGTCGGCGAAGGGTGCTTATGTTCTGCTCGAAGCCGAAGGCGGTCCGCGCCAACTCACGTTGATCGGCACGGGCTCCGAATTGCACCTTGCCGTGGAAGCGCGCGAGATCATGCAGAAGGAAGGCGTGCCGACTGCCGTCGTATCGATGCCGTGCCGTCTGCTGTTCGAAGAGCAAGACGCCGCCTACAAGAAATCCGTGCTCGGCGACACGTACGCACGCGTTGCCGTGGAAGCAGCGGCGGAACTCGGCTGGGAGCGCTATATCGGTTTCGATGGCAAGTTCATCGGCATGCACGATTTCGGCGAGTCGGGAAAGATCGGCGATGTGTACGCCAAGTTCGACATCACCACCGACGCGGTCGTGCGCGCCGCGCGGGAAGTGGTGGCGAATGTGAAGGGCAAGTAACTTGAATGACCCGTTGGCCGACTGATGAATAGCTCGACCAACGGGCGCTCAATGGGATGAAACCTTCTCGATTGCGCTCGCGCTGAGATCACTAGGGAAGCAGTGCGGATGTTCGAATCCCATCGGCGATGCGCCGGTCGAATAGAGAATATTGTCCGTATTGTTCGGGCCTTGACCGGCGGGCACTGAGCCTAATCCGGCCAGCTTGCGCATGCGATACGCAATCGCGTGATCCGCGCACGCGCTATCGCCGCTCACGCCCAGACCGCCAACGACTTTCCCTCCTGCATAAAGCGCCACGCCTCCGCCGAACGTAATCACTCCGCCTACGGTACGACCAATTCCGGTTCCTTGTTCGAGAAAACGCGAATCGAAGGGATTGGAATTATTCAGTCCATAGAGCGATCCACCCGGTTGAGTCGCGGCGTAAAGGTTCGCGGTCGAGAGCGCGAGTGCATCGTTGCTGAAGCCGTTTGCCGTGAACGCTTTCGCGATGGCTATTGCGCGGCTGCCCGGCCACGCATCGCCAGTCTTGATGACTGAGCACAGATGCCCCTCGCGATCCACGATGGCGGCCCACATTCTGTTCGGCTTGAAGATGCCGCCGTTTGCGTCCGATAAACCGACGACCGTGGCCAACTGACGTTCGACGAGTGAAACCGTGCCTTGCGCAAGCATGCAACGGCCGGGCGGAACATCCTCATTATCATAAGCATGGCTTAATGACGAGATCGAACAAAGTGCGGCGACGACCAGCGCTTTCGAAGTGCGGGCGAGCATGGCGATTCTCCTTGAATGACGCAATTCCAAAACCAATAGAAAGGGCTGCGCGAAGAACTGGGTAAACCGTAGTAGGCCGAATCAAATAGAACGAGCGTGTATGCGCGGCGAAATATGGGCTTTCGAACATTACCTCTCTTACCTTCGGTGATTCGTAATCAAGCCGTATGTTTATCGTCGGCCAAACATTCCACGAACGCTAACGCTGGTCTGACTTAACGCCGTTCTGGAACTAGCTCGTTAAATTGCCTATGCTTTGTTTCGGCTTCGACAAAGATTAGAAAGACGCACCTTACATTCAGCCCACAAGCAGCCCCCAAGCGCAGGCAAAAAACAAATAAGGAGACGTCATGGCAAGCTATTCCCGGGCTTTGCTCGCTGTGGCTGCGGCCGCAGTCTTCACCGTGCCGACGGCGCGCGCCGCCGACGAAATCCAGAACGCCAACACCACGGAGTCCGCGCCGGTTCCGGTGTCGTTGCGACCTGTCTCGCAGACTCAGCTCGACGGCGCGGCGAACGACAGCGCATCCTGGCTGCATTCCAACGGCTCGTATGCGGAAACGCGTTACGCGCCCGCCACGCAGATCAATAAGACGAACGTGGCGAAACTCAAGCCCGCGTTCATCTTCCAGACGGCGGTGATGGAGTCGATGGAAACCGCGCCGATCGTCTCCAACGGCGTCATGTTTCTCACGACTTCCTATAACCACGTCTATGCCATCGATGCCGTCACCGGCAAAGAGTTCTGGCATTACAAGCACAAGATGGGACCGGTGACCACGTTTTGCTGCGGGCCGAACAATCGCGGCGTGGCGATCTCGGGCGACCGGCTTTACATGGGTACGCTCGATGCCAAGCTCGTCGCGCTCGATGCGAAAACGGGCAACGTCGTCTGGGCATCGCAGATTGCCGACCCTGAGGACGGCTATTCGGAAACCATGGCGCCCGTGGTGGTCGACGGCAAGGTGCTGATCGGCACGAACGGCGGCGAGTACGGCATACGTGGCTTCATGAAAGCGTTCGATGCCAATTCCGGCCAGTTGCTCTGGACGTTCTACACGATTCCCGATTCCGGCAGCGAAGGCGTCTGGGCCGAGAACGACGCCGTGGGCCGCAACATGAAGCGCGATATCGACGCGGAGAAAAAGACGCTCGCGGAAAAGGGCCGCGACTTCGAAAAGACCCTTGGCGGTGGCGTATGGATGGCGCCTGCCGTCGATCGCGCGACGCACACGGTGTATTTCGTGGTCGGCAATCCTTCTCCCGATCTGCACGGCGCGATTCGTCCCGGCGACAATCTCTATACGGATTCGCTGCTCGCCATCGATCTGGACACTGGCAAATACAAATGGCATTACCAATACATCGCGCATGATGTATGGGATCTCGATGCAGTGAGTCCGCCGATCCTCGTCGATGTGAAGGACAAAAACGGGCAGATGATCCCGGCGATCATTCACGGCGGCAAGACGGGCTTCGTGTATGTTCACGACCGCCGCGATGGCCACATCATCCGCATATCCGAACCGATGATTCCGCAAGAGGGCGTATGGACATTGCCCACTTCGACGGGCGCTCGCATGCTGCCGGGCGCGAACGGCGGCGTGGAATGGTCGCCCATGGCCTTCGATCCCAAGACGCGCATGGCTTACGCGGCCAATCTGCATCAGCCGATGACGTATCAGGTCGAAGACGCCGCTTATCCCGGCGGGAAGCTGTGGCTCGGCGGCGCGTTCAAGACCATTCCGGGCGAGCAGCAATGGGGCAGGCTCGTCGCGGTGAATGTGGATACAGGCAAGATCGCATGGGGTTACAAGACCGATCAACCGTTGATCGGCGGCGTGCTGGCGACCGCTGGCGGGCTGGTTTTCAACGGTGAAGGGAACGGCTTGTTCCGCGCGTTCGACGCCAACACGGGCCGCAAACTATGGGAATTCCAGTGCGGCGCAGGCGTGAACGCACCGGCCGTCTCGTACATGGTGAACGGCAAGCAATATGTCGCGGTCGCGGCGGGCGGCAACACGCAACTCGACTTCAAGCGCGGAAACAGTCTGCTCGTGTTTGCGCTGCCTTGAGGTGACGATGCGTTTATCGAATCGATCGGGAGTCCGTCTCATTCTCGCAATGTGCCTGCTGATGGCGTTGCCGCCGCTCGCACGCGCCGACGCACAAGCCGGCGCTGCAAAGGCTGCCGTGTGCGTGGCCTGTCACGGCCAGAACGGCAATTCGACGAGCGGCGATTATCCGTCGCTTGCGGGGCAGTCATCGCGCTATCTGTTTCTCGAACTCCGCGATTTCAAGGCAGGTCGCAGAAGCGATCCACGCATGTCACCGATGGCCGCGAATCTTTCTTCGGAAGACATGCACGATCTGGCGGATTACTTCGCCGCGCAGCCGCTTGCCTCGACCGACTTCAAGGCCGATCCGGTGAAAGTGGAAGCGGGCAAGAAAAAGTCCGATGAAGTGCTCTGCACGATGTGCCATCTCGGCGGACTCAAAGGACAAAACGAAATTCCGCGATTGTCTGGCCAACAGTACGCGTATCTCGTCAAGCAGTTGCAGGATTTCCGCGCCAGAAAGCGCACCAACGATGCGGGCAATATGACGAGCGTGACCAAAAACCTGAGCGACGCGGATATCGAAAATCTCGCGAGCTATGCCGCGAACCTGCAATGAAGCGCCTCATCCTTGCGTGCGTCATGCTTGGCTTACTGCCATCGGCTAAAGCCGATGAGAATGCCTATGCATTGAACGAACGGCTGCTCACGGCAACCCGCAATGGCGATCTGCACGCCGTGACTCAGAGCATCGATCAGGGCGCGAAGGTGGATTCGCGCAACCGAATCGGCGACACGCCGCTCATCAGCGCATGCAAGCGCGGCATGACGCCGATGGCGCGTTTGCTCATCGAGCGCGGCGCGAATGTAAATCAGGCCGATGTGCAGGGCATCACGCCGCTCATGGCCGCCGCGTTCGACGGCAACGATGAAATCGTGACGCTGCTTCTCGCGCATCACGCAGACAGCGCGGCGACGGATCGCGTGGGCAAGACCGCGATGGAATATGCGGCCGGACGCGGGCATACCGCGGTCGTGCAACGTCTGCTCGATACGGGCGTCGATGTGAACGTGGCTTATCACAATCATCTGACCGCGCTCATGTGGGCGTCTGGTTACGATCAGGCGCCGACCGTGGCGATGCTGCTTTCGCGCGGCGCCGACCGCAGTTTGCGTGATGATCGCGGCATGACGGCGCAGGATATCGCGGAAGGAACTCACTCGTTTCAAGCACTGAGCGTCTTGAAAGCGCAATGACCGAAGGCGCTAAAAGCGTGGATTGGCGAAAACATAAAACAGCACGCCGGATAGCAAGATCGTCACGGGCAGCGTGACGAGCCATGTCAGTCCGATCCGCACGAGCATGCCCATCTGCACACCTTGTCCGCCGGTTGCCATGGTTCCGGCAATGCCCGAAGTCACCGTATGCGTCGTGCTGACAGGAAGCCCCGTGAAGCCCGCGATGCCGATCAGCACCGAACCCACCAATTCCGCGCTCAAGCCCTGGCCGGGCGTCATGTGTTGCTTGCCCAGACGTTCGCCGAGCGTGCGCACGACGCGCTTGTAACCGACCATCGTACCGATTCCAAGACACAGCGCGCTTAGAACGCGGACCCACCACGGTGCGTACTCGACCGGCTTGCTGAGTTTCTTGCGCAGGTCGGCCGCTTGTTTGCGTTCATCGGCAGAAGCGCTTTTTGTCTCGGAGACGTGCTTGAGTTGTGCCGCGATCTGATAGATATCGCCGCGCAACTGAGAAAGCGTCATGCGCTTTTGATCTTTGTTTCCACCGTTCGTTTGCGTCGCGTCTGCCTGAAAGGCGGCCAGCCGGGAAGGGTCTTTGAGCGTCGCCGTGGCAGTCAATGCCTGATTCTTGATGTCGTCGCCGTACTTGCGGATCAGCGGCTCGGCGGACGCGGAATAAGCGCTCAACTGGCTGATCTCTTTGCCCGAATGAGGATCGATTGCATAGGTCGCCGGTAATAGCCCGATGATCGTCAGCATGATGAGGCCGATGCTCTTTTGCCCGTCATTGGTGCCGTGAGCGAAGCTGACCGATGTGCACGTGAGGATCAACATGCCGCGAAGCCACCAGACGGGCGGTTCGCCTTCCTTGGGCGCTTCGAATAGATGTCCGCGCCGCACGATCAGCCGAAGCGCGCCATACAACCCGCCCGCCAGCACGAATCCGAGCACGGGTGACAGGGCGAGCGCTTCCAGCACGCTGACAATTTGCGACCAGTCGACGCCTTGCGAAAGCGCGCGGGACTTGAGAAGCGCATCGGACGCGGCCACGCCGATCAGCGCGCCGACCACGCAATGGGAACTGCTGTTCGGAATGCCGAACGCCCATGTCAGTAGATTCCAGAACAGTGCCGATGCGAAGATCGCCAGCAACATGGGCACGGCGGGCGTGCCATCGGGCGGTGTCAGAACGTCGGGCGGAAGTATCTCGACAAGCGCGTAAGCCACCGCGATCCCGCCGATCAACACACCCAAAAAGTTAAGGATGCCAGACCATACGACTGCCTGGACGGGTTTGAGCGACTGCGTGTAGATGACGGTGGCCACTGCATTCGAGGAATCGTGGAAGCCGTTGGTCGCCTCGAACAAAAGGACCAGAATGAAACACACCACGAGCAACGCAATGACAGCGAAGGACGACGGCACGAAGTGAGCGAGCATCCGGTCTCCGGATTTTTCTTGAGGGAGAAAGCGCGGATGTCGGCAGTGGGCTCGCCCGTGAACGCGAACGTTCGAGAATAGGCGGCGGATGTGTCAATTGAAAGTCAGCGTCATATGCAAGTTTTACCTGAACGCCCGGCCTTTTCTGGTCTTAAGCCCGCACCCCGTTTTCCGCTTACACACATATTCAATTAAAATTGTTCAGAGTAATATGCAGCAAAGCGCGAACGGTCAATCCATTCCGCAAGCGGTTTTTTCGCAAACGCTCGCAAGCCAGGCGCTTACGAGCAGAACACTATAAAAATTACCTGAGAGAAATATATGGCCTCTTCTTCCACGAGCATTCAGGGCGAGTTCCTCAACGCGCTCCGAAAGGAACACACCCGCGTCAACGTCTTTCTCGTGAATGGCATCAAGCTCACGGGTCATATTCAGTCGTTCGACACCTACATGGTCTACCTCAACTCGACCAGCGGTTCCCAGACGCTCTTCAAGCACGCCATCTCGACCATCATCGTGGATCACGCGCAAGCGGGCCGGCCTCAGAGCCGCACCGGTGCGCCGCGTCGTCCGATCCGCTAAAGGCTAAAGGTTCGCGCGTTCCATTGCCGAAGCCCGTGCGGGGCTTTGAGGTCGAGGACTCTCATGAAACATATGCACCCGGGCGTGTCCGTCGTCGGGCAGCTTTCCTCTCGCGTCGTCCATGTCGAAAATGAGACGGGGCGGGTTCTGGTCGTGGATGACAACGAACACGGGGCGCGGGCCACCGGCGCACGGCTCGAAACCGATGGATTCGATGTAAAGATCGCGCGGGGCGGCGTGGAGGCGCTCGAAATTCTGGGTGTCTGGGTTCCGCACGTCATTCTGCTCGACATCAACATGCCTGAATTCGACGGCTTTGCCGTGGCTTCGGTCGTGCGCAAGATCGGCGCGACGAGCGAACTCGGCATCATCGCCATGACAGGTTATGACGAGCGTGAACTGCGTTCGCGTGGATCACTGGCCGCGTTCGACGGCTATTACCGCCGTGGCGAAAGCGACGAACATCTTCGCGATCTTCTGGATGCGATGCTGGTTCGTTAGCGTTGCGAAACGAGATCGACTAACTGAACACTCGATTCCATTTCGACAGGCAACTGGAATCCCTTGAAAGAACCGCTTAACGAATCTATCCTTCTTGAAAATTATGAATTCGCCATGATCGAGCGAGCGTGCCAAATCGAGGAGACGCCCCATGCGTCGATTGCTGATCTTCATGATCCTGTCATGTGCAAGCGTCCTGTCGCTGCAGGCCAGTGCGGGCGACGAGCAAGACTGGCGGCGGCATGACGAGCATCACGTGCTCAAGGTGTTCGACGCGCAAGGCAAACTCGTCGGACCGCTGGGCGCATACAGCGGCTATGACGGCGTGTTTCTCAAGATAGACGGCGCGCTGGTCTTCGCTCAGATCACCCGGCTGAACACCAATTCCGAAGCGTACGATTCCGCGAAGTTCCAATGGTCCACCTATGGGCCGTTCGACTACACCACCGCCAATTGCAGCGGCGGGCCGATTATTTATCCCTACACCGGCCCACGGCCGTCGATCGCCATGCGCACGGGGGCGGACGTCACGCTCTATATCGCCGGGGAAACCGACTCGTCACCTCATGTGGTCGTCGCGGAACTTCAGGGCACGCAATGCTCGCCGCCGCCGTCGATCGGGCATCAGCCGCCTTCGACCGCTCCCGTCGCGGCATTCTCGGCCGAGACGAACTATCCGCTGACGGCGCATTATCCCGAGCCGTTGACCATCAGGTATTGATCGAACGCGATCGACGGAGAGGCTTCATGTGTCGAATCCTGTGCGTGTTTCTCGTGTTTTGCGCGAGCGTGGCGTTTGCCGGCGACCGTGACGATCACGACGGTTCGTTTGGTGCATTCGGTCGATTTCGTCACGGCGGGCATGAACCGCCTCAGCCGTTGGTGTATGACGCCCAGGGAAAATTCGTCGGCGCGTTGGTGGTCAATTCGGGCGTCAACGGTGTGTACCTCGACATAGACGGCGACGCTGTCTTCGTGGAACTCGATCACAAGCGCGTGGGTTCTCAGGTTTCGGATTCGCAGTACCAGTGGATCGACTATCCATCCGTTCCGTACCAGTCGCAAGGGTGCAGCGGCAGCGTGGCGGTCGCGGACTCCGGTGGTCCCACGCCCGCCATGCCGGTGCGAGAAGGGGCCGACGTGACGCTCTATATCGCGCGCAAGGAATACTCGGGGGATGTCCACGTCTTTTCGTTCAAACAGATCGATTCGACCACCGGTGCGACGAGCTGCATCAGCTTTCCGTTCGACGAGGGCGATATTTATTGGGCGGTCGGACATACCTATCCGCTGACGCAACACTATCCTGAACCGCTGCGCGTGGTCTATTGACGGGACCGCGCGCGGTCATCACGGAGACCGGGATGAAGCACTGGATGATCGGAGCACTAATCATGGCATGGGCCATGACATCGCTCGCGGACGACTACGGACATGAAGCGAGGGCGCGCCCTGTCAGGGTATTCGATGCCAACAATCGCGTCGTCGGCGATCTCACGGTCTTCGCGGCGCAAAACGGCGTGGCGCTAAGCGTCGGCGATGCAACCACCGTGATACCCGTTCAACGCGTGCAGGATTCCAGTGGCCACTTTTCCGCGACCGAGTTTCGCTGGTTCGCCTACACGTCTGCACAGTACACATCGTCGGATTGCAGCGGAGACCCGATCCTCGATTCCACTTATGGTCCGCGCTCGGCGCTCGTGTTCAGGCAAGGTAATAACATAACCGTTTATTTTGCCGCGCCGGGTCTCTCCCAAACCGTGCAAGCCAATTCGACCTTCGACACGAGCGGATGCCGCAAATACTCCGGACCCATTCCGGCGTTCGGCTGGAAGATCGGCGCGACGCTTTCCTTGAGCCGCGATCATCCTGAGCCTTTGAGAATAGGATTTTGATGCTTCGGAATGCTTTGCAAAAAGTCAAAACGTGGCCGGCGTATTGACCCATAACACGCGCGTGACCCGATCGCCGGGATTGCGATAACCATGCGGCTCGGTGCTTGAAAAATAGAATGAGTCGCCCGCCTGAAGCCGATAAACCGCGCTGCCGAGCGTAAGTTCGAGTTCGCCTTCCAATACGTAACCGAGTTCCTCGCCTGCGTGCTGAATCTGTTCGTCGCTGCGCGCATGCGGTTCGAGTACGTGGATGTCGCCCTGAAGCAATTGCCCCGGTGCGGGTACCACCAGCCGCTCCAGCGTGATCGATGCTTCCGCGCGCTTCGCCCGCTTGCCGCGCACGCCGGGAAAGCGCACGGCCGGACGATCGCTTGCGCGCTGCACGGGCGAGGGCGGCGCGACCGGACCCGCGAGCAGCGCCGCGATATTCGTGCCGAGCGCGAGCGCCAGACGATGCAGCATCGCCAGCGACGGCATGGCGTGCCGCCCTTCGATCTTCGACAACAGGCTTTCCGAGCAACCCGCGTGATCGGCGAGCGCCTTGAGCGTCATCTGCCGCACGCGACGCGCATGACGCAGACGCATGCCGAGACCATCGGCGGCTTCAGGAGCGGGTTTGATAATCAAGCCAGAACCATGAACTCGACTTCGAGCGGGTTCAGTGCATTGATTGGAATGATGTCTTGCGGGCACGCGGACATCACGACGACGCAATCCATCAATGCTTCTATCTCCACATAATCGCCGGCCTTCGAGACAGGCGCCAGCCAGTCGATCGTGTAGTCCGGTTTGACGGGAATGTTCATCCACAGATTGAACGGCTGCGGCACTTCACGCGCGCGCAGTCCGATTGCCTTGAGCGCGAGACGCAGATTGTCGGAGCAGTTGTCGTGATAGTGCTCGACGCCCAGATTGCGATAGCGGTACAAGTCGCACGCGGCGATCAAGGTATCGTGCACGCCGGGCGAGGTATCCGTGACGAGACGCGCGATGGCGCGACGATGATTGGTCACGAGCGGATCCCCCGCTTGCGGAATGAGTTTGTCGATGAATGCGCGTGTGTGCTCGAACGACAAAAACTCACTGAGATGCTGCGCGTTGAAAATCCACGTATCGCAAACCTGCGTGCCATGTGGATTGACAATGCGAATGGTCTGTCCCGCCTTCACGCGCACGGCGCGGCCGCAGCGCGCAGGCACGGTGTAGGTCTTGCCGGGTTCGGGCGTGCCGTCCGGCGAAATGGGTTCGTCGAGCGTGGCGTTGACGCCGGTTTCCTGGCCGTTGTCATCGGAGATCGTCATGGCGAATCCTCGCATTGTCATTCGCTTCAAGCATAGCGGAACAAAATTCAAGTGACTTGAATGAGTTCGACAAAACGCGATTCAGCGCGCAATGCTAAAAAGTCAGACCTTTAACATTTCGCTTGCGCGCGCCTGCAGTGACTGCATCGAAAAGGGCTTGGTGAGCATGGCCATGTTCTCGGCGAGAAAACCGTCCGCTGCCGCTTCTTCCGCATAACCGGTGATAAAGAGCACGGGCAAACCTGAACGTTTGATGCGTCCCGCATCGGCCATTTGCCGGCCATTGAGACCCGGCAGACGAACGTCGCAGATCAGGAGATCGATCTTCGTGTTCGACGTGAGAATGGCGAGCCCGGAAGGCCCGTCGTGTGCGGTAATAGTCAGGTAACCTGAATTATCAAGAAATTCAGCGAGCAGTTGCCTGATGGTCTCGTCGTCGTCAACGATAAGCACCGTTTCGCCCGCGCCTTCCTTATGGTTGGCGGCGGGATCCTGCGAACGTTCCACCTGTGTCGCCTCATTCGTTTCGGGCAGCAACAACGAGACCGTCGTGCCGCGCCCGACGCTGCTGTCTATGGTCACGAAGCCACCCGATTGCCGGACGAAGCCATACACCATCGACAAGCCAAGTCCCGTTCCCTGGCCAATCGGCTTGGTGGTGAAAAACGGCTGAAAGACCTGGCTTGCGACTTCATGCGACATGCCGGACCCTGTGTCCGAGACTGACACGCGTACATAGCGTCCACTTGCGGCGCCTTCGTGCCGAAGTGCTTCGTCCTTGCCGACATCCACTACCGAAGTGGCGATGGTGAGCGCGCCGCCGTCGGGCATGGCATCGCACGCATTGATCGATAAATTGAGGAGGGCGCTTTCAAGTTGATTCGTATCGCATCGAACCTGACAAGGTTGAGTGCCGGTGTCGAATTCGATTGCAATGTTCTCGTGCGCTTTCTGAGAGATCAAATCCTTAAGCGGGGGAATGAGAAGCCGGACATCGGCGGATCGCGGAGCAAGCGGTTGCTTGCGCGAAAACGCCAGAAGTCGATGCGTGAGCGCCGCAGCCCGGCGAGCGGATGTGATCGCCATGCCGATGAACCGTTCGAGTTCGCCGGTCTTGCCTTTTGCAATCAGATGACGCATGAGTTCGAGCGGACCGACCACGCCTTGCAGCATATTGTTGAAGTCGTGCGCCAGACCGCCCGTGAGCTGACCGACCGCCTCCATCTTTTGGCTTTGCCTGAGTTGTTGTTCGAGCTCGCGTTGCGCGGTCGTGTCGATCCCGACGCCAGTTCGCCGTTGTGGAAGACCGTGTTCGTTGAAATAGGTATGACCGCGCGAGAGAACATGACGGATGGAGCCGTCCGGATGGCAAATCCGATATTCGAGTTCGAGATCGCCGCCCTGCAATAAGCCGCCCGACATGGTGTTGCGCAGCGTCTGGCGATCCTCGGGATGCACGTTCGCAAGAAAATAGTCGCGCCGGATTCCTTTTGCGGCGACATCCGGGTCGATGCCGTAAAGGGCGGAAATCGCGGCGTCGCAAAAGAAGCAGTCGCTCGACACTTCATAGGTCCACACGCCGACACCGCTGACGGCGGAAAGTGCCAGACGCGCGAAATCGCGTGAATCTTCCAGCGCGATTTGCCGTTGTCGTTCCGCCGTGATGTCCCGCGCCACGCAGAAGAATTGACCGCGCATGCGGGTGACTGTCCAACTGAAGATGCGGTATTCGTTGTTTGCCGCGCGCAGACGGCATTCGAATTCGGCGCAAGCATCGTTCTCTTCGAGCTCGTTCAGCGGCGCTCTTATCGCCTCTGTGTCTGCAGGATGAACGAATGCCGTGAGATGCTCGCCAATGGCTTGCGCGGGCCTCAGGGCCAGAAGCTGAGTCCATGCCGGATTGACGTCTCGGATGACGCCGAGATCGTCTACGAGGGTAAGCAGATCGCGGCTCAATTGCCATGCGGCGTCGCGATCGGACGAGCCTGATGCGGCCGATGCCGCCGCGCCGGCGTCCGGAGAAGGCCGCGATGGATTGATCATTGAAATGCCCCGCAGCCCGTATAGGTTCAAATAGCGGGTAGTCTACGGGACAAAGAAACTTCGCGCTGCGGCCAGCCGCGCATGAATCGGAGACTATTTGCCCAACAATCCAAACACGCCGACGCCGTTTTTGGTGCCGACATAAACTTTGCCGTTTGCGATCATCGGCGTGATGAATTTGTTTCCCTGGCCGAATTGATCGCGGCCGCTTACCTGATTGCTGTTATAAAGTTCGCGCCCGAGATTGCTGGCATCGTATGCATGCAGGATGGCAATCGTGCCGTTTTCCACTGCCCAAAGAATGCCGTTCGATGCGCCGTTTGCCGAGATGCTGGGCGTCGCGCCCGGCGAGCCGAATGAATTGGCGGTCTGACTCGTGGGCCTGGCGGAGAGCAATGCGTTCGTGATCGTGAATGCCTTGATGCTGTCGCCTATCGAACCGAAATAGACCGCGCCGTTGAAATACGCGGGCATGGCAAACATGGGGCCATTGATTTGCCCGACGATCTCCTGATAGATGTGATCCGCATTGGAATCGAATTTGCCCATGTTGTCGCGATTCACGACATAGATGACCGAGTTCTTGCCCGCGCCGACCGCGAGATGGCGAATGGTGCCGCTTGCATCCTTGAGATCGGGCAGCAGCAGCGCGCCGCCCGAACCCAGGTCTTCATCGGCATTCGATTCCTGCACGGTATCCGATGGCTCGAAGTAGTCCTTCACTGCGAGCTTGGGCGATGTGGACAGCTTAAGAAAGCCATTGCCGAAGTCGCCGTGGAGCGGCATGCCGTTGCCATCGAGCGTGGCGTCGAAGGTGCCGTTTGCATCGAGAAAATAGATGGAATCTTCGTCTGCCGCGGGACCGGCGCCGCTCATCCAGATCGCGCCCATCTGGCCGTTGGGCGTCAGATTCAGCACGCTCGCCTGCTTGAGTGTGGTGGCGTCATAGCCGATCACCCAGCCCGTGTACGGCATGACATCGCAGTGTGAAGTCCAGGTCGTGTAAAGAACGCCATTGCGCAGGAGAAGTGATGCGCGTTCGGCGTAGCTCGCCGGATTGAAAACGACACGACCGTTCTGGCTATTCGCACCGTTGCCCGGATAGGATGCCGCGATGTCCGTCGGGCCATCGAACAGTTCCGCGCCCGTCTTGATGCTCAACGCATGCACGCGCTGATGATAAGCGCCCGCAGAATCTTTCGACATGCCAACGACATAGATTGCGCCGTGACCGCGATCGATCACCGGCGTGGCGGTGATGCCGATAGTCGGCGTGATTTGCGCGCAACCGTGATCGTCGCTGGGCGTTTCGCCATTCTTGAGTGTCGATTTCTTCCAGAGCGTCGTGCCGGTGTCGGCATCGAAAGCGTACACGCTGGCGTTTTCGGTGGCGACGATAAGTACATTGTGCGTGCCGCCGGCAATTGCCTGTGCGGAGATGAAAAGCGGCTCGGCATCGACGGCGCCATCGACCGAGAACACCGCAAGTTTTCCAAACTTTGTCGAATTGACATTCGATGGAGTGAGAATGGTCTCGGCCAATTGCTGACCGTCGCGTCGAATGTCGTTGTGGTAAGTGCTCACGTCCACCGGATTGGCGCGGGTCGAAGGGGAGACGGCCGCAGCCGAAACCGATGCCGGACCGCTGCTGGAACTGCCGTCGCTGCAACCGTTGATCGCGGCTATGCCGATCAGGGCGATGGCTATCGACGTCAGGACCGTGGCATGGATAGATAGACGCGTGTTCATTGCATCCCCTCATTGAGTGTCAACCGACCTCGTGAGCGTACGCAATGTTCATACCGTAAGGCGAAAAATTTTCCTATTGAAAATGTTCAGCCATCCTATCTGGTGCCCTCTTTGACGCACGCACGTTCGCCTTGAATGCGCGACGTCGCCTAAAGGTTTGAGAAAATTTGCCGTTAAAATTGCGAAGACGCCTAAAGCAACTAATCGTCTGTCTTGCACTGCCCCGAAAGCAGACGATGAATGCCAACCACATTTGAATAAAATGATTCACACGCATTACGACAATCTACGGATCAAGCGCAACGCGACGCAAGGGATCATCAAAGCCGCGTATCGCGCATTGAGTGTCGAATATCATCCGGACAAGAATCCCGATCGCGATACCACGCGCATCATGCAGATGATCAACGATGCCTACGAAGTGCTGAGCGATCCGATCGCGCGGGAAAAGTACGATGCCAGAGTGGCGGCGCAGGAATCCGCGCAGCCCAGTGAAGCGGCGCGTCAACAAAGGCCGAGCGAACCCGAGCAGAAGCGGCAGGATGTCAACCCGGCACGGCAGGCACAACAAGGGAAATTGCGTCCGAGCAAATCGGTGTACGTGGTATTTGGCGCGCTGTTCACGCTTCTATTCGTTTTGGTTGGCGTGGCTGTTGCGTTTTCCTGAAGCAAACTCAATCTCTTTGGTCTTAGTCCCAACATTCGGGAAAGCACTGAATAGGAAAAATTGATAAGCCTGCTATCGTGTCATTGACCGAGGGCCGAGACCGGCGAGCCAACGAAAAAAAGCCAAGACGCTCCGTCGCCGTGTTCAGGTGGTTTCTTTGGTGAGAGCGAAAAATCGCCCGCCGAGGATGAACCCGCGATTGCATCGCGGGTTTTTCTTTTTGTTTTGCGCGTTGCGTGTTGCGATCAGCGGCGCTTTTGCTGGCCGAAGCGAGACAACGACTCTCTCAACCGAGGCGCGGCAAAGTCGATGAAATGGCGTAGTTTGATCGCCATGAGATTTCTCGATACGTGAACCAGATGAACCGGCGCAGGATCGATCTCGAATTGCGGCAGAAGTATGTCGAGTTGCCCTTTGCGCAGCGCTTCATCGGCATCGTGTTCGAATACATAGGTAATGCCTGCATTGGCCGCTGCGGCGCTCACGGCCGCGTCAGGCGACGTGACTTCGAGCCGGGGCTTCACTTCCAGCAAATAAACCTTGCGCGTCGTTGGAAGCCGGAAGCGCCACGGCGAAAGATACGGACTGTTGAAGACCACGCACGCGTACTTGATGAGCTCGTCGGGCTCGCGCGGAATCGTGTTTTTGGCGAGAAAGGCGGGACTCGCGCACACGATCGCGCGCAATGAACCAATGCGCGTGGCGATCATGTTGCTGTCCGGCAGTTCGCCGATTCGCACGGCCAGATCGGCGTGCGAATCGATCAGATCGATATTCCGGTCGGACAGCAAAAGCCGAACCGTGATATCCGGATACTGCGCCAGAAACTGATTGATGACCGGTAACACATGCAGCCGCCCAAGCTGCACGGGCGCGGTGACGACCAGCTCGCCACGCGCGGTGGCGAATTCACCCGTGGCTTCGTGTTCCTGTTCGCGCACGAGTTCGAGAATGCGTCGCGCCGCGGCGACGTACGACATGCCGGCGTCCGTCAGCGTGAGTTTGCGCGTGGTTCGTATCAGCAGTCGCGTCCCGAGCAATTCTTCGAGATCGGCCACCTTGCGCGTGAGCGTGCTGACCGGAATCTTCAATTCGCGCGCGGCCGCCGACAGGCTTCCCCCGTCCACGGCGGTCACGAGCATTTGCATGGCTTCCAGTCGGTCCACTCCGCGCACCCGCCTGAATTTTTCGTGGCCGTATTTTAGGTTAAGCGGCGGGCCAAGGCTTTTGAGCTTGCCGATTCATGTCAGGATGACGCACTCGCAGAATGACTTCAAACCGCAATTTTTTTCGGGTACATTGAAAGATCACTGCTTGACTGACGGTGCTTCACGTCAGGCGATTGGTTTCAGATCAGACATTTCTCCGTTCTAGCGACTTCATTTTCCGGCGACTTCACGGCCGTTATCGGCCTGTTGTCGTCTTCCCACTTTGCGCGCTATCACTGCCCAAAAGCGGTGCTCTTCAGATACGGGAGTCACTATGCTGACGTGTTTCGCTGTTCGCCACGAGTCCGAGAACCAGACGAATCAAATCGCCGACCATACGCTTTTACAAGCCATCGCGGATGAAGCGAGCATCCAGTTCGAGCCGGGCTGGGTCGAAATCAGTTATCTGGAGATGCCGCCGGACGATGCGGCAAGGCAGGCGGTCGAAGATCGGCTGCGCGAACACCAGATGTCGTACGACGTGGTGACGCGCATCGCTTATTGAATGTCCTCGATCAGCGCCGCGCGAACGGCACGGATTCTTCGGTCGACGAAATAACCTCCGCCTTCGGTATAGCGCAGGTAAAGTCGCCCGCAGACCGTGCATTCCCACACGCCGCAACGGTTGTAGGGAAAGTAGCGTGGCGCGATGGGCGCATCGGCCGACCAATAATTGATTTTGCCGGGCAGATATTCGGCGAAGGTTGGCTCCGAATAGCCCTCAGCCATCAACGTGCCGATCTCGCGGAATTGCGTTTCATCGAGGGAAAGCGGCTGGGATTGCCAGCCGTCGAGCGGCGTTTTCGTGCATGCGCAAGCACCGGGCGCGGCGGCTTGCGCGCGTCGCGCAAGTTCGACAAATGCTTCGAAGTCCAGATAATCGGGCATGCCTTAGCCGTTCATCATCCGGTCGCGCTGGACGGCGACCCACGAACGGTCGAAGCGGCCTTCGGCGATCGACTTCAACGCTTCCGCTTCTTTCGCTGCCTGCTTGCGTGCGCCCGCGATCACCGCTTCGACATCGGCGGGCGAAATAGCGAGCACGCCGTCTTCATCGCCGACGATGATATCGCCCGGATGCACCACCATCCCGCCGACCGTCACCGGTACGTTGATCTCGCCCGGCCCGTTCTTGTACGGTCCGCGATGCGTCACGCCACGCGCATACACCGGAAAATCGCGCTGGCTCAGTTCGCCGACATCGCGGATCGCGCCGTCGATCACGAGACCCTGCACGCCGATGCTTTGCGCGAAGCTCGCCATGATGTCGCCCATCAGCGCTTGCGTCAGTTCTCCCGCGCCGTCGATCACGAGCACATCGCCCGGACGGCAGAATTCGAACGCGCGATGGATCGCGAGATTATCGCCGCCGCGCGTGCGCACGGTGACGGCCGTTCCCGCCATCGGCCTGGGACGATGAAACGGACGCAGACCCGTGGTGCCGCTCACACGGGCCATGTTGTCGCTCAATAGCGATACGGCGAGTTCGCGCAACGCGGTAAGCGTCGCGGGGTTCGCCTGCGTCGCCGATTCGTGTTCGCGCCATCCAAGCGGATTCATGTCGCGGCTCCTTCGGTGGATCGTTGTCGTTCGAGTTGCGCGGATAAACGCGCATACACCGCGCGTGCGTTGTCTTCGTAGATGCTCTGGCGATCCGCGTCGCTCAACCATTCGATGGCGTCGATATAGCGGCGCGTATCGTCGAAATAGTGGCCCGTTTCGGGATCGATGCCCTGCACCGCGCCGATCGTCTCCGATGCAAACAAGATGTTCTCGACCGGAATCACTTTCGCAAGCAGTTCCGCGCCCGGCTGATGATAGACGCAGGTGTCGAAGAATACGTTCTTGAGCAGATACTCCGTGAGCAAGGGCTTCTTCATGTCCTGCGCCAACCCGCGATAACGTCCCCAGTGATAGGGCACCGCGCCGCCGCCGTGCGGAATGATGAACTTGAGCGTCGGGAAATCGGAGAACAGATCGGCCTGCAGCAATTGCATGAACGCGGACGTATCGCCGTTGATGTAATGCGCGCCCGTCGCATGAAAGTTAGGATTGCACGACGATGAAACATGGATCATCGCGGGAACGTCGAGTTCGACCATCGCTTCGTAGAGCGGATACCACGAGCGGTCGGTCAGCGGCAGCCCGGACCAGTGTCCGCCGGAAGGGTCCGGATTCAGATTGCAGCCGATAAAGCCCAGTTCTTCCACGCAGCGCCGCAATTCGCCGATGCAGTTCGCAGGTGCCACGCCCGGCGCTTGCGGCAACTGGCAGACACCCACGAAATTGCGCGGAAAGAGTTCGCATACGCGATGCACGAGGTCGTTGCATTGGGCCGACCAGACCGCGTTGGCTTCGGCGCTTGCCAGATGATGCCCCATGCCGGCGGCGCGCGGCGAGAAGATCGTGAGATCGGTGCCGCGCTCGCGCTGAATGCGAAGCTGTCCGCTTTCGATGCTCGCGCGGATTTCATCGTCGGAAATAGCGGGGCGGGGCGGCGGCGCGGTGCCGTCCTTCAAGGCGGCGATCTGTTGCGTGCGCCACGCTTCGTGCTGCGGCGGCGAAGTCGTGTAGTGGCCGTGACAATCGATAATCATTCTGGATTCCATATCGTTGATGACGGGATTCAGGTGCCGGCGGCGGGGTCCGCGTGCGGCAACGAATCGGCTTCGTCGCCGGCGGGCTTCACGCGCATCACGAGCGCGATGATCGTCGCGATGACGAGAAACGCCGCGATGGTGAGCAAGGCAAGTTTGAAGTTGCCCGTGGCGCCGCGCACGAGGCCGATGCTCCACGGCCCGACCAGTCCGCCGAACTGCGCGATGGTATTGATGAGCGCGATGGTCGCCGCACCCGCCGCGCCCGTTCTGAACGACGATGCAAGACTCCAGAACAACGGGTTCCCGGCGTAGATGAACAAGCCGGTGACACACAACAGCGCGTACGCCACGACCGGATTCGGCGCATACGCACTGCCCGCGATCGCGATGGCGCTCATGCCATACACGAAGGCGAGATGCTTCTTGCGGTCGCCGGTGCGGTCCGAACTGCGGCTGATGATGAACGTGCCCAGCACGCCCAGAAGCGGCGGTGCAGCCGAAAGAAACCCGACTTCGATATTGCTTAGATGTCCAAGGCTTTTGACGATCTGCGGCAGCCACAGAAACAGCCCGTAGATGCCGACCAGCGCGCAGCCGAAGAGACACGCAAGGCTCCATACGCGGATATCGCCCGCCACGCGCAACAGCGGAAAATGCGTATCGCCGCCCACCGCCTCGCGTTCGGCCGCGAGCGTGGTTTCGAGCCATTGTTTTTCGTCATCGGCGAGCCAGTCGGCGTCGGCCGGTCGCTCGGTCATGATGCGCAGCGTGAGCAGGCCCAGCAGCATCGCGGGAATGCCTTCGAGGATGAACATCCACTGCCATCCTTGCAGGCCGAGCACGCCGTTGGCGTAGGTCATCAGCGTGGTCGAGATCGGGCCGCCCAGCACCGCCGAGAACGATCCCGCGATGATGTAGCCGCCCACCGCCCGCGCCCGATAACGCGTGGGAAACCACTTCGTCAGATAGACGGCGACGCCCGGCAGGAAGCCCGCTTCCATCACGCCGAGCAGAAAGCGCAGCACGTAGAAGCTTTTGTCGTCGAAAACGAAGGCCGTGGCCGCCGCGACCGCGCCCCACGTCAGCAGAATGCGCGCGATCCAGCGGCGCGCGCCCACCCGGTGCAACAGCAAGTTGCTCGGCACTTCCAGCACCATGTACCCGACAAAGAAGATGCTGCCCGCAAAGCCGAACACGGCGGGGGAAAAGCCCAGCGCATGATTCATGTCGAGCGCCGCGAAGCCGATATTGATGCGATCGAGATAGTTGAAGAACATCATCGCGAAAAGCAGGGGCATGAGCCGCCCGTACACCTTTCGCATGGTTGCCGCTTCGTTGAATGGGGTCATGCCGTCTCCGCGTTTCCTTCGTCGTATGCCGGGCCTCTGCGGGCCTGCTTTACAAACGGCCTGCACCGTTTGTCCGCCCGAACAGGGCATGAAGTCCGATGATAAGGAGCGGGACGGACCGCGTCCAAGACGCGTTCCTTATCCTTTTATAAGTTTTTGCTTATAGTGCGATGCTTTTGAGCGGCGCCGGAAGGCAGCCGAGAAAGGCGCGCAAATGAGCCGAGTCGTCGTCGGTGCGGAAGATCGCCGCCAGCGTGGACCATAACGATGCACCCGGCCCCGCGAGCGGACGAAACACCACGTCCGTGCGGCCATGCCGCGCCACCGATTCGCCGACGAAGGTCACGCCGAGGCCCGCCGCGACGAGCGCGATCGCGGTCTGAATCTCGTAGGCCTGATGCGCGATGAACGGCGTCACGCCCGCATCGCGATATAAGGATTGCACGGTGCGCTTGAACTGCGCGTTCTGATGCTTGGGATAGAGAATCAGCGGCGTGTCTTCGAGATCCGCGATGCGCACTTTCTTTTTCGCCGCCAGCGGATGATCGGGCGAGAGGACCACCACCACATGTTCGCGCAGCAGCGGATAGGACGTGCAACCGGGTATATCGAGCGGCTGCCGTCCTATTCCGATGTGTATGCGCAAGTCGCGCAGCGCATCGGTCTGTTCGTCGGTAAGCATTTCGAACAGCTTGAGTTCGACTTCCGGGTACGCGTGATGGAACACCTTCAGCGCAGGCGGGAGGATGCTGTACATGGCCGAACGCGTGAACCCGATCGACAGCCAGCCGCGCCGCCCGATGCCTATTTCATGAGTGCCGGAACTCGCCTGTTCCCATGCGCCAAGAATCTGATTGGCTTCGGTGCAGAGATAGTGACCCGCTTCGGTAAGCCGCAAAGGCCGCCGCGCGCGGTCGACGAGTTGCGTGCCAAGCCTTTCTTCCAACAGGCGGATTTGCTGGCTGAGCGCGGGTTGCGCGATATGCAGGCGCTCGGCCGCGCGGCTGAAGTTCAGTTCCTCCGCAAGAATGACAAAGCACTGCAAGGACCTGAAATTCATGTGGGCTTCCTAAGGCGCATCGGTTGGTTTTAAATAATCTCATGAATGTGCGTCAGCGCACATAGCGGAATCTTCGGGTTTGCGTTCTTCGATTCATTCGACAATTCTTAGCAAGCGTCGACTCGCATTGCTGAAAGGAAGGAGGACAATCATGAAAGCCGCTAAAAGCCGTCCGCATCCTCTCGAACGATCGTTTAAGATTCCTTATCGGTATTCGAAAGCCTTGCATGTCGTCCTTCTGTGCATGACATCGGCCATGGCGAACGCGGCTTCGCCCTTACCCGACGGCGGGAAGTTCGTTCTGGGCACGGGAAGCATCGCGCAGAACGGCGCGAATCTGACCATCACGCAATCGGGGATACGAGGCATCATCGAATGGAACGGGTTTTCCATTGCCGCCGGGCGCACGGTGTCGATCAAGAACGGCTCGGGCGCGACGCTCAATCGCGTCGTCGGCAACGATGTCTCGGCAATCTATGGCACCTTGAGCGGGACCGGCACGGTGTGGCTGATCAACCCGCACGGCATCCTCGTCGGCCCGGGCGGCGTCGTATCGACGGGTGGCCGCTTCGTGGCTTCGACACTCGACGTGAACAACAACGATTTCGACGTCGCTTACGACACGCTGTTCAAGGGCACGTCCAATGGAAGCGTCGTCAATCTCGGGAAGATCAGTTCTTCAGGCGGCGATGTATTTCTGATCTCGGCCAACAAGATCACTAATGCAGGCAGGATCGACGCGCCTCAAGGTTCGGTCGAAATGGCGGTGGGCCGCACGGTCAGTCTGGTCGATAGCAACTTCGGTCCACAGATCGGCGTCGCCGTGGGAAGCGGCGGAACCGCGTCCAACTCAGGCGCAATACAGGCAGCGCTGATCAGTCTGCAAGCCGCCGACGGCAACGTCTTCGCGCTTGCGGGCAACTCGGGCGCGCTGCGCGCCACGGCCACGCAGACGCGCGGCGCTCAGGTCTGGCTGGTCGCGGAAACAGGCACGGTCGATGCGCGCGGCGCGCAGATCAGCGCACGCACGGCAATCGGCACAGGCGGCGCGGTGACCGTCACGGGCAAGAACGTGAAGATCGGCGATGCGCGTATCGATACGTCAACGCTGGATATCACCACGGCGGACTTTTCCATCGACACGGCGACCGCGAATACGCTCGGCGCGAGTCTGAGCGGCGGTGCATCGGTCACGGTGAACGCCGACGGCGCGGATGGCAAATTCGGCGCGAACGGCGAGGGCGATATCAGCGTGTCGTCGAGTGTGCGCTGGCGTGGCGGCGCGCCGCTGGAACTACTGGCGGCGCACTCGCTGAGCATCGCGGCGGGGGCGACCATCGCCAATGAGGGCACGGCCTCGCTCACGCTGCGTGCGGACGCGCATGGCTGGGACAACGGCGGCAGCGTCATCGATCGCGGCACCATCGACTGGTCGCGCAGCACGGGTCTCGTGGCGGCGCTTTATGACATCGACGGCAGCTATGCGGCAGGCACGGTGCGCACGAATGCGGCGTGGCGGCCCGCGGCATTCAGCGGTCTGCTCACGCAATACACCGCGTACAAGCTCGTCAACAAGGCCGCCGACCTGTCCGCGATCAAGAACGATCTGGCGGGCAACTACGCGCTCGGCAACAGTTTCTATATTGCGGATGCGGGCGATACATTGAACATCGGCACGATTGCCGCGCCCTTCACCGGGCAGTTCGACGGCATGGGGAATCTTCCCACGATCGGGACCATGTCGGGTGGCGTGGATGCCGGGTTGTTCGGCGTCATCGGCCGGGGCGGCGTCGTGCGCAATTTCACGCTGGCGGATTCCAGCGTGACGTCATCCGGAAACGCGGTGGGATTGATCGCGGGCATCAACGAAGGGCGACTGGTGAATGTCAGTGCGACGGGCAATGTCACATCGACCGGCAACGCGAACAGCGCGGCGGGCGGACTGGTTGGCATCAATCGCGGCAGCATCGAGCGGGGATGGGCAAGCGTGAAAGTCGCGGGCACGGGCAAGGCCGGCGGCGTGGCCGGAGAAAACGACGGCATCGTGCGCCAGTCGTTTTCGGATGGCTCGGTGACGGCGGGCAAGGCAGGCACGCTTGGCGGCGTCGCAGGCGTGAACAACGGCTGGATCACGCAGTCGTACGCGGATACGGCGCTGACCGGCGGCGCGGTCATCGGTGGCGTGGCCGGGATCAATCTCGGCGGCATCTGTCAGTCTTATTCCGAGGCCATATTCACGCCGCGTGCGGGCCTGAAGGCAGGTGGAATAGCAGGCGTGAATAACGGACGCATCGCCCCGAACGTGTTCTGGAACAGCGATACATTCACCGCGTCCGCTGGCGTGGGATCGGGCAAGGCGGTGCCGGGATCGAGCGCGCTGACGAACGCGCAGATCGGTCAGCAGGCGAGCTTCGGTCCCACGTGGGACTTCAGCGCCACCGGCGTCTGGTCGATGCCAACCTCGTTTGCGGGACCCTACCTGCGCTGGTTCTTCGGCTCGTGATTCGAGTGTTCGCCTCCGCACATTCGCCGGGAGGAACCTCAGTCCGCGAACGCGCGACCGCCTATAAATAACGTGGTTTGAATTAAGCGCGAAAGCCATCGACGGAAGACAGGAGAACCTCATGACCAGGCTCGACGATAAGGTTGCACTCGTGACAGGCGGTTCCCGGGGCATCGGCGCGGCCATCGCCAGAAGGCTCGCCGCCGATGGCGCGCGCGTGGCGATTACTTTCTCGAAGGGCGGCGATGCGGCGGATAAGGTCGTCAAGGAAATTGAAAGCGCGGGCGGAAAAGCGATAGCGATTCAGGCCGATGCCGCGAAGCCGGAAGCCATCGGTCAGGCAGTGGAGCAGACGATTGCCGCTTACGGCGGCCTCGACATTCTCGTGAACAATGCCGGGACTGCCATTCCGAAGCCCTTCGAGGAAGCGACGCCGGAGGAACTGGATCACGTCATCGACCTGAATATTCGCGGCGTGTTTCTCACCACGCAAGCGGCCCTCAAGCACATGAAGGCGGGCGGGCGCATCATCAATATCGGTTCGTGTGTCGGTGAACGGATGATGACGCCGGGTCTCGTCTCTTATGCCGCGACGAAGGCGGCCATCAGGATGTTCACGCAAGGGCTGTCGCGCGAGGTCGGCGAGCGGGGCATCACGGTCAACAATATTCAACCCGGCCCGATCGATACGGATCTCAATCCCGCTTCGAGCGAATGGGCAAGCCCTCAACTGGCGATGACCGCGCTCAAGCGATACGGAAAGGTCGATGAAATCGCGGCCATCGTCGCCTTCGTCGCCAGTGACGAGGCCGCGTATATCACCGGCGCGAATCTGACGATCGACGGCGGCACGAACGCGTAGCGAATGTCAAGCCACGCGACGCGCCCGTTTGACGGCGGCAGGCTTGGTCGGCGCTGTGGAAGGACTCGGCACGGAACTGCCGACGAGCGCACGAATGCCCGCCGCCGCGAACCTCACGAGCTGCTCGTAATGCGCGGTCGATCGCGAGGTACGTTCGGACGCACCGAGCCGTGCTGCGCGGCCATTGAGCGCGTGCGCCTGTTGCCGGGCGCCCACTGAAAACAGATACATCCCGCGCACGATCTCGTTTCGATCATCGTACTCCTGACGATCGCATCGACCACGGTGTTCGTCACGATACCGCTGTTGTGGTCGCTGGCGTCGGATTATTTCGCGGGTTCGACCGTTGCCGCCGCCATCGCGTGTCGGATTATTTCGCGGGTTCGACCGTTGCCGCCGCCATCGCGTTCGTGAACAGCCTCGGTTTGCTGGGCGGATTCGCGAGTCCCTTTGCAATGGGCTGGCTGAAGACATTGAGCGGCTCGCTGAACAGCGGCCTCTATCTGATGACCACGCTGCTCGCGCTCGGTGCGTGCGCGCTGTTATGCATGCGCAAGTGATCGCGGCATCGAACCAAGGAGATAAGGATGGCGAACGATTCCTTTATCATGATCTACGTTACCTATGAAGGCGATCCCGGCGCGCGCTTCGACCGTGCCTATTACGTGAATCATCATCTTCCGCTCGTCATGCAACACTGGGCGCGATATGGCCTCGATGCAGCCACGGCGTTCTTTCCCGCGACCACGCAGCCCGGAACGCTGGCGATCTGCGAATGCCGCTTTCGCGATGAAGCATCGGTCGATGCAGCTTTCACTTCGCCCGAGGCCACTGAAGTAATGAACGACGTGCCCAGCTTCACCGATCTCGTGCCGCGCCGCGTGCGTGCAGTGCCGGCATGAAGACTTCTTACTGAAAGGAGCAACATCATGAAAATCGGCATTATCGGATTAGGCGCGATGGGACGCGCGATGGCGCGCAATCTCGCGCAAGCGGGCCATGACGTGATGGCCTGGAATCGATCGGGCGGCGCGGTGGAAGGCGTCACGATGGTGGCATCGCCCGTGGAAGCATTCCAGGGCGATGCGGTCTTCACCATGCTCTCCGACGACGACGCCATTCGCTCGACGCTCGTTGCGTCCGGCGTGCTCGCGAAGGCAAAACCGGGGCTGGTGCATGTCGTCACATCGACCATTTCGATTGCATTCGCGCGCGAACTGGTCGCGGCGCATGACGCAGCGGGCATAGGCTATGTTTCCGCGCCGGTGCTCGGACGTCCCGACGTGGCGGCAAAAGGCGAACTCAATGTGCTCGCAGGCGGCCCGCCCGATGCGCTCGCCAAGGTACGACCGCTGCTCGACATAATCGGCGGGCGCATCTGGAACATGGGCGACGAGGCACCGACTGCGAATGCCGCCAAGATCGCCTGCAACATGATGATCACGATGGCGATCGAGGCAATGGCCGAAGCTGTCGTGCTCACCGAGGCGAACGGTCTGCCGCGCGCGCAATTCTTCGATGTGATCCTGAACACGCTGTTCGGCAGCCGTTCGTATCAGGTCTATTCGGCCAACATCGCGCAGGGACAATACGAGCCCGGCTTCAAGGCATCGCTCGGGCTGAAGGACTTGCGGCTTGCATCGGAAGCCGCGGAAGAAACGGGCCGCGTCTTGCCCATGCTCGCGGCGGTACATCGCCAGATGGCGGACACCGTGGCGGCGGGCATGGGTGAGCAGGACTGGTCGGCCATGGCGAAACACACGATCGAGTCGAAGCGATGAAACGCAATCGTCGATTCAGAAGCAGCCGTAAAAAAAGCCCGCTGCATGAGCGGGCCGAAATCTACTGCACAGGAGACGAGGTTTTCCCATTTAATCGGGATAGCTGACGATTTAAAGCTTCAATCCACCCAGCATGCTGCCGAGCGAGTCCACCGATTTCGTGACATTCTTCACGTCCACGTTCGTGTGTTGCGAGGCATCGATCTGCGTCACCGGTGCGACGTTGATCTGCGGGCTGGCGAACGACACGCCGCTTTGCAGGTTGCCGTTGAAGGCAGAGTTCGAGAACAGCGATGTGCCGCCCTTTACCGCATCCATTTCGGCACGGTCGAGGTCTTTCTCGGCAGACAGGTTCTTGATCGTCAGCATGATGGTCTCCTCAACGCTTCGGTAGAGGGGATTAGAGCTTCACGCCAGCCATCAGGCTGCCGATCGACGTGAGCGACTTGTTGACGGTCGTGGCATCGACGCTGGTGTGTTGCGAAGCATCGACTTGCGTGACCGGCGCGACGTTCGACTGAGCCGAACCGAAGGACACGCCGCCGAATTGCGCGTTGGCATTGACAGCGGAATTCGAGAAGAACGACGTACCGCCCTTGACGGCAGCCATGTCGGCACGGTCGAGGTCTTTTTCAGCGGCGATGTTGGCGATGGCGATCATTTTGAAGCTCCTTGAACAGGTTCGGTGGGTGAGAGCGTTTGGTTTGTTGCGCTCGACCACTCTACTGCGAGAGCCGTGCCAGCGGGATCGATGCGGCAGTCAGTACGAGCATAAGTCATTGAAAAATATATAAATAAAATTTCGAAGATCCAATTAGCCAAGGCAATTCATCGATACGATCTTCCGCGAAGTGATTGTGGAAGGCCAACACATTCATGCACGCTGCAGGCTCCCGCCAAACAGTCTGCGGAACCACGCATCCGGCGCGAACCGCAATCGCGATCCGATGTTAAAAATTGGTGTATTCACTGCCCGATCGCTCTGTAACGCCGTCGCTATCCATTAGAATCCCCCCTCCAAAAAGTCTGCCTCGACCTTCCAAAGCTTGCTCTGCATACGAGTCATCGCCTTGGCAGTACTAAGGTATCGCTGCCGGTCGGTTGTCTGAGTTTTCGAGCGAGCACGCTCAATCTGCCTGTATCGCTCATCAATACTTGTTGCCGATCGAACGCACGCCGCTGGTACGGCGATGGTCCACGAACCCGCTCGCAGTGCGGCCGCCAGCCACGCTTGTTTTCGCATGAAACGCCAGGTCATACACATTTTCAATGGATTTCTCAGCCCCTACAGTGGCAGTGAGCTCGAAGCGCTTGCGCTTGCCGGGCAATTGCGCGCAAAGGGCATCGTCAAGCTGTGGGCGACCTCGGCTCGAAGTTCGGCCCGGCTCTGTCAGGAGCACGGGATAGAACGCATCACATTCGCGCGCGCGATTTCCCGACGAATGGATTTCTCCAAGGAAGATACTTATATCTTCGTCGGCGCACATTGGCGCAACAAACTCTGGCCGTTTGTTCTTCCCGCGCCCCGACGCCTCATCTACGTGTTCAATACGTTTCACCCCAAGATACTTTCTCTGACGTCAAGCCATCCTAAGTTTCTGAGTTGGCCCAGGACAGAATACGTGTTCATCTCCGATTTCCAGAAGACGCAGCTCGACACGTCCGGCGTCGTTCATCCATCGCCGATCGATATCGCTTGCTTCAAGCCTGCCAACAAGGCTGCAAGCGAATCTATCGTGATTGGCCGCCTGAGCCGTGACTCGCTCGCCAAACACGACCTGGAAGATTTGACGCTTTATCGCGCATGGTCCGACGATGGCGTGCACGTGAAGCTGCAGGGCGCGACCTGCCTTGCGGATCGAATCGAATCTGGCGCGCATCTCGAACTCATGCCGGAAGGCGTCATGCCCGCGGCCGATTTCCTGCGCACACTCGACATCTTCTATTACCGCACCGGAAGCCATGTCGAGACGTTCGGGCGCGTCGTGGTGGAGGCGATGGCATGCGCGCTGCCCGTGGTCTGCGACCGAAGGGGAGGGTATGCGGACAGCATTCGTCATGGAGAGAATGGCTTTCTTTTCGATACGACCGAGCAAGCGCGAGACATCGTGCGCGCGCTGCTGCTCGACCCGGCATTGCGCGCGCGAATCGGCGCGAATGCACGCAAGACCGTGGAAGCGCTCTACTCACAGGGCGAGCTGGCGCGCCGTGCGCAGTTTTATCACGGCCACGGATTCATCCATGAAAATCACTGAGGCAATCATTCACATGGCATCGACGCTCGCCGATCGAAGCGGCTCGTCACGCGAATCATCGTGGCCGTTGCTCCTTGCGCGAAGTTCGGCGGTGCTCGCGCTCGCCGCCGTGCCGGTCTCCACGGCAGGTGTGAATCTCGCGGTCGCCTTGTCGTTTGCTTGTGCGCTGTGCTCGCCCGAGGTGTGGAAAGGGCTGCGCAAGCTCGTCGCGTCGCCTGTCGTGCTCGTTGCCATGGCGCTTTTCGCCGCGCTCGGCGTCAGTCTTCTCTATACGACGGCGAACACGGGCGATGCCATCGACATGTTGCTCAAGTACCGCAAGCTGCTCTTGCTGCCTGTGCTCTTTCTTGTGTTCACGGGCGATTGCACATCGAAATGGGGCCGCGTGGCGATCGGGGCGCTGCTCGCCACGCTGACGCTCGCGATGGTGCTGACCTACACAAACTTCCTGGGTTGGACCGCCGTCGGCCCGATGCACGATACCGAAGGTCCGCTCAGCAAATCATGGGTGTTCAAGGATCACATCTCAGGAGGGCTGATGATGGCCTTTCTCGTGTATCTCTCGACCGCGCTCGGCAATGCGGCAAACAAGCCTGTCTGGCGCGGGCTTCTTTATCTGAATGCGTTTCTCGCGCTCGTCAACGTGCTGATGGTGCTGCAAGGCCGCACCGGGCAGATCGTCGCGATCGTCTATCTCGTGATGTTCGTATCGCGTGGATTGATGCAATTGAAACGACGAAATGTCGGTCGTCGGCGCGGCAGCGCGATGCTTGCTGTCGCGGTGATTTGCACGACGCTCGCCTGTCATGCATTCACGACCGCGGATTCACGTCTCGCCGATACTGCGAAGGAGATCGCGAGCTTCAGGCAGAACAATTCGGTCACCTCGGCGGGCGTGCGGCTCGAGTTTTATCGACGCAGCATCGAACTGTTCGAGCAGCGGCCAGTGGCCGGTTATGGCGCGGGCAGTGTTCTGGCCGAGTTCGAGCGCTTCGCCAGGAACAAGACGGGCGGGGAAGCCGTCATGGCCAGCAATCCCCACAATGAATTCCTTTTGATGGGTGTTCAGCTGGGTTCCATCGGCATTGTGCTTTTCATCTGCTTGCTTGTTGCCGTGTATCGGGAAGTTCGGCGGATCGATCCCGTTTCGCGGAACATCGTTCAGGGGTATCTGATCGCGTTCACCATCGGGTGCCTCGCCAATTCGCTGTTGCTCAATTTCACCGAGGGCAACCTCTTTGTCCTGTTGAGCGGGATTCTGATCGCGAGCGGGCGGATGCAGAAGGGCAAACCCGAAGCATCGATGGCGAACGGTCATTCAGGCGCCGTCGATACGGTTTAGACCCGGCGGCGCGGGTAAACCTCCATTCATGATCGTGAATCCAAACAATAATTTTTTATAACTTTTCTTAATGGTTTCCGTCCAGCACGATGCTTTCGTGTTCCGCGCATAACGTGCGGCCTCAAGCGCCGAAAGAGCGCCAGGAAGATAAACGGAGACAAACATGGCAAGCGCAGACACGATCGCGTCCGGGCGACCGCAGCAATCGCACGGGCGTCATCACAACAGATGGGTTCAACTGGCGATCGGCATCGTCTGCATGGGGCTGGTCGCCAATCTTCAGTACGCGTGGACTTTGTTCGTCGTCCCGATGGATGCCAAGCATCATTGGGGGCAAGCCGCGATTCAGACCGCGTTCACTATTTTCATCGTCACGGAGACGTGGCTCGTGCCGGTCGAAGGCTGGCTCGTCGATAAGTTCGGGCCGCGTCCGGTGGTGATCGGCGGCGCGGTGTGTGCGGCCATCGGCTGGGTGATCGATGCGCATGCGACCAGTCTCATGCATCTGTACATCGCGGCGGTGGTGGCGGGCGTGGGCGCGGGGTGCGTGTATGGCACGTGTGTCGGCACGGCGCTGAAGTGGTTTCCGGACAAGCGCGGTCTCGCCGCCGGTCTTACTGCTGCGGGCTTCGGCGCGGGCGCGGCGATTACCGTGATTCCCATCTCCAACATGATCCAGCGTTCGGGCTACGAGCAGGCGTTCATGTTCTTCGGCATTCTGCAGGGCGTGTGCATTCTGTTGCTGGCGCTCATGCTCGTGAGACCGAAGCCGCCTGCGCACATCGTTCCGGCAAAGCGTGTCGTGTCCACCAAGATCGATTACACCACCGGCCAGATGGTGCGCGCGCCGATCTTCTGGGTGCTCTACGCGATGTTCGTCGCCGTCGCGGCGGGCGGCGTGATCGCGACCGCGCAGTTCGGTCCCATCGCCAAGGAATACGGCTTCGCGAAGATGCCCGTGAGCCTGCTCGGCGTGACGCTGCCGCTACTCGCGATGACGCTCTCCATCGACAATCTCTGCAACGGCTTCACGCGTCCGCTGTGCGGTTTCATCTCCGACAAGATCGGTCGCGAGAACACCATGTTCATCATCTTTCTCGGTGAAGGCGTGGCGCTGTTAGGTCTCATGCAGTTCGGCCACGACCCGTACTTATTTATGCTGTTCGCCGCGCTCACGTTCCTGTGCTGGGGCGAGATCTTCTCGATCTTCCCGGCGACCTGCGCGGACACTTTCGGCAGCAAATACGCCGCCGCGAACGCGGGCACGCTCTACACGGCCAAAGGCACGGCGTCGATGCTCGTGCCGCTGGCCTCGGTGCTCGCGAGCTTCGGCTCGTGGAACGTGGTCTTCATCACGGCGGCGGTGACCTCGATTGCGGCAGGCCTTTGCGCGAAGTTCGTGCTTGCGCCGATGCGAAAGCGCTGGATCGAAAACACGCTGACCTCGCCGTCGTCAGACATCCCCTTCATGCCCACCTTGAGCGAAGCGCCCAGCAAGTCCGCAATGCGCTAGAACGCGCGAAGCCCACGTCATTGATTGACCCAACCGACCAGAGAGAGAGTCATGGCAGATGTATTGGAGACTAAAGCACAAGCGGTCGTCGAAGTGGAAGCGCCCCTGACCACCGACGGTTTTCATCTGGTGATCGATGCCCTGAAGCTGAACGACATCGACACGATCTTCGGACTGGTCGGCATTCCGATCACCGACCTCGCGCGACTGGCGCAGGCAGAAGGCATGCGCTTCATCGGCTTTCGACACGAGCAGCACGCGGGCAACGCGGCTGCCATTTCGGGTTATATGACGAAGAAGCCAGGTATCTGCCTCACGGTGTCCGCGCCCGGCTTTCTGAACGGTCTGACGGCGCTCGCCAACGCGACCACCAACTGCTTCCCCATGATTCTCATCAGCGGGTCGAGCGAGCGTGAGATCGTCGATCTGCAGCAAGGCGATTACGAGGAGATGGACCAGTTGAACGCGGCGAAGCCTTACGCGAAGGCGGCCTATCGCGTGCTGCATGCGGAGGACATTGGCATCGGCGTGGCGCGTGCGATTCGCGCGGCCGTATCGGGTAGGCCCGGTGGCGTGTATCTCGACTTGCCCGCCAAGTTGCTCGCTCAGACCATGGACGCGCTCAAGGGCCAGCAATCGCTCGTCAAAGTGATCGATGCCGCGCCCCGGCAGCTTCCGTCGCCGGACTCGGTCAAGCGCGCGCTCGACGTCATCAAACGCGCCAAGCGTCCGTTGATCCTGCTCGGCAAGGGCGCAGCCTACGCACAAGCCGACGCGCAGATTCGCGAACTGGTGGAAAAGAGTGGCATTCCTTATCTTCCGATGTCGATGGCCAAGGGCCTGCTGCCGGACACGCACGCGCAATCGGCTTCGGCAGCGCGTTCTTTCGTGTTGCAGGAAGCGGATTGCGTCGTCCTGATCGGCGCGCGTCTGAACTGGCTGCTGGCGCATGGCAAGGGCAAGACGTGGGGCGCGGCACCGAAGCAATTCGTGCAGATCGATATCTCGCCGACGGAGATCGACAGCAACGTCGCCATCGCCGCGCCGGTGATCGGGGATATCGGTTCGTGCGTGTCGGCGCTGGTTGGCGGTATCGACGCGGGATTCCCGAAGCCGTCCGTCGAATGGACCGGTGCCATCGACGAACGCAAGAAGAAGAACCTCGACAAGATGGCCGCGACGCTGGCAAAGAACCCGTCGCCGATGAATTTCCACAGCGCATTGCGCGCCATTCGCGATGTATTGAAGACGCGTCCCGATATCAACGTGGTCAACGAAGGCGCGAACACGCTGGATTATGCGCGAAGCATCATCGACATGGCCGAGCCGCGCAAACGCTTCGATTCGGGTACGTGGGGAATCATGGGCATCGGCATGGGCTTCGCGATTGGCGCGGCAGTGACGAGCGGCAAGCAAGTTGTGGCGATCGAAGGCGACAGCGCATTCGGTTTCAGCGGCATGGAACTCGAAACGATCTGCCGGTACGACCTGCCGGTCTGCACCGTCGTGTTCAACAACAACGGCGTGTATCGCGGCACCGACGTGAACCCGACCGGCGGCAAGGACGTGGCGCCTACCGTGTTCGTGAAGAACGCGCGCTACGACAAGATGATCGAAGCATTCGGTGGCCTCGGTGTCCATGCGACGACGCCCGAGGAACTGACGCACGCGCTGGAAGCGGCCATCGAGTCCGGCAAGCCGACCCTCATCAATGCCGTCATCGACGAGGCGGCGGGCACGGAAAGCGGCCGTCTGACGAACCTGAATCCGCAAAGCGCGGCAATGAAAAAATAACGCATGCTCGCCAACCAGGAGATAAACGTGAGCGATAAACCTCTGAAGGGCATCAAGATCATCGATTTCACGCACGTTCAGGCGGGTCCGGCGTGCACGCAGTTGCTGGCATGGTTCGGCGCGGACGTCATCAAGGTGGAGCGTCCCGGTTCGGGCGATGTCACGCGCAATCAGTTGCGCGATATTCCGGATGCCGACGCGCTTTACTTCACCATGCTCAACAGCAACAAGCGCTCGTTGACGCTCGACACGAAGAAGCCCGAAGGCAAGGAAGTGCTCAAGAAACTCATTCGGGAATCGGACGTGCTGGTCGAAAACTTCGGCCCCGGCGCACTCGACCGGATGGGCTTTTCATGGGAGAACATTCGCGAACTGAATCCGAAGATGATCGTGGCATCGGTGAAGGGCTTCAGTGACGGTCATCATTACGATGATCTGAAGGTCTACGAGAATGTCGCGCAATGCGCGGGCGGCGCGGCATCGACCACAGGCTTCTGGGATGGCCCGCCGACCATCAGCGCGGCCGCGCTCGGCGACAGCAACACCGGCATGCATCTGGCCATCGGCATTCTTACCGCGATCATCGGTCGCGAGCAGACGGGCCGCGGGCAACGCGTCGCCGTGTCGATGCAGGACAGCGTGCTCAATCTGTGCCGCGTGAAACTGCGCGATCAGCAGCGTCTGGATCGTGTCGGCTATCTCGAAGAGTATCCGCAGTATCCGCACGGCACGTTCAGCGATGTCGTGCCGCGCGGCGGCAACGCGGGCGGTGGCGGACAACCGGGCTGGGTGCTCAAGTGCAAGGGCTGGGAAACCGATCCGAACGCTTATATCTATTTCACGATTCAGGGCCACGCGTGGGCGCCGATTTGCCGCGCCATCGGCAAGCCGGAGTGGATCGAAGATCCGCACTACATGACGGCCGAAGCACGCCAGCCGCATATCTTCGATATCTTCGGCACGATCGAAGCGTGGCTCGCGGACAAGACCAAGTTCGAAGCCGTCGATATTCTGCGCAAGTTCGATATTCCCTGCGCGCCGGTCTTGACGATGAAGGAACTGGCTAACGACGAATCCTTGCGCGCGAGTGGTTCGATCGTCGAAGTGGATCACAAGGTGCGCGGGAAATATCTCACGGTCGGCAGTCCGATCAAGTTCTCCGAACTGAAGCCCGAGGTCACGGCATCGCCGCTGCTGGGCGAGCATACCGACGAAGTGCTGCTGGAACTCGGCTATAGCGCGGAGCAGATTGCGCACATGCACGAGGCTCAGGCGGTGTGACGCATGACCCGATTGACCGGGGCGATGTCCCGGTCATCGGCAAACAGTAGAGCGAACGACACCATGCCCGACACCATCGATTTCGAACAGCTTGTCCATGCAATTGGTGACGCCGTCATCGTGTCCGATGCGAGCGGCGCGATCACGCTTTGGAACCCGGCGGCGCAGCGCATGTTCGGCTTTACTGAGAGCGAAGCGCTTGGACAATCGCTCGATCTGATCATTCCCGAGCGATTGCGTGGTCGTCATTGGGACGGCTACAACACCACCATGGCGACAGGCCAAACCCGCTATGGCCACGATCTGCTCAAGGTGCCGGCCGTGGACAAATCCGGCCGCGCCATGTCGATCGCATTTACCGTCGCGCTGCTGCGCTCGGCGCAAAACGAGGTCACGGGCATCGTTGCGATCATCCGTGACGAGACAGAGCGCTTTCAGGAAGATCGCGCGCTGCGCAAACGTATTTCGGAACTTGAGGCACGAACCAGCGCTTAAAGCATTCTCGGCTTTCAGGCAAAAAAAATGGCTAGCCAAGGTTTCGGCTAGCCCTAAAAACTCTGGCCATTCCGAGGGCCGTGCCAGAGCTGAGAGGGTTCCGAGTATGCACCAGCATATTCTCGATGAACATCCTTCGCGGCATATTATTCTTCTATGCTTTGCATAGGATTCGGCATTGATTTAATGAGTCAAACTAAGGTTCGCGCCGGGCGGTGAACCCCCGCACGACGCGCCGCTTCAGTGCCGGTCGAATAGCGCGATCTGATTCGACTTGATCATCGAGCGGACCTTCGTCATGAACGGCGCTTGCGGGTCCTTACGGCATTCTTGCGCGACGGTCGCGGCGACGGGCTGCATGGTATCGACCACGGTGGTTTCGGTGCCTGTCACGCCGAGCCTGTCGACGCCTGCCACCCAATACACGAGCGCCGGCTTATACGCTTCGTCTACCTGAACGTAGTCGGCGCACGTCATCCTGGCGGGCGCAATGGCCTGTTCCGCTGCGCGAGCCACACCAGCCGTGCCGATAAAAAGCGCGCACATGGCGGCAAAAAGTTTTGCGTGTTTCATTCGATGCTCGCTGATGGTGAGTTGAAGTTCGAGACTGCCTGCGCATCGTATCGATGCAGAGTTAGCCAAGAATTACCCTCGATGGGGGAGCGCAGCGCGCAAAGAGGCGGCGATCGAAGCGGCCTGAATTAATTGACCGCTCGTTTACGCGCTTTTTATATCCATCGCGCGTCTCTTGGCACGTCCTTTACGTCCGTTTTCGTATTCTCCACGCTGTCCTGAACCGCACTTGGGGAGAACACAAAATGGACTTCATTTATCTGGCCGGCATCGTCCTGTTCTGGGGACTGTGCGTGGCGCTCGCAAGCGGCTGCGAAAAGCTCGGCCGCCGCGCGACGGGAGGCCGTCCATGAGCGCCTGGATGATCTGGCTCGCGGCTGCCTCCACGCTGCTGTTGTTCGTGTACCTCGTGTACGCGCTGTTACGCGCGGAGGACCTCGAATGAACGCCAACACTTTCATGCAGACGGCGCTCTTCATCGTCGTACTGATCGCGCTCGCCATTCCGCTTGGGCGCTACATCGCCAATGTGCTCGATGGATCGTCCGTCGTCGTGCGCAGGTTCGGGCGGCCGCTCGAAAACCTGCTCTATCGCCTCGCGGGCGTCGATCCCGAAAGCGAGATGTCGTGGAAGCACTACGCACTCGCCGTCATGCTGTTCAACGTGCTCGGCGCGCTCGTGCTTTATGCGATTTTGCGGCTGCAAGGCCTGCTTCCGGCCAATCCGCAAGGCATGGCCGGCATGACGCCGGATGCCGCGTTCAATACCGCCGTGAGCTTCGTGACCAACACGAACTGGCAGGACTACGGCGGCGAAAGCACGCTCGGCTATCTCGCGCAGATGCTGGGCCTCACGGTGCAGAACTTCGTCTCTGCCGCCACGGGCATTGCCGTGGTGATCGCGCTGATCCGCGGTTTCAAGCGGCATACGGCGCAGACCATCGGCAATTTCTGGGTCGATCTCACGCGCACGACGCTCTATATTCTCGCGCCGCTCGCGATGATCTTCGCGCTGGTGTTCGTGAGCCAGGGCGCGATCCAGAACTTCAAGGCATACGTGGATGTGCCGACGCTTCAGACCACGACCTATCAAACGCCCAAGACCGATGCGCAAGGCAACGCCGTGAAAGACGCGAAGGGCAATCCGGTGATGCAGGACGCGAAGGCCGACAAGCAATCGCTGCCGATGGGGCCGGTGGCATCGCAGGAAGCCATCAAGATGCTCGGCACCAATGGCGGCGGTTTCTTCAATGCGAACTCGGCGCATCCGTTCGAGAACCCGACGCCGTTTTCCAACTTCGTGCAGATGCTTGCCATGCTGATCATTCCGGCGGCGCTGTGCGTGGTGTTCGGGCGCACGGTGGGCGATAAGCGGCAGGGTTACGCGGTGCTCGCGGCGATGACCATCGCGTTCAGCGTGGCGTGCGCGAGCGAGATCACGGCGGAGCAGGCGGGCAATCCGCTTTATTCGTCGCTCAAGGTCGATACGAACGCCTCCGCGCTTCAGGCGGGCGGCAACATGGAAGGCAAGGAAACGCGCTTCGGCATTGCGCAGTCGGGCATTTTCACGGTCGCGACCACCGCGGCGTCATGCGGCGCTGTGGCCAACACGCACGACTCGTTGACACCGCTCGGCGGACTCGTGCCCATGCTGCTCATTCAGCTTGGCGAAGTGATCTTCGGTGGCGTCGGCTCGGGCCTGTACGGCATGCTCGCGTTCGCATTGCTCGCGGTATTCGTCGCCGGGTTGATGATCGGCCGCACGCCCGAATACGTGGGCAAGAAAATCGAGTCGTTCGAGATGAAGATGGTGTCCATCGTCATTCTGCTGACGCCGCTGCTGGTGCTGGCGGGCACGTCGGTCGCCGTGCTGACGGCTGCGGGCACGGCGGGCATCGCGAATCCGGGTGCGCACGGTTTCTCCGAAATCCTCTACGCGTTCAGTTCCGCCGCCAACAACAACGGCAGCGCGTTCGGCGGGCTGTCGGTGAACACGCCGTTCTACAACGTGTCGCTCGCCATCGCGATGTGGTTCGGCCGCTTCGGCTCGCTCATTCCGATCCTCGCGATCGCGGGTTCGCTTGCCGCCAAGAAGCGTCTCGCCGTCACGGCGGGCACCTTGCCCACGCATGGCCCGCTGTTCGTGGTGCTGCTGCTCGGCACGCTGCTGCTCGTCGGCGCGCTCACCTACATTCCCGCGCTCGCGCTCGGCCCCATCGTCGAGCACATCACGATGATCTCCGGCCATTGAATTCGAGGACAGCATGAATCAACTCAATCAACCTCCGATGCACCGTCCCGAGAATCTCGGGCAAGCGCGCACGGCAGCAGGTTCGATGTTCGATCCGGCGCTCCTCAAACCGGCGATCGTCGATTCGTTCAGGAAGCTCGCGCCGCGCACGCAGTTGCGCAATCCGGTGATGTTCTGCGTGTATGTCGGCAGCATCCTGACAACCGTGTTGTGGATTGCCGCGCTCGCCGGTCAGGCCGAAGCGCCCGCAGGCTTCATCCTGGCAATCGCGCTGTGGCTGTGGTTCACGGTGCTGTTCGCGAACTTCGCGGAAGCGCTCGCCGAAGGCCGCTCGAAGGCGCAGGCCGCGTCCTTGCGCAACGCCAAGCACAACGTGATGGCGAAGAAGCTCAACGAGCCGCATCCGAAGTCGCCGATCCGCATCACGACCTCGACCGATCTGGTCAAGAACGACGTGGTGCTGGTCGAAGCAGGCGACGTGATTCCCGCCGATGGCGAAGTGATCGAAGGCGTGGCGTCGGTGGATGAATCCGCGATCACGGGCGAATCCGCGCCGGTGATCCGCGAATCGGGCGGCGACTTTTCTTCGGTGACGGGCGGCACGCGCGTGCTGTCGGACTGGATCGTGGTGCGCGTGAGCGTGAATCCCGGCGAGGCGTTTCTCGACCGCATGATCGCGATGGTCGAAGGCGCCAAGCGTCAGAAGACGCCGAACGAGATCGCGCTGACCATTCTGCTGGTCGCGCTCACGCTCGTGCTGCTGTTCGCCACGGCCACCTTGCTGCCGTTCTCGATGTTCTCGGTCGAAGCCGCGAAGGCGGGCCATGTCGTCACGATCACCGCGCTCGTGGCGCTGCTCGTGTGCCTGATTCCGACGACCATCGGCGGGCTGCTTTCCGCCATTGGCGTGGCGGGCATGAGCCGCATGATGCAGGCGAACGTGATCGCGACTTCAGGCCGCGCCGTGGAAGCGGCGGGCGATGTCGATGTGTTGCTGCTCGACAAGACCGGCACGATCACGCTGGGCAACCGTCAGGCGTCGGCGTTCACCGCCGCGCCGGGCGTGGACGAGCGCGTGCTTGCCGACGCCGCGCAACTGGCGTCGCTCGCGGATGAAACGCCGGAGGGCCGCAGCATCGTCGTGCTGGCCAAACAGCGCTTCAATATCCGCGAGCGCGACATGGCGACCCTGGGCGCGACGTTCCTCGCGTTCACCGCGCAAACGCGCATGAGCGGCGTCGATCTGCCCAATCGCGAGATTCGCAAGGGCTCGGCGGATGCGGTGAAGAAGTACGTCGAGGAGCGCGGCGGGCGCTTTCCGCAGGACGTGCAAAGCGCCGTGGACGATGTCGCGCGCCGTGGCAGCACGCCGCTGGTCGTCGCGGAAACCATCGATGGCGCGACGCGCCCGCTCGGCGTGATCGAGTTGAAGGACATCGTGAAGGGCGGCATCAAGGAGCGCTTTGCCGAGTTGCGCAAGATGGGCATCAAGACGGTGATGGTCACGGGCGATAACCGCCTGACCGCCGCTGCGATTGCCGCCGAAGCCGGTGTCGACGATTTTCTGGCGGAAGCCACGCCGGAGACGAAGCTCGCCACGATCCGCGCGCATCAGTCCGAAGGGCGGCTCGTCGCCATGACCGGCGATGGCACTAACGACGCCCCCGCGCTCGCGCAAGCCGATGTGGCCGTTGCCATGAACACCGGCACGCAGGCCGCGAAGGAAGCGGGCAACATGGTCGATCTGGATTCGAACCCGACCAAGCTGATCGAGATCGTCGAGATCGGCAAGCAGATGTTGATGACGCGCGGTTCGCTCACGACCTTCTCGATTGCCAACGATGTCGCCAAGTACTTCGCGATCATTCCGGCGGCGTTCGCCACGACCTATCCGCAACTGCGCGTGCTGGATGTGATGCATCTGGCCTCGCCCGCATCGGCGATTCTGTCGGCGGTGATCTTCAACGCGCTGATCATCGTGTTCCTGATTCCGCTTGCGCTGAAGGGCGTGAAGTATCGGGCGCTGGGTGCTGCATCGCTGTTGCGGCGCAATCTGCTGATTTACGGGCTGGGCGGCATCGTTCTGCCGTTTCCGTTCATCAAGCTGATCGATATGGTCATCACGGCGCTCGGCTGGAGTTGAAGCCGCGCTTAACGTCATAATGGTTCAAAGGACAAAGACATCATGAAGAACATTCTTCGCCCGGCGCTGGTGCTGTTCGTCGCGCTGACGGTGGTGACCGGTCTGATCTATCCGGCGGTGGTCACGGCCGTCAGTCAGGCGGCGTTTCATCGTCAGGCCAATGGCAGTCTGATCGAGCGCGATGGCAAGACGGTCGGCTCGGAAATCATCGGCCAGCAGTTCGACGCGCCCAAGTATTTCTGGGGGCGGCTCTCGGCCACGACGCCGAATCCGTATAACGCGGGCAGTTCGAGCGGCTCGAATCTCGGGCCGACCAATCCCGCGCTTGCGGACGAGATCAAGGCGCGTATCGATGCGCTGCACGCGGTCGATCCGGATAACACGTCGCCGCTGCCGGTCGATCTGGTCACGTCCTCGGGCAGCGGCCTCGATCCCGAAATCAGTCCTGCCGCCGCCGCGTATCAGGTTGCACGCGTGGCTAAAGCGCGCGGCATGACCGTGCCGCAAGTCGAGGCGATCGTTCAGCAAGCGACCAACGGACGCCAGTTCGGCGTATTGGGCGAAGCGCGCGTCAACGTGCTGAAGCTCAATCTCGCGCTGGATGCGGCCAAAGGCTGAGCCGAGCGAGACCGATGACCCGCCCCGATCCCGACCAACTGCTCGACAAGCTCCAGCGCGATGAGGAGAAACTTCAGCGCGGGCGCTTGAAGGTGTTTTTCGGCGCATCGGCAGGTGTCGGCAAGACCTTCGCGATGTTGCAGGCCGCGCGAAGACGGCGCGAGGAAGAGGGCGTGGATGTGGTGATCGGCGTGGTCGAAACGCATGGCCGCAAGGAGACGCTCGCGCTGCTCGAAGGCCTCGAAATGGTGCCGGCGGCGCGTATCGAATATCGCGGGCGGCTGCTCGCCGAATTCGATCTCGATGCCGCCCTCGCGCGCAAGCCGCAACTCGTTCTCGTCGATGAACTCGCGCATTCGAACGTGCAGGGCGCGCGTCATCTGAAGCGCTGGCAGGACGTGCAGGAGTTGCTCGATGCGGGCATCGACGTTTATACGACCGTCAATGTGCAGCATCTGGAAAGCCTGAACGATATCGTCGGGCGCATCACGGGCATTCGCGTGTGGGAGACGGTGCCCGACCGCGTGTTCGATCTCGCCGACGAAGTGACGCTGGTCGATTTGCCGCCCGAGGAACTGCTCGACCGTTTGCGCGATGGCAAGGTCTACATGCCCGCGCAGGCCGAAAACGCGGTGCGCAATTTCTTTCGCAAGGGCAATCTGATCGCGCTGCGTGAGCTGGCCTTGCGCCGTACCGCCGACCGCGTCGATGCGCAGATGCGCGAGTACCGCGCGGATCAGTCGATCGAGCGTATCTGGCGGGCGCGCGAGCGTTTGATCGCATGCGTGGGACCGGGCCCGGAAAGCGCCGCGCTGGTGCGCGCGGCGGCGCGGCTGGCGGCGGCGCTGAAAGCCGACTGGCTCGCCGTCTATGTCGAAACGCCGAAGCTGCAACGCCTGTCCGACGATCAGCGCCGCCGCACGCTCGATGCGCTCAAGCTCGCGTCCGAACTCGGCGCGGAAACCGTCACGCTGGATGGCGCGGATGCCGCCGCCACGCTGATCGACTACGCGCGCATGCGCAACGTGTCGAAGCTGGTGGCGAGTGCGTCTGCGGCACGTGGATGGCGGCGCGTGCTCGATCGGCCCGTGAGTGAGCGCATCATCCGGCAGGCGGCAGATATCGACGTCACGCTCGTTTCGGCGGGCGCGCGAGAAGGGTCGCCGCCTTCGACGCTCGATTTCGGCGTGCTGCGCGACGGCATGCGTTCGCCGCCGCGCGCGTACGCGTTCGCCATCGTCATCGGCGCGGCCATCACGCTGCTTGCAAGCGCTCTGGCGACGCAACGGTTCGCGGTCACGAACCTCGTGATGCTCTATCTGCTCGGCGTGATTTTCGCGGCCGTGCGGCTCGGGCGCGGACCGGGCGTCATGTTGTCGTTCCTGTCCGTCGCTGCGTTCGATTATTTTTTCGTTGCCCCGGTCATGTCGTTCACCGTGAGCGACACGCAGTACCTCTTGACCTTCGCGGTGATGCTGCTTACCTCGCTCACCATCAGTCACCTGACATCGAGTCTAAGGCGTGAAGCGAAGATCGCCTCGCAGCGCGAACGGCGCACCGGCGCCATGTACGCGATGACCAAGGAACTCGCCGCCGCGCTCATGACGGAGCAGATCATCGAGATCGGCACGCGGCATATCGCCGAGGTTTTTCACGCGAAGGCCGCGCTTCTGTTGCCCGACAGCGGCGAGAAAGTGCAGCAGAAAGTGGCCGAAGTGAGTTCAGAGACGACGCTCGGGAAGAACGAACTCGATCTCGATATCGCGCAATGGGTCTACGATCAACAAAAGCCCGCAGGACGCAGCACGGATACCTTGCCCGCCGCGCAAGCGCTTTATCTGCCGCTCAAGGCACCCATGCGCACGCGCGGCGTGCTGGCCTTCGCGCCTCAGCGAGCAACCGATCTGGAGATTCCCGAGCAACGCCGCATGATCGAGACGTTCGCGGCGCAAATCGCGCTTGCGCTCGAACGCGTGCATTACGTCGAAATCGCGCAGGACGCGCTCGTCAACATGGAGTCGGAGCGTCTGCGCAATTCGCTGCTCTCGGCCATCTCGCACGATCTGCGCACGCCGTTGACATCTATCGTCGGCTTCGCGTCCATTCTCGAAGAACAGGCGACGGACGGCACCGCGCGTTCGCAGGAACTCGTCCATGCGATCCACGACGAAGCGCTGCGCATGAGCGGGCTGGTCACGAACCTGCTCGACATGGCTCGTTTGCAGGCGGGCGTCATTCGCCTGAATCGGCAATGGTCGATGCTGGAGGAGGCCGTGGGCGCCGCGCTTGCCGGGATGAAACGCACGTTGGCGGGACGGCGCGTGCACACGCGTATTCCGGCCGACTTGCCCCTGCTGCAACTCGATGCCGTCTTGATGGACCGCCTGTTCGCCAATCTCCTTGAGAACGTCGCGAAGTACACGCCCGGCGATACGGACATCGACATCTCCGCGCGGGTGGAAACCAGTGGCGGGAATCGGATCGTTCGCGTTCGGGTGGATGATCGGGGACCGGGCATCCCGGCCGGCATGCAGAGCAAGTTGTTCGAGAAATTCACGCGCGGTGAGAAGGAGTCGGCGCAGTCGGGCGTGGGTTTGGGTCTCGCGATATGCCGCGCCATTGTCGAAGCCCACGGCGGCGAGATCGGCGCGGAGAATCGCCTGGAGAACGGACGGATCGCGGGCGCGAGCTTTTGGTTCACGCTTCCGGCAGAGGCGTCGCCGCTGGCCGGCGTGTTGCCGGAGGAAGAAAGCCGGGACGAGTAATCAAACCGACGAGCGTCGAAAAGTCCGGATGATCCCTCCCGTCGGCTATCATGGCTGTCCTCTCCGGCGTCCCTCCCCATGATTTCCATCCGTAATGTCACGCTGCGTCGCGGCGTCAATGTTGTGCTCGACCGCGCATCCGTCACCTTCACTCCCGGCGAAAAGATCGGCCTCGTGGGCCGCAATGGCGCGGGCAAATCGTCCTTCTTCGGCCTTCTCAACGGCACGCTGCACGAAGACGGCGGCGAATTTTCGATTCCCGCCGCGTGGAAAATGGGGCAAGTCGCGCAGGACATGCCGGAAACCGAGCAGAGCGCGACCGGCTTCGTGATCGAAGGCGACACCGGCTTGCTCGCCGCGCAGGCCGAGGTGGATGCCGCCGAAGCCAGCGACGACGGCATGCGCATGGCGCACGCCTACATGGCCCTGCACGACGCCGGTGCGCACGATGCCCCCGCACGCGCGCAGGCGCTCATTCTGGGCCTCGGCTTCACGGCGGCGCAGCTCGACCAGCCCGTCAACAGTTTTTCCGGCGGCTGGCGCATGCGGTTGCAACTGGCGCGCGCGCTGATGTGCCCGTCCGACTTGCTGCTGCTCGATGAACCGACCAATCACCTGGACCTCGACGCACTGGTCTGGCTCGAAGCGTGGCTCAAGCGCTATCAGGGAACGCTCGTCGTGATCAGCCACGATCGCGAATTTCTCGACGCGGTGACGCAGGTGACGGTGCACGTCGATAACGCCAAGCTCGTGCGTTACGGCGGCAACTACAGCAAGTTCGAAGACATGCGCGCCGAGCAACTTCTTTTGCAGCAAGCCGCGATGGCCAGACAGGCGGACAAGATCGCGCACCTGCAAAAATTCATCGACCGTTTCAAGGCCAAGGCTTCGAAGGCGAAGCAGGCGCAGAGCCGCGTCAAGGCGCTCGAACGCATGGAAAAGATCGCGCCCGTGCTGGCCGACGCCGAGTTCAACTTCGAGTTCAAGGAGCCGCTCAACGTTCCGAACCCGCTGTTGTCGATGCTGGATGCGAGCTTCGGCTATCCGGCACCGGCCGATGCAGCGCCGGGCACGCCGCCCACGGTGATCGTTCGGGGCATCAATCGATCCGTGCTGGCGGGGCAGCGTATCGGCATTCTCGGCGCCAACGGGCAGGGCAAGTCCACGCTGGTGAAGACCGTGGCGCACGCGCTGACGCCGATTGCCGGAGAGATCAGCGAAGGCAAGGGGTTGAACATCGGCTATTTCGCGCAGCAGGAACTCGACGTGCTGCGTCCGCTCGACACGCCGATGGAACACATGATCCGGCTTGCCAAGGACACGCCCGCGCACATGCGCGCGCCCGGCCAGAGCGGCACCGAACAATCGCTTCGCACGTTTCTCGGCACCTTCAGCTTCAGCGGCGACATGGTCCATCAGGCAGTCGGCACCATGAGCGGCGGCGAGAAGGCCCGGCTCGTGTTGTGCATGATCGTGTGGCAGCGTCCCAACCTGCTGCTGCTCGACGAGCCGACCAACCATCTGGATCTGGCGACCCGCGAAGCGCTCGGCATGGCGCTCAACGAATTCGAAGGCACGGTGATGCTGGTGAGTCACGACCGCTCGCTGCTGCGCGCGGTATGCGACGAATTCTGGCTCGTCACCAAGGGTGGCGTCGAACCGTTCGATGGCGATCTCGACGACTATCAGCAATTCCTGCGCGACGAAGCGCGCCGCATGCGCGAGGAAGCGGCCGGAGCGTAAAGAAACCCGCTGACCGTTAAGAGTCGCAACGTTAAGAATCTTAACGCCGCGCCGCTCCACGTTCCGTTCGAATCCCGCCAGGCCCCGTCCTACAAGGCTTGCGCATCATTGGCCCGGCCCTTGCATTCAGGCGGCTCCAGACAACCCGGAGCCGTCCATGATCGATGCAGGCCGAAGCGCCACGCTCACTCACACCGTCACTTCCGCCGACCTTGCCTCCGCGCATGCGCATTCGGCCGCCGAGCACTATCCCGACGTGCTTTCGACGCCCGCCTTGCTCGCGGTGATCGAGCGCGCATGTGCCGCCCTCATGCAAGGCGAGTTGCGAGACGGACAGCTATCCGTCGGCGTCACGACGCATCTCGATCATCTGGCGCCGACGCCGCCCGGTGTCGATGTCGCCGCCACGGCGACCTTTCGTCATGTCGAAGGCGCGCTGTACTGGTTCGATGTCGCCGCATCCGATGCGCTCGGTCCGGTCGCCAGCGCGAGCCATGCACGCGCCATCGTCGAGCGCGCGGTGATCGAGGCGCGCGCCGCGAAACGCAAGGCGCGATGAACGCTGCAAGTCGCGCGACTCATTCAACGCGGCATGCGCCGCTCATCAAAAGGAAAACCATGGACGTGGCTGCTTCAGCGCCGGCACACGGCATCTGTTTCGACGAAGCGTTCGAGACGCTCGCGCCCGCGGATGTGCGGCGTCACCAGGACGCGTCATGGGCGCGGCAGTGGCTGCATCTGCGCGCGAGGTCCGCTTTTTATCGCGGCAAGCTCTCGCCATGGATCGGGCGCGACGACATCACGCTCGACACGCTGCAGGACATGCCCTTCACCGAGAAGGACGAGTTGCGCGTGAGTCAGGAGGGCGCCTCGCCCTACGGAAACTACGTGGCGTGCGCGGAGAGCGGCATCGCGCGGCTGCATCGGACATCGGGGACGACGGGCCGGCCGCTGATCCTCGCCAACAGCACGCGCGATGCGCAGGATATCGCGCGGGTCGGCGCACGCTCGATGTGGGCCGCCGGACTGCGGCCGGAAGACCGCGTGGTCCATTGCCTCAACTATTGCATGTGGACAGGCGGCTTCACCGATCACACGATCCTCGAAGCCACCGGCGCGACCGTGGTGCCGTTCGGCGTCGGCAGCACGCGGCTGTTGATCGATTCGATCCTGAACCTTGGCATCAACGCGATTTCATGCACGCCTTCATACCCCGCGCTCATCGAACAGATACTGCGTGAAACGGGCGGCCCCGCGCCGCGCGATCTGGGATTGAAGCTGGGTTTGTTCGGCGGCGAAGCGGGCCTCGACAACCCGGAACTGCGCGCGAGCATGGAGGAGAAGTGGGGCTTCAAGGTGCGCAACGCCAACTTCGGTTTGTCGGAAGTCCTGAGTATTCTCGGCGGACAGACCGACTGGACCAACGACCTGCTGTATCACGCAGCCGATGTCGTCTTCACGGAGATCGTCGATCCCGACACGCTGCAACGCCTGCCGATTGCCGAGGGCGTCACAGGCGAGCTGGTGTGCACGCATCTGCGCAAGCAATGTCAGCCGCTGGTGCGTTACCGCACGCGCGACGTGGTGACGGTGACCGCCGTCGAGCCCGGCCCGGATGGCCGCAGCGCATGGCGTTTTCGCGTGACGGGCCGCACCGACGACATGTTCAACGTGCGCGGCGTCAACGTGTTTCCGGGCGCGGTGCGGCTCGCGGTCGAAGCGTTGCCGCAATGGGCGTCGGGGCAGTTCCGCATCGTGCTCAAGGGCAATGGACCGTACGACCGCATCGCGATGAAGGTGGAAGCGGCGAGCGGCCTCGCCGCGCAACAGTGGCCGGAGGCGGCGCAGCGTATCGAGCACGCGGTGCGCGAACGCATCGGCGCGAGCGCGGCGGTGACGATGGTGCCATTCGAACATTTCCCGCGCACCGAAGGCAAGACGCGCTGGATCGACAAGGAGCCTGCATGAACGACGTCCTCCTGAGCGCGCACGATGCCGTGTCCATCGTCACGCTGAACCGGCCTGAACGGATGAACGCCATCGGCGGCGCGTTGCTCGACGATCTGCACGACGCGCTGCAATCCGCCAACGACGACCCGTCGTGCCGCGCAATCGTGCTCAACGGTGCGGGCCGCGCGTTTTGCGCGGGCGACGATCTCAAGGAATTCGATCTGCAAAGCGCAAGCGATGCAAGCATCCGCAGCCATATCGGACGGATCCAGCGCATCACGCGCGATCTGATGTTCAACGCGAAGCCGGTGATCGGCGCGGTGCACGGTTATGCCGTCGGCGGCGGCTTCGAATGGATGCTCAACTGCGACATGGTGGTGGCATCCGGCGATCTCGTGTGCTTTTTTCCCGAGATGGAGTGGGGGCAGTTCGTGACGGGCGGCGTGACGCATCTTTTGCCGCAGGCGCTCGGGCATCAAAGGGCGATGGAGTTGTGGCTGCTGGGCGAACGCCAGAACGCGCAAAAGCTCGCGTCGATGGGCCTCGTCAATCGCGTGGTGCCGCGCGATGCCGTGCTCGACACCGCGATGGAACTGGCGACGCGCGTGACGCAGCGCTCGGCGTCATCGGTATCGAAACTCAAGCGGCTGGTGGTGAGCGAGTTGTCGGATGCCCTCTCGCGCAGTCTCGACCTCGAAAGCGCGGCGACCATCGAGGCGTTTGCCGATCCCGACGCCGCCCGACGCGTCAAGGCGTTCGCCGCCAGAAAGGGAGCCTCGCGATGAACCCGAAAGCCCTGACCTTCGATTACTTCGGCACGCTCGTCGATGTCGATCGCGGCGGCACGGCCGGCATGGCCGAAGTGATGCGCAGGCTGTCGGTGGAAACGGACGACAGCGCGTTCGATGTGTATCTGGACTGGGACATCCGCAACGTGCGGTTGTATCGCGGGCAGGCGTACGCGCGCTATCGCGAGGTCGCGCAACAGGCGCTCGCGGCGTGTCTCGATGCACGCTGGCCCGGCGCGCGCAGCGGTCACGCCCTCGATGCGCTGACCGATCTGTTCCTCACGCATCTGGTCGAGGCCTCGCCCGCGCATGCGGACGCGCAACCGTTTCTCGACTGGGCGGCGTCGCGCTATCCGCTCATGCCGATCACCAACATGGACAGCGATCTGTGGCGGCGCACGCAACTCACGCGCTATTTCGAACACGTGACCACGGCGGAAATGGCGCGCGCCTACAAGCCCTCGCAGGCGATCTTCACGCTCGCGCTGGACCGTCTCGCGCTCGATGCCGCCGACGTGCTGCATTGCTCGCTCGCGAGCTGGGCCGATATCGACGGCGCGAAGCCGCTCGGCATGGCGGTGGCGTGGATCAATCGCGGCGGCGGCACGCTGGGCGACTGGCAGCCGCGTCCCGATTTCGAATTCGACACGCTCGCGCCGGTGCGCGACGTTCTGGAAGATCTGTCATTCACAGCGACTGGGGAAACGAGATGAAACCGATGAAAACGGCGTTGGCATTCGTTGCATGCATGGCCGCCATGTTCGGCATGGCGCGCGGCGTGACGGCGCAGGAAGTGGTGAAGATCGGCGTGGCCGGACCGCTGACGGGCAGCGGCGCGCAAAGCGGCAAGGACGACGAGCGCGGCGTGCGGCTCGCCATCGACGAACTGAACGCGAAAGCGTTCATGATCGCGGGCAAGCCCGTGCGTTTCGAACTGATCTCGATGGACGATCAGGGCGACCCCAAGGTCGGCGTGAACGTCGCTCAGAAGCTCGTGGACGACGGCGTGGCGGCGGTCATCGGCCATTACAACTCGGGCGTGAGCATTCCGGCGGCGCGCATCTACAACGATGCTCACGTCGTGATGATGACGGGCGCATCGTCGAATCCGCAACTCACGCATCTCGGCTATCCCTACGTGTTTCGCCTCGCCACCAACGACAACGTGATGGGCGGGCGCATGGCGCTCTATTCCGCGAAGGTGCTGGGCGCGCAGCGTGCCGCCGTGATCGACGATCGCACCGCGTACGGCGTGGGCGTCGCCGATGTCTTCGTCGAGAACGCGAAAAAGTCGGACATGCAGGTGGTCGCGCGGGAATACAGCACGGACAAGGCGACCGACTTCAAGGCGATTCTCACGCAGATCAAGTCGCGCAATCCACAAGTGGTGTTCTATGGCGGCTACTATGCGCAGGCCGCGACGCTCGCGCGGCAGATGAGCGAACTCGGCATCAATGCGACGCTGGTCGGCGGTGACGGCATTTGCTCGCCGGAGTTCGACAAGCTCTCGGCGGGTGTCTCGGACAAGCGCATGTTCTGCGCGCAGGGCGGCGCGCCGCTCGACACCTTGCCCGACGGCAAGAGCTTCCGCGCGCGCTTCAAGAGCGCCTTCAACGCGGATGTCGATACCTACGCGCCCGCCTTCTACGCCGCCACGCTGGTGGTCGCCGATGCGATGCAGAAGACCGGTTCCACCAAGCCCGAAGTCTTCGTCAAGGCGCTGCGCGAGCAGGCGTTCGCGAGCATTCTCGGACCCGTACGGTTCGATGCGAACGGCGACTGGGTCGATGCGCCGGTGACCGTGTACAAGCTCGACGGCGGCGCGCTCACGGCGATTGCGCAGAAGGATTGAATGCGTCGGCAGCCCTCGGGCGACGTGATTTTGTACTGATATAGTCGAAAGCGTTGCCCGACCCTTCGCAGGTTAGACATGGCCACCGTCGCGCCCGATCCCGACACCGCCACACTGGAGAGCGCACTGGCTTGCACGCGCTGGCGCAGCGCGCGCCGTCTCGCCGCCATCGAGGCGCGCGCGTGCGTGTTCACGCTGGATCGCGCCGGGCATGTGCTGGAAGGGTTCGATGAGATTGCCGCATCGCGGAGCTTGCTGGACGACTTGTTCGCGCAGTGTCCGGCCACGCGCCTCGCCGCGCTCGCGGAAGCGGCCACGTCGATGCCGGCCGAACGTTGCGCGACGCTCGCGTTGCCCGGCGGGCCCGAATCGGCGCCGCGCGCGTTTGCCTTGCGCGTCGAAGCCCACGGCCGCCGCGTGTTCCTGATCGCGCTGCACGCGAAGCCGGCCGGACCCGCGCTTGCGAATTGGATCACGCTGCTCGGCGCCACACTCGACGTGCTGTTGCAGCGCACCTTCGATCTCGCCGCCTACGACACGCTCGTCGAGGAGCAGCGCGCGATCATCGATCATATTGGCGACGGGCTGATGGTGGTCGGTCAGGGTCAGGTATTGCGGCATGTCAATTCGGTCGCGGGGCGTATTCTCGGCATCGATCCGAAAACGAGCATCGGCCGCACGCTGACCGAGGTGATCGACTTCGAGCCGATCATCGCGCCGATCTACCGGACCGGCGTGGGGTATGTGGACCGCGAGCTCATCATCGATTCGCCGGCGCGTCATCTGCATCTGCTGGATACGGCCATTCCCATCAAGAACCGCTGTGGCGAAGTGGTGTCCGTCGTCAACACCTTCCGCGAGATGCGGCGCGTGCGCAAGATCGCCGGCCGCTATGCGGGCAATCATGCGCGCTTCACCTTCGATAGCGTGGTGGGCTCGGCGGGCGGCATGCAGCACGCGCTCGATGCCGCGAGGAAGGCGGCGCGCGGTGCGTCGAACGTGCTGCTGTCGGGCGAGAGCGGCGTCGGCAAGGAAGTGTTCGCGCAGGCCATCCACAACGCGAGCGTGCGTGCCACGCAGCCGTTCATCGCGATCAATTGCGCGGCGCTGCCGCATGCGCTGATCGAAAGCGAGCTGTTCGGTCATGCGCCGGGCAGCTTCACGGGCGCGGCGCGCGACGGACGCCCGGGCAAGTTCGAATCCGCCGATGGCGGCACGGTGTTTCTCGACGAAATCTCGGAGCTGCCCATCGACGTGCAGGCGAAACTGCTGCGCGTGCTGCAGGAACGCGAAGTGACGCGCATCGGAGACACGCGCGGCATTCCGGTGGACGTGCGCATCGTGTGCGCGAGCAATCGCGATCTGGCGTCGATGGTGCGCGACAAGACGTTCCGTGAGGACCTTTACTATCGGTGCAATGTCATCGAGATCGTCATTCCGCCCTTGCGCGAGCGCAGCGCGGACATTCCCGCGATGGCCGCGTTCTTTCTCGAACGCTACTGCACGCGCATGCACAAGCCGACGCCGCTGCTGAGCGATCAGGCGATGAAACAACTTCAGGCGCACGACTGGCCGGGCAATGTCCGGGAGCTCGAGAATCTCGTCGAGAAACTAGTCAATTTCAACGAGGGCGAGTGCATCGCGGACGTGGCTTCGTTCCTGCATCGCGAGGCCGCGGCGGGTGTTGCTATCGATACGGCGCGCGAGCCTGCGCGCGCGGAACCCGTTTCATTGATGCACGCGGAAAGACAGGCGATCGAGACCGCGCTGGTCGCGTGCCGCTACAACGTCACGAATTGCGCGAAGCTGCTCGACGTGTCCAAACCAGCCTTGTACGCCAAGATGAAGCGGCATGGCATCCGGCTTGAAAGGTCGATCAAAAGCTGGACGTGAAACCTGCTCGAAATCATCCCTGCGCCCGGTTTAATTTTTTCGATTCCCTGTCGTTAACGAGAAAGTCTGCGCTGGGGAAAGAGGTTAGGCGGTAATCGTGTTCGATCCATGAGCCAACTTCGTTTCAACCCGTCATCGGCGCATATCGCCGCAACTCTTACTGGCGGGTGATGATGCTCAACAATCCGATCAAATACTCCTTTACCCCGGCCGACGCGCAAGCAATCGAGCGAAGCATGGGGCGAATCGCCTTCGCGCCCGATGGCAGCATTCTTCGCGTGAACGAGCGATTCCTGGACCTTTTCGACTACAAGGGTTGGGAACTCGTCGGACGCAATCGCAGCATCTTCAGGCCGCATGCAACGGGTGCGAGCGCGCCGGACCAGATCGACACCGTGCTGGAAACCGCCGAGGCGTTCTTCGGCGAGATGCAGCAGTTGAAGCGCGATGGCACGTCCTTCTGGACCGAAGTCTCCTGCATACCGATCGCAGCCAAGAACGGCGCGGTGGCCGAGATCGTCATGCTGGTGCGCGATGTCACCGCCCGCATGATGTCCGCCGCCGATGAAGCCGGCCAGATCGCCGCCATCAACACTTCGCAGGCCGTCATCCATTTCGCGATGGACGGCACGATCCTTCAGGCCAACGACAAGTTTCTCGATGCAACCGGCTACGGACTCGATGAAGTCGTCGGCCGGCATCACCGGATGTTCGTCGCCGCCGACGAGGCCATCGACCCGTCCTATGCCGCGTTCTGGGCGAGTTTGCGCGACGGCTCGCACGCGTCCGGCGAGTACCGGCGATTCCGCAAGGACGGGCAGGCCGTCTGGCTGCGCGCGACCTACAATCCCATTCTCGATCTAGAAGGGCGTCCGTTCAAGATCGTCAAATATGCCGTCGATGTCACATCGGAGAAGCAGCAGAACGCCGATTTCGAAGGCCAGATTGCCGCGATCGACAAGTCGCAATGTATCGTGACCTTCGCGCCGGACGGCACCATTCTCGATGCCAACCGAAACTTTCTCGAAGCAGTCGGTTACACGATGGAGGAACTCGAAGGCCGCCATCACCGCATGTTCGTCGATCCCGCCTACGCGCATAGCCTCGACTACGAGATCTTCTGGAGCGATCTGGCAGCCGGCCGTCATCGCAGCGGCGAGTTCCGGCGCATCGGCCGCGACAAGCGCGACATCTGGCTGCAGGCGATCTACAGCCCGGTGCTCGATCAGGAAGGCCGGCCCTTCAAGATCGTCAAATACGCGACGGTGGTCACGCGCGAGAAGCTGCGGCAGGCCGACCATCAAGGCCAGATTGCGGCGATCCACAAGTCGCAGAGCGTCGTTGCCTTCAATATCGACGGCACGGTTCTCGACGCCAACGACAACTTCCTCGACCTGACGGGCTACCGGCTGTCGCAAGTGATCGGCCGCCATCATTCCATGTTCGTCGCGCCCGAGGAAAGGGAAGGCGAAGACTACGGGAAGTTCTGGCAGGCGCTCGCCGCGGGTGAGTATCAGGCGGGCGAATTCAAGCGCGTGGGCCGCGATGGCCGGGAAATCTGGCTGCAGGCTTCCTACAATCCGATCCTCGACATGAACGGGCGCACCTTCAAGGTGGTCAAGAACGCCGTCGATGTGACCGAGCAGAAGTTGCGGCAAGGCGATTACGAAGGACAGATCGCCGCGATCAACAAGTCGCAGAGCGTGGTTTCGTTCGACATGGAAGGCAATGTGCTGGAAGCGAACGACAATTTCCTCACGCTGATGGGCTATACGCTCGCGCAGGTCATGGGCCGGCACCACAGCATGTTCGTCGACAAGGATTCCGCCGCGCACGCCGATTACGCGCGCTTCTGGGGCGATCTGCGCGAGGGCAAGTTCCTGTCCTCGAAGTTCAGGCGCATTGCCGCGAACGGGTCCGAAGTCTGGATTCAGGCGTCCTACAACCCGATCTACGACCTGAACGGCAAGCCCTTCAAGATCGTCAAGATCGCCACCGATATCACCGCCGACGTTTCGCTCGCCGCCGATCTCTCGCGCGCTCAGAAAGAGGTGCAGCACGACCCGGCGACCGGCCTGCCGAACCGGCTCGGCCTGCGCAAGTTCATGCGTCAGGTGCTCTCGGCGACCGATAGCGAGCTTGCGCTGTTCTACCTCGATCTCGATCACTTCAAGCCGATCAACGATACCTTCGGCCACGATATCGGCGACCTCGTGCTGCGCACCGTCGCGGCTCGCCTGACGGGCGAGGTGACGGAAGGCCAACTGGTCGCGCGGATCGGCGGCGACGAGTTCGTCGTCGCGGCCTCGAACCTTTCGCGGCCGCAGGTGGTCGAGCTTGCGGAGCGGCTCATCGAGTCGGTGTCGCAGCCGATCGCGCATGGCGAGCGGTGGCTCGAAGTCGGCCTGTCGATCGGCATCGCGTTGACGCCGCAGGATACGCTCGAAGAAGACGAACTGTTCCGCTTCGCCGATGTCGCGCTCTATCGTTCCAAGGGCAACCAGCGCGGCACCTTCACCTTCTACGCCGAGGACGCGGAAACCTCCGCCGAGACCGAGCGGCATCTCGCGCACGACATGCTGATCGGCATCAAGGCGCGCGAGTTCGATCTGGCCTGCAGCGTGCGCTGCTCGGCGACCCACGCGATCGCGGTCGAAGTCCAGCCGTGGTGGAATCACCCGACGCTCGGGCGGATCGGCAAGGAAACCTATCTGCGCGTGGCCGAGCAAAGCGGTCTGGTCGTTCCGCTTGGCGACTGGATCCTGCGCGAGGCCTGCATGCTCGCCACGCGCCAGCCCGAGATCACCGTTTGCGTGCCGGTCTATCCGAAGCAGCTTCTGACCAGTGACTTCGCCGAGACGCTCACGCTGGCGTTGCGAGAAAGTGGCGTGGACGCGCACCGTCTCGAACTGCGGCTCGAACGCGGCACCGCCCGCGTCAACACCGAAAGCCTTCGCTCCGATCTTCTGAAGCTCCGCGCGATGGGTCTGGAAGTCGTCGCCGATAGCGTGCTGGCCGGCGAGAATGCGCTTTCGAACCGCGCAAGCTGGAGCATGGACCGGGTGATGGTCGACGCGCGTCTGGGCGCCATCCTGAAGCGCCAGGGGCATCCGCTCGCCGCCGAGATCGCGAAGATCGAGGCGGACGACGTCAAAGCGACGATCCGTGGCAAGCGTTGCTTCGAGATCGACGCGAGGGCGGCGCTGCACAGCTTCGTGATGCTCGATACGACCAACATGTCCGACCTTGCGGCAGTGCTCGGCGTGAGGCAAGCGACTGCCGCGTGAGAGCAAGCGCTAGCGCTTATCGATCACCCGCGCGATCCGGCTTCCGGAGAACTGGATCGCCTGCACCAGCAGCACGATGACCACGATCGTGAACACCATCGTATCGGTCTCGAAGCGGAAGTATCCATAGCGGATCGCGAAGTCGCCGATGCCGCCTCCGCCCACCGCGCCGGCCAGCGTCGAGAAAGACAGGAAGCTGATCGTCGCGATCGTCAGCCCGTACACGATGCCCGAGCGCGCCTCCACGAGCAGCACCTTGAAGACGATCTCGGGCAAGGTGGCGCCCATCGAAACGGCAGCGGTAATCACGCCGCGATCCACATCGAGCAGCGATTGTTCGACGAGCCGCCCGTAATAGACGATCGCGACGATCGACAGCGGCACCGAAGCCGCGACCGTGCCGAGCGAGGTTCCCAGCAGAAAACGCGTCACCGGAATCAGCGCGACGATCAGGATCATGAACGGGAACGAGCGCACGATATTCACCAGCACGTCGAACAGCGCGAACAGCCGTGGACGTTCGATCAAACCGCCCTTGCGCGTGAGATACAGAAACGTGCCGACCGGTATGCCGATGAGAACCGCCGCGCCCAGCGCAATGCCCACCATCAAAAATGTTTCGCTCAGCGACACGAGCAATTCGGGCAGCCGGTGCGCGATATTCTCGACGGCTGCATGGATGGAATCAGGCATAAGCGCGCCTCGCTTCGAATGAGTTGTCGATAGCGCCATCGCGATGACGCGTGAGCAAACGGCCGATATCGCTCACCGGTCGATAGGCATGGTTGGCAAGCGCGAACGTCTCCACGAGCCGTCCCGCTTCCATCACGCCGACCTTGTTGCATATCTCGTTCACGATCGACATTTGATGCGTCACGATCACGACCGTCACGCCCAACTCGCGGTTCACCTTCAGCAGAAAATCGAGAATCTCCTGCGACGAGTGCGGATCGAGCGCCGATGTCGGCTCGTCGCACAGCAGCACCGAGGGACGATTCGCCATGGCGCGCGCGATCGCCACGCGTTGTTTCTGACCGCCGGAGAGCGTCGCCGGATAGGCATCGAGCTTATCGAGCAGACCGACGATGGACAGACACTCGCGCACCCGCGCCTCACGTTCGGCACGCGGAACGCGCGCTATTTCCAGCGGAAACGACACGTTCGCCGCGACCGTCTTGTTGTTGATGAGATTGAAGTGCTGAAAGATCATCGCGATGGATTGCCGCGTCCGGCGCAGTTCGGCGGGCGGCATGTCGGTCAGATCGCGGCCCTTGAGTCGCACGCTGCCGCTCGTCGGCCGATCGAGCAGGTTCATCAGGCGGATCAGCGAGGATTTGCCCGCGCCTGAAAAACCGACGATGCCGAAGATATCGCCTTCGCTCACCTTGAGCGATACATCGGCCACGGCTTCGACGCGTTGATCGCGCGTTTCATAAACCTTGCCGACTCTGTCTAGTTCGAACATGCGCGCCTCTCGAATGGAATGTCGAAATGTCGGTTGATCAGAACAGCGGCTTTACCGAGTCGCCGAATTTCTGCGTCATGAACTGGCGCACTTCCGGCGTGGTGAGCGCCTTGGCGAGCTTCTGCACGGCTTCGTCGTTCTTGTTGTCGGGACGGGCGACGAGACCGCTCGGGAAGCGATCGACTTTCTCGGTGATGAGCGCATCCTTCGCCGGGCTCATGCCGAGTTGCAGGATATAGGCGGCGTTGATCGCGACGAGATCGGCATCGTCGAGCGTGCGCGTGAGCATGAGCTGATCGACTTCGCGAAACTTGAAATGATGCGGATTGCTTGCGATATCCGCCTGCGTCGCCTTGATGCCCGCGCCGGGACGTAGGGTAATCAGGCCATAGTCCGCGAAGAGTGCCAGCGAACGGCCGCTGTTGGCGGGATCGTTGGGAAACACGATCAGGCTGCCGTCGGGTAAATCCTTGACCGATTTATAGCGCTTCGAGTAAGCACCGAACACCGACGTGAACACAGGAACCACCGGCACCAGATGCGTCTCATGATCGTGATTCGATTGATCGAGATAGGGGAAATGCTGGAAGAAATTCGCATCGAGTTGCTTCTGGTCGGTCAGCGGATTGATCTGCACGAAGTCCGTCATTTGCACGACCTGAACATCGACGCCTTGCTGCTTCAGATCGGAGTGATCCAGCGCAAACTTGAGAATATCGGCGTAGGGCGCCACGCCGCCGGTCGCCACTTTGAGCACACGCGGTTTGGTGGCTTGCGCGCTCGCGCTGGTCGCGAGCAGTCCGCTTACGAGTGTGGCGAGCGCGAGTTTGAGTACGGTGCGGTGGAGCATGAGCGTGTCCTATCGGCCTTTGATAAATAGTTAGAAATTTCGCCGATCCCGCGTCGGCACATCGAGCCCGAGATGGTCGCGCAACGTGGTGCCTTCGTATTCGGTGCGGAACAGGCCGCGCCGTTGAAGTTCGGGAATGACGTGATCGACGAAATCATCCAGACCGCCCGGCAGATACGGCGGAAGAATGTTGAAGCCATCGGCGGCATTGCTTTCGAACCAGTGCTGCAAGCGGTCGGCCACCTGCGCCGCAGTCCCGATAACCGTGTGATGCCCCGCGCCATTGCACACGTGTCCGTACAGTTGCCTGACCGTGAGATTGTTTCTGCGCGCCAGATCGAGAAGCAGCTTTTGCCGGCTGCGATGGCTTTCGGTGACGGGCAACTCGGGCACCGGGCCATCGAGCGGATACTCGGACATATCGACGCCGATCAGCGTCGATAAGATGCCGAGCCCCGCATCGGGATGAATGAGTTCGAGCAGCGCACGATGTTTCTCCGCGGCTTCTTGCTCCGTGCGCCCGATAAACGGCTGTATGCCCGGCAGAATCTTGACGGAAGAGGGCGCGCGGCCGAGCGCTGCGACCTTGTCTTTGAGGCGCGTGTAATACGCCTTGGCTTCATCGAGCGTTTGCGCGGCGACATACACGGCGTCCGCCGTGGCGGCGGCCAGTTCGAGACCGTCATCGGACGAACCCGCCTGAAAAAGCACCGGATGCCCTTGCGGCGAGCGCGCGATATTCAACGGACCGCGTACCGAAAAATGATCGCCACGATGATCGAGCACGTGCATCCTGGCGGGATCGAAATAGCGGCCGGTGTGTTTGTCGCGCACGAATGCATCGTCGTCCCAACTATCCCAGAGGCCTTGCACGACCGACACGAATTCGCGCGCGCGGCTGTAGCGGCTGGCATGATCCGGATGATGCTCGCGACTGAAGTTGCGCGCCTCGCCATCCGTGAAGGAAGTGACGACGTTCCAGCCCGCGCGCCCGTGACTCAAGTGATCGAGCGTGGCGAACTTGCGCGCGACGTGATACGGCTCGTTGTACGTGGTCGATGCCGTCGCCGCCAAACCGATTCGCGATGTGACCACGGACAGCGCGGACAGCAAGCCGAGCGGCTCCAGATTGACGGTGATCGGCGAGCGGCTCAGTTGCTCGGTGGTTTCGCGTTCGCGCAGGCCGACGGCATCGGCGAGAAACAATACGTCGAACTTGCCGCGCTCGGCCGTCTGCGCGAGTGTGCGATAGACGTCGAAATCATGGTCGCCGCCGAGTTTCGCATCGGGATGACGCCAACCCGCCGTGTGATGGCCGTTGGGTTGAAGCAGCGTCGCAAGATGCATGCGACGATTCCGCGCGTCGGTCATGGAGTCGGTCTCGTGGAAGAAGCGGGGCGGGGAGAGGGTCTTTCAAGACTGAAATTGCAGGATGGGTTCAAAGTCTAGGCAAGGGATACGCGTGACCCAACCAAGCAATTTCGCTTAGCTTTGCGATGCCAAAGGAATGTCCACGGAGTCGAAGCGGGGCTTAAGAATCCACGCAAGCAGCGATAAGCTTTTCGCTCATCGCACTTAGCGTGGTTATCGCAACTAGCGTGACGCCGATATCACGCTCTCGCGAGCGGTTCGTATGCCTTTTCGGGTATGTCTGCGAGTCTGGACGTGTGAATCTGCCGGCTGACGCCATAGAACTTCTGGAAGCTCATGATCAGCGGCGACCACTTGTCGGGATCGATTCGATTGGCGTGACCTTCCATAAGCAGGTCGGGATGAACATGCACGCGCTTGATTCGCACTTCGATCAGACTCAGGAAGCCGCGCAGTTCGTCATTGTCTTCACCCATGCCATGTGTCGCGGCGACGACCGCTTCGAGCTGGATAGGGCACTCGAGCGCGCGCGAAGCGCCGACGGTGTCCGACGCCACTTTCGTCATGCCCGCGCGGCCGAATTTGTCGGGCTCGTAGACATAGCCCAAGGCTCGTTTGAAGTCGGAAACAGGATACGTGCCGGTCGTGCGCGCGATGCGATCGACCGCGCCCACTTCGCTGACCGATGGAAGATTCAGCACGCATTCGCCGGTGCGAAGCAGGTTGCGCGTGGTCTGCGATGCGGACGCGATACCCAGCACGCCTCGCCAGCCGAGCCAGAAAGCCGACGAGTTGGGCGCAAGATTGTGCGTACCGTCTTCGTTGACGGTGCTGATCAGAACAACGGGGGTGCCGAGATAGAGGATGTGCGGTTCGGCGACGACGTGGGGTGCATTCATGGGTTTCGTTCTCCGAGAGTGGATGGTTCATGATGCGGCCGGGTCTCGCCGGATACGCTCCGGTTCTTGCTGTGTTAATTCGTTCAGAACGGAGCAGCGTTGCCGTTAACATGAACAGGAAGCACGATCACGGCTTCCGTTTCAAGAATGTTCAGCCCGCCTCGTGCGGGCTGTTTTTTTGAGTGCGAGACGAAAGCGTTCGTAAATTGACATAAGACAAATTAGCGGTAATTTTGATTATCTCAGCCACATTGAAATGTCCCATCTCACCGAGGCTCGCGTTCTCCCTCGACCAACCCCGACAGCCAGTCCCGAAACGTCCTCAACGATTTCATCCCCGCCGAAGCCTCCGGATAAACAAGGTAATAAGCCTTGGGATAAAGCCAGACCCGATCCGACAACACAACGAGCCGTCCCGCCGCCGTCTGATCCGCCGCCATGTATCCGGGCAGCAACGTCACGCCGAGTCCCGCCGCCGCCGCGTTCATCGCCATCGACATGATTTCGTAGCGCGGTCCTTCCTGTCCCGCTTCGCCCGCGATGCCTTCGCGCTCGAACCAGCCTTGCCACGCATCCGGCAAGGTCAGATGCTGAATGAGATCAGCGCGCGGCGTGCTCGCGCCGAGCCTCGCGCCATGCCGCTCGATCCACGACGGCGCGGCATACGGCAAAAGCTCCAGCGGCGCGATGAATTCGCAGTGCAATCCCGGCCGCTGCCCATCGCCGAATTCGAGCGATGCATCCACGTTCGTCGAGGCGAAATCCACCGCGCCCACCCGAGTGCGCAGATTGAGCGTGATCTCGCCATGTTCCCGCGTGAACGCAGGCAGGCGCGGAATCAGCCAGTAATTGCCGATCGACGAACCCACCGACAGCGATAACGCGCCGCCACGCCCTTTGAGCGCCATCACGTTGACGGTGGCCCGTTCGAGCCGTTTGAGCAGCGGCTCGATTTCCGCGATGTACTCGCGCCCGGCGTCGGTGAGCGTCATCGCGTCGCGGCGGCGCACGAACAGCGCCACGCCCAGACGGTCTTCGAGCATCTGAATCTGCCGGCTCACGGCACCTTGCGTGAGATGCAGTTCGCGCGCCGCCGCCGTGAAGGAACGCAGGCGCGCGCTGGCTTCGAAACACAGCAAGGACTGCGTGGATGGCGCGTGGAACATGAGATGGGATCAAAAATAAAACTCATGTTAGCGCGGACAAAAAAGCCTGCTTCCGGCCTCCCGCCCGCAGTTGCATGATTTTTTCTCACGCTGACCGCAGAATTAATGGTTTGTCGCGCGCTTATTGCCGCTCCATCATCGTTTCCATCTGCCACACGGAAGCCATGAAGACATGCTGGATCTCGTCATAGAAAACGGCACGCTGATCGACGGAACGGGCGAGGCGCGTCGCGCGTGCGACATCGGCGTTTCAAACGGGCGCATCGCGATAGTCGGCCATCTGCGCGCAACGCCCGCGCGTCATCGCTTCAATGCGGAGGCGCGCATCGTCGCGCCCGGTTTCATCGACGTTCACACGCACGACGACCGTCTGCTGCTCGATCCGGTCACGGGCGCGCATCCCAAACTCTCGCAGGGCGTGACCACGGTCATTACCGGGAATTGCGGCATCAGTCTGGCGCCGCTCGTCACGCAGCGTCCGCCCGCCCCGCTCGACTTGCTCGGCGACGACGCCTGGCGCTTCACGCGTTTCGCCGATTACCTCGATGCCCTCGAAGCCTCGCAACCCGCGCTCAACGCCGCGTGTCTCGTCGGCCATTCGACCTTGCGCGTGCGCCACGTCGCGGACCTGGACCGCCCCGCTACGTCCGACGAAACCGCGCACATGGCGCACGATCTCGCCGATGCACTCGAAGCCGGCGCGCTCGGTCTTTCGACCGGCCTCTACTATCCACCCGCACGCGCGGCCAGCACGCAGGAAGTGATCGACGTGGGCCGTCCGCTGAGCGCCGCACGCGGCATCGTGACCATGCATCTGCGCGACGAAGCCAACGCCATCGACGACGCATTGCGCGAGGCGCTGCATATCGGCCGGGAACTGGCCATCGACACCGTTGTTTCGCATCACAAACTAGTTGGCCGCGACAATCACGGCCGCTCCGCCGCGACGCTCGCGATGTTCGAGGACGCGGCCACGCATCAGTCCGTCTGCTTCGACTGTTATCCGTACAACGCGTCATCGACCATGCTGCTGCCCGCGCGTGTGAAGCAGTCCGACGACGTGCTCATCACGTGGTCGAAAGCCGATCCGTCCGCCGCCGGGCAATCGCTGTTCAAGCTCGCTGAGACCCGCGACGTGCCGCCCGAAGAACTCGCGCGCCGCCTCGCGCCTGCGGGCGCGGTGTACTTCGCCATGAGCGAGGAGGACGTGAGCCGCATCCTCGCGCATCCCATGAGCATGGTCGGCTCGGATGGTCTCGCGCACGATATTCAGCCGCATCCGCGTTTGTGGGGCGCTTTTCCGCGCGTGCTCGGCCATTACGCGCGCGAGCGGCAGTTGTTTTCGCTCGAAACCGCGATCCACAAGATGACGGGCTTGAGCGCGCGCCGTTTCGGGCTGCACGAACGCGGCGTGATCGCGGCGGGCCGCTGCGCGGACATCGTCGTGTTCGATGAACAGCGTATCGCGGATCGCGCCACGTTCGAGCATCCGACGCGTGAGAGCGCGGGCATCGACGCGGTGTTCGTCAACGGGCGCCTGGCCTATCGCGATGGCGAACCGTGCGACGTGCATGCAGGACAAGTCATTCGCCGCAATCGCTGAAACTTTTATTCGGAACGCTAAATGTCCTCAACAAGCGAACACGCCGCCCTCGCGGTTTCCGGCACGCGTCTGTCGCCCGCTTATTCGGGCGCGCGCAAAGCCTTCCTGCTCGTGATGCTCCTTGCATCGTGGATACTCGCCAACGCCGACCGCATGGCGATGAGCATTTCCATCGTGCCGATCACGCAGGACTTCAATCTCGATGCACGCTCGGCGGGCCTCGTGCTGAGCGCGTTCTACGTGAGCTATTCGCTGATGCAACTCGCCGCCGGATGGCTCGGCGACCGCTTCGGTTCGCGCATCGTGCTGGTGTTCTCGGTCGCGTGCTGGTCGGTTTTCACGAGCATGACCGGCTTCGCCTCGACGTTCGCGGCGCTGTTCGCCATTCGCGTGTTGTTCGGCATCGGCGAAGGCGGTTTCGGACCGGCCAGCACGGTGACGATCGCGGAAGCGTTTCCGCTGGCCGAACGTGCGCGCGCCAAGTCGCTCGTGATCGGCGCGACGTTTCTCGGCAGCGCGGTCGGGTCCAGCGCGATTGCCGCGTTGATCCACGCTCATGGATGGCGCTATGCGTATCACGTGTTCGGGGTCATCGGCATCGCGGTTGCAATCGTGCTGTGGATGGCGATCAAGCCAGCGTCACGTCGCGTTCGCACGTCCTCGCAGCCGGGGTTCCGCGCGCTGTTCAAAACGCCCGTGCTGCGCAAGACCATGCTGATCTTTTTCTTCAGCAACATCGTCTATATCGCGCTGATCTCGTGGATGCCCGCGTTCCTCATCCGCACGCGCCATATCGATATCCTGCACGCGGGGCTGGCATCGTCGGTGCCGTATCTCGTTGCCTTCGCGTGTCTGAACGGCGTGGGCTGGCTATTGGACAAGGCAGGCGCGGGCCGCGAACGCCAATTCATGGTGACGGGCGGCGCGATCATGACCGTCTTTCTCGCCGCGATGGCGCTGGCCGATTCCCTCACCTCGCTGCTTGTTTTATGGACCTTGTGCCTCGTCGGCTACACGATGGTGTACGCCACCGTGTTCGCGATTCCGCTCAAGCATGTTCAGGATGCATCGATCGGCACGGCGGCGGGCATCATCAATTTTGGCGGACAGGTCGCGGCGGCGATTGCACCGTTCATGATCGGCGCGCTGGTCGATCTCACGCCGGGCCGCTATCTGTGCGCGTACGCGGCGTTGCTGGTCGCGGCCCTCGGCACCGTGCTGGTGGCGCTGACGTGGCGGCCGGGCAGCGCGTCATGAAGCACGAATGGCCGATGGTCGAAATCATCAGTTATCCGGACGATGCGCATGCCGCGTTTCATCTGCTGCGCACGTGCCGGACGCTCATCGCGCGCGGCACAGATGCAATCGTTCTTTCCGGCGCTTCGGAGCCTGCCCTGATCGCGGCATTGCAAACCGAACTCGATGTCCCGGTGCGCGATATGCACGCGCCGCTGAGTCACGGCGACTTGCAAAGCTGGGCGAGACACGCGCTTGCCGAACGCGCGGCGCAACGCTTTCGGCTGGGCATCGTCGGGGGAATCGGTCCGGCGGCGACGGTCGATTTCATGGCCAAGATCGTGCGCCATACCCCGGCGCGCACGGACCAGCAACACGTGCGGATGCTGGTCGATCACAACCCGCAGATTCCCGACCGCACCGCGCATTTGCTGCATCGTGCCGCCGATCCGTCGATGGCGTTGTTCGCAGCATGCGTGCGGCTGGAAGACGGCGGCGCGAACGCGATTGCCATGCCGTGCAATACCGCGCACGCGTTCGTCGGCCGGATTCAGCCGCATCTCGGCGTGCCCATCGTCAACATGCTCGATGAAACCATCGCGCATATCGTCCGACGTCACGGCGAAGGAATCCGCGTGGGTCTGCTGGCGACATCCGGCACGATCGAAAGCCGCGTCTATCCCGACGCGGCGGGTTCGCGTCTCACGATCATCACACCGGATGCGCCCTTCCAGCGGCGCGTGATGAACGCGATCTACGGCCCGAACGGCGTGAAAGCAGGCGCGAGCGTTGATGCATGCCGCGCCGACATCGACGCCGCCATCGCGCATCTCGCCGCACGTGGCGCGCAGGTCATCGTGCTCGGATGCACGGAGCTTCCGCTCGTCATCGCCGAAACCGATGCTCACGCGGTGAACGGCGCCACGGTCGCGCTCGTGGACCCGACGAGCGTGCTCGCTCGGCGTTGCGTGCAGTTGGCGACGAACGCGCCCTGACGCATTTGTTCTTTTTTTAAACCAGGCGATGCAATTCGGCGTGGCACGATCACGGGACAATCGCGAGTAGAAACCCAGCCAACGGAACAAGCGAATCGATATGCGGATCATGGTTTTGGGCGCGGGCGTCATTGGCCTGACGAGCGCTTATTTTTTGAATCGCGCCGGACACGACGTGCTCGTCGTGGACCGGAATTCAAGCGTCGCGAGCGAAACGAGCTTCGGCAATGGCGGCCAGCTTTCGTATAGCTATGTCGCGCCGCTGGCGGGTCCGGGCGTGCTTTCGAAACTCCCCGCATGGCTGATGCGCGCGGATTCGCCTGTGCGCTTGCGCCCTTCCATCGCGCCGGAACAATGGTCGTGGTGCATGCAGTTCGCGCTCGCCTGTACGCGCAAGCGAAGCGAACTGACCACGCGCGCCCTGCTCTCGCTGTCGTTTCTGAGCCGCGAACTCATGCATGAAATTGTCCGCGATGAACCTTCGCTCGATTTCGATTTTCGGCGCTCCGGCAAGCTCGTCGTGCATCGCGATGCACACGCCATGCAAGGCGCGATCGATCAACTCGCGTTCCAACGCGCGCTTGGCTGCGAGCAGGAAGCGCTGGATGCCGATGGCTGCATCGCGCTGGAACCGGCGCTCGCGGGCATTCATGCGCAGATCGCGGGCGGCATTCTGACGCGCAGCGAGGACAGCGCCGATTGCCATTTATTCTGCACGGGGCTCGAAGCGATTCTGCGCGCGCGTGGCGTGCAATTCGCGCTCGATACACCCGTTGACGCGCTGACCGTTTCCCGCGCGGGGCATGTCGTGGCGCACAGCGGCGCGAGCGCGCTCGACGCCGAGCAGATCGTCGTCGCGACCGGCGCGGCGGCGCGGCAGTTGCTTCGTCCGCTCGGCGTGCGTGTTCCGGTCTATCCGCTCAAGGGCTACAGCCTGACGTTCGCACTTGGCGATGACACGCGCGCGCCATCGATGAGCGTCACCGATTTTTCGCGCAAAGTCGTCTATGCGCGCCTCGGCGACCGGCTGCGCGTGGCCGGCATGGCGGATCTCGAAGGCTATTCGCTGGCAGTCGATGCCGCGCGCATCGCCACGCTGTACAAAGAGACGGCCGCGCTGTTTCCGGAAGCGGCGGCATCGGCCGGACACGTGCGGGAATGGGCTGGGTTGCGGCCTGCCACGCCGCGCGGCACGCCTGTCATCGGTCCCACGCGGTATCGAAACCTGTGGCTGAACGTGGGGCACGGTGCGCTCGGCTTCACGCTCGCGGCTGGCTCGGCTGCTTTGCTGACCGATTGGCTCGGTTCACGTCAGGATGCATCGATGGCTGAGTTGTTTGCTGTCGCGCCTTAATGGCCCATGCGTTTGCGCATCGCCCGGCAATGATCGACGAGATTCGCTTGCGTGAGGACGTAGCGCTTCAGCGGTGTATCGATATCGTAGAAATAGATGCTCGCGATGAAACCATAAAGGCCCGCGTCCGTGCTTGATGGCTCCGCGCCGAACACGAACGGCCCCTTTCCGAGCACATGCGCGATCGCCTGTAGATCCGCCAGTCCGCGCGCATAGACGCCTTCAGGCTCATAACGTCCGATGCCCTGATAGCGGTAGCGCTCGAAGTTATAGCGGCGTGCGTTTTCCAGCATGTCTGCTGTCAATTCGGGATGAGTCGTGAGCAATGCGTCGCGGAACGCAGGCCAGAAGCGGTCGTCGCGCCAGCGTGAATACGACATCACCCAGTAGAGATCGTCGAGCGTGCGCCGCAAAAGCAGATCGACCGAAAGCTGTTCTGGTGTCGATGCATCGTTTAGCCGCGATCCGTGGCGTTGATTGATGTGCGCGATGATCGCATCGCTATCGCCGATGATTTCGCCGTTGTCGTCGATATAGGGGAGTTGGCCGCGCGGTGCGGCGCTTGTGTCTAATACATGTTGATGAGTGAATGGCAGGCGGCTCAAGGTCAGGAACGCGAAGACTTTCAGGCCATAGGGGTTGTTGTCTTCCAGGCCGAACAGATGAGGGTATGAGTAGAGTGTGAGCATGATGTATTCGTGGTTTGCTGTTTTGTCGTGGAAGGGGCTTCTGTTGTTTGTGATGTTTATTCAGTAGCCGCCTCCCCGGCGGGGGGGTAACTTTCTTTGCTGCTACAAAGAAAGTCACCAAAGAAAGCAGCTTTTTACCCCATGCACGATGGCTGGAAAGGGTTGGTCTGGATTAACGATACAGTGGCCGCGTTAGGATGTCCCACGTTTCGTTAAGCGTGTGGGCAACCTCGCGATTACGCGCTCTATTCCTTGAGTCTTAGTGGCCCGCAGTCATTCTTTCGGCCATGCGCTGCGCGCGCCGAGAACTTTAGAACGGAATCCCGCAGCCTATCAGCGCCCAGCCACCTCACACTTCCCCGCAAGATTGCTATTCGGCCCTACCTTGGTTAGTGCTCCGACTAAAAGGTGGCGCGCATTGGTATGCACACTTTGCCCAGAAGCGCTTACCAAGCTAGGGCCCAATGGGAGAGGTGCGATGCGGTGTGAGGTGACTGGGCACTCATACGCTGCGGGATTCCGTTCTTAAGTTCTCGGCGCGCGAAGCGCATGGCCGAAAGAATGACTGCGGGCCACTAAGACTAGAGAGTTGGAGCGATCAATCGCTAGGTTGCCTAAGCGGCAAGTCATGCGTGGCAAGTCCTATTGCGGCCACTGCATCGTTAATTCAGACCACCCTTTCCAGCCAGCGTGCGGAGGGGTAAAAGCTGCTTTCTTTGGTGACTTTCTTTGCAGCAGCAAAGAAAGTTACCCCCCCGCCGGGGAGGCGGCTACTGAATACAAAGCACAACCAACAGCAGCCCTTTGCGCGAAAGAACAAAAAAACCAAGTCAGCAACGGCTTCTGATTTATCGACCTGTTCGAATCGAGCATTCAGTTTGCCTAGCGTGTGTTGGCTCGGCGCGCTCACTCTCACACGCGGTCGATGTATGAGCATTCCTGATTATTTCGGCCAATAAAAATATTTTCATTTATTTTCAATGGCCTACGTATAAAAAAGCACCGTGCCATTCACCCTGGCATACCTCTCGCATTAGAGTCCTCGAGCGCAAAAAACCAACCGCTCTCACCCAAACCCAACCTGCTTAAAGGAGCTTCAAAATGATCACGATCGCCAACATCGCCGCTGAAAAAGACCTCGACCGTGCCGACATGGCTGCCGTCAAGGGCGGTACGTCGTTCTTCTCGAATTCCGCTGTCAACGCCAACGCGCAAATCGGCGGCGTGTCCTTCGGTTCGGCTCAGTCGAACATCGCGCCGGTCACGCAAGTCGACGCTTCGCAACACACCAGCGTCGATGCAACGACCATCAACAAGTCGCTCACCTCCATCGGCAGCCTGATGGCTGGCGTGAAGCTCTAATTCAAGGCTCCAAAGGAGACCATCATGCTGACGATCAAAAACCTGTCTGCCGAAAAAGACCTCGACCGCGCCGAAATGGATGCTGTGAAGGGCGGCTCCTCGCTGTTCTCGAACAGCGCCTTCAACGGCAATCTGCAAAGCGGCGTGTCGTTCGCCAGCCCGCAGATCAACGTCGCGCCGGTCACGCAAGTCGATGCATCGCAACACACGAATGTGGACGTGAAGAACGTCACGAAGTCGGTGGACTCGCTCGGCAGCATGCTGGGTGGATTGAAGCTGTAATGCAAACGAGAGGGAAAGCCAGCGCGCCTTCCCTCTTCTCCATTCAGTCAGCAAAATCCGTGGATGACGACAGCGCCCTCCACGCTTGCGTTTCCTGCGTCACATAAGCGTTTTTCGCGGCGATGGCCGCCAGCGTGTCCGTGCCGAGCGGGAGACGCAGCGGCGGTTCCGCTGCATCGACGAGTGTGATCAACGCCGCCGCGAGCTTGCTCGGATCGCCGGGCTGATTGTGATTCATCTGCACGGCCTTGCGGCGAACTGCGCCCGAGGTTTCGTCGTAGTCATCGATCACGTCGGGCGCGACCAGCAGCGAAGACGCATCCAGAAAATCCGTGCGGAAATAGCCCGGTTCGACGACCGTCGCGTGAATGCCGAGCGGCTTCAGTTCGGCATGCATCGCTTCCGTGATGCCTTCGACCGCAAATTTCGTCGACGAATACACGCCAAAACCCGCCGCCGCCCGATAGCCGCCGACAGATGAAATATTGATGACGTGGCCCGAGTGGTTCGCGCGCATCGACGGCAAGACGGCGCGCGTGACATTCAGCAGACCGAATACGTTCGTGTCGAACATGCGGCGGACATCCTTGTCGGCGGATTCTTCGACCGCGCCCAGCAGACCAAAACCGGCGTTGTTCACCAGCACATCGATTCCGCCAAATTTTTCGACGGCCAACTGCACAGCGGCCTTTGCCTGCGCCTCGTCGGTCACGTCGAGCGCAACAGGCAGCAGCGCGGGCGAGTCGCCCAGACGCTCGACGATGGCCGCGACGTTACGCCCTGCGGCCACGACCGCGTTGCCATCCGCGAGCGCGGCTTCGGCGATCAACGCACCGATGCCGCGCGATGCGCCGGTAATGAACCATACGCGCTTGAATGCTCCCATGATGTTTCTCCCGTGTGTGTCGATGAAGTGATGCCATCGTAGGCGCGCCGATTGACACGGACTAGCCGTATATTGACGGAGAGATAATCAACGTTTGTTTGCGAATCGGGGCTTCCGGCATGAATGAAATCCGTGCGATCACCACCTTTGTGCGTGCCGCCGCGCTCGGCAGCCTGCGCGCGGCAGCGGTCGATCAGGGCATCTCGCCGCAGGCCGCGAGCCACGCGGTCATGCAACTGGAAAAGGAACTGGGCGTGCGGCTCTTTCATCGGACCACGCGCAAGCTGAGTCTTACCGAGGAAGGCCAGCGGCTGCTCGACAGCGCGGAACCGGCGCTCGCGATTTTGTCGTCCGCGCTCGACGAGGCCCGTCGTTCGAAGGAGGAAGTGGCTGGCGCATTGCGCGTGAGCGCGCCGCGCGCGTTCGGTCTGCCGGTGCTGTGGCCGTACTTCGAGGAATTTCATCGGCGCTATCCGAACGTGCAACTCGAAGTGCAATTCGACGATCATTTCACCGATCTCGTGACCGACCGCTCCGACGTAGGATTTCGCGGCGGTCCGCCGCCTTCGGGCGGTTCGATCGCGCGGCGGCTGGTGCCGATTCAGTTGATCGTGTGTGCATCGCCGGACTATATCGAGCGTCATGGCGCGCCGCAGAGCATCGATGAACTGGCGCGGCATCGCTGCACCGGATATCGGCGTGCGAACACCGGCAAGCTCGCTCAATGGCAGTTTCTTGTCGGTGATGAGATCGTCTATCGCGACGTGGCCGCCGCCATTTGCGTCAACGATACGGAACTGGAAACGCAGGCTGTGCTATCGGGTTTGGGTATCGGGCAACTGGGCAGTTTCAATGCCGCAACGCATATTCGAAGCGGTCGTCTCGTTCCCTTGCTGGTGCCGCATGTCACGGAGTACGGAGCGATTTATATTTACTACAAGCATCGGACCGAACAGTCTTTGCGCGTGAGGAGGTTTATCGACTTCATGGTCGAGGGCATGGTGGGGAATCGAGACTTTTTTCTTGAGGCCTCGGAGCTTTGCGCGGGGTGAATGGGGTTGGGGTTTGTGTCGAATGTCTTGGAGAGCTGCTGTGGTTTGCAGCGGATATATGTCGTGCAAGGGGCTTCTCTTTTTTGTGCTGTTTATTCAGTAGCCGCCTCCCCGGCGGGGGGGTAACTTTCTTTGCTGCTGCAAAGAAAGTCACCAAAGAAAGCAGCTTTTTACCCCATGCACGATGGCTGGAAAGTGTGATCTGGATTAACGATGCAGTGGCCGCAATAGAACTTTCCACGCATATCTGATCGCTTAGGCAACCTCGCGATCACGCGCTCGAATCCTTTGGCCTTAGTGGACCGCATTCATTCTTTCGGCCACGCGCTGCGCGCGCCGAGAGCTCTAGAACGGAATCCCGCAGCGTATCAGCGCCCAGCCACATCACACCGCATCGCACCTCTCCCATTGGGCCCAACCTTGGTAAGCGCTTCTGGGCAAAGCTCGCACACCAACGCAAGTCACCTTTTGTCGGAGCACTAACCAAGGTAGGACCGAATAGCAATCTTGCGGGGAAGCGTGAGGTGGCTGGGCGCTAATAAGCTGCGGGATTCCGTTCTTACGTTCTCGGCGCGCGAAGCGCATGGCCGAAGGAATGAATGCGGTCCACTGTGCGTTGGTTATTCGAGCGCGTAATCGCAGGTTGCCTAAGGGGCAAGTTAAGCGTGGCACGCCCTATTGCGGCCACTGCATCGTTAATCCAGACCAACCCTTTCCAGCCATCGTGCATGGGGTAAAAAGCTGCTTTCTTTGGTGACTTTCTTTGCAGCAGCAAAGAAAGTTACCCCCCCGCCGGGGAGGCGGCTACTGAATAAAAAGCCCAAAAACCAGCAGCCCCTTGCGCAACGGTCTGTTATGCGTGGAAGGTCCTATTGCGGCCACTGTATCGGTTAATCCAGACCAACCCTCTCCAGCCAGCGAGCATGGTGTAAAAAGCTGCTTTCTTTGGTGACTTTCTTTGCAGCAGCAAAGAAAGTTACCCCCCCCGCCGGGGAGGCGGCTACTGCAATAAAACCCCAAAAACCAGCAGCCCCTTGCGCGCAAGAACCGAGCACTGCCGCCTACACCGCGCGCCGAACATCACCCCGGCAACAACCCCGCCGCGCGGTATGTCGCAATCAACGAGTCATACACCCCGATGTCCCCACGACTCCGCGCCATAAGCTGCGCCCCCGCCACCGCCGCGAAAATAGCCCGCGCCCGCGCTTCCGCTTCCTTCGCAGCAACGAAACGCCCTTTGATGAGCATGCGCCTGAGCCACGCAACGTTCACATCCCCAAACGCCTGCACTTCCACTTTGACGAGATCCGGCAAATCATCGATTTCCGCCGCCATGAAACTGCACAGACAAATCCGGTTCTCGCTTTCAAGCGCACGGCGGAACGTCCCCGGATACGCATGCAAACACGCAGCCGCATCTTCCGACTCGACCCACATACTCTCCAGATGCGCACCCGCATCTTCCCAGTAACGCCTGGCGACCGCCGCCGCAAGATCGGCCTTGCTCGGGAAATGGTGATACACGCTCGCCGCCTTGATGCCGACTTCATCGGCGAGATCGCGGATATTCAATCCGCCATAACCGTGCGCCTGCGCAATCTTCGTAGCCGCCGCGAGCAATCTGTCGCTTGAATTCGTGCTGGTCTCGTTCTTCACGACGCGCATCCTCGATCAAATTCGGTGTTGACGTCTCGAATTATAGCGCCTATCGTTCACCCTAACGAACGTTAGGTAGGACTGGCCGCTTGCTTCTTCATGCGGCCGTTCGTTGCCACTCAACCGAATTTGAGGAACACACCATGACCGCCGAACTGACTCGCCTCGACGCGACCCGGCTTGCCGAACTGATCCGCACGCGCGAAGTGTCGCCCGTCGAAGTCGTGCAAGCCCATCTCGATCGAATCGATGCAGTCGATCCGAAAATCAACGCCATCGTCGCGCGTGCGGACGATGCGCTCATCGCCGCGAAATCCGCCGAAGCCGCCGTGATGTCGGGCGCGGAACTCGGCCCGCTGCATGGCGTGCCGTTCACCGTGAAAGATTCGATCGATACCGCAGGCGTGCTCACGCAACGCGGCTCGCCCATCTTTCGCGGCCGCATTCCGGATACCGATGCCACGAGCGTCGCGCGCCTAAAAAACGCAGGCGGCATCCTGCTCGCCAAGACGAATCTGCCCGAGTTCTCCTATTGGGTCGAGAGCGACAACTTGCTCAGCGGCCGCACGAATAACCCGTGGAATCTGGCGCGCACGCCGGGCGGTTCGAGCGGCGGGGAATCGGCGGCGATCGCGGCGGGCATGTCGCCGCTCGGGCTCGGCACGGACCTCGCCATTTCGGTGCGCGGGCCCGCTGCGATGACGGGTATCGTTTCGCTGAAGGCCACGCACGGACGCGTTCCGATGACCGGCATCTGGCCGCGCGTGCCGCGCCGCTTTTGGCATGTCGGGCCGATGGCGCGCTCCATCCGCGATCTCGCGCTGGCGTTCTCGCAACTCGCAGGACCGGACGGACACGATGCATTCGCGTCCATGGCCGCGCCCTTCGATAACGGCGTGGGCCGCGCGCCGTATCGTCAGCTTCGGGTGGGCTGGCTGGTCGAGCCGGGCTTCGGGCCGATCGATCGCGAAGTCGCGGCGACCGTCGAAGCCGCTGCCGCCGCGTTGAAGGACGCGGGATGTATCGTCGAGCCGGTGCGCATTCCCGCGCTGGAACGCGACTTCGCGCTGGACGTGTTCAGCCGCCTGCATGTGATGGAGATGAAGCCAGCCTTCGTCGAAGCCACCGAAGGCCGCAGCGACAACGAGCTGTACCTCATGGCGAAAACGATGCTCGGCTTACCCGATACATCGATGAAGGATTACATCGATGCGGAACACGCCGCCGAGCGCCTGCGCGATGGCTACGCCGAATACTTCAGCCGCTACGATGCGCTCATCACGCCCGTGGTGCCGATTACTGCGCATGAGCATGGCATCGGCAGTTACACGGTCAACGGTCAGACCGTCGATATCACGCATGTGATGGGCGCAACGGTGCCGCTGAACGTGACCGGCCTGCCCGGCTTGTCGATGCGCTTCGGCACCAGCAAGGATGGTCTGCCGATCAATGTGCAACTCGTGGGCAACTGGCTGGCGGAATCGACGATCCTGCATCTGGCGTCGCTGCTGGAATCGATGTCTCCCGTTCGCGATCTTCATCCTGCAATCTGAGCGCGCGAAGCGGAACGACGGCATCGCGCCGCCGTTCCGCTTCGTTCGGACTACCGATGCTTCACTGCTTCGTCGCTTGCCATTGAAGGACCGGATGCGTGACGCCCGCGGGCATCGCCCAGACGCCGCCTGAGCCGAATTCATATCCGCTGAAGCTGGATGGCTGACTCATCTGCGCCGTGGTGAGGCCATTGGCATTCGAGACAGGCGTGCCGGTGTTCGTGACGACTCCATTCGCCTGCTGCGTCGTTTGCTTGTTCCAATAGACGTTCGGCGCGATGCTCCCCTCGTTCGACACCGCGATGCCGGCAGTCTGCGCGCCCGCCGCGTTATCCGAGGTGACCGCGCCAGTCGCGAAGGACTCGCTGATGACGCCGCCCGGACCGTTTTCGTTCACGAGGCCGCCCGCGCGGAAAACGTTCGTGCCGCCGGGAACCGCCGTCACGGCTGCCGTGGAATACGACTGCGAGATCACGCCTGCGTTGTATTGGACGAGGCCGCCCGCCGCGTAGCCGGTCGCGCTGCCGGTCGAAAACGATTGCACGATGGTGCCAAAGTTCGAGACGACCAGACCGCCCGCGTAACCCGCCGTTCCTGCATCCGCGCTGCTGGAAGAACGTTCGATCAGCCCGAGATTGACGCCCACGAGACCGCCGGTTTCGTTGAAAGTCGGCCCGCCGACGTGACCGCTCGAATTCGCGTAAGCGATCGTGCCAAAGTTCTCGCCGGCGATCATGCCCATGGCCGTATCGATAGAAAGCGCGCTGGTGGCGGAGCCGGACACGTTGATGTCTCGCACTACGCCATTCTTGCCGACCACGCCGAACAGACCACCGAAGGCGCATCCACAGATCGGCGAGAGATAGCTGGTGACTGCATTGATGGTCAACGAATGACCGAAGCCATCGAACTGTCCGGTAAACGACGTCGCGTCCGTGCCGATCGGCGCCATCGGGCTTGCCGTGAAGTCCTGTCCGAGCGCGAAGTTACCCGACAAATTGCCGTACACCTTCTGCAAGTCCGCGGTGTTGTTCACGAGCTTGTAGCCCGTGATTTGCGTGACTTCGCCGCTGTACGGTTGCGCGCTCCATTGCGTGTTCGACAGCATCGTGCCCGGCGTGTAGCTGCCGGTCATGTCGTACAACGCGCTGACTAAGCCCGTGCTCTTCGACCAGTCGATCTTGCCGAGATTCACGACGCTCCCGCCATTGTCGATGCTGCCCGAATCCGCGCGCAGCACGAGATCGCCGCTGCTCGTATTGCTGATCGAACCCGTCTTCGCGATGCCCACATTGCGCCCCGCGCCAAGCGTCAACGTGGCGTCGCTGTTCCAGCCGATCGCGCCATTCAGCGCGACGCTCGACCCGCTGCCTTTCGATTCGAGATCCACCGATGTGCCTTTATTCAGGCTTGCCGACAATGCATTCGCCGTCGTCTGATCGATGGTGTAGCTCACCGGCACCGTGAAATTCCATTGGCCCGCCGTCACCGTCGAATCGCCGATGTTCAGCGTCGTGCCGCTCGAATCGACCGTGCCGCCGCTGCCGTCCGCATTCGTCGCCGTCACGCTGTCGTGGATTTGAACGTGGCCCTTGTCGGCGACGAGCCAGACGTGGCCATCGCGCGTGGCGGTGCCGGTTGCGCGGATCGCGGAGGTGTTTCCGGCCAGCGCGTAGACATTGCCATCCGCCGCCTGAAGATTCACTTGCGCCGCGTTGATCGCGCCTGCGTTCGATACCGTGCCGCCGCTGCCTGCCTGAACGAAAACTTGCTGACCGCTCGCGCTGTCCTGAAGCAAAACTTGCGAACCCGCCGCGAGTTCAGCCGTGCCCTTGGGCGCGCTGATCGTGCCTTGATTCGATACCGTCGAGCGCGCGATGAGGAACACATCGCCGCCGGTCGAACCAATCTTGCCCATGTTCACGACCGCGCCATTGCCGCCATTCGCAAACGTTAGCGCGCCGCCGCTCATGAAAGCCGCGTTGGTCGTATCGAGCGCAGACGCCACGAATCGCCCGCCCGTCGTCACCACGCCGCTCGTGCCGATCACCACGCCTTGCGGGTTGATGACATACACGCTGCCGGTCGCATTGAGCGCCCCGAGTATCGACGATGCCGCGCCGCCGCCCGTCACGCGATTGAGCGTCGCGCCGCTGCCGTTGTTGATGTTGACCGTCTTGCCCGCGCCGATGTCGAAGCTGTTCCACGTAATCACGCCACGCGTGGACGTTTGCCCGATGTCGACCGACTGCGCTCCGGTCGTAATCGCACCCGTACCCGCGACGAATGCGCCGCCCACGGGCAAAGGTTGCGCGGCATGAGCGCCGGCGCTTGCAAAACCAAGCGTCAACGGAACCAGCACGGCGAGCGGCCGCAGCGATAAAACCGAAAGGGATGAAAGCCGCGATTGCGGTTTGAAATGCGCCAGCACACTCGTAACGGAACTACGCTGCATAGGCCCTCCGGGCGATGTCGATCGTGTGTCGCTTTCTTTGTCCACCGATCGAGGGCATCCGCTACACATCAAAGCGGGATCATCGACGTACGAGCAGGCGCACGATGTTAGCACCTGCATAAGTCCGATGAGTGGGTGCTGAACTTTTATTTGCCCGCCGCTGGCGCAAGCCGGAATGACCGCTCCGCTTACTGCGGAACCACGCCGTAATACGTGTGGCATGTCTTGCTGCTGTCGAAGTCGGCCGCCAGTTCGAGCAGTTCGGAACCATCCACGGAAGGCAGCAGCGTGTCGGAATAGTTAGGACACGGATTGGAATAGGCGTCGGGAACCGGAACGGGCGCGGGCTCGACGGACCAGTTGCCCGCGCCATCGACCGATGAGTTCACGAACAAAAGCTGTCCGTTGCCGGGCGAAACCGTTCCATTCGCTTCGTATAGCACCTGACCGACAGCCAGCAACGCGCCGTTGCCGCCGCCCTTCGGCGTCCAGACACTCGACGGCGCATGCTCGAAATACTGCCCCGTCGATGACACGATCTTGCTGCCCAGGTCCGACGGCGTGCCGAAGTTCCAGCCATCGGTCGATGTTCGCGAATACGCGGCGCATTGTTGGGGCACGCCGCACACCTCGTAACTCATGAAGTAATGTCCGTTGGGCAACTTGCTGACGCGGGCCATGCCCGGCCGCGTGGCAGGAGTCGTGGCGGCGACCGTGTCGCGCATGTCCTGCCACGTCTTGCCGTCGTACGTGCGCATCTGGACCAGTTTCTGGCTGCAACAGGGATCGGTCTCGTCGGAGTAGAACATCACGAGCGCGCCATCGCTGGCGATGCTTAATTCGGGCTCCCATAAGCCGCCGGTTTTGCCCGCGCCGCGAATGGCCGGGGTGTGGTAATACGACCAGTTCGCGCCCTGATCCGTGCTGATATAAATTTCGATGGCGGGCGTCGTCCCCGAAAAATACGACCCCGCGCTCAGCAACGTGCCCGCCGGAAGCGCGCCGACCGCGACCGGCAGTTCGAAGAGCGTGGAGCAGCAGCGCTCGCTGTTGCCCGCCGCCGCCGCGACGCTGCCGAGCGGCGTAAAGGTCGCGCCGTTGTCCACGCTCTGAAAGACGCTGTGCGCGCTCAGACCTGCGCTCACGTCTGCGCCGACGCCCGTGCTCGCGATCAATTTGCCGTTGGAGGACGCCGGACCGTGGCTCAGCCGGATCACGCGGGGATACCAGCCGCTGCCGGCAATCGCGGTCTTGGCAACCGTGACGGGTTGAGCGGTTCCGGTGGCTTCGCCCGGGCCGAAAGAAACCGAACCGCCGCATGCGGCCATGACAGCGAACAGACAGGCCAATGCAACGAGGAAGATTCGCTTCACGATCATGCTTTCACCTCCTGTCATGAGCGATGCACGCTGAACTCAGCGTGCGGTCGCGTCGAAGGGAATCATTCGAGCACGGATGCGCGTGGCGAGAGCGTCATTGATCGCGGCTTTCGTGCCAGCTTCAGAGAGGTGCCGGTATGTCGTGAAGAAACGGCGCGATGTTGGTCATCGCGCGGGACACGTATTCGTCCTTTTCTCCGACCGGCGCGACGTAATGCATCGCGCTCCTGGCTTCCTCCACTCCGGCCAGACGCGCGATGATCCACGCCGCGAGATACTGCGACGCGAGACATCCGCCCGCCGTCGCCACATTGCCATTGACGAAGAACGGTTGATTCAACACTTCGACGCCCGCTTCCTGCACCCACGGCTTCGTCGTCAGGTCCGTGCAGGCCGGCACGCCAACAAGCAAGCCGAGTTTGGCGAGGATCAGCGTGCCCGAGCACTGCGCCGCGAGCAGTTGACGCGCCGGGTCAAACTGAAGCTGGCCGAGCAGCTCCGGATTAGCCACGACCTCGCGCGTCTTCATCCCGCTGCCGACGATCACCGCGTCCGCCTTGCCCGCCTCTTCAAGCGAAATATGCCGTTCGATGACTACGCCATTCATCGACCTTACATGCTGCGCCGGACTGGCGATCGAAACGCGCCAGCCTGCATGCTTGACCCGGTTGAGGATACCGAGCGCGATGAGCGAATCGAGTTCATTGAAACCGTCGAAGGTCAGGATGGCGATGTGCATGGCGTTCTTCGTTTTTCCGCGCTTGGATCGGGACAGCATAGCGGATGGAATGAAATCGCCGCAAACGTCAAATAGTTCGGCCCGAGCCTAAACTCCGCCCGTTTTAGTCCGATGACCAGATATGTCGCGGTCATCCGATCCGCGGCCGACAGCGCCAAAAGCGTTCGAACCGGGTCGAGGACATCATGGATATCAGTCAAATGGCGGCGCTTTACAGAGAGCTTCAGGCGCGGGCGGTGGCCGCGGAATTGTCGCGGAGGGATGCTGAAAGTGCTGGAGCGCTTCGCGCGGAGGCTTCGGGAATTGAAAAGATGCTCAAGGCTGCGGGGTATGATTTGAATTCGCTTGTGGTTTTGTAGGGGGCTTTTGTTGTTCTTGTCGTGCGAGGGGCTGCTGTTGTTTGTGCTTTTTATTCAGTAGCCGCCTCCCCGGCGGGGGGGTAACTTTCTTTGCTGCTGCAAAGAAAGTCACCAAAGAAAGCAGCTTTTTACCCCATGCACGATGGCTGGAAAGGGTTGGTCTGGATTAACGGGTGCAGTGGCCGCAATAGGACTTTCCACGCATAACGAGCCGCTTAGGCAACCTGGCGATTGCGCGCTCCAATCCCTAAGTCTTAGTGGACCGCATTCATCCTTTCGGCCATGCGCTGCGCGCGCCGAGAGAGTAAGAACGGAATCCCGCAGCGTATCGGCGCCCAGCCACCTCACGCTTCCCCGCTAGATTGCTATTCGGCCCTACCTTGGTTAGTGCTCCGACTAAAAGGTGACTCGCGTTGGTATGCACGCCTTGCCCAGAAGCGCTTACCAAGGTAGGGCCCAATGGGAGAGGTGCGATGCGGTGTGATGTGGCTGGGCGCCCATACGCTGCGGGATTCCGTTCTTACTCTCTCGGCGCGCGTAGCGCATGGCCGAAAGAATGAACGTGATCCACTAAGACTGAAGGATTCGAGCGCGAAATCGTTAGGTTGCCCACACGCTTAACGAAACGTAGGACGTCCTAACGCGGCCACTGCATCGTTAATTCAGACCACCCTTTCCAGCCAGCGTGCATGGGGGTAAAAGCTGCTTTCTTTGGTGACTTTCTTTGCAGCAGCAAAGAAAGTTACCCCCCCGCCGGGGAGGCGGCTACTGAATAAAAAGCACAAACACCAGCAGCCCCTTGCACGACACATAAACAGCAAACCTCACCCCCTCCCCATCATCGCCCCCCGCAGCATATCAATCAACCGCCTATCCTCCTCAATCCGCGCCTGCTCGAATGCAATCTGAGCCTGATTGCCCACCCGCTCGGCCCAGCGCTGCCGTTCCTGCGCGAAGATCACACGTTCATGCACCGCACGGATAGCGGGCCAAAGCGCTTCTTCTGAACGCGCCGCATAGCCCTCTTCGAGCGAGCGCTGCGTGAAGGCATGTCCCATGTGACACCGGTAACGCAGCGGCAGATCGTGGCGGATGCGCCAGAGCGTGCCGCCGCAGACGGGACACGTCAACGCCGAACGCTCGCCCAGATCGTCGAGTTCTTCGGGCGTGGCAAGACCATTGGCGGCAATACGCGCCTCCAAATCAAACATATCGAAGGGTTTGTGCGGCGTACTCTCCGAGGTCTGCGCCACGACCTCCCGCGTCGAATCGACGATGCAGCTCGCCAGATCGCGCGCCTCGCAGATCACGTCCGCCCCGCACGATTCGAGCGCCGCGCGCGGCATGCTCGGCGCTTCGCAATCGGCCGGGTCCTGCACGATCGCAAAGCCGCCGCGCGCGCGAATGGCAGCGAGCCCGGCCGCGCCATCATCGAGATCGCCGCTCAAGACCACGCCGACCACCCGAGGCCCGAACGCGACGGCAGCACTTCGAAACAACGGGTCCGCCGCCGGCCGCGAGAAATTCTCCTTCGCGCCATCGCTGAGCCAGGTGCGAGAACGATCGATCACGAGATGCCGGTCCGGCGGCGCGACGCGTATCGCGCCATATTCGACCGGCTCGCCGTCGCCCGCGTAACGCGCGCCGAGCGGTCCCCAGGCGGTGATCAGTTCGGGCAGAACGCTGCCGTGCCGCCCAATGTGCAGCACGACGAACACCGCCGCCGCGAGGTCCGCCGGCAAGCTCTCCGCGAGGCGCTTCAACACTTCGAAGCCACCGCGCGAAGCCGCGATAACGACGATATTCCTCGTTTCCATGATGCTCCCGAACGCCGCTCACGACTCACATCGCAACGACACGCGCGCTCATTGATCGATATCGCGCCGCGTCAGGGGCGCCCCCCGCTGCGCCACGGCCGCCTTTCCGCCCGGCCGCGCCGTGATGTCGATCAGCGTGAGCACCGCGCCGTCGATGCGATCGTCCGAAGTGCGATACGGCAAGAGCCGCATGAGATACCAGCGGCCATCGGAACTCTCCACTTCGCGCTCGATCAGCTTGAGCGATTCGAAGGCCATCTTCACGTCCTCGGCCAGCGACGAATACATCAGCGAGTGCGAAATATCGAACAGCGAACGGCCGATATCGACATCGATCAGCTTGAACACACGCGTCGCGCTGATCGTGAAACGCTTCACGCGAATCTGTTTGTCGACGAAAACCGTGGCGATCTCCGTCGAGGCAATGATGTTCTGCAGATCGTCGTTGGCTTTCGCGGAGTCTTCCACGCGCACCTGCAATTCGGTGTTGACCGTGGTCAGTTCCTCGTTCACCGACTGAAGCTCTTCCTTGCTGCTTTCGAGTTCCTCGGTCGCCGAACGCAGTTCTTCGTTGATCGCCTGCAATTCTTCGTTCGACGCCTTCAACTCCTCGACCGTGATTTCGTGCTGCTCGATGATCGTCATCAATTGCTCGCGCGCGTGCTGCAGTTCGCGTTCGAGTTGCACGAGCATCGGGTCCTGACCGCGGCCATCGGGCGAACCCTCGTCGGCCATGTGATCCTGAACCTTGTCGAACAGCACGAGGAAAAAGTCCGAGTTGACGCCCGCGTCGTGAAACGGCCGCACGGTCATGTTCACCCAGATCAGTTGCCCGTCGAGCGTGAGCTTCACGCGCCGCGCCTCGACGCTGCCGCCGGTCTGATGCGCGCGAAACAGCGTCGTGCGCAGGTCCAGCCGCAGTTCGGGCAACACCAGCGCCATGATGTTCGACGACAACTCGCCGCCGCCGTGCCGCAAAAACACGCCCGCGTTGGCCGACAGATGAACGATGTTCGAATCCCGATCCACCACGACGCTCGGCGGCGCGTATTCCTCCAGCACTCGCTGATGCAGCGCCGCGAACGAAAAGCCCCGCCGCTCCGGCGATTGCGGACCGGATGGCATGGGCATGGGCGTCATCGCGACGGACAATTCATCGCGCGTGCGGTTGTCGTTCACGCCGAGCGGCGGAAAAGAAACCGGCGAGCGGGCGCGATTCGGAATCGCGCGGGCGCGGTAGATGCGGCTTTTTTTATCGACGACCACGAACAGATCGTCGGCCGTGTCCGCGGATTCCGCCGTGCCGAGGAACAGATAACCGCCCCGGCGCAAAGCGAAGTGGAACAGTTCCAGCACTTGCCGCTGCACCGCGCGGTCGAGGTAGATCAGCACGTTGCGGCAGGAAATCAGATCGAGATGCGAGAACGGCGGATCGCGCAGGAGACTGTGCATGGCGAACAGAATGCGCTCGCGTACCGGCTTGATGATCTGATAGTGGTTGCCGTTCTTCTTGAAGTAGCGGCGCAACACTTCGCCCGGCATGTCTCCCGCGATGGAGCCGATATACGACCCCGCGCGCGCCTGCGAGATGGCCGGTTCGTCGATATCGGTCGCGAAAATCTGAAAGCCCGGCTCGGTCCCGAGCCCGTCACGGGCCTGCGCGAGCAGGATGGCGATGGTGTACGCCTCCTCGCCGGTCGAGCAGCCCGGCACCCAGATGCGCGCCTGCTTCTCGCCTCGCGACGAATCGCTCAAGGCCGGCACGACTTCGCGTTTCAACGCGTCGAAGGCCTCGCGGTCGCGGAAGAACTGCGTCACGCCGATCAGCATGTCGCCCAGGAGCGACGTGGTTTCCTCGGGATTGAGGCGCAGGAAATCGCGGTAGGCGGTGAGGTCGCGCACGCTGTTGACCTGCATGCGGCGCTCGATACGTCTTAGCACCGTCGCCAGCTTGTAATGCCGGAAGTCGTGTCCGGTGCGCACGCGCAGTTGCATCAGCACATCGCTGAGCGCGCGTTCGATGGCGACCACGCTGGGTGCCGGGTCCGTCACCGACCGCTCGCCATGCTCGGTAATCTGCAACGGCGTGCGCCTTGCATTGCGCCATAGTTCGAGCAACTTGTCCGGCATCTCGCTGGCGGGCAACACGAAGTCCACCTGCCGCGTCACGATCGCGTGTTGCGGCATCTCGGCGAACTCCGCATCTTCCGGTTTCTGCGCGAAGGTAATGCCGCCCATCTCCTTGATCCGATGCAAACCCGCCGCGCCGTCCGAGCCCGTTCCCGACATCACGACGCCGATCGAGCGCACGCCATGCGTCTGCGCCAGCGTGCCGAAGAAGTGATCGATGGTCGTCGGCACGCTGGAGCGCGCGCCGATCTTGGTGGCGTTCAGCAAGCCGTCCACAATCTCCAGACGCTTGCCGGGCGCGTTGATATAAACACGGCTCCTTTCGATGGCCGTGGTCTCGGCGACCTGACTCACGTGCATGCGGGTCACGCGTTGGATCACCTGATCCAGATGACTCATCTGATCCGGCGGAAGATGCATGATGACGACGAACGCCATGTCCATGTCGCCCGGCGCGTGCTCGAAGAAATTGAGCAGCGCGGGAATGCCGCCCGCGGATGCGCCCAGCCCTACCACGGCGAAAGGCAGCGGTTCGGGTCGCGTGGAATCGGCGTCCGCGATTTTCGGGTCCGTCATTGCGGGTGTTCTCCACCATTTTTATCGGAATGAAGCGCACGATTGTAGTGTATGCAATGCGTGCCGAACCTTGGCGTCCAGCGTTCGCGCTGTCGATTCGTGCAGCGAAACAATCGCCGTGCCCGTGGCTTGGATACGCGCCAATGGCCGCGTGTTCAGGACGTGACGCTTTCGCTGGCGTGCGTTGGAACGGAAGGCGTTTCTTCCATTTCGATGGTTGTCAGCGGGCCGTGCGCGCTGCGCAGACGCATGATGGTCTGCCGTGAGGTATGCAGATTCCGGGCGATGGCCGTGACTGACGACCCCGCGCCCAGCGCCTTCAGCGCCTGACGCTGCTGTTCGTCCGAAAGCGAGTTCGGACGTCCCTGCGCAACGCCGCGTTCGCGCGCCACGCTGGCCGCCGAACGCGCCCGGTGGCGGCGGGTGACGCGCTCGAGTTCGTCGGCGAGCTTGAGCCCGTGTACGAAACTCTGCCCGGCTTCCGAACACAGATCCACGTGTCCGCAAGCCAGACAAATGGCTGAAATGCGCCGCCGTTCCAGCACGTTGAGCGTGGCGACCACTTCCGCCACGCTGTTTCCGAAGGCCCAGAGCTTGGTGGTGACGAGCGTGTCGCCGGGCTGCAGGCGGCGAGACACGGCTTGAAAGGCATCGCGCAAGGCGACCGAAACCATGCAATCGCAATGCTCGACATAGACCGCGCTCATGTCGACGCAATATCCGGCCGAATCGATTTCGAACAGGTCACGCTCGTGGGTGGGCGTGTCGTCGCTTTCCTCGAAAACATAAACGAGCCGTGGCATGCGGGTGTTCCTTTCGGTTTGGTTCTTTCGTTTCGCTATGCAGCACAGGGAGATTCCGGTTTGTGCCCTCGCAGTATTGCACGGCGTGGAAAGGAGGTGTTTAGTACGCAATACACGAGTTACGGACAGGTGGTTGCCGTGTTTGGGATTTCGTACGGGTTGCATCGTGGGGGGTGTGTTTTTTGTTGTGCAAGGGGCTTCTTCTGGTTGTGCTTTTATTGCAGTAGCCGCCTCCCCGGCGGGGGGGTAACTTTCTTTGCTGCTGCAAAGAAAGTCACCAAAGAAAGCAGCTTTTACCCCTCCGCACGCTGGCTGGAAAGTGTTGGTCTGGATTAACGATGCAGTGGCCGCAATAGGATGTCCTTCGGTTGGTTTAGCGTGTGGGCAACCTCGCGATTACGCGCTCGAATCCTTTGGTCTTAGTGGACCGCATTCATTCTTTCGGCCATGCGCTGCGCGCGCCGAGAGCTTTAGAACGGAACCCCGCAGCCTATCAGCGCCCAGCCACCTCACACTTCCCCGCTAGATTGCTATTCGGCCCTACCTTGGTTAGCGCTCCGACTAAAAGGTGACTTGCGTTGGTGTGCGCGCGTTGCCGAGAAGCGCTTACCAAGGTAGGGCCCAATGGGAGAGGTGCGATGCGGTGTGATGTGACTGGGCGCTCATACGCTGCGGGATTCCGTTCTTACGTTCTCGGCGCGCGCAGCGCATGGCCGAAAGCATGAGTGCGATCCACTAAGACTCAAGGATTCGAGCACGAAATCGCTAGGTTGCCTAAGCGGCAAGTTATGCGTGGAAAGTCCTATTGCGGCCACTGCATCGGTTAATCCAGACCAACACTCTCCAGCCAGCGTGCATGGGGTAAAAAGCTGCTTTCTTTGGTGACTTTCTTTGCAGCAGCAAAAAAAGTTACCCCCCCGCCGGGGAGGCGGCTACTGCAATAAAGACACCAAAAACAGCAGCCCCTTGCACGATAAAAACCATCACCCCCCCCGAACATACCGCGCCAAAAACCGATCCAACTCCCCCGCAAACGCCTTCGCATCCCCTTGCGAATAAGGCGCCGGCCCACCCGTCTCAATCCCCGTACTCCGCAACTGATCCATCACATCCCGCATCGTCAGCCGCTCGCGGATATTTTCCCGATTGAACCAGTTCCCTCGTGGATCAAGCACCCGCGCCCCCTTATCAAGCGCCGCCGCAGCAAGCGGAATATCCGCCGTAACAACGAGATCACCGTTCTGAACCATCTCCACGATCCGCGCATCCGCCACATCAAATCCCGACGGCACCTGCACAGCCTTGATAAACGCCGACGGCGGCGTGCGCAGATACTGATTCGCCACCAGCGTGACGCAAACCTCCACTCGCCGCGCCGCACGAAACAGCATTTCCTTGACGACCACGGGGCAGGCGTCTGCATCGACGAGCACTTGCATAACAAAATGTCCGGTTGAGTTTCTAATCCGTCATCTTACTGCCTTCAAATCACGCTAAAGAATCGCCCGCGTTTCGCCGTCAAAGCGTCAATAGATGATGAGGCGCATGATGCAAGTTCGCTCCCCTTTCCAGATTTGTCTGCCTGCCGCGATCTTCGCGCTCGCGGCGGTCGTTTCCATCCCGACTTTCATTTTCGCGCTAACGTGGCTGATGATCGGCCTGTGCTCGATCGGCTATCTCACGCTCGACGATCTCCCCACCGCCGGCATTCCGCGCAAATGGCGTCGCGGTCCGCTAAGCATCGTCGTGTGGATCTACCATCTCGCGTGGTGGCCGTGGCATATGCGCATCGAACTGCGCGCGGTAGCCGCACAACTCGGCCGCGTGATCGGAAAAAAGCCGGACGCTTAATTCGCCGGATCGGCTTCGACCAGATAAGGCGGCAACGGCTCGGCCAGATGCGACTGCACCTGATGCCAATGCTCGATCCAGAACGCGCACGATTCCTTGAGATGCCGCCTCAACGTCTGCGCCGCACGCTCGTGCTTGTTCTTCAATAAAAGTTCGAGCACTTCGAGATGCTGATGCAGGCTCTCGTACACATGCGTTTCCGGCTCGTCGATATACGAATGCACGCGATGCGGATTCGACACCAGCAGCAAATGCGTGCGTTCCAGCACCCGCAGCAATTCGGCATTCGGACACGCCGCGAGCAGCCGCACATGCAGATCGTTTTCCAGATCGATATGCGTGTGACTGCCGAGCGTGGGGACATCGGTGAGGGCATCGCGGAGCTTGTCGCGGGCTAGTCGCACGACGTCAACCGGCGTCGCTTGAGCTGACTGCACCAGCGCTTCCGGCTCGATCAGCCAGCGCAATTCATATAGCGCGCGAATCCGCGCCGAGGTAATACGTTCGGCGACCCATCGCCCTTGCCGGTCCTTATCGACCACACCACTGCTGTGCAAACGCGCCAACGCATCGCGCGCGACGGTGCGGCTTACATCAAAATGCTCGGCCACGCGATCCTCGGTGATCCGCAACGAGCGATACACCACCGCCACGCAAATCTCGCGCTCCAGTTCTGCGTGAACCTGCTTCCAGCGCGGCGACGATTCCAGACTGATCTCGCCGATGGTCGCGATCTCGCCGTCATGTCCATTGCCGCGCCGCCCGACCACCACATACCCGCGCCCGTCCGCCTCGCGCACGGTCTTGTCGATGCACAACGCCTGCAACGCACGCCGCGCAGGCGAACGGCTCACCGCGAACGCGCGCGCCACATGTGCTTCGAGCAAACGCTCGCCGGGACGGATGCGGCCATCCCGGATCATGTCCTTGATCATCGTGTAGACGCGTTCCTGCATGGGCGCGTGATCGTCGTTACGCGGAGTGCTGGGCTTCGTGCTCATGTCTGGCATGGGTTCGTTTCTCGATCCGTGTTCCGTGCTTAAAGGAGAGCTCAAAGAACCTTCAGGGAAACCACGGATTGGGGTCAACTGTACATCGTGTACATTGTTCATCGTACATCGTATGCAAAAGACAGTCACGTTCTCACTTACACCTAAGACGGCTTGCCAGAGCGGTCTGTAAAAGGAATGGAGGAGTCGCATCGTGTCGCATGTCACTTCGGAGGTGCCGGGCCGGCGCCGCTTCGTGAGCCGCTCGGGCCGCGAACTCGATTTCACTTCACTCGGCTTCGGCAGCGCGCCGCTCGGCAATCTCTATCGCGCGATCAGCAATGACGATGCACGCGCCACCGTCAACGAAGCGTGGAGTCAAGGTCTGCGCTACTACGACACCGCCCCGCTCTACGGCTACGGCCTCGCCGAAGTGCGCGTCGGCTCGTGTCTGCGCGAACAGCCGCGCGATGATTTTCTGCTTTCCACCAAGGTCGGACGCGTGCTCGAACGTTGCGCGCCGGATGAGCGCGACGGCATCGGCAAATTCTTCGATGTGCCTTCGCGCCGCGTGATCTACGACTATTCATACGATGGCGTGATGCGCAGCTTCGAGATGTCCTTCGAGCGGCTCGGCTTCGATCGAATCGATATCGTGTATGGACACGACATCGATATTTTCACGCATGGCAGCAAGGAAGCGAGCGCGCAACGCACGCGCGAATTTCTCGATGGCGGCATTCGCGCGCTCACCGATCTGCGTTCGCAAGGCGTGGTGAGCGCGATTGGCATTGGCGTGAACGAATGGGAAGTGTGCGAGACCGTCGCGCGCAATGCCGATGTCGATCTGTTCCTGCTCGCGGGACGTTACACGCTGCTCGAACAGGAAGCGCTCGAAACGTTTTTGCCGCTGTGCGAAGCGAAAGGCATGGGCATCGTCGTGGGCGGGCCGCTGAATTCCGGCATTCTCGCGACGGGCGCGAAACCGGGCGCGTGGTTCAACTACATGCCCGCGCCCGAGGACGTGCTGCAACGCGTCGCGCGCATCGAACGCGTGTGCGCGGCGCATGACGTGAGTTTGCGCGATGCCGCACTGCAATTTCCGCTGATGCATCCGTGCGTGGTCAGCATGATTCCCGGCGCGGTGACGCCCGAGGAAGTGCGCGGCAACGTCCGTTCCCTGATGACGCCGATTCCGCCGCAACTCTGGGCTGATCTCAAGCGCGAAGGATTGATGCGTCAGGACGCGCCGGTCGAAGCTGCCGCGCACCGGTTCGCATGATTCACCCTTTCCAACGCATTCAGGAGACAGGTCATGAACACCGCGCAAGCGCTGGCCGCGCTCGGCATTGACGAAACGGCCGTGACACCCGAACAACTCGCCTCGTTCGATGAACTCGGCTACTGCATCTTTCCCGATGTCTTCACCGGCGACGATCTCGAAGCCATGCGCGCGGAAGTGGATCGACTGCAAGCGATCGAAGGCGCGTATGGCGGGCATGAAGTACATATCGAACCCGGCGCGATGCGTCTGTCGAATCTCTTTAATAAGTCATCCGAATTTGATCGCTGTCTGCGCTGCGGACCGACGCTCACGCTCGCGCATCAGTTGATGGGCGAGATTCGCGTCTACTCGCTCAACGCGCGCAATCCCGCCAAGGGACAAGGCCAGCAATTGCTGCACAGCGACGTGCCGCGCGCGCATGCCACCGACTGGCGGCTCGTCAACACCATGGTCATGCTCGATGACATGACCGAGGACAACGGCCCGACGCGCGTGGTGCCAGGTTCCCACAAGCTCGTGCCGATCAATGTGCCCGACATCAACATGTGCGAGTTCGATCGCATTCTGACCACGCCGGAAGACGAAGCGATCATGCCTAAAGACCCGATGGCGACGCATCCGAAAGAGGTTCATCTGACGGGCAAGGCGGGTTCCATCGCGGTGATCAATGCGCGCATCTGGCATGGCGGCACGATCAATCATTCGGGCGCGCGGCGGCGCGTGCTGCATCTGGCCATCGGACGGCGCGATGTGCCGCAGCAGTTCAACGAACGCGAGCATCTCACGCGCGGACTGCATGCGCGCACGGGTCCGGCCGAACGCTTTCTGCTCGATATCGAAGGCGCGGAGCCGAAGGATATCGATCCGCTGGAATTGCCCAAGGAAGCGCGGCTTTGGAAAGCAGCGGATGTCGAACGCGTCGAACGTTATTGACCGTCGCTCATATCAAGGAGAACAAGAATGGAGCGCATGGGATTCGTGCTGAAGCTCAAGGCGGAAGCGATACCGGAATACAAGCGGCTGCATCGCGAAACGTGGCCCGAGATTCTGGAGATCATCACGCGGGCGAATATCCGCAATTATTCGATCTTTCTTAAAGAGCCGGAGAACCTGCTGTTCGCCTACTGGGAATATGCCGGCGACGACTTCACGGGCGATCAGGCGAAGCTCGCGCAAGAGCCGCGCATGAAGGACTGGTGGGCCCTCTGCGATCCGATGCAGGAGCCGCTCGATACGCGCAAGCCTGGTGAATGGTGGGCGCGCATGGAGAGCGTGTTTCTCAATCCGTGACATAGAACACAAACTACAAAACAAGTGGTGGAGACGATCATGCAGACATGGAAAACCGCAGCGGCGTGCGTGGCCTTCGGCGTCGCGGCGATGGCAACGCTCAGCACGCCCGCGCAGGCCGACGACAAGCATCCGCTGATCGCCGTCGCGATGAAAACGCAAGTGCAGCGCCGCTGGACCTTCGATTACGCCGCGATGGAACGCGAAGCGAAAGCGCAAGGTGCGAAGCTCATCGTGCAATGGGCGAACGACGATCCGACCTTGCAGTCATCGCAAGTAGAAAACCTGTTGAGCCAGCAGCCAGACGCGCTGATTATCGTACCGGTGGACAGTCAGGCGGCGGGACGTATCGTGAATTCGGCGCATTCGTCGGGCGTGCCGGTGGTGGGTTATGACATCGGCGTATCGACGGCCAAGCTAGATTATTTTGTCATGCGTAACAATAATCTGGTCGGCGAGTTGCAGGCGAAAGGCGCGCTCGCCAAAGCGCCCAAAGGCACGTTCGCGCTCATCAAGGGCGATCCGGGCAACGATGTCGCGCAGGCCATCTCGAAGCAATACGATGCGCTGCTTGTGAAGAATGGCAACGTCAAGATTGTGTTCAATCAGTTCGTCGGCGGCTGGGACCCAAAGGCCGCGCTCTCGAATGCGGAGAACGTGCTCAGCGCTCAGAACGATAAGGTGGATGGCTTCGTCACGTCGAACGATGGCATGGCGCTGAGTGTCGTTCAGGCGTTGAAGGCGCGCAATCTGCAAGGCAAGGTCTACGTGTCCGGTCTCGATGCCGAACCCGCGAACCTGCAATTGATCGCACAGGGCATGCAGACGATGTCGGTCTGGACCGATCTCGACGAAGCCGGCAGTTCGGCCGTGAAAGCCGCCGTGGCGCTCGCCCGCAAGCAGAAGCCAGCGGTGGCCACGACCGATGTGAATCTCGGCGCAGGCCCCGTTCCCACGCATCTGGTGAACGTCGTCGCGGTCACGCAAGACAACCTCTGCAAGTTCGTCAATCACGATGCCCCTCGCGGCTGGGTCACGGCCGATCAGGTCTACGGTGCGGGCGAATCGCCGTGTCAATGAGCGGAGCGCGCCATGTGGCAGGAAGATGATGCGCCCGTTGTGTCCGCGACAGCACAGGCCGACGCCGTGCTGTCCTTGCGGCATGTGAGCAAATCCTTCGGCGGCATTCTCGCCGTGAGCGACGTGAGTCTGGACGTCGCCCCCGGCGAAGTGGTCGCGCTGATCGGCGAGAACGGCGCGGGCAAATCGACGCTCATGAAGATCATCTCGGGCGTCTATTCCGGCGACAGCTTCGAAGGCGAGATGCTGCTCGATGGCACGCCCGCGCGTTTTCGGAATGTGCGCGAGGCGGAAAGCGCGGGCATCGTGCTCGTGCCGCAGGAGTTGCATATCGCGCCGAATCTCAGCATCGCGGAAAACATGTTCATGGGCATGCTGCCGTCCAAACGCGGCTTTGTCGATGAACGCGCGCTGCACAAGATTGCGAAGGAGCGTCTCGCCTTCTTCGGTGTCGATGCGCGGCCCAACGCGCCTGTGGGCGAACTCAGTCCTTCAGCGCAACGGCTCGTGACCATCGCGGCGGCGCTCTCGAAGTCCGCGGCGCGCGTGTTGATTCTCGATGAACCCACGGCCTCGCTCACGCAAGGCGAAGCGGTGCATCTGTTCGAACGGCTGCGTCAGGTCAAGGCGCAGAACGTGGGCTGCATCTACATCACGCATCGGCTGGACGAGATCGCGGAAGTGGCCGATCGCGTCGTGGTGATGCGCAATGGTCAGGTCGTCGCGCATTTCGAATCGGCGCGCGAGCGGCTTTCCGACATGGTGCGCGCGATGATCGTACGCGATCCCGCGCCCCGCCCTCCGCGCGAACGACGCGCCCGCGCCGAACCCATTCTCAGCGTGCGCGATTTCTGTGTGGATGAACATTTCGGCGCGAAGCGGCGGCGCGTGGACAACGTGAGTTTCGATCTGTGCCGTGGCGAAGTGCTCGGTGTGTTCGGGCTGGTCGGCGCGGGCCGCACGGAACTGGCGAAAGCGATTTTCGGTGCGTGGCCAGGCGCGGTGTCGGGCGATATTCGCATTGCAGGTGAAGCCGTGCGGCCTTCGTCGCCGGGTGCGGCAATCAAGCTCGGCATCGGCATGTTGACGGAGGATCGCAAGCAGACGGGGCTCATCGAAGGACATAGCGTGTTGCGCAACATCAGCGCAGCGAGCATTCACGCGGTGTCGCGCGGGCCGTTCATTCAGAGCGGCGACGAAGTGCGGCGCAATCTCGAACTCGTCACGCGTTTCGATTTGCGGCCGCCGAAACTCGCCGCAAAAGTCGAGGCGTTCAGCGGCGGCAATCAACAGAAGGTGCTGCTGGCGCGGTGGGTCGCCATCGGCCCGCGCATTCTGATCGTCGATGAACCGACCTATGGCGTCGATGTCGGCGCGCGTGCCGAGATTTATCGTCTGCTGCACGAACTCGCGGCCAACGGCACCGCCGTGCTGATGATTTCGAGCGACATGAACGAAGTGCTCGACGAGAGCGACCGCATTCTCGCGATGTACAAAGGACGCATCACGCAGACCTTCGAAGGCGGCGAAGTCACGCGCCACGAACTCATGGCCGCAGCAACCGGAGAGGCACACTGATGAAGTATCCCTCGCAGACTCATGCGCAACCGCTCACGGCGCCGCCTGCGCGGCGTGAACTCGGGCAGCTTGTCAGCGCGCGCACGCTGAGCATGGCGGTCGTGTTCGTGCTGCTCGCGATTGCCTTCAATATTGCGTCCAACGAAATATTTCTCACGCCGCGTAACTTGTCGCTGCTGTTCCGGCAGGCGTCGATTGTCGCGCTGGTGTCGGCGGGCGTGTCGATCCTCATGATCATGGGCGAGATCGATTTGTCGATTGGCAGCGCGGTGTATTTGAGTGGCGTGGTTGCGGCGAGTCTTTCGGTCACGCATGGGCTTGGGATTTTGCCGACCTTCGCCGTGGTGCTCGCGGTCGGCGTGTTGATGGGACTGTGGCAAGGCTTCTGGACCGTGACCGTGGGCGTGCCATCGTTCATCGTGACGCTGGCGGGATTGCTCGCGTTTCGCGGCATCGGCTATTACACGACGAATGCGGCGACGATTGCGCCGGTGTCTACCGAGTTCTCCGCGATCAGCGAAGGCTTCGTGCCGATTGTTGCGTCCATCATCGGGCTTGTGGTTGCGTGGGCCGCGTGCGGGTATTACATCTTCAGGCGGCATCGCGCGCTCGAAGCGCTTGGGGAGCCGCAAGGAATGTCGGCGCTTGCCATCAAGCTCGGCGTGCTGACCGCTATTGCTGCGTTTCTGATTTGGGTATTTTCGGGTTTTCGCGGCATTCCCACTGCGTTATTGTGGGTCGCGGCCATCGGTATCGCGCTGTGGGTGCTCATGACCAAGACCATCTTCGGACGCAACGCCTATCTCACCGGATCGAACCGCGAAGCCTCGATTCTCGCGGGCATTCCGCTCGCACGCCAACTGTACGTCGGCTTCGTGCTGATGGGCGCGATGTACGGCATCGCCGGCATGTTGATGACCGCGCGTCTGGGCGCGTCCACGCCGACCACGGGCATGTATCTCGAACTCGATGCCATCGCGGGCGCGGTCATTGGCGGAACCGCACTGAAGGGCGGCGTGGGCACGGTGCCGGGCGCGATCATCGGCGCGGTACTGCTTGCGACCATCGACAACGGCATGAGCATTCTCAACGTTTCGTCGTTCATTCAACTGGTCATCAAGGGCTTGGTGCTGTTATTCGCGCTGGCCTTCGATTCCTACATCACCAAGCGCCAGGGACGCCGCTGATATGTCCACTCTCACCGAACAGGCCGTGCGTGCGCCGCGCGTGATCCGGCTCAATCCAAAGGACGATGTGGTGATCGCGCTCGATCAGCTTGTCGCGGGCACGCGTATCGAGAAGGAAGGCATTACCGTGTCGGGGCTGATTCCACCGGGCCACAAGATGGCGACGCGCGATATCGCTGTCGGCGATGCGGTGCGGCGCTACGGCCAGATCATCGGCTTCGCGACGCAGCCGATTCGCGCGGGACAACATGTACATGTGCAGAACGTGGCCATTGGCGATTTCGCGCGCGATTACGCCTTCGCGGAAGATGCGCATGCCGTGCGTCCCGTGGATTCACCGGCTTTCTTCGAAGGCATCGTGCGCGAGGATGGACGTGTCGCCACGCGTAATTATGTCGGTATCCTGACTTCCGTGAATTGCTCGGCGACGGTGGCGCGCGCCATCGCCGATCATTTCCGGCGCGATATTCATCCCGAGCGCATGGCGGCGTATCCGAACGTGGATGGCGTGGTCGCGCTCACGCATAGTTCCGGCTGCGCGGTGGATTCCGAAGGCGAAGCGCTTGCGATGCTTCAGCGCACACTGGGCGGTTATGCCATTCACCCGAATTTCGCGGCGGTCATCATGGTCGGGCTCGGCTGCGAGACCAATCAGATTCCGAAGCTGCTTGCCGCGCAAGGCCTCAAGAATCATGCGCGGCTTAAGACCTTCACGATTCAGGAGACGGGCGGAACGACGCAGACGATTGCGCGCGGCATCGAATATGTCGAGCAGATGTTGCCTGTGGCGAACGATGTGAAGCGTGAGAAGGTGAGCGCGAGTGAACTCGTCGTCGGGCTGCAATGCGGCGGCTCGGATGGGTATTCGGGTATCTCGGCGAACCCGGTGCTCGGGGCGGCGGTGGATCTGCTCGTCGCGCATGGCGGGACCGCGATTCTCTCGGAGACGCCGGAAATTTACGGCGCGGAGCACTTGCTCACGCGACGCGCGCAGACCGAAGCCATCGGCCGAAAACTCGTGGACCGGATTCATTGGTGGGAAGATCACGTTGCGCGCAATGGCGCGGCGCTGAGTAACAACCCATCGGCGGGAAACAAGGCTGGAGGACTGACGACGATTCTGGAAAAGTCGCTTGGCGCGGTCGCGAAAGGAGGCACGACGAATCTCGTCGAAGTCTATGAATACGCGCAGCCGGTGCGGGCCAAGGGCCTCGTTTTCATGGATACGCCGGGCTACGATCCCGTTTCCGCGACGGGACAGGTCGCGGGTGGCGCGAACCTCATCTGCTTCACGACGGGCCGTGGATCGGCGTATGGCTGCGCGCCCTCGCCTTCGCTCAAGCTCGCGACCAATACCGCGCTGTGGGAACGCCAGTCCGACGACATGGACTTCAATTGCGGTCAGGTGTTGAGCGGCGAAGGGTCCATCGAAGAACTTGGCAGACGCATGTTCGAACTGATGCTTGCGACGGCATCCGGCAAGCGCTCGCGCAGTGAGACGCATGGCTATGGGCAGCAGGAGTTCGTGCCGTGGCAGATCAGCGTGATTACGTGATTGGGAAGGATGCGTGATCGTCGATGCGGTGACGCCCGCTGCCGTGTGCACGGAAATATCCGCCACGATGTCTCGCGAAAGTGCCGATGCGGCGGTGTTCGATCTGTCGGGCGGACGGTCTACCTCTTGAGCTTTTTTAGCCGGGGATTTCAGGCTCGACTAAGTTTGCCAGTTGCAAGAGGGATTCCTGCCAGCCGAGATAACACATCTCCACGGGGATGACATCGGGTAAGCCTTCCTGCACGATGTTCAACTCCGTTCCGCACAACACCTTGCGCAGTGTCACGGTGACTTGAATTTCGCCGGGGAGATTCGTGTCGTCGAAGCGGTCCGTGTAGCGAATTTTTTCCGATGGGATGAGTTCGAGATATTCGCCGCCGAAGGAATGGCCGGTGCCGGTGCTGAAATTGCGAAAGGACATGGCGTGTTTGCCGCCGACTTTTGCTTCCAGTTCGTGGACTTGGCAGGTGAAGCCATAAGGGGGAAGCCATTTCGCGATGGCGTCGGGTTCGAGGAAGGCGCGGTAGACGCGGTCGGGGGTCGCGCGGAGGACGCGGTGGAGGTGGATGGTGTTGGGCATGGATTTGGGCTCTTTAAGGGTTGGGTTGTGTTTATACGACGAGGGGTGGTGGTTTGAATCGACAGGGGTGGGGTTGGGGGAAACCATAGGTTGCTGGGTTCGTTTCGTGCAAGGGGCTTCTTCTTGTTGTGCTGTTTATGCAGTAGCCGCCTCCCCGGCGGGGGGGTAACTTTCTTTGCTGCTGCAAAGAAAGTCACCAAAGAAAGCAGCTTTTACCCCGTGCCCGCTGGCTGGAAAGTGTGGCCTGAATTAACGATACAGTGGCCGCGTTAGGATGTCCCACGTTCGGTTAGGCGCGTGGGCAACCTAACGATTACGCGCACGAATCCTTTGATCTTAGTGGACCGCGCTCATTCTTTCGGCCATGCGCTTCGCGCGCCGAGAGCTTTAGAACGGAACCCCGCAGCCTATCAGCGCCCAGCCACATCACGCTTCTCCGCTAGATTGCTATTCGGCCCTACCTTGATTAGTGCTCCGACTAAAAGGTGACTTGCGTAGGTGTGCACGCTCTGTCCAGAAGCACTTATCAAGGTAGGGCCAAATGACGACATAGCGGTGACGTGTAAGGTGGCTGGGCGCTGATACGCTGCGGGATTCCGTTCTAAAGCTCTCGGCGCGCGTAGCGCATGGCCGAAGGAATGAATGCGGACCACTAAGAGTCAAGTATTCGAACGCGAAATCGCAAGGTTGCCCACGCGCTTAACGAAACGCGGGACATCCTAACGCGGCCACTGCATGGTTAATTCAGACCACACTTTCCAGCCAGCGTGCGGAGGGGTAAAAGCTGCTTTCTTTGGTGACTTTCTTTGCAGCAGCAAAGAAAGTTACCCCCCCGCCGGGGAGGCGGCTACTGCAATAAAAGCCCAACCAAGACCAGCCCTCAACCTTTATCCCCCTCTTCCAACACCAAAAGATTCTCATACGAGAACCCGAGCGTAACTCGCGCTCCCCGCTCCGGCAACACCCGATTCGGATCATTAAACACATCAAGCGAAACCACCTCATCGCTAACCCGTGCCCGAATCCGCACGACAGAGCCCAAAAAACTAATCTCCTCCACCGTAGCCGCAAGCGAATTCCGTCCGCTCACCGGCGGCTCAAGCAAAATCGCTTCAGGCCGCAAGGCCATTTGCCGCTCCCGTCCAGCATCATCAGCCGCAAGCGGTCGAGACGTGACAAGCTCCTGCCCATGCACCGCAATACGCCCCGCAGCAGGATCAACCACACGCCCGGAAAGAATATTCAGTGTTCCTACAAACGAAGCCACAAACCGCGTACGCGGAAAGTTATAAATCTCAAGCGGCGTCCCGGCCTGCTCCACACGCCCGTCATTCATCACGACGATGCGATCGGAAATAGAAAGCGCCTCCTCCTGATCGTGCGTGACAAAGATCGACGTAATACCAAGCTCCCGCTGCAACGCGCGAATATCCTCGCGCAAAGAAACGCGGATCTTCGCATCGAGCGCGGATAAGGGTTCATCGAGCAAGAGCACTTGCGGCTCGCTCGCCAGCGCCCGCGCCAAGGCCACACGCTGTTGCTGACCACCCGACAATTGCCACGGATAACGCGTCGCCAAATGCGGCAACTTGATAAGTTCAAGCATCTTCACGACGCGCGCATCGATCTCTTTCTGCGAACGTTTCGCCACCTTCAGCGCAAAGCCGATGTTCTGCGCTACGGTCATGTTCGGAAACAACGCATACGACTGAAACACCATGCCAACCGCGCGTTCACGCGTGCGCAGATGCGTCACATCACGTCCATCGAGCCGAATCGTGCCGCGCGTGGGCGTCTCGAATCCCGCGATCATTCGGAGTACGGTGGTTTTTCCGCAACCGGAAGGCCCGAGAAACGTGACGAATTCTCCACGCTCGATTTTCATGTCGAAGTGATGAAGCGCCACATGCGGCCCAAAAGCCTTATGCAGATTATCGATCTCCAAGAATGCCATGCGTCGCGACCTCGCGGCTCAGGTTTTTTGACCGGCAAGCGCACGCGCGGAGCCGAATACTTGTATCAATCCCATCGATGCCCACGTCACCGCGAACGCAATGATTGCCAGCGCAGAAGGCTCGTACGCACGATTCGCCCCGATCAGTTGAAGGTACGGTCCGAACGCCGGACGATCGAGCAAGCTCGCCAGCGTGAACTCGCCAATGACGACCGCGAATGTCAGAAACGCACCGGACAAGATGCCCGAACGCACATTAGGAAAGATCACGCGAAAGAGAATGGTCATCCATCCAGCGCCGAGACATTCGGCCGCTTCGGTGAGCGAGCGCACATCGACGGCGCGCATGCCGGCATCGACGGCACGGTACATATAGGGCAACGACAGTGTCACGTAACCGAACACGAGCAGCAGATCGGTCGCACGCTCGTTGCCCGTGAGCGGCAGAATGGAACTGCTGTTAAAGATGCGCAAATAACCGAACACAATGACAATGGCCGGAATCACCAGCGGTAATAAGGTAATGAATTCCACCACGGGTCGCAGCTTCGGAAGACGCAATTGCACCCAATACGCAGTAGGTACAACGAGCAATACGCCAATCACGATAGTCAGTATTCCCATCAATACAGAATAGCCGAATGAGGCTTGAAAATGCGGGTCTGCAAGCACGACGCGGTAGGCATCGAAACTATAGGAATCACGACGCATGCGCAGACTGAATTCGAATGTGGCGGCAAGCGGGATCACGAAATACAGTGTGCCGAGGATCATCGCGACCCAAGCGCCCGCGCGCGATTGTGTCCTCATCGACGTCCCCTTTCGGCGCGTGCGCGTAAATAGATATAGCCGCCGTTCGACAAACCCGTCACCACGATCATGCCCAGCGCCAGCGCATAGCCGAGATTCTGGTTATGCAACACGTCGCCGCGAATCTGCGCATAAAGAAGAATGGGCACGATGTTGAGCGAGCTACCGGTCAGTGCATAAGCGGTCGCCACCGCACCGAACGCGTTGGCGAATAAAAGCAACGTCGCGCCCAGCAGGCTCGGCCATAAAACGGGCAAAGCAACATAGCGCCAGTATTGCGCCGCCGTACCGCCCAGACAATCGCATGCTTCACGCCATTCGCGCTTAAGTCCATCGAGTGCGGGCGTGATAATCAGCACCATCAAGGGAATCTGGAAATACAAATACGTCAGCGTCAGCCCAAAGAAACTCAGAATGCTAAAGCCCGTGGAATAGAGATTGAATCCAAGGTATTTCCTTGCAAGCACCGTGACGAGCCCGACGCGTCCCAATGTACAGATGAACGCAAACGCCAGCGGCACACCCGCGAAGTTCGACGCCACGCCCGAAAACGTCATGAGCGTCGGTCTGATCCATTCAGGAAGCTTTCCCTGCACCGCCGCCCACGCAAGCAAGCTGCCGATGATCGCACCGCCCGCCGCTGACGCGACGCTCACTTTCACGCTGATCCAATAAGCATCCAGCACGGAGGGCTGAATGAGTTCGCGCAGATTGCCAAGCGTGAAATGCCCGTGCGCGTCCTGAAACGCGCCGATCATTAAAAACGCAGTCGGCAGAATGAGAAAGAGCAATGCAAACGCAAAGAAAGGCACGACGCCCGCGTAAGACAACCATCGAGCGCCATCGCTCACACGCGCCGGGCCGGACTGCGGCGCGGGCGCGGCGGGCGTCACCAAGTCAGGACCGGAAGCGCCTGGCTGCGGAGATGAACTCATTCGGATGACTCGTGAGCGCTTATTTCACGTTCGCGCCGACGACCTGATCCCAACCTTTGGTCACGCTGTCCTTCGTCGCATTCTGCTGATCGAGCGTGGGAAACACAGCATGGCTATACGACGATGCAGGCGGCAGCTTCGCCAACAATGCGGGCGGCACTTTCTTCTGCGCGACAAGTTCGTTATAGCGCATCGGATGACAATAACCCGCCAGCCAGCCGAGTTGGCCTTCGTCGGAATAAAGGTATTCCATCCAGAGTTTCGCCGCGTTCGGATGAGGCGCGAATGCGCTTATCGCCTGCACATAGACGCCTGCGACCACACCTGTCTTCGGTACGATCACCTGAACTTTGGGATTGCCCTTGAGCGTGTCGCGGTCGGCCAGCGCGTTGTAATCCCAGCGCACGATGATCGGCGTCGTGCCTTGCGCCAGCGACGCCGCCTTGCCGATCACCGGAACGAAGTTGCCGCTCTTGTTCATATCGGCGAAGAACTTGAGACCGGCCTGATCGGCTTTGGTGGCATCGCCTGTGGCTTGCGAGAGACCTGCCGCATAAACGGCTTGAATGGCCTGATTGGCCGAACGCGGATCGCCCGCCAAGGACACGGCGTTGCGATACTCCGATTTGAGCAGATCGCCCCAATCCGCAGGCGGTTTGTCGATCATGTCCGAATTGAGGCAAAGCTGATCAAGTCCACCACATGGCTACTCCGGGCGTTATAGATTGGAGTGAATAAGGAAGGCGGAACAGGATGAAGCAGCAGACGCTGGCGATGGCAAGTGATGAAGGTGCGGGCTTCGAGACGCACCGCAAACGGACGCGGCGCGATGAATTTCTCGATACGATGAATGCAATTACGCCGTGGGCAGAGTTGTGTGCGGTGGTCGAGCCGTATTACCCGAAGCGCGGCAATGGCCGCCCGCCGATTGGCCTGGAGCGCATGCTGCGCATCCATTTCCTCCAGCACTGGTTCAACCTGGCCGATTTCGCGTGTGAAGAGGCGCTTTACGATAGCGCCAGCCTGCGTCGGTTTGCAGGAATTGATCTGGGCTGCGAGGCGGTACCGGACGCCACCACGCTGCTCAAATTTCGCCGTCTTCTTGAGACCCACAAACTGGGCGAGAAGCTGTTTGCCGAAGTCGGCCGGGTGCTTCAGGCAAGCGGCATGAAACTCAAGAGCGGCACGATTGTGGATGCCACGATCATCGGTGCACCGAGTTCGACGAAGAACGGGCAGAAGTCGCGCGACCCTGAAATGCACCAGACGCGCAAAGGCAAGCAATGGTACTTCGGCGCGAAGCTGCACATCGGCGTGGACAGCCGGAGCGGCCTGGCGCACAGCGCAGTGCTCACGCCGGCCAACGTGCACGACAAGCATCCGCTGCCGCAATTGCTGCACGGCCAGGAGCGGCGGGTCTACGGCGACAGCGCATACGCCAGCCAGAAGGCGCTGATCCACAGCAAAGCGCCGAAGGCACGCGACTTCACAAATCAGCGCACCCGCCGCGCGGGTGAAGTCGATGAGGTTCAACGCAGCAAGAACCGCAACAAGTCGAGGATACGCGCACGCGTGGAGCATGTCTTCGCGGTGGTCAAACGACTGTGGGGGTTCACGAAGGTGCGCTATCGCGGGTTGGCGAAGAATGCGAACCGGGCCTTCGTCGCATTGGCGCTTGCCAACGTGTACCTGTCGCGCAGGCGATTGATGGCATAGGTGCGCCCGTAATGGGCGAATGGCGGGCAAAGCGCCCGTGTGCAATGCCTGCAAGGGCCAAAAATCAAGGGGCGACCGTCGGCTTCATGACCTGAACACCGACACATCGCCGACACGGCGAAAATTCGGCGACTTGTTCAGCTTAGCCTTGACTTCGAACGAAAGCACACCGTAATAATCGCCGTACCAATAGCCTTCCGCATCTTTGGATGAGGCGGGAATGGAATCCCACGTCGAAACCTTATAAGGCTGCAAAAGGCCGTCTTTCTTGGCCGTCGGACCGAAAGATAAACCGACATCGATGACATCCGGCGCCTGCGGGCCTTTATTGCCCTTGTTCGCCTTGATGGCTTCCACTTCATCGCCCGAACCCGCATCCGGATTGAGTTCGTTCACATGGATGCCATATTTCGTCTGGAACGCCGTGATCAGCGCGCCGTAGCCGCACCAGTCATGCGGCAAGGCGATGGTGGTCAGTTGCCCTTCCTGCTTCGCGGCGGCGACAAGCGCATCGGATGGCGCGGCCGACGCAACGTTCGCGTTGCCTAAGGCAATTGCCACTGACACTGCAATCGGAGAGACACGGCTCGTGCGGATAAGCATCATCGTCATCGCTGTTCCAAAGAAAGGGTTTTGCGTGAGGTGAATCGCCAATGCCGAAGGAGGCTAAATTCAAAACCCTAAATTTGCAAGCTGACAAAAACGCACGCAAAAAGTGCAAAGCCCCGGCCGGTTTCCCGGTTCGGGGCTTCACGTCTTCAATTGCTCTTGCTACTTGCTTGTTTCCTGCTCTTGAAACGATGAGTAAGGCGTTACGGCCACAGCGGCATGCGGTGCTGCGTTGCGTCGCTACTTGCATCGGTTACCACTACGTTCACGTCTGTTAAGGCTCGGAAGGCTCATGGTACGTCTTTGCTCGTCAAACGTCATTGCGGGTGAAACATCTGGAACGAAAGGCATTGCTCCATGGCGACTGCTTGAGCACGATTCGATCCAGCGCGTCACTGCACAACGGTCAAGGGTTGGAGTTAGGACCGTGTATTCAGTAAGACTACTGCGCTGGCGTTTGCGTTGAGTCGTGTTCTTTGCCATGTGAAGCAGTCTACCGCCGCATTCGTCATTTCAATTCGCCTGTATGAAGGCGGGATTGGGCTTTGATCGCGGAATAGGCGGGTATAAAGAAATTGCCAAAAGGTCATTGCGCTGCTGAAGCCTTGGCCGACTCGACCACGGCAAGCGTGGCGGCAAGCGTGCGCGCGGCGTCATGTCCGTCTATCAAAGGCGGTGCCTCGCCCTTTACGACCTCGACGAAGTGCCGTAGCTGATTCGCGTAGACGTTTTCCTGAGCGACGGCCGGGTGTGTATCGTGGATCGGCAAATGCCGGCCCCGTTCGCCGGAATACGACCATATCGTCATGTCGGGGAGCGTGATCGCGCCTTGCGTGCCCGCGAAAAAATGCGTGGGGACCGGACGAAAGTCGAATAACTTTCGGTCCTCACCTGCGGCCGTGTCCCAACTCCACGGCGTGGCCGCAGTATCGGACAGAGTGATCGTGGCGAGCATGCCGTTCGCGAGTCTGAGCGTGCATGCGGCCGAATCTTCCACGTCGTGCCCGCGCACCTTGTTGGACGACGCGGCCTGCACCGACACGATCTCGCCACAGAGATGCCTTAAAAGGTCGATCTCATGAATCAGATTGATGAGGATCGGACCGCCGCCCGCCTGCCTGCGCCACGGCGCGTCGAAATACGCGGCGGGCTTATATAGCAGGCACATGATGTTGGCGACGACGAGTTCGCCAAGCCTGCCGCTCGCGATGATTTCCTTCGCCATCCGAACGACCGGATTGTGCCTTCGATGATGACCGACCAGCATCGGCACGCCATGGCGTTGCGCGGCATCGGCAAGCGCCTGCGCGGACTTCACATCGTCCGCCACGGGCTTTTCCATGAGCAAGGGCACGCCGCGTTCGATACACGCCAGCCCTGCTTCGAGATGCGTGTGATTGGGCGTGCAGACGATGGCGGCGTCGGGACGTGCTTTGTCCAGCAAGTCCCGATAGTCAAGGTAAAGCGGCACGGACAGCGAATGTGCGTAGTTTCCGGCTTCCGGAGACGGATCGGACAGCGCCACGAGCCTGCAAGCGTCGTTGTCCAGAATTTCCTGAACATGACGCTTGCCGATCACGCCTGCACCGATCACGGCAATTTCTATCCTTTGCATGCCTTAATTCCTGTTCTCGACAAAAGGTTGCGACAAAAACGGAATGAGGTCGTGCAGCACGTCCTCATGCGATTCCTCAGGCTGCAAGTGCCCGCCTTCGATGCCGCGACCGCTCACGTCATCAGCCCATTCGCGCCATATTTCCAGCGGAGTGCTCGTCTGGCCTTTGCGTTCCGCGTGGCTCCACAGCACGAGCACCGGACACGCGAGCTTCTTGCCTGCTGCGCGATCGGCGGCGTCGTGCGCCGAATCTTCATAAGCCGCCGCGCGATAGTCTTCGCACATCGCATGACGCACGGCAGGGTTGCGAAACGCGCGGCGATAGGCGTCGAGCGCATCCGCGTCGATACGATCGAGGCCGCCCGCCATAGTCGACAATGCGCGTTCGATGAACGCGTCCGGGTCCGCCGCCAGCATGCGTTCGGGCAGATCTTCCGTTTGCGCGAGAAAGAACCAGTGGAAGGCATGGAGTGCGAACGATTTATCGACGCCAGCGAAAGCATCGAGCGTCGGCACGACAGTCAACGACGCATAAGCCGACACGCGCGCAGGATGATCCAGCGCGAGACGATAGCCCGCCCGCGCGCCCCGGTCGTGTCCAACGATGCCGAAGCGCTCATGCCCGAGACCGCGCATCAATTCGACGAGGGAGCCCGCCACGCGCCGCTTCGTCCAGCGTTCGTCGTGATCGAGTGTGAGGCTATCGCCGTAGCCGGGAAGATCCGGTGCGATGACTGTGTGCGAGCGCGCCAGCACGGGCGCGATGTAGCGCCATGCGACATGCGTTTGCGGATAACCGTGCAGCAGCAACACGGGCGGTCCAGAACCGCCTGTTACGCCTTTGAAACGTACGTCGCCTGCTTCGATATCGAGCAGCGAAAAGCCTTCGAACATGGCGTGCTCCCTTAGCGCTGCACCGATGCACCGTTCCAGTCGAACGCATCCGGCAGACCAAAGAAGGATGCCGCAGCCACCATGCCGTGATTCATCATGTTGCGGCCGTTGTGAATGCCGAGCCCTGCGGCGCGGGCACGCTCGAGCAGCGCGGTGACACGCGGCTCCATGATGACGTCGGCGACGGTCGCGTGAGCGGGCAATGCATCGATAGAGAACGGAAGCGCATCGTCGGCATTGAGTCCGAGTGGCGACGCATTGATCGCGATATCGATCAGCTGCATGTCCGGCGTGCCTGCCGTGATGCGCGCATTGCTTTCGCGGGCGATGGCATCGGCGAGATCCTGTGCGCGCGCAGCATCGATATCGAATACGGTGAGACTCGCGATCCTTTCCAGACCGAGCGACCAGCCGATCGCGCGCCCCACTCCGCCACCGCCATTCAGAAACACATGCGCGCCTTCGAGCCGCACGCCATCCGCAAGCAAGCCCGCGACGAAACCGGCGCCATCCACGTTGTCGCCTTGCCAGCTTCCATCGGCGCAACGTCGCAACAGATTGATCGAGCCGATACGTCGTGCGCGGTCTGTCAGTGTGTCTGCATGGCGCATCGCCGCGAACTTGTGCGGCATGGTGAAGATGACGCCATCGACGTTATCGATCTGCTTCATGCCTTGCAATGCGTCATCGAAATGCTCGCTGCGCACGTCCGCGGGAACCATCACCGCGTTGATGTCATATCGCTTCATCAGCGCGCTCCACACGACCGGTGCGCGCACATGCGCAATGGGCGAGCCGAAAATCGCGTAGAGCCGCGTCAGGGCATCGACAGGTGAATCGAGTCTTGCACGTTCTTCCGCTAATTGTTCTGATGCCGTCATGCTTCGTTCTCCGTTTCAATGTCATGCGCCGCTGCGTTGCTGATTCAATGATTCATCGTGGCGCATGTGTCCGCGTATCTCTTCATTGCGCAAACGTTCGTATTCTTCGATACCGACAGGAACCGCATCACGTGTTCCCAGATCGTCCATGTGGATGCGATACGTCTCGCGCGCCGACCACGCCGCGATCGAACAGATGATGGTGATGCCGAACGTAATGCCGCCCACCGTCAGCCAGATATGCTGCGCACCGGGCGGCGCAACGGTCGTGAACAACGCAGGCAACAAGGCGGAGATCGCCACGCCTATATTCTGCGAAATCGCCATCGAACTCACGCGCATGCGAGTGGGAAATAACTCGGGATAGAAGCTCGGATAAACCGCGTTCTGCCCTTGATAGACCAAGCCCCACATGAGGATCGACAGCACGATGGCAAGCCCGACGTTGTGAATGCTGATTGCATAGAGATACGCGAACGAAAGCACCCCGGAACCCAGCGATGCCACGATGATCGGAATGCGCCGTCCTATGCGGTCGGAGAGCGCGCCCCAAAGCGGAATGACGATCATCCCGCTGACATTGCCGAGCACCGGAATCCATAAGTACCAACTCTTGCTAAAGCCGATGCCATACGCCTGCTGCACCGCATACGCCCCGCCAAATACGGTCGCGACGACCGGAATGACGTTCATGATCGACATCAGCATGACGCGGAGCATGTCGTCCCAGCAATGCCTGAATGCAAGCCTGACCGGCGAGCGCGGCGGTCCCTTATCGTCGCCCGTCTGCGCAAAGGCCGGCGTTTCGTGCACCTTGCGTCGGATGAAATAGCCTGCGACCAGCACGAACGCGCTCATCAGGAAAGGAATGCGCCAGCCCCATGAATTGAATGCGTCGTCGTTCATGAAGTGACTCAGCGGCAGGAACACGGCTGCCGCCAGCAATTGCCCGGCCGTCACGCCCTGCATGCCGAAACTGCCGTAATAGCCGCGTCGGCCGAATGGCGCGTGTTCGAGAATCATGGAACTCGCGCCGGAGATTTCACCCGCGACCGCGAAGCCCTGAATGAGCCGCAACACCACGAGCAGCACCGGCGCCCAGAATCCGACTTGTTCATAAGTGGGCAGAAACGCGACCGCCATGGTCGAGAAGCCCATCAGGAACATGCAGACCAGAAGCACCGATTTGCGTCCGTGCGTATCGCCCCAGTGACCGAGCACGAAAGCGCCAATCGGGCGCGCGACATAGCCGATGCCATAAGTCGCAAGCGATGCGGCGATCGCCACTTTCGCATCGCCCTTCGGAAAGAAGATTTGCGGAAAGATCAGCGCCGCGGCCTGTGCGTAGATGAAAAAATCGTAGTACTCCAGCGCGGAGCCGATCCATCCGCTCATGGCCGCAAGCTTCGACTGATGCGCGCCCGGTGGTTCGTGTGACTGACGCTCGATTGCGTTCGACATGGATGTCTCCGTGATGGCTCGGTTAAGTTTCCATCTGTGTGTTTGTTCCATGTTAGAAACTTCGACTTTTTCTTGTCAACGCCTTTCCATTCACAATTTCCATATGAGAACAAACTAGGGATAGTCCGTATACGGCCCAAGTATCGCTTGACGCCGCGAGACCGGATGAATCACTATGAAAACAACTTTCCATATGAGAACACGAGGTTACACGATGAATGAAGCCATGCAGGAACGGATCGCCATCCGCGAAGCCATCGAGAACTGGGCGGTGTGGCGCGATGCCGGCGACTGGGAGCGCTTCGCGACGCTTTGGCATCCTGAAGGCGTGATGATGGCGACGTGGTTTCAGGGCACCGGCCCTGAGTTCATCCGCGTGACGCAGGAAGGATGGGCGCGCGGCGTGAGCATCCTGCATTTCCTGGGGGGAACGTCGGTCGATCTCGCGGGCACGCGCGCCATCGCGCAAACCAAGATGACCATCTCCCAGCGAGGCGATGTGGAAGGTCATCGTTGCGACGTGGTCTGCACCGGGCGCTTCTATGACTTTTATGAAAAACGCGATGAACAGTGGCTTTTGCGTTTGCGTCAGCCGATCTATGAGAAGGATCGGCTGGACCCGGTGGAAACCGGCGTCAAATTGAATCTAGACCCCGAAATACTGGGGCTTTTCCCGGAGGGTTATCGCCATCTCGCTTATATTCAGACGAAGATCGGCTATAAGGTCAAACGCGACATGCCCGGCCTGACCGGCGCCGAAGTGCAAGCGCTCTATGCGCGCGGACGCGCGTGGCTCGAACACGGCACGCTTTGAATCATGCGCAAGCTGTCCTTGCATCATCTCACCATGTTGGATGCACATCCGCTTCAACTCGTCGATGCGGCGCACGCGGGCGGATTCGATTATTACGGACTCCGTGTGGTCGCGCCCACTTCGGCAGATAGCGTCGTCGATGTCGCGCATGATCCCGTCCTTATCCGAACGCTCGAGGCGCGCATGCGGGACACCGGCGTGCGGCTGCTCGATATCGAAGCGATCTGGTTGCAGGAAAACACGCGCATCGATAGCTTGCTGCCTGCGCTGGAAGCGGGTCATCGTCTGGGCGCGAAGCATGTATTGACCGTGGGCTACGATGACGACCGCGCGCGCCTCATGGACAACTTCTGCGCGCTGTGCGAAGCCGCCGCGCGTTTCGACATGACGGTCGGACTCGAACTGATCACGTACTGCGCCATCGGCACGCTGGACGATGCGCTCGCGACGATTCACGCCAGCGCGCAACCGAACGCGCGCTTGCTGATCGACGCGCTGCAATACTTTCGCTCGGGCGCGGAGATCGGCGATATGAATCGCGTGGACCCTGCGCTCATCGAATACGTTCAGATATGCGACGGGCCGCTGGCCTCGCCGGTTTCAATAGCCGAGCGACGCACGGAAGCACGCACCGCACGCTTGCTTCCCGGCGATGGCGAGTTTCCCCTGCGCGATCTACTTGCCAGGCTGCTGGACGACCTCACGCTTGCCGTGGAAGCGCCCACGGTTGCCTTGCGCGGCCTTCCCTTCGATGAACAAGCCCGCACGATCATGGCGAGGATGAAGCGCTTTCTCGCGTGACTTATTCCGCGAGATATTGACGCTGGATGCGTGCGGCGGCGGCTTTGAGAATCGCCACCGAGCGCTCGCCTACTTCGGCGGAAAAGCGCACGGCGGGTATGGCGAGATTGAGCGAGCCGAGCGGAAAGCCCGTGGTCGAGAGAATCGGCACGCCGAGACCGACAATGCCCGGCGTGTATTCTTCCATCGAATGGGCGAAGCCACGCTTGCGCACGTCGTCCAGTTCGGCCAGCAAGCCTTTTTTCGTGGCGATGGTGTTCTTTGTGAAGCGCTCGAAGGACACGGAACGCATGTACTCGTTGCGCATGACATCGGGCAGATACGCGAGAATCGCCTTGCCGCCGGACACGGCATAAAGCGGCGCGAGGTCGCCCAGCCTCATGTGCGATTGCAACCGCTGCTGGCTGACGACCGTCGCGACCACCTCGACCTGCTCGCCCTTGAGTTGATTAAGCGCGCACGATTCCGCCGTTTGCTGCGTGATGTCGTTGAGCACCGGCTCCGCGCACGCGATCAGATCGCGCATCTGACTGGACTGCTGCGCGAGTTTGAGAATGGCGTCGCCGAGACGATAGCCCTTGGTTTCAGGCACGAAACGCAGATAACCCCGGTCGGTCAGATTGCGAATGAGTTTGGTAAGACTGCTCTTCGGAATATCGAGTGCTTCGGCTATTTCCGCGTGCGACATCTCGCGGCCCCAGCGCGCGAGCAATTCGAAAAGATCGAGCACGCGATCCGCCGATTTGACCGTGCCGCCCGCATCGAATTCTTCACGCCGCATGATGTGCTCCTCGTTCATATGGAGGAACAGTTTATCGCCGCGACGTGAGGAGTCAAGTTTTCGCTGCGGTTCGGCTCCAGACGCATTCCCATGGAGGAACTCATCAATGTTTCGATGCAGCTTCCATGAAAGCGCTCAGATCGCGATTGAAACGCTGCGGTTCCTCGATGAACGGCGCATGCCCCGACTCCGCATAAAGCGCGCTGCGCACCGCCGGATTGAAAGACTTGGCACGCGCGATGGCAGGCTTCGCCTTGACGAGCGCATCGCGTGCACCGTAGATCAGCAATACCGGCACGCGTGCTTTTCCGAGCCCTTCCTGTGCGGGAACGCTCATCGATTGAACAGCCGATTGCATGTCCCACGATGCCATCGCCGCATTGGCGAGCAAGCGTTCGAAGGTAGCCTGGTCCGGCTGACGATTGAAGCACAAGCCAAGAAACGTGCGCTCGCCATCGAGATGCGTGCGCAGGTCCGGCGATGTCATGTCGTGATACACCTCGGGATGCGCGACGATCTGATCGGGCTTGAGTTCGATCACGCCATCCACGTAGACCGCGCCGGCAATCGCGTCATCGCCGTGTGTGGCGAGATAGTTCGATATGACCGCACCGCCAAGGGACCAGCCGACCAGCACCGGGCGTCGCGCATGCGTCGCCTCGATCACTGCGGCGAGATCGTCGCCCCAGCGGCGGCCATCGGTGTAGGCATCCGCATGAGTGGGTTTGCCGGACAGGCCATGACCGCGAAGATCGTAGGTAATGAGGCGATAGCCCTTCAATTGCGGACTTTTTATTTGTGCATCCCAATTCAGGCGGCTGCCCAGCAAACCATGAATGAACACGATGGGCTGACCGCCGGGATCGCCCGATTCCTGCACGGCGAGCGTGACGCCATCGGGTGTATCGACGGTGTAATTCCGGCCTTGCGCGAACGCGACGGGAGAAGCGGAAGCGAATGCGAACAAGGCCGTCAAGACCCGCATCGCGCCACGAATGAATTGAAAGGACATGAACGTTTTCCTCTATTGAATCGAATGGAATACGTTCTAAGTCTCGCGCCTCACACTAATGTCAGAGTCAAGCAAAAGTGCTAACTTTCCAACATGACGAAATCCACCGAACACACACTGCTGAGTATCGGCGAACTCGCACGCGCGACGGGTGCGAGCGTGCGCTCTATTCGTCATTACGACGAGAACGGTCTGGTCACGTCCGTTCGTGCGGACAACGGTTATCGCGTGTTCGCGCATGCGGCCATCACGCAGGTCAGGCAGATTCAACGCCTGATCGCGACCGGCTTCAGTCTCGCAGATATCCGCTCGTTTCCCGATTGCATGCGCCTGATCGAAGGTGCGGCGGCGTGTCCGGAAACCGGTGCGTTACAGCGCGAGCGTCTGATGTCGATCGAACGACAGATCGCGGATCTCGAACGGCGCCGCGCGCGTTTGCTCAAGACGCTCAACGAAGGGACTGTTCCGCCGCTCGAACAATGATGCTCAGGGCACGGCCTGCGCAAGCGGTTGATGTGCATCCATGGTCGTGAATGCCCACGTCAGATCGAAGCGCGATCTCGCTGACAGCTGGCGCAACGTGCCGCGCGCGCGGACGGTATAGCGTGTCGCAACCTCCAAAGGTTCCAGAGGCGTGCAGACAGCGGTATTGCGCGCGGCATCGGCGGCAGTAAGCGGCGCGATCCGGCAAGGCACTTTCGTGCCGTGTGCATCGCGCAGTTCGACGCTTTGCAGTTCGATATGCGCGTTCGGACCGCCTGACAGCGTGACGGGATAGCCGAGAACTTTTCCGTGAAAGCCGCTGAACGGTCCCATCGGGTCCGGTTGCTCGTTATTTTCCCATGCAGTCGGGACTTGCCTCTGACCATCGTAAGGCCATGCGATTAGTTCGTTGTCCGCAAGTGATGGCGCAATGTCCGCGAAATCGATGACGGCAACTGCGCTCGTCCCCGCCATCAGGCTTTCACCGGCACGCGCCCAATCGAACAACAACGCGCCTCGGTGATATGGCGACGCGAAAATATGCACGACCGGTGACGCGGCATGCTGCGCACCGCCGATCAGCGCCAGCACTTCGCTGGCGTTGCGCGCCTGCGTATGCAGACGAATGCGCGTCAGAATGTCTGTTCCCGTAAATCCCGGCTGGCCTTCGATTTCCTCGTGCGTGCCCACATGATTGAGCGCAAGGTAACGCGCGTGAGCGAAGGCAGCGGCATCCAGCCCCGGGTCGGCCGCGATCGGCGGCAGGCCCACTTCAGCGCGCCGGTCGTTCACGTAGCCGATGGCGGTCGTCGCCGAAACATGCATGGAAGCGGCGGCGCCCGGTGCGGTTCGCAGCACGACGGGTGGCCCCGAATAGGCGTATTCGTCTTGTCTAACCGTTTTCGATACGCAGCCCGCGAGGACAGCGATGACAGATAGTAAGGTTAGCTTGATAATCCGCATTGAGCCTTCGTCGAATGTTTCGGCTTACAGGCTCGCGGCAAGTGCCCGCGCCTTCTCGCTCGCTTCCTCGCGAGACGCGTGATCCTGCTCGGGACCGGCCAGCGTTTTCTCCACGCTGATCGTGTGAATATCCGTAATGCCGACCATCTTCGACCAGCACGTCATATAAGCCGACTGAAAATCGTACTGATCCGGCGGAAAGTCCGCACCGAGTTGCACGCCGCGCGCCGCGATGGTGACGACCGTCTTGTCATTCAACATGCCGTTGAGGCCGCGCTCATCGAATGTGAACAGCACGTCCTTCTGCGAGATGACGTCGAACAGATGCTTCAGACGATAGGGAATGCCGAAATTCCACATAGGCACGCTGAACACAATCACGTCCGCCTGCCTGAAGCGTTCCGCCAGCGTATGGACGATGCGCCATGCGTCGGCCTGCGCGGGTTCGAGTTCGCGGCCTTCGATGCCTGCGTACTTCGCCTCCAGAATCGGACCATCGAAGACTGGAAGATCGGTCTCCCACACATTCAGTTCGTCGATGGTGGCGCTGGAATGGCGAGCCTTCCACGCCTCGATGAACGCGTGCGCGACCTGCCGCGACGCCGAGCGTTTCGTCCGAGGTGATGCAATCACATGAAGCAGCCGCATAGGGCCTCCTGTCGTGAGCATCGTCACAGTAACGCAAGGAATGCTCCCGCGCATTAAACGTTGACTCCATCCAGAAATCAGCCTATAACCATCCATATGGATGGTAACCGGATGGTTGGACAGAAATATGGCAAAAGAAGTGCTCGATCGATCGCGTGGAAGCGAAACCGAAAAAATCACGATCAACCTGGGTCCGGTGGACCTCGGACAGATCGATCTTCTCGTGGAAGAAGGCTTCTACTCGAACCGCACGGACCTGATTCGCACGGCAATCCGCAATCAGTTGTCGATTCACGCGCCCGTCGTCAAGGACACCGTGACGCGGCGCGAACTGGTGCTCGGGCTTCAGTACTTCTCAAGAGAAGACCTCGAAGCCGCGCGGGCCGCGAATCAGCGCTTGCGCATTCAAGTGCTGGGACTCGCGAGCATTGCCGCCGACGTATCGCCGGAACTTGCACTGGCCACCATCGATTCGATCCTCGTTCGCGGCGCGCTTCATGCTTCGCCGGCCGTCAAGGCCGCGCTGGCGGATCGCATCCGATAACCGCGACGCTCTCCTAACAATTGGAACAAAAATGAAGCTCAACGAAGGTTTTCTCGATTCGATGAAGGAAGCGTTCGCGCTCTTTCAAGGTAACGATGCGGCGGCAGCAGCGGAAGTCGTCAAGCGCGCGATGCATGGCGAGCACACGCAGAGTGAAGTCGTGGAGGCGCCCAAATCAGCACGCGCACCCAAGGCCGATGTAGAAGATCGCGGCCACTTCAGCACACAACGCTTCACGAACGCCGCAGGCCAGCGCAGCTACAAGCTCTACGTGCCGGGCGGCGAACGGACCGGTCTTTTGCCGCTCGTCGTCATGCTGCACGGCTGCACACAGGACGCCGACGATTTCGCAGCCGGCACGCGCATGAATGCGCTCGCGGAAAAGCATGGCTTCATCGTCGCTTATCCGATTCAGCCGCAGGGCGCGAATGCATCGAAGTGCTGGAACTGGTTCAAGCCGGGCGATCAGCAGCGCGAGCAAGGCGAGCCATTGCTGATCGCAGGCATCACGCGCGAGATCATGACGAACCACGCGGTGGACCCGAAACGCGTGTATGTCGCGGGCTTGTCGGCCGGTGGCGCGATGGCGGCGATCATGGCGCAAACCTATCCCGATCTTTACGCCGCCGCTGGCGTGCATTCCGGCTTGCCAGTCGGCTCCGCGCACGATCTGCCCTCCGCGCTCGCGGCCATGCGTGGCGGCAAGAGCCGCGCGAGTCATCGCGACATACAAACGCCACGCTGCCCGCTTATCGTGTTTCACGGCGATGCGGATGCCACCGTGCATTACGCCAATGCCGATGAACTGCTGCGTGGTTTCGTAGCGACGGCGAATGCATCGAATCCAAGTCAGGGAGCGCGCAAGCATACGGTGAAGCGCATGTCATCGCAGAACGGCTTGAAAGCGGAACTCTGGACCGTTCATGGCGCGCCGCATGCGTGGTCCGGCGGTGCATCGAGCGGAAGCTATACCGACCCGAGCGGCCCCGATGCCAGTGCGGAGATGGTGCGGTTCTTTCTCGAACAGGCGCACGCTCGTTGAATTTTGTTGAACTGCGTCGCGTGAAAGGTGTCTTCGTTCAATCACTGAAACTTTGCGGTCGATCGTTGAACCGGCTATTCATGCGTTCGATGGTCAAGACAATTGTCGACCTCAAAAGAACTATAGTGAGAGTCTGACTTACCCAAACGGAGGCACCATGACCTTATCGAAGCGCCATCTCTGCGCCACTGCATTGCTTACCGCCACGGTGCTCTGTGCGCCCCTCGCGCACGCCCAACTCGGGAACCTGCTCAATCAAGGCAAGGACAGCGGGTCCGGCGGCGGATTGAGCAGCCTGGGCGGGCTCGGCAGCGGCATGTCGCTCAATTCGCTCACATCGAATAGCACGGGCAATGTCGCGGGCGTGCTGCAGTATTGCATCAAGAACAACTATCTTGGCGGTAATGCCACGTCGGTCAAGGACGGGCTCATGAGCAAGCTCGGTGGATCGTCGTCGAGCGATAGCGGCTACACGGACGGCGCGAAGGGCATTCTTAACAGCGGCAACGGCAAACAAGTCGACTTGAGCGGCGGCGGATTGAAGGAACAAATCACGAAGCAGGTGTGCGACAAGATTCTTTCGCAAGGCAAGTCGCTTTTGTAAGCGTTGCGTCAGGACTCACAGGCGGCTGCGGTTGAGCTTCGACGCGGTTTCCGCCGCGTCGCTTTGCGAAATCAATACACGTCGCGCACGTAGCGCTTGTCTCGCGTGAGCGTTGCGACATAATCCGCCGCCTTCTCATCCGACATACCGCCATGCGAGGCGACGATCTGACGCAGCGCCGCATCCACGTCCTTCGCCATGCGGCTCGCGTCGCCGCAAACATAGAACGACGCGCCATCCTGAAGCCACGACCACAGTTCCGCGCCCTGCTCGCGCATGCGGTCCTGCACGTAGATTTTTTCATGCTGATCGCGTGAGAACGCCGCGTCGAAACGGTTGAGCAAGCCGCTTTGCTGCATCGCCTGCAATTCGTCGCGATAGTAGAAGTCCGTGGCGGCGTGCTGTTCGCCGAAGAAAAGCCAGTTGCAGCCCGTATCGCCGCGTGCGCGCCGCTCGTGCAGAAAGCCGCGAAACGGCGCCACGCCGGTGCCGGGACCGACCATGATGATCGGCACATCGCCGTCGCGCGGCGGGCGGAAATGCGCGCTTTTCTGCACGAATACGGGGATGCTCGCATCGTTCGCGCGGTCGGCAAGGAAGGTCGACGACACGCCCTTGCGTTTGCGGCGTCCATTGTCATAGCGCACGGCAGAAACCGTCAGATGCACTTCGCCGATATGCACCTTCGGGCTGGACGAGATCGAATATAAACGCGGCTGCAAGCGTCTCAACACACTCAGCAGCTCGTCTGCGGACATGTGCGCAGGATATTCATGCAACACGTCCGCGAACTGTTGTCCCCATAGCCACGAGCGCAGATCCGCCTTGCGTTCTTCGCTCAACAAGTTGCGCAAGCCGCTCTCGCGTGTGCGCGATGCGATGAAGTTCAGCGCATCCGCACTGGGCCGCGCGATTTCGAAGTGGCTGCCGAGCGCATCCGCGAGGGACATGTCGCCCACGCCCGCGACTTGCACCGGTGCGCGGCCATCGAGCTTCGTCAGGACGAGTAGTTCATCGACAAGTTCAGGGCAGTTGGTCGGCCACACACCGAGCGCGTCGCCCGCTTCGTAGTCGAGACCGGATTCGCCCGTGGCGAGCGCGAACGAGCGCGTGTCCTTCGAGGCACCCATGCGATTGAGCCGCACGTTGCGCAGCAGGCGTGTTGGCGCGGGCTTCGTTTTCGTCGCGACATGATTCGCGTTGGTCTTGAGGACATCCGGTATCGCGCCTTCAGCGGGCACGGCATGCAGCGCGGCATCGTCTTCCTTGATGCGTGCCACCACGCGTTCGATCCACGCATCCGCGCTGGGCTGGAACTCGGTGTCGCAATCCACGCGTTCCAGCAGACGCACCGCGCCAAGCTCCGCGAGACGTCGGTCGATATTGCGGCCGTGTCCGCAGAACTGATCGTAGTTGCGGTCGCCGAAGGCCAACACCGCATAATGCAGCGATTCCAGACGCGGCGCGGAATCGGCCTTGAGCGAAGCCCAGAAGTCCTGACCATTGTCGGGTGCATCGCCGTCGCCGAAGGTGCTTGTCATCACAAGCAGATAATGCGTCTTCGCCAGATTCTCGACGGCATGATCGGACATGCACGCGGTACGGATCTCAAAGCCCGATTCCATCAACTGCGTGGCATAACGTTCGACGAGCGATTCCACGTTGCCCGTCTGCGATGCCCACAAAAACGCGACCTTGGGCCGCGTATGCGCAATCTGCACTTCTGGATTCGCAGGCATGGCTTCACGGCTGAACATGCCCGCGAGCAAGCCATCGACCCACACACGCGTGGCCGGTGCAAACGGCGCATTGGCGGGCAGCACCGGCACGCCGCGCGCTTGCGTATCGGATGTCGCACGCAACCCGCTCACGAAGCCGCTCAGATACAGGCGATCGCTTTCGCTCAACGAAGGCGTGGCGATATTGCCCAGTCCGAGCAGACCTGCGAGCGCGTCGATGCGTGACATATCGGATTCCTGATGAACAATCTCAACGGGTGCGGCGGCGGCCGCGCGGCTCAGACTCACCGCGCAAAATTTGAGTTCGGGCTGCTGCGAAATGGGATCGATGGCATCGCTCGTGACCGCGTTGATACACAGGTCATCGCCGAACATGTCGTTCCAGTGCATGGGCGCGAAGCAGTTGCCGGGCCGCACGCGATCCGTGACGACAGCGGGCAGCACCGCGCGCCCGCGTCGCGAGCGAATCTCGACCTGATCCTTAGCCGCGATGTTCAGCGTCGCCGCATCTTCGGGATGCAGTTCCACGAACGGACCGGGATTGAGCTTGTTGAGCATCGGCACCTTGCCGGTCTTGGTCATGGTGTGCCACTGGTGCTGAAGGCGACCCGTATTGAGCACGACGGGAAACGTATTGTCGGGTATTTCCGCAGGCGCGACATGCGGGCGCGCGAAGAACACGGCGCGTCCGTTCGGCGTGGGGAATGTCAGGCGTTTATCGGATGCTTCGTTCACGTAGCGAATCGGATTGCGATCATGCTTGTCATCGGGCGCGCACGGCCATTGAAGCGGCGTTTCGCGCAGGCGTGCATGACTCGCGCCACGCAGATCGTAGCCGGTCTTCGGGTTCGAGAAGCGCTTGATTTCCTCGAAGACTTCGGCGGCGCTCGTGTAATCGAAGGCTTCGGCATAACCCATTGCAGAGGCGATACGCGCGATGATCTGCCAGTCGGGCAATGCATCGCCCGGTGGCTCGACGGCTTTTTGCATGAGCGTCATGTTGCGCTCGGAATTGATCATCACGCCTTCGGCTTCGGCCCACAGCGCGCCGGGCAGAAGGACATCGGCATAACGGTTTGTTTCCGTGTCCAGAAACGCATCCTGCGTGACGACGAACTCAGCGGCCTTCAGTCCATCGATCACGGTCTGTCTGTTTGCAACGCTTGCCGCCGGATTCGTGCAGACGATCCAGCACGCCTTGATATCGCCCGCCGCCATGCGCGAGAACATCTCGATCGTGCCGCCGCCCACGCTCGTTTTAAGCGTGCCGTGCGGCACTTGCCAGATATTCTCGACGAACGCGCGGTCGTCATCCACGAGCACTGAACGCTGACCCGGCAAACCCGGACCCATGTAACCCATTTCGCGGCCACCCATTGCATTGGGCTGACCCGTGAGCGAAAACGGCCCGCTGCCGGGACGGCAAATCTTGCCCGTCGCCAGATGCAGATTGCAGATGGCGTTGGTGTTCCATGTGCCGTGCGTGCTTTGATTCAAGCCCATCGTCCAGCAGCTCATCCACTCGGGCGCGTCGCCGATCATGCGTGCCGCTTGCCGCAAATCGTTCTCGTCGATGCCGGTCATCTCCGCGACTTTCGCGGGCGTGTAGTCGGCGAGGAACGCGGGCATCGCGTCCCATCCTTCGGTGTACTGCGCGATGAAATCTGCATCTGCATGGCCGTTTTCATGCAGCAGATGCAACAAGCCGTTCAGCAGCGCGAGATCGGTGCCGGGACGAATCTGCATGAAAAGACTCGCCTTCTCGGCAGTCGCATTGCGGCGCGGGTCCACTACGATCAGCTTCGCGCCCGCCTTCACGCGGTCCATCATGCGCAGAAACAGAATGGGATGACAGTCGGCCATGTTCGCGCCGATCACGAAGAACAGGTCCGCGCGGTCGAAGTCCTGATACGAACCCGGCGGCCCGTCTGCACCCAGCGAGAGCTTGTAGCCGCTGCCCGCGCTCGCCATGCACAGCCGCGAATTCGACTCGATGTTGTTCGTGCCGACATAACCCTTCGCGAGCTTGTTGACGAGGTATTGCGCCTCGATCGACATTTGGCCAGAGACGTAGAACGACAGTGCATCGGGGCCGTGCTCATCGAGGATCGCGCGCAGACGGTGCGCGGTGTCGGCAATGGCCTGATCTATAAGCATCGGCGCGGGATCGTCGGCGCGGCGGCGTCTCACGAATGCTTTCTCCAGCCGTCCCGACTTGCGCAAAGCGACGTGTGCGGAAGAACCCTTCGTGCACAGCCTGCCAAAGTTGGTCGGATGATCCTTGTTGCCGGAAATCTTGATGACCTGTTCGTTCTCGACGTGCAGCGTCATGCCGCAGCCGACGCCGCAGTATGGGCAGACCGTATCGACGGTTCGGGCCGTCATGCATGGCTCCGTGCAGCGAACATCAGTTGGCTCTCCAAAAGAAAAACGGCGTCCACGAACGAGGCCGCGTGGCCGGTTCGAGGACGCCGTTGTCCGAATTCCCTGTTTTGATGCGTGTGGCCCGTCGTTGGGCCGGTTGCGTCATGACAAGGCAACTTTCGGGCCATCTGCGCTTTAAGTCGCCGGGGAAGCCTTAAACAAAGGCGTTTCCGGCGATTTACCGTCTTCAATATGCCGCGCGTCTATCACCATTGATGGTGCGACGCAGCACCGAAATCGTGCTTCCCACGCCCTACTTCGGGTTAGCGACGACAAACCGCTTGAATGCCTCGTAAGCCGGCTTGAGCGTCTTGCCGTCGTTCTTCATCAGACCGTACGGGCCTTCGCCGGTCTCGGGATCGTCATAGAGTTGATAGACCTGAATCGACTGGATATCGTACTTGTCGGCCACGGACAGGAAGCCTGCCATCATCTTCGTGCCGACCATGTAATCCGCGATTTGCTGGTCGCTGCCATGCCACGGACGCACGCCGAATTCCGTCATCCAGATCGGCTTGCCGAACTTCTGCAACTCGGCCAGCACGTCATGACAGCCGGTGCCCCCGCATGCCCGCGTGATATCGCCCTGATCCGAATACCAGTGCCATGCCGTGATGTCCCAGTTCACGATGGGATGCCCCGTCGTGCCGTCCGGCTGCGTGCCGTTCGCGAGCATCTGATAGAAGCCGTAATGCAGCCACGTATCCCCGCCGATGACGATCTTGCCATGCGGGTCCACCGAGCGAATGCCCGCGATCATGCCGCGGATCACGCCGCGCGCCTTCTGATATTTCGCGTTGTCGAACTGCTGCGGATAAACGCCATCGACATTACCGGCAATAGCTTGCGCGCCAAGTTCGTTGCTAACTTCGTAGTACGGATATTTTCTGGCAGTGGCCGTTTGCTGACCGAGCGTATAACCGACGTTGTACGCGTCCTGTTCGTTCGAGCGCGCGCTGATACCGCTCAGCAGGACCGGATACACCGTCACGCCGCCTTCGGCCATGGTCGCGGCGATTCCCGCGAGCTTGTTCGCCGAGGCCAGGTTATACACCTCGTTGCGATACAGCTTCACATGCAAGTCCTGCAACTGCTGAAGCTGAAGCGCGGGCGAAGAAAGGCCATAAGCGCCGCCGCCGTTGTTGTGGCCGTTCGCGCCGTAGAAAATGCGCTTGCTCATATCCGCTTTCGCGCCCGCGATGTTATAGACGTTCACGTTGACGCTCAACACCGACTTCGCGCCCGTCTTGCTGTTGGTCGCCGTGAACTCCCACGTATGCGCGCCGTTCGAGAGGTTGGTCGTGTCGTAGTTGGTCAGGAAGGAGCCGCCCGATGGCGTCACGTTCGCGACCGTCTTGCCCGTGTGCTTGTCGATAGCAGTGACGTTCGTCCAGTTCGTGGCGAGCGGTCCTTTCACGACGACCGTGCCATTGAGTTCTGCGTTCGGCAAGGGCGCGTTGATCTGAAATGCAGGACCGCTGGTGCTCGCGACGGCTGCTGCGGCTTTCGCGGTGGAGCCCACGTCGAATGCATCGCTGCCACCGCCACCGCATGCGGTCAGAAGCAGGCCGGCGAATATCGCGGCGGCGATCATGCTCGCCTTTGGCGCGCGAAAGATGCCCGTAGATTGGTTGGTCTGGTCTTTCATATTTTTATCAGGGATACGAAATACATGAATGAGCGCGGTACACGATCGGTTCGCGATGGATGCGCGATTGCACCGCTTCGGAAGGTCTCCTTGTCGCAAGACTTCTTTCGCCTTGCTTACATGAAAATTAACGGCGACCTGTGCCCAAGGTTTAGTGCGATCGGGCGAAATGTTTCCGGGAAGTTTTCGTGACGAACGTAACTTTTGCCGGTTTCGCGCATTGACAAGCGTTCCGGGTCACCGTCAGACTTCCGCGACAACTGAATACGATCTTGTCCAATGCCCATTTCCCAGCTTTCCGTTTTCTTCTTTCTTCAGGCCGCCGTGATCGTGCTCGCGAGTCAATGCGTCGGCAAACTGGCCCGGCGCGTGGGTCAGCCGCAGGTGGTCGGTGAGATGATCGCGGGCGTGTTGCTCGGGCCATCGCTGTTTGGGCTCGTGCTGCCGCATTGGCAGCAGGCGCTCTTTCCTAAAGCGACCATGGGCATGCTCTACGTGGCCGCGCAACTCGGCGTTGGTCTCTATATGTTTCTGGTGGGAACCGAGTTTCGCGCGGACCAGTTTCGCGCGCGCGCACGCAGCGCCATGAGCGTGTCGGTCGCGGGCATCGTCGTGCCGTTTGTGCTTGCGTTCGCGCTCGCGCCGTGGCTTCACACCATTCCGGGATTGTTCGCCGTGAAGACGCGGGTGTTCGAAGCGTCGCTGTTTTTGGGCGCGGCCATCGCCATCACGGCGTTTCCCATGCTCGCGCGCATCATTCACGAACGCGGGCTGGCGGGGACGTCGCTCGGCACGCTGGCATTGACAGCAGGCGCATTCGACGATGCCGCCGCGTGGTGCATTCTCGCCATCGTGCTCGCGAGCTTCGGCGGCTCGTGGATGAGCGCCTATGCGGCCATCGGCGGCGGTGCTGCGTTCGCAGTGTTCATGATCTTCGCGGGACACAAGCTGCTTGCGCGGCTCGCGAGCGGACTACATGCGGACTTGCCCTTGCCGCATAGCGTGCTGGCCGTGGTGCTCGCGCTGTTCTGCCTGTGCGCCTTTGCGATGGACGCCATCGGCATTCATGCTGTATTCGGCGGCTTCCTGCTCGGCGTGGCCTTGCCGCGCGGACCGCTCACGGAAAAGCTACGCGAGATGCTGCAACCCTTCGTGGGGGTCTTTCTCTTGCCGATGTTCTTCACCTACTCCGGCTTGAACACGCGTCTGGACATGCTGATGGACCCGGCCATCATGGCTGCGGCCATCGCCATCTTGCTGGCTTCGTTCGGCGGAAAGGGGATCGCATGCTGGGCCGCCGCGCGCATGAACGGCGAACCTTCCGGCGATGCCATGGCGATCGGCGCGCTCATGAACGCACGCGGTTTGATGGAGCTCATCATCATTAACATCGGGCTCGCGGCGGGCGTGATTCTGCCGGGCCTGTTCTCTATTCTCGTATTGATGGCCGTAGTCAGCACGCTTATGGCCACGCCGCTATTCAATTGGATCGTGCGGCGACAGGCTTGCCAAGACCGCATTTCCCACACTTAGAGACGCCGCTTAACCTAGCGTTATCACGCGTTGACAAAGCGTGCCTTGCTTTCTAGCATGCTAGCATCTTCAACGGTGATTCCAGGCGCGCGTGAGCACTTCGTCCGATCCGGCAAGCGTCATCAGCACTCCGTATGATGCACTGCGCAAAGCGAAAAGCGGCGACCGGGGCAGCCTGACGGATGCCGTCGAAGAAGCGTTGAAAGACGCCATTCTCACGCTGGCTTTCGAGCCGGGTTTGATGATCGACAAGCTCGCGGTCTGCGAACGCATGGGTGTGTCGCGCTTTCCGGTTTCTGCTGCCTTGGCGCGGCTCGCGCATGCGGGGCTAGTCGAAGTGTTGCCGCAGCGTGGCACGCGCGTGAGGCCCATTGCCCTCGAAGACATTCATCAGCACTTGTTCATTCGCAGCGCGCTCGAAGTCGAGACCGTGCGCAGTGTGGCCGCCACGCACGACAAGGCCACGATCGATGCCCTCGCGCTTAATCTCGATCAGCAGCGTGCCTCCGTGAAAAGCGGTCAGCGCCTGGCGTTTCACACACTCGACCTCGCCTTCCACGAAATTCTGCTCGATGCGATCAGCCTGCCGCGCGTGAAAGAGATCGTCGCGGTATCGCGCAGTGCGCTGGATCGGGCGCGCCAGCTTGTCGCGAGTCCCGAGCGCATCGTGCATACGCTCGACGAACATCAACATATTTTCGATGCCATCAAAAACGGCCGCGCCGATTCCGCCGCCAAGGCCATGCATGATCATCTCGCGCAAGTGGTGAACGAGCTTCGCCGCGCGGCACATGAACGCCCCGACATCTTCGCGCCATGAGTGACATTCCGATGACGCCTCTCATCTCAGTCAACCAACTCTGCAAGCGCTTTCCCGGCGTGCGCGCGCTGCATGAAGTGCGCTTCGATCTTCTGCCCGGCGAAGTGCATGCATTGATGGGCGAAAACGGCGCGGGCAAATCCACGCTCATGAAAATTTTGGCGGGCGTCTACACGCGCGATTCTGGCGAGATGCTGATCGACGGCAAGCCGGTCGACTTCACCAGCCCCGGCGAAGCGCAGGCGCTCGGCATCGGCATCATTCATCAGGAGTTGCAACTGATGAATCATCTGACGGTGGCGCAGAATATTTTCATCGGGCGCGAGCCGCGCAAGATGCTCGGGCTTCTGCTCGATGAAGACACATTGAACCGTCAGGCAAGCGATATTCTCGCGCGCATGCATGTGGCGCTCGATCCGCGCACCATCGTCGGCACACTCACGGTCGCGAGTCAGCAGATGGTGGAAATCGCCAAGGCGCTGTCCTTCGATTCGCGCGTGCTCATCATGGACGAACCGACCTCCGCGCTCAACGACGCTGAAATTGCCGAACTGTTTCGCATCATCTGGCAACTGAAGGAACGTGGTGTCGGCATCGTTTATATCTCGCACAAGATGGACGAACTGGAGCAGATCTCGGACCGCGTGACGATCATGCGCGATGGCGAATATGTCGCGACCGTCAACACGAAAGAGACCAGCGTGGAGACGATCATCGGCATGATGGTGGGACGCACGCTGACCGATCTCACGTCGTTCCTGGGCGGCTCGAATCAGGGCGATGTCGCGCTTGAGGTGCGCAATCTCAATGCAGGCCCGCTCGTGCGCGATGTGAGTTTCACCTTGCGACGCGGCGAGATACTCGGCTTCGCGGGCTTGATGGGCGCAGGCCGGACCGAAGTGGCGCGCGCAGTTTTCGGTGCGGACCCGGTGGAATCGGGCGAGATATTCGTGAAGGGCGCGAAGGCTTCCATCAAGCGGCCGAGCGATGCGGTCGCGCGAGGCATCGGCTATCTCTCCGAAGACCGCAAGCGTTTCGGTTTAGCCACGGGCATGGACGTGGAATCGAACATCGTCATGTCGAATCTCGGCAAGTTCCTTTCTGCACGCATGTTTCTGCGCCGCGCGAAAATCCGTAGGACAGCCACGCATTTCATCAAGCTGCTGGCGATACGCACGCCCTCGCCCACGCAACCCGTGCGGCTGCTTTCGGGCGGCAATCAACAAAAGATCGTAATTGCAAAGTGGCTTGAGCGCGATTGCGACGTGTTGTTCTTCGACGAACCCACGCGCGGTATCGATGTCGGCGCCAAGAGCGAAATCTACAAGCTCCTTCGTTCGCTCGCGCAGCAAGGCAAGGCGATCGTGATGATCTCGTCCGAATTGCCGGAGATTTTGCGCATGAGCGATCGCATCGTCGTGATGTGCGAGGGACGCATTACCGGTGAGTTGTCTTCGAGCGACGCGACGCAAGAGCGCATCATGCAGCTCGCGACGCGGCGTGAAACCCTGAAAGCGGCCTGAAGCCGCAAGAGACCGAACCCATGACCCAACCCACCGATACCGCGACCGTCGCGCGAGAGAAAGGCACGACGGGTTTGCGCGCGCGCGTTTTTTCGCCGACTGCCTTGCAGAAGCTGCTTGCATTCGCGAGCCTGATCTTGCTGCTCGTATTCTTCAGCTTCGCATCGCCCGCGTTCATGCAGATGGACAACATGCTCGGCATTTTGCAGGCCACGGCGGTGAATGGCGTGCTGGCGATTGCCGCGACGTTTGTCATCATCACGGGCGGCATCGATTTGTCGGTGGGCACGTTGATGACATTTACCGCCGTGATTTGCGGCGTGTTCCTCACTTACTGGCATTTGCCGATGTGGATCGGCGTGATTGCGGCCATCGTGACGGGCGCATTGTGCGGAACGGTGTCCGGCACGCTCACGGCCAAGATGAAGATACCGCCGTTTATCGCGACGCTCGGCATGATGATGCTGCTCAAAGGATTGTCGCTCGTCGTCTCCGCAGACAAGCCGATCTACTTCACTGACACCGAAAACTTCTACATGATTTCGCAGGACTCGCTCATCGGCTACTTCCTGCCGAGCGTGCCGATTCCGAATGCCGTGCTCATTCTGTTCTTCCTAGCGGTTGCCAGTTCCATCACGCTGAACCGCACTGCGTTGGGACGTTATACCTTCGCGCTCGGCAGCAACGAAGAAGCCGTGCGTTTGTCCGGCGTGAACGTGGACCGCTGGAAAATAGGTATTTACGGGCTTGGCGGTGCGATTTGCGGTATCGCGGGTTTGCTGATTGCATCACGCCTGAATTCGGCGCAACCGGCGCTCGGACAAGGCTATGAACTCGATGCCATCGCAGCAGTGGTGATCGGCGGCACGTCCCTTTCGGGCGGCTCGGGAACGATACTTGGCACGATCATCGGCGCGTTCATCATGAGCGTGCTGACCAACGGTCTGCGCATTCTGTCGGTGGCGCAGGAGTGGCAGATCGTGGTGACCGGTCTCATCATTATTCTCGCGGTGTATGCGGACATTCTGCGCCGCCGCAAAAGCTGAAGTATTCGGAGATTCATACAACGAGGCCAACCCTCTGGAGGAGAACCACCATGTCGAAAAGAAAAATCCTGAGCGTCCTGATTGCAGCGAGCGTGTCGATGGGCGCGGCAACCGTGAGCCACGCGGACGAGCCGTATATTCCGCTTATTTCCAAGGGCTTTCAGCATCAGTTCTGGCAAGCGGTGAAGGCCGGCGCCGAGCAATCGGCTAAGGAACAAAAGGTTAGGATTACCTTCGAAGGCCCGGAGACGGAAGCCATGGTCGATAAACAAATCGACATGCTTTCCGCTGCGCTTGCCAAGAAGCCGCAGGCCATCGGCATCGCGGCGCTGGACAGCAAGGCCGCCATTCCGTTGCTCAAGCGCGCGCAGAACAACAAGATTCCGATCATCGCGTTCGACTCGGGCGTGGATGGCGACATTCCCTTGACCACGTGCGCCACGGACAATCTCGCCGCCGCCGCGCTCGCCGCCGACAAGATGGCCGACGCCATCGGCAATGCGGGCGAAGTGGGTTTGATCGTGCATGACCAGACGAGCCGTACCGGCGTGGACCGGCGCGACGGCTTTCTCAACGAGATGAAATCGAAGCATCCGAACATCAAGATCGTGTCGGTGCAATACGGCGGCGGCGACCACTTGAAGTCGGCTGAAATCGCCAAGGCAATGATTCAGGCGAACCCGAATATCAAGGGCATTTTCGGGGCTAACGAAGGTTCGGCGGAAGGCGCGGCCATCGGCGTGAAAGAGTCCGGCAAGAAGCTCGTGTTGATCGGATATGACTCGGGCAAGGAACAAAAGGACGATATCAATTCGGGCTTGATGCTTGGAGCCATTACACAGAATCCAATTGGCATTGGCAAATGTGTCGTGGATTCGGCGGTCAAAGCGCTTAAAGGCGAGAAGCTCCCGAAGAAAGTCGATACCGGCTTTTACTGGTACGACAAGAGCAATATGAACGATCCCAAGATCTCGGCCGTGCTCTACGATTGATTTCTCTATAAGCCCACGAAAAAGGAAGCCTTCCGAGGCTTCCTTTTTTTATGGTGTCCGGATTTACCCGTGCCATGCACTTAAAACGACATCCCTCACCCCTTGCATTGTTATAATCCTCTCAATCGACGACCAAAACCTAACACCGCGCGTCACGCGTGAAAGCGCTTCGAACGCGCCGCCCCGATGGCCAAGAACGACCGCTTGCGCACGCTTTCGAGCGCGCTGGAAAAACAGAACGTCATGCGTCTGCGCGATGCCGCCGCGTTGCTCGGCGTATCGGAAATGACGGTACGGCGTGACATCGCGGCGAACCCTCGCCAGTTCACCTATCTCGGCGGCTATATCGTCAGCGCCGCGGATGTCCCCAATGACGCGGGCTATACCATCGAGGAAGAGAAGGATCATTTCGCGCAGGCGAAGGCCATTGCGTCTACTCAAGCGGCGCGGTTGCTTGTTGATAGCGAAACCATCTTCATCGATTGCGGCACCACGCTTACCACGCTCGCGCGGCAGATTCCGGCGGAGATGCATCTCACCGTCGTGTGCTATTCGCTCAATGTCGCGGAAATTTTGCGGCGCAAGCCGAACGTGCGCATGATTCTGCTTGGCGGCGTCTACGTGCCTTCGTCGGAATCGTTCGCGAGCGATGAAAGCGTGGAGACGCTCAGGCGCATGGGCATCAATCAGGCGTTCATGTCGGCGGGCGGTGTGGATGAAGCGCGTGGTGTCACGTGCTGGAACTTTCATGAGGTCGCCATTAAACAGGCGGCGATGGCGAGTGCGGTGAAACGTCATCTTGTGGTGGATGCGAGCAAGTTCGGTAAGGTCAAGGCTGTGCGGTTTTCTCAGCTTTCCGAATTCGATTCGGTTATCACGGAGGCGGGACAGGCGCTTAATAGCCGCGCTTGAGTGGTTTTATCTAGCTGGTGCTATCGGGTAGCGTCAGGTTAGGTGTTGCGTGCAAGGGGCTGCTGTTGTTTGGGGTTTTATTGCAGTAGCCGCCTCCCCGGCGGGGGGGTAACTTTCTTTGCTGCTGCAAAGAAAGTCACCAAAGAAAGCAGCTTTTTACACCATGCACGCTGGCTGGAAAGTGTGGCCTGAATTAACGATACAGTGGCCGCAATAGGACTTGCCACGCATAACGAGCCGCTTAGGCAACCTGGCGATTTCGCGCTCGAATTCTTTGGCGTTAGTGGACCGCGCTCATTCAATCGGCCATGCGCTGCGCGCGCCGAGAGCTTTAGGACGGAATCCCGCAGCCTATCAGCGCCCAGCCACATTAAACTTCTCCGCAAGATTGCTATTCGGTCCTACCTTGGTTAGTGCTCCGACTAAAAGTTGACTTGCGTTGGTGTGAGCGCTTTGCCCAGAAGTACTTGCCAAGGTAGGGCCGAATAACGATATAGCGGTGCGGTGTGAGGTGGCTGGGCGCTTATAGGCTGCGGGATTCCGTTCTTACGTTCTCGGCGCGCGAAGCGCATGGCCGAAAGAATGAATGCGGTCCACTAAGACTCAAGGATTCGAGCGCGTAATCGTTAGGTTGCCCGTACGCTTAACCAACCGAGGGACGTCCTAACGCGGCCACTGTATCGGTTAATCCAGACCAACCCTCTCCAGCCATCGTGCATGGGGTAAAAAGCTGCTTTCTTTGGTGACTTTCTTTGCAGCAGCAAAGAAAGTTACCCCCCCGCCGGGGAGGCGGCTACTGCAATAAAGACCCAAAAACCAGCAGCCCCTTGCACGACAAAACAAGAAAACCAACCCGACAGCAAAAAAACTGCCTACTGCCGACGCCCCAACGCAAACAACGTCCCCGCGACCAAAATAAACGCACCAATAATCACCTTCTGCCAAGTACTAGGCACCCCTATAAGAATCAACACGCTATTAATAAGCGTCACCAACACGACACCAAGCAACGTACCCACCACCGTTCCCGTGCCACCCGTAATACGCGCACCGCCGAGAATAACCGCCGCAATCACATCCAATTCCGTGCCAACGAGATCGAACGGATTGGCAAGCCGGTTCGTCGATACATGCAAAATGCCCGCGACGCCCGCAAGCAAACCGGTATAGCCGAACACAAAGAGATGAATCGCGCGCAGGTTATAGCCAAGACGTTCGGCAATGGCGAGACTGCCGCCCATTGCATAGACGCCACGGCCCATCATCGTGCGATTGAGCAGCCACCACGTCACCACGGCTGCGATCACAAGCGCCAGCACCGAAACAGGCAGCACAGCCCGCAGGCCATCGGATGTGCGGTAATAGAACAGCGGCAATTGCCCGAACGTATCCATGCTGTGCGGAATGTTCATGAAGAACTGCGTGCCGACGAAGGTCAGCAGCAAGCCGCGATAAAGATACTGCGTGCCGATGGTCACGATCAGCGAAGGCGCCTTCAGGCGATGCACGAGCATGCCGTTGATCACGCCGAATATCACGCCGCCGATAGCGCCGGTGATAAGGATCAACGCGAACGGACAGTCGGGCCACCACGCGAACACTGCCTTGGTGATCGAATACATCGTCAATGCAGCAATGGCCGTGAACGATACGTCGATGCCACCGGATGCCAATACCACCAGCGTGCCGAGCGCAAACAGCGATACCGTGGTCGCCGAATGCAGCATGTCGAACAAGGTCGCAAACTGAAAGAAGCGCGGATTGATACTACCCACGACCAGACACGTCAGCAGGATCAGGCCAACCGTGAACCATTCAGGATTGCGCATCAGTTGCGCGACAAGATTACCCTTGCGCACGCGCGGCGTGACGTCGCTGACCGGCAGCGCTTTCGTCTCGCTTCCCGTGCGGCGGATGGATTCGCTCATGCTCATGCTGCCTCTGAAAGTAATGCGTGATAAAGCTCGGCCTCGCTCATGCGGTCGGCGCGATATTCGCTCGCAATGCGGCCTTTCTTCATCATGAGGATACGGTCGCAGTTCTGCAGCAGCTCGGGCAGATCGTCGCTGATCAGCACGATACCGATGCCCTCCTTCGAAAGCCGCTGCATGATGCGGTAAATGATGTCCTTCGATCCCACATCCACGCCGACTGTCGGCCCGTGCAGAATCAGCACGCGCGGATCGATAGCAAGCCACCGGCCGATCAGCACGCGTTGCTGATTGCCGCCCGAAAGCGATTGCACCGGCTTGTCCACATCGGGCGTGGCGATCTGCAAGTCCTTCACGGTGCGTTCTGCCAATTCCTGCGCGCGCGTTCTGTCGATCTGGCCAAAGCGGTCGCGCAGGCTCGAAATCATCGCGGTGATCACGTTGTCGCGAATCGGCTTGTCGAGAAAAAGCCCTTCGTTCAGGCGGTCTTCCGGCACGTAGCCGATGCGTTGGAGCTTGGCATCGGCGGGCGATTGCAGACGCACGCGATTGCCGTCGAGCGTGACTGTGCCCATGTCGGCGGGCGCGACGCCGGCAAGCGCGCGCGCCAGTTCGTTGCGGCCTGAATCGAGCAAACCGGTGACGCCAAGAATCTCGCCCTTGTGCAGTTTGAAGGATACTTCGGAGAACTGGCCTTTGCGGCCCAATCCCTGAACATCGAGCACGATCTGCGGCGCGCTTTCTTCGCCGTCCGCGCGATAGCGTTCCGTCGAAAGATGCTTACCCGTCATGAGTTCGCTGATCTGCGCCTTGGTGTAATTCTCGATCGGCCCTTGCGCCATTTTCTGACCGTCGCGCAGCACGATCACTTCGCCGCCAATGGCATAGCATTCGTCGAGCTTATGGCTCACGAACAGCACTGCAACACCATCCGCGCGCAATTTCGCCAGCACGGCGATCAGATTGTCCACTTCCTTTTGCGTAAGCGATGTCGTCGGCTCGTCCATGATGACGAACTTCGCCTCGCTCGCGATAGCGCGCGCGATAGCGACCAACTGACGCGTGGCAAGCGGCAATTGCTCGATGAGCGTCTTTTGAAAATCGGCATCGCCCGGCAGGCCGACCGCTTCGAGCGCGCGCGCGGCGGTGGCAGCGAGTGCGCGTCGGTCGAACGTGCGCGCGAGCTTGCCCGCATGCGTGGCGAGTTCGGCGGTCAGCGCGACGTTCTCCGCCACACTCATGTTGGGCAATAGTGAGAGATCCTGATAAACGGTCTCGATGCCCGCCGCAAGCGATTCGAGCGGCGAAAGCTTGCTGTGCCGCGCGCCTTCAATGACAAGTTCGCCTTCATCCGGCGGCTGCGCGCCTGAGATGATCTTGATGAGCGTGCTCTTGCCGCAGCCGTTCTCGCCGAGCAAGTGATAAATCTGCCCGCGTTGGAACGAAAGACTCACGCCACGCAGCGCATACACGCCGGTAAAGCGTTTATGAATATCGACGACTTCGAGGAGCGGTGTCTCTTGGGTCATGGCTTATGTCGTTCATGCGGCGCGCGCTTCACATCGAAGCCCGCGCCGCGAACATCACATCATCAGAAGTTGTAGTTCTTGTAGTTCGTCTTGTCGACGTCCACCCAGCCGGTGCCGCGCACGATCACGCCCTTGCCCGGACCCTTGCTGACGGTAACTTTGTTATAGCCGACGATGCCCAGGTCCGCGCCATTCTGCACTTCCTTGCCATCGACGAGCATTTGCGCGACCTTGTTCATCGCCAAACCAGCAAGCTTAGGATCCCAGAATGCAATGCCATTGATCGCACCGCTTTCGAGGAACTTGGCGGCTTCTGTCGGCAGGCCCGTGCCATACACGCAGATCTTTCCGACCTTGCCCGCCTCTTCCACCGCGCGGCCAATGCCAATCACATCCAGCGACGACGAGCCTTGAAAGCCCGTCAAATCCGGATGCTTGCGCAACACTTCCTTCGCGACCTGATACGCGCGTTCACCATCGTTATTGGTTTCGAGCTTAGGCTCGACCAGATCCATCTTCGAATACTTGGCCTTCGCGTTATTGATACCGCCATCGGCCCATTGCACTTGCGAGCGGCTACCGAGCGAGCCGACCAGCACGGCCCATTTGCCTTGCTGACCCATGCACTTGGCCAGACGTTCGTTCAGGCCCGCACCATAAGCCGAATTATCGAAGGCTTCGATATCGACCATCGTGTTCTTGGCGTTGTCCGCTTCGTGCGTGACCACCTTGATGCCGCGATCCATCGCCTTCTTGAGCGCGGGTTCGAGCGTCGGCGGATCGTACGGAACCACTGCAATTGCAGTGACTTTCTTCGCGATCAAGTCTTCGATGATCTTGAGTTGCTGCGCCGCGTCCGCGCGTCCCGGTCCGGTCTGATACGCATTGATGTTCGGGTTTTCCTTGCCGAACTCCTTCACGCCTTCATCCATGCGATTGAACCAGTTGATGCCCGTGACCTTCACGACCGTCACGATGGTCTCATTCGTCGCGGCCTGCGCGGCGGCGATTGCGCCCGCTGCGAGTGCGACCGCCGTGAGCGCGGTGCCGAGTTTATTCAGTTTCATTGCAGTCTCCTTTTTGTTTCGAATGATGGAAGGCGATAAAAAACGTTCAACGTCCCGTCGATGCAGGCGGCGGCACCTTCGGCGTGGGCGGTGCGCCCTTCATGCCGAAGATCGCGCGCACACGCTCGCCACCGGCAAACGCCAGCGACAACAGCAGCAAAAAGCCCCAGGCGCAATCGCCAAAAAACTGCGAGACACCCAAGAGATTAAAGAGGCTCGACAGAAATTGCAGCACCGTGGCGGCCAAAAACACACAGACGATACGCCCATAGCCGCCCGCCGGATTCACGCCGCCCATCACCGCGATCAGGATGGCGATCAGCAGATACGAATTGCCGTAGTCCCATTTCGCGCTGGACGTATGCGTCGCGCTAATCAGGCCTGCGAGCGATGCGAGCACGCCGCACATGCCATACGTGAGAATCAGCATGCGTGCGCGCGGAATGCCCGCATAAAACGCGGCCTTGGGATTCGTGCCCATAAGATAGAGTCGCAAGCCGAACGGCGTGCGTCGCAGTATCCAACCAAGCAACAACACTGCGGCGACGAAGATCCATAACGAGATCGGCACTTGCAGGAAGGTGCCGTTGCCGATGTTCGAAAGCGGATCGACATATTCGACGCGCACCGATGCGCCATTGCTCAATACCACGGAAATGCCCGTGAAAAGCAGTTGCGTGCCGAGCGTGCAGAGAATCGGCGTGAGTCTTAGACGTGCGATAACAACGCCATTGAGCAAGCCGCCGATCGCACCGACGATCACGACGATGCACACGAACACGCCTGTATAAAGCGCTGGCGAATCATCGGCGGAAACCATGTGCGGCAACATCATGGCCGCGACCATGCCCGATAGATTCGCGAGCCCCACGCCCGACAGATCGATACCGCCATTGCCCGACACCATCGACAGCATGATGCCGAGCGCGAGCAAGCCCAACTCGGGCAACTGTCCGCCCATCGACTGAAGATTATCGATGTCGAGAAACTGCCCATGCGAGAGCACGGTCGCGACGATCACCACCAACAGGTTCGCGCCGATCAGAAAGTTGAACTGCCGGTCGGCGAGCCACTTCGACGCTTTCATTGCAACACGCTCCCTTCCTTGAGCACGGCGTTGATTTCTTCGAGACGCGGCATGGAAGGCGCGGTGCCGGGGCGCGTTACTGAGAGACTGGCGAGTGCGCAGCCGAAGCGCACGGCATCTTGCGGGCTTTCGCCGCGTGCCAATGCTGCGGCGAAACCGCCTGTGAAGCCGTCGCCTGCGCCTGCGGTTTCTACTACACGTCCGCACTTGAATGCGGGAACGAGCGTCGATTCTTCACGCGTATGCAGCAGCGCGCCTGCTTCGCCCAGGGTCACGATGACCGCGCGTGCGCCCTTGTCGAGCAACACGTCGGCGGCACGGCGTGCATCATCGGGATTACTGATTTCTATGCCAGTCAACGCGGCCGCCTCTGTTTCGTTCGGCGTGATGTAGTCGCACAGCGGATAGATGTCGTCGGTGAGCGGCATCGCGGGCGCGGGGTTGAACACGGTGATGACGCCATGTTTGCGCGCGAGTTCGAGCCCGCGCTGCGCAGCCGGGATCGGTTGTTCGAGTTGAGTGACGAACACGCCCGCTCGCGCGATATCGTCTTCGATCTTGTCCACGTCTTCAGGCCCGAGCGTACCCGCCGCGCCCGCAGCAACGATGATCGCATTGCCCCCGGTGTTTTCATCGACGTAGATGTGCGCTGCGCCCGTGGCCGTGTCCTGCATGACCGTGGCGCGCGACGTGATGCCTTCCGCGCTCCATGTAGCCTGCGCGATCTCGCCGAACGCATCGGCGCCGATGCGCGTGCAGAAGATCACATCCGCACCCGCGCGCGCGGCCGCCACCGCCTGATTCGAGCCCTTGCCGCCCGGGCCCATCTTGAACGCGGAACCCGCGACGGTCTCGCCGAGCAAAGGCATGCGTTGCGCGCGGAACGCGAGGTCCGTCACGTAGATGCCGAGAATGACGACGCTCTTTTTCATCGCGCATCTCCAACGGCTGCATCGGGCGCGAGTTGCACGCCCTTCTTGAAGATGAAGCAACCGTAACCGCGCGCTTCGCCTGTCGCGATCACGCAGTAAGCGTTCTTTGCGCGCTCATAGAAAGCGAAGCGTTCGATGGACGCGAAGCGTGTTTCGCGGCCTTCTGCCTCATTCACTTCGCGTTGTGCTTCTTGTTGCACCGCGGGCAGAGTCTTTGCATCGCCGACGACTTCCATGCGGCCTGCGGGATCATCCACGAACGTATCGAGCGGCAGCACGGACAACACCGCGCGCACGGCACGCGGCGCGCTCGCGCCATCCACGCGCAGCACGCGGCCCAGCACCGTTTTACGCGCTACAGAATCAGCGGGAAAATGCGCGTCGCAGATCACCACTTCGTCGCCGTGCCCCATTGCGGCCAGAGCGTAGAGGATGTCGGCGTTCAACAGCGGATCGATATTCTTAAGCACAGCGTCTCCTCCATGCGTGGGCGCGTCTCGTGTCGAGATCTGCGCCCGATGAATGCGGATCAATCTCCGTAAGGAATCCAGATGTTCTTGACCTGCGCGGCCTGACGCAAGAAAGCCAGGCCTTCGCTTGCGGCATCGTGCCAGTCGAATGCGCGTCCCTGATCGACGAAAGTACGCTTCAGGTTGCTCACGGATTCGCGTTCAGCCATTGTCGAAAGCGTTGCGCCGTGGAAGCACCAGAGTGCATCGACATCATCGTGTTGCGCCAAAGTTTGCGCTAGCGAGCGCGTATCGCCCGTGACGATGTTCAGCGCGCCGCCCGGTACGTCCGACGTATCCGCGATCTGATAGAAGTCGGTTGCCATCAACGGGCATGTTTCGCTCGGCACCACGACCACGCGATTGCCCAGTGCAAGCGCGGGCGCGAACAGCGATACAAAGCCCAGCAACGGCGCTTCATCCGGACATACGATGCCGATCACGCCAAGCGGTTCGTGCATGGCAAGCGCGACGCCATGCAAGGGCGGTGCATGCACTGCGCCATCGAACTTGTCGGCCCATGCGGCATACGTGAAAAGCCGCGCGATGGATGCGTCCACCTCACGCTTCGCGTCTTGCGTGGTGTAAGCGGAACGGACGGTTAGTTGCCTGACGAATTCATCTGTACGAGCACTGAGATTTTCCGCGAGGTAGTACAGCACTTGCGCGCGATTGTGCGCACTGGCCGACGGCCACTTCGTCATGCTGCGTGCGGCAGCCACCGCATTGCGAATGTCCTTGCGATTGCCCTCGCCCACTTCGCCGACGATCTCGCCAGACGGCGCGCGCACAAGCCGTGAATAACCGCTATCCGGACGTGCCTGCTTGCCGCCGATAAACAACTTCGCTGTCCGATCGATCGCGCTGACGTTGCCCGCATCGACCAATGAATCGGGCGATGCCGGAGCGGGCTTTGCATCGCCACGCATCGGCAATTTGGCCCATGCTCGCGGCTTCAGATATTCATACGCGCCTTCGCGGCCGCCTTCGCGACCGAAGCCCGATTCGCGGTAACCGCCGAAGCCCACGGCTGCATCGAAGAGATTCGTCGCATTGATCCACACCACGCCGCATTGCAGTTGCGGCGCGACATCCAGCGCGCGGCTGATGTTCTCGCTCCACACGCTCGCGGCGAGCCCATAGCGCGTGTTGTTCGCGAGCGCGACCGCTTCGTCAGGCGTACGAAAGCTCATCGTCACGAGTACCGGTCCGAAGATTTCTTCCTGTGCGAGCGTCGAAGCGGGCGATACGTTTGTCACGAGCGTCGGCGGGAAAAACGCGCCGCCTTCCGGCAATGCGAGACGTGCAGGTTGATGAATCACGCAGCCTTCATCTTCACCCTTCTCGATCAGCGAATTGATGCGTTCGAGCTGCACCTGATCGACAATCGCGCTCATGTCGATGCCCTTGTCCAGCGAGGTTCCCACGCGCAGCGTATCCATGCGGCGCTTGAGCTTTTCGACAAAGCGCGCTTCGATACCTTCCTGTACGAGCAGACGCGAACCTGCACAGCACACTTGCCCCTGATTGAACCAGATGGCATCGACGATGCCTTCCACGGCGCTGTCGAGGTCGGCATCATCGAATACGATGAACGGCGACTTGCCGCCGAGTTCGAGCGTCAGTGACTTGCCTGAACCAGCGGTAGCTGCACGAATGTGCTTGCCGACTTCGGTCGAACCGGTGAACGCGATCTTCGCGACGCCTTTATGTTCGACGAGCGCTGCGCCCGTGCGACCATCGCCCGCAACGACGTTGAGCACGCCCTTGGGCAAGCCTGCGCGATGCGCAAGTTCCGCGAACAACAAGGCCGTCAACGGCGTGTATTCCGCAGGCTTGAGGACCACCGTATTGCCGAGCGCGATAGCAGGCGCGATCTTCCATGCCAGCATGAGCAGCGGAAAATTCCACGGCACGATCTGCCCGACCACACCGAGCGGCGCCCAGTCCGCAAGCTCGCGATCTTGCAACTGCGCCCATCCCGCGTGATACAGAAAGTGCCTTGAAACAAGGGGGATATCGATATCGCGCGACTCGCGGATCGGCTTGCCGTTATCGAGTGATTCAAGCACGGCGAACAGACGGCTGTGACGCTGCACCATGCGCGACAGCGCATAGAGATGCCGCGCGCGGCCCGGTCCGCCCAACGCCTGCCAGCCTTCGAGCGCGCCTTGTGCGGCTTTGACGGCAGCATCGACATCGGCTTGCGTGCCTTGCGCGATGGACGCGAGCACGCGTCCCGTCGCCGGTTCACGTGTGTCGAATCGTTCGGATTCGTCGGAGTCCGTAGGATTGCGCCATGCGCCATCGATGAAGTGGCCCAGACGCCCTTCGTGTTGATCGAGCCACTCGCGCACGGCGCGATCGTCTTCGGGTGCGGGTCCGTATTCCATCGAGGAGAAGTATTCGGCTACGCTCATGAGGCTTATTTTCAGGGGATAACGCGTGGATTTCGTGAGGATCAGGCAACCGGATGGCGATTGAACGCCGAATAGTGGCCGCTGACATGATGTTCGAGTTGGCGCTCGATATCGGCAAGCAAACTCGATGCGCCGATGCGGAACAGATCGGGTTCCAGCCACGCGCGCCCCAACTCCTCCTTCATGAGGATTTGATATTCGAGCGCGGTTTTCGCGGTGGATACGCCGCCCGCCGGTTTGAAACCGATCGCGATGCCCGTGCGCGCCAGATACTCGCGAATCATGCGCACCATCACGAGCGATACATCGAGCGTGGCGTTCACGCTTTCCTTGCCGGTCGACGTCTTGATGAAATCGGCACCCGCCATCATGCAGATCATCGATGCCTTCGCCACGTTCGACAGCGTGCGGATATCGCCGGTGCCGAGAATCGCCTTGACGTGCGCATCGCCGCAGGCGGCGCGGAACTCGCGCATTTCGTCATAGAGCGCGCGCCAGTTTCCCGTCAGCACATACTCACGGGTAACGACGATATCGATTTCCGACGCGCCATCCCGGACCGATGCCTCGATCTCGCGCAACTTGAGTTCATGCGGATTGAGGCCAGCCGGAAAGCCGGTCGAAACCGCCGCGACGGGAATGCCGCTGCCTTCGAGCGCGTTGACCGCGGCCTTCACATATCGGTGATAGACACATACCGCGCCCGTTTTGATGGAACCAGGCGGCATGCCTAGCGCATCGAGCAAATCCTCACGCAACGGACGACGCGCCTTTCCGCACAGCCGTTCGACGCGCGCGGTGGTGTCATCGCCGCTCAACGTAGTCAGGTCGATGCAGGTGATCGCCTTGAGCAGCCACGCGGCTTGTGCGTCTTTCTTCACGCTGCGGCGCGTGCCGAGCGTGGACGACCGGCGCGTTACCGCACTCTGGTTCACGCGCAGGCCGTCGAGCCATGCAAGGTCGTAAGGCACGCCGGGATTGCGCGCGGAGGTGGCGGCCTGCGTCTTGCCCGGCCACGCGACGATGGACTTCGATGCGGTTTCCAACATGAGATCGGCTCGAATGACCTGCCGTGCTTTGTGCATCGCACAACAGTTTTTGATAGATTGATCTCAGTTTATACCAAGTTTGTTACGATCGTAACATAGGGAAAGTGCGGAGTTCCCGAGTTGCCTTCAACCAATCAGGCGAAGAAAACTGAGCAACTCGCCGACGATGGCTTCGGGTGCATCCTCCTGCATCAGATGCCCGCAGCGAGGCACGCGCGTGAACTTTGCATCATGAATTTTGCATGCAAGTTCTTCGCCGCGCGCGACGGGAATCCACTGATCGTCTTCGCCCCAGAGAATCGAAACCGGGCATCGGAGTTCGTTGTAGCGACTTTGAACTTCGTCCGTGTAGCGCTGATCCATTTGCGCAATCTGGCGATAGAACGCCGCTTGTCCCGGCTCGCCGGTCCACGGTTCCGTATAGACGCGCAACACGTCCGCTGACATGGGACGATGCACCGCGCCTTGCAGATAGGCATCGAGCATGGCCTGATGCATGTAGGGCGGCACACCGGCGAACGCGGCTTCATGTTGACGCACATGCCGCACAAAGGGCGAGCCCCACGGCGCAATGGCAACCGGATCGATCAGCAGAAGCGAACGGTATGAACAACCGTCGAGGATGGCGGCACGCAGGGAAGTCGCGCCGCCGAAATCATGCGCAACGACATCCGGCTGTTCAATGCCGCAATGCCGCAGAAATGCCGCGAGCACGCGATGCTGCACGCCGAGCGAGACATCCTGCCCTTCCCGCTTATCCGATAAGCCGTAGCCAAGCAGATCGAAGTAATGCACGCGACGGAAACGCGCAGCAATAGGCGCAATACGGCGCCACACTTGCGAAGAAAACGGCGTGCCGTGCACCATCACAAGCGGCGGTCCTTCGCCGATTGCGCCATGCCGTATGGCCTGTCCTTCGAAATCGAACACCTGATCGAGCGGCAGCGCGCCCGCGAACGATGCACTCATGTCCGGTCCTCTTGATGCAGACTCATGAGGATAGACCAGACCCTTGACGAATGCTGAGCGACCTTTTATATTCCTTTCAGGCTATATAACCGAAAAGTGATCGAATGAGTGTGAAGGAACGCAATCTGAATCACGTATTCGCCGCACTTGCGGACCCAACGCGTCGCGCCATCGTGGCACGACTTGCGGCGGGCGAGGCCACCGTCAATGAACTGGCCGAGCCGTTCGACATGACGCAGCCTTCCATCTCCAAGCATCTGAAGGTATTGGAACGCGCCGGGCTGGTTTCGCGTTCCAAAGCAGCGCAGACGCGCCCTTGCCGGCTCGAAACCGCCGCGCTGGATGCCGTGGTGAGCTGGGCCGAAACCTATCGCGCCCAGTGGGAAGCAAGCCTCGACAGACTGGATAACTATCTCAAGACGACGAAGCGTTCGCCGTCATCAATCAAAGGAAAAAGACATGCCGCAAAATGATTCCACCGTGGTTTTCGAGCTTGACCGTACCGTCGATGCCTCACGCGAGCGCGTATGGCGCGCATGGAGCGAAGCCGATGAACTCGCGCAATGGTGGGGACCGCAAGGAAGCAAGATCGAAGCGCATCGCTTCGAGTTTCGTGCAGGCGGCTTCTTTCACTACGCCATGCAGTTCGCGAATCTGCCGCCTATGTATGGGCGCTTCAGCTATCGCGAGATCGTGAATGGCGAGCGCATCACATGGCTCAATTCGTTTGCGAACGAGCATGGCGGTATCGCGCGTGCGCCTTTCAATCCGCTGGTGCCGATGGAGATCGAAAACGTCGTGACGTTCACGGAAGAAGGCGGGAAGACGCGTATCGCATTGCGTGCCTCGCCCTTTGGCGCCACACCGGAAGAACGGCTTTTCTTCGACGGATTGCGGCCGTCACTCGAACAAGGTTTTGGCGGTACGTTCGAGCAACTGGCCGCTTATCTCAAGTAAGAATGTGTCGAGACTCAGCGTAGATTCGTCCGCGCGAGTTCGACTATTTCGTTACCCTGACTATTTAAAATCGCGCGCAGCATGTAGAGACTGAAGCCCTTCGCCTGCGAGAACTCCACGTTGGGCGGCATCGCGAGTTCGTATTTGTCGATGACGACATCCACGAGCGCCGGGCCGTCGTGCGCGAAGGCCTCTCGCAGCGCGCCTTCGAGTTGTTCCGACTCTTCCACGCGTACCGACCATATGCCCGCACCCTTCGCGATCTGCGAGAAATCGGTCTTGCTCAAATCGACATTGGTATCGATGTAACCCGCCGCCTTCAGTTCCATCGAGACGAAGCCGAGCAGGCTGTTGTTGAATACCACGATCTTGATGGGCAGCGCGTGCTGCTTGGTCGTGAGCAAGTCGCCCAGCAGCATGGCGAGGCCGCCATCGCCCGACATCGAAATGACCTGACGCTTCGGATGCGCGCCCTGTGCGCCGAGCGCCTGCGGCATGGCGTTGGCCATCGAACCGTGATTGAACGAGCCGTGAAGCTGGCGCTTGCCGTTCATCTTCAGATAGCGCGCGGACCAGATCGTGGGCGTGCCGACATCGGCGGTGATGATGGCGTCGTCATCCGCGAGTTCATCGATCAGGCGTGCGACATATTGCGGATGAATCGCCCTGCCCGGCGCGGACGGACACGCCAGCCGGTCGAGATCCTTGCGCGCATCCTTGTAATGCTTCAGCGCGTTGTCGAGAAAGCGACGCTCGGTCTTGCGCGTGAGTTTGGGCAGCAACGCGGCCACGGTTTCCTTCACCGTGCCGACCACGCCGAGTTCGAGCGGCGCGCGCTTGCCGAGTTGCGAGCCGCGCCAGTCGACCTGCACTACCTTCGCGTTCGGCGGATAAAACGGTCGATACGGAAAGTCGCAGCCGAGCAGAAGCAAGGTGTCGCAGGACATCATCGCGTGATAGCCGGAACTGAAACCGATCAGGCCCGTCATGCCGACATCGAACGGATTATCGTATTCAATAAACTGTTTGCCTCGCAGCGCATGGACGATGGGCGCGCCGAGCGTGTCGGCTAGCGCGACCACTTCGTCGTGCGCACCGGCCACGCCGCTGCCGCACATGATGGTCACCGCATCGCATCCGTTCACGATGCCTGCGAGTTGGTCGATGACCGCATCGGAGGGATGAATGGCCGGAACGGCCGCAGGCGCGAAACGCGGCTCGATGGCCGGGCCTTCCAGGAGCGCGACGTCGCCAGGCAAAACGATCACCGCGACGCCGCGTTGTTCGATAGCGGAACGCATCGCCCGTTCGAGCACGCGCGGAAACTGCGATGCATTGGTCACGAGTTCCACGAAGTAACTGCACTCCCTGAACAATTCTTGCGGATGCGTCTCCTGAAAGTAGCCGAGACCGATCTCCGTGGACGGAATGTGCGCGGCAATCGCGAGCACCGGCTGCTGGTTGCGGTGACAGTCGTACAGCCCGTTGATGAGATGCAGGTTGCCCGGCCCGCAACTGCCCGCGCATACCGCGAGCTTGCCCGTCGACGCCGCTTCCGCGCCCGCCGCGAAGGCCGCGGATTCTTCGTGGCGCGTGTGCATCCAGTCGATCTTTCCTTCGCGCCTGAGACTGAATGCCAGCCCGTTTAGGCTGTCTCCCGTGACGCCCCAGATACGCTCGACGCCCGCAATCGCCAGCGTCTTCGCCAGATAATCCGCAATCGTGTTCTTCGCCATGACGGCTCCCTGAAGGAAGGAGAGAAGCACCATGCATCTTTCATTTTGAATGCCACCTTACGGGAATCGCGTCCATCGTCAGGAACCGCGATGCCGCGAGCGTTCGCAAGGCAGCCCAGAGTGTACGACGCGAATTCCGTGCTGTCAGAGACGGTGCCTATCCGTCATGGGCCGAGATTTGCATTTTGCGTTTTGCGTTTTGCGTTTTGCATTCATAACGCAAAAAGGCCGCGTCCGAACCATCCGGACGCGGCCTTCTTCATGCAATCCTTCGAAAAACCTCAGCGAGCCACTTGCGGCTCCGCATCGTCGATATCGTGCGCACCCTGTATCGTCTCAAGCGCCGAATCGTGATGCAGCAGCAGTACCGCCGCGACGCCGATCAGACCCGCACCCGACAGGCACAGCAACCCCGCGCCAAAGCTGCCGGTGCTGTCCTTGATCCAGCCCATCGCATACGGACCGAAGAAGCCCGCCAGATTGCCGAGCGAATTGATCGCCGCGATGCCGCCCGCCGCCGCCGCGCCCGAGAGGAACGAAGCCGGCAGCGTCCAGATCACCGGCAGGCAGCCGAAGATGCCAAAGCCCGCGATGGACAGCGCGATCATCTTCAAGACCGGATTGTCCAGCCCCGCCGATGCCGCGATACCGCCCGCCGCGACCAGCAGCGCAATCGCGACGTGCCAGCGGCGTTCGAGCTTGCGATCCGAATGACGTCCCCACAAGATCATGCTCACGACGCCGACCGCATACGGCAGCGACGTCACGAAACCCGTCTGCAGGTTGGTCAAACCGAACGCCTTGACGATCTGCGGCAAGAAGAAACTCAATCCATAGTTCGTGGCATTCGCGCCGAAATAGATCAACGCGATGGCCAGCACGCGCGGATTCAAAATCGCTTCCTTCACGCTGAACGCATGCTTCGCTTCACGATGCGCGCGCTCCTGTGCCTGACGATCCATCAGCCACTTGCGTTCGTCTTCGGCGAGCCAGTGCGCATCGGCGGGCTTGTCCGTCAGATAGAAGAACACGACGAACGCCAGAATCAGCGCCGGGCACGCTTCGATCAGATAAAGCCATTGCCAGCCCTGCATGCCGGCAAGCCCATCCATTTGCAACAACGCGCCGGAAATAGGGCCGCCGATGACCGTGGACAGCGGAATGGCCGCCATGAAATAGCCGACCACACGGCCCCGGTATTTAGCCGGAAACCACAGCGTCAGCAGAAAGATGATGCCGGGAAAGAAGCCCGCTTCCGCGATGCCGAGCAACACGCGCAGCCCGTAAAACACGTAGGCGTTCGACAAACCCGTCGCCTGCGCGATATGCGGAATGTACGCCATCAACGCTGCGAGAATGCCCCACGTGAACATGATCCGCGCGATCCAGCGCCGTGCGCCGAAGCGTTCGAGCAGCAGGTTCGACGGAACCTCGAAAAAGAAGTAAGCAATGAAAAAGATACCCGCGCCGAAACCGAACATACTCGCTGAAAAGCCGAGTGCCTTGTTCATTTGCAACGCGGCAAAACCCACGTTGACGCGGTCTAGATACGCGATGAAATAACAAAGAATCAGGAACGGTACGAGGCGAAGCATCACGCGCTTCATGGTGCGGGCTTCAAGGTCCATCTATGTCTCCTCCGGATAGGAAGTCGTTAGATCGCTTCTTGGGTTTCTTGTTCGAAAGACGCTATCTGCGGAGCCTACTCTTTACGGAGACACTACAAAAGTAGTGTTTTGCCTGTTGTATGCGGGATGCGCCGATCCGGTGCAGCGTCCCCCGCATTGATTATGCGACCGGTAACACGCCTGCGTAATTCACTTCGGGCAAACCCTTAACGCCGGGGTTCAGCGCGAACACGCAGCCGTCATATTCGGTTGCACCTGTGCCCGGCCGAATGCTCGTGACATAGAGCGTCGAGTAATCGTCGCCACCGAATGCGCACATGGACGGCTTGCTTGCCGGTAGCGCGATTTCGCGATCGAGCGCGCCTTGCGGAGTGAATCGCAAGAGGCGGCCTGCGTCGTTGGCGCAGGTCCAGTAGCAGCCGTCGGCATCCACCGCCGCACCGTCCGGACGTCCCGCATGATGATGCAGGTCCGCAAACACGCGGCGATTGCGCGGCGTGCCGGTTTCAGGCTCGAAGTCGAACGCCCAGATCAGGCGCTTGGTCGGATGCGAGTCGGAGAGATACAGGGTCCTGCCATCGGGCGACCATGCGAGGCCGTTTTGCGTGACAAGGCCATCGACGATGGGCGCGGACAACTTGCCACGCTCATCGAAACGGTAGAGCTTGCCAGCAGGATTGCCGAGCGCCATGTCCTGCACCATCGTGCCGGCCCAGAAACGCCCTTGGCGGTCGCACCGGCCGTCGTTCATGCGCATGCCGGACACAAGGTGTTCCGGCGCTGCCAGAAGCCGCGTACGGGCTTCTCCGTGCTCGCCCAGGGTAACGCTGTGAAAACCGCTTTCCATGCCCGCTATGACGGTCCCTTGCGCGTCGAACGCAATGCACGCGACTTGCTCGGGACACTGCCACTCGTCGCGTCGGCCGCTCGCAACGAGCAGCCGCACGATTTTGCGCGCCGGAATATCGACCCAATACAGCGCGCTTTCTTTCGCACGCCATAGCGGACTTTCCCCTACCGTGGCGCGCCCTGCCGCTTCAATAACGCTCAACGCTTCTTCTCCATCGGTTCGCCGAGCACGAACGCGCCGCCTTGAAACTGTTGCGCGGGGTCGTCGCGTTCGTCCGTGGGCGCGCGCGTCGGGAACAGGCCGTCGAACTGCGTGGAGCTGTCCTGCGGATTGAAGCCGAGGAAACCGGCCTTCGCGTTGTCCCACCACTTCACCGGATTGTCGGAAGCGCCATACACCACCGCATGGCCGACGCGATTCGTGAACAGCGAGCAACGCACGAGTTCGACGAAATCGCGGTAGCTGAGATACGTCACGAGCATGCGCGGATTCTTCGGTTCTTCGAACGACGAACCGATACGCAGACACACCGTTTCGATACCGAAGCGATCGAAGTAATAGCGCGACAGCGATTCGCCGAAGCACTTGGTCACGCCATAAAGACTGTCCGGACGTTGCGGCGCATCGGCATCGATTACTTCGGTAACCGGATGAAAACCGATCGCGTGATTAGAACTCGCGAACACGATGCGCTTCACGCCATGACGCCGCGCCGCTTCGTAAATGTTGTACGTGCCGCGAATGTTCGCTTCGATCAGATCGTCGAACGGCGCATCGATGGAGATGCCGCCGAGATGAACGATGGCGTCCGTGCCTTCGACCAGACGCATGACCGCGTCGCGGTCCGCGAGATCGGCGGCGCTGACTTCCTCGTGCGCGGCGGCGTCGTCGAGCGGGGCGATGTCGGTGAGGCGCACCACGTCGGCCCAGTTCGCGAGCGGTTCGCGCAACTGACGGCCCAGGTTGCCGGCCGCGCCGGTCAGAAGCAGGCGCTTGAACGGTTTGGCCGCTGCGGTTGACTGGTTCATCGAAAAACTCCTGTGAATCGGGAAATCATTGAGTCATTGGAAGCACGCCGAGCGTGCCCGAAAGCAAATCATTAGAAAACGTTTTCGGCTGGTCCGCGAGTCTTCGCGGCATGGCCCCGGTGCTCGATCTGGCGTTATGAATGATGCATGCAAAATACCAAACGCGCAGCCGTTGTTTCCCGCTTTTCTGCGACAATGAGTTAAATCTGGAAACCCAAGGCGAAAACGTTAACCTGCATGAAAAAAACATCCCCGACCATTCGTGACGTCGCGGCCGCGGCGGGTGTATCAGTGGCGACCGTCTCCAAGTACATCAACGGCGCGCAACGATTCTCCGCACCGGTCGAAGCCCGGCTCAAGGCGGCGGTCGATTCGCTCGGCTACCGTTCCAATCCGCTCGCGCGCTCGATGATCACGGGCCGCACGCGCACCATTGGCCTGACCATCCTCGACATCAGCAATCCGCACTTCACCAACGTCGTGAAAGGCGCGAACCGGATCGCGCTCAGGCACGACTACACGCTGCTGCTCGTCGATATCGACGAAAACCAGGCGCGCGAACGGCCGCTGATCGAAGCGCTCGCCCAACGCGTGGACGGTCTGCTCGTCAGCTCGCGCCTGCCCGACGAAGACGCGCAATGGATGCTCGATCTCGGCAAGCCCGTCGTGCTGCTGCGCAACGCCGAACTGCCGATTCCGAGCGTGGGCATCAACAGCCGCCTTGCTACCTACATGCTTGCGCGCCATCTGCTCGACCTCGGGCATCGGCGCATTGCGTATCTTGGTTTCGAGCATGCACGCATCAACGATGAACGCATTCGCGGCGCGCGCGATTGTCTTGCCGAAGCAGGCCTCGAACTCGACGTCTACGAAGCGCACGCGCCGACTTCCGTCGCCGGCGAAAACGCCTGTTCCCGCGTGATGCTCGGACCGAAGCGGCCGCAAGCGGTCATCTGCTACAACGACCTGATCGCGCTCGGCTTCATGAAGGAAGCCGCCTCGCTCGGCATTCGCGTGCCGCAGGACGTGTCCGTCACCGGCGTGGACAACGTGCCTTATGGCGCATATGCCGCACCGGGCCTCACGACCGTCGACATCCAGAGCGAGAAGATGGGCGAGCTTGCCATGCAAAAACTCATCGACGCCCTCGCCGGCCATGCCGATCCGGTCAATCACATGTTCGAGCCGCGTCTGATCGTGCGCGAATCGACCGCTGCTGCCTGTGCTGCTTTGAATACATAATTCATCATTCATGATGCATCATCCGCCTCGAACAAGAGCGGACGATGCATCGCAAGACTACTTATGCCGGGAGCTTCGCCGGCGCCATCTTCGGCGTGAGGATATGCATGATCGCGAAGGCAATCAGATACGCCGATGCCCCGATCGCGAACAGCACCCAGTAGTGTCCCGTGCGTTGCAGGACCTGACCGATCACCTCCGAGAACAGCACGCCGCCGATGGAACCGGCCATGCCGCCGATGCCCACCACCGCGCCCACCGCCCGACGCGGGAACAGGTCGGAAGCCGTCGTGAACAGATTCGCGGACCAGCCCTGATGCGCCGCCGCAGCAAGACCGACGATCGCCACCGCCACCCACAGGTTTTCAGCTTGCGACACGAATGCGATCGGCAACACGGCGCATGCGCAGATCAGCATGGCGGTCTTGCGCGCGGCATTCACCGTCCAGCCCGCGCGCAGCAACGCCGATGAAATCCACCCACCGCCGATGCTGCCCACGGTCGTGATCGCATAGATCACCACGAGCGGCAGGCCGATATGCTGCATGTCCATGCCGCGCGACTCGTTAAGCCACTTCGGCAGCCAGAACAGATAGAACCACCACACCGGGTCCGTCAGGAACTTGCCGACGATGAACGCCCACGTCTCGCGCTGCTTGATGAGCACCTTGAAGCCCGGTGCGCCTGCTTTCGCGTGAGCGGCGTCGGCGGCCTTGGCTTCGTCGCCTTCGTCGGCGATTTCGTCTTCATACGCGCTGCCGTCCGGCTGGCGATACATCACGAACCACACCGCGAGCCACACGAGACCGATCGCGCCGATCATCACGAAGGCCGCGCGCCAGCCGAAGGCCACCGCGAGCGCCGGAATGATGGCGGGCGCGAACACCGCGCCGATGTTCGCACCCGAGTTGAAGATGCCGGTGGCAAGCGCCCGTTCGCGGCGCGGGAACCACTCGGCGGTCGTCTTGATCGCCGCCGGAAAGTTGCCGCCTTCGCCGATGCCGAGCAGCGCACGCACCATGGCGAAGCCCATCACCGAGCCGACCGCCGCGTGCAGCATCGCCGCGATACTCCAGATGAACATGGCCATTGCATACGAAATGCGTGTGCCGAGCCAGTCGACGATCCGCCCGAAGCACAGCAGACCGATGGCGTAAAACGCCGAAAACGCGATCACGATCCGGCCGTACTGCACCTGCGTCCAGCCGATGTCATGCTGCAACACCGGTGCGAGCAGGCCGAGAATCTGCCGGTCCATGTAGTTGATGACGGTGGCGAAAAAGAGCAGCGCGCACACGGTCCAGCGATATCGGCTGGCAACGCGTGCGACGCCGGCAACGGCAGTGTTCATTCGAGTCTCCGGGGACGCGGCGGCGCTCGTCGTGCCGCGTTCTCTGTTGCATGTCGGCGACGAGCGCCGTTGGCGTGGCCATGCGGTTTTGCATTCAAAATGCCGCACGCCATCCGTGGTTTGGAAAACGTTTTTTGGAGAATAGAGAAATTCGCCCGAAAAGCCAGCCCCGTGTTTGCCCTAATAAACGCGTTTTCCTTGCTTCCAAGCCTGTCGGGGAGCCATTCGAAGCCGATCCGCGATTCGAGTTAATCGTTTTACTCTTTGTTTCCTTGGTCGTTTTCTACGGGATGGCGAACGCATTTTGTGTTTTGCATGCCGCATGCAACCTGCCCGCCTGTATGATCGATGCCCGATAACAAAACGATACAAAACGCATCTCATGCCTGCTCGCCTGACGGGGTTCATCTTTTTGCTCGTGACCGCCACCGGGTGGGCGCTGAACTGGCCCGCCATGAAGGTGTTGCTGCGTGAGTGGCCGCCGCTTTTCTCGCGCGGCGTGGCGGGCGTGGCGGCGGCGCTGCTGCTCGGCGTCGTCGCCGTGTGCATGGGCGAGGATATTCGCGTGCCACGCACGTGGATTTCGCGCTTGCTGCTGGCCTCATCCACCAATGTCTTTGCGTGGATGGGGTTCTCCACGCTGTCGATGAAATGGCTCTCCGTCGGCGAAGGCGCGCTGCTTGTCTACACCATGCCGATCTGGTCGATGCTGCTCGCATGGCCCATTGCCGGGCGCAAGCCCTCCGCCGCCGGTTTCTGCGCACTCGCGCTCGGGTTGGCCGGCGTCGGCGTGTTGCTGTCGGCGCATGGCCTGTCGTTCGATTCGGGCAAGATCGCGGGCATCTCGTTCGCCCTGCTCGCCGCCGTGCTGTTCGCGCTCGGCACGGTTATCACGCATGCAGCCGTGCCGATTCCGCCCATCGCGCTCGTCGCATGGCAAGTGGGCATCGGCTGCGCGCCGATGATCGTGCTGGGACTTTTGATCGAACATCCGCGACTGTCCGCGCTCAAGGGCGATGGCTGGGCGGTGCTGATCTACATGAGCCTGGTGCCGATGGCCGTGTGCTATCTCGCGTGGTTCGCGACGCTCAGACGCTTGCCCGCCGAGCTCGCCTCGATCGGCATGCTGCTGGTGCCGATCATGGGAATAGTCGCGGCGGCGCTCGCGTTGGGCGAATCGCTCGGCGCGCGGGAAGCGATCGCGATGGCGCTAACGTTGTCCGGCGTCGCGCTGGCCATGCGTCAGCGGCGCTGATTGCCGATAAACGAATTAAAGCGGTGCCTTGGGATGAGGCGCATCGTCATACGCGCCCCAGATCGACTGGTCATAGTTCACCATCGAGCCGGTCATGAGGCCGGATTCGTCGCTGGCCATGAACGCGATGGCGCGCGCTGCCTCTTTCGGATCGATCAGCCGTCCGAACGGTTGCTCGGCAGCCGCGCGCGCGAGCCAGTCGTTGTCCGCACCGTGATGCGTGCGCTGAATGCGATCCTCGCCGTCACTCGCCATCCAGCCGAGATTAAGGCCGTTCACGCGAATGCGGTCGCGCAGGAGCGCATAGGCCGTGTTCTGCGTGAGCGTGGCCAACGCACCCTTCGATGCACAATAGGCCGCGATGAACGGCTGTCCCGATAGCGCCGACATCGAGCATACGTTCACGATCGACCCTTCTATGCGCTCTCGTTTCATGATGCGGATGGCTTCCTGCATCAAAAAGAATGGCGCGCGCACATTGGTGGCGAACATGCGGTCGAACAGTTCGGAGTCCGTATCGAGAATCGTGCCGCGATCGGTCGTCGCCGCCGCATTCACGAGCACGTCGAGGCGGCCGAACTTCGCATCGGCAGCGGCGATCACGGCGCGGCAATCTTCCACGCGCGCCAGGTCTGCCGCGACGAACTGCACTTGCGTGCCATGCGTTTCGGACAACTGCCGCGCCTTGGCTTCGCCCTTCTCTTTCGAGCGCGCGCAGATCACAATTCCCCGCGCGCCGCGTTCGGCGATCAGCGCCGCGACCGCCGCGCCCAGACCCTGTGCACCGCCCGTAATCACGACGACCTTGCCATCGAACCGGTTCATCGTTTGTTCTCCTTCGATTGATCGCGAGTGCTAAAGCAGCGACTTGAGCTTGATGTTCGAATCGGCAAGCGCATTTTCTTCGGGCTTGGCGCCACGCTCGATCAGCATGCGCGCGACTTTCATATCTTTGGCAATATCGCTGACGGTTCCAAAGCCACTGGCACCGATGAGCACGCCCTCCGCATCGATATAAAACTCAATGGAGCCAGCCTCCCGCTTCACCGTGCGCGTACCAAGCGACGGTTCACCCGCTACCTGCAATTGATGATCGTATTGATCCGACCAGAACCATGGAACCGCACGATAAGGCTCGCTTTCACCGAGCATGTTACGCGCGGCGATGCACGCTTGCGTCTCTGCGTTGTGCCATGTTTCCTGGCGAATGGGGCGCCCGGAAAAGCGGCTTGGAAAGATCGCCGCATCGCCTGCTGCATAGACATGCGGCGCCGAAGTCTCAAGCGTCGCGCTTACGATGATGCCGCGATCGACCGAAAGCCCGGCCGCACGCGCGAGTTCATCCGCCGGTTCGATACCGATGCCAACCAGCACGGTGTCTGCCCGTATGTTCTCAGTATTATTAAGGATTACCGAAAGCGAACCATCACGCATCCGCTCGATTGCCATAGGAGTGACATTCAAACGAACCAGCACGTCATTTCGTTCATGCAGGCGCTGCACTTGTGCCGCGATGGATTCAGGCACCACACGCCCAAGCAAGCGCGATGCACCTTCCAGCACGCATACTTCGCAACCGCGCATGCGCGCCGAAGCCGCCGCCTCCAGTCCGATGAATCCGCCGCCTATGATCGCCACGCGCGAACCTTTCACCAAGCGCGGTGCGATGCGCGCGGCGTCATCGAGTGTGCGAAGCGTATGCACGCCGTCGAGGTCCGCGCCGGAAATACTCAGGCGTCGCACATGTCCGCCAGTTGCAAGTAAAAGCGCTTCGTAGGCAATCGCGCTGCCGTCCGCAAGCGTGATTTCACGCTTGAAAGAATCGATTTGCACCGCTCGGGCGACAATACGTTCTATGCGGTCCCGGTGCCATTCTTCCTCGGTGCGCAAAAGACAATGCATTGCTTCGCGCTCGCCCGTCAGTAATTGCTTGGAAATAGGCGGACGCTCATACGGCCAGTGAGATTCCATTCCGATCATCACGATGCGTCCCGGCCAGCCGCGTTCGCGCAAGGTCTGCGCAGCGCGCCCGCCAACGTGCCCCGCGCCGACGATCGCCATGACGCGCTCGGGTAAATCGTTTGTCATCGCTCAAATCTCGATCAGGATGCGACCGCCTTCGACCCTTGCGGGATACGTTTTGAGCTTCACGCAAACCGGTGCGCCCAACGGCCGGCCGTCACGAATATCGAAGCGTCCATTGTGCTTCGGGCACTCGATGACATGATCCATGACGAGCCCATCGCTTAAATGAACCTGCTCGTGCGTGCATAGACCATCGCTTGCGAATACCACGTCATCGACGCGATAAATGGCGTAAGTGTGGCCGTCATGGTCGAAGCGCATCACGTCTTCGTCCTCGATATCGTCCAGTGCGGCCGCGTCGATCCATTGCGTCATGGCGCGTGTCTCCTGTATGAATTGTGAAGTGCGCTCAGGCTTGAGTGGCCACCGGCACGGGCCGCTCGACATGATAGGAAGGGTCGCGCGTCTGACGCAGCAACGTGGGAATGATTTCCGCATAGGCCGCGATCGTGCTCGGATAAGGCGGCGGCATGTCGTGCTTCACGACTTCATGCAAACCGGGCAAGGCGTGATAAGGCACCATCGGGAACATATGATGTTCGACGTGGTAATTCATGTTCAGATAGAGAAAGCGGAACACAGGATTCATTCGGATCGTGCGGCAGTTCTTGCGGTGGTCAAGCACGTTTTCCGGCATGCCCGCATGTTGTGTCAGCCCGAAGTAAAGATAGAGCCATGCGCCGTAAAGACTCGGCAGCCCGATATAGAGCAAGGGCAACACGCTTCGGAACACGAAACATGAAGCGATGACAACCGCATAAACTACCATCCAGATACGCGCTTCTCGAATGACTACCGGCCATTCGGACTCGGGCACGAAGGTCTTTTCTTCTTCGCCGATATTACCGAATGCCGCGCTGACTACCTTCGGCAATTCATTGGCGACGTGCTTGAGCGCGAATACATTGAGCAAGAGCGCCCGCCAGTCCGTTGGAACCGGCACGCCGATTTCCGGATCACGACCGACGACGAGCGTGTCCGTGTGATGCCGCGCGTGACTCCAGCGCCAGACCGTCGGACGACGAAACACCTGAAAGGAAGCCGCCTGATAAAGCGCCCGGTTCATCCAACTCGTCTTGAAAGCGGTGCCGTGACCACTCTCGTGCCAACGCGAATCCGCCGGGCTGCAATAGAGCGTGCCATAGAGAAAAAAGGCGGGAATGGCCCATAGACTTTGAGCGCGCCATGCAAGATAAGCGAGCGCGCCACTCGCGACGATGCCCGCGTACCAGATAACCGTATCGCGAATTGCGCGCGCGTCGCTGCGCTGCATGAGGGACTTCATGACCGGGCGCGCCACGACGCACTTGTACCAGGTTGCGTTGGCAAATCCCGCTGCTTTGGCGTGCTCGCCCGCTCCACCGATCAGTCGATACGCAACGTGCTTATCGCGGACCTCTGCGCCATGCGTTTGCTCTGTTTCCATCATGTTGTCTCATGAGATGATTGAATTCACATCATTTGTTTTTTGTTGAGTCGATAATAAGAGCCACGCGCAGCGCGCGCAATAAGGCACGCGATTTGGTATCTTTAGCCATCATCGCGCCTTTGGAAAAGACATCATTTACCTCAATCATGAGCAAGCGACCCACGCTGCAATCCGTGGCCGACGCCGCCGGCGTCAGCCCCGCCACGGTCGATCGCGTCTTTAACGGACGCATCGCGGTACGTGAAGGAACGGCCTTGCGCGTGATCGAAGCGGCCGAGCGAATCGGCTACCACGGCGCGGGGCTCATGCGAGAAAGGCTGCGCGCGCAACTCGGCGCGCAGCAGGAACGCTATACGCTCGGTTTTTGTCTGCAAAAGCGCGCGGATCCTTTCTATCAGACGTTTGCTCGCATCCTGACCGACAGTGCGGCGTTGCATGAGCCTGAGCGATGCACCGCCGTCATCGAATACATGGATGAACTCGAACCCGCATCCATCGCGCGCACACTGCTATCGCTCGGTGCTCAGGCCGATGCGCTCGGCGTGGTGGCGGTGGATCATCCACATGTCACTGCGGCGATCGAGACGCTGCATGGGCAAGGCAAGCCGACCGTCACACTGCTTTCCGATCTGAGCGCGCCGCTACGTGCGGGTTATATCGGCGTCGATCCACGTAAAAGCGGCCGGACGGCGGCATGGGCCGTCAGCCGCCTGAGCCGTCTTGAAACCGGCACGGTTGGCGTGTTCGTCGGTACACCGCGCTATCTCGGACAGGAAAGCTGCGAGATCAGTTTCCGCTCCTATTTGCGTGAGCATGCCCCTGGCCTTCGCGTGCTCGATACGCAAATCAATCTCGAAGACAAACAACTGGCTTACGAAGCAACGCTTGCCATGCTCGCGCGTCATGACGATCTCGCGGGCCTCTACATTCCCGGCGGCGGCGTGGGCGGCGTCATAAGGGCATTGCGCGAAGAAGCAGTGGGCCGGCGAATCGTGACGGTGTGTTCGGATTTGATGCCTGACCGATATGAAGCGCTCGTCGATGGCGTGATCGATCTCGTCATCGATACGCCGCTGCAACGTATCGCCGAAACTGCCGTTCAGGCCATGTTGCGCGCATTGCAAGCGCTGCCCGGCGAAACGGCGCAAGCGAGTCAGTATCCGTTGGCTGCACAGCTTTACACGCCGGAGAACGTGTGAAGCCATCCTAACTAAGCGCGAGTTCCTTGCATTTGTGTCCGTCTGGCTTGCATAGCCAACGTCCAGAGCTTAGGGTAACGCGCTTATACTCGTCACTGAGTTGAATCGGGACACCGATTTCGATTCATCAGTTCATGTGGCATCGGCATTGCTATAAGAAGCCATAACAGGCTGCCTGGCCATTGCACGTCATGCGAGCGGGGCATGTGAACCGTTTGCATGCTGCGCAATAAAGCACGAATGCACCAAAAGCGTAGTCGATGTCTGTCCTTTGTGCATATGGACAGACAAAAGCATGTGCCGAAGTGCATGCCTTCGCTACCTTTTAGCTCGGACCATCTAATCCACGGAGAAACAGAATATGCCGCTTGAGCGTGCCTCAGTGCGAGAATCGAACCGAGACACCCAGCCGCTGCTCAGCATCGTGGTGGCCGCTTACAACATCGAAGGTTATATCGAGGAAGCGCTCGAATCTCTTTTGACTCAGCCGTTGCTCGACAGAATGAGGATCATCGTTGTCGACGATGGTTCGACGGACGATACGTTCGCGGCCGCGCGCAGCGTGGTGGATCGCGATGGCGGCGCGCACATCGAGTTGCTGCATCAGCCCAATGCCGGGCTCAGCGCTGCGCGCAATACGGGACTCGCGGCAGTACGCACGCCTTATGTCGGCTTTCTCGATGGCGACGATATCTATTTGCAAGGCTTTTCTCAGGCGGTCATTCCATTGCTCGAGGAAAACGACTGGGACCTGCTCGAATACAACGTCAAGATCATCGACGACGATGGCAAGCATCTGGACGACATCACACTCGTTGCCAACGGCGCGAGCGGTGGACAGAAAATAGGTCACGCGGAACGCTGCGATTTCGCCGACAAGTTTCATAACTTCGCGTGGACGCGTTTGTATCGCACCACATTGTTCGAAGGCCTGACATTTCCGCCGGGACGGCATTACGAGGACATGGCCGTAGTGCCGCAACTCTTTCTCCGGGCAAAGAGCATTTATCGAATTCCGTCGCCGCTGATCGGGTATCGCCGGCGCTTCGGCAGCATCACGCAAAAAGCAAAATTGCGCGATATGCGCGACCTTCGCACCAACGGCATCGAAGCGCTCGCGCGCTGTGATGGCGGCGAGCTCGATGAATACTGGCTGACGGTTTTCGACCGGCTTTTTCAGCGCGCGCGGCATGTTTGCGCACGTGTCGATCACCGTTCGTTCAGGCAGGCGGCGGAAGTCTTGTCCGCGATGTCGGCGGACCATCGCCGTGCCTGCACGGCGCTTGCCGCGCGCGGCGGTCGCAAGTTCGAAGCGTTAAGCGCGTTCGATTTCAATCTGCGCGCGGATCGCTCTATTTTCTTCCTTAAAGGTCTCGTCAAGAAAGTCTTGCGGCGCAGTCTCGATCATCACGCTCGCGAGCGGCGCCCCGCTGTCTCGCGTCAACTCAGTGGATCGGCGCGCGGTCAATGATCGTCCGAATGCTGTCCGAGTCTGGTGTCAAAAGACGCTAAAGAATCGCGATAAACTAAGGGCATGGAAAAATGCCCTTACTGCGAGCGGATTCGTGACGAATGGGACTGTCACGGCCAAACGTGCCGGACTGCCATCGCGCGTGCGTTGCGTCGTCAGCGCATGGGTCTGCCGATGGTGGCCAAGGTCATCCGCAATGAAATTCCGCCGGGTGCGAGCACAGGCGAAGTGATCGCGCAACTTTCACGTCAGCGTCTCAAGGCGCGTCGCGCAAATGAAGAACGCCGCGCGCGCAAGGAAGCGGACGATCTCGATCTCAAGCCGTAGGCCTTAACTCATGGCGCTTTCGTTCGACCGCCGCGCTTCGTCGCGCCAGCCGCGCCTTCTTTCACGCATTCTCGTGAGCGCCATGCGCGCGACCTTGTGCCAGGCATAAGGCCGCGGATCCGCGACCATGCTGAGGGCGCGCGCATAGTCGAGCGTCAGTCCTGGCGTCCATGCCATGGTGACCGCGCGCTTGCGGATCTGCGCGGCGACCCATAATTCAGGCGTCACGATCATTCGAAACAATGCGCCCCAACCCGCACGCGCGCCGTATAGACGGCTCGCCGCGCCTTCGAGCGCGGCCTCGAGCGCGCGCGACACGCTGCTCGAACAATTGCGATGCGTGAGGTTATACGTCGTGTCCGCACGATAGGCATGCCAGAAGCGTTCGAGCCGAACCGGATCGTAATTGCGGATGCGCACGCGCATGGTCGAAGGGCACCATGCCTTCGATTCGATCGGATAGCTCGGCTGAAACACGCCCGGGACATCGTTTTCATGCGTTGCACGAAGCAGGCGCGCGAAGTCTTCCGGAGAACGATCTATTTCGGCGGCGGGATAAAGACTCACGTAGATGCCGTCCGGCGATTCAAGCGCTGCATGGCCTGTCGAAATAACGCCATTGCGATCCACCGCAGCGATATAGCGATCCACCAGCGGACGCCGCTGAACCTCCTGCTTCGACGAGCCCACCGGCGTCCAGACATGCACGGTCAGCGCGGGTTCGTCGTCGGCGGGAGGTCCATCCCATTCGTGTTTGCCGAATACAGGTGCTGCGCTTTCGACCGCACTTTCGACTGCGCTTGCTGCCTGCGCGCTTGCATCGCCCGCCAGCGCCGGGTTGCTTGCGAGCTTGCGTGCACGCGAAGCAATAAGAATAAGATTCCAGCCCGCGAATATGCAAAGCGCACCGACGCAATAAGGCACGGTCCCGACATAATGCGTCGGATAAGGTTGAAACATGAAAATGGCTAGCGCTATTTCAAAGATCGCAAAGCCCAGCGCGGTTTGCCAGCGTCGATACCGCACCACTAAAGCCGACGCCGCCTGCAATAAGCCATCGCTAAGAAATACCGCGCCTATGAGCAGAGAGAGAATGAAATTGCCGTGATGCGCGCCGCCAAGTATCAGCAAGGCCGCGATGAAAAAAGTCATGCCCTTCGCATACCGAAGCCTGCGTTGGCCGCCGACGCCCGACCATGCCACAGAGAGCGTGACCAGCCCTTCTCCCAGAAGGAACCAGCCGACCCACACAATGGGAAAGCCGAGCGCGCCATCGAGCGCATCGATGACAATGCCAATTCCCGCAAGCAGCAGCAGCCAGCCCGCCACCGTGAGACTTCGCCAGCGGTTGCGCAAATAGTCCACGCCCAGCAGGATCATGATCAGCTTGACCATTGTTATCGACTCTGGATATCAAGGATGGCGAGGAACCTGTGCGTGGACGTATGGTAATGCAGCATAAGCGCGTGCATTTGTTTAGCACGACCATTCGAAAACGGATTCTCCGATCACGCGAACCGATGAGGCCGCCATGTTCGAACAATGCCAGTGGATCAACGAGCCCGCCGAATGGCGTATCGACGGTGAAACGCTCCATGTCACGACCAATCCCCAGACCGATTTCTGGCGCAAGACGCATTACGGTTTCGTGCGCGACAGTGGGCATGTTTTCGCCGCCCGCGTGGATGGAGACTTTACGGTGGATGTCACAGTAAGCGGCGAATTTTCCGCCCTCTACGATCAGGCCGGACTGATGGTGCGCGAAAGCCCCGAGCGATGGGTCAAGGCCGGCGCGGAATACAACGACGGCGCGCTGACTTTCAGCACGGTACTGACCAATGAGTTTTCGGACTGGTCGCTTGGCGCACGCGCAAGAACGAATAAGTTTCGATTGCGCATGACGGTTGCCTCCAATGTGCTCAAGGTGCAATGCAGCACGGACGACGCCACATGGACGCTCATGCGTCTCGCGCCCTTCGCATCGTCAGGCGATACGCCGCATTGGTTCGTGGGCCCGATGTGCTGCACGCCGGAGCGCGGCGGTCTCGACGTTCGTTTCTCGGACTTCAGGATCGGGCCTCCGGTCGTGAAGGAGTTGCACGATATCGCGGTATAAGCCCGCTCCGTACAAATACTCATTGGCCACTTAGCCCGAGGCTTCCTACTATTCTGAAACGTTTCATTATTCATGGCTCTGAAAACACACGACGGCAAGCGCCTTGGATTCGAGAAAGAAAAACACCACCACACTCAAGGACGTCGCCAGCGCCGCCGGTGTCTCGCTAGGCACTGCATCCAAGGTGCTTGCCGGCACGGAAGGCGTGAGTCCCGCGCGGCGTCAACAGGTGTGGGATGCAGCGCGCCGGCTCGGCTACCGGCGCAACAGTCTTGCAGCCGAATTGCGCAGCAACCGTTCGACATCGGTCGGCTTCGTCGTGCCCGATCTCACGAATTCATTCTTTATCGAACTGCTTTGCGTCGTCGAGGATCATGCACTCGCCAGTGGTTATCGATTGCTTCTGGCGCATGCGCAGGAAGACCCTGAACGCGAGGCCGAACGCATTCGCTTTGTGTTGTCGCGACAGGTGGCGGGCATGATCATCATTCCGTGTCATGGCTACGAACATGCGATCGAGGAACTGCGCGCGTGCGATGTACCGCTCGTGATGGCCGACCGGGTCGACAACAGCTTTCCCGCGAACACGGTGACGACGGACAGCAAGCGCGCGGCACGCGATGGCACGGAGCATCTCATTGCGCTGGGGCATAAGCGCATCACGTTCATTGTCAACGCGCTCGATCTCGTCAACAGCCGCGAGCGCGCCGACGGCTATCTCGATGCGATGAAACGCGCAGGCCTCGCGCGTTATGCGCGCATCGTCGTGTGTGGCATGACGGATACCGAAAGTCACGCGGCAACGCTCGGACTGCTCTCGGAACGCGAGCGGCCCACCGCGCTTTTCACGGGCGCGAACGTGGCAACGCTCGGCGCTTTACGCGCGATACGCGATGCAGAACTGCGCCTGCCCGACGACATCTCTTTGCTTTCATTCGACGATGCGCCGTGGATGTCGGTATTGCATCCGCGCATCAGTTCGATTCATCAACCCGTGGAAGCGGTCGGACGGGCCATCTGGCAATTGCTGCACAAGCAATTGCAGGGCGAAGGCACGGAGCCTGTGCATCTTCGAATGAAGGCGGATTTGCTGGTGCGCGAAAGTACCGCGCCGCCGCCGGTGACAAGCAAGGAGACCCAGGCCGTTCAAGCGAACCATAGTCGCAAGCGGCAAGCACTATAACGTTTTATTTTTCGCACCACGAAAGCGGACAAACCCAAGGCCCGCGACCATAAAAGGAGAGAGACGCGATGGACACCAAACGACGCATCGTCACAGCAAGTCTTATTGCCGCGCCGCTCGCGAGCGCAATAGCGACTTTCTCGGCGCTCATGACGCAGCCCGCCTTTGCTCAAGGCAAAAAATATCGCTTCGGCTTCTCGCAGGTCACGACGGTCGAGCCGTGGCGCGTGCAATTCAACAAGGACATGAAGGCCGAAGCGGGCAAGCATCCTGAAGTGGAACTCATCATTGCCGACGCGGGCGATCGCACGGACAAGCAAAACGCCGACATGGAGAACTTCATCGCGCAGAAAATGGATGCGATCTTTATCTCGCCCAAGGAGTCGGCCGGTTTGACGGGCGTCGTCGAAAAGGCCTTCAAGGCAGGCATTCCCGTATTCGTTCTGGACCGCGAAGTAAATGGCGATCAGTTCACGCAATTCATCGGCGGCGACAACGTGCAGATCGGGCAGGAAGCCGGCAATTTCATCGTCAAGCTGCTGGGCGGGCCGGGCAAGGCGCAAGGGAGTCTGGTCGAGATATGGGGAGGCTTCGGCGCGCAGCCTGCGCACGATCGTCATGACGGCGCGGATAAGGCCATTGGCGCGGAAAAAGGCATCAAGCGCGTGGGCGAGCGCGTGGATTGCGACTGGAAGCAGGACAAGGCGTACGACTATATGAAAACCGTGCTGCGCGTGCAGCCCAAGATCGATGTGGTCTATGCGCACAACGATCCGATGGCCTACGGCGCGTATCTCGCCGCGAAAGATGCGGGACGCGACAAGGGCATCAAGTTCGTGGGCATCGACGGCTTGCCGCAGGAAGGCGCGACATGGGTCGAGCAAGGGCTGCTCGCGGGGACGTTCATGTATCCGACGCCGGGTGCGGAAGGCATTCGTCAATCGCTCAAGGTGCTGCATGGCGATAAGGTGCCCAAGAAAGTCACCTTGCCCACGCAAGGCATTTTCGCGGATAACGCCAAGCAATATATCGCGAGTCACTAAAGAACGAATGAAGATAAGCGGCGTGCTTTCTTTAGCACGCCGCTTATAAGAAACGGGAGGATCTGGATGGCCACCGTCACCGCGCCGCTCATCGAGGCCACTGGACTATCCATCGCATTCAATGGCAGCCCCGCGCTCAACGGTGTCGATTTCGACATTGCAGCGGGCGAGATTCATGCGCTCGTCGGCGAGAACGGTGCGGGCAAGTCGAGCCTCATGAAAATTCTGGGTGGACTCTATAAGCCGGATAGCGGAAATATCCGCGTGAATGGCGAAAACCTGAGTCTTGCAAGCGTCAACGATGCCACGCGTGCGGGCATTGCGATCATTCATCAGGAATTGAATCTGGTCGATACGCTCTCGGCGGTCGATAATATTTTTCTCGGCAAGGAATTGCGTACACGTTCGGGCTTTCCCGACCGGCGCGCAATGCAGGCGGCTTCAAAGAAAATACTTGGGCAACTCGGGTTTCGCCTGTCGCCGGATGCGCTCGTCGGCGCGTTGCGCGTGGGAGAGAAACAGCTCGTCGAAATCGCCAAGGCGCTGCTCGCGGATGCACGCGTGCTCATCATGGACGAACCTACGTCTGCACTTTCCGATACTGAAACCAAGGCACTTTTGGGCCTGACACGCGATCTGCGCGAACGCGGCATGGGCATCGTGCTGATCAGCCATCGTCTGGGTGAAGTGTTCGCGGTAGCGGATCGCGTGACCGTGCTGCGCGACGGACGGCGTATCGCGACCTTGCCGATGCAACAGGTCGAATCGTCTGCCGCGCTGGTCTCGATGATGATCGGCAAAGACTTCGCACCGCCCGAAAGAAGCGTGGCCGAAGCGCCCGAACATCGCACGCTGGCTGTGGACGTATGCGCGCTCACGCTATTCAGCGCAGCACGCGCAATGATAGAAGACGTTTCCTTCTCGGTGCAGCAAGGCGAGGTATTCGGCATCTCAGGACTGCTGGGCGCGGGTAAGACTGAAATACTCGAAGCGATCTTCGGCATGTCGCCTTATAGGCGTGAAGGCGATATCCGTATAGAGAACAGCGCTCATGCTTTCGATTCGCCGGAACGTGCCGCTGCCGCCGGGCTTGCCTTCGTCACGGAAGATCGCAAGAAAGACGGACTCGTGCTCGATCAATCGCTCGAAGCCAATCTATTGCTGCCGTCGCTTTCGCGTGCGCCGGGCTTTCCCTTTTACCGGCGTAAGCGCTTGCATGCGTGGGCTGCATCGCAGGCACGTGCATCGAATGTCAAGCATCGCACCTTGGCGCAGGAGGTGAGCACGCTATCGGGCGGCAATCAGCAAAAGCTCATCATCGGCAAATGGCTCATGACACGTCCGCGTGTTCTTCTGCTCGATGAACCCACGCGCGGCGTCGATGTCGCGGCCAAGGCCGAAATCTATCGGCAAGTGCTCGCAGCCGCCCGCGAAGGCGTGACGGTGATTGTCGCGAGTTCCGAGATCGACGAACTCATGCTGTTGTCCGACCGCATTCTCGTGATGTGCGAAGGACGCGCGCGCGGCGTACTTACACGCGAGGACTTTTCGAGCGAACGGCTTATCGAAATGGCCTCACCCTGAACGGAGATTCTCACCATGCTTCACGCGCAGGACCAACTCGCGGAACCCGCGGCCACGGCGCGGCAACGACATCTCAGCACGCTGCTCACGGTGCTCAAGTATTACCTTGGCCTGATCGTGTTGCTCGTGGTCGGCGCATTCACCTCGCCGCACGCAGCGGACGGCAGCAACATATTCTTGTCTAGCGCGAATATCTCGGATGTGTTCCGGCAAGTCGCCAACGTCGGCGTGATTTCGATTGGCATGACGCTCGTCATCATTACGGCGGGCATCGATCTTTCTGTCGGCGCGATCATGGGACTGGGCAGCGTGCTCACGGCCATGCTGCTCACCACGGACGGATGGAGCCGCGCGACCTATGCCTCGATCGTGCTCGATGCAATCTCGATGTTCGCGATCGTGCTTGCTGCGATCAACGTCGCACGCGGTTTCCTGCGTGCGCGTCGGGGCCAGCATGCGCTGCGTGCCCGGCCTGCGTCGATCGTGCCGCAACTCGGCGCGGCGCTCGTGGTGACCGCGCTAGGCTGTGCTTATATCGCGCTGCATGGCGGCCATCGCATGCCCTTGCTCGCGGTGATGTGGATCGTGCCGCTCGCGGGCTGCACGCTCGGCGCGCTCAATGGCTGGATCATCACGCACGGACGCATGCAGCCCTTCATCGTGACGCTCGCGGCCATGGTGGGCGTGCTGGGCGCGGCACGTCTGATCGCGGGGCAGGACACGGCCGTCTATTCGATCTATAGCGGCAGCAATGCAACGACCGATATCGAAGCCCTGCGCGCCTTGCTGTTCAATATCGTTCCAGTGCCCGCGTTGTTCTTTATCGTGATCGCGCTGGTGGTCGGGTTCGTCATGAACCGCACTATCTTCGGCAAATATCTCTATGCAATTGGCGGCAACGAAAAATGCGCAGTGGTTTCGGGCCTCGCGGTCGCGCGTCACAAGATGGCGGCTTACGCGATTTCCGGCCTGCTGTCCGCGCTCGTCGGCGTGCTCTATGCGGCCCAATACCGGCAAGGCAAGGCAGATGCCGGCATGGGCTGGGAACTGGATGCGATCGCCGCCGTGGTGATAGGCGGGACGAGTCTTTCTGGTGGCGTGGGGCGCGTGTCGGGAACCGTTGCGGGCGTGCTGATCTTTGGCTTCCTTAGCAATATTCTTCTGCTCAATGATATCGACAGCAACACGCAGCTCGTGCTCAAAGGGCTCATCATCGTCATCGCGGTATTCCTGCAACAAACCGATGTGGGCAAGCGGCGCGGCTGGTTCAGGCGCAAGACTCAAAAGTCATGATCAGGTGTCGAAGTCGATACCCATTGCCCGCAATTGCCGCATGCCGCTGGCGAGATGGGCTCGCGCGCTTTCCGCGTCGCCGGCGCGCATCTGTTCGTAGCTGCGTTGCGCCACGTCGTGAGGCACCGGTTTGAGCGGACGGTTGCTGCTCATCGCGCGCAATTGCACGTCTGCGGCGCGTTCCAGATAGTAGAGATCGTCCCATGCCTCGGCAATGCTCGCGCCCGCGACCATCACGCCATGATTCTTGAGAAAGAGAATGTCCGCATCGCCCATGGAATCCGCGATGCGGTCGCCTTCCGAATCGTCTAGCGCCAGTCCGTTGTAGTGTTCGTCCACCGCCGTGCGCCCATAGAATTTCAGTGATGTCTGGCCGAGCCACAGAAGCGGCGGCCCGTCGAGCAGACAAAGCGCGGTCGCATTCGGCATGTGCGTGTGAAACGCAGCCTTGACGCGCGGCATCCGCCGATGCAACCGCGCATGGATATAGAACGCCGTCGCTTCGGGCTGCCCTTCTCCGTCTATCACGCGGCCGTCCAGATCGCAGATCAGCAAACGCGATGCGGTGATTTCGCTGAAGGCGTAGCCATAGGGATTCACGAAGAACAGATCGTCGTGGCCCGGAACCATTGCCGAGAAGTGATTGCAAATGCCCTCCTCCAAGCCATGCAGCGCCGCGAGACGAAAACACGCGGCGAGTTGCGCGCGTGCATCGGCAATGTCGCGAGATTCGAAATTCAATGGGCGAGACGAGAGGTGTTCGCGCGTCGTGTAAAAGGTATGAGCCATATCAAGAGTTCGCGTTGTCTTTATGCGCTCAAGTCTGCCCGGAGATTGGGTTTGGCGTTGCGGAAAAGAATTCCCTTTAGCGCAAACGGAAAAATAGACCGACCATGCTAAGCGCGGATGTGTAATTTCGCCATCTGTTACGCCCTTATGTCTGGGTTCTTAGCAAAAACGCTTATTGGACTTGTCGCTTATGTCATGGTAAAAATCCTTGCCGCTCGAAATTCGAGCGCATTTTCAACGTCATTCGTTTCAATGGGATTCGGTCAAATGGCAACAGGTACAGTGAAGTGGTTCAACGACGCAAAGGGTTATGGTTTCATCACGCCGGACGACGGCGGCGAAGACCTGTTTGCTCATTTCTCTGAAATCCAGTCAAAGGGTTTCAAGTCGCTGCAGGAAAACCAGAAGGTGACCTTCGAAGTCAAGCAAGGCCCCAAGGGCAAGCAGGCTTCGACGATTCAACCTGTCTGATCGACTGCATCGCCTGAGATACAAGACGGCCCTTCGGGGCCGTTTTCTTTTGGTGCACCACATGACCGCTTCAGGAAAAGCTAAAACTGGTATACCAAAAGGTCTTTGCTCAAAGCTCTAAACTAAAAAGAAATAAATCAGTAGAATCAGCTCTGCTGTTAAAGCCCGGTCAATCCATTCTTTGCAGACTCGCGTGAATCCGCATCAGCCAACCACTCGCCGCTATTCACTGCGGCATGCCTCCCGCGCTTCCTTCTTTGCCTTCATTCTCTATGTTTTGGCATGTAATGCACACGCGCAAACGTTTTCGTCAGATTCTCGCGCCGTGCGCTTCGTCACCGAAATCGTACTCAATGACTTTCATACCGCTCAGGCCGGCGGCGGTTATGTCTTCTCTTACGACGGGCACGAGACCGACGACACGCTCGTCGCCAAGCTTCAACGCTGGTTTTCCGGCAAGGCACCCCAAGCAATCGGCATGGAGCCTCCGGAAAAACAAATGCTGTTCGGTTTCTACTGGGCCGCAACCATGATGTCCGCCAACTCGCCCTGCTTCGCTGTCATGGCCAACGACGGCTGTCAGGACGAGCTTTCGAAGTGGCTGGCGCTCGAGATGAGTGACGATCCCCGCTTTGTGCGCGCGTACCGGGCAGCCAGTGCGGCCCTAGGCTTACCGCCGCTGGACCGTACCGGACGTTAGCCCTTAGTCCACTTGCGAAGCCGCTTGAATTCGGCCACGACGCTCATCAGCACCACGAGCGCACCCAGAGTTTCCAGCAAGACGCCATTCATGATGATCACCTTCCGGGCAACATCGGCCCGTAAGTCTTGATGAAAAACGCGACGGTAATGCACGCGCTCAACGCCAACGTACACGCCCGCACCACGCGTGGCGGCGCACGCTTGCCGATTTGCGCGCCACCGTAACCGCCCAGCATCGCAGCGAGCAACATTGCGATCGTCTCGGGCCAGCGCACCGCGTGGGCGACCGCGAAGGTCAGCACCGCGACAGAATTCGCGGCGCTGACCAGCAGCGTGCGCGGGGCATTCAGGCTCTTGAGATCGCGCGTATCGAGCAGGCCCCAGACGGCCAGCATCATCAAACCGACCGCGCCGCCGAAATAACCGCCATACACGCCGAGCACTAACTGAATCACCAGCACCGTTGGCGCGTTGATATGCCAGCGCTGTCTCAGCGCGTCGCCGAGCTTGCGCCCGAAAGCCAGCGCCAGACTCGCGCACAACAAAAGCCACGGCAGCAGGAACGAAAACGTCGCCGACGAGGTAGACAACAGCAAGATCGCGCCGATGAACCCGCCGATCAGCGTGACCACGAGCATGTTCCTGATCGGCACCGAGCCCACCGGACTCAATCCCTCGCGATAAGCCCACGCACTGACGACGCCGCCCGGAAACAGCGCTACCGTGGACGAAGCATTCGCCTGAACCGGTGGCAGACCTGCGGCGATCATCGCGGGCAAGCTCACGAACGAGCCGCCGCCTGCCAGCGCATTCATTGCGCCCGCCACGAAACCAGCGGCGATCACGAGAAATAGAGGTTCCATGCGATCCATCGTAGTCTTGAGTCCATGCGCTTACAATCTGGCAATTCCAATGCGAGACTCAGGCTGAACCGAAGGATCGACCATGCGCTTCGACCTCACCGATATGCGGCTGTTTCTGACCGTCATCGAGCGCGGCAGTATCACCAAGGGTGCGCAGGCGCTGCATCTGGCGCTTGCTTCGGCGAGCGAACGAATCGCGGGCATGGAAGAAGCGCTCGGCGCGCCGCTGCTCGAACGCAACCGGCGCGGCGTGCGAGCCACGGCGGCGGGCGAAGCGTTTGTCCGGCACGCGCGCGACATTCTGGGTCAGGTCGAGCAGATGCGCGGCGACCTCCGCACTTACGCGACCGGTCTCAAAGGGCGTATCAGGCTGCAATCGAATACGGCTGCTCTCGCGGCCTTCTTGCCGCCGCGGCTTGCGCGTTTTCTCGCGGCCAACCCTGATCTGTCGATCGATCTGGACGAGCGCCCGAGCTTCGAGATCGTTCCTGCGATCGTGAGCGGGCGTGCCGATCTAGGTATCGTCGCCGACATCACGAATCTGGCGAATCTGGAGACGCATCTCGTCGCACAGGACCATTTGGTTGTGGTGGCAAGCAGCGCGCATCGTCTGGCAAGCGGGAATAGCGCGTCTTTCAGCGATGTGGTGAACGAACCATTTGTCGGACTGGCGGATGCCGCGCTGGAAATGCATCTGGCCGAGCAAGCCGCGCGGCTCGGGCGGCAGATTGCCTATCGCATTCAGATACGCGGCATGGAGAACGTGGCTGCGCTCGTGGAGGCCGGGATTGGTATCGCGATCCTGTCGGAAGTATCGGCGCAAGGGATACGCCGCCCGAGCCTCGCGGTGATGCCGCTCAACGAGCCGTGGGCCACGCGTCGCCTGTTGCTATGCGCTCGCAGCTTCGACGCATTGACGCCGCATGCCGGTTTGCTCGCACGGCAGCTTATGAACGATGACGTGTCCTCTTAAGGCTAAACCCTGCACCGCTCGGGCACCGGCCTTGCGCACTTGTAAGGACTGGCTTGCCAGTCATCATGACAACACGGAGGCCATCATGAGGTTCAATCACGCATTGCTTTTAGGCGCTAGCTTATTTTGCGTTGCTGCGACGGCACAGGCCGATAGCCGCGCGCTCAAGCTGGGGCAAATCGGCGTCATCAATCAGACGCTTGCGCCCAAGCCTGTTCGCTCGTCGCCCGGCTACAACAATCCGAACAATGCGAATTCGACTTATAACGCGAACACAGTGAATTCGAATAACGGCGCCAACACGGCCAATCCTGCGAACAATGCAAATGCCGCATATGGGCGGGGCGGCACGAATGGCACCACCGGCAACACCCGTTAGCGCGTCGATTTCACATGCACATGGCGGCGTCGCCGGATCGCATCCCAATCCCATGCGATGCCAAGCCCCGCGTCCATCGGCGCATAGGCGTGACCATCTTCTATACGCACGCGCGAGTGAGTGAGTTCGTCCAGTTGAGGAATGTATTCGACCCACATGGAATTGGGCACGGCGGCGCACAGGCTCACGTGCAGTTCCATGAGAAAGTGCGGACAGATCGCTATGCCGAGTGCTTCCGCCGCATGCGCGACCTTGAGCCACGGCGTGATTCCGCCGATTCGCGCGACATCCGCCTGAACGATGCTGCACGCACCGGCCTTCAGATACTCGCCGAATTGCGACGGGTGATACATCGATTCGCCGACTGCGATCGGCACGCTCGTGGCATCGCTCAATTGTCGATGCGCTGCTATGTTTTCTGCGGGCAACGGCTCCTCCAGCCACGCGAGATCGAACGGCTCGAATGCATGTGCGCGTCGAATTGCTTCGGAGAGCAGAAAGCCCTGATTCGCATCGGTCATGATTTCGAATGCGTCGCCTACCGCTTCCCGCACAGCCGCGATACGACGCACGTCTTCCGATAAATGCGGCCGCCCTACTTTCAGCTTGGCACCCGAAAACCCGGCCTCTTTCGCCTGAAGCGTCTGCTCGACCAGTTCGCTTTCATTCAGATGCAACCATCCGCCTTCTGTCGTATAGGTGCGTAAATGCGATTTCGCACCACCCGCCGCGATCCACAAAGGCAGACCCGCCGCGCGTGAATTGCGGTCCCATAGCGCTGTGTCGATAGCCGCCAGCGCCAGACTCGTGATCGCGCCGACCGCTGTGGCATGGGTGTGATAGAACAGGTCGCGCCAGATCGCTTCGTATTCCGATGCATTGCGCCCCAGCAATTGCGGCACGAGATGATCGTGCAACAGCGCCACCACCGACGATCCGCCCGTCCCGATCGTGTACGTATATCCGGTTCCTTCGCTGCCGTCCTTGCAGCGTATCGTCACGAAGACGGTTTCCTGCGTGACGAACGACTGGATGGAATCGGTGCGCTTTACTTTAGGCGGCAGATCGACTTGTTGAATTTCGACGGCTTCGATAATGGCCATGAATTTTTCCTCTTATCCCTTCACACCACCTAATGTGAGCCCGGCGATCAAGTGCTTCTGCACGATGAACGTAAGCACGATGGCGGGCAGAATGATGATGACCGCCATTGCGCACATGCCCGCCCAGTCCACCGAAAATTGCGCGGTGAAGTCCATCAGTCCGACCGGCAGCGTCTTGGTTTCCGGGCTGCGGCAAAGTTGCGACGCCAACGCGAACTCATTCCAACTTGTCAGGAACGCGAAGATGCCCGCGGACGCCACGCCCGAACGCGCGAGCGGTAACTCGACACGCCAGAACGCTTGCCAACGGTTGCATCCGTCGATCTGCGCGGCTTCGGCAAGCTCGGGTGGCACCTCGCGAAAGAAGCCATCGATCAGCCATACCGTAAAGGGCACGTTCATGGCCAGATAGACGAGAATCACACCGATCTTCGTATCGAGGAGTCCGGTCCACGCCCACAGAATAAACACGGGCAGCGATAGCGCAATGCCGGGAATCGCGCGCGTGAGCATCAATGCGACGAAGACAGATTGCTTGCGCCTGAATTCGAAGCGCGCGAATGCATAGCCGCCGAGCAATCCGATGACCACCGCGCCCACGGTGCTCGCGCACGAGATGACGACGGAATTGACGAAGTATTCGCGGATTGGCAACGACGCTATCGCGCCGAAGCCGAAGATGGTTCGGAAGTTATCGAATGTATAGCCATCCGAAGCAAACAGCGATGCGTTCGATACGATCGCCACGTTGGGCCTGAATGCATTGAGCACGACCCACAGCCCCGGCAGACAGATCACACTCATGACGACGAACACGAGGATGCGTGTCAACAGGCGTCCGATGGCACCGTGAGCACCGGGTTTCGGGTCGTCGGATAGAGCAATGTGCATGTCAGACCTGCGCCATGTGCCGGCGTGCGGCATTGAGTTTTCGGAAGAAATACAGCGTGAAGAAGATCGACACCAGCACCGACACATAACCGATCGCGTTCGCATAGCCCATCCGTGCATCGTCGTAACCAATGCGGCCGACCATCGTCCACAACAACTCGGTGCGGCCACCCGGACCGCCGTTCGTCATGATGCGCACGATGTCGTAGGCGCGGCCCACGTCGAGCGAACGAATGGTCATCGAGATATAGATGAAGGGCATGAGGAACGGCAGCGTGACATAGCGGAACGTCTGCCACGCGTTGCAGCCATCCACCTTTGACGCTTCGATGGGATCTTGCGGAATCGCCATGAGTCCGGCAAGCAGAATGACCGCGAAAACGGGCGTGGAATTCCATATTTCCGCCGCCAGCAACGACATGAACGCCAGCTTTCCGTTGACGAGAAAAGGTATCGCGGTCTTCACGCCGAACACGCTTTGCAGCACGTTGTTGACGAGTCCCGTGCTGTCGCTCAGCATGAACTTGAACTGAAAGCCGACGAGAATCGGCGAAAACATCATCGGGAACATCATGATGGTGCGCAAGATGCGCTGGCCGCGCGTGACTTGCACGAGCAGCAGCGCAATGCCCAGACCCAGCAACAGTTCGAGATTCAGCGCGATGGTGAGAAACAGCACGGTGCGCCCGAACGCGGCCCAGAAGTCTGCATTGCTCAACGCGCGCACATAATTACGGACACCGATGAAATGCCAGATGGTCTCCGGTTCGGTCAGCCTATAGGTCGTGAAACTCGTGTACAGCGAGAACAGCAAAGGCAACACCACGACCAGCGCCACCGACAAACACGCCGGCAGCAGCAATCTGACGACGAGCGGAATACGCTCGCGCGTCGGCTTCAGGTCCAGCGATGCATGCGGCAAGGTTCGCGATTCCGACTGCATTAACGCTCCCGTTACTGGCTGTCTTCCATGATGTCGCTTACATGCTTCGCGGCATCGTCGAGCGCCTGCTTCGATGACTTGTCGCCGATGATCGCCTTCTGCAACTCAGGCCATAGCGCGTTCGACACCTCGTTCCACTGCGCAAGCTGGGGCGGTGCAAAGGAATCGTTCCGGGCTGCGGCGCTGAACACGGCGATGGCATCTGCCATGAAAGTATTGTTTTGTGCCTTGAACTCCTGCATGGCGGCTTGCTGCGCGTCCGTGCGCGACGGAATGGTGCCGAGCCGTGCTTCGACCATCTGCGAATCACGGCTCGTCAGAAATTCGATGAAGCTCGCCGCAACTTCCGGACGCTCGCATGCCTTGGTGATCGAGAAACCGTGCGAGCCAGACCATCCCGGATGCTTGCCCGCAGCACCCGCCGGTGCGCGCACAACGCCGACGTTGCCCGCGACCTTCGAACTCTTGGCATCGTTATAGAAGGATGCGAAGCCGGGCCAGTCCATGTCGAGTGCGACCTTGCCTGCGGCGAAGTTGTTGCCGAGATCGTCCCATACATAGTTGGGCACGCCTTTGGGCACCGCGCCGGCCTTATAGAGATTCACGAACCAATCGAGCGTCTTCACGCCTGCGGGCGAATTGAAGGCGGGTTTCATCTTCGCGTCGAACATCTGGCCGCCGTTTGCGACCAGCAGCGAATAGAACGTGCCGGTCAGTGCTTCGTCCTTGCCGGGAAATTGCGCACCATAGAAATTCGGCGCTTTCGTGAAGAACTTCGCTTGCTGCGCGTATTCATCGACATTCGCGGGCGGCGCGAGTGGCTTGCCGAATTGCTTCTGATAGGCGGTCTGATTCGCGGGATCGGCGTAAGCGGTCTTGTTGTAGTAGAGCGCTTCGATATCGGTCGAACGCGGAATCACCAGCAATTGCCCTTTGAGCGTGGCCTGCTTGATGAGCGCCGGAGAAAACGCCGCAAGCGTGCTGGCGGGAAACAATGACTTCATGTCGCGGAAGATCGAATATTGCGCCATGAAATTCGTATGATTCGACGACACGCAATAGTCGATATGGCCCGACGCGATATCCTGCTTCAACTCTCGATCCAGCTCGAAATGACTCTTGCGCGACACAATCTCGACTTTCGCGCCGGTCTGCTTTTCCCACAGCGGAATGCGTGCATAGAGCGGCTCGTACATCACGCCGCCTATGAGTTTCACGCGCAAGGTGTAGCCGTTGAACTGGCCTTGCGGCTGCTGCGCCGTCGCAACGGTGCATGCAATGGCACCCGCCACGGCAAGCGTCGATCCAATCAGCCTGACGATATTCCTGTAGCGCACGAGGCGTCTCCTGTTTGGCTTTGGCTTATGTCTTGTCGGGTCAGTGCAGACGCCGCCCGCTTTGCTCATCGAAAATCATGACGCGGCCGGGCATGGCATGAAGCGACACGACGCTGTTCGGCTGCAAGGACACGCGTTCATTGAGCATCACGCAGCAGCGTTGACCGCCGATGCTGCCGAACAACTCTGTCGATGCGCCGGTCGGTTCCACGACTTCAATGGCGAAAGGAAACGCGCCCTCGGCGTTTTCATCCGCGAGCGTGAGATGTTCGGGCCGCACGCCAAACAACACGGCTTGTCCGTTCTCGGCTTCAACCGCAGGCGCGGGCAGACGCAAATCGCCCGCGCGCACCGAGGCCGACGCACCGCGTTCATAGCGTCCCGGAATAAGATTCATCGATGGCGATCCAATGAAACTCGCAACGAATACATTGTCCGGTTCGTCATAGAGATCGAGCGGCGGTCCGACCTGCTGAATCACGCCGCCATTGAGCACGACGATTCGATCGGCCATGGTCATCGCCTCGATCTGATCGTGCGTGACATAAACCGTCGTGGCACGCAGACGTTGATGCAAGGCCTTGATTTCGGCACGCATCTGCACGCGCAGCTTGGCGTCGAGATTGGAAAGCGGTTCGTCGAATAAAAACACCTTAGGATTGCGGACGATTGCGCGGCCCATCGCCACGCGCTGCCGCTGGCCACCCGACAGATGGCGCGGATAACGGTCCAGCAGGCTTTCCAGCCCGAGAATGGCCGCTGCATCCCGCGCGCGGGTGTCGATTTCGTGCGCGCCCAGATTGCGCAGCTTGAGTGCGAACGTCAGGTTTTCCAGCACGTTCATGTGCGGATAGAGCGCGTAGTTCTGAAACACCATCGCGATGTCGCGATCTTTCGGCGGCAAGGCATTGACGACTTGCCCGTCGATCAAAATACGCCCGCGCGTTACGCCTTCGAGGCCCGCGAGCGCGCGCAGCAGCGTGGACTTACCGCAACCGCTCGGGCCTACCAGCACGAGGAATTCGCCATCGGCAACAGTCAGATCAATCTGCTTGAGCACGTGCTGCGTGCCGAAAGATTTGCGTACCTGCTCGAACGCGACTTCCGCCATGTCTTGCGTCTCCGGTTTATGCTCGCATTTTAGATACGAAATCGCTTTTTATACATGAAATATTGATGGGGCTTTCCCTAAGTCCTCATTTGTCGGGCAAGCCTGCGGAAACATGCTGAAGAAGCCCTAGAATGTCGCGGATGACGTGCATTTCGCCACGGCCATCGATCAATGGAAATCATGTTGAAAGCGAACAAGCCTGACTATTCCGCGCCGGCGCTCGAAAAGGGACTGGACATCATCGAAATGCTGTCGGAGCACGCGCAAGGGTTGACGCTCGGCGAATTGAGCAAGCAACTGGGCCGCACGACAGCCGAAATCTTTCGCATGGTCGTGACGCTCGAAACTCGCGGTTATCTGCGCGCGGTGGGCGACCGGTATGTGCTTTCGCTGCTTCTGTTCCAGCTTGCGCATCGTCATCAGCCGGTGCGCTCGCTGGCTTCCACCGCGTTGCCCTTGATGACGCAACTTGCCGGCGAGGTCTCGCAGTCTTTTCACATGTGCGTGTATCAGGGCGGGCGCGTGCTGATCATCGTCGCGGTGGAAAGCCCTGAACGATGGAGTTTTTCGCTCAAAGTCGGCACGTCGATCGGTCTGACGGACACGGCTTCCGGGCTCGTGCTGCTTGCGTTTCAGGAAGACGAGACTCGCAGAAAGATGGTCGAGCAACATGTGCTCGTGGAAGGCGAACCATCGCCCGACGAAGATCGGCTGACTCGTGAACTCGAACAGATTCGTCGGCGCGGTTTCGCACGCATGGCAAGCCGGCAGGCGCGAGGCGTGAAGAATCTCGCGTATCCCGTGTTTGGACGCAGCGGTCATGCGATTGCGACCATCACCACGCCTTATCTGGAACGTATCGACAATGCGCCGACGCCGGATATCGCGGAAGTCGGCGAGCGGATGCAGAAAGCGGCCGCGGAACTCACTACGCTTTTGGGGCTTAACGTGTATTGGGAAGTCGAAACTTCGTCATGCTGAGTTTTCTGGTCTAAGGCAGATTGCTTTGAATATGTAAGGCATTTGTTATTGAATGGAAAGGCATCAATCCTGCTAAGGGAGAAAAGCCGTCGAGTCGCGAACGGCGCACTTTTCCAATGCATATAAGAAAGAAGCCAATGCCTAAAATAACCGCCCGCACGCCACGCTTTCCCGCTTTGTCCCGTCGTGAAGCCATACTCAACGAGAAACGCAACGCCAAGATGGCGCGTTCCGTTCACGCTTATGTGCGAGGCAACACGCTCAAGTTCTATGAATGGCTGGATGACGCCGAAATCAAGCGGCTCCCTCAGGGACCGGGCATCTGGATTTGCGGCGACTGTCATACGGGCAATCTCGGTCCGGTGGCGAATGCCAGCGGGGAAATCGAAATTCAGATTCGCGATCTCGATCAGACCGTGATCGGCAATCCCGCGCACGATCTCATTCGCTTGGGGCTGTCGCTGACGACGGCGGCGCGCGGCTCTGCACTATCCGGCGTCACCACGATCAACATGATCGAGGCACTGTTCGATGGCTATATTCAGGCCTTCGAAAAAGGCCGCGCACGCAAGACCCTGGATAAACGTCCGGCGGTGGTACGCGTCGTCATGCGCGAGGCGGTACGGCGTTCATGGAAGCATCTGGCGGTCGAACGCCTCGCGGATACACAGCCGACCATCCCGTTCGGCAAGCGCTTCTGGCCGATCGATAAAGCCGAGCGCGACGAAATTCAATCGCTATTCGAGCGCGAGTCCCTCGCCCAACTCGCAACGAGTCTGCGCGGCCGGCCGGATACCGGCGAAGTCAGCGTGCTGGATGCGGCGTACTGGGTCAAAGGTTGCAGTTCGCTGGGACGCCTGCGCTATGCGGTCCTGCTCGATGTAGACGGCGGCGTGGTCGAAGGCGACGATCTGTGCCTGATCGACATCAAGGAAGGCGTGACGGCGGCCGCACCGCGTTACGCGAAAGCGGCCATGCCGAGAGACAACGCGGAGCGCGTCGTGGAAGGCGCGCGGCATTTGTCGCCGCATCTGGGTGAACGCATGCGCGCGGCGCGACTGCGGGGCAAGTCGGTGGTCATCCGCGAATTGCTTCCGCAGGATTTGAAGCTGGATATTGAAGAGATCGGCCAAAGCGAGGCGATGGATGTCGCGCGCTTCCTGGCGGCAGTTGTCGGCCACGCGCACGCCCGCCAGATGGACAGCGACGCGCGGCGCGACTGGGTGGCCGAACTTCGCCGCAACAAGACCAAATCGATGGATGCGCCGCTGTGGCTCTGGAACAGCATTGTCGAACTGGCGGGCGCGCATGAGATCGGCTATCTCGAACATTGCCGCCGTTACGCGCTGGATGCGGCCTGATTGGCTTCGCAATCGTCCCAATACCGCAGCGGATCGCGATGATCGGGATAGCGCGCATTCAGCCACGTCGAGAGCCGCCCCCAGTCGGGATGATTCGTGCCCGTGTTGGCCGACCAGTTCGACGAACGTTCCAGAATCTGGCCGTTGCCGCGATCACGCACGAGCACGCTGCCAAGCCCGCTCGAACTGTTCGCCTGCGGTTCGAGCATGTAACGCGGCAGGATTCTGACTTCGGCGTCCTTCGCCCAGCCATACATGGCGCGGACCACGCCGGACGGATCGCGCAATTGAATAGGACCGCTCGCGGGGCGAACGGCCGTCCAGCCTTCGGGAAACTCGGTGACGATTTCCGAGCCGGTTTCTCTGATCCATTTGACGCGCCATGCCCTGACCAACGCTTCCCGCAAACGTTCCACCGATGCATATGCAGAAGGCAACTCGAACGCCTTGGGCAGCGTGATGAGATTGTCCTTCCATAGCTTCGCTTCGTCGTCCTGGGCGAAGGGGGCGTGTTTGGGCGTGGTGGAAGGTGCATCGCCGAAGGGGTTTTCCGCGCGGCTCGAAGAAGCACGTGACGTTGACGCCGGTAAGCCTTCGAAAAGCCGCTCGGCGTCCTGACGGGTCAGCTTGGTCTTTCCTTTGTTCATTGCGCGCTCCGCGACATGTTGTGTCCAGCTTTATTCTGCACCGTTTAACCGACATTGAGTTTGCCACTCAAACGCGCATGAAACGCGTGACTGCGTTCGTCGAGTCCGACAATCGTCACGTCAGCCGCATGCTGCCGGTATTTGAGTTCGATCGAATCCAGCGCGGCCACCGACGATGCATCCCAGACCTGCGACTTCGTGAAGTCGATGACGACCGTGCGCGGATCGATCGCGTATTCGAACTGCTCGACCAGATCGTTGCTGCTGCCGAAGAAAACCGGCCCATGCACTTCATAATGCACGCTCTGGCCATCGTCGGAAAGCGTGCGGACCGTGCGAATGACATGCGCCACGCGTCGCGCGAAGAGAACGGTCGCGAGCAGCACGCCGCCCGCCACGCCCACCGCCAGATTGCCCGTATAAACAGTCAGGATGACAGACAAAAGCATGACCGATGTCTCCATCAACGGCATGCGGCGCAGCGTGGCCGGATGGACGCTGTGCCAGTCCACCGTTTTGATGGCGACGATCATCATTACGCCGGCGAGCGCGACCATGGGAATACGCGACATGATCTGACTGAGCTCGGTGATGAGCAAAAGAAGCGTGGCCGCCGCCGCAAGCGTGGACACGCGCGTGCGTGCGCCGCCGATGTTCACGTTCACCACGGTTTGCCCGATCATCGCGCATCCGGCGATTCCGCCGAAGAAACCCGCACCGAGATTGGCCAGCCCCAGCGCCCACGATTCGCGCGTCTTGCTCGAATGCGTTTCGGTCATCTCGTCCACCAGCTTGGCGGTGAGCAAGGTCTCGAGCAAACCGACGAACGCGATGGACACCGCCGTCTGCCAGACGATCTTCACGGTGCTCAAATCGAATGGAACGGTCCACGCGGTCAAGCCGGGCAAATCCGCCGACATCGGATGATTACCGCCCACGGTCGGCACGGCCCAATGCAACATCACCGCGATCAGCGTCGTCACGACGATGGCCACGAGCGGCGCAGGCACCGCACGCGTGATGCGTGGGCCGATCAGCACGATCGCGAGCGTCACGGCAAAGAGCACATACACGACAGGCGGCTGGCCGATGAGATGCGGCACCTGCGCCCAGAAGATCAAAATGCCGAGCGCGTTGACGAACCCGAGCATCACCGAACGCGGAATGAATCGCACGATGCGCGCCAGCCCGAGCAGACCGAACGCAACCTGAATGAGCGCACCGAGCAATACCGCGGGCAGGATATAGCCCGTGCCATGCGCATGTGCCATGGGTCCGACAACGAGCGCGACCGAACCGGCGGCCGCGGTGACCATGGCCGGGCGGCCTCCGAACAACGAGGTGACGACCAACAGCACCACCGATGCAAACAAAGCCGAGCGCGGCTCCACGCCGGATACAAACGCGAAAGAGATGACTTCGGGAATCAAGGCGAGACTGGTGACGATGCCCGCGAGAATCTCGCGCATCCATGCCGTGGGCGTGTCGTTGTTCATGAAGGCGTCGGTGCTAAAGCGATGAAGCGCGAATTTTAACAGTATGGTGAAACGCCGACGTTCGTTGGCAGGAACGAAACGTGCGCAAGGCACAGACTTTCCAAAAGGGCATAAAAATGAACTCAAAGAAAATCGTATTGATCGCGTCCGTCTTATTCGTGGCAGCCGGGCAAGCCAATGCTGCAGGATGTCTTAAAGGCGCAGCAGCAGGCGGCGTTGCGGGGCATTTCGTCGGCAACGGTCACGCAGTGCTCGGTGCGGCGGGCGGATGTGTCGTTGGACGCCATATGGCGAACAAGAAAGCGAAGGAAGATGCCGCGCACGCGCAAGACCAACAGGCGCAAAATCAGGCCGCACGGCAAGGGCAACCGGAGCAGCAGACTCAATAACAATAAATAAGAAGTGTGTCGCCATCGAACAAGTCCACGAGACTATTTTTTATAATGCTCTCGAAGCGTCAGGACTCACTCTCTCAATGACACGGAGTATTCGATGGCGGCAAGCGACGACAATTGGGCAGGTAAAGGCGTATTCATCACGGGCGGCAGTCGCGGTATCGGCTTCGAAGCCGCGCTTGCGCTCGGTCAAGCCGGGGCGAAAATCTTTCTCTCGGACCTGACGGAACAAGCTTTGGCCGATGCTGTCGAGCGGCTGCGCGAACAAGGCATCACGGCCGAGGGTGTCACGCTCGATATCACCGATCCCGAACGATGCAACGCCGTCGCGGCGCAATTCAATGCCGGTGAAAACCGCATCGACACGCTCATTGCGAATGCCGGAATCGCATGGCCCGATACCGCCGCCGAAGACATGCCGAACGATGCATGGCTCAAGGTCATCGACACGAATCTGAACGGGACGTTCTGGACGTGCCGCGCTTTTGGCCGCTACATGCTCGAACGCCGGACAGGTTCTATCGTCACGGTCGGCTCCATGTCGGGTGTCATTTCGAACAAGCTGCAGCGGCAAGTTCACTACAACGCGTCGAAGGCAGCGGTGCATCATCTGACGAAGTCGCTGGCTGGCGAATGGGCCGAGCGAAACGTACGCGTGAATTGCGTGGCGCCGACCTACGTCAATACGCCCATGTCCAATGTCACCGCCAAGGACGAACGCTTCTTCAAGCCGTGGATGGACAACACGCCCATGCGCCGCATGATCGAACCGGAGGAAGTGGCCAGCGCCATCATGTTTCTCGCATCTGACGCGGCCAGTGCTGTGACCGGTGCCATTCTGCTGACCGATGCGGGCTACACCATCTGGTAATCAGGCGAACTCATGACAAGCTCCCGCTATTTGATCGGGCTGGACTATGGAACGGAATCGGCGCGAGGCGTGTTGATCGATATCGTATCCGGCCAAGTCTGCGCGGCGCATTCCGTTATGTATCGCCATGGAACGATGACATCTGCGCTTTCCACAGGATGCGCCCTGCCCTACGGCTGGGCGCTTCAGGATGCGGCTGACTATCTGGAATGCGCGCGGCTCATTCTGTCGAAGCTCGCGCGCGACAAGCAGGTCGAGGGCATCGGCATTGGGTTCACTGCAAGCACGCCGATGCCCGTCACCGCCGACGCCACGCCGCTTTCGACGCGCTATCCGAACGAGCCGCATGCGTACGTCAAGCTCTGGAAACATCATTCGGCTCAGCCGTGGGCCGATGCTATCAATGAGGCGGGCGGCGCGTTTCTGAATAAGTTCGGTGGCAAGACGTCTGCGGAATGGTTGCCCGCTAAAGCGGCGCAAATGGCAGCGGAAGCACCTGCGCTATGGGCAGATACGGCGCGCTTTATCGAAGCGGGCGACTGGCTCGTGTGGCAACTGACGGGACAAGAAAGCCGTAGCTCCGACATGGCTCGATTCAAGGCGCATTACACGGAAGATGATGGCTATCCGCAATTCAGTGTTGGCGATCTTTCGCAACGTCTTGCGCCGCCGGACATCGTCGGTACGTCAGGTGGGCGTTTAAGTTCCGAATGGCAGCGGGAAACCGGTATCGTCGGCAATCCTGCCGTCGCGGTCGCGGTGATCGACTCGCACGTCATTCTTCCCGCGCTCGGCGCGGTCGAAGCAGGAACGCTCGTCGGCTCGCTGGGCACATCCGCCGTCTGGATGCTGCTCGATGATGAGGAACGCCAACTTCCTGGCGGTATCGAAGGCGTCGCCAAAGATGCGGCGCTTCCGGACGTGTGGTGTTACGAGGCGGGTCAGGCGGGCTTCGGCGATGTCCTCGCCTGGTTTGCCAAACTCGCGCCGATCTCGCAAGACAAGGACGAAAACTTCCGCGCCTACAACGCGGCGGCCGCTGCGCTTGCACCCGGACAATCAGGACTGCTCGCGCTCGATTGGTGGAGCGGATGCCGTGCGCCGCTTTCGGACCCGCTACTGAGCGGCGCGATACTCGGCCTGAGAGTGACGTCCTCGCCGGATGAAATCTACCGAGCGTTGCTCGAATCGATTTGCTACGGCGCGAGGACAATCGTCGAATTGTTCAGGCATGCTGATATTCCCATCGAGCGAACGATTCTTGCCAGCGGTCTCACGAAGAACAACCGCTTCCTCGTGCAACTCATGGCAGATGTGCTCGGCACGACGGTCGAAGTGCCCGACATAGAACACAGCACGGCGGTGGGCGCGGCAATTCACGGCGCCGTCGCGGCGGGAACGGTCGGGAGTTTCGCGGAAGGTGCGTCGCGATTCGGCGCGCAGCGGTTTGCCGCATGCCAACCGCAAGGCGAAGCCTCGGCGATCTACGACGTGCTGTTCGAAGAATACACCGCGATGACGAGCCAGAAGCGCGTGCGCGAAACCATGCATCGATTGGGGAAGCTCGCGCAAATGCGGTCTTGATAAGCGCCGGCTGCTCCGCGAAGCAAAAAGCCGGCGCCTTCCGTTCGCTTATTGTCCTTTATAGATATCGCAGAAAGACACAGGCCCGACGCAATCCTGTAGACGAGGCCGCCCCGTCACCGACATCGATCCCGAGTCTCCTTTTGCGCGCGTGCCACCGTAGGCCGTGTCGTCGGTCGAGGAAGATATTGCATTGGTCTGGCTTTGAGCGGTCGTTTGTGCGTCGTTTATCGGCGCGTCCTGTGCTTGCGCCGCGCCGAACGAGAACGTGGCGACGATTGCGGCCATGAGCAGTTTCGTAGACATTTCCAATCTCCTTGTTACCCACAATGAAAGCGGTAACGACCTTTTCCACTCAAAGACGATCAGTCATGCTGATCGTCCCGGTCGCTCCCGATTGGCTAGAAAATCACAACAGATGCGCGTCCGCTTTCGGGGTTGAAGCTGTCCCGGCGGTCTCGATTGGTGAGGTGACGTCCGCGTGCGTGCCAAACGCTTTTTTGTTTTGAGCCTCGAATCGATTAATGAACGCGCCCGGCACGATTAGAACGATAGAACGTGCCCAAAAATGAATTAGCCTCGATTCGCGGGGATAACGCTCATCCTTTGGAGGGGAGACTTTAGTCGATTACAGTTTGATTCCGCTTGGTTGACAGAAGACTATTGCCGCATTCGAAGCCCTTTTGGCGAGATCTTTTTCTGAACATCTTGCGCCATGCGAGGGCCAACCCCTGGAACATCCCATGCTGAAAGCCCTTGTAAAACCCACCGGAGATTCAGCATGACTCAAACCGACTACCCTCGCCCCCCCTTGCCGGAGCAACAGCAGGATCGTCGTCCCGGCCTGACCGCGCCGATGCAGCCGCAGCCCGATCACGGCGAATCCACGTACAAAGGAAACGGCAGGCTTGCTGGCAAGGTGGCGCTCGTGACAGGTGCGGACAGCGGCATCGGACGCGCGGTGGCGATTGCCTACGCGCGCGAAGGCGCGGATGTCGCCATCGCCTATCTCGATGAGCACGAGGACGCGAAAGACACCGCGCGATGGGTCGAAAAGGCCGGCCGGCGCGCGCTGCTTTTGCCCGGCGACGTGACCGACCGCGACCATTGCAAGGCACTCGTCGCGACGACTGCGGAAACGTTCGGACGCATCGACGTGTTAGTGAACAACGCGGCCTATCAGGCAACCTATGACAAGCTAGAAGACATCAGCGACGACGAGTGGGACAAGACCTATTCGACGAACATTGGCGCGATGTTTCGCATCACCAAGGCGGCGCTCGCGCATATGAAAGCGGGCGGCGCGATCATCAACACCACCTCGGTGAATGCAGACGCGCCGAACCCCGGACTGATCGCGTACGCCAGCACCAAGGGTGCGATTCAGAACTTCACCGGCGGCCTCGCGCAATTGCTGGCCGAACGCGGCATACGCGTGAATTGCGTGGCGCCCGGCCCGATCTGGACGCCGCTGATTCCTTCGACCATGCCACCCGACAGCGTGAAGAACTTCGGCTCGCAAGTGCCGATGAAGCGGCCCGGACAACCTGCGGAGCTGGCGGGCGCTTATGTGTTGCTGGCGTCGGACGAGGCCAGTTACATCTCCGGTGCGACCATTGCGGTCACGGGTGGAAAGCCGATCATCTGAACGCAGCGGGCGCTCGCTGACGCTTTTAAAATAGCGCGGATCCACCCGCCAGTCAGGAGCGCCACGCATGACGCATTCGTTCGCCCGCCGCTGTTTACTGCATCTCACGCTCGGCGCATTAGCCTGCTGCGCGTCCATCAATGCCTTCGCCCAAAGCGATCCCGCCCCGCGCGACGGCGACTGGACCGCGCCGAGCTTCACCTTTCACACCGGACGCACGCTCGAGAACGTGCGGCTGCATTACGTGAGCATTGGCGATCCGTCGCTTCCTGTCGTCCTGGTGCTGCACGGCACCAATCAGACCGCCAAGACCATGCTTTCGGCGGCCTTCGCGGGCAAGCTGTTCGGCCCGGGCCAGCCGCTCGATGCGCGCCGCTATTACATCGTGATTCCGGATGGTATCGGCGTGGGCGAATCGACCAGGCCTTCCGATGGTCTGCGCGCCAACTTCCCGCACTACGATTACGACGATCTCGTGCTCGCGCAATACCGGCTGCTCACCGAGGGCATGAAAATCTCCCATGTGCGGCTTGTCATCGGCAATTCGATGGGTGGCATGCAGACATGGCTGTGGGGCGAACGCTATCCCGGCATGATGGACGCGCTCGTGCCAATGGCCTCGCAGCCCACCGAAATGTCCGCGCGCAACTGGATGATGCGGCGCATGCTGGTCGAATCGATCCGTCGCGATCCGGCCTACGATCACGGCAATTACACCGTGCAGCCGCCCTCGCTGCAACTTGCCAACGCGATGTTCTCAATCGCGACCAGCGGCGGCACGCTCGGCTATCAGGCGCTGGCGCCCACCCACGCGAAAGCCGACAAGCTTGTCGACGATTTGCTCGCCGCGCCGATCGTCAGCGATGCGAACGATTTCGTCTATCAATGGGATTCATCCGCCGATTACAATCCCGAGCCCGCGCTCGGCAAGATCGACGCGCCATTGCTTGCCATCAATTCCGCCGACGACGAACGCAACCCGCCCGAAACCGGCACCATGACCAACGCGCTCATGAAGGTGAAGCAAGGCAGTCTGTATCTCATTCCCGCGAGCGCGAACACGCGCGGTCACGGTACGACCGGCAACGCCGCGTTCTACGCGACACGTCTCGCGGAATTCATGAAGGAAACGGACAAGCCGTGAAATGTGGCGCGCTCAGATCGGAAACCGCTCGATGGTTTCGCGCGTTTGCATCAATACGTCCTTGAGTTGGTCTATCGGCACCGAACTCAGGCCGAGACGCAACGCGCGCGGCACATGTTTCGTCGTGGCGTACGCTTCCGCCTTGGATACCGCGATGCCTCGATTGGCCAGCGCGGTCGCTATTCTGTCGGCGCGCAGGTCTTCAGGCAGTTTGAGCCAGACGAACAGCGACGCCGGATGCGCGATCGTTTGCATTCCCGAGAATACGGCGCGCGCAATGGTTTGACGCCGGCGCGCCTCGCGACGCAACAGCGTTTCGTGGCGCGCGGCTGTGCCGTCGGCCATCCAGCGCGTGGCGATCGCCGTCACGATGCCGGGCAGGCTCCAGAAACTCGCGCGGATCGCCGCCTTGATACGGCTTGCGAGATGCTCCGGGACGACGATATAGCCAAAGCGCAATCCGCTCGCGAGGCTCTTGGAAAGACTTGAAACGTAGACCGTTCGCTCAGGCGCGAGCGTGATCAACGCGGGCGGCGCGCGACCGGCGAGATAAGCATAGGACGCATCTTCGAACAACAGACAATCGTGACGGCGCGCGATCTCCACGAGCCGATGGCGTTGCCGTTCCGTCAGCACCCAGCCCATGGGATTGTGCATGCTCGGCATGGTGTAGATCGCACGAATGCCGTGACGGCGGCAACATGAGTCCAGCGCGTTCAGATCGGGGCCGTCGTCGAGAGCGGGAACGGACCGCAAGGCAAGGCGCTGGAGGTCCGCGAGCATCTTGAAGCCGGGATAGGTCAAGGCGTCGACGGCAACGGCATCGTGAGGCGCAAGCAAGGCGCGCACGGCGATATCCAGACCTTGCTGACTGCCGTTGACGAGGAACACATGCGCGGGATCGGCGCGCACGCCGCGCTGCTTCGCCAGAAAGTCCGCCACGATGCGCCGTTCATGCCGTCTGCCGCCCGGTGGCTGCTGATGCAACAGCGCGGCGAGATCGCCCGACGCCGCGAGATCGCGCAGCATCGCGCGCAACAGGTCCGCCTGACCCGGCAAGGAGGGGTGATTGAACGACAGGTCGATGGCGCCCGCATTCAACCGGCTTTCGTCGTTGCTGTCCCATTCGCGTTCCTGTGGCCGTTCACGCACGAAAGTGCCGCGTCCGGTTTCGCCGATCACGAGGCCCATCGATTTCAATTGCGCATACACCTTGCTGGCCGATGCGATCGCCACGCCGTGCCGCGCAGCCAGTTGCCGATGCGTGGGCAGCGACGCGCCGGGCGCGAGCTTGCCGCTGCGGATATCGGCGGCGATTTGTTCCGTGACAAGGGAAACCGGAGAAACGGACATGGCGGCGTACCTAGGACAATTTCTTGATCGTACTAGTCTACGGGACTACGCTCTCATTCGAAAGCAATCACCGGGAATACGACGACATGAAACGCGACACAGCGCGCTTATCCGTGCTTGAATTTCTGCAACGCGAGCTCGAAGGCCGCCTGCTGCCCGGCGACGCAACGCATATGTCGTATCCCACGGCGATTTCCGGCCTGCTGGGCTTTCGCATCGTGGAGATTGGCGACGGCACGGCCACCATCGAACTGAACGCGGATGCAAGGCTCCACGGCAATCAGCAAGGCACGGTGCATGGCGGCATGCTGTGCGAACTGGCCGATGCGGCCATCGGCACCGCGCATTCCACGCGCATGGATCAGGGCGAGACGTTCACCAGCATCGATCTGAAGGCGACGTTTCTTCGGCCGGTGTGGCAGGCGCGCTTGCGTGCGCGTGCGTGGGCCACGCATCGTGGACGCACGATCAGCCACTACCAATGCGATATCGAGCGCGAGGATGGCAAGCTCGTCGCGAGCGTCGCAAGCGCGGTGATGACGCTACGCGGGGCTCATGCCGAAGGACGCTGAACGCTATAGATCGACATCGTTCGTGTTCCAGTCAATGCGCTCGAAAATGGCCATGAGCCTGGCGCCGCGCGCGGAATTGAGCATCGTTGCATGCGCGACACGTCCGCGCAGCGAGGCACGAAAATCCGCTTGCCCAAGCCTGTTTTGCGATTCGGGCCCGTGCCTCACACAGTTGGTAAGAATGGCCTTGAGCGTGTCGAACTCATCACGCGCGAAGTTCGGATGCCGGTTCACGACGACACCCGCGAGCCGCTGCCGCACGCCTTGCGGCATGAAGCGCGTCTTGCGCGGCTGCACCGAGAATCCTTCTTCGATGGCGATCGCGTGAACCCTGACCGGCAAACGCGCGCATGCACCGGACAAGGCATCGCCGCCGGAAAACGCGAGGTCATCGGCATAGCGCGTGTAAGTCGCATTCATGGAGCGTGCGAGCGCGGCAAGACGCACATCGAGCCGAAACGCACACAGGTTCGCGAGTGCCGGCGATGTCGATGCTCCTTGCGGCAGATGCCGCGTCCTGAGGGCTTGCTTCTCCAGCCAGTCGAATATGTCCTTGAGTTCGGCGGAATTGAGGATCGCACTCGGCACGCGATTGGTCACGAGCGCGCACAAGGCTTGCGTGACTGCGAGCGGATACCCGAGCGCGCGAAACAACGCATGAACCCGCGCGGCCGTGACGGATACAAAGAAGTCCGAAAGATCGAGACGAATCACCCACGGCTTGCCTGCATGCGGCGCGGCGAAGGAGACGATGTTTCTCCCCTTTCTAAAGCCATGCGCGGCTTCGTGCGGTGGCACGTGTCCGAGCAAGCCGTGCAGAATCTTGTGCTGCGCCACGCGTAACAAAGGCTTCGGACGCTCGATCAAACGAAAGCGCCCGTCACGCTTCTCACATGCACGATAAGCATAATGATGCACGCGCGAGGACGCTTCGCGCGCCTCTACCCGCCAGCGATTCGCCATCCAGCCGAGATCGCCGGGCGTGAGTTCGAGCCAGTCCGCGAGATCGGCGAGCGTCGGTAAATGTGGAAGCGCCACGTGCGCCAGTGGCTTGGGCGGTGCTTCCTGTCGCGCCGCGCGCACGACGATACGCGTGACCACAGGCGGATGCTCGCTTCTCCACGCAGACACGAACGCAGGCATTTCCGCGATGACCGGAACAAGCTCATCGGCCTGTGTTTCTTCCCAACGCTCGCCGAAGTGTTCAAGCGCCAGTTGCGCGGCATCGTTCAGCCACGAAGCCTGTTCGCCGAGCGTAGCCGCCATGCGCGCCACGATGCCCGCTGTTTCCGGCTCACCGGCGAGCATGGCGTCAGCAATCGTGATGGCGGTTTGATTAAGACCTAAACGCATGACCAGGGTTAAAAGCGGAGCGATGAATCAACGTGCCGGTTCTGCGAGAGCGGGTTTGCGCACAGCGCAACGTGGCTCTTGCGGCGTCATGCAGATTGCGAGTCATCCACGGGGTAACCCCGTGGTCCGGGTTCATCGACTTCCTGTTCCCGAAGTGTGCTTGACCCACCGCTCCGCGCGTGCACGATAGACGCTTGCCGTCGCCGTTGTCAAGGCCGAAGACCACGCTAGAACGTCGTGCGTAGACCGACCATGACGCTGCGGCCGCCTTCCGGCGCAATATCGCGGACCACCGAACTCGCATAGCGAATGTCCTGATTCGTCAGGTTGTCGCCGCGCACATAAGCGAGCCAGCGCGTTTCGCCAACATGGAATTTATACGTGAACATGACGCCGAGCTTCGTGTAGCTCGCGGTCGGCAAGTCATCCTCGGGCACACGATGCTGGCCCCACGCGTGTTCCATTTCCGCGCGCGCGCCGAACGGCCCATAGCCGTAATCGACAGCAAGCGTCGCACGCAAAGGCGAGATGCGCGGCAGCGGCTGACCGGTGTCCATGTTTCGCGCATGCGTGTAATCGCCGACGAGCGAGACATCGACCTGATGCGCGCCGTGCTCGTACACGCGCCATTTGCTGTCGAACTCGATGCCGTAGAACTCCGCGCGCACGCCGCGATAGACGGCTTCGTTCAATGCATCGTCGGTGCCTTGCGGCACGACTTCGTCGTCGTCGTTGACCAGACGCCCTGTGTTGAACTCAGTCAGATAGTTGCGGAAACGGCTGTAGAAAGCACCGAGGCTGCCTTTGTTCGGACCACTAGCGAATCGCAAGGACAAGTCGGCGGAAACGGCTTTTTCTTTCTGCGCGTCGGGATTGCCGATTAGGTATTGGCCCGTTGCATCGTGCGGACCGTTGGCGAACAGCTCGTAAAGCGCAGGCGCGCGCTCCGTATAGGCGACATCGCCCGCTACCGACCACACCGGCGTCAGCTTGTAGAGCGCACCGAGCGATGCACTGAACGCGTTGAAATCGCGTGTGGTGGCGCTCGCGAACTTGTCGTCGCCGGCAGCGGTCGGGTCTTGTCTGACGTGCTCGTAACGTGCGCCTGCGCTCAGCTTGAACGCATCCGTGACGTTCCATTCTTCGAGACCGAATAGCGCGACGTTGGTCGTTTGCGTGGTCGGAACGAGCGCTTCGTCGCCGAGCGCGGAGAACGTGTTCTGGCTGACCTGCACGCCTATCGCGCCTTCGAACGGTCCGATTTTGCGATGCCGCGCTTCGACACGCGCTTCATAGCCGTGATTGCGGAACGTGGTGCCGGTCACGCCGTCGTCGATCTCCCTGTGCTCGTAATCGGTATAGCCGAAATCGAATTTCAATTGCGTGAACGGACCGCTCAGATTGCGCACTTCGGATGCAAACGCCACATGATCCTGATGCATGCGCAGACGCACATCGTCCTCGGCTACCGACCCGTAGTTCGCTTCGTAACCGTTGTAGGACAGGCCCGCGTAGCCATCGGCCCATGTGTATGCGCCGCCGACCGCGCCGCCGTGCCAGCGCCCGTCGCTGTTCGGGATGCTGCCGTAGGCTTCGTCGGCATCCGGCCCATCGAGCGCGCGCTGACGGTCCGAGTGCGCGAAGCCCGGTATGCGTTCCTTGCTGGTTTCGCGGTCGAAAGCATCGACGTGAAAGGCGAACTGGCCGTTGCCGCCTTCGACCATCGCTTCGCCTGCGCGGGCATTGTTGGCGCCGCCATAGCTCGTATCGACGGCGCCATCGACACCTTTGATCGGCTCGCGCGGGATGCGGTTGTCGATCGTGTTGACCACGCCGCCGATCGCGTTGCCGCCGTACAGCAAGGCCGCCGGTCCGCGCACGATCTCCACGCGCTCGACCGTGAGCGGCTCCTGCGGGACCGCGTGGTCGTACGAAAGCGACGACGCATCCCAGGCGGCCACGCCGTTTTGCAGGAGACGAATGCGGTCGCCATCCATGCCGCGGATGATGGGGCGGCCGACCATCGGACCGTATGTCGTCGTCGACACGCCGGGCAGGCCGTTGAGCGTCTCGCCTAGCGAATTAGTCTGGCGACGGGTCAGCGCATCGCCGTAAAGTGAGGTCGCGGGCGAGATGAGATCGCTGTCGCCAAGCGGATTCGCGGTCACGAAAACGGGCGCAAGCGTGCTTGTCGCGGCAGGCGCGGCGCTCTGCTGCTGCGCGTGCGCGGCAAACGCCATGCACGCCAGAGCAAGCGGCGATAGACGTTGGACACGTCCGGTCGGGTCTTTTTTCATGATGATTTTTTGAGTGTTCGGCTTCGACCTCGAACCTCGTCGCGCAACACTATATCGTTGCGTGGATACGACGAACGAGGTCCGCTTTCACATCGTCGATGGCATCCCTCCGATGTGCGGATGCAATGTTATATCATCTCGAAAAGAAACGTAATGAAAATGAGCGAGGGTTTTTTATGGCGGAGAGATCGGGGGAAAGAGAAATGTCGACGAATACAAAAAGGCGAAGGAACGCGCTGCCCCTTCGCCTCGGCCCAACCCAACTTAAATCTTGATGCCGGACACCATGCTGCCGAGCGCATCGACCGACTTCGTGACGCTCTTGACATCGACGTCCGTGTGTTGCGAAGCATCGATCTGCGTGACCGGCGCGACGTTGACCTGCGGACTGGCGAAAGACACGCCGCTTTGCACGTTCGCATTCCTGCCGGCGTTCGAAAAGATGTCCATGCCGCCTTGAATGTTGCTCATCTCCTCGCTATCGAGTTCCTTTTCAGCGGGGATATTGGCGATATCGATCATGACGTACCCCTTCCCTGTCGATGGTAGTTGTCCGAACGCTCAGATCTTCGTGCCGCCGATCAGGCTGCCGATCGCGTCCAGCGACTTGTTCACGGTGACCGCATCGACGGTCGTATGCTGGGACGCGTCTAGCTGCGTGACTGCCGCGTTATTCGTTTGCGGAGAACCGGCCGACACGCCACCCGCTTGCAGGTTGCCGTTGAATGCGGCGTTCGAAAAAATACTCGTGCCGCCCTCGATGGCGCTCATTTCGGCCTGGTCGAGTTCTTTCTCATCGGCGATGTTTTTGACAGTCAGCATGTTGGTTCTCCTTGGGTTAAATAGCGTATGTGAGTGTGAGGACTAGATCTTGACGCCGCCGAGCACGCTGCCGATAGACTCGATGGACTTGTTCACGGTGGTGGCATCGACTGTCGTCTGTTGCGAGGCGTCGAGTTGCGTGACCCCTGCGTTGTTCGTTTGCGCGGAGCCGAACGACACACCGCCGAGTTGCGCGTTGGCATTGACGCCAGCGTTCGAAAAGACAGAGTTACCGCCCTGGATTTCGCTCATTTCGGCTTTGTCGAGTTCTTTTTCTTCGGCGATGTTCTTGACGTTCAGCATGGTGATTCTCCTTGAGTGTGTTGGGTTGGGTTGAGCATTTGCGCTTGCTCGCAGGGTTCTATGCGAGGGCTGTGCCAGCGTTGCGGCTAGAAGATCGGCTCAAAAACTAAGTCCATGACTTTGCTCGTGAATATTTTTTACTGCGGCAATTTTTGCAACACTAAGGAATGCTGGATAAACAGGCTTTAGTTCGATGTACGCCAACGAACCGCACGTGAATGTCTGTGAATGGCGGACAGCTTCAATGCATGGCTTTGTTGAGACAAAAAAAGCCCGGCTTCAAAGGCCGGGCTCAAGGAACGTACTACGCCATACAGAAGCCGCCGGGATCGAGCGGACCTCTCCCTTGACCTCGTTTTTGTGAAGGGCATGGGAGAGGGAAGGGATCACGCTTCCCTTCCCTCTTCTCGACATCATTACATCTTCGCGCCGATAATCAGGCTACCGAGCGAGTTAAGCGTCTTGTTGACGGTGACGGCATCGACACTGGTGTGTTGCGAGGCATCGATTTGCGTGACCGGTGCATTGTTCGATTGCGAGGAACCGAACGACACGCCGCCGACTTGCGCGTTGGCATTGACGCCAGCGTTCGAGAAGAACGAGTTGCCGCCCTTGATAGCGCCCATTTCAGCGCGGTCGAGTTCCTTGGAAGCGGTGAGGTTGGTGATCGTCAGCATGGTGAATCTCCTTGGGTGGGTTGGGTTTGGAGCGTTATTCGTTGCGCTCGCACCACCTCACGCGAGGGGCGTGCCAGCGAGCGATTCACTTACCGATAGAATGAATTAACTCAATGAATTCACTCGTTATTATTTTTATTTGGCTCGACTTTTAGGTTGCCGATGAAATTTGGGTTGTCTTTAACAAGCCAACATAACAGTCAGCGAGTGTTTGTTTTTTTAGGTCAGCGCAAAAAAAGCCCGGCCACACGGGCCGGGCTTTAGGTTTCTCTCATCGAACCATCAAGACATGAACATCCCGCCATCGACATTGATTGTCTGGCCCGTGATATAGGCGGCATCTTCGGAAGCCAGGAATGACACCAGTCCCGCGACATCGCTTCCATTGCCCGCGCGTTTCATCGGAATGTTCGCGACCCACTCCGCCATCAGTTCGCCCGGCTTATAGTCGCCGAGCAGCTTACCCCACGCTTCATCGTTATAGGACCACATATCCGTCGTGATGATGCCGGGGCAAAACGCATTCACGGTAATGCCCGTCGGCGCAAGTTCCTTCGCAAGACTTTGAGTGATGCCAAGCACGCCGAACTTGCTGGCCGCATAGTGCGGCGTATAGACAAAACCTTGCCGCGCCTGACCCGATGCCGTATTGATGAGCCGCCCCGTCTTGCCCGCATGCAACATGCGCGTGGCCGCTTCCTGACAGCAGAGGAATACGCCTTTGGTATTCACGGCCATGACCTTATCCCATTCGTCTTCAGTGAGTTCCGGCAACTTGGCAATGGTGATGACACCCGCGTTCTGAACGGACACATCCACTTCGCCGAGCTTGGCGGCGACTTCTTCATACAAGGCGACGACCTGCGCTTTGCTCGTCACATCCATTTCCACGGAAAGCGCGTCGAAGCCTGCATCGCGCAAACGGGCGGCTGCATCATGCACGCTTTTTTCATTGGCGGTCACACAGACCTTCGCGCCTTCCTGCGCGAATCGCTCCGCAATACCCAGCCCAATGCCACGACTGCCACCCGTTACCACGACGACCTTGTTCTCGAACCGCTTCAATGCCTGAGCCACGTCGGATTCTCCAAAAGAAATAGATTAAAGACGATCGATCCAGCGCAGCCATTGCGCGTGATTCTCCGCGGCAACGCCTACACCGCTGCCCGGCTCCACCCGTCGCGCGACTTCACGCTTCGCATGCCATGCATCGAGCGATATCACGAAACCCGCCTTGCACGCCGCCAACGCCGCCGCACCCGCCGCTGAAATCTCACTCAAAGCAAGCGTGCTGACCGGACGATTCAACGTGTCCGACAAATACTGCAAGAGAAACGGCCGCTTCGTTAAACCGCCATCCAGATACAACTCGGCAAGCGGCACATCGGCCACTTGCTCCATGACCGTGATGACATCCTTGATCTGATAGACGATCGATTCATACGCCGCGCGCGCCACGTGCTGCCACGAATTGGAGAAATTCAATCCGACGATCTGCGCGCCGCCGGGGTATTTCCAGTGCGGACAACCAATGCCCGAGAACGCGGGAATCAGATAAACGCCGCCATTGTCGTATTCAGTGAATGCCTGTTCGGCCTTGGCGAAATCATCGAATAAATTCAACTTTTCCTTTAGAAATGCAGGCGTTGAACCCGCGCTGATGACAATGCCTTCCAACGCATAATCCACGCGCTCGTCCATGGCAAAGCAAAGCGTGGAGACGAGGCCATGCTCGGGCGCATGCGCCTTTGATCCTACGTTCATGAGAATAGACGAGCCCGTGCCCATCGTTGCCTTGGCAACGCCGGGGCTTAAACAACCTTCACCGACTGCTGCCGCATGTGAATCGCCGATCATCGAAAGAACGGGTATCGGGCGATTCAAAAGTCCATCGAAATCCGTCGAACCGAATTCCGATGCCGATGGCCGCAACTCAGGCAAGCGCAATCCTTGAAGGCCGAACGTCTCGATTAGATTGCGATCCCATTCGAGCGCATCGAGATTCATGAGCATCGTGCGCGATGCATTGGTGTAATCGGTGCGATACGCCGCGCCTTTCGTCAGCCGATATAAAAGCCAGCTATCGACCGTGCCGAAGTAAGCATCGCCGGCCGCGACCGCCGAGCGCACACGCTCGTCGTTCTCATTGAGCCAAATGAGTTTGGTGCCTGAAAAATACGGGTCGATCAGCAAACCGGTCGTCTGCGCAATCAGTGGCGCGAGGCCATCGCGCTTGAGGCGTTCGCAAATGCCGAGCGAACGCTGACATTGCCACGACACCGCCGGGACGATCGGCTCGCCTTTCGCATTCCATAAGACAACCGTTTCGCGCTGATTCGAAATGCCCACGCCGGCCAACTCGCCTTTGAAGCCATCGAGACATTCGGCCACTGCCTTGAGCACCGACTCATACAGCGCATCCGCATCCTGCTCCACAAAGCCCGTGCGCGGCGTCGTGCATGCCACCGGTGCGAAGCCGCGCGCATGAACGTGTCCTTCGCTATCGAACACGAGCGCCTTGGTGCCACTCGTGCCCTGATCGATCGACAATACATAGTTCATCATGCGGTCCTCAGGCGGTAAGCGACACCATGCGCGATTGCAGCCGTTGCTGCAACTGATCAATCACCACCGCGAAAATAATGACCAGCCCCTTGATGACCATCTGCCAGAAATCGCTGATGCCGCACATCACCATGCCATCGCCGAGAATGGAAATGACACACGCGCCCACTACCGACCCGAACACGGTGCCGCGCCCGCCCATCAGCGCCGTACCACCGAGCACGACTGCGGCAATGGCGTTCAGTTCGTAAGTCTGTCCGGTAAGCGGATGCGCCGTCTGCAACTGCGCCGTGATGACGAGCCCGACCAGCGCCGCGCAAAATCCCGAGAACATATAGACGAAGAGTTTCACGCGATTGGTTCGGATACCGGAGAATCGCGCGGCCTGTTCGTTGCCGCCGATGGCATAGATGCGCCGTCCAAGCGGCGTTTTTTTCGCAATGAAAATCGTGATGACCGCCAGCACGATCATGATCCACACCGGAGTGGAAAGCCCCAAAATCGTGCCATTTCCGATGAATTCGAAACCCGTGTTGCCGAGCGCCGCATTGCCTTCGAGATCCGCATACGTGCTGCCGTTGTTGACGAGCAGCGCCGCGCCGCGCACCACATAGAGCATGCCGAGCGTCGCGATGAACGGCGCGACATTGAGCATGGTGATGAGATAACCATTCACCGCGCCAATCAGCGCACCGAGCGCGCATGCAATGAGCGTCACGCCCCACGGATTGAAGAACACGACGTGATGCCCGATCTTCACGCCTTCGAGCAGAAGATACCCCGCCGCCATGCCGCTTATCCCGACGATCGATCCCACCGACAAATCGATGCCGCCGGTGAGAATGACTAACGTCATCCCAATGGAAAGAATCGCGACGATGGTCACGTGCTTGGCCATGATGAGCATGTTCCCGGTCGACAGAAAGTTCTCCGTCGCCAGTGAGAACACAATGACGATCGCGAACAGCGCGATAAAGATGCGCAGCTTGAGCACGTTCACGGCGACGCGCGAAAACACATAAGCCGAATGCCGGTTGTGTTTCGCATGCACCGGAGTGACCGGCGGATTGCTGCTATTGGGTGTGTTCATGGTTTCGATCTCATTCGCTTCGTACTTCATCGATCATAAGCATGCTTAAACGACCGCCGTCGCAGGCGTCGATGCGCGCACGATGCGTTCGCTATCGAACTGCGCACGCTCCATGATGGCGGTGAGCTTGCCGCTTGCCATCACGAAGACGCGGTTGGAAACGGCCATCGCTTCGTCGAGTTCGGATGTCGCATAGATCACCGCGATGCCCGATTGCGCGAGCAGGCTGATCGTCTTGTAGACATCTTCCTTTGCACCCACGTCGATGCCGCGCGTGGGTTCATCCATTAGCAATACTTTGGGACGCGTGAGCAGCGCCTTGCCGATCACGACCTTCTGCATATTTCCGCCCGATAGCGACGTGATCGGTGCATCGACAGACGAGGCCTTTATCGCCAGCTTCTTAACGATATCGTCGGCCGCTTCCACCTGCCGGTCCCGCGTGAGCGCGCCGACAAAGCGCCGCGTGAATTTGCCGAGACTCGATAAGGTCATGTTTTCGAGGATGGTCATGAGTTGCACCATGCCTTGCTTCTGACGATCTTCTGGCACGAGCGCTATGCCCGCTTCAATGCGTTTGGGAATCGGCATATCTTCGATAGACTTGCCCGCAAGCTCTATCTCGCCAATCGCAAGCGGATTAGCCCCAAGCAACGATTCGAGCAATTCAGTCCGCCCCGCGCCCATCAAGCCATAAATGCCGATTACTTCGCCAGCCTTGACAGAAAAAGAAACGTGATCCACCGCATAAATGCCATTGGAACGTTTTAGCGCGAGGTCTTTAACCTTCAGCACTTCCTGTCCAATCGTGTGCTGCGCAAACGCAAAGCGTTTCTTCGACGATCCGACCATCGCTTCGATGATCCACGGTATGTCAATGTCAGCAATCTCGCCTTCCGCCACGAGCCGCCCATTACGCAATACCGTGATGCAATCGCCCACCGCCATGATCTCTTCGAGACGATGCGAGATATAGATCACCGTCACGCCTTCTTCCTTCAGTTGCGCGATGATCTTGAAGAGAATCTCCACTTCTGTCTTGGAGAGCGCGGAAGTCGGCTCATCCATGATGAGCACCTTGATATGCTTCGAAAGCGCTTTCGCAATTTCAACAAGCTGCTGCTGACCGACATAAAGATCGCCCAGACGCGTGCGTGGATCGAGCGTGATATGCAGCCGGTCCAGCAACACCTTGGCCTGATGATTCTCCATCTTCGCGCGAATCACGCCGCTACTCGTAATCTCATTGCCCGCGAAAATGTTCTCCGCCACCGTCATGTCGGGAAAGAGATTGAGTTCCTGAAAAATAATGCCGATGCCATGCTTCTCCGCGCTTCGCACATCGTTGATTTGCGCGATTTGATCGTCGATCCAGATTTCGCCGGAGGTGGCCGTTTCCGCACCCGCAAGCAATTTCATCAGCGTGGACTTGCCCGCGCCGTTCTCGCCGATCAATACATTGACCTTGCCGCGCCGCACCTTGTAATCGACATCGACGAGTGCAGCGGTGCCGGGATATTGCTTCGACAGCGCGCGCGTTTCGATCACATTGATCGGGTTCATGGTTCGAGGCTGATTCATTTCCAGGCCACCGGAATAGCGCGAATCTCACCGCTCGGCTCGCTCCAACTGCTATAGACCGCAGCCACGTCCACTGTGTCGCCTGCCTTGAGTTTGGCCGATTGCGCGCGTGTCACGACGAGTTTATTCAACTCCTGACCGAAGGCGGCGAAGCGTGTTTGATCGTCGAAATCGCTGTATTTCACGCCGGGGAAGCCGTCACGCACGCCGGTGCCGATGACAACCGGTCCGGTTTCGAGCGCGATATGCACAGGCTCGCCGCCGCCTGCGGGCGAGACATCCACATATGTCTTGCCGACGCGCGATGAGTCGTCCACGCGAATGACCTTGCCCTGCACGCGCAGCCAAAAATTGCACGGAAACGCACTGCTCTGACGAAAACCGTATTGCTTACAGGCATCATCAAAATTCTGACTGAGTGCGCCAATGACTTGAGCGGCAGGCTTCGCGTTCTTGTCAGCGTACGGAATAAGCTGATCGCTCAGGATCTTTCCGGCATCCGGGCCTTTATGCTGGCCTTGCGAGCGGATCTGCGCAAGCTCGGTATCGGTGACGACGTGGCACGCGGCAATGCTCGTGATACTCAGCATCACGAGCACGCACCGCATCGCGGAAAAGGGTTGAAACATGACGACCTCACATGACAAGCATTGCACGGGCGCGTTTTCGCCGCGCCCGTTCCCGACAACAGGCGTTACTTGTTGTAGTAGAAGTCCTTGACCTTCGATGCGTTGTCCTTGGTAATCAGAATACCGCGGAACAACTGGCGTTCCGGCTCACCGGTCTTGCCCGTGGTGATGTACTTGTCCAGCAAATCCACACCATGAATGGCGATGCCCTGCGCCTGCAACATCACAGTCGCCTTGAGCTTGCCCGCGAGCACGGAATCGCGTTCGTCGTTGCTGCCATCGATGCCCATCACCACTACGTCCTTGCGTCCCGCCGATTCGAGCGAGGCAATTGCGCCGAGTGCAACCGGGCCATTGCCGCAGATCACGCCCTTGATCTTCGAGTGCTCCTGAAGAATCGAATCCATTGCCTGCTTGCCGGGCAACAGCGCGCCCTTCGCATCCTGACGCGCGACCATCTTCAAGTCAGGATATTGATCGAGCACTTGATGAAAGGCTTGCGAACGCGTCACGCAATTCTTATCGGCAAGATTGCAAGTGAGTTCCACATATTCGCCCTTTTCGCCGATGGCTTCGACGAAGCGCTGCGCCACTTCCGTCCCCGCTTGCAGATTGTTATGGCTCAACTGCGCGATGGCGATACCGTCCTTCGGAATCTCACGGTTGATCAGCACGACCGGCACTTTCTTATCGGCGGCTGCGCGCACCGTGGCGACGCTCGAATTCGAATCCGCGTTATCGAGCACGATGCCCTTCACGCCCTTGCCGATCACGAGATTGACCAGTTCGTTCTGCTTGTTCACGTCCTCGCCATGCGAGAGCACGATGGTGTCGTAGCCGAGCTTCTTCGCTTCGCTTTCCGCGCCCTTCGCTTCTGCAGCGTAGTACGGGTTATCGAGTGCATTCACGAGAATGGCGATGGTGCCCTTGCCCGCCGCGCTGGCGGTGCCCGGCATAACGGCGGTGAACGAAACGGCTACTGCGGCGGCGACTGCAAGCTTCTTCCACATGTTCTTGTCTCCAATTGAATTTGTCTTTCTAGAGCGACGTTTTTGATAAATCAGGCGATCGTGTAGCCTCCATCGATCATGATGTCGGCGCCGGTAATCATGTCCGCGCCGTTGGACAGCAGGAAAAGAATCGCGGCGGCAATCTCATCGGTATAAGCGAAGCGGCCGACCGGAATCAGCTTCTTCATGTTCTCGCCCTTCTCGCCTTCCCATGCGGCGGCGCCCATCGGCGTAAGCACGACCGTGGGCGATATCGTATTGACCGTGATACCGCGCGCCGCCCATTCCTTGGCGAGAACCTTCGTCATGCCAATCAATCCCGCCTTGGCCGATGTATAGGCGCAGTGCTGATCGATAGCGACCGTCGCTGCCTGCGAAGCAATATTCACGATCTTGCCGCCATGCCCGCTCGCGAGCACGATGCGCGCAAAGTGCTTCGAGCATAGAAACGGTCCCGTGAGATTCACGCCAATCTGCCGCTGCCATTCGTCGTAACCGATGTCTTCGGCCTTCGTCAGCGTGATGCAGCCCGCCGCGTTGACGAGCAAATGCAGATCGCCGAAATGCGCATGCGCCGCTTTCATCGCCTTTTCAACATCGGCCTCATTGGCGACATCGCAGGCGAAGGCTTTCGCTTTGTCCGCGCCGAGTTCATCGATTGCCGCCTGCACACGCGGCTCCTCGAAACTCGGATAGAGAATCGCCACGCGCGCGCCCTTCGCAATCAAGGCCGCATTGGTCGCCATCGCGATGCCGCCCAGTCCGCCCGAAACCACCGCGATCTTTCCATCGAGCCGAAAATCGAAATCGACGCCGTGGCGCAGCGACATATCGTATTGAGTGCCCATCTGTGTCTCCTTCGTTGTCGTCGTGCTTCAGACTGCACAAAGCGCGCGGATAGCCTGCGCAATGCCCTTCGCGTCGATGCCATAGTGAGCGCGAATACCCTTGCGCGTGCCGTATTTGGCAAACTCGCCTTCGGTGATGCCAAGCATTCTCAGCGACCGGTTAAGCTGACGGCGCGCCATCAACACGGCAACCGTCGCGCCAATGCCGCCATGCAGCGAATGTTCTTCCACGGTGACAATCGCATCGTGACGCTCGATGATCGATGCAAGCGCATCCTGATTCAAAGGCCGCAGCGACGAGAGATTCACGAGCGTCGGATTCACCAAACCATCCTTTTGCAGCGCTTCGCACGCTTCGAGCGCTTCGCCCACCACCGAACCCAGCGCGATGACCGCGACGCGCGATCCTTCGATCAATACATCAGGACGGCCCGGTTCGAAGCGATACGACGCATCGTGAACCACAGGGAACTTGGCATTGTCCAGCCGAATGTAGACAGGTCCGTCTACCGACGCCGCATAGTCGATCATCTGCGCGGTTTCTTCTTCATCGCACGGCGCGAAAATCTGTACGTTGCCGAAGCCGCTCATGATCGAGATATCGTCGATGGCGTGATGCGTCGAGGCAAGCGGCCCATACGCCACGCCCGCGTTGAGGCCGAGCATCTTCACGTTGGTGGCGCTGTAGCAGACATCGTTCTTCACTTGCTCGTTGGCGCGTCCGACAAGGAATGGCGCGGCGTTCGCCGTGAACACGATATGACCGCCGAGCGCCATGCCCGCCGCCATGCCGACCATGTTCTGCTCCGCAATCCCCACATTGATGACGCGTTCCGGATAACGCTCCAGAAATGGCCCGATCTTCGAGGTCGAAGTGGAATCCGCCACCATCACGATGATGTCCTCGCCCGCCGCCGTCAGCCGGCTGATCGCGCCCACCGCACCGTCACGCAAATCCGCGAGTTCACGCATGGTCCAATTCCTTGAGCGCTTGTTGAAGTTGTGCTTCGTCGGGGAACTTGTGATGCCATGCCGGCACGTTCTCCATGAACGACACGCCGCGCCCCTTGATGGTGTGGGCGATCACGACTTTTGGCTTTTTATTGCCGAAGTCGAGACTTTCCAATAGTTTCCAAATCGAATCGGCTTGGTTTCCATTGACATCATGAACCTCGAAACCGAAAGCGCGAAATTTTTCGTCGAGCGGGTCGAGATCCATGATGTTGTGCGTGAAGTCGGCCAGTTGAAGCCGGTTGCGATCAACGATCACGACCAGGTTCGACAGTTCGAAATGCGCGGCGGCCATCGCCGCTTCCCAGTTGGAACCTTCCTCCAGTTCGCCGTCGCCGGTCAGCACGAAGACGCGTCCGGGTGCATCTTCGTTCTTCGATGCATGGCGCTGCTTCGCCATCGCAAGACCCGCCGCGATCGGCAGACCATGACCCAATCCACCCGTGTTGACCGTCACCAGCGAAGGCAGTTTTTGCCGCACAGGATGGCCCGGAAGACGCGAATCGTCCTTTAAATACGTGAGCAGTTCCTTTTCTTCGAGCCAGCCGAGTTCGGCGAAGCAGGAATAGAGACCGCCGACGCCGTGGCCTTTGCTTAAAATGAATTCGTCATGCCAACTAACGCGGTTGCTCGCATCGAGTTCATAACGCAGTACGTGGAAATACAGCGCGGCGAGGATATCTGCCTCCGACATATCGCCGCCCGTGTGGCCACTTTTGGCCGCGGCGTTCATGACGCAAATCTTCTTGCGGATTTCTTGAGCCCGGCGGTGAAGCGCGTTGCCGGACTGCTTGAAGGGGTTTTCCATTCCTGCTCCCAGACTTCCTGTTTGCCTGATCGAAAGTTTGTTTTACTTTCGATAGAAAGTCAAAACAAAAGCGAGGAACGAAGGGAAATTACCTAGGCGGCTTCTGGCGGGCCTTGCTTCAGGCAGAATACGGAGTGAAAAGTACGCCTTAGCCGGGCGTGCGCAGGAAAGGAAAATGGACCAACGGACCCGAACAGAAAAAATTTTCGAACGCGTGCAGGCCGCCAAGCTGGTGAAGCTCTCCGAGCTGTCCAGCGAATTCGGTGTGTCGATGCCGACCATTCGAAAGGACATCGACGAATTGCAGCGGCTCGGGCGCGTGGAGCGCGTGCATGGCAACGTGCGGCTGAAGTCCGCGCATTCGGAACCGGTGCGGCGCGCTTACGAAGCGCCGGTGTTGCCCACCAGCGCGGAGAAAGCGCTCATCGGGAAGAAGGCTGCGAGCCTGATCGAGAATGGCGATTCGATCATCCTCGATTGCGGCGCGACTGCAACCGAGCTTGCGAAGAATTTGCTGGACCGGCAGAACCTGCGCATCGTGACGAACGCGCTGAATATCGCCATTCTGCTGGGCGCGGAACCGACCAATCGCGTGATGCTCACAGGCGGCGTGTTCAAGCCGGAGACGATCGCCGTATCGGGCGAGAAGGCGTCGACGTTCTTCGAGGGCATGTTCGTCGACAAGCTCTTTCTGGCGGCCGGTGGCGTGTCGATGGAATCGGGCATCTCGTACCCCGACTTTATCGATCTGCATGTGAAGCGCGCCATGATCGACGCGGCGAAAACCGTCTATCTGCTCGCGGATTCGAAGAAGTTCGGCAAACGCGAATTCGCCGCGTTCGGCGCGATGGACCGCGTGGATTATCTGGTGACGGACGATGGATTGAGCCAACCGTTTATCGACTGGCTCACGGGTAACGGCACGGAGATTCTTTACGCTTGATTGAGAGGTTCCGCGAGAACCTTTCGAATCGCTTCCTCGAAAGTCTCGACAGGCTGGCCGCCGCTCACGAGATACTCTCGTTCGAAAATAATGGCCGGCACCGAGTTGATGCCCAGTTCCTGAAACGCGCGTTCTTCGGTGCGCACATCGTCGGCGTATTCGTTGCTCGCGATCACGGCGCGGGCACGCTCGACATCGAGACCGACGCTTTGCGCGGCAGCAACGAGCACTTCAGGATCGCTAGGGTTCTTGCCTTCGCCGTGATAGGCCGTAAGCAATGCGAGCTTGAGCGGCAACTGCTTGCCTTCGAGTTTTGCCCAATGCAGCAGACGGTGTGCATCGAACGTGTTGTAGACCCAATCGCGCGGGCCGAACGTAAAGCCCACGCTTGCGCCGCGTTCGCGCAGCATGGCTTGCGTTTCTTCGATCTGCGCGGGCGTGCGGCCATATTTGCGGCCCAGATAATCGACGATGCGCTCGCCCTGCGGCCCCATGTCGGGATTCAGTTCGAAGGGATGCATGGTGATCTCGGCATCGACCTCGCCGCCCACACGCTCGATGGCGCGCAGCAATGAGGACAGGCCGACGGCGCACCACGGGCACGCGATATCGGAAACGAAATCGATCTGTACTTGACGGGTCATGATTGCAATCTGCACTAAAAATTAGCCGGATCTGAAAGGCTAACTTAAATCGCATCGCCTTGCTGACACGTTCTGTCGATAATGCATCGACGCTTATCTGTATCGAGGATTGAATGGACCGTCTGACTGCCATTGCCGTGTTCGTTGCCGCTGTCGATGACGGAAGCATCGCGGCTGCGGCGCGGCGTTACGGACTCTCGGCGGCGATGGCGGGCAAGTACATCGGCGCGATCGAAACGGAGCTGAACGCGCGGCTGCTTCATCGCACGACGCGGCGTTTGAGCCTGACCGACATCGGCCAAAGCTATTACGAGCGATGCCGCCACATTCTCGAAGCCTGGGACGAAGCCAGCCGCGAAGCCAGCGATGCGCAAGGCACCGCGCGCGGCAAGCTGCGTGTCGCGGCGCCGGTCACGTTCGGAGCGCTGCATCTGGGCGAAGTCATCGCGCGTTATCTGGATGCGAATCCGCACGTGGATATCGAAGTGACGTTGAGCGATCGCTATATCGAACTGCCGGAAGCCGGCACGGATGTGGCCATTCGCATCGGACGTCTGCCCGATTCGGGGCTGATTGCGCGACGGCTTGCGCCTTGCCGCATGGTGCTGTGCGCGTCGCCGGAATATCTGGAACGTCATGGCGTGCCGCGTCATCCTGACGATCTGCGGCGCCCGCCGCGTCTTGCGTTCAGCGAAGCGGTGTCGGCCGGTGATTGGGTGCTGACGGACGCGAAGCAACGCGCGCATGTGATCGATGGTCCATGTCGTCTCGCGGCCAACAACACGCAGATGTTGCTGGCCGCCGCGCTTGCTGGCGCGGGCATCGCGTATGGACCGACCTTTGTATTTGCCGCGCCCATCGCGCAAGGGCAACTTGTTGCGCTCCTGCCGGACTATCGCACTTCGGAACTGGCGATTCAGGCGGTTTATGCGAGCGCGCGTCATTTGCCGCTCAAGGTGCGGCGCTTCGTCGATCATCTTATTACGGCATTCGGCGATGAACCGCCGTGGGATCGAGCTTGAGTCATGAAGCCATCGATGGCATCGGCGAGCGCATCGGGTGCTTCGAGTGGCGACAAATGCCCGATGCCCGGCAGCACCATCAATCGCGCATTCGCCACGCGCGGCAGCAACTCACGCCGATGCGTTTCCACCTCATCGACCTTATCCTGCTCGCCCGCGATCACCAGCACCGGCACGTCGATACGCGCCACGTCCGCCGTGATGTCTTCGAGCATGCCCGCGTTGGGCCACGCGGCCTTCGCCTGAGGCGCGCCGCGCAGGCTATCGGCGATCACCTGCTCGCGCAACGCCGAAGGCAACGCGGTCGCGGTCAGCACGTTTTCCAGCACGTGGATGATGGATTCGCGCGAATCATAGGCCGCTGTCATCTGAGCGCGTTGTTCGTCGGAAAACGTCATGGGCGATGGCGGCGATGGGGCGACGAGCACCGTGCCCATGAGCCCGCGCGGCCTGCGCGAGGCCAGCAATTGCGCGACTTTGCCGCCCATCGAATGACCGACGAGCACGAAGCGCGAGAGGCCCGTGGCATCGATTACGTCCTGTGCATCGTCGGCGAGATCGGTGATGGCGTAGCCTTGTGCGGGGGCGGTTGAATCGCCCCAGCCGCGTTGGTCGAGGGCTATTGTCTTGTATCGCTCTGAGAGCTTGTTTGTCACGCTGTCCCAGGTGCGTGCGGAACCGCCCCAGTAGTGTAGGAATACGAGTGCTATATCGCCCGTTCCCTTTTGGTGGATATGGATGCGCGCGCCGCGGGTTTGTATGTTCATTTGGCATGCTCCTTTTTAGCCGAAGGTGGAGACATAGTAGGTCGCTGGGTCGTGGGCGATAAGTGCCGGTGTGAGATCGGCTGTCGATCATGGGGTGATTGAATCGGCTTGCGTTCTGCTTATCTGCGGGACGATGTTGTTCCGTCTTGTTCTGTCGTGCAAAGGGCTGCTCTTGTTTGTGTTGTTTATTCAGTAGCCGCCTCCCCGGCGGGGGGGTAACTTTCTTTGCTGCTGCAAAGAAAGTCACCAAAGAAAGCAGCTTTTTACCCCATGCACGCTGGCTGGAGAGGGTTGGTCTGGATTAACGGATGCAGTGGCCGCATTAGGACTTGCCACGCAGAACAAGCCGCTTAGGCAACCTCGCGATTGCGCGCTCGAAGAATCAGCGCTCAGTGGCCCGCATTCATTCTTTCGGCCATGCGCTTCGCGCGCCGAGAGCTTTAGAACGGAATCCCGCAGCCTATTCGCGCCCAGCCACATCACGCTTCCCCGCAAGATTGCTATTCGGCCCAACCTTGGTTAGTGCTCCGACTAAAAGGTGACTTGCGTTGGTGTGTGCGCTTTGCCCAGAAGCGCTTGCTAAGGTAGGGCCGAATGACGACATAGCGGTGAGGTATGAGGTGGCTGGGCGCTCATACGCTGCGGGATTCCGTTCTTACGTTCTCGGCGGGCGCAGCGCATGGCCGAAAGAATGAATGCGGACCACTTTGACTAGAGAGTTGGAGCGCGTAATCGCCAGGTTGCCTAAGCGACTCGTTAAGCGTGGAAAGTCCTATTGCGGCCACTGTATCGGTTAATCCAGACCACCCTCTCCAGCCATCGTGCATGGGGTAAAAAGCTGCTTTCTTTGGTGACTTTCTTTGCAGCAGCAAAGAAAGTTACCCCCCGCCGGGGAGGCGGCTACTGCATAAACAACACAACAAGAAGAAGCCCCTTGCACGACAGAACAACAACATCAAACGCCTCGCCTACTGGCTACCGCCTACCCTCAATCCCCTCCAAAAAGCCCAACCGATAAACCAGCGCATCTTTCTTGCTTTAAAACCTGACGATTACCCGCGCACACCAATCACCAAAAACGGCGCATCGGCCCGCCAAGGCCGATAGACAAGGAGGCCCCATGTCCAAAACCTCAACCTCGACAAAAATCCGGTCTGTAGCTTCTGCCACGCTCATTGCATTGCTTACCTCATGCGGAGGAAGCCACTCCGATTCCGGCAGCAATTCAGGCGCATCGAACGGCACCGGCGGCGTGACCCTGCAAGTAGTCTCGTTCGGGGACAGTCTCTCCGATGTCGGCACCTACGCGCCCATCGCAAGCGCGGTCGGCGGCGGCCGCTTCACGACGAATCCCGGCCAGGTCTGGGCGCAGGACGTCGCGCAGTATTATGGAAACACGTTGAACGTCGCGTACACCATCGACCTTGCGCATGAATTGAAAGCACAAGGCGGTTTCGGCTATGCGCAAGGCGGCGCGACCGTCGCCACGCCCGCGAACCAAAGCCCGTTTCTGACCGACGTGACCGGCGATATCGAAATGCCCGTGAATCAGCAAATCACGAGCTATCTCTCGGCGCACGGCAGCTTCAACGCGAATCAACTGGTGCTCGTCTGGGCCGGTTCGAACGACGTCCTTCGCGCGGGCACACCGCCCAACGCGAATACCACGGTGCAAGCCGCGGCCACTATCCTCGCGCAACTCGTCACGCAGATCGTGCAGAACGGCGCGACGCATGTTGTCGTGGTCAACGTGCCGAACATCGGGCTTGCGCCCGAAGGTCTCAAAGCTACGGATGGAGGCGCGAACTTCACGCAACTCTCGCAACTGTTCAACGCCACGTTGCTCAATGCCCTGCAGACCGATGGCGTGCAAAGCAAGGTGATCCTCGTCGATGCCTACACGTGGACCACGCAGACCATCCAGAACTTTCAGTCCAATGGCTTCACCGTGTCCAACACCGCGCAAGCCTGCGACCCGTCGAAAACGCCAGACGATACCTCGCTGCTGTGCTCACCGGCCACGTATGTCTCGTCGAACGCGGACCAGACCTATATGTTCGCGGACGAACTACATCCGACCACACGCATGCACGCGCTCTTTGCGCAGTATGTGGAAAAGCAGATTGCCGCGACAGGCTTGGGCCATTGAGCGCGCTGCTCGCGTCAATCGTCCGACTTAAGCATCGATTGAAAGAATGATTGACATTTGCAAGCCGCACTTCGACACTTTGGAAATCATTCTGGCATCCTTTCGAATCCTTGTGACGATACGACCAACCGCCGCCGAACCGCGCACGCCCTCACCGCACGCTTGCCCGGCGCAAGACGAACGATGACCACTTTCCTGTATCTGCCTTCGATCGGTGGCACCAACCAGTATTGCGACAACATGGCCCAAGCCTTGTCGCGATTCGGGCCGGTCAGCGGATTCACCGTCCGGCAGGGCATCATGCAGATGATGTCGGGCAAGAAGGTGCATGCGGATGTCGTCGTCCTCAACTGGATGGAGAACGAGATCGTCGGCAAGAATGGCGCTTTGTCGGTCATTGGATTTGCCAAGGCACTCTGCAAGGTCTTGCTTAGCCGCTTGTTCGCGCGAAAAGTCCTATACGTGCGCCACAATCGCTTTCCGCATTGCACCGCCGGGAAACATGCGAAGGCCGTCACGCGCGCGACGGATTTTCTGGAACGCTGCTGCACGCTCGCTTATGTTCATTCCGTGACGGAGACCAAGCCGAAACGTCTTTATGTGCCTCATCCGCTGTACAGGATCGAGGCTCAAGACACGCACCCGGACGAGGCGCGGTCGGATTATTTCGCATGCTTTGGCCGCATCTTGCGCTATAAGAATTTTGGGCCGCTGGTGCAAGCGTTCCCCGCCGATCGCAAGCTGCTTATTTTCGGCGCATGCGATGACCCCGCTTATCTCGAAGAACTCAAGGCAATGTCGCCGCCTAATGTCACCATACGCAGCGGCTACGTGTCGGAAAAAGACGCGCAAAAGATCTTGCTCGACAGCGAAGGCGTGCTGATTTGTCACGCGGAAGAAGACATCATCGTGAGCGGCGCGTTTCTTTATGCGCTGAGTCTCGGCGTGAAAACGTACGCTATCCGAACCGATTTCACGGCATGGGCCGAGCGCGAAGTCGGCCCAGAACGCGTGAAGGTCTTCTCCGATATTCCCGAACTCGTCAGAAGTCTGCCTGCTGCGCCCCACGCGCCATCTTCCGCAGAAAGCGATTCACGCGTGCAGCGATTGTTCGGCAATCAGGCGGTGCATCAGGCTTTGGCGGATGTGCTCGCGCGCATGGGTCTTGCGGAAGAACATCCTGTGGCCGATCCGGTCAGTGTGGTCTCGACCAAGCGCTAACGCAACGAAAGCATGTCCCGTGCGAGCGCCACCCACCAGGCCACGCCGGTTTTCAGCACGGCATCGTTGAAGTCGTAACTGGGGCTGTGTAGCGGAATCGCGCATCCGCAGCTACCGTATTCCGAACCATCGCCATTGCCGATGAACACATAGCAGCCCGGCCGATGCTGCATGTAGAACGCAAAGTCTTCGGATGGCATTTGCGGCGACACATCCACGTTCACGCGATCTTCGCCCACGAGCGATGCCAGCACCCGCGCCGCCCGCGCAGTCTCCTCGTCATGATTCACCAGCGCCGGATACACACGCTCGAAGCGGAAGTCCGCGCGCACGCCGTGCGCATCCGCGACGCCCTGCGCGATCTCGTTCATGCGGCGCTCGATCAGATCGAGCACGTCGTCGCTGAATGCGCGCACAGTGCCGGAAAGCGTGGCATGCCCCGGAATCACGTTGCCCGCGCTGCCTGCATGCATTTCCGTGACGGACAATACAGCGGAGTCCTTCGGATCGATATTGCGCGAGACGATGCTCTGCCATGTCTGCACGACCGCGCACGCAGCCAACACCGGGTCTGCCGCGCGATGCGGCTGCGCGGCATGCGCGCCCGTGCCGGTCAAGTCGAGCCTGAACGTATTGCTCGATGCCATGATCGGCCCAGCTCGCAGCGCGAACTGTCCCGCCGCGATGCCCGGCCAGTTGTGCGCGCCGAACACGGCATCCATCGGGCATCGCTCGAACAGACCGTCCTCGATCATCAGACGCGCGCCTGCGCCGCCTTCCTCGGCGGGCTGGAAGATGAAGTTGATCGTGCCATCGAAGCCGCCGTGCTGCGCGAGATAACGCGCCGCGCCGAGCAGCATCGCGGTATGGCCATCGTGACCGCACGCGTGCATGCGGCCCGCTATTTTCGATGCATGCGCGAAGCGGTTGTGTTCCTGCATCGGCAAGGCATCCATGTCTGCGCGCAAGCCGATCGAGCGGTTCGCGTCGCCACGGCGCAGCACGCCAACGAGGCCGTATCCGCCGATGTTGCGTTCCACATGAATGCCCCATTGCGTGAGCAGCGCAGCAACGTACTCCGAAGTATCGCGCTCTTCGTGGCGCAGTTCGGGATGGGCATGAAGATGCCGTCGAACGCGGATCATGTCTTCTTCGATCGCATCGAGGCGCGGGTCGTTCAGCATAAGTTCTTCCAAAGGTTCATTCAGTAAGAGCAACGGGCGAGCCATGTTCTTCATGACGCACGGCATCGCGCGGTGCGACGAACAACACGGCAATACCACTCACCACCGCAGCCGCCGCGAGGTAATAGCCGATCACGAGCTTGTCGCCGGTCAGGTCGATCAGGCTCGTCACCGCGAGCGGCGTGAGGCCGCCGAACAGCGTCACGCCGATGGCATACGCGAAGCCCACGCCCGTGGCCCGCACACGCGTGGGGAAGATCGATGCAAGCACGTTCGACGCGCACGCCGCATAACACGCAAGCAGCAAGCCGATGCACGCCTGCACCGCCATCAACGAGAACGGACCGGGACGATGCGCAAGCAGCCAGAACAGCGGATACGCACAGACTGCCGTGACAGCCGCGCCGAACAGCATCGGCTTTCTCACGCCGATCCGATCGGACAGCATGCCGATGAGCGGGCACATCGCCATCATCGTGATGCCGTAGGCGAGCTGGCCGAGATAGCTTTCGAAGAGCGAGAGATGCAGTTCGCGCACGGAGTACGTCGTGAAGTAATTCGACACGTAGGTGGCAATGGTCCAGAAGACCATCACGGCCACGCCTGCCAGCAGTTGCAAACGATGCGACATCAGCATGGCACCGAGCGCGGGCGCGGGCTCCTTGCGCGCCTCTTCAAACGCAACGGTCTCGGGAATCGAGCGGCGCACATACCAGCCCACCGGCCCGATCAGCAAGCCGAATGCAAACGCGAAACGCCATGCGCCTGCGTTGATCTGCGCATCCGTGAAGACATGCGTGAGCACGAGGCCAACGAGTCCCGCGAGCAACGCACCGCCGCCTTGCGACATCTGCTGGAACGACGATGCAAAGCCCCGCTTGGATTCGGGCGCATTCTCCACGAGCATGGCCACGGAACCGCCTATTTCGCCGCCTGCGGAGAAGCCCTGCACCAACCGCCCCAACGTGATGATGACGGGCGCCGCGATGCCGATCGTCGCGTACGAAGGACACACGGCAAGCACGGCCGTGCTTGCGGCCATCAGCACCAATGTGAGCGACAATGCGCGACGGCGTCCTGCACGATCCGCATAGCGCCCGAGCACGAGCGCGCCGACCGGCCGCGCGATGAAGCCCACCGCGAAGGTCAGGAACGTGAGCAAAAGGGAAATCAATTCGGAGTGCGTCGAGAAAAACGTGCGGGAGATGGGGACTGCGAAGATGCCGTAAGCGATGAAGTCGTAGATTTCAAGCAGGTTTCCGATAGCGGCCGCGGCGAACGTCTTTCGCGCGGTGGCGCTCGCGGGCGGGGTGATGGATCGTCGCATGAAGGATCTTCCCTTTGATTTTTTGGTTTTTCAAAGGTACTCCCACCGGCACGAAACGCCTCAATACTCTTCAAAAATAGGCGCTATACCTTGCGGGCATAGGTTGTTTATTTCGGGTAAGCGCGGCTTTTCCAGGGGTTTTTGATGTGCGACCCTAGACGACTGAGACCACGATCACAACACCCTCAATGGACCTCAGGCATTTGCGGTACTTTCTCGCCGTCGCGGATTCGGGAAGCGTGGCGGCAGCGGCCCGGCAGTTGCATATCGTGCAACCCGCATTGAGCCGGCAGATTCGCGACCTCGAAGAAGAACTCGGCGCGGCGCTGTTTTCGCGCAGCGCGCGCGGCGTCGAACTGACTGCGGCAGGCGAGCAGTTCGCGCTCGATGCGAGGCGTTTGCTCATCGACATGGAATCGGCGCGGCAGCGTGCATTGCGGGTGGCTCAGGGTAGCGCTGGGACGCTGCGCATCGGCGTGTCGCCCACTTACGGGTGGCATCCGTCGATACTCGGGCATATCAACGGCTTCCGGCAGAGTCATCCGGACATCTCCCTCTATATCACGCCGCTGCTGGCAGTGAAGCAGATCGAAGCATTGCTCGATGACCGGATCGACGGCGGCTTTTTTGGCTGGCGCGATCTGCGCGACCCGCGTTTCGAAGCGGTCACGGTGTTCCGATGCGGGCTGCGTCTGGCCGTGCCCGAGCGGCCCGATGCGCCCTTCGAAGTACCTCAGCGCCTCGCCGATCTCGCCGACAAGCCCTGCGTCTGGTTCGATCGCGATGCCGCGCCGCCCTACTACGACTTTCTCATCCGGCAATGCCAGTTGGCGGGATTCTCGCCGAACATCGTGCAACTCGGCGGCGACACCATGACCATACTCGGGCTGGTCGCGGCGGGCATCGGCTATTCGATCGTGCCGGATACATCCGTGCATAGCTGTCCGGCAGGCACGCGACTGGTTGCGCATCCCGAGCTTACGTTGACTTATCCGGTCGAGTTCGTATGGAAGCACGATGAAGAATTCAACGGGCCGCTTGCGCGGTTCATTCGAGAAGTCGGCTCGCGCGTGGCGCAGGAAAACGCGGCGGCGTAATAGAAACGTAATCGGTCGTGTACTGTTAGAAATACTGAAATGAAATAGCGTTTCGCTTCACGCCGTGGCGTTTGCAATCTCGGCGCATTGGGTGCATTGCGCACGCTTTTCGCCTTCGCGCACCACCGAACATCATCGTGTGCGTTAGCGCACGGAGATCAGAAGATTAGGCATACGACACGATTTCCGATCTCCTAATGTCCTCTTGCGGTGGGCTGACGCCGCGATGACACGAGGAGCCATCATGAAGCCGAGCATCGTCCGGATCGTCAGGGTCGCGTCAGTCTGGCTGGCGCTGCTCGCCTTGCCGTGGGCCATGTCGCCGTGCTTCGCGCAAAGCACATCGACCGCACGTTCGTTCACCGACCTGAGCGACACTACCGACGCTACATCGGACAACGATGCAGTTTCTACCGCTGGCTCGCTCCTGTCCGCGCTGGCGCGCCTGAAATGCCTGATCGCGCTCAATCCTTCGGGCAACAACGCAAACGTTACACTCAACGTGCAGAAAGGCGCCTACCGCATCTATAACCCGTCGACCAACGCCTTCGACGATGTTTCCATGCGCAGCTACAACGGCTGTCCGACGGGGCCGACCATCAGCATCAGGCCGGGCGCGACGCTCAATCTCACGCTCAACAATCGGCTCAAGGTGAACGACCCGCCCGATACGTGCCCGCCCGATCCGGACCACTCGACGCCGCATTGCTTCAATCACACCAACATCCACACGCACGGCCTGCATGTGTCGCCCTCGGACCCCGCCGACGATGTGCTGCTCACCGTGTTGCCGGGCGCCTCGCAGCACTACACGTATCACATTCCGGCGAACCATCCTTCGGGTACGTTCTGGTATCACGCGCATCTGCACGGCTCCACCGCGATCGATGTCGCGAGCGGCATGGCAGGCGTATTGATCGTGCGCGGCTCGCGGCAGGCGAAGCGCGGCGTCGCCGATGGCAGCGCGGACATCGACACGATCCTGCATCGCCGGTTGCTCGCGCTGCCGTTTCGCGAGCACGTCATGCTGTTTCAGCAGATCGAATACGGCTGCTTCAGCGACGCCAGTTCCACCGTGCCGCTCGCCGATCCAACGACCTTCGAATGGGTCTGCCCGCCGGGCGCCGTCGGCGAGATTCGCGGCTATACGAACCAGCTTTCCTTCGTGAACGATCCGCGTCCGGGCCATGCCACTCAGCTCAATTCGACATGGGTCATCTCGGGCCGCTATACGCAGATCAACGGCGTGGTGCAGCCGGTGTTTCCGAGCGCGGTGGGGTTCGTGCCGTCAGGCGAGATCCGCAGGCTGCGCATGGTGCACGGCGGCAATCGCGACACCATCAACGTGAAGATCGTGAAGGCGAATCTCTCGGCGCTGGGTCTGGCGAATTCGCAGTCGCTCAGCGCCGCGCAAGTCAGCACGGCCGCGAGCGCGGCAGTCACGGCGCTCGCGAACGACAAGACCAAGACGACGCAGACCGTGACACTCGATCAGTTATGCAGCGGCGAAACCGTGAAGCAACTGGAGTTCGCGGAAGACGGCATCACCATGGCGTCGATGGTCGAGAAAGACGTCAACTCGATGAACCCCGGTTATCGCAGCGACGTGCTGGTGGCGTTTCCGTCGCCGGGTCTGTATTGCATACTCGATGAAGCCGCGGATGCATCGGCCACCATCAATTTCCGGCCCAATTCATCCAAGGTCAAGGACCGCAGGCTGCTGTCGCTCGCGCGCGTGGGGCCGGGCGTGACCATTCCCAACACGACCGTGGGAAATCATTCGAAGTACTGGCAATATATTCGCGATCAACTCGTGGCCGCGAATCCCGTGCTGGCCGAACCAGCACGCGGCGATCTGCAATCGCTCAAACTCACCGCGTTCGCGCCGACCATTCCGGTGGATGGAGAGGTCAACCATGTCGTGAATAACACCTTCGATATCGACGTTTTGCACGGACCAGCCAGGTTCCTGCTCAACACCATGCCGTACGACCCGAGCAAAATTGCCTACACGGGCGTGCTCGGCGACATCGATCAGTGGAATGTGAGTGCCACGCTGATCGCCACGCACGTGTTTCATATCCACACGAATCCGTTCAGGATCACGGATATCATCGACGCGGGCGGCAAGTCCATCTATAAGAGCGATGGCACGTGTACCGATGCGGAGATCGGCACCGGCGACACCGAGTACTGCAACCTGAAGGGCGTGGTGCGCGATACGCTGTTCATCAAGGCGGGCTATCAGCTTCAGATGCGCACCGTCTATCAGGATTTCACGGGCGAATTCGTCATGCACTGCCATATCCTCGATCATGAGGATCGCGGCATGATGGAGAACGTTGCCGTGGTTTCGCCGGGACAGGCCATGCTCGATCGCGTGAGCGCACCCTTCACGGCGATGACACAGAACGCGAACCGCTGGCTCGCGCGCTTTCGCAACAAGGACGAAACACAACTCGCGCTGGCCAGTTCTCTATGTTCCGCGAAGGACTATACGCGGCGTTGATCGTTCCGCGTTCGCAGCGCCACGCTCAGATCGACCACGAGCGCCACCGAGAGCGCTGCCGTGCCCACTGCGAACAACAGCCGGTACTCGCCGCCGGTGCTTGAAAACAGGTATGAAAGGCCGTAGGCGGCAACGGCCTGCATCACCGCGAAACTGGTGGTGGCGGTGCGCCACGCGTTTTTCTGCTGCGCGGGATGATGCGCAAGCAGTTCGTGCACGCGTCCGAGCACGAGTGGCACGATGCCCGGCGTGAACGCGCCGACGATCGCGCTCGACACCATCAGCCCGAAGGGACCGGCGCCGAGCGCGGGCAACGCAACCGCGCCGATCTGCAACACGTAGGCCACGCGAAGCGCAGCGCCGAAGCCCGCGCGGTCCGCGAGATGTCCGCACAACAGCGGCCCGACGATCGCACCGAGTCCATACAGCACCCAGTATTGCGCGCCTGCATCGACACCCTTGCCGAGACCGCGCGCGACGAAATCCACGAGAAAGATCATGTGCGGCACGAGGCCCGCTGCATTCAACGCATATTGCGCGAACAACGCGCGCAGCGTGGGCGAAGCATGGGACTGCTGATGATGTTTCGGCTCATGTGCCAAGGGCACGGCGGGGGCTTCCTGACGCGGCCAGCCATTCCACGCCACCGCCGACAATATCAGCGACACAACGGCCAGCCCGCACCACGTTTGCATCAAGCCTTGATGCAGCAGCAGCGGCACGATAGTCCCCGACGCCGCGATACCCAACCCGATGCCCGTGAAGATCGCGCCGCTCACGAAGCCCCGGCGCGCGGGCGGCACATGCGCGAGCACGGTGGGCGCGGCGAGCACCATCAACGCGCCGCCGGACACGCCCGACACGAAGCGCCACAGGAAGAACCACAGGAATGAGACCGGCACGGCACAGGCGACGAAGGCGAGCGTTGCGGCGAGCATCATCGTGCGAAGGATGACGATGGCGCTCGTTTTGCGCGCGAGCCAGTTCGCCGCGAGTGCGCCTGCTAAATATCCGCCAAGATTGGCCGCGCCGAGATAAGCCGCCGTCGATGCCGGAAACCAGTGCGCGCCGATGATGGCCGGCAATAGCGGCGTATAGGCAAACCGCGCCAGCCCGATGCCGACGAGACTCGCGCTTGCACCGGCGAGCACGCCGCGCCAGAGCTGAAACGGTGGTTGATCCGATCTATCCGTGACTGCGACACCCATGCTTGTTCTCCGCTGCGGGGTGAATCGCCCGCTCATCACGCAGTCTAGATTCAATCGCGCAATGAGTGAATCCGCGCGCTGCGGAAAAGAATCTTCCGCGCGGCGCACGATCAAAGCGCGAGCGCTTCGAAACGTTCACGCAGACGGGGCGCGGCGAAATCCACGAAGGCCCGTACTTTTGGCACGGCGAGCCTTCCGTGTGGCGTCAGCAGATGCACGGGCAAGGGCGCGTGTTCGCTGTCCGGCAGAACGATTTCCAGCGTGCCCTCTCTGACGTGATCGGCGATGTGATACGAGAACAGACGCGTCACGCCTTGCGATGCGAGCGCGGATGCGGTGGCTGCGCGAATCGTGTTGACGATATAGCGCGGCGTGAATTGCACGGCTTGCGCGATGCCTGAGTTGCTTGTTGGCGGGAAGCTCCATGAATCGAGGCCGAAATGCGTCATCGAGATGATTTGATGCTGCGCGAGGTCGTTGGGTTCTGTTATGCGCGGATGTGCCTTCAGATAGCGCGGTGACGCGACGATCACGCGGCGCACTTCGCCGATGGGAATGGCGACGAGCGTCGAGTCCGAGAGATGCGCTATGCGTAGCGCTATGTCGACGCCTTCGTCGATCAGGCTGACCGGGCGGTCGAGCATGTGCAGGCGCACGCTTACCGTGGGATGGCGTTCGATGAAGTCATCGAGCAGCGGGCGGATCAGGTCTTCGCCTGCGGCTACGGGGGCTGTGATCGTTAGTAAGCCCCTTGGGGCGGAGTGTTCGTTTGCTATGAGCAGGTCGGCTTCTTCGAGGTCCGTCAGGATGCGGCGGCAAGCTGCGGCGTAACGCTCGCCGGCTTCTGAGAGTTTTATGGTGCGGGTGGTTCTGTGTAGTAGAGCTGTGCCGGTGTGTTCTTCTAAATATGCGATGGCTCGGCTTACGGCTGCGGGGGAGCGGCCTAGGCGGCGGCCGGCGGCGGCCAGGCTGCCTTCGTCCAAGGTGGCGATGAAGACTTTCATCGCTTCGAGTCGGTCCATGATTTTTGCTAGGTGTTGGGTTTTGTCGTGTTTGTCGTGCAAGGGGCTGCTGTTGTTTGTGTTGTTTATGCAGTAGCCGCCTCCCCGGCGGGGGGGTAACTTTCTTTGCTGCTGCAAAGAAAGTCACCAAAGAAAGCAGCTTTTTACCCCATGCACGCTGGCTGGAGAGGGTTGGTCTGGATTAACAATGCAGTGGCCGCAATAGGACTTGCCACGCATAACGAGTCGCTTAGGCAACCTGGCGATTACACGCTCGAATATTCATGGCATAGTGGACCGCATTCATTCTTTCGGCCATGCGCTGCGCGCGCCGAGAACGTAAGAACGGAATCCCGCAGACTATAAGCGCCCAGCCACATCACACCTCCCCGCAAGATTGCTATTCGGCCCTACCTTGATTAGCGCTTCTGCCTTAGGGCAAAGCGCGCGGGCCACGCAAGGTCAAGATTAAACCCACTTGTCTAAAGTGGTGTCGCTAACGCGGCCCGCGAGTCGAAGCACCAACCAAGGTAGGGCCGAATAACAATACAGCGATGTGGCGTGAGGTGGCTGGGCACTTATACGCTGCGGGGTTCCGTTCTTACGTTCTCGGCGCGCGCAGCGCATGGCCGAAAAAATGAATGCGGTCCACAAAGACTAAAGGATTCGAGCGCGAAATCGCCAGGTTGCCCACACGCTTAACGAAACGTGGGACATCCTAACGCGGCCACTGTATCGTTAATCCAGACCAACACTTTCCAGCCAGCGTGCATGGGGTAAAAAGCTGCTTTCTTTGGTGACTTTCTTTGCAGCAGCAAAGAAAGTTACCCCCCCGCCGGGGAGGCGGCTACTGCATAAACAACACAACAAGCAGCAGCCCCTTGCACAAAGAACCAAAACGTATCCACCACCACCTACGATACACAGAGATACAAAACCCACCCCACCAACAAAAAATCCAGCGTATAACGCAAAAAGCCCCCAATGCGAAAGCAAAAACAAAATGGACCCAACCGACCACATCCTAATAGTCGACGATGACCGCGGCATCCGCGAACTAATCGCCGAATACCTGCAAAAAAACGGCCTCCGCGTCACGCTCGCCGCAAACGGTAGACAGATGCGCACGCAACTAGAACAACAGGGTGCCCCCGACCTGATCATCCTCGACCTCATGCTCCCCGGCGAAGACGGCCTGATCCTGTGCCGCGAACTCCGCGCCAGCAAATTCCGCACAGTGCCCGTGCTGATGCTCACCGCCCGCAACGAAGAAGCCGACCGCATCCTAGGTCTGGAAATGGGCGCCGACGATTACCTGCCCAAACCATTCGCCGTGCGCGAACTCCTGGCGCGCATCAAGTCGGTGCTGCGCCGAACTCGCATGCTGCCGCCGGGAATGGAAGTCACCGAATCGGCGCAAATGCTCGGCTTCGGCGACTGGCGGCTGGATACCACGGCGCGTCATCTGCTCGATGCAGAAGGCACGCAGGTCGCACTCTCCGGCGCGGAATACCGCCTGCTGCGCGTGTTCCTCGATCATCCGCAACGCGTGCTCACGCGCGATCAACTGCTGAACCTGACGCAAGGACGTCAGGCCGATCCGTTCGACCGCTCCATCGATCTGCTCGTGAGCCGCCTGCGCCAGCGCCTGCGCGACGAACCGCGCGAGCCGCGCTACATCAAGACGCTGCGCAGCGAAGGCTATGTGTTTTCAGCGGCAGTCACGCCGGTGGCGGGCGATCAATGAGCATCCCGATGCCGATGCCAACGCCCGCGCGCGTTCGCCTGCCACGCACGCTCTTTGCGCAACTCGCGGTGATCTTCGTCATCGGGCTGGCGCTCGCGCAGTCGTTCTCCTTCTGGCTCACCATGACGGAGCGCGACCAAAGCATGGCCACGATGATGTCCGGCTATATCGAACGCGATCTGTCGAGTTCGGTCGCGCTGCTCGATCATCTGCCACCCGCGGAACGCGCTGCATGGGTGCCCATCCTCGCGCGGCGCACGTACCACTTCGTGCTCGGGCCGGGCGTGAGCGGCCCGCCGCCCGACAGCGTCATGTCGCAGCGATTCGCGACCTCGGTCGCCGCAGGCCTCGGCAAGCGCTATGCATTGACGGTGAACGCATTGCCCGACAACCGCGAGCGCTTTCAGGTGCATCTGCATCTCTCGGATGGTGCGCCGCTCACCATCGACATGAGCCGCACGACAGGCATGCCGCTCTCGGCGTGGTTGCCGGTCGTGCTCGGGCTGCAACTCGTCGTGCTGGCTGCGTGTTGCTGGCTGGCGGTGCGGCTCGCCACGCGTCCGTTGAAGCAACTCGCGCAGGCTGCCGATAAACTCGGTCCCGATCTCAAGGGCGAACGTCTGCATGAAAGCGGACCCGAAGAAGTCGCGCGCGCGGCCAAGGCATTCAACGCCATGCAGGATCGCGTGCAGATGTACATGACGCAGCGCATGCAGATACTCGCCGCCATCACGCACGATCTGCAAACGCCGATCACGCGCATGCGCCTGCGCGTCGACACCATGGACGATGCCACCGCCGGCGCGAAGCTGAGTCAGGATCTCAAGGAAATGGAATCGCTCGTGAAGGAAGGCGTGACCTACGCGCGCACGCTGCACGGCACGCAGGAAACGCCGGTACGTATCGATCCGGACGCGTTAGTGGGCAGCATGGTCGATGACTATCTCGATGCGGGGAAGGATGTCGTGCTCAACGGGCAAATCGGTCACGCGCTGGTGACGCGGCCGCAGGCGTTGAAACGCATCGTCGGCAATCTGATCGACAATGCATTGAAGTATTCGGATGAACAGCAGGTCGAAGTAAGCGTGCAGGCGATGCAAGGCGAGCGCGTTTGCATCGCGGTGAAGGATCGCGGGCCGGGCATTCCCGCGGAATCGCTCGAAGCCGTGTTCGAGCCGTTCGTGCGGCTGGAAGGATCGCGCAACCGCGAGTCGGGCGGCACGGGACTGGGGCTTGCCATCGCGCGACAACTCGCGCGAGCGATGGACGCAGAACTGACGCTTAGGAATCTTGATGAAGGCGGACTGGAAGCGCGACTGGTGATCTAACGGCCCGCGAACCTTCTGAATACGAGCAAGGGCAAGCGCAATACAAAGCCGAGAAAAAGCCGCGCATGCATCCACGTGAGCAGCAAGTTGTCGCGTCCATAGTGAAAATGCGACACGCCGCCCTCTTCCTGCGTGAAGTATTTCACCGGCGCATCGATATTCAAGGGTTTCACGCCGCGCCAACATAAGCGCACGACCGCTTCGGGATCGAAGTCGAAACGGCGCATCCAACTCTGCGAGCACATGACGGCCGCAAGCGGCGCGATGGGATACACGCGAAACCCATAAAGCGAATCGCCGATGCCCATCCATAACGTTTCGAGATTCGCCCAGCCGTTCGAGATGCGCCGCCCCTGCACGCGTAGTTGCGGCGCGCTGGCATCGAAGGTCGGACGGCCGAGGATCATCGCGGCGGGCGATGCAGCGGATGCCGCCATGAACGCACCAATCAGCGATGCGGGATGCTGCCCGTCCGAATCCATCGTGAGCGCGTGCGTGTAGCCAAGCTTTGCGGCTTCGTCGAGGCCCGCGAGAATAGCCGCGCCCTTGCCGCGATTCTCCGGCAGCACGATCACGCGCAAACCGTCGTCTGCTTCGGCCATCTGAAGCAGACGTTCGGCGCTGCCATCGGTGCTGCCATCCACCACGACCCACACCGGATTCCATTGCTCGCGTGCGCCGCGCACGGTTTCATCGACCTTCTCGCCGGGGTTGTAGCTCGGAATGAGCACGAGATGCGTGCGGGAAACGCGAGTCGAATACATGAGGTGCAAAGCGTCGGGCGCAAATGACAAAGCCTGATTCTAACGGCTGTCCGCGCGTCGCCCCGTTTGCTCGTGACGATGATCCAGCTCACCCGCATAAAACCGCTGCAAATCGCCGATGAACGCCTGCAACGCGGCATGATCGCGCTTCGGCGGCGCAAAGCGGCGGCCCAACGTCACGCGATAGGTAATCGGTAACGTAGGTTTCCTGAAGATCTCCCAACCCTTGCCGAGAAATCCCGAATCCGTCTCGATGATAAGCGTCTGCACCGGCACCTGCGCCCTGGCCGCGATCAGCGCAATGCCGCCCTTCAGCGGATTGACCGAATCGTTCTCGGTGCGCGTGCCTTCGGGAAACAGCAGCAGCGGACTGCCGCGCCGGAGTTCCGCCACCGCCGCGCGAATCAAACCAACCGGCGTATCGTTGACGATGTACCCCGCCAGCCGCGCGCCCGGCCCGAGAAAGACGTTGCCCGCGACATCGCCCTTCATCACGCAGCAGGTATCGGGCACGCGCGAAGCGATCAGCAACGCGTCGAGGAGGCAGGGGTGATTCGGCGCGAGGATCATCGGCGTGTCGCGCGGCAGCGTGTCCAGTTCGGTGAGATCGAAGCGGCATGCGCCGAGCGTGCGCAACAGCACGAAGTAAAGATGCCACACGCGCTGCACGACGGTGCGCCCGACGTGACGGCCCGCATCGACGGATAGAACGTGTCGCAGCAGCCACGCGAACGGATACCACGCGAGACATACGAGCGCTAGAACAGTGAGCGCGAAGTAAAACGCGATATGCTGCCCCACCGTTCCCGAAGAACCCGCCACGGACGATGCCGAATCGAGTTTGCGGTGCGCGTCACTCATCGCTCGCCACCATCTTCGACGACTGCCCGAACACCCACGCCACCGCGATTCCGCCCGACAGCACGCTTTTCGTGCGCACCAATGGACTATCCGCGAAGTGCGCGCCGGAAAGGTTCGCATACCGTACGAATGCGCCAACCCAGTAACGTGAGAAGCGCCGCGACATCGAAAAGAGCGTTTGCGCGCCCGCATAACCGCCGCTTGCTTCGAAAGCGGGACGGCCCGGGCTCGCGTATTGCGGCGCGACCGAATAGTAATGCTCGGCGTAACGGCCATTGGCGAACATCGGCCCTGCGAACATGCCGATGCGCAAATCCGGCACGTTCATGACATCGACGATATCGAGGTTGAGGTTCGGCGTGAACTGCCAGCCGACTGTTTTGGGCGACGATTCCAGCGTGATCGCCAGCCGCGCAGGCATCCGCAGATCGAGCAACACATCGCGCGATGCCGAACGCCACAGATGCCATTCGACCGATGGCCCCACTTCGATGGTCGGCTTGAGATCGGGCATGCCCGCGCGCGCGTTGTCATCGCGGCTGGAAACGGGCAGCGAACCGAGCACGCTGACATTGAAATTCACGCGATCCGTATCGAGGAACTGGCCGCGCACGCCGTCGCGATCCGCGCGAAAGAACTTGCCGCGATAAACGATGTACGGAAACGGAAACACCCACGCGCGGGTCTGATCCGAGCCGGGGTAATGCGGAAATGCCGCCACGCCCGTGCCGATGCCGACTTCCCATAGCGGCTTCGTGGGCGGCGGCGCGGTGTCGTCGGCGTGCGCGTTCGTACTCGCAACCAAAGTCGCAAGCAAGAGCGCAAATCCGAACGAGGAAACAACCGGCAGCGTGCTCAATTGGCCGGAATCTCCGCACGTTCCGCTTCGTCGAGATTGCGCTTGCGCATCCGATACGCGCGCAGCGAATTGCGCCAGTCCAGCGCGGCCGCGATGTAATACACGCCCTTGAACGCGCGCAGCGAATGCCAGATCGGCGTGGAGCCAAAGATATCGCCCGCCAGCAGCGACAGCAGCGCTTCCTTCATGCGCAGCGGATTGCGCGGCCCCATGAAAAGATTGCGCATGGTCGGCGACGTCATGCGATAGATGAACCACGAGAATTCGCGCGGACCGTGCCGCACGTCGCGGTCGAATCGCGCGAGCGCGGCTTGCGCCTTTTCCGGCTTCGACAACGCCGTGTCGATGGCTTCTGCGCCCGCGAAAGCGCTCTGCATCGCGAGCATCACGCCGGAGGAAAACACGGGATCGATGAAGGCGAAGGCATCGCCCAGCAGGAGGAAGTTGCGGCCGTGCGTCATGTCGCCGGTGTACGAATAATTGCCGGTGGCGTGGACTTCGCTGATTAGTTCGGCATCCTTGAGACGTTGCGCGAGCGGCGCGCACAGTGCGATCGTCTCAAGGAAAAACGTTTCCACCGAGGTGCCCTTCGCGCGCTGCTTCAGATACGCCGGCCACACCACCGCGCCGATGCTCGTCGCGCCATCGGGCAGCGGAATGAACCAGAACCAGCCGTGCTCGAACCAGAATACGGTGATGTTGCCTTCGTTCTCGCCCGCGTTGCGTTGCGCGCCGCGAAAGTGCCCGTAGAGCGCCGACGAGTTGTGACGGTCGTTGCGCCGCTTGGTCTTGAACTGATTGGCGAGCAAGGTATCTCGGCCCGATGCATCCACCACGAAACGCGCGCGGATGGTTTCGCGACGGCCGTCGTCGTGTTCGGCGGTCAGCGTGGCGTCGGTGTTGTCGTCCGCGAAAACGACATCGCGCACGCGGCAGCCTTCGCTCACGTGCGCGCCGTGCTTCGCGGCATTGCGCAGCAGAAGTTCGTCGAGTTCGGAACGGCGCACTTGATACGCGCTCGGCATGGACTTGTCCCATGCATCGGCGAAAAGGAAGCGTTGCATGCGGTTGCCGTGCTGCGGCGAAACGAATTCCGCAGCCAGCTTCACCATGCCGATGGCGCGTACTTCATCCGCCACGCCGAGCCGTTCGAACAAACGTAAATTGGCTGGCAACAGCGATTCGCCGATATGAAAACGCGGATGCCGCGCCTTTTCGATCAGCCGCACGCGATAGCCGCGCTGACTCAAGAGCGTGGCCGCGGTCGAGCCCGCCGGACCGCCACCGATCACCGCGACATCCCAGGTTTGCATCGCTTCGCTCATCGTGCTCCTTCGTGCGGCGCGTTCACGCAATGCCGCCGTTGATCGACAAGACCTGACCCGTGACATAGCATGCCGCATCGGAAACGAGATAGGCGACCATGCCGGCGACTTCTTCCGCCGTGCCCGCGCGCTGCACAGGCACGAGTTGCTTGATGCGCTCGGGGCCGAATGCGTCGCCCAGCATCGGCGAATCGATGATGCCCGGCGCCACCGCATTCACGGTGATGCCGCGCGAGGCGAGTTCCTGCGCGAGCGCCCGCGTCGCGCCGATCAGCCCGGCTTTCGCCGCCGCGTAGTTGACTTGTCCGCGATTGCCCATCAGCCCGGACAACGACGCCATGTTGACGATGCGGCCCCGGCGCGTGCGGATCATCGGCATGAGCAATGGCTGCGTCACGTTGAAAAAACCGTCGAGCGTAACATCGAGCACGCGCCGCCATTGCGCGCGCGACATGCCGGCCATCGGGGCATCGTCGTGGATGCCTGCATTGTTGACGAGGATTTGCACCGGGCCGTCCGCGAGGATGCGTTCCAGCGCGCGTTCGGTGGCGTCGGGATCGGTGACGTCGAAAGCGACGGCATGCGCCGCGCCGCCTGCATCGGCAATTTCTTGCGCACACGCCTGAGCGCGTTCGATGCCGCCGTTCGCATGCACCCAGACTTCGTGCCCGGCCTGCGCCAGCGCGCGGCTGATGGCCTGTCCGATGGCGCCGCTGCCGCCCGTCACGAGCGCGCGCATGGCGTGGCTCCTGTCATGCCTGGCTCCGTTTCAGTTGCAGTTCAGCGCGTGCGATGCGCCGCCACATGCGCGGCAAGCGCGCCGAGACTGGCGAAGATCTTCTGATTGTCCGGGTTGTCCGAGCGCAACTCGAAACCGTATTTCTTCGAGATCAGCAGCGCGATTTCCAGAATGTCGATCGAATCCAGCCCGAATCCTTCTTCGTACAACGGCGTATTCGCCGACACGGCCTTGGGATCGACATCCTCCAAATTCAGTTCGGTGACGATCAGCCCGGCAAGCTCTCTTTCCAATTCATTCATCGTGTGTGCGGACAAGCGCCGGGGCGCAGACAAAGTGTTCCAAAAAAACCGCGCGCCGCGTTTCCCCCACGCTGCCGGCCATCAGTTTTAGAGATCGTTGCAGTGGCGAAATTCTAGACGAACCCCCTTTGGACGCCTAGTAGTAAAGGTAACCGGCGGTTTTTGCTGGATCGTTTGCTTATTTTCGAGAAAGATGAGCGGAAGCTGCAAATGGCTTGAGCGACGGCGCGCTCGGGTAAAATCCGGCAGGTCTGACGAATGTAATTGCGTCGAACAATCGGTTACAGACCGGCCGCTCGCGCCCGCGAGACAATTATTCTCACAATGACCGTTCGGCAGGGGACTGCTGAGTTTTTGTTCAACACTCGATCAGACTGGCGCGCATGTCGCGCCGCTGCGGCAATTCATGTTTCGTATTCGCCTTAAAACCACACCTTCCGCCTGTGCGGAGAATTTGAAATGAGCGCGGGCCGTTTTGTGCGCGTGGCGCTGGCCGTCGCGGGGATCGTCGCGTATCAGGTCGGCGCGCATCATGCCGTGGCGACGCCGGGCGAACACGGGTTCGGACTGGCGCTCGTGCTGGCGCCGCTGCTTCTCATCACGTTCAATGCGGCTGCGAATTCGGCCGCGCGCGCGTGGTGGCTGCCGCTTTGGCTGCTGGCCTGCGCGGGTTTGTGGGCGTGCCGCGCGCCGCTCACCGCGCATTTCGGCTGGGGACTTTATCTGGAACACGTCAGTTTCAATCTCGCGCTGGCGTGGATGTTCGGCCGCACGCTCGCAGCCGGACGTGAACCGCTCTGCACACAATTCGCCTGCATGGTTCACGGGACGATGGAACCGCGCCTCGCCCAATACACGCGGCAAGTGACGCTCGCGTGGACGCTGTTTTTCGTGGGCATCGCGGGGATTTCGAGCATGCTGTTCGCGTTCGCGTCGATGATCGCCTGGTCCACGTTCGCCAACTATCTGGCGCTGCCGGCCGTCGCGCTGATGTTCGTCGCTGAGCACGCTTGCCGCCGTTTTGCGTTGCCGGGCATGCAGCGTTCGTCGATTCTGGATGCCGTGCGCGCCTACACGCAGTCCACGCAAATGAAGCGGAGCGGCGCGCAGTGAGTTCCTTTCAGACTTCCGCGTTTCCGCTGGTTTTTCATGCATCGCCGGAACAGGTGATTGCGTGGCGCGACGGCGTGCCGGTCAGCGTGCGCGCGTTTCTCGCGGATGTCCGGCGCGTAGCCGCCGTGCTTCCTTCAGGCGATCACGTTTTCAACGTCTGCGCGGACCGTTATCGGTTCACGGTGAGCCTGTGCGCGACGCTCATCGCCGGGAAAACGAGTTTGCTGCCTTCCACGCACACGCCGGAAATGGTGCGCGCGCTCGCTTCCTTCGCGCCGGATGCGTTTTGTCTGCACGACAGCGACGATTGCGCGATCGCCTTGCCGCGCTTTCGTTATCCGGATGCGTTGAACGTGGAAGATGACGACGCCACCGTTCCGCAAATCGACGGCGCGCGCGTCGTGGCCTACGTGTTCACATCCGGCTCGACGGGAACGCCGGTGCCGCATCGAAAGACGTGGGGATTTCTCGTGCGGAACGTGCGCGCCGCCGCCGCGCGCCTCGGTCTGCTCGATAAAACGCCCGCGACGCTCATCGGCACCGTGCCGCCGCAGCATATGTATGGTTTCGAATCGACCGTACTGCTTGCGATGCTCGGCGGCATCGCGTTCAGCAACCGTCAGCCGTTCTATCCCGTGGACATTCGCGCGGAACTCGCCGCCGTGCCGGAACCGCGCGTGCTGGTGAGTTCGCCGGTGCATCTGCGTGCTTTATTTGCAAGCGACGATGCCCTGCCACGCGCCGCATTGGTCCTCTCGGCCACCGCGCCCCTATCGGAAAAACTCGCGCTCGATGCCGAAGCCCGCCTGCAAGCGCCGCTGATGGAAATCTACGGCAGCACCGAAACCGGCCAGATCGCCACGCGCCGCACCGCGCAAACTGCGGCGTGGGAACTGTTTCCCGACGTGGTTTTCACACCACGTAAGCCTGAAGAAAGCAACGATGACGACGACGCCACGCCCACGATGTGGGCCTCCGGCGGCCACGTCGAAACGCCGGTGCCGATGGGCGACGCGCTCGAACTCATCGACTCGACGCGTTTCCTGCTGCACGGACGGCGCGCGGATCTCATCAATATCGCGGGCAAGCGCACGTCGCTGGCTTACCTGAATCATCAACTGAACGCGATTCCAGGCGTGATCGATGGCGTGTTCTACATGCCCGACGAAGCATCCGCCGACGATGCGCACGAACCCGTGCAACGGCTCATGGCGCTGGTCGTCGCGCCGGAACTCAACGCGGTCGACCTGCAACGCGCGCTGCGCGAACGGATCGATGCCGCGTTCATGCCGCGTCCGCTGCTTTTCGTGGATACGCTGCCGCGCAACGCGACCGGCAAGCTGCCGCGCGATGTGCTGAAGCAACTCATCGATCAGGAACGTGCGAGAAAACCCGCGCTGCGCTTCACGATCGCGCCCGATCATCCTGCGCTGGCGGGGCATTTTCCGGGGCGTCCCATCGTGCCGGGCGTCGTGCTGCTCGACCGCACGCTGAATGCCATCGGCGGCGCGCTCGGCCGCGATCTGAACGCGTGCACCATCGAATCGGCGAAATTTTTAAGTCCTGTGGCACCCGGCGAAGCGCTGGATATCGCGTTCGAAACCGCCGCGAGCGGCACGATCCGCTTCACGATTCGCGCGGGCGAACGCGCCGTGGCGAGTGGCGCGATTGCCGCGCCGCCTGCGGCCTGATCGCATGGACCGCGACGACTGGGCCGATCGCCAGGAGCGTAGCAATCTTGCGCTGCTGCGCTTCATGACGTGGGTGTCGCTGCGTTTCGGACGGCGCGCGGGGCGCGTGCTGTTGCGCGTGATCGCCGCGTATTTCGTGCTGTTTTCACCGAAGGCGCGGCGCGCATCGCGTGCTTATCTGAACCGCGCATTGGGCAGGCATGCGGGCTGGCGCGACGGTTACCGCCATGTATTCTCGTTCGCTTCGACCATTCACGACCGCATTTATCTGCTCAACGAACGGTTCGATTTGTTCGATATCCGCATCCACGGCGTCGAACATGTGGATGCGGCACTCGCGCAAGGACACGGCGCGTTTCTGATGGGCGCGCATCTCGGCAGTTTCGAAGTCGTGCGGGCGATTGGGCGCGCGCAGCCGCATATCCGCATCGCCATCACGATGTACGAAGAGAACGCCCGCAAGATCAACGCGATTCTCGCGGCCGTGAATCCCGCCGCGCATCACGATGTGATCGGTCTCGGCAAGGTCGATGCCATGCTCAAGGTGCGCGAGCGGCTCGATGCGGGCAGCCTCGTCGGCATCCTCGCGGACCGCACCTTGCGCCAGGCGGGCGATGCCCTCGCCCAGCGCGATTTTTTCGGCGCGCGCGCGGAGTTTCCGCTCGGACCGCTGCACATGGCGGCGGTGCTGAGGCGTCCGGTGATCTTCATGACGGGTTTGTATCGCGGCGGCAACCGCTACGATATCCACTTCGAACCGCTGGCGGATTTTTCGCATACCGCACGCAGCGAGCGCGCCGCCGCCGTGGATGCCGCACTGTCACGCTATGTCGCGCTGCTCGAACACAACTGCCGCGCCGCGCCCTACAACTGGTTCAACTATTTCGATTTCTGGCAGACGAAACCGGCCGCCGAGACCGCGCGCGCCGAGGATCGACGCCTTGAAGAAATCGCGAGGGATTCCTGAATATATGCGAGTGTTAGCTGCTTTACTGACCGCCGCGCTGTTGATGGCAACGTTGTCCGCACGCGCGGCGGACGCGCCTTCGTCCGCATGGACGCTCGACCGCCTGATGAACACGCTCGGCGCGAAGAAATCTGGCCGTGCGAAGTTCACGGAGACGCGTTATCTGAAGATCGCGCAGCAGCCGCTTGAATCATCAGGAGAACTGGTATTCGTGGCGCCCGATCATCTGGAAAAGCATACGGTCAGTCCGAAGCCCGAGAATCTCGTCGTGGATGGCGACATGCTCACCGTCGATCGCAACGGACACAAGACGACCATTCCGCTGCGCAATATTCCGGAGGCGGCGGCGTTCATCGAAAGCATTCGCGCGACGCTCGCGGGCAACCGTTTTGCGCTGGAAAACGCGTACAAAGTCTCAGTCGAAGGACAAGGCGATAACTGGACGATGACGCTCGTTCCCATCGATTCGCGCATGCAGCAGAAGGTGTCGTCCATCGTGCTCGCGGGTAGCGGCGATAGTCTTGCGCGCGTGGAGATCAAGGAAGCCGATGGCGACCATTCACTGATGCGCCTGCAAGACGCGTCCGCGCATTGAGCCGATGATGCAACGCCTGAGGCAGCCCGCCGTTATCGTTTGGTTGTGTTGTCTCGCGGCCTGCGCCGTGGTGATCGCGCGCGCGAACTTTTCCGCCGATCTGTCCGCGTTCCTGCCGCGCTCGCCGAGCGAACAACAGCGCGTGCTCGTCGAACAACTGCGCGATGGCCTGGTATCGCGGCTGATTCTGATCGGCATCGAAGGCGGCGATGCAAACGGTCGCGCCGATGTCTCGCGCAAAATGGCCGCGACGCTGCGAAACGATCCACGCTTTTCAGCGGTCAACAACGGCGAGCAAACCGGCGAGGCGCGCGACGAGCGTTTCGTTTATGAGCATCGCTATCAGTTGAGTCCGGCGGTGACGCCCGAACGCTTCACCGAATCCGGCTTGCACGATGCATTGGCCGACAGTCTCGACTTGCTCACGTCGTCGGCGGGCATGGTCGCGAAAGACCTGTTGCCACACGATCCGACCGGCGAAGTGACCGCGCTCGTCGCGCAACTGGACAGCGGCGCGCAGCCTCATGAACAGAATGGCGTGTGGGCCTCGCGCGATGGAAAGCGCGCCGTGTTGCTCGTGCAAACTGCAAGCGCCGGTTCGGATACAGACGCGCAGGCAGCAGCGATTGCCGCCATCCGCCACGCCTTCAACGCAGCATCGCCCTATCGTCTCTTGATGACCGGCCCCGGCGTGTTCGCCGTCGAAACGCGCGACACCATCATGCATGACGTGCGCTGGCTCTCGGCTGCGAGCACGGCGTTGATCGTTGTGTTGCTGCTGGCGGTGTATCGCTCGGTGCCGACGCTCGTGCTCGGCTTGATGCCCGTGCTCTCCGGCGTCGCGGCCGGAATCGCCGCCGTGAGTCTCGCGTTCGGCAACGTGCACGGGCTCACGCTCGGCTTCGGCACGACGCTGATCGGCGAGGCCGTCGATTATTCGATCTATCTGTTCGTGCAATCCTCGGGCGCGCAGCGGCGCGAATCGCTGCGCGATTGGGTCGCGGGCTTCTGGCCGACCATTCGCCTCGGTGTGCTCACGTCGATCTGCGGCTATGCCTCGATGCTCTTTTCGGGCTTTCCCGGCCTCGTGCAACTCGGGCTGTATTCGATCGCGGGACTGGCGACGGCGGGCATCGTCACGCGCTTCGTGCTGCCGTATTTGTTGCCGGAAAACTTCGTTATTCGCGATGTCTCGCGCTTCGGGCTCGTGCTCGGACGCTTGACCGCGCGCGCTTCGCGCCTTCGTGTAGCGCTCGTGGTGCTGCTCGTCGCGGCGGTCGTTGCGTTGCTCGTGCAGCGTAACGGCTTGTGGAGTCAGGAGTTGTCGGCGCTGAGTCCCGTTCCGCAAGCCAGCCAATCACTCGATGAACGTCTGCGCGCGGATGTCGGTGCGCCGGACGTGCGTTATCTGATCGTCGTCTCAGCGGCGAGCGAGCAACGTGCGTTGGAGAATGCCGAAGCCGTCGCGCGTCAATTGCAGCCGCTGGTCGATCAACGCGTGATCGCGGGTTACGAAAGTCCCGCGCGCTTTCTCCCAAGCGATGCCGCCCAACGCGCACGTCAGGCGAGTCTCCCGGATGCCGCCACGCTCCGCACGCGCCTTGCCGCTGCCCTGCGCGATCAACCCATCCAACTGAAGCCGGACACGTTCGAGCCTTTCATCGCCGATGCCGACACCGCGCGTCACGCCCCTTTGCTGACCCGCGCCGACCTGCGCGGCACCTCGATGGCGCTCGCCGTCGATTCGCTGCTCACCGAACGCGACGGCCGCTGGTCCGCGATGCTGCCGCTGCGCGCGCCCGACGGTTCGGACCTTCAGGCGCAAAAGATTCGCGCGGCGCTGGACGAAGCGCATCTGCCGGACGCGCTTTTCGTGGATATGAAAACCGAGGCGGACAAGCTCTATCAGAACTACGTGCGCGAAGATATTCGCCTGTCGCTCGGCGGGTTCGCGGCCATCGTCGTGCTGCTGGTGATTGCCTTGCGTTCGCCGATGCGCGCCGCGCGCACGCTCGCGCCGCTGGTTGCCGCCGTGCTGGTGGTGATCGCGGGACTGGCGGCGGCGGGCACGCAACTGACGATCCTTCATTTGATCGGCATGCTGCTGATCGTCGCGGTGGGATCGAATTACGCGCTGTTTTTCAATCACCGCGCGCATGGCGATGAAGAACGCATCGCGCCGCAGACGCTCGTGTCGCTCGTCGTCGCCAATATCGCGACGGTCGCGGGCTTCGGCCTGCTCGCGCTGTCGAGCGTGCCGATGCTGCACACCTTCGGGCTGACCATTGGGCCGGGCGCGATTCTGGCGCTGGTGTTCTCCGCGATCCTCGCGCCACGCCGAAGAGTCGAGGTGCGTTCATGAGCGGCTATGCTTCGATGCCCGGTCCCACGCGAAGCTGGCGCCCAACGCCGCTGATCGGCGGCGCGCTGGCCGTGCATGTCGGCGCGGCGGCGGCGCTGGTGGCCGCGCCTGAAACATGGCCGTGGGCGGCGGGCGGCGTGATCGCATCGCATGCGGCGTTGGCGGGGGCTGGACTTTGGCCGCGCAGTGATTTGCTCGGCGACAACTGGACTACGTTGCCGGAGCGTGTAGGTTCGTGCATCGCCATTACGATTGATGATGGTCCCGATGAACACGTCACGCCGCGCGTGCTCGATCTGCTCGATAAGCACGCCGTACGCGCGACGTTTTTCTGTATCGGCGAGCGGGCGCGGGAGCATCCGCGCATCGTCGAGGCAATTGTCGCGCGCGGGCATGCGGTCGAGAATCATAGCGAGCGGCATCGTCATCATTTTTCGTTGATGGGACCGGGCGCGATGCGTCGCGAGATCGAAGCCGCGCAGAACACGCTCGGCGAGATCGCGGGCACGCGGCCGCTCTTTTTCCGCGCGCCTGCGGGACTGCGCAATCCGTTTCTCGAACCGGTGCTGTGCCGCCTCGGTTTGCAATTGGCCGCCTGGACGCGGCGCGGTTTCGACACGCGCACGGCGGATGCATCCGTGGTCGCGCAACGGCTGCTGCACGGACTGACCGCACGCGACATCCTGCTGCTTCACGACGGCCACGCAGCGCGCGACGAACACGGCGCGCCGGTCGTGCTCGCGGCGCTCGACACCGTGCTTCGGCACGCCGCCGATGCAGGCTTGCGTTGCGTGACGTTGCGCGAAGCGATCGCCTCGTGATCCCGAAGGCGCTCATCCATTCCGTGAGCCTGCCGTATCGCGCGAGCGGCCGTTTCGCGTGGCATTTCGCGATGGCCAAGCTGCGCCACGATCCCTTCTTCGCGCATATCCTTGCGCACGGCCTCATTCCCGACGATGCGCGCATCCTCGATCTCGGCAGCGGTCAGGGCTTGCTTGCGGCGTGGCTCGTCGGCGCGCAGGCGTGGCATCGCGATGAATTGACCGAATGGCCCGCGCGCTGGCCTGCGCCGCCTGCGTGGCGCTCGATTCATGGCATCGACCTGACGCCGCGCGATGTGTCCCGCGCGCGCATCGCGTTGCGCGAGCATGCGGCGCGTGTTCGCTTCGTGTGCGGCGATATTCGCGACGAACCGTTTCCCGCAAGCGATGTCGTGGTCGCCTGCGATGTGCTCCACTATCTCGATGCCGATGCGCAATTCGCCATTCTCCAACGCGTGCGCGCGAGTCTCGCGCCGGACGGCGTGCTCCTTCTTCGCGTCAGCGATGCCGCCGCCGGCTGGCGCGCGACGTTCGATCGCGCGGTCGATTTCGCCGTGCAACTGACGCGCGCCGGACGCACGAACCGGCTGACCTGCCGCAGCGAAGCGCAATGGCTCGCGCTGCTCGCAGACCTGCGTTTCGACGTGAAGCCACTGCCGATGGGACGCGGCACGCATCGCGCGAACCGGCTGCTGATCGCGCGGCCCATCGCCTGAAAAAAATGCTCGCTTAAGATGCCTCAAGCCCCGCGCAGCAAGCCTCTGCGGGCGTTTGTTACAATTCATCGAAACGCCCTCGTCACCCGGCTCAGGACCGAACGCGCAGTGAATCCTCTCTTGCTCACGCATTTCACCGCCACGAGTTGCGCGGGCCGCGGCCTCGACGCCACGCTCGCCGCGCTGCGCGACAAGCGCAGTGGACTCGCGCCCTGCGACTTCGACGGCGCCGCGCTCGATACGTACACGGGGCGCGTCGCGGGCATCGAAGAAACGCCGGTGCGGGCATTGCTTGCGGAATACGACTGCCGCAATAACCGGCTCGCGCAGATCGGTCTGGAACAGGACGATTTCGCGCAACACGTTCACGAGGCGATCGCGCTTCACGGTGCGGCGCGCGTCGGCGTGTTTCTCGGAACGAGCACGGCGGGCATTCTCGAAACGGAACGCGCCTACCGTAACCGCGATCCCGAAAGCGGCGCGCTGCCCGCCGGTTTCCATTACGCGACGACCCACAACCCCTATTCGCTCGCCGGTTTCGTGCGCGCGTATTTCGGTTTGCGTGGGCCAGCGGTGTCGGTGTCGTCGGCGTGTTCGTCGGGCGCGAAAGTGTTCGGGTCGGCGCGGCGCATGATCGAAGCCGGTCTGATCGATGCAGCCGTGGTCGGCGGCGTCGATACGCTTTGTCTCACCACGCTCTACGGTTTCAATTCGCTCGAATTGCTCGCGCCCGGTCCGTGCAAGCCGTTCGATGCCGAGCGCGATGGCATTTCCATCGGCGAGGCGGCGGCGTTTGCGCTGCTCACGCGCGATTCGTCGAGTGCTCCCGACGATGCGATTCGGCTGCTCGGCATCGGCGAATCGAGCGATGCGTATCACATGTCGTCGCCGCATCCCGAAGGACTTGGCGCGCGCCTCGCGATGCAGGCCGCGCTTGCGAGCGCCGGGCTCGATGCGCGCGACATCGGTTACGTGAATCTTCATGGTACAGCGACGCCGAGCAACGACGCAGCGGAAAGCCGCGCCTTCACGAGCCTGTTCGATGACGTGCCGTGCAGTTCGACCAAGGGCGCGACCGGTCATACGCTCGGTGCGGCAGGCGCGCTCGAAGCGGTGATTGCGGCGTTGGCGCTGCGTCATCAGATCGTGCCGGCCGGTGCGAATACGGTGCTGCCGGACCCGGCGCTCGGGCTGGACTATGTGTTGAATACGCGCGATGCGTTAATCGATGCCGTTCTCAGCAATTCGTTCGGTTTTGGCGGGACCAATTGCAGTCTCGTTCTTGGACGCGGGCGGCGTGGTGCGGGAGGTTCGTCGATATGAAACCCTTGCGCGCTTATATCGATGGGGTCGGCGTGATCGGTCCGGGATCTGCGAACTGGCCGCAAGCTGCGGATATGCTGGCGCGGCGTGTGATACATGAATGGGCGTCTACGGTGCTGCCCGTTCCCGCCGGGCTGCCTGCTGCGGAACGCAGACGTACCGGGCCGGTCGTGCGTGCGGCGCTGGCTGTCGCGCACGAAGCGACTGCCGACTGCGGGCGTGATCCTTCGACGCTGGCTTCGGTGTTCGCGGCATCCGGTGGCGATGGCGGGAATTTTCATGCGATCTGCGAGACGCTCGCGAGCGCCGATCCGCAGTTGTCGCCGACGCGCTTTCATAACTCCGTGCACAACGCGCCTGCGGGGTATTGGAGCATCGCGACGCGCGGGATGGCATCGTCGAATGTGCTGTGTGCGTATGACGGGAGTTTCGCGGCGGGCTTGCTGGAAAGTCTTGCGCAGGTTTGCGTGGATGATGCGGCGGTGTTGCTCGTGGCGTATGACGTGGATTATCCGGAGCCTTTGCGGCGTGTGCGAGCGGTCGAGGATGCGTTCGGGATTGCACTTGTGCTTGCGCCGGAGCCTGGAGAACGCACGGTTGCCTCCGTCGAAGTGCGTTTGTCGGATGCTCCCGCTACTGTTTTTACTGATGCCGCTCTTGAAGCGTTGAGGCTTTGTAATCCGGCTGCGCGGGGGTTGCCTTTGCTCGAAGCGTTGGCCTTGGGACGCAGCGCGCACGTCGTGCTCGATTATCTCGATGACACTCGGGTTGAGGTGGATATCGATGTGGGTTCGTTTCTCTCATGATCGATGCGTTTGATTTGCCGCTCGGGCGCGAATGGATTGCTTCGCGGATTCCGCATTCGGGTGCGATGTGTTTGCTCGATGCCGTGACTGTTTTTGATTCTGAGCGGATTGTTTGTTTGGCTTCCAGCCATCGGTCTCTTGATAATCCATTGCGGTTTGGTGGGAGGCTTGGGGCGGTTTGTGGGGTTGAGTATGCTGCGCAGGCCATGGCGGTGCATGGGGTTGGGTTTGTTGCTGATGCTGATGCTAGTTCTGTTCCGCCGGTTGGGATGCTGGTTAATGTGCGTGGGGTTCGTTGTTTTGTCGAGCGGCTCGATACGCTGGTTGAGGAGCTTTCGGTCGAAGCTCTGCGACTCGGGGGGGATGAGGGGACGGTTTTGTATCGGTTTTTTTTGAGGGCTGGGGGGTTGGTGGTGGTTGAGGGGCGGGCGGTGGTTTTGCTTGGGGCGTAGAGGTTCGGGGTGGGTCGGGTCGTTCGTGCAAAGGGCTTCTGTTGTTTGTGTTGTTTATTCAGTAGCCGCCTCCCCGGCGGAGGGGTAACTTTCTTTGCTGCTGCAAAGAAAGTCACCAAAGAAAGCAGCTTTTTACCCCATGCTCGATGGCTGGAAAGTGTGGCCTGAATTAACGATACAGTGGCCGCGTTAGGAGGTCCTACGTTCGGATAAGCGTGTGGGCAACCTCGCGATTACGTGCTCGAATCCTTTAGCCTTTGTGGACCGCATTCATTCTTTCGGCCATGCGCTACGCGCGCCGAGAGCTTTAGTATGGAATCCCGCAGTTTATAGGCGCCCAGCCACCTCAAACCTTCCCGCAAGATTGCTATTCGGCCCTACCTTGATCCGCGATTCGAGGCAAATTAAAAGGATGGTACGCGCCCTTAGTCGAAGCACTAAGCGAGATGCGACCGTTTCGGCTTTTCTACATCTTCGGCGCTTGCATCGCTGTCTAGGATCAATTGTGCGTGGCTGGCGCAGCAAAGCGACCACCTCGAAAGGTTTCCCCTTCGTTTAACCACGCCTGCTTGCTTCCGCAGGCCATCGATTCAATTTCGGACAAACGCACTTTTTTCTTGCGCCACGTCGTGCTACTTCTATCACTTGCTTTTGATAACGGCAGAAAGAGAAAAACGATCGATGCTATACCTTGGTGAGGATTACGGCCTTTTTGGTGAATACAGGAAGTACGCACATCTCCTTTGGCAAAGCACACATCACCCGATCTATTTGAGCGTGGAACATCCAGGCATGTTTTTTCCGGCCAGCTATTACGGTTTTGCGACGAACCGAAGTGCCGCTGGTGTCACCCATGACGAGATGAATGACATTTGCTCCGCCATGCAAGCCGCGCGACAGGCATTTCTTCGAAATTTTGACATGATCCTGATGACGTGCTCATGCGAAGACTTCCGCTCAGTGCTTGGACGTTCCGACGAATCCTTTCCGGAGTGGGTGTGGAGGGATAGTAGTGAGATTGCCAAAGCCGTGTATCAAGAGGTAAAGAGCGGGCGGTTAATTTTCGTACCGAAACACGAGGACTTGCGTGCTTGCGTAAAGACCATTCAAGAGGATCGGCTGAAGCCGCTCCCGCAGGGCGAATTGCAAGGTGCTCAGAGTCCGAACCCGTATGCAACCGTACGGCAGATGATGGGCAAGCCGCCACGCATACCGCAGAATCTCGTTACGCCGACCTCGTTTGCTGATGCGCAGCCCTTCGAGTATCAGCCGGATATGCCAGACTGCGATGTAATCGATCTTGCCAAAACACCGAATGACGGTGAGCCAGGCACTTGGTACACGAATTCGGGCAGCGGCCAGATGCGTTTGTATGGAAACGATGGTAAGCCCGTAGTCGATTTTGACTTCGACCATGATCATGGACAGGGCGTACCACACGCGCACAACTGGCACATCAACCCCCTTACGGGGAAAAACGATCGCGGCTCAGGCGTTCCTTTCTCAATTCTTCCGTAGCGCTTAAAGATGAACACTCCCGACTTCACACGCATCGACGACCTCGATGTATTCCCGAGCTTTCACGATGCCGAACTCATTTCGCTTGAACATGATCCTGACGCGAAATCTCTTGTTCTTCGATTCAAACGAGTGTCGGGTCCTGTCGAAACGCTCTTGTTCTCCGGCGTCGTCGCTCAGCGAGTGATCGATTTCGCCGATCAGAATGTCGCATCTCGCCTATTGATTTCCCCAATGCACACATTCTCAATTGATGACTTACGCGCGTGGGTCCGTTGGATGCACGGCCGGGACGACGCTCAGGCATCGGAGCTGGCTCACGCGATCATCGAGGGTTTTCATCGGGACGTCGTGGACGGACGCAAAGCGCTTTTCATTCTCGAGCCATCATGCGGTGCAGAGATGGCGGTGTTATGCGAGTCCATCTCTATTCGCCAGACCAAAGGCACTCACACTCATTAAACATCGGAGCGCCAACCAAGGTAGGACCAAATAGCAATCTTGCGGGGAGGTGTGATGTTGCTGGGCACTGATACGCTGCGGGGTTCCGTTCTAAAGTTCTCGGCGCGCGAAGCGCATGGCCGAATGAATGAATGCGGTCCACTAACACTAAAGAATTCGAGCGCGCAATCGCAAGGTTGCCTAAGCGGCTCGTGATGCGTGGCAAGTCCTATTGCGGCCACTGTATAGATTAATCCAGACCAACCCTCTCCAGCCATCGTGCATGGTGTAAAAAGCTGCTTTCTTTGGTGACTTTCTTTGCAGCAGCAAAGAAAGTTACCCCCCCGCCGGGGAGGCGGCTACTGCATAAACAAAACAGCCAACCGAAACCGCAAGGCACCAAAAACCCTACCCCTTAACACCACAATAAGCCGAAAACACCCCCATCTCCACCTCCCTACGCACATCCAAAAACCCCGCCCGTTCGATCGCAGCGAGAACCACATCCGGCGGAACGCAGGCCTCGATCGTATCCCAGTAATACCGCATCAATTCGACGCTCTCCGCATGCCGCCCAACGACGCGCGCAATGAAAGGCACCACCCCGCGCATATAGAATCGCAGCAAACCACCAGCAAAACCCGAAGAAGGCCGCGTGATTTCAAGCACGCAAATCTTTCCCCCCGGCGCGAGCACCCGAAAATACTCTTCAAAGACTCGCGAAAGATCGCTCACATGCCGCAACGCAAATCCCATGCTTAAAAAATCATAAGCACCGTCATCGCAAGGCAAATTCTCCGCAGAGCCAATCAGCGCCCGCACGCCCAAAGGCAAACGCGCTTGAGCAACCATCCCCGGACTCGGATCGACACCGGTCACGAGCGCGGCATCGCCGGTAATCAAAACCGCTTCACGCGTGACAAGTCCGGTGCCCATGCCTACATCGAGCACACGCATGCCACGCGCAAGCCCCGCCGAACGCAACGCCCGATTGCGATACCAACGCCCGGAACCCAGCGCCATCGCGCGTTCGATCGCGTCGTAGTCGGATGCGGTCCGGTCGAAGATGCCGCGCAGCCACGCACCGCGCCGGGCTTCGTCGGGATAGTAGGCGGTGAGCGGCTCATGTGGAGGTGCATCGTGCGAGGAATCTTGCGCAGGCCGGGGCGATGTCATCACGTCTCCTGTCTGGATCGGAAGGCACGATAAAAACGCGCCACGTTCCACATGCAAACGTCTGGATGAACGAACTTCGGCGATGCAAGGCACGAAGTCCGGAACAACGTGCTTGATACCACATTTTCAAACAGGACCTGACATCGCATTTTGAATTCATCATGCAAAATGCAAAAAGCGGGACGCTCCATCAAAGCGCCCCGCGTCGGAACAAGGCCACGACGAGCGAAGACTTATTCCGCGACCGCCGCCGGCATCAACACTTCAGCAGTAACACCTGCGACGAACGCCAACGCAGCAACGCCGACCGCATTCTCTTCATGCCGCACGACCGGCGCAGGCAACGCCAACGCCGCCGCAGCCGCCCGCCGTGCCCGCATGGTCGAACGCGTTCGACGCTCCGGCCGGCTCAACATGCCGCCGCCAACCAACGCGACGAACGAGCCAATCAACGGCACCGCGACAAGCATGGTCGCGAACCGGAACATGCCGGTCTTGAGCGGTCTGCGCGAAGCCAGCGCCGAATACATCAGCGCGAATATGAAATAGGCCGCACCGGCCGGTGCACCCGCAAGCTCGGGCATGCCGATGAACCGCGCGAGCGGCATCGGAAAGACGAGAATGAACAGTGCCACGCTCGCGAGCGCATGCATCATGAGCGCGCGGCGTTTGTTGAATAAGCCGGAAATCGACCAGAACACCAGCAGGAGAACGAACGGCGGACACGCAGCGACCACCGCCGCGATGGCGAGATAACTCAGCGCCCCGCCCGTCAGATTGCGCAGGCGCCCTTCCGAGCCCGCGAACCAGATCATGTAGCCGGTCGCGAGAAACGCGACGCAGCCGATCCACGCGAGCATGCCGTCGTCGCCGTTTGGCGAGATCAGCAGCCTGAGCCAGATGAGGCTCGTGAAGCAAACGAGATAAACGACAAAACGAATGCCAGAAAAACGCTGTTCCATACCACACCCCTTTCCCCGGATGGTGCGAGCGGTGATCGCCGTGTCGCAGCCCACTTCGTGGGGCCGTCAACCGGCGAAACCTGTCCTCACCCATCTATTCGCCCTCGTCCAAAATCGTTGTTTCGAATCGCGGGCTGTTCATGTGACGCGGATGGACCAACGGTGCTCCGCGCTCAACGAATGCTTAACGGTCGGATCGGGGGAATTCTTTAGGGGTGTTGAAGCATTCCTAGAACGACTGCTCTAACGGCGGGCAGCAAGCGGTTTGGCAATGTGCAGATTCGAGCCGAGCACGAACTTTCCGGCACCGAGATGATGGATGGTATGCAGCGGCGCGTTCGTTTCATCCACATTCCAGTGACCGTCGACGAAGATGCGCGCATCCGCCGCCGCCGACACGACTTCGGCGAAACAGGTGTCGTAGGCATCCTCCGTGTGCGGCTCGTCGATCAGGCGGCACTCCATCCACGCCGCGCAATTCGTTTCGATGAGCGGCAGACCGAGCACCGGACCATCGATCGTGTCGATACCGAACGCGTCGAACTTATCGATCTCACGCCCGCTCGTCGAACCGACGGCGTAGGCCTGATCGATCATCGCCGCGCCCGGCACGATCAAGCCGAACGTACCGCTGGCAGCCGCGAGTTCGCGCGTGAACGTGTTCTTGTCGATGACCACGGCGATGCGCGGCGGCGTGAATTCGACCGGCATCGACCAGGCAGCGGCCATCACGTTGCGACGCCCGCCGTGCGCGCTGGTGACGAGCACGGTCGGTCCGTGATTGATGAGGCGGCTGGCGTGTTCGAGCCTGACGGGACGGAAATGGGACATGGACTTGAGCCTTCGGTTGGGAATCTGCACGATTTTACGGGGCCGCCGTCCCGCCCGCCGCACGCCGTGGAATCTCAAAAACTTCCTTGACAGACGCTCTTACGATATATATCTTTAGATATGTTTTACGACATATCAGGAGTGTCACCATGAAATCCCGTTGTTTTCATCGTGGTCGCGAACAAGGCTTTCGCGCATTCGGCTTCGATTTTCCGTTCGACGCACCCGCGTGGACCGAGCGCTTCGCGTTCGAGCGCTGGGGCATGATTGGCCGTCATCGTCATGGCGGCGGACGCTTCGACGGTGGTCCCGGCGGCCCCGGCGGCATGGGCGGTTTCGGCGGCGAGGACGGCATGATGCCGCGCGGCCGCAAGTTCTCCTCCGACGATCTGCAACTGCTGCTGCTCGCCATGCTCGCGGAAGCGCCGCGTCACGGCTACGAACTCATCAAGGCGCTGGAAGACCGCTCGAACGGCTTCTACGCGCCGAGCCCCGGCATGGTCTATCCCGCGCTCACGTATCTGGAAGAACTCGGCTACACGACCGTCGAGCTTGAGGGCAATCGCAAACGCTACGCCTTGTCCGATGCAGGCCGCGAATACCTCGCCGCCAATCGCGAACGCGTGGATCTGATGCTTGCCAAGCTCACGCATTTCGCACGCAAGATGGATCTCGTGCGACGCGCTTATGCAGGCGAAGACGTGGAAGAAGCTGCAGCCGGAACTGGTTGGGTATCCGAACTTATTACCGCCCGCCGCGCGTTGAAGCGTGCTCTGCTCTTGCGCACGGATGCCTCGCAGGACGAGCAGCGCCGCATCGCCGCGATCCTCGCGCGCGCCACGGCCGAAATCGAACAAGACGCATCCTCGAAAAAGGACTGAACAATGAACGATTCAATCACTGCAACTTTGCAAGACCGTCCCGCGCTCGAAGTCACGCGCGTGCGGCATGCGTTGAAGTTTCGCTTGCTTGAAGTCATACGTGTGCAGACGCTGAACCCGCATTTTGTATGCATAACGCTCGCGGGCGACGCGCTCGCGGATTTCGAAAGCGCATCGTTCGACGATCACGTGAAGGTGTTTTTCCCCGCGCCGGGTGAAACGAAACCCGTCGTGCCGCAGGCCGGGCCTAAAGGTCCGGAGTTCGATCCTTCGAAGCCGCGTCCGGTCGCGCGTGATTTCACGCCGCGCCGTTTCGATCGTGAAGCACGCGAGCTCGATCTCGAATTCGCGCTGCACGAAGCCGGTCCCGCGACTGAGTGGGCCATGCAGGCCGCGCCCGGTCAATATCTCGGTATCGGCGGGCCACGCGGTTCATTCGTGATTCCTACGCAATTCGACTGGCATCTCCTGATCGGCGATGAAACCGCCCTGCCCGCCATCGCGCGTCGGCTGGAAGAATTGCCGGAAGGCACGCGCGTGGCCGCGTTGATCGAAGCTGCGGACCCGTCCGCACGCATCGAATTCGATACACGCGCCGATCTCTATGTGCAATGGCGCTATCGCAGTGTGAGCGAGCATCCCGGCGCTGCATTGCTGCTCGCCTTACGCGAAACCTTCGTGCCCGATGGCGAAGGCTACGTATGGGCCGCGGGTGAAGCCACGCTCATGCGCGCCGTGCGCCAATTGCTGTGCGACGAACGCGGCATCGACAAGAAGCGTATCCGCGCATCCGCGTACTGGAAGCGCGGCGAGCAAGGCGTGCATGGCACCATCGACGATTAAGACGCGTCCGCGAAGCGCTTTTCGATGCCGACCGCCTCATCCAGACCCACGAAACGGTTGTAGTCGCCGAACGTGGTCATCTTGTCGGCGATCGCATCGGTGCTGCCTTCGCGCATGAAGATTTCGAAGATGTCTTTCACGGCCTTGTGCATGGCCAGCATCGATTCGATCGGCGCGAGTGTGTAATCGAAGCCTATTTCGTGGGCCTCTTTGATCGATACGTAAGGGCTTTTTCCGGTGCGCGCCTGATTGAAAAGAATCGGTTTGCCGAGTGGTTTAAGGCGCCGCGTCAGTTCGCGCATGTGCTCGATGCTTTCGGGTGCATCCGCGTAAAGACCGTCCGCGCCCGCTTCCGCGTAGGCTTCGAGCCGCGCGATGGCATCGTCGATACCGGTCACGGCAATGGCGTCGGTACGCGCGACGATAAAGAAATCGGGATCGGTGCGTGCCTCGATCATCGCGCGCAATTTGAGGACCATCTCCTCTTTCGATACGAGTTGCTTGCCCGCGTAGTGGCCGCATTTCTTGGGCAGCGCCTGATCTTCCAGATGCAGCACGGACGCGCCTGCCTCTTCCCATAAACGAATGGTGCGCTGAACGTCGAGAATGCCGCCATAGCCCGTGTCCGCGTCCGCGAAAATGGGCACGGACGTCACGCGGCAAATGCGGCGGATATGCTCGAACATCTCCGTTTGCGAGAGCACGCCGACATCCGGCTGACCGGCGATCACGCCCGATGCGACGAATCCCGATACATACAATGCCTTCGCGCCCGCTTGCTCGGCGAGCATGGCGGTCAGCGCATCGTGCGCGCCCATGCAGACAAAAGGCCCTTCTTTGAACAACTTGCGAAAGCGTGCGGAACGGGTCAAGGTGGATCTCCGGAAAGGTTGAGTCAATCGAAATAAGCCCATGCGCGCGCTGCGCGGTCGCGGGCGCGATAGCTCGTGATCTGGTCGTTCATGCGGCGCGTCTGGTCGATCTCGTCGAGACCGGCGAGCAAGGCATCGCGTTGTGCGGCGTCGAATTCAAAAGCAATCGGCTCGATGCCGGGCGCGCGAATTTCTTGTGCGCGTAAATCCACCGTGACGCTTGCGCCATCCTGCGCGGCTTGCGCGATTCGTTCGATATCCGAATCATCAAGTCGAATGGGAAGAAGCCCATTCTGCAGGCAGTTGTTGTAAAAGATATCGCCGAACGATGGCGCAATCACGCAGCGAATGCCAGCCTCTTCAAGCGCCCACACGGCCATTTCGCGCGAACTGCCGCAACCGAAATTCTTTCCGCCGAGTATCGTGCATGCCTTCCAAAACGCAGGCCGATTCAGCACGAAATCTTCACGCTCGCCGCTCGACGGTCCTTCGCCGCGATAGCGCAACGTTTCCAGCAAATACGGCCCGAGTTGTCCGCGCACGAGTTGCGAGATGCGTTCTATGCGAATGATGAGGTCCGTATCCACGTTGTCGCGTAGAAGCGGCGCGGCCGGTCCTTCGATGGTGGTGAAGGCTTTCATCCTTGAGTCTCCACATCGGGCGCAGCGATATGTCCGGCAAGCGCGCTGGCCGCCGCCACTGCGGGACTCGCCAGATGCGTGCGCGCGCCCGGCCCTTGTCTGCCAATGAAATTACGATTCGATGTGGACACGCACCGCTCGCCGCGCCCTACCACGTCACCATTCGCGCCGACGCACATCGAGCAACCCGGTTCGCGCCATTCGAAACCCGCCGCGCGAAATATCTCGTCGAGCCCTTCCTCATGTGCTTGCCGCGCGACCGTAAGCGATCCCGGCACGACCCACGCTTTCACATCGTGCGCGACATGATGTCCATCGACGACACGCGCGGCCGTGCGCAAATCCTCGATACGGCTGTTCGTGCACGAGCCGATGAACACGCGGTCCACTTTCAACTCATCGAGATGCTGCCCTGCGCGCACGCCCATATAATCGATGGCATTACGCGCGGCCAGACGGCGCGATTCGTCGTCGAACGCGGCGGGATCGGGCACGGTGTCATCGAGCGCGATGACGTGCTCGGGACTCGTGCCCCACGTCACCTGCACGCGGATGTCCGCTGCATTAATGCTTATTTCACGGTCGAATCGTGCATTCGGACCGGATGCGAGCGCTTTCCAGTCTTCGACGGCCTGATCGAATTTCGTACCCTTCGGTGCATAGGGTTTGTCGCGCAGATAATCGAAGGTGGTCTGGTCCGGTGCGACAAGGCCGAACTTCGCGCCCAACTCTATGCTGAGATTGCAGAGCGTCAATCGTCCTTCCATCGACAGGGCGCGCACTGCATCGCCCGCATATTCGACTGCGTAGCCCGTGCCGCCCGCCGCGCCGATCTTGCCGATGAGATAAAGGATCATGTCCTTCGCGCTCACGCCTTGACGCAACGTGCCATCGAAAGTCACGCGCATGGTTTTAGGCCGCTTTTGCCGGATGCTTTGCGTCGCGAGCACATGCACCACTTCCGTCGAACCGATGCCGAATGCAAGCGCGCCCATTGCGCCATGCGTGCACGTATGACTGTCCGCGCAGACGATCGACGTACCGGGCAACGACAAGCCCAGTTCAGGACCGATCACATGCACGATGCCCTGTTGCCCATCATGGCCGATATCGAAGATGGGAATCGTATGCTGCGACATTTGCTCGCGCATCGTATCGACCATTTCGGTGCTCCAGCCGGCATCGCCCGCAACACGCCCGGGCACCGTCGATATCACATGATCGAGCGTGGCGAATGTCAGCGACGGACTATCCACTTGCAGGCCGCGCCGCTCCAGCACGCGCACGGCTTCGACGCCTGTGAGTTCGTGCATCAGATGACGGTCCACTTGCAAAAGATCCGCACCGCCCGGCAAATGCGCGATGGTGTGATCGTCCCAGAGCGTGTCGAAGAGCGTTTTCATATTCAGTCGCTATGCGTGAGATGCTTCTGCCAGCCGAGAAACAGCATGTTGACGAGCGTTGCGAAGACGAACAGCATGAGCGCGAGCGCCATGATGGTGCTGGTCTCGTTGCGATTCATTGCGATCATCAGCAAATGGCCGATGCCGCTTTGCGACGCGAACATCTCGCCGATAAGCGTGCCGAGCAAGGTCAGCGAGAAGCCGATGCGCAGGCCCGACACCACTTCCGGCACGCATGCGGGAAGCAGGACATATCGCGCGAAATCAACCGGGCGCATGCGATACGTGCGTGCGGCGCGTCCATAAATGGGCGGCATATTGCGCACGGCATTCATCGTGAAGAGTGTGATCGGCACGACGCCGTGCATCACGCCGAAAACAATCTTGGCCCATAAACCCAATCCGCAGGCGAGCAATACAACCGGATAGAGTGTGACCTTGGGAATGGAATAGAAGCCCATCATGAGCGGTTCCATCACGTCGCCGGCCATGCGTCGTGCGCCGAGCACGAGGCCGAGCAACACGCCCGCGATGGCGGAAATCGCGAATGCAGAAGCGAACGCCACGGACGTAACGTAAAGGCTCGCGGGGAAATCAGGATCGCTTACGATGCGAATCGCGCGCCGAACGGTGCGTGCGGGCGATGTCAGCACGTCCGGTCCGAGCAACTCACTCGCACCCTGCCATAACGCGACCAGGACGATCACCAGCACCAGCGCATCCATCCAGCGCCGCGTGTGTCGCGGTCTCGCCGTATGCGCGACGATAACGGTGCTCATGCCGCCTCCCTTCTGATACGCCTGTAAAGCCTTCTTTCCGCCGTGCGCAGCAAGCCGTTCACCGTGCCGACGAAGATCAGCATCAACAGCATGAGACCGTACATGGTGGGATTGTCGAATGCGTTGTAGGCGAAGGCGATCTGATAACCGAAGCCCGAGCCGGACAGCACGAACTCACCGGCCACCACGGCGATAAACGCATACACCACGGTGAGCTTGATGCCTGTGAAGACGAACGGAAGGCTCGCGGGCAAGGTAATCAGACGGATTTCATCGAACGTGCCGAGCCGGCAGACGCGTGCGGTGCGAAGCAGCACGCGCGGTACACGTTCGAGTCCGTTGAGCGTGTTCACCGCCATCGCGACCACAGCGAACAGAAAGCCGATACCGACCAATGGCCAGCGATTCAGGCCGAGAATCACGATCAGGATCGGATACAGCACGAACACAGGCACCGCGTAATACGACAGCAGCAGCGGATCGAGCACGCGTCGCAAACGAGGCAAACGGAACAGCAGCACGCCGCCGATGAAACCCACCACGACCGCAAGTGCCACGGCAAGCATCGCGCTGCCGAGCGTCTGCACGATATCGATCGTGTACTGGCCCGAGGTGAGAATATCCCACGCACTCATGGCCATGCGCGAGGGTGGAATGAACGATACGGGATTGATCCACGCCAGCCGCGCCGCGATCTCGAGCAACACGATCAGGCCTACTACGAGTCCGATACGCCAGCGTGCGGCCACGCTCATGACTGACTCCCGAGCGCCTTGAGCGCTTCGTCGCGTAACAGGCCCCACACTTGGGCCGTCAATTCTCCGAAGCGTGGATCGAGCGCAATCTTGCTGTCGCGCAGACGCGTCCATCCCGTTTCGATCGTGGCGATAAAGCGGCCCGGACACGCCGACATCACACCGATACGGTCCGACAGCAGCACCGCTTCATCGATCGAATGGGTGATGAGCATGACGGTCGCGCCCGTGTCGCGCCAGAGCTTGAGCGTTTCGTCGCCCATCAGCAGGCGCGTTTGCTGATCGAGCGCGCCGAACGGTTCATCGAGCAACATGAGACGCGGGCGCACTACCATCGCGCGTGCAATGCACACACGTTGCCGCATTCCGCCTGAGAGTTGCGCCGGATAAGCGCGCGCAAACGACTTGAGGCCCATGAAAGACAATGCGTGATCCACGCGCTCGCGCACCTCGTTTTCCGGCACGCCAGCGCGGCGCGCGGCGAACGCGGCGTTATCGAATACATTGAGCCATGGAAAGCTCGCGTCCTCCTGAAACACCACGGCCACGCCATCGGGCACTTCGTTGCCGACCGCCTTGCCTTCGAATTCCACGCTGCCACCGCTCGCGGGATTCAGGCCCGCCAACACGTCCAGCAAGGTGGATTTGCCGCAGCCCGAAGGCCCGACCACTGAAAAGAATTCGCCCGCGCGCAATTCGAGGCTAACCGGCCCGAGCGCATGAAAAGGCTCTTTTCCAGCGGTTCCGGGATAGATGCGCGTGACATCCGTGAGACGCGCCTGCACGCGCCCGGCATCCTGCTGCGCGGCATCGCGCGACACAACGGAAATCTTCGGACGACGCGGCAATACGCTCATCGCGGCCTCACTTCTTCGTTTGGAGATCGGCGGGAAGCTGCGATTCGTCGACGATCTTCGACCAGTCGAACGCACCATCGGGAATCGCCTTGACAAGAATGAGACCCTTCAGCACCTCGTCCATGCTCTTGCGGTCGAAGCTGCCTTCGCTCCAGTATTTCGGGTCTGCATTGAGCACGTTATTGATCGACGATGACGCGACCGCCGGTTCCATCTTGTACTGCTTCGCCAGAATTTGTGCGGATTCCTCACGATGCGCGGCGATGTACTGAACAGCCTTGCGCCGCGCCGCGATAATGCCCTTGATGACTTCCGGATGCGACTTGAGGTAATCCGTGCGCACGATGCCGACCGTCTGCGTTTCGTTCGGCACGATATCCGACGAACGGAACGCAATGCGCAACTGATCCTTCTTTTCACTATACGAGGGCTCCGTCATATAGGCCACGTCCACCGCCTTCTGCTGAAGCGATGTCAGCATGCCGCTAGAGCTTCCCACCGGCTTGCGCTGCACCTGACCCGTCAGTCCCGCGCGATCGAGTGCGATGGTCACGACCGTGTCCGTGGTCGACTTCGGACTGCTATAGCCGATGGTCTTGCCTTTCATCTGCTGGATATTGGTGATCGTGCCGTCCTTGAGTTCGACCCATACGAGGTCGGCCAGACTCTGCACGCCGCCATGCACGATAGTCAGATCGACGCCCTGCTTCACCGCGGAAATGGCCGCAGGCAGCGCGACTTCGCCATAAGGTATTTCGGAGGCCATGGCATTTCGCACGGTCGTGCCACCGCCTTCCGATGTGATGAAGCCCGTCACATCCACGCCGGCTTCCTTGAAGAAGCCCTTCTCCATTGCGACGGCAAAGGGCACGCCGTACATGCCGTCACCCCAGTGGGTGACGGTGAGCGGCGCGGCATGCACGCTTGCATCGACAGCAAGCGCCGCACACGCGGCGATCAGAAATTTCGAAAACACGCTGCGAGTGAATCGTCGTACTTCAGGCATGTAGGCGTCTCCAACCTTTGTGTTTTAGTCTGACTTACTCTATGCCGCGCGGCTTTTCGCCTAAGCCGACGATTAACCGTGCAAGTTAATGTATGCATTAAATCGCGCGAAGTCCAGCCAAGTCGAGAGCGGATTTACCCGCGCTTTTCAGTTCTTAGGCTTGCTGAATGCCGTATTGCTGCAGTACGTTGGTCTGGTCGCGCCAGCCACGCTCGCGGTGCGCGCGATAGAGTTCATCTGCTTTTGCCGCATCGCCGCAACGCATGGCATCGATGATCGCGTAATGCTCCTGAATGGATTTGAGCGGCTGCGGATGCGGCTTGACCATCTGCGTGAAGCGCCGCACGCGATGCACCTGATCGCGGCAATTCATCACCACGCGCGCAAGCCGCGCATTGCCGCTCAAGGCAATCAATGTTTCGTGGAAGACCTCGTCAGCCGCTGCCCAGCTCAGCATGTCGCCCCGTTCGAGCGCGGCGCTCATCGTCTCGCAGGCTTCCACCAGTGGCGCGAGGTCGATATCCCTGCGCGCCGCGACAAGGCTCGCCGCCGTGGATTCGAGACTGATCAATACCTGATAGATGTTCTTGATGTCGGAAATCGAAGTCGGCACGATGCGGATGCCGTGACGCGGCACGATCTGCACAAGCCCCTCGCCTTGTAGACGAATGGCCGCTTCCCGAATGGGCGTGCGCGAAAAGCCTAGCAAGAGCACAAGTTCCTGTTCCAGGAGATTCGAGCCGGGCGTCAATTCACTTTCTATTATTCTGCGGCGCAATTCCCGGTAAGCGAGTTCCGTTGTATTGGCCTTGACCGGCTTTGAAATCGATTGCGTCTTGCGTGGCGTATTCATGACAAGATCCTCGAACTAATCAAACGCTGGCCAAGTGCGTGACGAGTTTCCTGCACGCTTCGGGCAAGGCATCGAGCGAACGCACACCGATGAGCAATTCGCGTTCGGCCCATGTGTCGGTCAAGGCAACGATGCCAAGCTCCGCATTGCGCGCATGCTGGCGAGCCACGGCAAGCGGCATCACACCCAAACCAAGATGCGCGGCGATCATCAGACATTGCGCGTCATAGCTCGTGACCTGAATGCGCACCCGCACGGCCCGTGCAATCTCATTGGCGACGCGCGTCAAACATTGGCTGATCGCGGTGTCGGATGGCAGCGCCACGAACTCATGATCGAGCGCATCGGCGAAAGAGATTGATTTCGCCTGCGCCAAAGGGTGATCGGATGGCGTCACGAGCACGAGATTGTCGCTGCGATAAGGGATAGTCTGGATCGCGTAGCCATGCGGGACCGAGGTGAACACGCCAATGTCCGCCGCGTTATCGGCCACCGCGCGCACCACTTGGGCACTGGGTTTCTCATCGAGTTGAATACGCACATTCGGATGCTGAGCCGCGAACGACTGAATATCGTGCGGCAAGAATTGCACGATGGAAGAAACATTCGCCGCCATGCGCACGATACCGCTCGTGCCGCTCGCGAAGTCGCGCATTTGCACGGCTATATCGTCGAATTGATGCAGCGCACGATGCGCCAGAGCCGCCAATCGCTCACCCGCCGCGGTTGGCGCGACACCCTTATTCGTGCGATGCAAAAGCGGCACGCCCACTGCATCTTCTATCTCGCTGATCCGCCGGCTGACGGCCGCCGCCGCGATATGTTCCCGCTCCGCCGCGGCGGCAATGGTGCCCGCCTCCGCAACGGCGATAAAGAGTCTGAGTGAAAGCGGATCGAGTGAATTCATGATTTTATTTCTCGCCATGCACGATCGCAGTGTACTGAAACTTTTCTCGTCATCGCCAAAGACGATGGCGGCATGACGAAGCATTGCTATGCGGGCACTCGGCTCGCCCGCACAATGCTTACATCGAGGAAAGGAGCAGACATGGACATTCAATCGCCGGAACGAGCAAGCGACACGGCCACGCGCATCCGCGTGTTCTGGCAGCCCGGATGTTCGTCCTGCCTGCGCACGAAAGAATTTCTCACGCGTCAAGGCATAGAATTCGAATCCATCGATGTCCATAACGATCCCGAAGGCCTTGCCGCCTTGACGGCACTCGGCGCGCGCAGCGTGCCGGTTGTCGCGTTAGGCCAGAAATATACCTTCTGTCAGTCGATCAACGATGTCATTCGCTTTCTGGACCTCAAGACTTCGGCAGCGCCGCCCTTGCCGCCCGAGCAACTGGTGAAGAAGCTCGCGCACGTACTCGAATCGAATGCGCGCTATGCACGGCAATTTAAGGGCGACTATTTTCGTCAGCCATTTCGCAACCGCAACCGCACGCCAGCGGGACTTTCCTTTCATGTTTTCCGCGTGGCCGAAATGGGCGTGCAGGCTGCCCATCAGATTGAATTACGCTTTGAAGGCTTTGACGATCAGCCGCCCGCCGATTGGTACGCGGAAGATATCGCGCGTTGGGGCGAAAGCGTGCGCGAAAAGCTACTCGAATGGTGGGACAAGGAAAGCGATCGCACGCTGTCATATGACGTGCCGACTTATTACGGTCGCCGCTCCATGCATGAAGTGCTTGAAAGAACGGCCTGGCACAGTGCGCAACATACGCGGCAAGTCATGCTGATGCTCGAAAGCGACGGCGTGGCGGTGGATCGTCCATTGACCGCTGACGACCTCGGAGGCTTGCCCTTGCCGGAAGAAGTCTGGGACAAGTGATCGCCCGGTACTGGTCCGAGCGCTCGCACGGCGCGAGCAAGCCTGCATTTCAGCCGCCCTTTCCTTGGGGCGGCTTTTTTTATTCTTAGCGCTTTTATCGAGCGCTAACGCGCGCTAACGTATACGTTGAGCGATACAGGCAATTTCTTCTCTTATAATGCTGGCATTCCACGCACGAAAGACATTCTCCCGGATTGCCCATCATGGCTCACGCCCGGACCGCCGAAGCAATCGACAAGCCGCGCGAAAAGTCGACCGATGCGGTCTACCAGAAAATTCGCGAGCAGATTCTAAGCAACGCGTTGCGACCCGGTACGCAGATGTTGGAACAAGAGCTGGTGCAGCTATTCGGCGTGAGCCGCACGCCGGTTCGCGAAGCGCTTATTCGTCTGCAGAACGAGCATCTCGTGCAAGTCATTCCGCGCCATGGAATGCGAGTGCGCAATATCTCGATGACAGACTTGCGCGAAGTCTTCGAAGTGCAAACCAGTCTTGAATGCACGGCAGCTTCAGTGATTGCATCAAGAAAGCCGGGCATGCGCGAACTCAAGCCGCTCGAAAAATCCTGCATTCAAATGGAACATGCGTTCGCAAACAATGATCGCGACGCGTGGTCGGCCGCTTGCGAAAGCTTTTACGCGCATATCGTCGCGTTGAGCAATAACCCCCGACTGATGCAACTCGTGAGCGACTGCAACGATCAAGTGCGGCGCGTGCGCGATCTCACGCTCAAACTCATTTCCTTTAACGATTCCCAAACGCGTGTCTTGCGCGCCATGATCGACGCCTTGCAGCAAGGCGAAGCGGCGCTTGCGTCGTCGCTTTGCCGTCAGCATCGTGCTCATAATCTCGACGTTCAAATCGATGCGTTACAGCGCTTCAGGATATTGGATGTCTGATCGGGATGGCAATGCAATGACTTCTGCCCTTTGCCGCACGCTTTCTTTGGCGACCAGCACTTCGCAAAAGGCACGGCGACACACGACATTGCGCACGCGTTGAATCCCAAGCGCGAGCAAACCGCGACGGCGCGCGCCAAGCACGATCAAATCCGCTTCGAGTTCGTTCGATACATCGGCGATCACGCGCGCCACGCTATTGCCATCGCATGGTGAAGAACGAAGCTGCCAATGCGCTTCGATGCCCGCCTCGCGCAGCATCTTCTCGCTATTTTTTCGGATGCTGAGCGCAAGCTGATTCATGAGCGCGGGCGTATCGCACAATGACTCCGCGAATGCCCCGGACCACCACGGCGTTTCGTCGATCACATGCAGCACGGTCAGACGCGCATTCGTTTCACGCGCCCGGGCAATAGCAACCGACAAAGCGGCCTCACTAAAGCTCGGCCCCACGGCAATGACGATGTTCTTGTACATGATGGACGCTCCCCGGTGTTCGTATGGAAGCATCATCGGCGATAAAAATTAGCGCTTAGTGAGGACATACGCGCGAGCGCGCCGATAAATTAAACTGATTCAATCTGCTTTCGCGCACAAGGTCATGGACGATCGAGAACTCTTGAACCTCGCCTATCTGCGCGCCTTTCGACTGGTTGCTCAGACCGGCAGCGCGACACGCGCGGCCGCCGCGCTATTTCGCGCCCAATCCGCTGTCACGCGTTCCTTGCAGGAACTCGAAGCCGCGGTCGGTGACACGCTGTTGGAGCGCCGCCCGTCCGGCATGCTGCCCACGCCTGCAGGCCGCGCGGTATTGCTCCGCTGCGAGCGCATCTTTTCGGAACTGGAAGAACTCGGGCAATGGTGCGCGGCGCGTCAATCGCGCCGGCGGGCGCAAGCGGGCACCACGCTACCCGCATTTCTGCTCAATACGCGCCGGCTGCAATTGTTCTCCGCGCTTGCGCGTCATCGACATATGCCAAGCGCCGCGCAGACCTTGGGGCTAAGTCAGCCCGCAGTCAGCAGCGCCATCAGGATCATCGAAACCGGTGCGGGCATGCAGTTGTTTCATCGCAGCCCGCGCGGGCTTTTATTGACGAGCGAAGGCGAGACCTTTCTCTTGCATGTGCGTCGCGCGCTCAACGAATTAAGGCATATCCCCGACGATCTCGCGGCCTTGCGAGGCACGATTCAAGGTTATGTCACGGTCGGCTCCTTACCGCTTGGTAGAACGCTGATACTGCCCGGCGCCATTGCCCGTGTGGCCGTGCAATATCCGGGCGTTCGCATCGTCACCGATGAAAGTGCCTATGAAACGCTTGTCGCCGGCTTGCGCGCGGGGGAAATAGACTTCGTGCTGGGCGCACTGCGCCACAACGATGCATCCAGCGGGCTGACCAATGAGCGTCTCATGTCGGAAGACATGGTTGTATTGGCGCGGGGCGATCATCCGCTTGCAGCTTTAAAAGGACTCACGCTCAAGGAATTGATCGCGGCGCAATGGGTTTTGCCGCGAAGTCATGCGCCTGCGCGGGGCATGTTCGAATCGCAATTCAAGAAGTGGAAACTCAAGCCGCCCATGCCGACAGTCGAGACGGCGGACCTCGCCGTGATTCGCGGACTGCTGACGCATACCGACATGCTTGCCGCCGTGTCCGCGCAGCAATTGCATTACGAATGCGCGTCAGGTCAGCTCGTGGTCCTCGATATCGCCATGCAGAACACGAGGCGCGATATCGGCCTCACGATGCGCGCGGGCAGCACGCCATCGCCTGCCGCGCGCGCGCTGATCGATGCAATTCGCCTGACAGTCGATGAACTCGGACACGCGTTGCGAAGGCAATTGAAAGAAGGCGGCGTTTTGTTGCAGCCTTGACGCATCGTTTAATCTTTAGTTCTACCGTGCCTCTTTAAGGACATTCAATGAACGAGCAGCAATGGAAAGCAATGGACGCTTATCTTTGCGACCGCACTCAATCAAACGATGACGCGCTCGAAGCCACGCTCGAAGCCAGCAATGCCGCCGGCCTGCCCGCTATCAATGTCGCACCCAATCAGGGCAAGCTCCTTTACCTTCTGGCGAGAATGCGCGGTGCCCGGCGTATCCTCGAACTCGGCACGCTCGGCGGATACAGCACCATCTGGCTCGCCCGCGCCTTGCCCGAGAACGGCGAATTGATATCGCTCGAAGCCAATCCGGATCACGCGGCGGTTGCGCGCGAGAATCTGGAGCGTGCCGGCGTATCGAAGGTCGCTTCGGTCGTCGTCGGGCCTGCTGCCGAAACGCTGGAGAGATTCGTGAAAGAAGGCGTGGAGCCCTTCGATTTCATTTTTCTAGATGCCGACAAGAAAAGCTATCCCGACTATCTGCGCCTGACGCTCGCTTTGAGCCGCCCCGGCACGGTGATCGTCGGAGACAACGTGATTCGTCGTGGCCATGTCGCTGAAACGAATAGCGACGATCCGGACGTGCGTGGCGTGCGCGCGTTCTTCGACCTGCTCGCCGCGAACGCGACTGTATCGTCGACAGCCATTCAAACGGTTGGCAGCAAGGGATGGGACGGTTTTTCCTTGTCTATCGTCGGAGATCAATGAGGCAAAGGATTGAATCGAGTCAATCCTCAGATTTTTTATCCTTTCATTAATGGAATAAAAGAGCCCGCAATTCTGTTAGCGCTTCGTGAGCCCTGAAACCTTCGATGCGCCAACATGAACCAGCCCCTCTCCGAGCGAAGCGGCGGTCTTCGCTATAAACCTTCCTCACGAGGTTGGCGCACGGTCAAGGCGAGCGCGCTGCTTGCCGCGCTCGCGTTCGCGGCGCTTGTAGCGTTGAGCGTCGATGAAGACGCGCTCGACGCCGCGGCGGTCGTGGCGCTGACCAGGGCATCGCATCCGCACTCGGTCGATGCAGCGCAGCGTCTCACGCTCGATCCGCATTTCATGGCATTGACGCCGCTCGGATACGAATTGATGGGCGCACGCACGCGGCGTGTAAGTGTCGTCTCCAGCCTCGACGAATTCGACTATCGCACAGCGGACGGCGACGCGATCGCGCTCGTGACCGCATTCGCACCGCTTGCCCCCGACGCGCCGCACTGGACCGCGCAACGCGTCGGCAACGTGCGTCTGCTTTGCTGGACGAAAGAAGGCAGGCGTTATGTGCTCGCGGGACACGCGGACACAAGCGGCCTCATACGCGCCGCCGATGCATTGACCCTGCCATGATGGACTTTCGCACTCGAATCATGGAGCACGTCCCGCGCTTGCGACGTTATGCACGCGCGTTACTCGACCATCGCGAACGCGCGGACGATCTCGTGCAGGATACGATCGAACGTGCCATGTCGAACGCAAAGGCATTCAAGGACGGCGTTGATTTGCGCGCATGGCTGTTCGCGATCATGCATGAAGTCTTCGTCGATCGGGTTCATCGGCCCATTGAAGGCGATACGATGAACGAGCGTCAAGCCCCGGTGAGCGAAGAAGACCTGCACGCCTACGTGGACGGCGCGCTTTCCGGCGAACAGCGTGCCCGAGTAGAGCGCGCCATTGAAATCGATCCTTCGCTGGCTGCCCGCGTGAGCGATTATTTCTTGCTCAACCATATGATTCACGAACGTTACGACCGGGTCATGAACGAGCCTGTTCCTGCGCGCCTGCTCTTTTCGCAAGAACGATGCAGACTCCTGCGCGCGCAATGGCCGCGATGGGCGGCGGCGCTTATGCTTGGCCTTTTAATTGGCGTCGCCGCGGGCATGCAGATAAGCCCATCGTCAGGTCGGTCCGGCATTGGACCGGAGGCGTTTGTGCATCAGGCTACTGTTGCGCATGTCGTCTACATGCCTTCTGTCGAACGGCCCGCTGATTTCGGAAGCGATCGCGAGCAAGACTTCGCGCAATACGTGTCCGACAAACTCGGCATTGGTTTGCATCCTCCACTGCTTGACACGAGTGGCTTTGAATTGACGGGCGGACGTCTTCTTCCGGGCAGCAACGGTCCGATCGCGCAATTCATGTATCGCGATGGCCGGGGCGAACGCATTACCTTGTGTATTTCGCGTCGCTTGCCCGGCACCGACATGACTACGTTCAAACTCAGCCAGGATGGACCCGTCAATGTGTTCTATTGGGTCGATGGCGGCTTTGACTACGCCATCTCAGGAGGCATCGACAGTCAGATCATGCTCGAACTCGCGCACCATGTTTATGCGCAATTGACCGCATCGACGCCTGGCTAAAGGACTATTCGGGTTTGAGTTGCGCCGGTGTAGTACGACCACTATCACGCAAGCGCCATCCGCTCATTTTCATGTGCGAACGTTCACGAGGCATTTGCCTGCATTCGACGTGCATTCCACGGGCGGGCGCGTCCTCCACAAATTTGTCGATGAGTTCACGAACGTCGGGATCGACATAGTCCACGCGCGACGCATCGAGAATCACCGTTGAACCGGACGGAATGCCGCGCAAATGATGCTTGAGCGCGACCTTGCTCAGAAACGATACGTCCTTGCGGAAAGAGAGCAAATAATGATCGTCGTGCTGCGCGATCGTGATCGGCCGCGTGAGATTGGCGCGCACGGCGAGCACGAGACTGCACGCGATACCCAGCACGATGCCCATCAGGAGGTCGGTCATCAATACGCCGGCAATGGTCACGATGAATGGCGCGAAGCGTCCGAAGCCTTGTTTCGCAATAGCGATGAAAAGCGAAGGCTTGGCAAGCTTGAGGCCCGTGAAGATCAGAATAGCAGCAAGACAGGCAAGCGGAATGAGATTGATGATGCTCGTCAGCGCGAACACGCTCAAAAGAAGCAACGCTCCATGAATGAAAGACGACCACCGGCTTTGCGCGCCTGCATGCACGTTGGCGGAACTACGCACGATCACCGACGTGATCGGCAATGCGCCGATTGCACCGGCAATCATGTTGCCGACTCCTTGCGCCTTGAGTTCGCGATCCGGATGCGCGGAGCGCTTTTTCGGATCGAGTTGTTCGACGGCTTCGAGGCTTAGCAATGTTTCCAGACTCGCCACGATGGCGAGCGTCACCGCGAGACGCCAGACATCGGGATTGATCAGTTGGGCGAAGTTTGGCAATTCGAATGCCTGGGTCAATGCAGAGAAAGATTCGAGCGACGGCAACGCCACGCGATGCTGCGCGGGCGGAGCCAGTCCCGGCGCGAACACATCGAGCAACAGCGTCACGCCGATACCGGCGGTCACGACAGCGAGCGGCGCCGGCACCAGACGCACGAGGGCGAAGCGTCGCATGGCGCGCGTCTCCCAGCTAGCGAGCATGACAAGCGAGATGATGGCGACGGCGCATGCCGCTATCGAAATCGCGCCGAAGGGCGTGTCGAGCACGCCTGCGCCGCTTGCCGCAGGCGCGCCTTCGTTGGCCAAGCCCGCTGCGAGCGGTATCTGCTTGATGACGAGCAAAAGGCCGATTGCAGCAAGCATGCCCTTGATGACCGCCGAAGGCACATAGGCGGCAAAACGGCCCGCCTTGAGCAAACCAAAGCCGAATTGAATGGCGCCGGAAAGCAGCACGGCAAGCAAGAAAGCGGAGAAACTGCCGCCGAGCCCCGCGATGCCATCCACCACGATCACGATGAGACCCGCCGCCGGACCGCTCACACTCAATTGCGAGCCGCTCAGGACCGCCACCACCAGTCCGCCGATGATGCCCGACAAAAGCCCCGCGAAAGGCTCCACGCCGGATGCATTCGCAATGCCGAGACATAGCGGCATGGCGACGAGAAAAACAACGGTCCCGGCGAACATGTCGCGCGGAAAATCACTAAGGAATTTGCTTGAATTCATGTTCGTTCTGGATGAAGTGGGGCCTGCGGCGTCACGTTTGGCGACGCTGCATGGGTGTTGCCCGGGTAGGCGCTTCTATGATCAGGCGGTCTGGAGCCGCTCTGTATCGAGCGCGACGGCTTCGTCCTCATATCCTGAGGACAGCACGTTCAGCAATCCATCGTGAAGGCCGAAGATCCAGCCATGCACCAACGGCGGCGTTGGCCGATCCCGAACGATCAGCGTCTCGCGCAACAACCGAACTTGTTCGAGCACGTTCAGTTCGGCCAGCCGGTTGGTGCGCGCATCCAGTTCGGACAACGATTCAAGTTCGGCGCGATGACGCTCGCCCAAGGCGCATAGCGGCGCGATACGCCGGTTGACATGCGGCAATTCACTGGAAAGCGGCAGGAGCGAAGCGCGCACGCCACCACATCCATAATGCCCGCATACGATGATGTGATCGACCTTCAGCACGCGTACGGCGTATTCCAGCACGCTCATTGTGTTGTCGTCCGCAGGACAGAAAAGATTGGCGATGTTTCGATGAACGAATAAATCGCCCGGGTTGGCATGGGTGACCGTCTCTGCCGGCACGCGGCTGTCCGCACATCCTATCCAAAGCACTTTCGGGCTTTGTCCTTGCGCCAGGCGCGGGAAGAATTGCGCATCGCCATGTGCGGTTTCACGCGCCCAGGCAATGTTTTCCACCAGCATGCGTTTAGGTCGATTCATGCATTGTTCTCCGGAAGCGATGTGGGGCCGCACGCATTAGTGCAGCGCAGCGGATACCTTACGAATTACTTTCGCAGAAAAAGTTCAGCATCGTCCAGAGAAAAAAATGGGAGATGGTGCGCCGGATTGGTGCGTGGCATGTGTCTGTTACGCTTGCGTCTTCTTAAATTCTTTGTTGCGCCATGAGCCAAAGCGATACGTTATTTGCCGAACTGGATTACGGCCCTTACCCTGTGCGTATCGAGTATCGGTGGATCGACGCATGGCGCGTGGATGCGCCCATTGCCGTATTCCTGCATGAGGGGCTTGGTTCGGTCGCGCTATGGAAGGATTGGCCGCAGGAATTGTGTCGACACCTGAAGTGCCGTGGAATGGTTTATTCACGGCCGGGGTATGGCCGCTCAACGGCGCGTGCCAAAGAAGAAAAGTGGCCCGTCGAGTTTTTGCAAAAACAGGCGTGCGAAGTATTGCCGGCCTTGCTCGATGCCCTGCATCTCAGCGATGCCGAACGTAAGCGCATGTGGCTCGTTGGACATAGCGACGGCGGCACCATTGCATTGCTTTATGCCAGCGCATTTCCCGATTCCCTGGCGGGCCTGGCAGTCATGGCACCCCACGTATTCGTGGAAGACATGACCACGCAGGCGATCGCCAAAGTCAGATCGGACTATGAAACCACCTTGCTGCGCGAAAAGCTCAAGGCCTATCACGACGACGTGGATTCGGCCTTCTATGGCTGGAACGATGTGTGGCTTTTGCCGGCCTTTCGCGATTGGGACATCACGGCCGAACTGAAAACGATAAGGCGTCCGCTGCTCGCCATTCAAGGCCATGACGACGAGTATGCTTCCATGTCGCAACTCGACAAGATCAAGTCATCCGTCGGGCATGCGCGCCTGCTCAAGCTCGAAAATTGCAGACACTCGCCGCATCGGGATGCGCCCGCGCTGGTTAATCTTGCTATTGAATCGCTCGTTGCATCCGGCTCTGTCCTTAGCGTTTAATGCTCAAATAAGCCTTGCTAAGAAATGGACGGCTGTGTACCCACAGACGCGAAGCAAGCCAGGATGCCGGCCGGTCGCGCACTTCGAGCCGGTTGATCGAACGCTCGCCGGTCATGTCGCGTGTTCCCGCATGGGAATTCGTGCCCGCATGGCATGTATAGAAATTCTCAAAGCCCGCGTCGCGCGCGATGCCGCGATAATCGTCGTCGTAGAAGCCCTGGGGCCAGCAAAGATGATTCGACACGCCGCCCAATCGCGACTTCAAGGTATCGCGCGCAGTGGCCAAATCTTCCTGCAAGCGTTCCCGCTTTTCATTGCGTGATTTCGCGACCTGATCCCAACGTATATGCGTATGCGTGTGGCTATGAAATTCGAACGTGCCTGCCTGGCGCATGGCTTCTATCTCGGACCAGCGGAGAATGGCGTCGTCCGCGCGGCCTGCATCGATCGCGCGTTCTCCTGAATGATGATCGAGCAACGGCGGCAAGGCTGCCGGTTTCGCATTCGACGCGTGGGTTCGCACGGAGCCCATGCCAGGCCAACTGCTGACGAGAAAACAAAGCGCGGTCAAGCCAAGTCGTTCCAATACGGGATGCGCATGAACCCAGTTGTCGAGATAGCCGTCATCGAAGGTAATGACGAGCGACTTTTCCGGCACGTCCTCACCGCGCAAAAATGCGGCCAAGGTCTGCGCACCGAGCGTGCGATAACCCGCGTTCGCGAGATACTCCATCTGCGCGGCGAAGTGTCTGGGCGACACGGTGATCATGCCAGGCGATGTACTGACGTGGTGATACATGAGCACGGGCACGGCACGCGCGCTCATCGGCGATGCCCCCGCTCATTGAGCGCCTGACGATAAAAATGCGCGGTTTCATGCGCCATGTCGCCGACCGTGAACCCGCGCTCCGTGATGCGCACGCTTTCGCGACGCAAACGCTGACGCAGTAATGGATCGTCGATCATCCGCCTGATGGCATTTCGCAGAGCCAAGGGATTATGCGGCGGCACGAGCAACCCGTTCACTTCGTTTTGAATGAGTTCGGGCACGCCATCCACATGCGTGCCGATCACGGGCAAGCCCGCTGCCATCGCCTCGATAAAGGCCTGACCGAGCGCTTCCTGATGTGTGGGCAAGACAAAGAGATCGCTGGCTCGCAGAATGTCGGGCACGTCGGTGCGAAAACCCAGCAAACGGATGCGCGATGCGAGCCCGTGGCTTCTGACGATGCCTCGTATGCGTTCGAACCACGGTCCATCGCCCGCCATCACGACATGGAGATTCGGATGCGTGCCGAGCAGCGGACGCACGGCGTCGATCAAGTCCTCGTGACCTTTGCCGTCACGCATGATGGCCACCATGCAGGCGATCATCGCGTCCGCCCCGAGACCGAGTTCGGCCCGCAGCGTGGATTCGCCCGAGGGCTCGTGCCTTGGAATACCGTCGTAGATCGTGTGGACTCGTTTTTCCGACACGCCCGCCGAGATCAGATACCGTCTCACGAAGTGACTGACGGCAATGACCCGATGCGGGATCCAGCTATAAGTTGCAAGCGAACTGATCGGCAATGCGAGGTGACGCGTGCGCACGACGAGTGGCGTGCCGGCAAGACGCGCCGCGGTGCCCGCGACCAGACTATCGTGGCCGCTGTGTGTGTTCAGTACGTCGAACTTGCGCTTGCGCAGAAGCGCCTTGACACGCAGCATCGACGACATATCGCCGCCGCCGCGCATCCGCGCCTGATGGACTGCAAAACCCAATTCCTTGCAGCGTATGCCGAGGCGCGCATCGCCGGGACAAACGAGTTCGACCGTATGCCCCGAATCTCGCAACGCCACCATTTCCTTCAATGTACGGATCTCTTGTCCGCCCCAGCCTTTCGACGACTCGCTATGCAAGATCTTCAAAACCTTCCCCGAAAACTCCGGCGCTGACAAGGCCGAATATTTGGTAATAATTTAATTGCCTTGCTGCCCATGCGTGAGTCGTAAGGGAAATTCAAGGGAGTCTTTAGGCCCGAACGGGTCTGGCGAACGAAATTCCCGGCCGCTTTAGCGCTTGGCGCGGGAGACGTCACGAATGAATGCGCAACTGCGCGCGATGGCCGCGCTGCGCGATCTTACGTGGATTGAAAGAAGATTCTTGAGATACCTGACTAAGTTTCAGGTGCTTACGCAAGGATGGTGAGAGCTTCGACGCCGCAAACGTTCAATGCTTGCACGCGATGGTCGATGTGTTTGAAAAAAGAAAGGCTAAAGAAAGCACTAAAGAATCTTTGTGAATCACGATGGAGCATCGCCCGCCTTCGCCGCCGCTTCTTGCGCGCGCCTCAGCCGTTCGCGGCTATTGGACAAATGCATGCGCATGGCAGCACGCGCGGCCTCGGGGTCGCGCCGCTCGATGGCGTCATAGATATCCTCGTGCTCGCGGTTCACGCGATCGAGATAGCCGGCGGGATCGTTATGCGCGAGCGCTGCGGAATTCACCCGTGTGCGCGGAATGATGGTGTTGCCGAGTTGACTCAGGATGCTGTGAAAGTACCGGTTGCCGGTGGCTTTGGCGAGTTCCAGATGGAACGCGACGTCCGCGGCCACGGCGTTTCCCGTGCCTTGCGCGATGTGCCGTTCGAATTCATCCAGCGCCCGTCGCATTTGCGTGAGGTTGTCGTCCGTGCGGCGCACGGCGGCAAGCCCCGCCGCTTCCGCTTCCAGGCTGATACGCAACTCGAGAATCGCCATGACGTCCCGCACGGTCAGGTCACCTTCCGCTTCAATCTGGAAGCGGTCGTGATCGCTGGCTTCGAGCACGAATGTGCCGATACCATGCCGAGTCTGCACGAGCCGGCCAGCCTGCAAGCGCGAGATGGACTCACGCACGACCGTTCGGCTAACGCCTAATTGCGCCATGATCTCGGATTCGGTCGGCAACTTGTCGCCCGGCTTGAGCGCGCCACTGCGAATTCTTTCCGAGAGTTCGGATACCACCTCCTCGGTGAGATTTTTGGAGCGGCGCAGCGTGCCATTGGTCAGGGACGAAGACATATCAGGGCGATGAGTGTATGCACGACGAATCATTATAGGGGTGCCGCGTTCACTTGTACGATGACGCATCTCTTGCATGTAAAACACAAAACGCAAAATGCACTTTTGAATGCACTTCGATCGACCGCGCCAATTGTCGAAAACCCTTGGCCGATCAGTGGCTTAGGGCCAAAACAACCCATTGAAAAACCGTTTCTTGCGGCGTAAAGTTCATGTACCGCATGAAGTGAAAAGCGCACGGCGGCCAACGCACATGGCCCGTTGCGCATTCCCTTTTGGAAGTCACTCGGAAATCAGGCTCGCGAATCCAGGTCCGCCTCCGTTGGATTCGCCATCTTCTCGCGCACTCGCGAGCTCTGTCGCGGTAAGCCGGTCGGTTCGTGGTTCGAAGCGTCGCGCGGCACGGCTGTTGGCCGCGGCGTTCAATGCGCGTCAGGCCGGCATCGAAAGCATTGGAGTCATGAGTCAGCAACGGGTCAACGATGGGGCAAGGAGAAGCAATGATGCGCGAGGTGTCAGGGGCAATTTTCGGTTCCCGCAAACTGGACGAAGCACTCGAAGACCTGAAAGCGGAAGGGATCGCGGGCGACCGGGTTCGTATCGCCGAAATGATCGGATTCGCGGATTTCCAGCCCTGCATGGAGCACATGGAACTCAGCACGAGTGCGCCAACGCAGTGGATCACCGCCGAATACGCTTATGACGATCTTCGCTTTCCAATCGTCGGCGCCTCTCATGACGATATCCTTCCCATACCGAATTACCATGACGACAGTGATGCTCACGCCCTCAAGCGAGTGATGGTGAGCATTCGCGACGACAGCGAGATGCGCATTGTCTGCGACATCTTCTCGCGGCTCGGCACGGATGACGTAGACGCCTGAGGTAAAGCGGCGCGCGTCCTGTGCGCGCCGCGTGAACCCGCCTTGACGTTACTGAGCCGTATCAGCCGGCTTGGCTTTCTTCTTGTGCTTGAAGTGGAAGCCCTTGCGCGTGCTGCCCGGCGTGGACGTATTGTCACCGCCCGCCGTCGGTGCGGCCGTCGCCGCGCCGTGCGCATTGCCGCCGCCCGAACCTCCGTTACCATTGCCGCCGGCCTGAGCCATCGCGCCCGTCGCGCTCAACGCCACGCCGGCCGACAACGCCAGTAAAGCCGTCAGTTTTCCGATCCTCATTGCTTTCCTCCCGTCAAGTTGATTGGCTTGATGCTGATTTCGCATGCAAAATTCATAAAACCAAGGAGCAACGGCCAGCCTTGATGGCAAGGCACGCGGTGTGCGTCCAGCTCTTTCCTTCGCCACCGTCCCACCTTGCCCGCTCATGGATGCCCGCCACGCCACCCTCAAAAAACAAGAGTCCGCGCCAGACGCCCCGAGCGCTTCATCAGCAGGTTTCGTGCGCGTTCGCGGCGCGCGTGAGCATAACCTTAAAAATGTCGATGTAGACGTGCCGCGCGATGCGCTCGTCGTCTTCACGGGCGTGTCCGGATCGGGCAAATCGTCGCTTGCTTTTGGCACTTTGTATGCAGAAGCGCAACGGCGTTACTTCGAGTCGGTCGCGCCGTACGCGCGGCGGCTGATCGAGCAGGTCGGCGTGCCGGAAGTCGATTCCATCGAAGGGCTGCCTCCCGCGGTCGCGTTGCAGCAGCAGCGTGGAGCGCCCGGTGCGCGCTCATCGGTCGGCAGCGTGACGACACTGTCGAGCCTCGTGCGCATGTTGTATTCGAGGACGGGCAGCTATCCGCCGGGTCAGCCCATGCTGTATGCCGAGGACTTTTCGCCGAACACGGTTCAGGGCGCGTGCCCTGTCTGTCATGGTTTGGGACGCGTGTACGAAGTCACGGAACGATCGCTGGTGCCGGACGACTCGCTCACCATTCGCGAACGCGCCATCGCGGCATGGCCGCCTGCGTGGCATGGACAAAACCTGCGCGATATCTTGGTCACGCTGGGTTACGACGTCGATAAGCCCTGGCGCGATTTGCCCAAGAAAGATCGCGATTGGATTCTTTATACCGAGGAGACGCCTACCGTGCCGGTCTACGCGGGCCTGTCGCCCAAGGAAACACAAGCGGCTCTCAAGCGTGGCGCGGAGCCGAGTTACCAGGGCACGTTCACCGGCGCGCGACGTTATGTGCTGCATACCTTCGCCCATACGCAAAGCGCGCTCATGAAAAAGCGTGTGTCGCGCTACATGGTCGGCAGCGATTGCGCTTTGTGCGGCGGCAAGCGGCTCAAGAAAGAAGCGTTGACGGTGACGTTCGCGGGCCTCGACATCGCCGATTTCTCGCATTTGCCTTTAGGGCGGCTTGCAACCATGCTTGAGCCGATCGCGCAGGGTGCGTGGCCGGATGACGAACGTAAGGAAAAAAGTACGCTCTCCAGAGAAGCGCGGCGAGCCGCAACCGCTAAACGCGTCGCGGAAGGCGGCTCTGCGCACAAGGCCGCACCCGACGTGCGGCGCACGCCCAATCTCTCGAACGAAAAGCGCGCTGCCGCCGAGCGTATCGCGGCGGAATTGCTCGAGCGCCTTCGCACCCTCATCGATCTCGGGCTTGGCTATCTCTCGCTCGATCGTGCAACGCCCACATTGTCATCGGGCGAGTTGCAAAGGTTGAGACTGGCCACGCAGCTCTCGTCGCAACTCTTTGGCGTGGTGTATGTGCTCGACGAACCCTCGGCGGGATTGCACCCGGCCGATAGCGAAGCGCTTTTTTCCGCGCTGCAACGCCTCAAGTCCGCCGGCAATTCACTCTTTATCATCGAGCACGATCTGAACACCATGCGCCGCGCGGACTGGCTCGTCGATGTCGGACCGGCCGCGGGAGAAGGCGGCGGCGAAGTGCTGTATAGCGGGCCGCCAGCGGGGCTGGCATCGATCGAGGCATCGCAGACGCGCAAGCATCTGTTCGCGACGCACGAAGCGCCTGAAAACAAGCCTCGTACGCCGCGAGGCTGGCTGCAACTTGAAGGCATCACGCGCAACAACCTGCATGGCATCAATGCCTCGTTTCCGTTGGGTTGTTTCACGACGGTCACCGGCATTTCCGGTTCGGGCAAATCGAGCCTCGTGAGTCAGGCGTTGCCGGAACTGGTCGCAGAACATCTCGGCCGGGCAATGGAAGAAACCGACGATGATGAACAAGACCCGTTGCTCGCGACGACCGTCACGCCAACCGACGGCCGCATCGCGGGCGGCATGCAGTCCATCCGGCGTCACGTGCGCGTGGATCAAAAACCGATCGGCCGCACGCCGCGCTCGAATCTGGCTACCTACACCGGCTTGTTCGATCACGTGCGCAAGCTTTTCGCCGATACGCCCGCCGCGAGAAAACGCCGCTATGGCGCAGGCCGTTTCTCGTTCAACGTGGCGCAAGGACGTTGCCCGACATGCGAGGGCGAAGGCTTCGTCAGCGTCGAATTATTATTCTTGCCAAGTGTTTATACCTCGTGTTCGACATGCCACGGCTCGCGCTATAACCCGCAAACGCTCGAAATCACCTGGCACGGCAAGACCATCGCCGATGTCCTCGCCATGAGCGTCGACGCAGCCTGCGCGTTCTTTGCCGACGAACCGAACATCATGCGCGCGCTTGCCGTCTTGCGCGACATAGGTCTGGGTTATTTGCGACTGGGCCAGCCCGCCACCGAGCTATCCGGTGGCGAGGCGCAACGCATCAAGCTTGCGACCGAATTGCAACGCGCGCATCGCGGCGACACGCTCTATATCCTCGATGAACCCACCACGGGCCTGCACCCTGCCGACGTGGATCGCCTCATGACGCAACTGCAGGGTCTGGTCGATGCGGGCAATACCGTGGTCGTCGTCGAGCACGACATGCGCGTGGCGGCGCGCAGCGACTGGATCATCGATATCGGTCCGGGTGCGGGCGAGGAAGGCGGGAAGATCGTGGTCGCCGGAACGCCGGACGTCGCCGCGCGGAACGCCCAAAGCAAGACCGCAAGCTATCTGCGCGATGCATCGAGCGCCAGCCCTTCCTGATAGGCTGCATCGAACAACGCTTCGAGTAAGGGACTGACGCCGCGAAGTTCATTCACCACGCGGCGCGACCATTCGAAGTATTGGCACTTGCGCGGCGCGTCCCAGTCAGCGGGCGGCATTGAAATGATGTCGCGCACATTGCAGATCTTGTCGGCGAGCTTGACGAGTTTCGCGCCATCGCTGATATGCCTTGCGTGCTCGATCTGCAGACGTTTGCGTTCTTCACGCGGCAGCGCTTTGTCGTCCGTTACTTCGGCGACGATCTTCGCCACCTCATGCCCGAATGCATCCAGCAAGGCTTCGTGTGAGGTATCGGTATCTTCCAATGTGTCGTGCAGCACGGCAGCGGCGAGCACGGTTTCATCGGAGATATTCGCTTCGTTGGCCAATACGTCGGCCAAAGCGATCGGATGATTGATATAAGGCGATGCCTGCGCATCCTTGCGACGCTGATTACGATGCTTGTCTGCCGCGAAGGCAATGGCTCGAATGACTTGATTCACGCTGAACAATCCTCAATGCGCGTCACGACGACGCTTCGCCCGTGAGTTTAAATCCGGGCTTAGCGACTCGTTGTCGTAAAGGATCACATATAAGCCATTCAAGCCATTCGCCTTAGTAAAGACCGAGCCATCTCCATACGATGAATCGCGCATCGCCAAGAATTTCATGCAAGGCGCTGTCGGAATCGATCCATCCTTCGGGATGCGGCACCCACCACGATTTTGGATTGCGCACGAATGCAACCGCTGGCTGCGGATGCATGTCGAATGCTTCAAAGGAAAGCAGCGCACGACGCATATGCAATGATGAAGTGATGAGCACAGTGGTATCGTATTGCCTCGTCTTCAAGATGTTGTACGTATTGCGCGCGTTTTCATATGTATCCAGACTTTGATCTTCAAGAATGAGATCGTCACGCTTGACGCCTGCATCGATAAGCAAGCCTCCATACAAATCGGCTTCGCTTTGCGTGTGATGCTGCGGATTGCCACCGCTCATGACGACCGTGCAGTGATAGCCCATGTCGATGCAGCGTTTGTAAATGGCCGAGGCTAGCTCGACACGCGTCATGGAGTCGCCCTTGGGGACGAGACGCTGCGAGCGGTCCATCTCCGTGCCGCCGCCCAGCACGATGATCGCGGCGCGTGGCGCAAGCTGGGGCCATCGCGTGGTGTCGTGACCTACTTGCGCCAGACGCACCAACGGTCCCGCGAGCCAGCTGCCAAGCACCCAGAACACGGTGCCCGCAATGAGAAATATCGCCAGGCGGCGCTTGCGCCAGAAGATGAACAATGCAACGAAGAACAGCAGCAGACAGATCAGAACCAATTGCTTTACCTTGAATCGTTTAGGTTTCAATTACCTTGCGACCAAGCATGGAAATTGCAAGGAATGAAGTTTAAGGCCGGCCTAAAGCTCGTCGTTAAAGGCTGACGCCAGTCTGAAGCAATTTCGCTGAAGAAAGCGTGGGCGAGCTAGCACACCAAGTGCTTGAGCCAAAGAACGACCACCGTGCGCCATCGCACGGACGCATTCCCCCCGGAATTCGTTAAATACGATCAAACAAACCTCGACGGCGCGTGCGAGGGTTTTCGTGAAACTGACTTGACGAAAACGAACACCGCCCTGTTGGCTTCAGAGCGTGGCATTCCGAGCAGCACGCCACCACGCTTCGAAGGCCGCACCGTTGGCCAGGTACAAGGAACCGAAAAAATGAGAACTGAATTGCGCCGCATCCTTGCCGAGTCCGCACGACTCGACGTGCCGATCGACACGCTCTCCGACAGCGACGATCTCTACGCCGCGGGCCTGTCCTCGCTCGCGACCGTTCACGTGATGCTGGCGATCGAAGACGAGTTCAACGTCGAGATTCCCGATCACATGCTCACGCGCCGGCTGTTTTCGAGCGTCGATACGCTCGCTGCCGCCGTCGACGAGCTACGCTCGCAGGCGGACGCATGAACGCCCCGGTGCAGGAGCTGGATGCGGCTCGGTGCGCCGCTCAGAGTTCCGATAACGCGCAAGCCGCACGCAGCCCGCGAACCGAAGCGGAGCTGCTCGAATCAGCACGCCGCGTAGCCGCGGTCGCCGCGAAAAATGCAGACAGCGTGGATCGCGAAGCGCGCTTCCCCATGGAAGCCGTGGCCGCCATGCGCGCCGAACGCCTGTTTTCCGCGATGATTCCGCGCGAACACGGCGGCGACGGTCTTGCACTCACGGGCGTGGCTCGCGTGTGCGAGATCATCGCGCAGGGCTGCGCTTCGTCTGCCATGATCTATGCGATGCATCAGAGCCAGGTCGTATGCATCGTCAATCATGGTGTAAGCGTGCCCTGGCAGCGCGCATTTCTCGCGCGAATGGTCGATGAACAATTGCTGCTGGCGTCCGCCACGTCGGAAGAAAACATCGGCGGAAACATGCGCACGAGCGCATGCGCGGTCGATTTGATCGATAACGCGTTCAGCATCGAGAAGCTCGCGCCGACCATCTCTTATGGCAAGTACTCGGACTGCATTCTCGTCACGGCACGCCGTCATCCGGACGCACCCGCATCGGATCAAGTATTGATTGTCGCGCCGAACGACACGTTGACGCTCGAACAACGCGGTACGTGGGACACGCTCGGCATGCGCGGCACGTGCAGCGAAGGGCATCGACTCGTCGCCAAAGGTACGGCCGAACAGATCCTGCCCGACCCGTTCGCCAAGATCGCCGACGAAAGCATGCTGCCCGTTTCCCATACTTTGTGGTCCTCTGTATGGTGCGGCATTGCCAGCGATGCAGTGAACCGCGCCCATGCGTTCTTTCGCAATCAGGCGCGCGGCAAACCGGGGGCATTGCCGCCGTCGGCATCGCGGCTGGCTCAGACGGTCACCACGATCAAGCTGATGCAGGCACGTCTGCGCGAATCGCTCGCGAATGTGGAAGCCGCCAGCGCCGCGCGCGCGGGCCGCAGTAGCGACGACAACGATGCGCCGCTGTCTGCGTCCATCGGTATCAATGCGGACCTCAACATGCTCAAGCTGGCGATCTCGCAAGCAGCCGTGCAAGTCGTGCAGGAGACGCTCATGATTTGCGGCATGGCGGGCTACAAGAACGACACGCCGTTCAGCGTGGGCCGCCATCTGCGCGATCTGCATTCCGCGCCGCTCATGATCAGCAATGACCGTATCGAGTTGAACACTGCGAATCTGCTTCTTGCGCAACGTACCGCCACAGGGACCTTATAACGATCATGAACATGCCGAACGAACAGGCCGCGATGCAGCAGGCCGAAGCACAATCACACACTGAGAAAGCGCCGTACAACGCATCGGATCTCACCTTGCGCGACCGGCTGATCGAAGCGGGCCTTCTGATCGACACGGGCGAAGACGGACTCTATGGCCGCAGCGCCGTGTTCGAGGATGTCATCGAACGGCTCAATCAGGCCATCACGCTGCTGGGCGCGGATCAGCACGCGGAAGTGCTGCGCTTTCCGCCCGCCATGCGTCGTCGCGATTTCGAAGACAGCGAGTACCTCAAGAGCTTCCCGAATCTCGCGGGCACCGTGCATTCGTTTCAGGGCAACGATCGCGGACATCATCGTCTGCTCGAAGCGCTCGACAAGATCGTGCATATCGGCGAAGAAGAAGAACGCTCCGATGACTGGATGGATCAGCAAAAGCCCACGCGCCTCGTGTTGACGCCGGCTGCCTGCTATCCGATCTATCCGCTCGTCGCCAAGCGCGGCAATCTCGCGGCCGATGGCGCGATCTTCGACGCATTCTCGTATTGCTTCCGTCATGAGCCGTCGATCGATCCGGGCCGCATGCAGATGTTCCGCATGCGCGAATATATTCGCGTCGGTAGTCCTGAACAAGTCATGGCGTTCCGCGAGAAGTGGATCGAACGCGGTTCGCTGCTCGTGAACCTGCTGCAATTGCCGTTCGAAATCGATCTCGCCAACGATCCGTTCTTCGGTCGTGGCGGCAAGATCGTCGCGGACAGCCAGCGCGAACAACAGCTCAAGTTCGAATTGCTGGTGCCTGTCGCGACGCCCGACCGTCCGACCGCGTGCCTGTCGTTCAACTATCATCAGGACCATTTCGGCGAACTGTGGCATATCAGTCAGGCCAATGGCGAAGTCGCGCATACGGCGTGCGTGGGCTTCGGCATGGAGCGAACCACGCTCGGCCTGTTCCGTCATCATGGCCTCGATGTCGATGCATGGCCCGAAGGCGTGCGTCAGTTGTTGTGGGGCGATGCAAAGCCGCTGATCGAAGCGGGCCTCGCTAAAACGGGCGCTGGCGCATGAATGCACGAACGCCCGCCGATGCGCCATCGCAAGACGAGGCGAGCCGCCATGCGTTGCATCGCGGCGAGCGCGTGTGGATCGAGACGAATTGCTATGTCGATCTCTGGATCGAACTCTTGCATTACTTCGGCTGCGATCCACACGCGGCGCTTGGCTTTACCGTGACGCAGACGTTCGAAGGCGATCAGTTCACCTTCCCCAAGTTCTCGCTCGACGACATCGCGCGGCTTTATGGCTTGCAGGCGCAAGAGCTTGCCATCTATGACACGCTCGAAGCGCATACGCTGGAGCAGGTCAAGCGCGGGCATGTCGTCGTGGCGGAGGTGGATTCGTTCTATTTGCCCGATACACGCGTGACGGCTTATCGTCAAACGCATACGAAGACGACCATCGCGGTCACGTCGATCGATCCTGCTGCAAAGCGTATTACCTATTTTCATAACGCCGGTCAGTTCTCTTTGGAAGGCGAAGATTACGATGGCGTGTTCCGGCTGCAACCGGGCCTCGCCAGCGATGTGCAAGCGCTCTTTCCTTATGTCGAGTTCGTCAAGCGTGCACGTCCCTCGCTCGAAGGCGAAGCACTCGTGCAACGCTCTATCGAACTGCTCAAGCTGCGGTTAATGGATCGGCCTGCGTCGAATCCAGTCACGCTTTGGCGCGCGGAATTCGCCGATCATTTGCAGACTTTGCTCGAACGCGATCCTTCCTACTATCACCTCTATACGTTCAATGTGCTGCGTCAGCTCGGCTTTAACTTCGAGCTTCTCGCGAAGTACATTGCATGGCTCAACGAACGTGGCATGAGCGTGCCCGTCGAGATACAGACCAGCGCGCAAACCATCGCAAGTGAAGCCATGGTGATGCAATTCCGTCTCGCGCGTGCGCGCATGCGTTCGCGCACGGATGCCTGCACCGAATGTCTGGGCGCAATGGAAGCGGCCTACGACAAGACCATCGAGCCGCTCTCCGCGCACTTTCTTTGAAGCCCCGGCGGACTCGGTCCGCCTGGGTTATCTTTGCAAGACTTTCCCGATCAAAGGAACACGCATGTCCGGCGCGGCTGAAGACGCCTCGAATCCGTTTGTATCGAATGCCATCGTCGATGGCTGGCAATGCGTGAGCACGCCTGCGGGCGCTTGTGCAACGCCCGCCATGCTCGATACCTTCACGGACTGGATCGATGCGCCTGTGCCCGGCACCGTGGCGTCTGCGCATCGTGCAGCGGGCGTGAATATCGAAGCGCTCGCGCAGCCTTTCGCGCATGCGGACCATTGGTATCGCGTGCGTGTGAATGGCAATGAAACACGTCGATTGCGCTTCAACGGCCTGGCGACCATCGCTGAAGTCTGGCTCGATGAAACGAAGCTGCTCGATTCCGAATCGATGTTCGTCACACACGATATCGATATCGAACTGAATGGCGAAGCCACCCTCTTCCTTTGCTTTCGCTCGATTACGCCCGCGCTTGCCGCGAAACGGGGCCGCGCGCGCTGGCGTCCCAAGCTCGCGCAGCCTGCGACATTGCGCAACGTCCGCACGACCTTGCTCGGCCATATGCCCGGATGGTGTCCCGCGATTCAACCGGCGGGGCCGTGGAGAAGCATCGAATGGATCGGTGTCGATGGCATCGACATGCGAACAAGTATCATCGGCGACGATGGCGCGCTCGATATCACCGTGCGCTTTCTCCATCCACAAAAACGTTCCGTACTCTTGATCGAATGCGGCAACGCCCAAACCGAACTCGAATGGCAAGACGACTCTGTTGCCCATGGCCGCGTGTTCGTCAAAAACGTCGAACGATGGTGGCCGCATACGCACGGAAAGCCCTTTTTATACGAGGTCAAGTTATCCGGCCACTTGCTGGGCAACGTAGGTTTCCGTTCGATTGAAGTCGACCGCGGCGCCGATCATGCTGGCTTTCAGCTCGTGGTCAACGGCGTGCCGGTGTTTGCGCGCGGCGCATGCTGGACGTCGGCGGATATCGTTTCACTCGATGCACCGCGCGACAAGCTCGAAGCGTTGTTCTCCCTCTGTCGCGATGCAGGATTCAATCTGCTCCGCGTGAGCGGCACGACGCTCTACGAGTCGGACACTTTCTACGAAGTGGCCGATGCGCACGGCATCATGATCTGGCAGGACTTCGCGTTAGCCAACTTCGACTATCCGAGCGACGATGCCTTCGAACGCACCGTGAAGCAGGAAGCCACGCAATTTCTCACGCGCACGCGCCGCTTTGCATCGCTTGCGGTGCTGTGCGGCGGAAGCGAAGTGCATCAGCAGGCAGCCATGCTTGGACTGCCGTTCGACGCTTATCAGCAGAGCCTTTTCACCGAACTGCTGCCGTCGATCGCGGCCGCGCAACGGCCTGATGTGCCCTATGTCGTCAATTCACCGAGCGCGGCGCCGGGCGATACGGTGTCGATGCCCTTTGGCACGCGCGGGGGCATCACGCATTACTATGGCGTGGGTGCCTATCAACGCCCTTTCGACGATGCGCGCCGCGCGCAAGTGCGTTTCGCTTCGGAGTGCCTGGCATTCGCGAACGTGCCCGACGATGAGGCATTACGATCGACGCTCAATGCGTCGCGCGCACACGAGCCGCGCTGGAAAGCAGGCGTGCCGCGCGATCCCGGCTCCGCGTGGGACTTCGACGATGTGCGCGAACATTATCTCCGCGCGCTTTATGGTCTCGATGTCGCGCGGCTTCGTTATGAAGACCCTGAGCGCTATCTCGAACTGTCTCGCGCGGTCGTGCCCGAAGTCATGGGCGCGGTCTTCTCGGAGTGGCGTCGAAGCGGTTCGACATGCGCGGGCGGCATCGTGTGGAACCTGCTCGATTTACGTGCCGGCGCAGGCTGGGGCGTGATCGATGTGCTGGGCGTGCCCAAGAGCGCGTTGCACGGGATGGCGCGTGTGCTTCAGCCCATACAGGTATTGATCACCGACGAAGGCCTGGACGGCTTGGACATTCATCTCGTCAATGAAACCGCGCATGAGATCCGCGCACGCCTTGAGCTTGCATGTCTGCGCGAAGGTTCGATCAAGGTCGCGGGCGGCGCATGCGATGTCGTGATGCCGCCGCGAAGCGTGCAGCGCATGTCTTCTTCGCGCTTGCTCGGTGCGTTCTTCGATATTGCTTATGCTTATCGCTTCGGACCACGGGCGCATGACGTATCGCATGTCGTGCTGCACGACACGCAAGCGTCGAAAATGATTTCCGAGGCGTTTCATTTTCCCGATCCGGCAATCGGCGAGCGTCGCGATATCGGCTTGAGCGTGGCGGTCGAAAATGATGCGCAAGGCTTTAGCCTCGTCGTCGAAACCGCACAGTTCGCGCGTTGGGTTCATGTCAATGATTCGAACTACCGGGCGCGCGCCGACTGGTTTCATCTCGCGCCGGGGTACACGCGGAGAGTCCCACTCGTTGCGCGGCATGCGAACGTGCGCGCCGCGCCCGAGGGAGAAGTCACGGCCATCAACGCTTCGAGACCGGCGTCCTATCGCGCGTGACGGCGCTTGTACGACACGGCGGGCGTGCCAACGGACGCTTTGCTTTCCACTGCCTGCTCACCCGCTTTCCTGATCACGTCCTCGCAAAGCGCGATCACTTGCGCTGAGCATGCCGGATTGAACAAGGCATGATCGACATCATCGAAAATGGCCATGCGAACCGACGCAAAACGCGAAAGCCGCGCGCCACGTGCGCCAAAGTGCGCGGCGATCACATCCATGCTTGCGTCGAAAGCGCCATGCACGAGCACGGTTTTCACGCCTTTTGCGTTGAGCACGCGCATCATGGCGGAAGGCTCCGTTGCGCGCTCCGGCGACACGCTGCCCAGTGCGTCGAGCCTGAGCGTGTCGATCACGCGCGAACGGACCCGCGCCAGCAGATTGTTTGCGACAAAACGAATAACCGGCATGAGTTTCTTTTCGCCGCTCAACACCGTTTTCCATTTCTTCGGATCGAGCATTGAAATGGCATACCCGGCCATGGAGTTTCGAGCCGCTTCTCGTGGTGCATCCGGCGCTTTAGGCTCAGGCTTCCTGAACGTCGGCATATTGACCGCGACCACGCCTGTGATGGCCTTCTCGACGATCGCCGCCTTGAACGCGTGATAGGCCCCGGAGCAAATACCAAACGTGAAGATGGTTTTATAGCCTTGCGACGCAAGCCAGCGCGCGGCGGTCGCCGTGTCTTCCGTTGCAACCGGATCGTAAATGCTGGCAAAAGATTTGGCCGTGGTCGTGACGCCCGGAGCGGTGGCGCTGTCGCCGCGACCGCGCGCGTCGATACGCAAGGATGCAATACCGCGACGAGCGAGATCCCGCGCGATGCGAACCGACAACCGGCTATCGCCGACATGCGCGCTGGCAGACGTATTGGCGAGGATGTACGCCGGAGCGCGCGTGGTCATCGAACGCGGTTCGCACAGGATACCGAACAAACCTTGATCGCCAAACCATACCGGGCGCTCTACCGCTTCGGGCGTTTCGATGGTGATATCGTTGGCCGCCTGCATATCCACTTGCGATGGCAGGCCGCGCTCATTGCCCTGAGACATCCACTCGACGGCATTGGCCAGGGAACGCTCAGGCAGAACAGAGAAAGCCGTTTCCTGAGCAAAGCCGGTCAAGTCTTCAAAGAGTCTCGTATCGGTTTGCACGCCCAGCGTCTTTAGCGTTTCGCTCAGAGGATCGTTTGCGCTCAGGCGCGCTTGCATCACCAAGGTCCGGCCTGCGGGCGCTTGTGTGCTTTGCTTCAGGTCCGCAACCAGATCTGTCTTTTCCAGCGCTTGCCTGAACCCATCGCAATAGACCTGACCCAGCACGTTGAGCGGCGTTTCCTGCTGTACCGCACGCAGCGGCGGCGCGAGTTGTTCGAGCCAGGTCTTTCGGACAACCGAAAGCTCGCGCATATACGTGCGCCCGCTCACGACCGGCGCGAGCAGCACGAGATCGTCCACGGGCTTTTGCAAGGCCGCGGCAAGGGCGAATGTCGCACCGAGACGAAAGCCGCATAAGCTCACATGCTCGACACTCGCTTGCGACTTGAGTAAGTCTATCGCCGCGTGAATGTCGCACACCGAAGTATCGAACTGGTCGGGATCGTCGTCCATGCCGACTGAATCACCCGTTCCCAGGTAATCGAAGCGCAAGACCCAGATGCCTCGCGCGGACAACTCATCCGCGAGATGACGCATGCCGTTGCGCGTCCAGACCGATTCGTGACCATAAGTGCCGCACAGGACCACGCCGCGTCGACTCGCACCGGCATGCAGCCAACCAAAACGTCCTCCGAAGACGATAGGCTTCATTTTGTGTCGTCCTTGTCTCTCAGGACGCGCGAGAAATATGGCTGAATGCCCTCGGTCTCGCGACGCCTGCTTTAGTTATGAATGATGTCTCTTTGAATCTTTACTTACAGTGCGATTACAGACGCAACGCCTGATGTGCAGGAATGCTCGACGGCGCCGGTTGTTTCGACGCGGCGGGCGGAAGACTCAAAAGATTGCGCCAACGTGCGGTGAATGCAGCCACGCTATGCTCCGTCTCGCACCATGAGGCAAAGCGCGTGGCTGCTTCGAGCACCGAATCCATGTGCGGCCACGGATTGGCGACGAAGCTCTCGAATTCGGCTTCGTTCATGGCAAGCGCGGGATCGTCGAAGCCCAGCCCTTCGAACGCAAGGGCATTGCCGACCGGCACGCAGCCGTGTGCAATCGCTTCCATGACCTTGGACTTGATGCCACCCGCAAGAAATGCCGGACACAACGCGAGAGAATGCTCCGTGTAGACATCCGCTTGCGAAGGCGCGAAGCCTGCAAAGCGCACGTTAGGCACGGGCTCGTATTGACGCACCATGCGCCCGTAGATCACCAGTTCGATATCCGGCGCGCTGCGCTGCCAGAGGTCGCGCAAATACTCGATCGACAAGCGATTTTGTAATTGGCTGTCCGAACCGATGAACACGAAGCGCACCGGATCGAGCGGCCGAGTCAGGCCACGCACGGTCGCGACCGGTGGCGCGATGACGTGTACCTTGCGGATCGCGCGGGCGTCGAGCGCGCGTCCCAGCGCGGCAGCGTCCGTCGTGGATACCAGCGTGACCGCATCGGCGGCTTCCACGGCGTCTCGCTCGTGACGCGTCAGGCAGAATGCTTCGTAACGCAATAGCACATCGCGCATGAATCGCGAATTGATTGCGTTCATCACGGGCGCGGGGATGAACCGAGTGAGATAGCCTGCCGAAAGCGGCATGCTGGCGCTCAGCAAGGCCGTCGCGCGCCGCGACATCAAATCATCGAAGTCGACGATGATGGGCCGCCCTTCGGCCAGACGCGAGATGTGCGGCAAATGATCGGCCAGCCGAATGCCATCGATATAGATCACATCGGGACCAATGGTGCGTATCGCCTGCGCGAGGGCTGTCGTGTGACGGCGGTCGGAAAACATCGCCACCTGCAACGCGCACGGCGCACCGGACACGACACCTCGCGCAAGCCTCGCAAAAGCGCCTAGCTTGGGCAGCGCACCCGGTGTTTCGAACACCGAACGAAGTTTGAATTCATGCAGTTCGATGTCACTGCCGATCGCCTCCCGAATGAAGCGCAGCGTGCGCTCGCGGCCGTTGGTCGCCGCTTCCGGGATATCCCGGGTCATCACCATCAACACGCGTTTTATTCTCATGTTGGATCCCGTCTTTGCGAATACGCCTCGCTTGGTCTTTATTTAAATTGTTATCGGCGATTGACGGACGCGCCTTTCCAGCGTCTCGCTTCGCCGTTGAAATCAAAATACGTTCGAACTCGTTCACCTGATCGCGCGGCAGGAAACGCCCGCGCTCGATGTGGCAGCGTCGCGCCATCTCCGCATAGAATTCGGTGTCGCGCGCGAGCTTCGCAATCGAGGCGCCCAGAGCCTCGACATCGCCGCGCGGGACGATCAATTCGGGCAAGCGCGCAAAGACTTCCGGCAAGCCGCCCGACGCGAAGGCCAGCGAAGGTCTATGAAACTCCCACGGCTCGATGGCGACGATACCGAACGGCTCGGCCCACATCGACGTCACGACAACCAGATCGACCAGTCCGTAAAAGTCCTCGCGCTTCATGAAGCCATGATGCTTCACATTGAGTTGCGGATAACGCGCGATCAGTCCCGGAACGCATTGTTCGTTATCCTTTCCAGCTATATGCACTTCAATGTCGGCCACATTGGCGGCCGCGACGCTTGCAAAGAATTGCTCGATTCCCTTGGTTTTATCCGTTCTGCCGATAAAGCCTACTTTAAAGGGATTTCCCGGCTTGCGAGGTTCTGAGCGCGGTTCCGAGCGTGTTTCACGCATCAATGCCGGCGCGTTATAAATGACAATGGGTTCGGCATGCGCGAAGAACCCCGCCTGACGATGACGCTCGTCCACGAAACGGCTCACGCTGACAGCACGATCCACGAAACGCGAAAGCCATGCCTTTGGACGCGACACTGCACGGCAGTCGCCACAAGGCGTCGCGCAAGCATGGTCGCCTTTGAACATCGTAGAACGCGGGCAGGTCAGCCAGTAATCGTGGTTTACATGCACGACCGGAACGCCGCGCAGGCGTGCCGCGATCCACAGTGCAGGACCGATACCTTTGAGTGTGTTGGTGCAAAGCACGTCGGGCGCGAGCGTCTTCAAACGCCGCCATGTCAGCGCGAACATCAGCGGATTGAATATATCGACGATGCCAAACAGCATCTTGACGATTCGTCCGCGCTCGGCATGCTCGAACTGGTCATATACATTGAGATTCGGCAACACGCGGACATCGAGCCCGTCACGCGTTTCGCTTGCTCCCTTGCGCGTGTTCGAAAGCGTCAGGATCGACACTTCATGACCGCGCCGCTTGAGTTCGACGGCAAGCGCATGCACCATCACCTCGGCGCCGCCCACGACGTTCGGCGGAAACCGGTTCGCGCACAGGGTGATCTTCATGCGCGCTCCTTGTGATGCAATGAAAAGCCGAAGGTCACCGCCCAAAACAATACGAGCGACACGGCCGTTCCGGTCGAGGGCGAATACATCATCAAGGCGCGCGGCATCAGGAATGGCGCAGCAGCGATGGCCGCGACCGTGACCGCCTGCTTGACCATGATGAGCCTGTAGCGGCGCGCGGCGACGAGCCACGTGCTCAATCCCGCGTCCGCGAAGGTAGCGACCGCACAGAGCGTCGCGTAGATCATCACGGGCACGCCTGCTTCGAATTGAGGACCGTAGATGATAAGAAATGCGCGATGGCCAATAAAGATGCTCGCAATCCACGCGATCACGCCCACCACGGCGAGATAGAACGCGAGCTTGAGCGAGCGCGCGCGGAGCTGTTCTTCCGTGCGCGCGGCATAGACCATGCTCGGAGCCAAGGCCAGCGCAAGCGTGGTGCCCACCGAATTCCATTGCTCGACGAGGGATGCCGCGGCCGAATAAATCCCGAGATCCGCCTTGCTCATCAACACGCCTAACAAAAGACGATCCATGCGCAACACGACAACGCTCGCTGCAATCGCGGGCCAAATTTTCAGACCGCGTAAAACCAATGTTCGCGTGATGACGGCATTGCCGAAATGAGTCGGCCGCGGACTGTTGAAGGCGAGCGAACGATAACGGCTAAACGGCGCGACCGCCGCCACGCATGCTTCGAGCGGCCACGCAAAAGAGGCGATGACGGCGCCCATCGACGCATGCGCCGCGCCCAAGAGCCACAGCACGCGAATGCCGCTTGCATAAGCCTTGGCGCGCGTGATGACCCAGGGCTTGGTTTCCGCATAAGCCATCAGCGAGCCGAGCGCCAAAGGCTCCACGGTCAGTACGAGCGCGGCGATCAACGTCAACGCGGTCGCGCTGGACGATGGCATGGCGAGCGCGACAATCCCCATGAAAACGAGCATGACCGCAAGCGACAGCACCAGACGCAAGCGAAACGTGCGATAGAAAATCATATGCCGCAAACGGCGATGCTTGCCGAGCATCGGCGCAATGACAGGCGAACCAAATATAAGCGCCAGGCTGCCAACTACATAGGCCAGTGACAACGCAAACTGCAATTCTCCAAAGAGCCGCGCGCCATAGATATTGGCGAACAAATGATTGCTCGCGATCGCGGCAAGCGCGCCGACTACCTTCTCGGTGACGACGCCCGAGAAAGAAGAGAGCAAGAGTTGCAAGAACGAATTCACTTCATCACCACTTGCGTTGAGGGCGGACCGCGCCGCGCGCCGCGTGCATCCACGCAATACCACCAGGCGAACGCAATCAGCGCATAGCCGAGCGTGCGAACGCCGAAGATGTTCCAGTACTCTCCTTGCTGCAATCCGAACGACGCATACGATACGACCTTCGCTGTCAGCCAGAGCAGGACAATGCCGCCACGCATCGCGACCACGAGCTGCAAGGCGGCGAGCGCGCCATACACCAATCCCGTGAACGCAATGAAAATCGCCGCGCCGGCGAAACCGAACCAATACACGGGCACGGCCATCTGTCCCATCGTGAAGGTCACGTCGTCATGAATGTAGGCATGCAGAATATCCGGCGTGGCATAAGCCAGCATGAGATCGCGCAAGCCACTCACCACGCCGCCGTCGAAGAAAGTCGGTGCGTTCGGTGAGGCAAGCGAAGTCAATACACGGCCGAATGCCGCGGAGCCGCCTTCGGGCGCGCTGAAAAGGCCGGCATCGCCATCGGCTACATACCAGACCTGGCCTTGCAGAAGAACACGCGAAAATACGGTGTCCGACATATCGAGACCTTGCCCCTTGTAGGCATAGAACACGGACACACTACCCAGCACGAGCGCCAGACCCGCGCCGATGCCGAGATAGCGCACGACGGGCTTGCCGTTCATTGCATGCACCGCGATAAACGGCGCGAGCATCGACAAGCTAAGGCCCAGCACTGACATGAATTGCTCGCCGTGCAGCACTTCGAGGCCGATATCCGCGATGCTCATCATGAACGCGAGCCATCGAACCCAACGCTGCGAGGCCGTGCAAAGCGTGCCAAGCAGCATCGCGAGAAAGAGTTGATTGTTGAGAAAGAGATTGAATATCGGACCCGCGCCTTCGCTGTCGTTGCGCAGTGCAAAGCGATTCACGCCCTTGAGCAACGCAAAGCCTTCCGTGACGCCCGCCAGACAACCGGCCGCCAGCACCGCCGCTGCGAGACCCAGACCGAGCATCAGGCTTGGGTGGTCCATGGTCAGGCGCGGGACAATCCGCGCGCGTGTGCGTCGGCGTTCGGGCAGCACGCGTTCGAAGCCGACGAGCGCGCAGAGCGTGAAAATCACATAGAACCAGAGCAGACGACTAAACGCGCCGTTTGCGTCGCCTTGCACACCGGTTTCCGTCAGATAACCGCCGCCCTCGATACCCACGCCAGCAAGAAATACAGTAAGACTGATTGCGAACAGATAGAGCATCGACACTGAAAATACTGGCTTATATCTGACAAGAACGATCACGCCCACGCACGCGAGCGCGAGCGTGGTCGCCGCACTGATCGAGGCGAGCCCGAGCGCCGGCAACGCCGCGTTCGTGGCGAACGCCAGCAACAGCAACGTCGCGACGATCACGCCGAACGCACCGTGAGTCGTTGTGTGCGGCGGCGTTTTATCGGCCGGCATGGATGAACGCGCAAGCATGTCAGTTCCCGGCCTTCCGGCCTGCAACCACACTCAACGCGCGATGCAGGTCGCGGCTCACGGTATCGCTGGAATAGCGCTGCGCATTGAGGCGGCCGCGTTTCGAATAGTCCTGCCGTAATGCAGCATCATCTGCGATGCGCGCGATCTGCTCACGCCACATGGCGGGTTGCAACGGGTCTGCCACCGCGAGAAACGTCTCGCGCATAGTAAAGCGATAGACCGGCAAATCCGACGCAATCACCGGCAAACCCACGAGTTGCGCTTCGATCACCGTGCGGCCAAAGCCTTCGTGCAAAGTCGGCGACACATAGACATCAGCGGCCTGGTAGCAATACGCGAGGTCTTCATCGCTTGCGCCCTCGATGAAATGCGTCGTGATGCCTGCTTGTTTGGCGAGTTCCTGGCATTCCTTACGGTTACTCGCATTTTGCGCCTTGCCCACGCGCAACATCACAATGTCTTTACGGCCCATTTCCGCTAACGCTTTAAAGACCGTGATGTTGTTCTTGCGCGTTTCATCGGTGCCGACATTCAGCAATACCGTAGCGTCGCCGAGTTGCACACCGAAGCGTTCCTGCAAAACCCGCCGCGCGCGATGACGCACCGATGCATTCGTTGGCGCAATTACTTCGTCGAATGCATTGGGCACGAGCCGGATTTTATTCGGCTTGATACCGAGCCAGGAAGTCGCGTCGTTGATCGTTACATCAGTGGTGGAAATGACGAGGTCCGCACGCGCGATAAGCGGCTGCAACATGCGCATATAGCGCGCCTTGAGCGTTTCAATGAATCCGCGCGTTCGATCGGGAAACACGACATGATGCATCACGATGCACACCCGTCCGCCCGCGAGCTTCACGAACGGAATCATGTAAGCCATGTCTTCCTGATACAGCACGATGGCATCCACCTTGCGGGCGAGACGCATCGCGCGCAGCGGATAAAGGACGAAATGCGTCCAGTAGCGCTTGATGGAACGCGACGGCGCGGGAATGTCGATGGCCTGAATCGAGAAGTCGTCGAAACGCTTCATGATGTCCACGCAATCCAGGCTATAGCGCATCACGCCATTCCAACTCGCGGGTCTCGGTCCGAGAAACCACACGACCCTGGCCTGCGCGACGGTGTCGGCGATGTTCGCGCGCGCGCTCTTGCCGAGCGCCGCGCCATCGAGCAACGACTCACTGATTCTGCTCATCCTGCATTCCCCGTGCCGTGCGCCTTGAGGCGCTTATAGATCTATCTCATGGCGGGCCTAAGCCTTGGCCCTCGACCGCTTGAAACCCGGAAAACTCATTCGAGTCTCGCGGTCGTTTCCTCGTGATACTTGTACGCATCCGAGTAATACCCATAGCGCAAAGGCGATGGCTCGAAACCATTGAAGACCAGACCATCCACCTCGGTGCCGACTTTATTCAGACGCGAAACCGATTCCGTGACTTCCGAATAACTCACCATGCCCTGACGTGCGACGAAGATCGTCGCATCGGCGACCTTCGATAGCGCGGCGGCATCGGCCATCGGCAAGACGGGCGGCGAGTCGATCACGATCATGTCGTAATCGTTGCGCAAGGACTCAATCAATGTATTGAGCCGTTCGAAGCCAAGAAGATTACGCACTTGACGGACGTGCTTGCCGGCAGGCATCGCATGAAGATTTTCGAAGGGCTGGCTGATTGCCTTGGCCGGTGCGACCTTGCCTTGGAGGACATTCGACAAGCCTTCGTCACGATTCACCGACATATAACGATGCATGGTGGAGCGTCGCATGTCGGCATCGATGATGAGCGTCTTGAGTCCACGCTCCGCATAGAGATAGGCGAGATTGGCCGACAGCATGGATTTGCCCTGCCCCGGCACCGCGGACGTCACGAGCACGACCTTCGAGCCTTCCTTCGAATCGAGTTTGTGTTGCAGGGAATGCGCGAGCGCATCCATTGCTTCGACGAGCGGTGTATCCGATTGCTCATGGCTCAACATGAAGCGGGCGGATTTGCCATTGCTCGCTTCGAGTTGATGCGGGGAAATAGGCAGCACGCCAAGCGTCTGAATGCCGACCATCGATTCCAGACGCTTGGGGTCGCGAATGCGTCCCGACAGCAAAGGAATCAATTGCGTGATTGCAAAACCGAGCACCACGCCAAAGGCTGCGCCAAGCAAAAGAACGATAGCTTTCTTGGGACGCAGGGGACGAACCGGAACGAGTGCCTTGTCCACGACGGCAGCATTGCCGACCGCACCCGCTTGCGCAATTTGCAATTGCTGGGCGTTGTTCATCAAGCCGACGTAAAGCTGATTATTCACTTCCACGTCGCGTTGCAGACGCAAGAACTGTTGCTGCATTGCCGGAAGGCGTGCAATACGGCTTTGCAATTCCGCAGCCTTTTGATCGAGCGCGCGGAATTTATTTTCCGCGGCGACGAGCTGAGGCTGGCCCGGACCCCAGCGCTGTGCCAGATCCTGATAATTCAGTCTCGCTTCGAGGCGCGACTTTTCCACCAATGCCGATTCATCGAGTAAGTTCTTGGCTTCGCCTTGCACGTCGATCGTGCCTTGCTTGTTTCGATAATCGTTAAGCGCCTGCTCCGCTGCTTGCACACGCTCTTTCACGACAGGAAGTTGCGAGTTGAGAAACGCAAGGCTACGTTCCGAATCCGCAGCGCGGCGCTTGCTATTGGATTCAAGATAGGACGCCGCCACGGCATTGACGAAGCGGGCAGCAAACACAGGGTCCGCGTTCTCGAATGAAAGCTGCATCACGCCGGATTGACGTTTGGTTTCGGCCGCGCTAAAGACCTTCTGAATCTGTTCCAGACGCGTTTGAGTAGGTTCGCGCTTGACCGTGAATTGCGTGCCCGGATTCGCCACCATTTCCGCGATGTCGATCTTGTAGCCGTCTTCTGTCGCAGGCGCACCGACCGACCCGCTCAGGAGCGTGCGACCTTCGCTATCCTTGAGCGTCCATCTTCCATGGTCGATGTAATCGAGTTCGAGCTTCTTGCCGAGCTGATTGTCGGGCACTTCAAAGGAACGGAAAACGATATGTTCGCCGCCCCACGCCCAATGCGGATCTTGAATCAGAGGATCGACCAGACCGTTCGGCTCGCGCGGCAGGATGGTGGAAAGAAACCCACCGACGAGCGGCACGTGGTTCTTCACCGATACTTCGGCCTGCGCAACGGTCGCGTCCATTGCCTGAAGCATGACCGAGCGCGAGCGCAGGATATCGAGCTCGCCTGCGACGGGGGATTCCTGCACGTCGAGCGCCTTCGAGACATCCGACAGCGAGCCGAGCGGACTGGATTTTCGTTCTTCAACCTGAATGAGCGCGTCGGCGTTATAGACCGGCGTCGAAAGAACGATATAAGCGATCGACAACGCCACGCACGCGACGAAGATGCCGATGAACATTAACTTGCGGTCGAGGAGATTTTCAAGCATGTCGACGGGCGACAGCTTCAAGCCCTCTTGAGCACTTCCTTCCCGCAGATCGAACACATCGTGCGGTGAAGTTCGGTGGAGGCCCATTCGTTGACTCCGGAGTTCTTTATAAATTGATGGACGCAACGCACTACGGGTCTGCCGTGGTCTAAGCGGCAGGAATTAAGCATGTCATAACATGAGACCACAGCGTATGTTCGGATTCTGTTACCCAACCAACACGACGCTTTGAGTCGCGCGTTTTAACCTTGCGCCATTGTTCATTAGTTCGTTTCTTCATTTCGTCATTCGACTTGAGAGTCTGGCAGGCTTCATGAATTCACTAAAACAAACCGTGCTTGCTTCTGTGCTTTCGGCCACGTTCGCGCTGATATGTGCATCGTCGATGGCCGACGAAACGCTCAACCCACCGAATACGTCAGGCAGCCCACGCTTTACCGGATCGTCCAATGGCAATCTTCCGGGCAGCGCTTCCATATCCAAGGTCGATATTCATTCCCTGCTTTATCCCGGCAGCACGACTCAGGTGCTTGCGCACTATCTGCCGTGGTGGGGACCGGACCCGCGCGGACTCGACGTGGGCTATCGCTCCGACGACCCTTCTCAGGCGCGCCGCACCTTCGCCGATATGCGCTCGCACGGCGTGGATGGCGTGATCGTCGACTGGTATGGAGAAGGACACTTCGTCGATCGCGCATGGCAAGCGTCGATGCCTGTGCTCGCGGAGTTTCCCAAGCTGACGTTCTCGATCATGATCGATAGCGGCACGTTCAAGTTCAACGCATGCAAGGGTTGCGATCTCACGCAAACGATTCTTCATCACCTCGATTACGCCGTGCAGCACTATTTCCCTTCGCGTCAATATCTTCGTCAAAACGGCCGGCCCGTGATGTTCGAGTTCGGCATGGAAGCGGTCGGCAATGCGGACTGGGCACGCATTCAGGCAGCGCATCCCGAAGTGGTCTGGATTCACATTCATGCGCATGGACTCAATGTGCCTGCGAGCCAGGGCGCTTTCGTTTGGGTGGAAGCCGGCAACAAGGCGCAATATCAAGGCGGCCCTGCCGATCTCAAAGGGCTGAATATCTTCTACAACATACTGACCAGCCAGCCATCGAAGATCGCGGTGGGCGGGGCATGGAAAGGCTTTGACGACTCCAAGGCGCCGTGGGCCGCCGCATCGCCGCATCTTCTTCCGCAAGACTGCGGCAATACATGGCTCAATACGTTCAAGCTGCTCAACGAGCATTACAGCGAACACAATCAGCTTCCCTATCTTCAGCTCGTGACGTGGAACGATTACGAGGAAGGCACCGCGCTTGAAACCGGCATTGGCTCCTGCACGAAGATCGAGGCAAGACGCGCGGGGCAAACGTTGTCGCTCAACGTGAGCCATGCGGACACTGTCGATCATATTGAACTCTATAAACAAGCCGAACACGGTGCGCTCGAATTCGTCGGTAACTACCCTGTTTCCGCCACGTCCATTCATTTGAGCGATACGACCGCTTATGTCTATTACATCAAGGCTGTCGGAAAGCCATTCATTCAGAATGTCGTGTCAGGTCCTATTGCCGCTCAATGATGCCGCTCAATGATTCCGCTCGATGATCTCCATGCTTCTCAGCACGGCGCTCAAGGCGTGGATGCGTTGCGCCCCGCTCCCTTTCGGCTCGTCGTCCGATAGCAGAAACCGATGGCCGACGCCTGCCCGACGTGCCGCCTCCATGTCCGATTCCTTGTCGCCGACCATGATCGACGCGTGCATGTCCAGATCGAACTCGGTTCGCGCGCGCTCGAGCATGCCGGGTGCGGGCTTTCTGCATCCGCACTCGCGACGCAATGCATCCGTGCCCGCATCGGGATGATGAGGGCAGAAATAGATCGCGTCGATGTGTGCGCCTCTTAGCGAAAACTCATTCAACATCCAGCGCATGAACGCGTGAAATTGCGCTTCGCTGTAGTACCCGCGCGCGATGCCCGCCTGATTCGTCACGATGGCGACGACGAAGCCTGCCTCGTTGGCCGCGCGCACGAGTTCGAAAATGTTATCGACAAAAATGCAATCCTCGGCGCGATGCACATAGCCGAAATCGACGTTGATCACCCCGTCGCGATCGAGGAATAGCGCTTTAGATTTCATCGACGCTGGTCTGAAAGCATGCCGGTATGAAAGTCTGAGCGCGCGCGAAATCCTGTGGCACGCCGATATCGATGAATTCACCGACATCGGTGAAAACACGAACATCGAGTGTGTCGAGCGACGCGCCGAGGAAATCACGTTCGAAGGAAAATTTCTCAGGCAAACCGCGCGCAAGCAGGCGTTTTGCATCGATTGCATAGATGCCTGCGTTGATAAAGCCCGCGCCTTCGCGCTTTTCCCTGAAGGCTTTGATACGCTTGGTCTGTGCATTGAATTCAAGCGTGCCGTAGCGCGATGCATCGGACACCTGAGTTGCCGCGATAACGAGATCCGCATTCGACGCGTGGAAGCTGACGCTTAGGGCAGACAGATCGAGTTCGCACAGCGTATCGCCATTCATGACGATCATCGCAGGCGCACCACGCGTTTTCAATGCGTGAAGGATTGCGCCGCCTGTGCCTAGCGGCTCGCCTTCCTCGACGAAAGAGATTGCGATATCCGGCCTGAACCAGCTAATGAAATCTTTGATTGCCTCGCCACCAAAGCCAAGCGATAACACCACTTCCGGCACGCCTTGCCGCGCAAGCGATTGCAATAGCCAGCCAAGAAATGGCCGGCCTGCCACGGGCGCGAGCGCCTTGGGGCATTCGTCGCCGAGCACCGAACGCAAGCGCGTGCCCAGGCCGCCCGCGAGTATCAGACATGGCAGCGGCGTGCTCATGCGAAGATATGTTCTTCAACCAGACCGCAAATGATATGGCCGCAAACGAGATGCCCTTCCTGAATGCGCGGTGTTTCGGCAGAAGGCATGTCGAGCAGAATATCGCAGCGCTCGCGCATCATTGCCGAACCGGGACCGTTGCCAGTCAGGCCAACTGTATAAAGACCTGCTGCACGGGCTGCTTCCAGCGCGCGCAGAATGTTCGGCGAACGGCCAGAAGTCGAATACGCCCAGAACACATCGCCTGCGCGGCCCGTCGCCTGGACTTGCCGCTCAAAGAGTTTTTCGAAGCCGTAGTCATTGCCGATTGCCGTCATCACGGATGAATCCACCGTCAATGCAAAAGCCGGCAAGCCCGGACGATCGAACATGAAGCGGCTCACGAATTCGCCGGCGATATGCTGTGCATCCGCGGCGCTTCCGCCATTCCCTGCAAGCAGCACTTTATTGCCAGCGCGAAACGCTTGAGTAATGCGCTCTGCCACGCGCTCGATGCGCTCCAACAGGCCTTCGTCTTCGCAGATAGCCTGCATGAGCGCCGCCGTCTTGGCGACCTCTCCCCGAACACTCATGGTCATTTGTTTTTTCTCCACGATTGCGCACCCAGATCCGTGAACGTGCAATTGAGCACGCTCCCGGCCAATTGCGTATTTCTCAAGGTACGCATGAGATGCGGCCGATCCACCGGATCGACAAAGAACATCATGAAACCGCCGCCGCCCGCGCCCGATACCTTTCCGCCCTTGGCTCCGGCATTCACCGCGACGCGGTAAAGCTCATCGATCATCGGATTGGAAATGTTCTTGGCCATGCGCTTTTTCGATTCCCATGCATCGCGCATGGAAGCCGCGAACGAATCGAAATCGGCCTTTAAAACAGCCTCTTTCATGCGCACCGCTTCTTCTTTCACACGATGCAGCGCCGCGAGCGAATCCCCTTCGCCCTTGACGACATTCGCGCTCTGTTCCTTGATGATGTTGGCCGATTCGCGCGAGACGCCCGTGAAATAGAGCACGAGCGACGCTTCGATTTCCGCCTTAGTTTCCTGCTTGATGCGCAAGGGATTCACGATCACGCGGTCGCCATAGAACTCCATGAAGTTCAGGCCGCCAAACGTCGCCGCATATTGATCCTGCTTGCCGCCCGCGAGTTTCAGGTCTACGCGCTCGATGTCATGCGCGAGCGAAGCCACGTCATATTCCCCGAGCGGCAGCGAAAGCAGTTCGCAAAAGGCCTGCACGAGTGCAACGACGATGGTGGACGACGACCCCAGTCCCGAGCCCGGCGGCGCTTCCGAACAGGTCGTGATCGTCACCGCAAGCGGATGACCGTCGTTGAAATCCCTGACGATGCGGTTATACACGCCGACATGCAACGCAAGGCCATCGTGCGCTTCGAGTTGCGGCGCAACAGGTCCGCACCATCGCACATCGGTATCGGCTGCGACGAGCTCGATTCGTGCATCGTCGCGTGGAGAAATGGAAGCGTAGGCGAACTTGTCGATCGTGACATTGAGCGCCAGGCCGCCGAAACGGTCGGAGTACGGCGGCACATCGGTGCCGCCGCCTGCGAGCCCCAGTCGCAGGGGTGCCCGGGAACGGGCGATGAAGCTGGTCATTTTGTTGATTCTCTCTTGGTAACCACTTCTTTTTTAATGCAAGCCGATCATCGACCACGGTCCGCCCGAACCAGTCCGATCTTTTTTGTTCGGATAACTGATTGCATGACGAACAACGATGCCGATCCCGCGGCCGTTCCAAAACTGGTCTCCCTTTGGTCAAGGGAAGCATTCGCTCCTGAATAAGTCGGTTCGACGAAGCCAACGCAAGCATCTTTTTATAGTGACGCTTTGTTGAAATGATTGTGCAACAGTCGACCAATGGTATGAGTGCGGCGGCGCACGCAATACAAGATCTCCACATTCTTTTACACGCAGACGTATTCGCGCGTGGTTAATTCGCGAAGGCAAACGGCAAACGGCAAACGGCAAAGCGCAAACGATTCGATCGGAAGGGGCTTTTTGTTTTGCTAGTATCGTTTCGCGCCCACCTTCCTCCGGCTAAGCCATGACCGTTAATCTTTCGCTCGTCCTGTTCGACATGGAAGGTGTCTTGACCCACTATGACCGTGACGTTCGCGTCGCGCATCTTTCCGCGGCGACGGGCTGCGCGCCGGAGGTCATCCGTCAGGCGATCTGGGGTTCGGGACTGGAGGCGCGCGCGGATGCAGGAACGATCGATGTCGCCGACTATCTCGCGCAACTGGCCGCGATGATGGGCTATCCGGTGACCGAAACGCAATGGCTGGCATCAAGGCGTGCATCGATCACACCGAACGCGCAAACGCTTGCGCTTGCGGAGAAAGTCGCCGAGCGTTGCAGCATTGCCATACTGACCAATAATTGTTATCTGGTCACGGACCATCTGGATTATCTAAATCCGGCCGTGAATCGTTTGTTCGGCAAAGCGATTTATTCGTCGGCGTCTTTCGGTGCGACCAAGCCGTCGGCACAGGCTTATCTTGGCTGCATCGGACAGATAGGCGTCAAGCCCGAAGAAACCCTGTTTATCGACGATACGGCAGCGAATGCGGAAGGCGCGATCGGCGCCGGTCTGCAAGGCTATCTATTCAAGGACGCCCAAACGCTTGAGGTCGAATTCAAGCGACTGGGCTTGCTTTGAGCTAACTGCGAGTCCGCCTAAGCATCTTTGACATAGGATGCCAGCCCGTGCCCGAATGACCAGTCTTCGCGCATGTTGGGCGCGAGCACGATCAACACATCCTCTGGCCTCAATCCGGGCGATGCACTCAGCTTATCCGCAAGCGTCCGATAAAACGCCTTCTTGGTTTCGAGGTCACGCCAATCGCTTGCGGTAATGTGAATGAACACGACATCGTCAGTGCGCTCGATGTCGAGGTAACTCGGATCGTAAAAGAAATCCTCGCGACGGCGCTGCTCGATTAACTGAAAGCGGTCTTTTTCAGGCACCTGAAACGCTTCGACCAAGGCTTCATGAATGGAATCGGCGATCGCGCGGATATGCTCGCGCGGCTTACCCTCGATCAGCGAAATTCTAACGAGCGGCATGTTTGGCCTCGTTGCAATGAGTTTGAAAGCACTAGGCTAAGAAAACGCTTCCTTGACGCAAACCACTCTACACCTCAAGATTGATTCATAAAATTTGAAAGTTCCAAACCTTTACTTTCAAGAAATCGAATCATGAAGTCACGCGTCAATCTGGATATGGACGTGTTGCGCACCTTCGTCACCGGTTTTGAGCTGGGAAGTTTCGCGCGCGCCGCCGAGCGGTTGGGCCGCTCGCAGTCGGCCATCAGCACGCAATTGCGCAAGCTGGAAGAACAGGTCGGCCAGCCGCTCGTGCAGAAATCGGGACGTGGTCTCGCACTTACCGGCGCTGGCGAGAATCTGCTTGCCTATGCGCGGCGCATCCTCGATCTGAACGATGAAGCAGTGCAAATGTTGCGTGGCGCCGAAGTCGAAGGATGGGTCAGGCTAGGCCTGCCGCAAGACTTCGCCGAGAGTTGGCTGCCTACGGTGCTTGGGCGCTTTGCGCGCTCGCATCCGAAAGTGCGCGTGGAAATTCGTGCGGAACGTAATGCGGATTTGCTCGGGCGAATCGCCAGGAATGAATTGGATCTCGCGCTGGCATGGGATGACGGAAATCGCGGCGCGCATGATTCATCGCACGTAAAACATGTCGCGGATTTGCAGGTCGGCTGGATAGGCCGCAAGGAATGGACTGCGTTGGATCTCTCTGCAAACGAGCCCCTGCCGCTCGTGGCCTTCGAGTCGCCCTGTGTGTTTCGCTCGCTCGGAGTCGAGGCGTTGAACAAGGCGGGCATTGCGTGGCGTGTAGCGGTGACGAGCCCGAGTCTCGCGGGTCTTTGGGCCGCTGCCGAGGCGGGATTCGGTTTAGTGGTGCGCACGAGCATTGGCGTGCCGGGCACGCTCGCCATGCTCGATCCTGAGGCCACGGGCTTGCCCGAATTGCCGCCTATCGCGCTGGACTTGCATTGCGTGGAAGCTCAGCCCAAAGGGGCCGTGGCGCGTCTCGCGCAGATTCTTGATGAAACCATTCGCGATCACCTCGTCTAAGCGCTTAGCGCGTGCGCAATGCATCGACGATATTCAAACGCGAGGCGCGCAAGGCAGGCAAGAATCCGCCGATAAAACCCATGACGAGCGAGAACACCACAGTTTGAATCACAACCGTGGGCGTGAGAATGAAGCGGAAAGAAAGATCCGCAAAGGTCTGGAAATTAGTGGTCGAAAACGAAGCGAACTGCATGAGCGCCGCACAACACAGGCCGGCCATGCCACCGGCTAAACCGAGCAATAACGCTTCGAGTAGAAACGCACCGAGCACATCGACACGCTTGAAACCGAGCGCGCGCAATGTGCCGATTTCCGCGACGCGATTGGCGACGGACGCGTACATTGTGATCATTGCGCCTATCATCGCTGCAATGGAAAAAATACTCGATAACGTAATGCCTAGAATATTAATGAACGTTGAAAGCGCCTTGGACTGGTCGCCGTAAAAAACCTGTTCGCGCTTGGCTTCGTCGGTCAGCCTCGGGTCCACGTCTATATCTGCGCGGAAGCGTTCGAAGGCATCGTCACGCGCAAGACGCAGCACCATCGACGAAAAGCTCGTTCGACGAAACGCTTGCATCAATTGATCGACGTCGCCCCAGATTTCCGAATCGAAGCCGCTGCCGCCGGCATCGAAATGGCCGACGATAGTCCAGTCGCGCTGCGCGAAACGCAAGTGATCGCCTATGCGTGTACCACCGAATTCCCGCGCGATACTGCTGCCCACGATGATCTCCGACGAGCCATGCCTGAACATGCGCCCCGCTGTCAGCTTCACTTGAGGCCGCAACGAAACGCCCATCGGCGACACGCCGCGTATCACCACATTGGCGGGCGTATTCGTATTCAGCTTGATGAGCGAAATCAAGACGACTGTTTCCTTGGAAACGAACGGCGCGCCATCGCCATTCAGTGCAATGGTTGGATGCATCTCCATGACATTGGCTTGTGCGCGATCCACCGAACTCTGTATCTCGGTTTCAGCGCCCTTGCGAATGACCACGATGTTATCGGGCTCCCCTGTCGAGACGAGCGTCTTCTTGAGTCCCGCATCGAGCATGAGCACAGTGGCGAACACGAAGACCACGAGCGCGAGTCCGCTCGCGGTCAAGAGCGTCGTGAGCCGCCGTGCCCACAGATTGCGCGCGACATAGGAAACAGGAATGGCCATGTGTGTTCTTTCTTAGCCGATGGCCCGCAAGCCTTCGACGATGCGCACGCGGCTTGCCTGCACCGCCGGCACGATCGCCGCCGCCATTCCAACGATCAGCGCGCAGGCGGCTTGCAGGAGCATCGTTTCGTGCGACACCTTGAAGACCGGGAACACGCCGCCCGTCGCTTGCTTGAAGAACTCGGCGGCCGGTGGTGTCGCGAGCATGCCGATAGCGCCGCCGATCGTGCATATGGCCAGCGATTCACCGAACACGAGCACGCTCAAGAATGCCGGTCCAAAACCCAATGCCTTGAGCGTCGCGTATTCGACGGTGCGTTCGCGCGCACTCATGGCCATTGCATTCGCCATGACAGCCATGATGATGAGGATTACCACGTAAGAAACCAACCGGATGGCCGCGATGATCTGATTGGACATCGCGACGAATCCAAGCTGAAATGCCTGCTCAGTTTCGGTCAACGTTTCCGCGAGGGAATTCTTGAACACGTTATCGATATTCCTGGAGACGACCGCGGCCTGATCGGAATGTTGAATGCCCACGACATAAACACCGACTTGATCGACCTGACGCTTGGTCGTCTTGCGAATGGTTTCGTTCAGATAATCCCAATGAAATATGAGTTGCCGGGTGATCGTGGATTCATCGCGTCCTTCCAGGATACCGCGCACGACGAAATCCCATGTGCCGGGATAGATCGTGCCTTTAAGCGGAATGACATCGCCCACCTTGAATCCGTAAAGCGTTGCGAGTTGACGACCGATGAGACAGCCTTTGCGGTCGCGCTCATAATCCGAACGCGCTTGCGGCGTGACGATCAGTTCCGGGTATAGATCGAGGTAATTATCCGATACGGCAAATTGCGCGAAAAAATTCTTAGGATCGCGATAGATTCCACCGAACCAGTTCGAACGCGAAACCAGCGTCACGCCATCCACGCCGCGTATGCGATTCTCATATGCAAGTGGCAAGGGAAAGACCAGCGAAATAGCATTGCGCGTGACGAGCCGCGCATTCGATGCCGCCGCCGCGCCCGCATACCAGGCATCGACCACGGTATGCAACAGGCCGAAGGCCAACACGGCGATGGTGAGCCCGAACACGGTCAACGCGGTGCGCAGTTTATGGCGCGATGCATTGCGCAAGATCAGCTTGAGCGTGATCATGATGTCCTAGCGCGCGCCGCCATCGATCAACTCTCCCTTCTCCAGATGCACGAGCGCCTTTGCCGCGTTGGCCGCATGCGCATCGTGCGTGACCATGATGATGGTCTTGCCCAGACGTTCGTTCAGGCGTTGCAGCATGGCCAGCACCTCGCTTGCGGACTGTCTGTCGAGGTCGCCCGTCGGTTCGTCCGCGACGATCAGCGTCGGGTCCGTGATAAGCGCGCGCGCAATCGCCACGCGCTGTTGCTGTCCGCCGGAAAGCTCCGAAGGATAATGACTCATGCGGTCCGCCATGTTGACCATGTCGAGCACCATATCCACGCGCTCGCGCCGTTCGTGACGCGTGAGCCGGGTCAGCATCAAGGGCAGTTCCACGTTCTCGAAGGCACTGAGCACGGGCATCAGGTTATAGAACTGAAAAATGAAGCCCACGTTCGCGGCGCGCCAGTCCGCAAGCGCCGCTTCGGGAAGACGCGTGATGTCGAGTCCACCGACGAGCAGCTCGCCGCTGTCGGGACGATCTATTCCCGCGATCAGATTGAGCAAGGTGCTCTTGCCGGAGCCGGACGGTCCCATCAGCGCGACGAAATCGCCTTGGGCAATGTCGAGCGTGATATCCGTCAGAACGGGCACGGTCTGCACGCCGCGCCTATAAGACTTCACGACATGGCTTATCTTGACAAGAGATGTCTCGTCCACGTTATTTCTTCGCTTGTGAGACGTGCGCGCCATCTTCCATGCGCTCACCGGGCGCGAGAATCAGCGTGTCGCCCGGCATCACGCCATGAACGGAAAGCAGGTCGCCCATTCGCGGGCCGGTCGTCACCGGCACTTCGCGCGCCTGTTCGTTTTCGATTCGATAGACCACGCTCCGGCCCCGTCGCATGACGACCGCCGAAGGTTGAACCGCGATGACGGGCTTTTCCTCATCGGGCGGCACGGCTTTGTTCAGAAATGCGATCTTTGCGCTCATGTCAGGCAGCACGCGCGGATCATGATCGACGAAGCGCACTTTCACGAGCACCGTGGCCTTCGAACGATCGACCGTGGGCACGATGCGCGACACTCGGCCCGCGAAACGCACGTCGGGCAGCGCATCGAGCAGAATCTCGCAGGGCTGGTCCACGTTGATCTTCGAAATATTCGATTCCGCGACATCCGCCTCGACTTCGAGTGTCTTCATGTCCGCGATCGTCACCACCGCACCCTTGCTGTCCGATGCTGAGGAGAACGGCGTGATATTGTCGCCCACGTTTGCATGCTTCTCCAGCACGACCCCATCGAACGGCGCGCGGATAATGGTCTGATCGACCGCCACCTGTGCCGCACGCGCGTTGGCACGCGCCGAGATGATCGACGCCTGATCGCTATTGATCGATGCGCGCGCCTTGTCGTAGCGGGCACGTGCCGCATCGAACTGCGTGGCCGGAATAGCGCCTTGCGGCGCAAGCACTTCGAAACGCCTTAGATCGACTTCCGCATTCTTAAACTCTGCCCGCTGCAATTCGAGGTTGGCTTGCGCCACCTTGATCTGGGCTTCGGCTTGCGCGAGCGAGGCGGCCACGTCATCGCTTTCGAGCCGCGCGATGATCTGCCCTTCCTTGACCGGCGTTCCTTCGAGCACGCCCAGCCATTCCACGCGCCCCTGCCCCTTGGACGCCACGGCGGCCTTGCGCTGAGGCACCACATAGCCCGTGGCATTGAGCAGCGTGTAGCCTTGAGAGGGATAAACCGACGTGACCGTGGCTGTTTCGACGCTTTGCGGGCCCTTGAGCCTGAAGGCAATCCCAGCCACGACGAACAAAAGCACGACGATCACGCCATAGCGCCACCAGCGGCGCCGCCTGCGAGGAACGACGGTGGACGGAGTGCGTTCGATCCTGAGCTTTTCTAAATCGTGTTCGGCCAATTTGCGGACTTGCGCGGGACCATGCTTGAGCGGTCCCTGAGCTTTTATCGTGTGATGGGACAATCAGTATAGCGCCGTGTTTCCGAGCCTCAGGAAATGATCAATTACTTCGGATACCTTTTCGTCTTGATCAGTTCCGATGCAATGAAGTCGACGAATCCGCGAATGCGGGCCGACATCTGATGCCGCTTTGAATAAACCGCGTAGATATCGGCGTTGGGCGTTTCATGCTCGGGCAACACGACCACCAGACGGCCATCCGCGAGATAGTCCTGAATGTCCCATTGCGCGCGCATCAGGATGCCGTGTCCGTCGAGCGCCCACTTCACCGCGATCTCGCCGTCATTGGTCGTGAGATTGCCCTTGATGCGCACCGACTCTGTCTTTTGCGATGCTCCTCGCCCGATCGAAAGCCGCCAGACGCCGTACGCTTCGTCGCCTTGACGAATGCCGATGCAATTGTGCCGCGAGAGATCGTGCGGGGTCGCGGGCATGCCGTGTGTTGCGATATAAGCCGGCGCGGCGCATAGCAAACGTCGATTCTCCGCAAGCCGGCGCGCGATGACCCGCGTATCCGGAGGCTCGCCGAAACGAATGCAGACATCGAAGGTATCGTCGGAAATTGGCGGCGGCGCGACCGACAATTGAAGCTGCACCGACACTTGTGGATGCAGGGCGACGAAACGCGAAATCCATGGGGCGACATGACTGCGGCCAAAGCCCAGCGTCGCGTTCACCCGCAGCAAACCCTTTGGACTTTTTTTAGCGCTGCCGAGCAATTCCGCGAGTTCGTCGATCTGATCCAGAATGCGGCGCGCGTGCTCCAGATAGAGTTCGCCCTCGGGCGTGAGCATCATCCGGCGCGTGGTGCGATTGACGAGCGGCACGCCCGCGCGCGCCTCCATTTGCGTGAGACGCTTGCTGACGGCCGCCGCGCTCAGGCCCAGTTCACGGGCTGCCGCGCTCAGGCTGCCCGATGCGGAGAGCGTTGAAAAAAAGCTCAAATCGGAAGGCTGAACCGCTTCGGCCATGGTTTCACTTGTGAATCCAGGTTAAAGATGCTTTGAGTTTAGCACCGGTTTCAATCTCCGAAGTTGGGTAGAGTGGGTTCACGCTTTGGCGAGACTCAACACTGACAGGAGACAGACATGAAGACCTACCGAATCGCGACCATTCCCGGTGACGGCATTGGCAAGGAAGTCGTACCGGCCGGCAAGCAAGTGCTCGAAGCGCTCGCCAAATGCACACATGATTTTGAATTCAATTTCGAGGATTTCGACTGGGGTGCGGACTACTACCGCGAACACGGCGTGATGATGCCCGCAGACGGGCTCGACGCGTTGCGCGAGAAGGACGCGATCCTGTTCGGCTCGGCGGGCGACCCGGACGTGCCCGATCACATCACCTTGTGGGGTCTGCGCCTGAAAATCTGCCAGGGGCTCGACCAGTACGCCAACGTGCGCCCGACGCGCATCCTGCCGGGCATCGACGCACCGTTGAAGCGCTGCAAACCCGAGGATCTGAACTGGGTGATCGTGCGCGAGAACTCCGAGGGTGAATATTCGGGCGTCGGCGGCCGCGTGCATCAGGGACACCCGCTCGAGGCCGCGACCGACGTCTCGATCCTCACCCGCGCCGGCGTCGAACGCATTATGCGTTTTGCATTCAAATTGGCGCAGTCGCGGCCCCGCAAGCTGCTTACCGTCATCACCAAGAGCAACGCGCAACGTCACGCCATGGTCATGTGGGACGAAATCGCGCTGCAGGTGTCCAAAGAGTTTCCGGACGTGAAGTGGGACAAGGAACTGGTCGATGCCGCCACCGCGCGCATGGTCAACCGGCCCGCCACGCTGGACACCGTCGTCGCCACCAACCTGCACGCGGACATTCTGAGCGATCTGGCCGCCGCGCTCGCGGGTAGCCTTGGCATCGCGCCGACGGGCAATATCGATCCCGAGCGCCGCTATCCGTCCATGTTCGAGCCGATCCACGGTTCGGCGTTCGACATCATGGGCCGAGGGCTCGCCAATCCCATCGGCACGTTCTGGTCGGTGGTGATGCTGCTGGAGCATCTCGGCGAATTCGATGCCGCGAAGCGCGTGATGGCGGCCATCGAAACCGTCACCGGCGACCCGTCGCTCCACACGGGCGATCTCGGCGGCACGGCCACCACCGCGCAGGTGACACGGGCCGTCTGCACGCTCATCGAACGCGTGGAAGCGGCCGCCTGACCGACACACGCTCACCGCAGTAAAAGCCGGTCGTCCGCGCGCGGCCGGAGACATTGCATGCAATGCGATTGCGTTATGCATTCTGCATTTTGCATGCGATGTGGATGCGTTCGCCCATTCCCATAAGAGCACCGCTCGACCTCCAGAGGAGGAGACACATGCAAACCAGCATCGATCCGCATATCGAAGCCCGCGTGAATCGCAAGCTCGCACGACGCATCATTCCTTTCGTGATGCTGTTGTACTTCGTCAGCTTTCTCGATCGCGTCAATGTCGGGTTCGCCGCGATGACCATGAACAAGGCCATTGGTTTGTCGCCGACCGCGTTCGGTCTGGGCGGCGGGCTTTTCTTCATTGGCTACTTTTTGTTCGAAGTGCCGTCGAACTTGATCTTGCATAAAGTCGGCGCGCGCCTGTGGATCGCACGCGTGATGATCACGTGGGGCTTAGTCTCGGTGGCCTCGGCGTTCGTCACGGGACCGGCCAGCTTCTATACGCTGCGCTTTCTGCTTGGCGTCGCCGAGGCGGGATTCTTTCCGGGTGTCATTCTTTATCTGAGCCTGTGGTTCCCGGCCAGGCAGCGCGCGGTCGCGGCCGCATGGTTCATGGCCGCCGCGCCGATCTCGACTGCCATCGGCTCGCCGCTTTCCGGCGCCATCATGCAGTTGCCACCGGTTTTCGGGCTCGCCGACTGGCAGACGCTCTACATCATCGAGGCAGTGCCCGCCGTGCTGCTCGGCTTCGTGGTATTGAAATACCTCACCGACACGCCATCGAAAGCCCACTGGCTCGCGGACGACGAACGCACGTGGCTCGTGACGAAACTCAAGGCGGAAGCCGACGCGAAAGAAAGCCACGCGGGCCACACCGCCGGCGCGTTGAGCGCGCTGCGCGATCCACGCGTGCTGGCCCTGGCGCTGATCTACTTCGGCACGTCCGCGGGTCTCTACACGCTGGGTTTGTGGGCCCCGCTCATCATCCGCCAGTTCGGTTTCAGCGCGATGGAAACCGGCTTCATCAATGCCGTGCCGAGCGTGATCGCGGTGGTCGCGATGATCGCGTGGGCGCGGCATTCGGACCGCACTCAGGAACGCACCTGGCACGTGGTCATTCCCTGCGCGCTTGCCTGCATCGGCTTCGTTTTCGCGGGTCAGGCGAACACAGCCGTGTTGATCGTGCTGGCGCTGGTCGTGGTGAATGTCGGCATCAGCGCGGCAAAAGCCCCACTCTGGGCCATGCCGAGCATGTTCCTCTCGGGTGCCGGCGCCGCCGCCGGTATCGCGATGATCAATTCGGTCGGCAATCTGGGCGGCTTCGTCGGTCCGTTCGCGATCGGTTGGCTCAAGAACGCGACGGGCGGCTACGCAGCGGGCCTGTACGTGGTCGGCGCGACACTCGCTGTGTCGTCCGTCGTCACGCTGATGCTGAGCCGAAAGGGGAAAAGCGGTCGGGAGCATCCGTCACCCGCTCGGCCAATGTGATTGCATGCAAAATCACGCATGCAAAATGCCAAAAGCCACGATGCTTGCCGTATCGCCGGTTTCTTCCATGCCACTTTCATGGCTTCGTCTTAAGATAGCGTCTTTACCGTGAACGGCGCTGTCTCATGGATATGGACGGGTTCTTTTCGAAGCGAAGGCGAAATACCACCGGACTGGCCAGCGCTTGCCTTTGGGCGGCGCTCAACGTGGCCACACCCGTCGCGTTCGGTGCGAACAACACGCTGGCCAGCGGCGCTCATGCGGCGAGCGCGGCTCAACCCGCCTTTTCCAGCGGCGAAACCAACGATCCCGTGTCCGCGCTGCGTTCCGCCGATGCGCTCCCTCCAAACTTCACCGGCGACGACCCCGAGCACGTCCGCAATGCGTTGCGCGGCCATTTGGGACCGTCCGGCGCCACCCCTTCCATCACGAGCCGCGTGCGCAATCTGCTGGAACATCCGATTCAGTCGATCCGCAAGGGAACACCGGCCAGCACGCGTATTTCGACCGATCGGCAGGCGGCCCGAACATTCCTGTTCGTCATACCGGCTTCATATGGCGTGCGCTATGAGTCCAGACGCAAGCTATTGAGCGTGAATGTCTCGCTGGCGTCGCCCGATCAACCCAATGCAATTCTGCTCAAGCAAACCGTCAAGGGGCAAAGCGGACGCAAGCTCGTTATCGCGCCGGAAGCCAAGGCCAAGGGTTTCATTCAGACATTCGACACCATCCTGCTGCAAACGGACAACGACACCCCGACCAATGTCAGAGGCAACGTGCGTGGCCCCACGATCACGAATGCGCGCAACGGCGACTTCGCCATCGTGCTGGTGTGCACGCTCGAGCCGCCTTACCTGACCGAAGACGTCGAGCATAACGATCCGACCGAGGAGGAGCCCACGGATATCACGCGCAGAACGTCCTCGCTGCAAGGTATCGTGAATGAAGTATGGCTCATCGATCGCAAGGACGGCACCATCGTGTCCAAGCAGTTGAGACTTGCCAAATAGGTCTTGCGTCTAAATTCTACTCAGCGTTTTGCTTGCGCGCTAAAGAATTCTTAGCGTCTTTGGCTAAACGCACGCGCCATGTCAAAGGGTTGAAAGCCAGGCGAATTCACCGCGAACGACGGCACTTTTGAAGGGCTACAATCGTGCACGCATGAATGTCATGACGTTTCCATCCCCTGTTTCGTGATGTTTCTTCGAAAGACTACGAGGCGCCGCGATGAGAGAGTGAAGGAATATCCCGCATCCCGGAGAAAGGAATGCCCTTTGGATTCAATGCCGTGCGCAGGACAAGCCGCTCGGTCGGCCGTCGGCTGATACGACGCAACAACAGCGCCGCGATGCGCATCGCCGATGTTTTCTCGCGCTATCCCGTGCTCGTGGGGCTGATCGGCACCGCGCTCGCGCTTTCGATGGCCGTGCTCTCGTTTGCGGCGCTCTGGCAAGGCCGCGCGCAGGCGCTGCAAAACGCGCATCAGGCATCCGCGAATCTGGTCTCGACCTTGAGCGCCGATATCGCCCGCAACATAGAAACGAGCGACCTGTCGCTAAAGAGCATTGTTGGCGGCGTCGAAAATCCCGACGTGATGGCCTTGTCTCCCGCACTGCGCAAGCTCGTGCTTTTCGATGGCGCGACCGCGGTGAGTTATGTCGGCGGCGCATTCGTGATGGATGCGCAAGGCCGTATCGTGATCGATCGCGACGACGGGAAGCACCCGGATATGTTGTTCAGCGACCGCGATTATTTCAAGGTTCACGCCGAACGTGCCAATGTCGGACTTTATATTTCCGCGCCTTATCGTTCGAGGCTTCGTCACGGCGCCTATTCGCTCGCATTGAGTCGACGCATCGATGCGCCTGACGGCTCGTTCGCGGGCGTCGCCGTGATCGCGCTCGATATCGACTACTTCAGCACGCTGTTGTCCCATGTGACGCTCGGACCCAAGGGCTCGGTGTTCGTCGTGCAACAAGACGGACTGATGCTCGCGCGCAAGCCTCCTTTGCCCGCGTCCGCCGCAAGTTCCGTGGCCAGTTCGCCGACCTTCAACGTCATGAGCACGCAGACTTCTGGTTCGTATGTATCGGTTTCCGCGTTCGACGGCGTGCGTCGCATCTACAACTTCGCGCGGGTGCCGGGCACGCATCTCGTCGCCGTGGTCGCGCCAGCCGAGGCCGATGTGCTCGCGTCCTGGCAGGAGCGCAGCCTCATCATCGGCGGCCTGACGCTCATGTTCGGCGCAGGCTTCGTGATGACTTCGTGGCTGCTCGCCATTTCTTTGCGCTCGCGCGCCATCGCTCAGGAGAAGTTGCAGCGACTGGCGGGCACCGACTCACTGACGGGCCTGTCGAACCGGCGTGCGCTGGACCGTCGGCTGGACGAGGAATGGCGGCGCGCCCGGCGCACGGATCAGCCGCTTTCCGCCTTGTTCGTCGATGTCGATCACTTCAAGCTTTACAACGATACCTACGGTCACGCAATGGGCGATGACGCGCTCGTGACGGTGGCCGATTGCATACAACATTCAATCAAGCGTCCCGGCGATATCGTGGCGCGCTATGGCGGCGAGGAATTCGTGGTCGTGCTGGTCGGCGCGCCGGCCCATGGCGCGGTCCGCTTCGCCGAGCAATTGCGCGCCAGCATGGAAGCGCTGGAGATCCCCAATCGGGAATCCCCGACCGGCATTCTGACCATCAGCATCGGATGCGCGACGGCGTTTCCGCGTCATACCGACGATGCGCTGCAACTCCTCAACAATGCCGATGCCGCGCTCTATCGCGCCAAACGCACGGGCCGGAACCGCGCAATACACGAAGACAGCATGGTCGATGGCGCGGGCGCCTGATACCTGACGTCTGACGCTCGGGCGCGTTTATTGCCCTTCTGAATTTTGCATGCATGATGCATTGTGCATGGCGCTGCACTTCCTTCGAATCATTCGATCACCGGACCGCATGAGCACGCTGAATTCGATCCGCGACTGGCTTCCCATGACATTCGGACGGCCCGAGGCGCGGCGCCTCGCGCGAACGCTCGCCGGTTGCGCGATCAGCTACGGCGCGGCACGGCTCGCCGCCTTGCCCGAAGGGTACTGGGCGCTCATCACGACGCTGGTCGTCGTCACGCAGCCGAGTCTCACGCAGGCGATCGGCACTGCGCGCGACCAGATCATCGGCGCGTTCATCGGCGGCGTGGTGGGCATGCTCGGGGTCATCGCGATCGATCAGGGCGCGGCCCCGCTCGCCGTGTTCGTGATCGCGCTCGTGCCGCTTGCCGCGCTGGCCGCCGAACGTCCCGCGCTGCGGCTCGCGTGCGTCACGCTCGTGATCGTGGTGCTGATTCCCGCGCAGGCCGGGCCGTACTATCAGCGGCCGCTGCATCGGGTGCTGGAGATCATGATCGGCGCCGCGTCCGCATTCGTGGTGGCCGTGCTGTTTCCGAATCGTGCGCTGAAAAGCGCGCATCGATGCGTCGCCGATACCTTGCGAAGCCTCGGGCAACTCGTGAGCCTGCATCTCTCCGCACAGGACGATGCCGCCCGCGCACAGACGCTCGAAGCACGCAGCACGCGTTCTCAGCAAGCGCTGGACGATGCGCTGCAGGAGGCGCAACGCGAACACATCATCGTGCCGCTGCAAAGCGGACGCGCGGACGCGATCGACAAGGCCGCGCCGTTCCTGCGCCGTCTGCACAGCGACACCCAGTTTCTCGCCAAGGCGGTGTCACGCGATGATCGCACCGAATGCGCGCGCCGCTTTCATGACGACGCGCACGCCTTGCAGGACATCTTCGACGCACTGGCGGACGCCATCGACACGACGGACACGCATGAGGCCGACATCGAGCGCGCCCGCGCGGCATCGCACACGCTGGTCGCGACGATCAGGACGCATGTGCAGCATGAAGACGATCACGACGTGGCGCATTTCGTGATCGGGCTAATCGCGATCGATCTGGATGCGATGATTTCCGCAATCTATCCCGAGCCGCAGGCGACGCGCGATTGAATTCTGCATTCAAAGAACGAAACTAGCGGGACAAGCCTCCGCCATGTCATTCGGGCGGACGAGGTGGAATGGCCGGTCACGTTAGCCGCCAGTTTTTTGCATGATGAATGCAATCGACCACCGCTCACCTTGTCGCATCAGTTTCCAGCACCGCACCTTCGTCCTTCAGCGCCCGGATGCGGGCTTCGTCGAAACCATATTCGGCGAGCACCTCGGCGCTGTGCTGCCCCAGCAAGGGCGCGGGGCGCGACGCCCTTTCGCAGCCATCGGAAAAATGGATCGGGAGGCCGATGCCGCGCATCGGTCCGGCAAGCGGATGCATCGTCTCGACGATCATGCCGCGCGCCAGCGCCTGTTCGTGCGACGCCGCTTCCGGCACGCTCAGCACCGCGCCACTGGGCAGACCGATCTCATCGAAGCAGGCGAGCCACTCATCCGTGGTGCGCTCGACGAGACGTGCCGTGAGAATCTCGACCAGCGCCTCTCGATGCTTCAGGCGGCCGGCGTTCGTGCTGAATCGTTCGTCATCCGAAAGACCTTGAATATTCAGCGCGTTGAGGAGACGCTCGTAATTGCCCTGGTTTGCCGCGCCGATGTTGATCCAGCCATCGCGCGTGCGGAACGCCTGATAGGGCGCGCTGGTCGGGTTCGCCGAACCGACCTTCTCCAGCACGGTGCCATCGGCGAAATAGCTGGCGAAAGCCCAGTACATCTGCTGCAGGCCCGCTTCGAAGAGCGACGTATCCACCATCTGCCCGCGCCCCGTGCGCTGCCTTTGCGCATACGCGGCGCTGATGCCGAGCGCCGCCAGAATGCCCGCGTTGATATCTGTCACGGGCGAGCCGGCCTTGATCGGCGCCTGACCCGGTTCGCCCGTCATGCTCATGAGACCGCTCAGGCCCTGCGCGATCAGATCGAAGCCGCCTTTGTCCGCCATCGGCCCGGTACGCCCGTAACCCGAGATCGCGCAATAGATCAGACCCGGGTTCAGTTCCTTCAGCGTGTCGTAACCCATGCCGAGCTTTTCCATGGTGCCGCGCCGATAATTTTCAGTGACGACATCGGCGCTCGCGAGCATCTTCCTGAGCACAGCTTTGCCGCCTTCCGTCTTGAGATTCAACGCGATGCCGCGCTTGTTCCGGTTGACGATCATGAAGGCCGCCGACTCGCCGGACGGCAGCGTCGGCGCGAAGCGGCGGCAGTCGTCCCCGCCCGGTATTTTCTCGACCTTGATGACATCCGCGCCCATGTCCGCGAGCATCATTCCGCAGATCGGGCCGGACATGATGTGCGCAAGTTCGATCACGCGCATGCCGGCGAGCGGGCCTTCTCCTTTCGTTGCTTTCTCTGCCATCTTCGACGATCCTCGCTCGTGGTCTCTGGTTCTTTGCATTCAAAATGCGATAAACCGAACGCGGCGGCTCACACGTATTTGCTGGCAGGCGTGGCCGGTGCTTGCGCGCCTTCGGATTCGAGCACGCGATCGGGACGCATCGTGAAAGACAGCACGATGCCCGCCGCCATCAGGATCATCGAGACGGTGAATGGCAGGTTCCAGTTGCCGGTACGGTCGATCAGCCAGCCGCCGACCACGGGACTGATGATCGCCGCGAGCGCGGAACCTGAATTCATAATGCCGGATGCCGTTCCCGAATGCCTCGGCGCGATATCCATCGGCACGGCCCACATCGGGCCGATAGTCATCTCATTGAAGAAGAAACCGGCGGACAGGCACAGCGCCGCGAACGTGACGGAGATATCGGAAACCAGCATGATGGGCGCCAGCGAAAGCAAGGTGAGGAACATGCAGACCGCGACCATCGCGTTGCGCGCGCGGCGCACGTTACCGCTCTTGCGCAGGATGCGGTCGGTCACCGCGCCGCCCAGCCAATCACCCAGCACGCCCGCGAAGAACACGCCCGAGGCGAACAACGCCGACTGTGCGAGATGCATGTGATAGCTGTGCAGGAAGTATTGCGGAATCCAGCCGAGAAAAAGCCATAGCACCCAGCCGTAACAGAAGTACACGGCGGTCACTGGCGCCATGCGCGCGAACAGCCTCTTCCATGGCACCGCAGGACGCTCCTTGACGCCGGAATAACTTGCGAGCGTCGCACATTCGCTTTCGGTGATACGCGGATGTTCACGCGGATTGTCGCGGAAGTAAAAGACCCACACCATGGCCCACAAAAAGCTCACGATGCCTGTGATGATGAACGCACCGCGCCAGCTCGTGGACACCATCAGCCACACGATGAGCGGCGGCGCCACCGCATTGCCGATGCGCGAAGCCGCATGCGTGATGCCCTGCGCGAAACCACGTTGATCGGCGGGCATCCAGTTGGACATGGCGCGCGTCGCGGTCGGAAAGGTCGCACCTTCGCCGAGACCGAGCAGCAGGCGCGCGACGATCAGCGAAACGAAGCCGCCTGCGAGGCCCGTGAGCACGGTCGCGCCCGCCCAGATGATCGCGCACACCGTCAGCGTGCGACGCGGACCGAAGCGGTCGCCGACCCATCCGCCGATGATCTGAAACACGAGATACGGATAGGCGAACGCGGAGAAGACGAAACCGATCTGCGTGTGCGACAGACCCAGTTCCGCACCGAACTGACTCGCCGCCGTGCTCACGTTGACGCGATCGATATAGGTAATCAGATACATCGCGCACAGCAGCAGCAGAACGCGCGTGGTGGCTCGGCGGAACATCGTCGTCTCCTTAAGGATGAACCTCGGTTCACTAACTAAGCGCGGCATCCAGAACACGTGCCACATGCAACGCCTTGACATGCGCGCCATCCGCGATCTGATGACGACAGCTCGTGCCATCCGCGACGATCAACGCATCGCCTGCCGCACGTATCGCGGGAAGCAGCTTGAGTTCCGCCATCGCTTGCGATGCCTCGTAATGCTCGGCCTCGTAACCGAAGCTGCCTGCCATGCCACAGCACGACGATTCGATCGTGCTGACTTCGAGGCCGGGAATCCATTTCAATACCGTTTCGACGGGACGCAATGCATCGAAGGCCTTTTGATGACAATGACCGTGCAGCAGTGCTTTCTGTTGCGCGAGCGGCGAGAGCGCGAGATTCACGCGCCCCCGTGCTTGCTCCCGTACAAGGAACTCTTCGAACAGCAAGGCGGATTCGGCCAGACGTATGGCTTCATCGCCGTAGCCGTAGCTCAGGAATTCGTCGCGCAAGGACAGCAGGCACGAAGGCTCGAGGCCTACGATCGAGACACCGCGCTCGACGAAAGGCATCAGCGTATCCAGCGTGCGCCGCGCTTCGGCTTTTGCTTCATCGATCAGGCCTGCTGATAAAAACGTTCGACCACAACACAAAGGCCGCTCGCCAGTTTTGACGTTCACATGCACCGTATAGCCTGCGGCTTCGAGTACACGCTGCGCCGCACGTGCGTTTTCCGGCTCGATATAGTTGTTGAAGGTATCGACGAAAAGCAGCACTTCCTTTTTCGACGATGCCGGGGACGTACGCATCGCATCCTTTAAAAAAGGCTCTGCGAAGCGTGGAAAGCTGCGTTGTGGTGCAAGACCCAACTTTGCTTTGAGCCATCCAGCGACACCCGGCATGCGCGTTTCGAACGCCGCGCTCAACACGCGCATGCGGCTTGCATGAGGCGCATAACGCGGCAGAAACGCAACCAGACGTTCACGCATGCTCACACCATGCCGCGTTGCCCAGACCGCGCGCGCCTCGATCTTCATGCGAGCCATATCGACACCCGTCGGACAATCGCGCTTGCATCCCTTGCAGGAGACGCAGAGATCCAGCGCGTCCTTGACATCGCGGCTGGCGAGACCTTCATCGCCGAGCTGCCCGGACAGGGCGAGCCTCAGCGTATTCGCACGTCCGCGCGTGACGTGTTGCTCGTCTCGCGTGATGCGATAGCTCGGACACATCGTGCCTGCATCGAACTTGCGGCAATGGCCGTTGTTGTTGCACATCTCCACTGCTTTCGCGAGACCGTGCGTGAGATCGCCGCCCGAACCCGCTGCGCCCTCCTCACCCGTCAACGGATCGCGCGTCACGTTCCATGACGACCAATCGAGCGCAGGTTCGAACGCCTGTTCGCGGTAGCGCAGTGGAAAGCGAAAATTCGCGGCGTCGTCCATCTTAGGCGGACTAACTATTCTGTCCGGACTCATGCGATTCTCGGGATCGAACAGACGCTTGATATCGCGAAACGCCTCGTTGATGCGCGGTCCATATTGCCACGCGACCCATTCGCCGCGACACAAACCGTCGCCATGCTCGCCCGAATAGGCGCCCTTGTATTCACGCACCATCGCGCTGGCTTCCTCGGCGATGGCGCGCATCTTCAGCGCGCCGTCGCGGCGCATGTCGAGAATCGGCCGTACGTGCAGCGTGCCGACGCTCGCATGCGCATACCAGGTGCCTTCGGTGCCGTGCTTTCTGAAGACATCGGTGAGTCTGCGCGTGTATTCCGCCAGATGTTCGAGCGGCACCGCGCAATCCTCGATGAACGACACCGGCTTGCCGTCGCCCTTCATGCTCATCATGATGTTAAGCCCCGCCTTGCGCACTTCCCACAAGGCCTTTTGCGGACCTGCATCGGGCATTTCGACGACGGCGCCGGGCAAACCGAGATCGCCCATCAGTTCGACGAGTTGCGCGAGCTTGTGCAACTGAGGCGCACGCTCCGCGCCCGCGAATTCGACCAGCAACACCGCTTGCGGCGCACCGACCAGCGCGCGCTCGATCACGGGCCGGAAAGCGGGGTTCGACATGGCGAGATCGATCATCGTGCGATCGACCAGTTCGACGGCGACAGGTCCGAGCTTCACGATGTGCTGCGTCATGTCCATCGCATCGTGGAAGCTCGGGAAGTTCACGACGCCGAGCGTTTTATGCACGGGCAAAGGCGCGAGCTTTAGCGTCAACTGGCGGCTGAATGCGAGTGTGCCTTCGGAGCCGACCAGCAAGCTGGAAAGGTTCGGCTCGTCATCGTCCGTGAAGGGCAGCGGGCTTTGGCAATCGAACAGATCGAGGTTGTAGCCCGCGACGCGTCGCAATACCTTCGGCACGCGCTCGCGCATTTCGTCTCGCTCACGCAGCGCGATTCGCCGCACTTCGTCGATGAGCGTGCGCGTGCGTGCGTCGTCGCTCATGGCGGACAGCTTGCCGAAGCGCGTCTCGTGACCATCGGCGAGGATCGCGTCGATTGCATGCACGTTGTGCACCATGATGCCGTATTCCATCGAGCGCGAGCCGCACGAATTGTTGCCCGCCATGCCGCCGATGGTGCATTGCGCGCTTGTCGAAACATCGACGGGAAACCACAGTCCATGCGGCTTGAGCCACGCGTTCAGATGATCCAGCACGATGCCCGGCTCGACCGTGACCGTGCGCGCCGCCTTGTCGAACGAAACGATGCTGTTGAGCCATTTGCTCGTGTCGATGACGAGCGCCTCGCCCACGGTCTGCCCACACTGGCTCGTGCCCGCGCCGCGCGCCAGCACGCTTGCGTGAGCGTCGCGGGCGATGTGCAAGGCCAGCCGCAAGTCCGCCTGATCCATCGGCACCACGACGCCGACCGGCATGATCTGATAGATCGATGCATCGGTCGAATAACGTCCCCGCGAGGCACGGTCGAACAGCACGTCGCCCTTGAGTTCGCGCGAGAGGCGCGTTTGCAGCGGCGTTGGCGCGCGTCCCGATGCGGGCATCAGCCGAATGGGCTTGACGAGCGGTTCGGTGGGGGAATTGAGCATCGTCGTTTTGAATGCGTGATGCGTTATGCAAAATGCAATTCGACGGGCGGCAAGCCTTCTATCGCGCCGGTCACGTGGCCGGTTTCGCTCGGTAACGCGAGTCCCGTGTAGGAGCCTGCCGTGATAAGCGTGCCGCGTTCGAATGCAATGCCCTGCGCCACGCTGTGATTGACCGTCCACGCCAGAAGCCTGCGGGATCGCCCGCCGGATTCGCCGGCTTGCCACCGAAAAGCGGACGGCCTTCGAGCGTGAAGGTCATCGCAGGCGAGACGAAGGGAAACGCCTCGTCGTAAGGCACGCCCTCGCCCACGATCAGCGCGCCGTGGTTTTGCAGATCGGCGAGTTGCCAGAGCTTGTCCACATCGGGCCATGCCGCGAAGCGGCTCGCGACGACTTCGATCGTGGCATGCACGGATTCGATGGCGCTCAATATTTCGCCATCCTCATAAGGTCCGCTGGACGCATCGAAGCTACGATTGAAACGAAACGCCACTTCGAGTTCCAGTCCTGCCTTGCCGAATGCATGCCGCGACACGCGCGCGCCCGAAGCGTGAACACCGTCCGCCGGCAAGGGCGCTCCCTGAATGGGACCGTCAACCGTTTTCGAGCCGACCTTCCAGCCCGCTGCGTTCACGTCTAATGCATGCAATGTCGCTTTCTGGGCGGCATAAGCATCGTTTAAATTTGCGGGACGCGCGTGGTCGGGCAAGGTATCGAGTTGCGCACGTCGGGCACGTGCCTCGACGAAGAGACGCGCGAGCGCATGGGCATCGAAGGCGGCGCTCATGCAGCCGCCTTCAGCGCGGGCTTGGCAGCATGGCTCGTCAGATAGTCCATCGCCGCGACCACGCCGCTGCTTTCGAGGTCCACGCCCGCGAGTTTCAGGCCCATTTCGCATCCGGTCAGCGCGGCCATGAGCGTGAGATCGTTGCAATCGCCGAGATGACCGATGCGGAACATGCGTCCCTTCACCTTGCCCAGCCCCGTGCCCAGCGACAGGTCGAAATGCTCGTAGATGATCTTGCGCACGGCGTCCGCATCGACGCCTTCCGGCATCATCACACCCGTCAGAACGGGCGAATAAACCGCCGGGTCCGCGCACTGAATCTCAAGTCCCCAGGCCGTGACCGCTGCACGGCATGCCGCCGCCAGGCGTTGATGACGCGCGAACACGTTGTCGAGCCCTTCGCCGAGAATCATGTCGAGCGATTCCGCGAGGCCATACAGCAGATTCGTGTTCGGCGTGTAGGGCCAATAGCCCTGCTTGTTCATCTCGATGATCTCTTTCCAGTCCCAGAACGCACGCGGCAACGTGGCATGTTTCGAGGCCTCACGCGCCTTCTCCGAGACCGCGTTGAAGCTGATGCCCGGCGGCAGCATCAGGCCCTTCTGCGAGCCGGAAACGGTCACGTCCACGCCCCATTCGTCATGCCGGTAATCGGCGGATGCAAGGCCCGAGATGGTGTCCACCATCAGCAGCGCGGGATGCCCGGCGTCGTCGATTGCGCGGCGCACGGCGGCGATGTCGGAGGTAACGCCCGTCGAAGTCTCGTTATGCACGACGCATACGGCCTTGATCGCATGCTGCGAGTCTTCGCGCAGGCGCTTCCCGATCATGTCGGCCTGCACGCCACGCCGCCAGCCTTCGATACCGGGCAGGCCGAGAAACTCGGGCTTGAGACCGAGGTTTTCCGCCATCTTTTTCCAGAGCGTGGCGAACTGGCCGGTCTCGAACATGAGCACCGCATCGCCCGGACTCAGCGTGTTGCACAGCGCCGCTTCCCACGCGCCGGTGCCCGATGCCGGATAGATCACGACCGGTTCGCTCGTCTTGAATATTTTCTTGATGCCGTCCAGCACCGTTAGGCCTAACGCGCCGAACTCGGGACCGCGATGGTCGATCGTCGGATAGGACATTGCACGCAAGATGCGATCGGGAACGGGGCTCGGTCCGGGAATTTGCAGGAAGTGGCGTCCGGCGGGATGAAAGTCGAGCTTCAGCATGTGCGCAAATCCTCAAAAATTGAATTTTGCATGCAAAATACTGTAGCGCAGGCGATCAGACGAGCAAAGGGATATATAGGCCGAACGGCCTAGGGATAACCCCTTGGCGGTTTTTTCCGGTCCGGCTGGGATAAACTTGCCGAAATGGAACTGTGAGGTTTTGAATGCAAAATCCAGATTTGCCCGATGCACGCTTTTCTTCGACGCTGCCGAAGCTGGAACGCCTGCGCCTGCATGACACGGTGGTCGATCACTTGCGCAATTTCGTCGTCGAAGGACTGCTCGCGCCTGGCGCGAAGCTCAATGAACGCACGCTGTGCGAGACGCTCGGCATCTCACGCACGCCGCTGCGTGAAGCGCTCAAGGTGCTGGCCGCCGAAGGGCTGATCGAGATATCGCCGAACCGGGGTGCATCGGTATCGCAAATGAGCGAGCTTGAGATACGCGAAATGTTCGAGTTGATGAGCGGGCTCGAAGCATTCTCGGGAGAACTCGCTTGCGAACGCATCACGCAGGCGGAGATCGCCGAGATCAAGTCATTGCATTACGCCATGCTCGCGTGCCGTGCGCAGAACGATCTGTCCGGCTATTACAGCCGCAATCAGGCCATTCACGACAAGATCAACGAAGCCGCGCGCAATGGCGCACTGCGGCAAACGTATGTGTCGATCAATCGGCGGCTCATGGCCTTGCGTTTTCGCTCCAACTTTCAGACGCCCAAATGGGATAGCGCGATTCGCGATCACGAAGAGATGCTCGAAGCATTGGATGCGCGCGATGGCCGGCGCATGGGAGACATCATGCGCAAGCATTTGTTGAGCAAGCGCGATGCGGTGCTGGCCGAACGCACGCTATCGACGGTCAAGGCGGCAACGCCGGCAAGAAAGACTAAGCAGCGTGCGGCTGCCGACTGAACGATCGGGTTATTTCCCCTAACGTCGGGCACAAGCCTGGGGTATTGGCCTCGGGCGCCTGGACGGGAAAATAACATGAACAAAATGCGCTGGGCAGGGACTGCGTTAGGCGTCGCACTCGTCATCGCGGGCTTCACGCGATATTACGAAGAAGACTACAACGATTCGCAAGCGGCAACGGATCGCGAGACCGTGGAATGTCTCACGCGCGACCTGACGCATGACGAGAAGGCGCGCATTGCCCGCTACACGGCGGCGCATGACGATGAAGACCTGCGGCCCGTTTATACCGACATTCTCTCGCGCTGCGTGGTGCGTTCGGATCAATGGGAGCGGCGCTCGCAGATCGTCGCGGGCGCACGGCAGTCGTTGTCTTACGATGCCGAGTTTCGCCAGCTTTTGAGCGCAAGCTCGATGGATGTCGCGCGGCGTCCTTGAATGCGATTCACACCCAGCGGCCATGTGCCGACAGCACGACTCTTTCATGCTGCACGTAATGCGTGACCGGCGCGACCAACGCAAGCGCGGCGGTAATGACGATAGCGAAAATGCTGATCGAGATGCTGTTCATGTCCGGCTCCTTGTTTTCCATGAACAGCATTGTCGGCATTGAAACTTAGAGAAGAATGAGCGGAGTACCATGTGCGCTCATTCTTCTCCGCGCTGTTTGCATTAAGCATTCCGCATTCAAAATGCAATCGACCACTTCTTCAGACATCGCCACGCTCGAATTGCCGTTCAAGCGCCCGTTCGACTGGACACGCATGTTGAAATTCATCGGCGGACGCGCGTCGGCGGGCGTCGAGTCGGTCGAAGACGGTGTGTACCGGCGCGCGATCGAGTGGAACGGCGCGGACGGCACGCTGGAAGCGCGGCCGCATGCGCGCAAGCATCGGCTCGTCGTCACGATCGATGGCGATGCACGCCATCACGCGAACGAGATCGCCGCGCCGCTCGCGCGGATGTTCGATCTGCATGCGGACCCGCAGGAGATCGGCCGTTGCCTGTCGCTCGATCCGTTGCTCGCGCCACTCGTCGAAGCCGCACCCGGTCTGCGCGTGCCGGGCGCATGGTCGGGGTTCGAACTGGTCGTGCGGACCATCGTGGGGCAGCAGGTCAGCGTGAAAGGCGCATCGACGATCGTGAACCGCATCGTGCAACGGGCCGGACGCCGCATCGCGGGTCATGTGCACGAAGGCACCGCGTGGCGCTTTCCGACGCCGGCCGAACTCGCGGATGCCGACCTCGAGAAAATCGGCATGCCGACGCGGCGCATCGAGGCCGTGCAGAACTTCGCGCGCGCGGTCGCAAGCGGCGAATTGCCATTGGATACGCCGGGCGCGGATCACGAAACCCTCAAGCGCGATCTGCTCGCGATGCCCGGCATTGGCCCGTGGACGGTCGGCTATGTGGCCATGCGCGCGCTACGCGATTCCGACGCCTGGCCCGATGCCGACCTCGTGCTGATGCAGGCCATCGCGCGGCGCGATCCATCGCTGCTCAAACCCGCGCAACAGCGTGCGCACACGGAGCGCTGGCGGCCGTGGCGCGCCTACGCGGCGATGCATCTGTGGAACGGTGTGGCAATGGAAACCGGAACCGCGCGAGGCGGTTGAATTTTGCATCATGCATGCAATACGAGTTTTTGCACGCGCCAGTTCAACAGCTCCGCGACGAACAACGTATCCGGCGCGGGACATGCCATCTCGTGAATCCAGCCGAACTGCTTCAACTGTTTGCCTGACTGCCCCAGCACGCCGAGCAGCTTGCCGTCGAGCGAGAGCTTGTAGATGCGTCCCGGAAAGGCATCCGCGCTGTAGAGCACCTGATTCGGTCCCGGCGATATCGCGATGGCCCAAGGCGAACCGGGCGCGAACGTGCCTTGAGCAATCGTCGCTTCATCGGGCATGTTGCCGATGGCGGGACGCGCATCCGGCGGCACCGGTACATCGATCGTGATCTGCCGCTGGAAATTGCCTTCGCCGTCGAACACCTGAATGCGGCGATTGCTGCGATCGGCCACGTACACGAGATTGTTCGCATCCACGGCGATGCTGTGTGGCGTATGAAACTGCCCCGGCTTCGTGCCGCGCTCGCCCCAGGACTTGAGCCAGTTGCCATCGCGATCCACCTTGCCAACGCGCGAATTGATGTAACCATCGCTGATATAGGTGTTGCCCGAGGTATCCCACGCGACATCGGTCACTTGCCTGAAGCGTCCCGGTTCCGACGGCAGCGGCGGGTTGGGATGCTTGAGCGGTGCAGTCTCTTCGTCCGCGGCTTCCTGCTTGCGGCCGAACACCATCGCCACGCGTCCTTCCGGCGTGAACTTGATGACCATGTCCGAACCCTTGTCGGTGACCCAGATGTTATCTTGCGGATCGATCTTGACGGTATGCGCGAACGACCACGCATAGAGGTTATGACCGATCTCGCGAACGAAGCGCCCGTTGCGGTCGAATTCGAGCAACTGCGCCGCTGCCGCGCCATAAGCGGGTCCAATGCTGTTGCCGCGAGAAAGCACGAATACGTGTCCCGCCGAATTCACCGCGACGCCCGAGCATTCGCCGAAATACATGTTTTGCGGCAATTGCACGGGATCGCGCACGGAGTCGTAGGCAATCGCGGGCACGCTGTCGTCGGCGAATGCGAGATGAGGAAACAGCGCGAGTGCGGCCGTGCTCTGCGCGGCCATTGCAAGAAAACGGCGGCGGCTTGCATTGCCCATGCCGCCGCAGCAGGAACAGAACATCGTGTGTTCGAGGCTCATCGGTTACCCTCCTTTTGTTCGTCGTCTTAAGGGATGGGATACGCTCAGGCGATGGCCAGTTTAGTGCATTTAGGGTAAATGGCGTTTAGCATCGTCAAAGGGCTTTCGGCCTTGAAAGCAAGCGTATTCATCGAGGAGTCAAAGCAATGACCGAAGCATGGCAGTATCAAGTGAGAGTGAAACTCGCAGCGCCTTATGCGGAGATGGCGCGCAAGAATGAAGACAATGCCGTGCTCGCGGCGCTCAAGCATGTGCTCGAACGTCATCACGCCACCCTGAAATGTCAGTTCGATGCCTTTGCGGATTACGTCGCGCAAGCCGAACGCGATGGCACGGAGCACTACCCGCTTTATCGATGGACACGCGAAACCATCGAAAATCCCGTCAAGAAAGCGAAGTATCTCGAAGCCTTCACGCTCTATGTGAATGGCGACGAAGTCTATGACCGCGCCTTGGCCGATGCACTCGAAGCCGATCTGCAAGCGCTATCCAGCGAAGCGATCACCGAGATTCGCAAGCTCGATACCAATCCGGCCAATAGCCCGCAACCGCCTTCGTATGACAAATGAACGTGAGACGTGACATCGAATGAAATAAGTTCTCGCGAGACATTGCGCGAGCGGTTTTTTATAGTCCTCTTCGTCGCCACCCGCTTAAAGACCGAGAGGAAAACCATGAACAGCAAAACGACCGTTGCATCGCGCCGCGCACTGGCAGCGCTATCCGCCGCCGCCCTCATGCTCGCGAGCACTTCGGCCTTCGCGGGATGGGCGCGCGGCGGCACGGCCTATACCGGGCGCGGCGAATACAACAGCGCGCACGTGGGTTCGTGCGGCGGCGGTTCGTGCTCGCATGCCGGTGGCGTGATGAACCCGTGGGGCGGCGTCGCGACCAACTCCGGCACCGTCACGCGCACGGCACCCGGCCAGTTCTCGAATTCCGGCACCGCCTACGGACCCAACGGACGCGCAGTGCAGCATTCGGGCGATACGTCCTGCGCCAACGCGAGTTGCACGCATACCGGCAGCGCGACCGGACCCAACGGCAAGACCGCCACGGGCACCGACACGGTCTCGCGTACCGCGCCGGGGCAATACACGTCATCGGGCACGGTGACGGGGCCGAACGGCAATACGTCGACGCACACGGCATCCACGAGTTGCGCGGGTTATACGTGCAACCGCTCGGGCACGATCGACACGGCCAACGGCGGGACCGTCACGCATGCGGGCAGCGCCACGAGCGTGGCGCCGGGCGTGGCGGTGACTTCGGGCAGCGCCACCGTCGTGACGAGCGCAACGAGCGCGACGGTCGTGGTGCCGCCTCCGCCGCCCGCCACGGTCGTCGTGGCCGCACCCCCTCCGCCGCCCGTCGCGACCGTCTACGTCGCCCCTAAACCGGTCTACGTGGCCCCGCCGCCGCGTCCGGCAGTCTATGTCCCCGGCCACTGGATCGGCACGGTGTGGATCCCCGCACATTGGGTCTGAGCGGGCATCGGCAAAGCGGTACACTTCGCATCACCGCCGCTTTCGATACAGGCCCGCCATGACCCGTGTCTTTTTCGCAGCGCCCGCTCGCCGCAGCGGCCGTTGGGCCGGTCAGCCATGACGGGGCCGCGCATGAAGCGGCCGCATCTGCCGCAGGATCACGCGCGCAGTGTCCTCCACGATGTCACGTGGACCGTCGGCCCTTTCCTGCTTGCGTTGCTGATCGCCATCGCGCTGATCTTCTGGCTGGTCGATCCCGCGCCGCCGCGAACCATCACCATGAGCGCGGGTCAGCCCGACAGTTCGCTCTACTACTTCGCCAAGGAGTACGCGAAGATTCTCTCGCGCAACGGCGTGACGTTGAAGGTATTGCCTTCCGATGGCTCCGTGCAGAATCTCGATCGTCTGCTCGACGATAAACAGCATGTCGATCTCGCGCTCGTGCAAGGCGGCATCGCCACGCCCGAGCAGGCCGACAAGCTCGTCTCGCTCGGCAGCATTGCTTATGTGCCGCTCGTCGTGTTCTATCGAGGTCATGGGCTGACGTTGTTGTCGCAACTCGAAGGCAAGCGCATTGCGATAGGACGTGAAGGAAGCGGCACGCGCACGCTCTCGCTCAAGCTGCTGGAGGCGAACGGCATCGGACCGGGCGGCGACACCGTGCTGTTGCCGACCGATGGCTTGCAAGCGGCCACGCAACTCGTCAGCGACGAAGTGGACGCGGTCTTTCTGAGCGGCGATTCCGCCACGCGCGCCCTGATGTTGCGGCTATACCGCGTGCCGGGCATCTCCGCGATGGACTTCCGCGAGGCACAAGCCTACACGCGTATCTTCCCCTACCTCGACGAGATCGAACTACCGCCCGGCGTGCTCGATCTGGGACGCCGGGTTCCGCCCGAAGCCTTGCATCTGGTCGCGCCGATGGTCGAACTGGTCGCGCGTCCGAGCCTGCATCCCGCGCTATCGGACCTGCTGATAGAGGCCGCGCAGGAAATTCACGCGCAGGCCAACTTGCTGCAACATGCGGGACAGTTTCCGAATCCGATCGCGCATGAATACCCCATCAGCGAAGATGCGAGCCGCTATTACCGCTCGGGCAAGAGTTTTTTCTATCGCATGCTGCCCTTCTGGCTCGCCAATCTCGCGGACCGTGCGCTCATCCTGCTGCTTCCTGTGGCCGTACTGATCTTTCCTGCATTGAGGCTCGTGCCCGCGCTGTATCGCTGGCGCGTGCGCTCGCGCATCTATCGTTATTACGGCGCGCTGATCGCGGTCGAGCGCAGCGCCATGCAACTCAAGAGCGAAGACGAGCGGCGCGCGTTGATCGTCGAGCTGGATTACATCGAGGAATCGCTCGATACATTGCGAATACCGCTTGCCTATACGGATGCGCTTTACGTCCTGCGTGAACACGTGAGCTTTGTCCGCTCACGACTCGGCGAACACGCGCGCCGCGAGCATGACGCGGCCGTCTTTCAGCGATAACCCACTGCGCCCATGAAAAAACTTTTCGCGCTATTCCTGACGACACTGCTCTGCGCCTGCGCGAGTCTTCCACCGCAAAGCGGACGCACGCAGACTCACGCGCTCACCGACACGCGCGATACCCGTCTTGGCAAAACCTTTGCCGCAGGCGAAGCCACGCACCCCGGCGACAACGCATTTCATCTCTTGCCCGATGGTGTCGATGCACTCGTCGCGCGCGTGCTGCTCACCGAAACCGCCGAGCGCTCGCTCGATCTTCAGTACTACATCTGGCACGACGATCTGACCGGCAGTGAGATCGCCGCATCGGTATTGCGCGCGGCGGATCGTGGCGTGCGCGTGCGCCTGCTGATCGACGATCTTGGCACCAATGCGAACGATCAACTGCTGCTGGCTGTGGCGTCGCATCCGAACGTGCAAGTGCGGCTTTTCAATCCGGTGGCGAACCGCGCCTTTAAAAAGCTCGGCTCCGCAGCCGAGTTCTTTCGCGTGAACCGTCGCATGCACAACAAGGCGTTGATCGCGGACAATCAAGCCGCCATTCTCGGTGGACGCAATATCGGCGACGAATACTTCGGCGCATCGAGCACGGTAGCGTTCGGCGATTTGGATGTGCTCGTGCATGGTCCCGTCGTGCGAGATGTCTCGAGCGCATTCGATCTGTACTGGAATTCCGCTGCCGCCTATCCCATCGAAAATCTCATGGGCAAGCAAGCTGATCCCGACGCGTTGGCCGCATGGCGCGACAAGCTGAACAACTACCTTCTCTCCGAACAGCAATCGCCCTATGTGGCGCAAGCACGTCAGCGCGTGGCGGACGTGCTCGCCTCGCAGGACACCGCATTTTCATGGGGCAAAGCCACCTTGCTTTACGACGACCCCGCCAAGATCACGCGCGAGCCGGGCGACACGCAAGGCCATCTGATGTCGCAATTCAAGGCCCTGAATCTGGAGCCCGAACATGAAATGCTGATCGTCTCGCCCTACTTCGTGCCGGGCAAGGAAGGCGTCGAATGGATTCGTTCGATGACCGCGCGCGGCGTGCATGTGACCGTGCTCACCAACTCACTCGCCGCCACGGATGTCGCAGCCGTGCATGCGGGTTATCAGCGCTATCGGCGAGACCTGCTCGAAGCAGGCGCGAAGCTGTACGAACTAAAACCAGTCGCATCCGAGAATGGCGACAAGGAAGACAGAAAGTCCGCGTTCGGATCATCCAAGGCATCGTTGCATGCCAAGACGTATGTGTTCGACCGCAAGCGCATTTTCATCGGCTCGATGAATCTCGATCCGCGCTCGGTGGAACTCAATACGGAAATCGGCGTGTATTGCGAGAGCGAGCCAGCGGCCGTGCAGGTGGCCGATGGCATCGGGCGTAATATCGATCGCATCGCGTGGCGCGTCGAATTGCGTCCGATACACGACGGCGGCACGCGCATGGTGTGGGTCGACACCGACGCCAACGGTTATCAAACCGATCTCGACAGCGAACCGGATACATCGGCATGGATGCGCACAGGAATCTGGATGCTGGGCATCCTGCCGATCGAATCCCAACTATGAAACACGCGCTTATTTGAACCCGGCGACCGCGTGCGGCACATACGGCGCTTCGAGTTGCGCGATCTCTTCCGCCGTGAGATTCAATGTCAACGCGGCGGCGGCGTCCGTCACATGATTCGGTTTCGATGCACCGATGATCGGCGCAGTCACCGGCGACTTTTGCGCGACCCATGCGAGCGCGACCTGCGCACGCGGCACGCCACGCGCCTTCGCTACCGCGGCCACCGCTTCCACCACGGCGCGATCCGCTTCCTCGGTCGAATACAGCGTGCTGCCGAACGAATCGGATTCCTGACGTTCGCTCGTCGCGTTCCATTCGCGCGTGAGACGGCCGCGTGCAAGCGGGCTCCACGGCATGACGCCGATGCCCTGATCCTTGCACAAGGGGAGCATCTCGCGCTCTTCCTCGCGATACAAAAGATTCAAATGGTTCTGCATGGTCTTGAATTCGGTCCAGCCATTCGCACGCGACGTATAGAGCGATTTGCTGAACTGCCACGCATACATCGACGACGCGCCGATATAACGCGCCTTGCCCGCCTTCACGACATCGTGCAGGGCTTCGAGCGTTTCCTCGATAGGCGTGGTGTAGTCCCAGCGATGAATCTGATAGAGATCGACGTAATCCGTGCCGAGCCGGCGCAGGCTGTTATCGATCTCATTGAAAATGGCCTTGCGCGACAGACCCGCGCCATTCGCACCGGGCCGCATGCGATTGAATACTTTCGTCGCGATCACGATATCGTCGCGCTTGACGAAATCGCGCAAAGCACGGCCCACGATTTCTTCCGATGTGCCATCCGAATACGTATTGGCCGTATCGAAGAAATTGATGCCTGCATCCAAGGCCTGTTGAATGATCGGCCGGCTTTGTTCTTCTTCGAGCGTCCATGGATGCGTGCCGCGTTCCGGTACGCCGAAGGTCATGCAGCCAAGGCAAATGCGTGAAACTTCCAGTCCGGTCGAGCCGAGCTTGACGTATTCCATCTTGAGGTTCTCCTTACATGAAGACAACATGCGCCGTTTTCGTGGACGTACAAGCCCAGACATTAGCGCATGATCGACATGTGTGCTTTCCCCGTACCGGACCCATTCACACTTGCATAGAAGACTCACGCCGGTCGAACGGCAATTCAGGCCACGCCATGACGTAATCGATGAATTGCCGCACGCGCGCCGGTATGCGCTCACGCTCCGAATAAAACATGAATACGCCTAGCCGTCTCGTCGAACATTCGGGCAGCAAAGTGACAAGCGCGCCATCTTCGATATCTCGCGCGATCAGATAATCAGGCAATTGCCCGATGCCGATCCCCGCACGCACCGCGGCGACTTCCGTATCGACATCGTTGAAGGTCGCCACGGCCTTGACTTCCTTGAACACGAATTCGTTATCGATAAGCAATTCCCACGGCACCACGCGTCCCGTGTTCGGATGACGAAAGCCCGTGCAACGATGCACCGCGAGATCATCCGCGTGCTGCGGCATGCCATGCTGTTGCACGTATTGCGACGATGCACAGACGATCAGCGCCATCGCGCCGAGCGAACGTGATATGACATTGCGCTCGGGCGCGGTGCCTGCGCGAAAGCCTATATCCGTGCGATGCGCGACGATATCGGTGAAGTGATCGTCCAGTGTGAGATCGAATTGAATGTCCTCATGCGTTTCCCTAAAGGCGGCGATGACGGGCACCAACAATTTCGCACCCAACGAACGCGGCGCGGTAATACGAATAAGTCCGCCCGCCTGTTTCGCATAAACGGTCTTGTCCATCGCTTCGGCAAGCAAACGCAGACCGGCATCGGCGAGTTCGTAAAGACGCGCGCCCTCGTCGGTCAGACTGACGCGCCGTGTCGTGCGGTGCAAAAGGCGAATACCCAGATGGTCCTCCAGTTGCGCGATTGCGCGGCTCACCGCAGGCGTGGTCAGACCCGTGTCGTGCGCCGCCTGACTGAAGCTTTGCGTGCGCGCCACGTTCAAGAAGATGTTCAAAACTCTCGTCGTGTCCATGCAGTTCTCCGAACTGGCACGTCCATGCGAAACGCGCGCACGCACACGTCCGACGTGATCGGACGCGCACGCATGCCGCTGGCTTCAATTATCAGGAATGAGGGGAGTGCCTGCACGCAAATAAGGCGCTTGCTAACATGCGTGCGATCGGGCGAATGAATGGCCCGTGCTACTGACTCGATTATTCATGCAGCGTTGCGTTGCCGTCAAAGGGAAACGTATAAATTTATTTTGATCCTTATTCGACAGAGCAATTCGAATCGGGAGTGGGAATGCGATGTGCAATGAACGTTGATCGTCGATGTCCCTTCTTTATTCTTAGGAGATGCGCTTCATGAACGCCTCAACGAACAAACCTGTCTGGTTCATCACTGGTTGTTCAACCGGTTTCGGTCGCGAGCTTGCGGCTAAAACGCTTGGGCTGGGCTATCCCACGGTCATCACCGCGCGCAATCCCGATGCGATCAAAGACCTCGCGGAGCAATATCCCGATCTCGCTTTATCGCTCAAGCTGGACGTCACGCAACCGGAGCAAGTCAAAGCAGCGGTAAGCGATGCACTTGCAAAGTTCGGACGCATCGACGTGCTGGTGAACAATGCGGGCATCGGCTATTTCGGCTCATTCGAAGAGAGCGAGATGGACGAAGTGCGCAAGATGGTGGATATCAATTTCTGGGGACTCGTCGATATGACGCGTGCGGTGCTGCCATCCATGCGTCAGCAGAAAAGCGGCACCATCGTGAACGTTTCTTCGATTGGCGGGATCATCGCGTTCCCCGGCGTGAGCTTTTATCATGCGACGAAATTCGCGGTGGAGGCGGTGTCGGAATCGCTTTCGCATGAGCTTGAACCGCTCGGGCTTAAAGTGCTGCTCGTCGAGCCGGGACCGTTCCGCACGGATTGGGCCGGTCGTTCGGCGAACGAAGCGCCGCGCACCATCGCCGATTACGCAACGACCGCGCAGGCGCGCACCGATACGATCCGCACGTATAGCGGCAAGCAGCCGGGCGACCCGGTGCGCGCTGCGGAAGCCATCATTCAGGCTGTGGAAAGCGAGAATCCGCCCTTGCGTTTGTTGCTCGGCAAGGCCGCGCTGACCAATGCGCGCGTGAAGATCGACGCGCTGAAAAAAGACTTCGATGGCTGGGAAAAGGTTTCAGCGGGCGCGGATTTTCCCGAAGGCGAATGAATAATGAATGCATTGTGACGGCATGCTTAATGATGTCGTCACAATGCAAGCACATTCACCCCCACATCCACATGATGCGAACCGCCGCCGAGAATCATCCCGCGCAATAACGACACGTCGCTGTAATCGCGGCCAATCGCGAGCGTCACGTGATCGAGATCGGCGAGCACGTCGTTGGTGGGATCGAGGTCGATCCATCCGCTTTGCGGGCAATGCACCGAAACCCATGCATGCGAGGCATCCGCGCCGATCAGACGCGGTTGCCCCGGCGGCGGATCGTTGCGCAAATAGCCGCTCACATAACGCGCCGGAAGCCCGAGCGCGCGCAAACAGCCGATCATGATTTGCGAGAAGTCCTGACAAACGCCATGACCGAGATCGAAGGCGCGGGTGGCCGGCGTATCGACGGAAGTAGTTGACGGTCGATAGTCGAAATCCGCGTAAATGCGATGCATCAGATCAATGGCGCCCACCACCAGCGGCGTGCCCTTCGCAAAACTCTCCTGTCCGTATTCGCGCATGCCCTGATCCAGCGCGATGTTGGGCGACGCATAACAGAACTCGCTTTCCACGAGAAACGGCGCGCCCGCCTGATAGCGCAGCCGTTCCGCGACTTCATCCCATGCGGGCGTGGCTTCGGGATCGAGCGCCTTCCAGCGCGGCGTGAGACGCACGGTGGTTTCGCTCGTCATCGAGAGCCGTTCGTGCGGACTGTCGAGCGAGAAATACAGCACGTCGTTGCCGAACGCATCCACGCGGCTATGCAGGTACGAAGGCGCAGGCTCGATGCGTTCCGTATGCGCGATCACCTGCTGCCACGGGCAATGCATCGGCCGGATGGTCGCCAAGTGCTGCGCGATCTCCACCGGCGTCGAATAGCGATAGGTCGTGCGATGCGTGACGGCGAGCGTCGTCGAGTGTGCCTGACGGTCGTAGGCCGAGGTCATGAAGACACCTGCGCGGCGTAAGTATTGGCGTGGCTGAAATAGCGCGCGCTCACTTCGTTGGATGCCGCGCTGACCGACGCCACCAGCTTTTCGCACAGCGCGATGAGTTGCGTGTACGCGCCGTCTTCGTCGGTTTCGCAGAGCGTGTCGAGCTGCGGCAAGGAATCTGCATTTTGCATGATGTGTGCAAAATGCCCGCGACGCGCGCCGCCCGCCGATGCCGCGACTTCATCGAGCTTGGTTCGAAGCCGCGCATGCACGCCGTACAGTCCGCGCGGGTTCGTGCGGTCCACCACGAGCAGGTCGATCAACGCGGGCACTTCCAGCCGCCCCGGATAAAGCGAACGATAGGTCAGCGTGCTGTCGAAGAACTGGAGCAACAGGTCGAAGCCTGCGGGCATCGCAAGCGTGCCGTGTTCGGCCATCACGCGCAGGAAGGTGGACATCGTTGAGACGCGTTCGATGTGCCGGCCGATGAACAGCAGCCGCCACGCTTCGTCGCGCGTCATGCGGTCGCCCTGCGAACCACTGACCGCGCACAGTTGCGTGGCGAGATGTTCGAGCGCGCTCGTGAGCATGACGCGATCGTAATGGCGCGCACCGGGATTCGGGCCGTCGCGCTGACTGGCAGTGAGTTCGAGGCGCGCGAGGGCGTCGCGGAAATCGTTGCGTGAGGCGAGGATCGTGCGCCAGTGGTCGGTCGAAAGCCGGTCGCGTATCTCGCCGCTCGCGCGCACCTGGTCGGCCAGATTCCCGCCGATGCCCGAGCCCCGGTTGCTCTCCGACAAACCCGCAACGAGCGCGCGTTCGAGCGCCTGAGGCGAACTGCGCGCGAGCGAATCGATGGATGGAATCAGGCCGCTTTCCGCCGCCAGTTCCGCAAGCGTCGGGAACAGATCGCCCGCGTCGCTGCCTTCGAGCGTGCCGAGCATCAGACGGCACAACCGCACGTTGTTCTCCGAGCGTTCGCTGTATCGGCCCGCCCAAAAGAGGTTTTCCGCCGCGCGGCTCGATACGCTGCGATGCTTGCGCAACTCGCCGGGTTTCATCGGCACGGGACGCACGAGCACCGCGCCGCCGGGCTGGCTCGACATCACCCAGGTATCGACGCTGCTGCCGCCGAATTGCATCGAAACGGTCGAGCGACGGTCGGCGGCAAGTCGCGTGAAGCCGCCGGGCAAAACAGTCCATCCGCCATCGACGGTCGCGACCGCATAGGCGCGAAACACGCAAGGCCGCGAGCCGAGCGTGCCGTCCTGATAGCGCGGCGTGCTGGAAAACCGCAAGTTCTCTTGAACGGTAAAGACATCCGGCGCGCGTTCGATACGCTCGCGCCATTCGCCCAAATCCTGCACGCCCGCTTCGATGCCCGGTGCGCGATCCTGCTGCGCGCCCGGCCACGTCTGCGCGAGATACGCGGAGTCGAGTTCTTCGAAGGCTTCCTCGCGCGCCGAATCCTCACCGCACCACCAAGTGCGCACGGTTGGCAGATCGAGCCTTTCGCCAAGCAGCGCCTTCGAAATGCCGGGCAAAAACGCGTTCAACGCGGGCGATTCCGCGAAGCCCGAACCCGGCACATTGGATACCAGCACATTGCCCGCGCGCATCACCTGCAGGAGACCCGGCACGCCGATGCTCGAATCCGCGCGCAATTCGACCGGATCGCAGAAGGCATCGTCGAGCCGCTTGAGCACCGCATGCACGCGCGACAAACCTTCGAGCGTCTTGAGATACAGCTTGTCGTGACGCACGGTGAGGTCCTTGCCTTCCACCAGCGTCACGCCGAGATAGCGCGCCAGAAAAATGTGTTCAAAATACGTTTCGCTGTACGGCCCCGGACTGAGCAGCGCGATATGCGGCGCATCGTGCGAGAGGTCGCGGCGTTCGCCGGCATCGTCGCGCATGGTCGCGCGCGCGGCCTGCGCGATGGTCGCGATCAGCGCGGAATACGTCGATGCCAGCCGCGTCACGCGCATCTCGCGAAACGGATCGGCGAACAAGCTCGTGACGATGAGCCGGTTCTCCAGCGCATAGCCCAGCCCCGAAGGCGCTTCCGTGCGATGCGCGATCACCGTCCAGTCGCCCGATGGCGCACGCGCCAGATCGACCGCGACGATCTGTAGAAAGCGTCCGCACGGCGGCGTGAAGCCCTTCACCGAACGCAGATAACCGGGATGCCCGAACACCAGCGCACTCGGCAAAAGGCCGCGATGCAGCAGCGTTTGTGGCCCGTAAATATCGCTGACGATGGCTTCCATCAAACGCGCACGCTGCGCCACGCCGCGCTCGATGACCGCCCACTCCTCCTCATCGATTACAAGCGGCAGCAGGTCCAGCGACCACGCGCGCGGCTCGCCGTTGTCGGCATAAACGTTGTAGGTGATGTCGTTGTCGCGCACCTGCCGCGCGACGGCGGCCACGCCCTCATCGAGCCGCGCGATGCCCGCTTCGCCCAAGGTCTCGAAGAAATGACGCCACGGCTCGCGCAACTGGCCCGATGCATCGCGCAGTTCGTCCCAGTGTCCCTCGCGGGGCGGCAACGCGCGCAACAAGGCAAGCGCATCGATGCGCGGCGCGAGTGTGTCGAACGGCAATGTCGATTGAAACGCCAAAGTTGTCTCTTGGTTTTATGTATACAAAATTAAGGATGCGTTTCAACGATAGCGCAGGTCGAGCGTGAACGGAAATTCGAGACTCCGCTCGCGCCTGACCACCGGCATCGCGCCCGGTGTATGGCCCGAAGCAAAGAAGCGTGCGCGGCGGCGGCTTTCCGCTTCGTAGGCATTCACCGGGAATGTCTGGTAATTGCGTCCGCCCGGATGCGCGACGTGATACTGACAGCCGCCGATGGCGCGGCCCGTCCATGTATCCACGATATCGAAGGTAAGCGGCGCATGCACGCCGATGGTCGGATGCAGCGCCGACGATTGCGCCCACGCGCGAAACCGCACGCCCGCCACGTATTCGCTCGCGCGGCCGGTCGGTTGCAGCGGCATTGGCACGCCGTTGACGGTCACGATATGACGGCTGCCGTTCAGACCGAGCGCACGCACTTCGAGCCGTTCGACCGACGAATCGACATAGCGCACCGTGCCACCGGACGAACCTTCCTCGCCCATCACGTGCCACGGTTCCAGCGCATTGCGAACGGTGAGTTCGATACCGTTGCTGTCGCACGCGCCCACCAGCGGGAAACGGAATTCAAAATGCGGCGCGAACCAGCTTCGCTCGAATTCGAAACCTGCTTCGCGCAAGTCCGCGAGCACATCGTCGAAATCCATTTGAACGAACGTGCCGAGCATGAAGCGATCGTGCAGTTCGGTGCCCCAGCGCGTGAGGCGCGCGGTGTACGGCTTCTCCCAGAAATGCGCGACGAGCGCACGCAGCAGCAATTGCTGCACGAGACTCATGCGCGCATGCGGCGGCATTTCGAAACCGCGCAGTTCGAGCAGGCCGAGGCGGCCGGTCGGACCATCCGGCGAATACATCTTGTCGATGCAGAACTCCGCGCGGTGCGTGTTGCCCGTCACATCGATCAGGATATTGCGCAGAATCCGGTCGATGAGCCACGGCGGCACGGTCGCGTTCTCGCGTCCGCCGAGCAGATCGAGCTGATGTTGCAACTCCGCGAAGGCCAGCTCCAGTTCGTGGACCTGATCGTTGCGTGCTTCGTCCACGCGCGGCGCCTGACTCGTCGGGCCGATGAACAGGCCAGAAAAAAGCATCGACAGCGACGGATGATTCAGCCAATAACCGATCATGCTCGCGAGCAGATCGGGACGACGCAAAAACGGGCTGTCGGGTGGCGTCGCGCCGCCGAGCACGAAATGGTTGCCGCCGCCGGTGCCGGTGTGGCGTCCGTCGGTCATGAACTTTTCCGGGCTGAGATAGGACTCGTGCGCGGCGTTGTAGAGGAACTCGGTGTTATCGACCAGTTGTTTCCAGTTTGATGCCGGGTGAATGTTCACCTCGATCACGCCGGGATCGGGCGTGACCTGAAGCATCTTGAGACGCGCATCGCGTGGCGGCGGATAGCCTTCGACGATCACGGGAATGCCGAGATCGGCGGCGGTCGATTCGACGGCGGCGAGCAGGTCGAGATAGTCGTCGAGCGCGGTCAGCGGCGGCATGAAGACATGCAGCAGCTTCGCGGTCTGGCCGGTTTTTTCGAACGCATCGGTTTCGGCTTTCGGACCGGCGGCGCGCGCCGGATCGCGGGCTTCGACGCACAGCGCGGTGCGGGTGAGTTCGCTTGCGGACTCGCCTCGCTGTGGAACTTGAAAAGACCCGCGCCCCAATCCGGTGCCATCCACGCCACCGCGTGCGGCATCGGCGTAACGCGAGGCTGCATCGGCGTTTGTATTTTGCATGCTTGATTCAGCATTCAAATCTGCATATTGCATGCGTAATTCAATCGCGCTGCGTAGCGGGACTGTGGGCGCGAAGGGATCGTGTTCGTGCTGATACGGGAAATCGCTCTTGCTCACCCACGGCAGTGAATCGAGCGGCAGGCGGTAGCCCATCGGCGAATCGCCGGGAATCAGGTACATGCGCTCGTCGCGGAAGAACCACGGGCCGCTGACCCAACGCCCCGGCTGCAACGCCGGGCCTTCGCCGCGCGAAATCGGCAGGACGTAGCCGGTCACCGACGACAAACCCGCATCGAACACGCGGCGCAGGCGGACGCGTTCCAGTTCGTCGTCCAGTTCCGAATCGAACGGATCGACGTTCACCGGCAGGCGACGCTCGCGCCACATGTAGTACCACGTGTCCTCATACGCCGGCTGTACGTATTGCGGATCGAGCGCGAGCTTGCCCGCGAGATGATTGATAAACCGCGCGGCGTCATCGGAGGTGTAGCTGGCGGGCTTGCGTTCGTCCGCGAAAAGCGAGGGATCGTGCCAGCACGGTTGACCGTCCGCGCGCCAGTACAGCGACAAGGCCCAGCGCGGCAGTTGCTCGCCCGGATACCACTTGCCCTGACCGATATGCAGGAAGCCGTTCGCGCCGTACTCCGAACGCAGCTTGTCCATCAGCGAGACGGCGTAGGCGCGCTTGGTCGGCCCGAGTGCGTCGGTGTTCCACTCGGCGGCATCGCGGTCGCGCACGGAGACGTAGGTCGGCTCGCCGCCCATCGTCAGACGCACGTCGGAGGCGTTAAGCCGCGCATCCACGGTATCGCCCATGCGCACGACGGCTTGCCAGTCTTCCTCGGTGTAGGGCTTCGTCACGCGCGGCGTTTCCAGCACGCGCGTAATCGACATGACGTGTTCGAACTCGACTTCGCTTTTATCGACCGCGCCCGAAACCGGTGCGGCGCTGTCCGGTTCCGGCGTGCAGGCGACCGGAATATGACCCTCGCCCGCGAGCAAGCCCGAAGTCGGATCGAAGCCGATCCAGCCCGCGCCCGGCAGAAATACTTCGCACCACGCATGAAGGTCCGTGAAATCGACTTCGGTGCCGCTGGGGCCATCGAGTGACTTCGTATCCGGTGCGAGTTGCAGGAGATAGCCGGACACGAAGCGCGCCGCCAGTCCGAGATGGCGCAAGGTTTCGACCAGCAGCCAGCCCGAATCGCGGCACGAGCCCGCCGCGCTCACCAGCGTTTCCTCAGGTGTTTGCACACCGGGTTCCATCCGAATCAGATAGCGAATCTCGTCGGCGAGGCGTTGATTGAGCGCGACCAGAAAGTCCACCGTCGGCGTGGGCGTGCGCTCGATGCTCTCGACGAACGCGGCAAAGCGCGGCGTCGGCTCGCGCTTGATCATGTAGGGCGCGAGATCGTGCCGCAATTCCGGCGCATAGTCGAAGGGAAACTTCTCGGCGGACGGTTCGAGAAAAAAGTCGAACGGATTGTAGACGGCCATTTCCGCGACGAGATCGACCGTGACCTTGAATTCGCGCGTTTTCTCGGGAAAAACGAGCCGCGCCTGATAATTCGAAAACGCGTCCTGCTGCCAGTTGATGAAGTGTTCCGCAGGCTCCACGCGCATGGAATACGACACGATCGGCGTGCGGCAATGCGGTGCCGGGCGCAGACGCACCACCTGCGGCGAGAGACCGACCAAACGGTCGTAGCGATACTGCGTGACATGGTTCAACGCGACACGAATGGACACACCGCACTCCTTTATTCAATTGTCGCCGCGCGCTTTCCGCCTTGACGACGGCTCCTCGACGCACGGCCATAGTATTCACATCCCGATGCGGCACGATGCTTGCGCTTGCTCCGCCATTCCAACGCGCTCCAAGCTGAAATCAACCCTTACGGCCCCAACGATGAAGACCTTCCACTGCAACCACTGCGACCAACTGGTGTTCTTCGAGAACACGCACTGCGAGAACTGTGGCGCACGCCTCGGCTACGTCCCCGAGATCAAACAGGTCAGCGCGTTCGAAGAAACCCCGGATGGCCGCTGGAAAAGCCTCAATCCGCTCGCCAAAGATCAGTTCTTCAAACCGTGTCATAACTACGCGGTCGAGAACGTCTGCAACTGGATGGTGCCCGCCGATTCCCCCGAAACGCTGTGCGAATCGTGCCAGCTCACGAGCACGATTCCGAACCTCGCCAATCCCGACAACCGCACTTACTGGTATCGCCTGGAAGCCGCCAAGCGCCGTCTGCTCTATACGCTCTCCGAACTGGGTCTCACGGCGCAAAGCCGCAAGGTCGATCCGGAACGCGGCCTCGAATTCCAGTTTCTGGAAGGCGATGCACAGGGTCACGGCGTAATGACCGGCCACGACAACGGCCTCATCACGCTCAACATCGCCGAGGCGGACGACGCGCATCGCGAGCAGATGCGCACCGCCATGCACGAGCCTTACCGCACGCTGCTCGGCCATTTCCGCCATGAAACAGGGCACTATTTCTTCGATCGCCTGATCGGCGACACTGCGCGCATCGCGCCGTTCCGCACCGCTTTCGGCGACGAACAGCAGGACTATCAGGCCGCGCTCGATCGTCACTACAACGAAGGCCCGCCGCCGAACTGGGAAGAAAACTTCGTCAGCGCCTACGCGACCACGCACCCGTGGGAAGACTGGGCGGAAACGTGGGCGCACTATCTGCACATCGTCGATACGCTCGACACCGCTGTGTCCTGCGGCCTCGCGCTCGTGCCCGACAGCCCGCATGAGCCCACGCTCACGGATCAGACGCCTGTCGAGGACGCTTCGTTCGATGATCTGATGAAACGCTGGTTCCCGCTCACCTACGTGTTGAACAGCCTGAATCGAAGCCTTGGCATGCCGGACGGTTATCCGTTCACGCTGGCCCCGGCGGTTATCGACAAGCTGCGTTTCGTGCATCGCGTGGTGGCGGCGGCCGCACGACGTTGAATCGCGCTTACGTGGAACTTTGGGATTGACTCTGCGTTTGTCCGGTCGCGTTCGAAGGTTCTTCCGGAACCTCGGACGCGATCGGCAAGAGAAACTCCTTGCTCACGCTGCTGGCCAACTCGTTGACGCGCGCCAGAAAACTCACCAGATACGCATGCAGTCCGCCCTGCAGAATGTCGCCGATGCGCCCCTCGCGCAGTTCCGTGCTCAGGCTGCTGGCGAGCCGCGCCGCCTCGCTGTCGCGCCCTTTCGTGACGTGACCGATCAACACCTCCGCTTCCGCGATGCTCGCTGCCAGTGAACGCGGCCAGTCGCCATAAAGAATCAGCAAGCCCGCCACACGCTCCGGCGTGATGACATCCCGATACACGCGGCGATACACCTCGAAGCCCGACACCGACCCGAGCACGGCCGTCCAGTGGTGATAGTCGAACGGTTGTGCCGAGGTATCCGCGCGTTGCTCCATCATCTCGAACTTCACATCGAGAATGCGCGCCGTATTATCCGCGCGCTCGATGAAAGTCCCGAGACGCATGAAGTAAAAAGCATCGTCCTTCACGAGCGTGCCGATCTGCACGCCACGCGAGAGATGCGAGCGGTACTTCACCCATTCGAAGAACGTATAAGGTTCGCGCTTGAGAATGCCATCCGCGAGCAGACGCGCGCATTCCAGCCATGTAGTGTTCAGCGATTCCCACAGTTCGCTGTTGGTCGAACTGCGCACCGCGCGCGCGTTTTCCCGCGCCGCGCGCAGGCAGCTTGCAATCGACGAGGGATTGGTCATGTCGGCCGCCATGAAGTCGATGACCTCATCGCTTTTCATGCCGTGGTGCGACGACGAATAGATGCCGCTCAACTCGGAGATCGACAGCATCGCGCGCCAGCCGAGTTCGGCGTATTCGTCGGACTGCGGCAGAAGCGAAAGCTGATGGTTCGCATCGAGCATGCGCGCGGTGTTTTCGGCGCGTTCGGTATAGCGCGCCATCCAAAAGAGATGATCCGCGGTACGGCTCAGCATGGGTGTTTCCGGTTATTGGTTTTGATGAAACGCGGTTTCGATGAAACGCAGCAAGCGGCCCGCCGCCACGCTCAGCGTTCGAGCACCCACGTATCCTTGGTGCCGCCGCCCTGCGACGAATTCACCACGAGCGAGCCTTCGCGCAGCGCCACGCGAGTCAGTCCTCCCGGCACCATGCGCACCTCGTTGCCCGAGAGCACGAACGGACGCAGATCGATATGGCGCGGCGCGATGCCCGCATCGACATAGGTCGGGCACGTGGACAACGCGAGCGTCGGCTGCGCGATGTATTTCTCGGGATGCGCTTCCAGCACCGCGCGAAACTCCGCAATCTGCGCCGTGGTCGATGCCGGCCCGACCAGCATGCCGTAACCGCCTGCGCCGTGCGTTTCCTTCACCACCAGTTCCGGCAAGTGATCGAGCACGTACTTAAGCTCGTCCGGCTTGCGGCACATGTAGGTCGGCACGTTGTTGAGAATCGGCTCCTCGCCGAGATAGAAACGCACCATGTCCGGCACGTAAGGGTAGATCGATTTGTCATCCGCGATGCCGGTGCCCACCGCGTTGCACAGCGTGACGTTGCCGGCGCGATAAGCATCGATGAGACCCGCCACGCCGAGCGCCGAGTCCGGCCGGAACGCGAGCGGGTCGAGGAAGTCGTCGTCCACGCGGCGATAGATCACATCCACGCGTTGCGCGCCTTGCGTGGTGCGCATGTAGACGCAATCGTTCTCGGTGAAGAGGTCTTGCCCTTCGACCAGTTCCACGCCCATTTGCTGTGCGAGGAACGCATGCTCGAAATACGCCGAGTTGTACATGCCCGGCGTCAACACGACGATGGTCGGATTGCCCGCGCTTTCGGGCGCGGCGGCACGCAGCGTATCGAGCAGCAGGTCGGGATAATGCGCGACCGGCGCCACGCGATTACGCGAGAACAGATCAGGGAAGAGCCGCATCATCATCTTGCGGTTTTCCAGCATGTACGACACGCCGGAAGGCACGCGCAGATTGTCTTCGAGCACGTAGAACTCGCCCTGTCCCGCCCGCACGATATCGATGCCCGCGATATGCGCATAGATGTCGCGCGACACGTTCACGCCTTTCATCTGCGGCCGGTACTGCGAGTTATTGACGATCTGCGCTTCGGGAATGATGCCCGCGCGAATGATGTCCTGATCGTGATAGACATCGTGAATAAAGCGGTTCAGCGCATTCACGCGCTGTCGCAAGCCACGTTCGAGCGCTTTCCATTCGTCCGCGGGAAAGATGCGGGGAATCACGTCGAAGGGAATGGTGCGCTCGGGAATGATGCCGGGCACATCGCTCGTGCCGTACACGGCGAAGGTAATGCCCACGCGCCTGAAGTTGAGATCGGCCTCTGCCCGCTTGATATCGATCTGCTGCTCGCTTTGCGCGATCAGCCAGTTCATGAAATCACGGTAATGCATGCGGGCACCGCCCACGTCCACGAGCTGCGACGCCGGCACGCCGCGCGCCTCCAGATCGTTGCGCTCGAACATCTCGTTGAAGAATGCTTGCGTCATAACCGGTCTTCCATGTGAAGTGCATGCCGGGGTGGCGCGCCCCTTCTTGTCTTTCTGGTCGCACGCGCAAACGCTTCTCGAAGAGCCTGTCGGACGCGGCATCTCCTTGCGAAGTTATGCCGAGTTGTATTCCAGGCGACCTCAAAGCGCGATGCTGCCACGAATGTTGCATCGATTGCGCGGGCTGCCCCAGTGCCGTTTAAGGGAAAAGCAACTTCAATGCCAAGCAATTTAAGCTTTTACCCGCTTTAAGGAAGTGCGGAAATCCCTAAGAGAAACGCGCTTGTGCACCAAAAGCGCGCGGCATTCGAACAATGCACGCCATGCAATAGTCCGCCATGCGTTAAGACGGTGCGCGCATGCTTCGTGGATGGCCTGTCCCGGTATGATAAGCGTCTTGCCGCAAGTCTATCGAAGCTCATGAATACCACGCCCGATGCCCCTACCCGTCCGCCATTGCGCGAACTCACTCCACTCGAAGCGCGCGTGCTTGGCGTGCTGGTCGAAAAGCAGCGCACGGTGCCGGATACTTATCCGCTCTCGCTCAATGCATTGACTGCGGGATGCAATCAGAAAACCGCGCGTTCTCCGGTCATGAACGCGAGCGAAGACGAAGTGATGACCACGCTCGACGCGCTCAAACGTTTAAGCCTCGTATTCGAAGCGAGCAGCAGCCGCGTGCCGCGTTTCGAGCACAACATCGGCCGCGTGCTGGGCGTGCCGAGTCAGGCCGTCGCGCTGCTTGCCACGCTCTTTTTGCGCGGGCCGCAGACTGCGGCGGAATTGCGTGGCAACAGCGCGCGATTGCATGCGTTCGCGGATATCTCATCGGTCGAAAGTTTTCTCGATGAACTCGCCGCCAACGAACCGCCACGTGTCATCAAACTGCCGCGCGCGCCGGGCGGACGCGAAAACCGCTGGGCGCATTTGCTGTGCGGCGAAGTGAGCGTGAGCGACATCGCCATGCGCGAATCCGACGGCGGCGAATCCTTTTCTTTATCCGAATTCGAATCGTTGAAAGCGGAGCAAAAGCGGCTCACGCATGAAGTCGCGCAACTCAGGTCGATGGTGCTTCGCATGGCGGGCGAACTCGGTATTTCGCTGGACGACGACGCGGCGCAATGAACGACCGGCTCGCGCCTGCGGTCCTTGCCTTTCGTGATGACGGCACGCCGTTTTCGCCGCGTCACGATGATGTTTATCACAGCGTCGCGGGCGCGCTGGCGCAGGCGCGCCATGTCTTCTTGAAGGGCAATGCCTTGCCTGCGCGCTGGCGTGGACAACGCGCCTTCAGCGTGCTGGAAACCGGCTTCGGCATGGGCATCAATTTTCTGGCGACATGGGCCGCGTGGCAGGACGATGTACAACGAGCGTCGGCGCTCGAATTCATTTCCATCGAGAAACATCCCTTTAGCGCGGATGATTTGCGTCGCGCTCATGCATCGATCATCGACGATGCACGCGTGCTTCCCTTGGCCGATGAGCTTGTCTTTAAGTGGCCGGATCTCGCGGCGGGTTTTCATCGCATTGAATTCGATTCGGGCGCGGTCGGCCTGACGCTTTTCTTCGGCGATATCGCCGATGCTTTAAGCGCCTTGCGTGCTCGAGACATTCGCGCCGACGCACTCTATCTCGATGGCTTCGCGCCCGCGAAGAATCCGGATATGTGGTCGCCCGCTGTCTTCGAATCACTCGCGCAACTGACTAACGATGACGCCACCTTTGCTACCTACACAAGCGCTGGCAGCGTGAAACGCGCGTTGCTTGCGAATGGCTTCGCCTATAAGAAAGTCAGAGGCTTCGGCGGCAAGCGCGCAATGCTCGTCGGCAAACGCGCTGAAGAGACTTAAGAAAGCTACTTGTAATTCAAACTTTTCCGCATCGGCACCAAAACAAAAATTCTTGGATAATGCGCTCCCGTTGGCAGTGCGGCTTAAGGCTTGCGGCTTGGGTCTAAAGCCACGCGCCGACTCATGACTATTCGCGCGCAGATTCAAGAGGAGAATTGCCTTGGAACCCGACAACGATGCGCCGAGCCGCCCCTGGCTTTGGGTCGCGCTTCTGATTCCCTATATCGCCTTGCTATGGCTGCCGTTCTATAACGACACGCGTCCTTCCTTCGCAGGATTTCCCTTTTTCTATTGGTATCAGTTTCTTTGGGTGCCGCTGACTTCGCTGCTGCTCTACGTGGTGTACAGGGGCGTCAAATGAACGATCTCACTCCGGTCGATCCGGTCGCGATGACCATCTTCATCGCATTCTTTCTGCTCGTCACCGTGCTGGGCTTCGTGGCCGCGCGCTGGAAACGCGGCGATCTCACGCAATTGCATGAATGGGGCTTGGGCGGACGTCAGTTCGGTGTATTGATTTCGTGGTTTCTTGTCGGTGGCGATTTCTATACGGCTTACACGGTCATTGCGGTGCCCGCGCTGGTCTATTCGGTCGGCGCTTATGGGTTCTTTGCACTGCCTTATACGATCATCGTGTATCCGTTCGTCTTTGCCGTGATGCCCAAACTCTGGAAAATCGCGCATGCCAAAAACCATATCACCGCCGCCGATTATGTCGAAGGCGTCTATGGCGGCAAGTGGTTTCCGGCTGCGGTCGCGCTGACAGGAATCGTCGCGACGACGCCTTATATCGCGCTGCAACTCGTCGGCATGCAGGTGGTCATCAAGGGACTGGGCGTGACGGGCGAATTGCCGCTGATCGCGGCGTTCATCATTCTCGCGCTCTATACCTATACGAGCGGCCTGCGCGCACCTGCCATGATCGCGTTCGTGAAGGACATCATGATTTATATCGTGGTGATCGCGGCAATCTGGCTTATTCCTGCGCGGCTCGGCGGCTATGGTCAGGTCTTCGATGCAGCCGATCAGTTCTTCAAGGCCAAGGGCGGCGCGACGGGCATCATCCTCAAGCCATCGCAATTCATGGCTTATGCATCGCTTGCGCTCGGCTCGGCGCTGGCCGCGTTCATGTATCCACATACGATGACGGCGGTGCTGTCGTCATCGTCGGCGGCGACGGTGCGCAAGAACGCCATCTTCCTGCCCGCCTATACGTTGTTGCTTGGGTTGATCGCGCTGCTCGGCTATATGGCGATCGCGGCGGGCGTGCATGTGAAGTCGCCCTCCGATGTGGTGCCCACGTTGTTCGGCACGCTGTTTCCATCGTGGTTCGTCGGCTTCGCGGCGGCGGCCATTGCGATCAGCGCGCTCGTGCCTGCGGCGATCATGTCGATCGGTTCGGCCAATTTGTTCACGCGTAATTTGTGGCGTCCGCTGGTTTCGCCGGATATGTCGCCCGCAGCCGAGGCGACGTGCGCGAAACTCGTGTCGCTGGTCGTGAAGTTCGGCGCGCTGCTCTTTATCGTGTTCTTGCCGACGCAATACGCCATCGATCTGCAATTGCTGGGCGGCGTGTGGATTTTGCAGGTGTTTCCGGCCATCGTGTTTTCGCTGTTCACGCAAAGGCTTTCGACGCCGGGATTGTTCGCGGGGTGGATCGTCGGGATCGTGCTTGGCACTTCGCTGGCTATTTCGCAAGGATTGAAGCCGGTGTATGTGTTGCATGTGGGCGGGGCGGCGTGGCCGCTTTATATCGGCATCATCGCGCTGGTGGTGAATATCGTGGTGACGTTCGCGGTATCGTTGGTCACGCCGCGAAGAGTTGTTGCAACGGCTTAGGGCTCACATTCTCCAACATAAGGCGCGCCCGATGAATTCAACTGCAAGCACGAATATCGTTTCGCTCGATGCCATCGCTCTTTCTGAAGCGATTCACGCACGCCATGTCTCCTGCGTCGAAGTCATGGCCGCTTATCTCGCGCAGATCGAACGATTGAATCCGCGCGTGAATGCCATCGTCGCGCGTGTGGAGGAAGAAACGCTATTGGCACTCGCCGCCGAACGAGATGCCCAACTCGTTCGCGGAGAAAGCCTTGGACCGTTACACGGTTTTCCCCAAGCGCCTAAAGATATTCTGCCCGTCGCCGGCATGGTGACGACCAAAGGCTCACCAATCTTCACCGGTGAAATCAGCGCGAAAGACGCTGTTATTTTCGAACGCGCGCGGCGCGGCGGTGCGATCTTTATCGGCCGCACCAATTCACCCGAATTCGGCTTGGGCGGCCACACGTATAACCCGATCTACGGCACCACGCGCAATGCCTTCGATCCATCCCGCTCGGCGGGCGGCAGCAGCGGCGGCGCGGCGGTATCCGTCGCGTTGCGCATGCTCCCCTTTGCCGATGGCTCCGATCAGATGGGATCGCTGCGCACGCCCGCTGCATTCAACAACGTATTCGGCTTTCGCTCCACGCCCGGCTGCGTGCCCTACGCCCCCGGCGACGATGCATTCTTCCAGCAATTCAGCGTCGCAGGACCGATGGCGCGCACCGTGCCCGAATTGGGTCTGCTGCTCTCGGTGCAAGCCGGTTTCGATTCGCGCGCGCCGCTCTCGCGCCGAAGCGATACGCCAGCCGATTTCGCCCATGCGCTCGAACGAGACATGCGTGGCACGCGCATAGGCTGGTTAGGCGATCTGAATGGCCATTTACCGATGGAAGCGGGCTTGCTCGATGTCTGCGCCAAAGCGCTCGGCCATTTCGAAGCCGCAGGCTGCACGGTCGAAGCAACGCGTGTTGCATTCGATCCGGAACGGCTTTGGAACGCATGGCTCAACCTCCGCAGTTTCAACTTTACCGGCACGAATGCACCGCTTTATCGCGATGCCGCCAGGCGCGCCATGCTTAAACCGGAAGCGGTTTGGGAAATAGAGCGCGGACTGAAACTCTCGGGCGAAGACGTGGCGCACGCGGCGCGCGAACGTTCCGCCTGGTACGACGCCGTCAACGCCTTATTCGAGCATTTCGATTTTCTGGTCATGCCCGCCACGCAAGTATTTCCATTCGATGCCTCGCTCGACTGGCCGCATGCAATTGGCGCCACGACCATGGACACTTATCACCGCTGGATGGAAACGGTCGTGCCCGCGACCATGGGCGCATTACCGGCGCTTTGCGTGCCCGCAGGCTTTGGCGCGAATGGTTTGCCCGCGGGCATTCAGATAATCGGCCCGACGCAAAAAGATCTTGCGGTATTGCAAATGGGTCTGGCCTATCAACAGGCAAGCCGTTGCAACGAAGTGCAAAGTCCTTTGCTTGCCTGAGCATTCATCACGCAGCCGCGCTTTCAACCGTGCGTTTTCTCACAGGCGGACGTCCCGCGCGTTTGACTTTCGTGCTGCTGTTTGCAATCAGAAATACATCACGATCCGGCGCGTCCTTGATCCATGCGGGAGGACGCGCATGGCCGCTCCACGTGAGACCCGAAACAGGATCGCGGTATTTAGGCGGGAGTTTGCCTTTCTCCGCGTGACCGTTCGCAGCCTTGACGGTTTTCTTCATGCCATTCTTCGAACCGGGCGGACGGCCACGGCCGGACTTGGCGAGATCGGCCACGCTCAGTCCGTATTCCTTCATTAACGCGCAAATGCTGGCAATGACTTCAGTGGATTTCTTTTCACGCAATGCATCTGCGCGGCGCTGCAACTTCTGTATCTGGCTTTCCAGTTGCGAGAGTGAAGGCATAGTCCCTCCTTGGATTGAACTGCGAAGTAAGCATGAGCGGGAGCTAAAGCAGAAAACAAGGCGGCCTTGCCGCGAACATAGAGTTTGCAAAGTAAGTCACTCGACGCTTTCATTCAGCCACAGCGATATCTTAGAGGCCCCGTTTATCGCCAGTCTTTTTTTATCAAAAGATTACCTTTGATTTTGAAAATAACAGCGCGCCCGGCGTTGGCTTCGCTTAGTCATTTTCTTTAGGCCGTTTAGCGAGGCGCAAAAAAATCGGTGCGGGCCGCTTCGCTTTTTTCGGAGGAGTAAAAAAAGGCCGGCATTCTTTAGTCGAATGTCGGCCTTTCTGGTTGAACCACTAGATCTATTCGTGAGACGTGACGGCCTCTGCTGCAACCGCCACCGCCGACACGGGCGCAAGCGCCAGCGCGAGAATCATCGCGCCGCTGTTGAGCGGCACCGAACTGCCGACGCGCCTCGGACGATAAACCGGCTGACCGCGCCGGATGGACTGCCCGCTCAACACGCACGTGCCGCCCTTGCGCGCCGAGCATAGCGCCCAGACCTGCTCCGAATAGTTAAAGGAAGTTGGATCGTGCCACGAAAGCGCGAGCGTCGATTCGCTCAGACGTTCCAGCACACGAATGTTCACGCACCGCGCTTCGCTTGTGCCGTGGCCTGTCCACTTTACCGTTCTATGCGCCGGCGACGGCACCGCGCAGGCATGCACGCCCGCTCGTTCGGTCGAACGGCTCGCGCGGCCATCGAGCATTGCAAGCGTCCTGCTCCAGGGATCCAACACCGAGGGATGTTTCATGTTCCGCTCCTGCTGACGGCAAATCACCGCCAGCGAAAGCTGGCCGCATGTTGCCCGGTGGACTTGCAGGGATGCGCGGTTGGCCTGCCGTCCTACACAGGGCCGCCGCTTCGGATGATCCGCCCAGACCGCTATGGGCGCAGTGTGCCGCTATTGCCAAACGTAACTAGGGTAGTACACCTGAGCATGCTTTTGTTTTCGTTTTTTCCATTGCTGCTCCGACCATGCACACGCTCCTTTGAATTTTGCTTCGAGTTCAGCATGAAAACCCGCCATTTGAGATTGCGCCCACCCGCGCATCACCAACCGTCCGCACTAAGGCAACCGAACGGTCGTTCATCGCGAACCTGAAATGCCAGTGCGGGTTTATCCTAGCGCGCCGAAAAGCGCAGCGCCATCCCTCTCGTACGGCTGATGCTTACACCGGAGCCGCTGCGGAAACTCAGCCGGCACAAAACCATAAAAAACTCGCGTGTCAGCGTAATGAATGCACGACATTTGCCCGCTCGCGCACGTTTCAGGACATATGATTGCTGCGTGCTCCGGCCAATTTCTGACAAAATAAAACCAGCGAACCGGACAACCCTCTGTCGAATCATGACAAGCAAGCTCGCCATCCACGCAACCATTTCGGCGGACCGCGCCTCCGTCAGCTTCGTCTCGTTCTCACGTGAACAGGCGATCCAATGCAATATCACCCGCAAGGCTCTGGAGCAGTGTTTTTGGGCGCCGGCGGGCGCAAGCGACGAGCGCCTGCTCAAGGCGCTCGCGGACGGCTATGAAAGGATCAGCGCGCGCGTGCACCGCAAGTTTCTGGCGCATCCGTCGCAGTCCATTCATCTGGACGTCATGGATTTTTCTTCGTAAGCGTCGCTTGCCTTAACTTCGCGACATCCTCCACGGCCACGGCGGGCGTTGCGTTGTTCCATGAGCCGCGAATGAATGTCAGCACATCGGCGATCTGCTGGTCGCTCAGTACCGGCGCGTAGTGCGGCATGGGATACGGCGCGGGCACGCCCTGAATCACGAGATCGCCCGTGCCGTTGAGCGTCACGTTGATGAGCGAAGTCGCGTCCTTTTCCAACACATTCGGATTGCCCGCCAACGGTGCCAGCATGGGCGCGAAGCCGCGTCCGTCCACGCCGTGGCAATGCATGCAGAACGCGGTATAGACGCGCGCGCCCGAATCGTTCGCTGCGGGGCGCGCAAGCGATACCTTCGTGGCCTTCGCATCATACGAATACGGCGGCGCGCCGTTGCCCCCTTGCGGTGGCAAAGACTTGAGGTAGCGCGCCATGGCCGTCACGTCGTCATCGCTCATGCCTTGTGTGCTGTTATTGATGACGCTCGTCATCGCACCGAACGCCGACGCATGCGCGTTCGCGCCGGTCTTGAGAAACGCGGCGAGGTCCGCTTCCGACCATCGTCCGAGGCCGACGTTATGTTCGCCGGTCAGGTTCGATGCGAACCAGTTGTCGAGCACGCCGCCAGTGAGATAAGCGCTCTTGCTTTCATCGAGCGCCTGTTCCTGAAATGCGATGCCGCGCGGCGTATGACACGAACCGCAATGCCCGAGCCCTTGAATGAGATATGCGCCGCGATTCCACGCGACATCCTTGCCCGCCTTGTCCTGATAAACGTGCTTATCCAGAAAGACGATATTCCAGAGCTTGAGCGGCCACCGCATGTTCATTGGCCATTTGATATCCGGTTCGCGATTGGCTTGCTTGACAGGCGTCACGCCATGCATGAAATAGGCGTAAAGCGCCTTCATGTCCTCATCGTTGATCTTTGCATAGGACGGGTAAGGCATCGCGGGATAAAGATTGTGGCCGTCTTTAGCGATACCTTCGCGCATGGCGCGGGCGAATTCTTCTTCCGTATAGCGGCCGATGCCCGTATCAGGATCGGGCGTGATATTGGTCGTATAGATTGCGCCCATGGGCGTCATCATCGGCAGGCCGCCCGCGAGCGGTTTGCCGCGCGGCGCGGAATGACAGGCCACGCAATCGCCCGCGCGCGCGAGATAGGCGCCGCGCGTGACGAGCGCATCGTCGGCGCGTGCCATCGATGACGAGACAAGGCACGCGGCAATCAGCAGCTTCAATGCGGTTTTCATGGTCGGGCCTCCGTCACGCGCTTTGCAACTGATTACCGACCGGCAATTGCCTCAAGCGCTTGCCCGTCGCCGCAAAAATCGCATTGGTGATGGCCGGCGCGAGTGCCGCCGTGCCTGGCTCGCCAATGCCGCCCGGTGCTTCCGTGCTCTGCACGATATGCACTTCGATGGGCGGCGTTTCGTGAATGCGCAACATTCGATAATCCGTGAAGTTGCTTTGCTGAACGCGTCCGTCCTTGATCGTGATCTCGCTATAAAGCGCTGCCGTGATGCCGAAAATAATGCCGCCCTGCACTTGCGCCTCGACGGTATTCGGATTGACCACCATGCCGCAATCCACCGCGCATACCACGCGATCCACGCTGACCGCGCCGCTCTTGTCCACCGTGATATCCGCGACCATCGAAAAGAAGCTGCCGAATGCGTGCATGACCGACACGCCGCGTCCCTTGCCCTGACCTTGCGGCGGCTGCTTGCTCCAATCGGCCGCTTGTGTGGCGACATCGAGCACGTTGAGCGCGCGTGGCGATTTATTCAGGAGTTCTCGCCGATATTGCACGGGATCGGCTTTGGCCTGAACCGCGAGTTCATCGACGAAACTCTCAACGACGAAAGTCCCGCGCGTCGGACCCACGCCGCGCCAGAAAGCGGTCGGCACATTACGCGGTTCATGCCGCACATAATCGATGAGTTGATTGGGCAAGTCATACGGCAAGTCGGAGGCCACTTCCACCGCGTCAGGATCGACGCCGTTCTTCTTGACGGCAGGCGGCGCAAAACGCGCCAGCACCGATGACCCGACGATGCGATGCGTCCACGCAACCGGCTTGCCCTTGTCGTCCAGTCCCGCCGAGAGCTTGTCGTAATAGCACGGGCGGTACATGTCGTGCTGAATGTCTTCCTCGCGCGTCCACATGACCTTGACCGGCGCGTTCACTTGCTTGCCGATCTTGAGCGCTTGCGTGGCCATGTCGAATTCGAGCCTTCTGCCGAAGCCGCCGCCTATCAGATGGTTATGCACGATGATCTTGTCCGCGGGCAAACCGGTGGCCTTCATGCCTGCATCGCGGATGCGCGTGGGCACTTGCGTGCCGAGCCAGATGTCGCAGGAATCGGCCTGAATGTGGACCGTGCAGTTGATCGGCTCCATCGTCGCGTGCGCGAGGAACGGTTGTTTATAAACGGCATCGACGCGCGTTTTAGCGTTTGAGAATGCATGATCGACATCACCATCCTTGCGCGCGATGGCTTCGGTCTTTTGCTGCGACGCGTTCGCCATGTCATCGAAAATCTGTTCGACGGTCACGCTCGCGCCAGGGCCTTCGTCCCATTGAATGGCGAGCGCCGCCGCACCGCGTTTCGCGGCCCAAGTGTGATCGCCGATTGCCGCGACGCCATCGTCGAACTTGATGACTTGCCTGAAGCCGGGGATTTTCTTCGCGTTCGTATCGTCGACCGAAACCAGCTTGCCGCCGAATACCGGGCAATTGACGATGCACGCATAGACCATGTCCGGCAAGCGCACATCCAGTCCGAACATAGCCGCGCCATCTACTTTCTCGGGTGAGTCGAGACGCTTGACGGGCTTGCCGATGATTTTAAATTGCTTCGGATTCTTAAGGCTTACGCTTTGCGGCACGGGCATTTTCGCGGCGGCTTCCACGAGATCGCCATAGCTCGCGCTTTGTTTCGTCGATACGCGCATGACCTTGCCGCCTTGCGCATCGCAGGTTGCGGGATCGCATTGCCATTGTTGCGCGGCTGCGGCGACGAGCATGACGCGCGCGGTCGCGCCTGCGCGTCGCAAAGGCTCCCATGCATAGCGGATCGAAGTCGAACCGCCCGTCAACTGACCGCCGAGAAGCGGGTCCGTAAAGAGCTTTTCGTCGGGCGGCGCGTGATCGATCGTAACGCTTTCGAGCGGTACTTCGAGTTCCTCCGCGATCAGCATCGGCAAGGACGTATAAACGCCCTGACCCATTTCGACCTTCGGCATGATGAGCACGACCTTGCCGCTTTTGTCGATCTGCACGAAGGCATTCGGTGCGAATACGCCATCCTGCGGCGCTTCGACGGCGTCGCCGCCGATCACGGTCTTGTCGTTGCGTTGATCCTGACTCGCCGCCGGAAGGCTGAAGCCGATCAGCAAGCCGCCTCCCGCCGTGGCGCCCACCGATACACCGAACTTAAGAAACGCACGACGCGAAAACCCTGCGCGTGCCGCGTGCCGGCCCGCTTCGATCAGTCCTTGCGACATGTCACGCCTCCTTCGCAGCGTGCTTGATAGCCGCGCGAATGCGGTTATAGGTGCCGCAGCGGCAGATGTTGCCGGCCATCGCGGCATCGATGTCTGCATCGCTCGGATCGGACACGGTGCTCAACAGCGCCGAGGCCGACATGACTTGACCCGATTGGCAATAGCCGCATTGCACGACATCGAGTTCGCGCCAGGCGGTCTGCACTTTCTTGCCTGCGGGCGTATCGCCGACGGCTTCGATCGTCGTTATCTTGCGATCGCCGACGGCGGCCACGGGCAACACGCAGGAGCGCACCGCCGCGCCATCGAGATGCACCGTGCATGCGCCGCATTGCGCAATGCCGCAGCCGAACTTCGTGCCCGTCAGACCGACGAGGTCGCGCAATACCCAAAGCAGCGGCATGTCGGGCGGTGCATCGACGTTATGAGTCTGCCCGTTGATGGAAAGCGTAGTCATGAGCGGTTCCGTCCAGTAGTGGGGTCCAGCGGACAGCGCAAATGCGTAAAGCCTGAAATTAACCTGAAATTAATTCAGCGCTTTTCGTCCCTTTGAGTGAGTTTTTGGCAAAGGACGGCGGCAGGGAATTGCAAGGCATCGAAATAATAGCGCTGCTTTAAGGCTTTAGCACAAACCCCTGCATAGCGGCTTTGTAGCCTACATATGGCTTACGCTAAAGGAAATTGGCGGGTTCGACAGTTAGTTGCGGCTAAGAATAGCAAAACGATAACGGCGATGAGACGCGGTTACGCTCTCACTCATCGCATCTCTTAGGGCTATTCAGGCTTCTCTCGTCCTAGTCGTTACGCTTGAAGGAATGAGCCACGCGAAAGGCATAGAGTCATGGCCTCACAGGCAGAACTAAAAAGATTCCGCACCAATCTCGCCGATGAACTCGACAGCGCGGCGCTTTATGACACGCTTGCGCTTAGCGAATCGAGCGAAGACAAGAAGCGCGTCTATACCGAGCTTGCCGCCGCCGAGCGTCGTCATGCCGATATATGGGCCGCGAAGCTCAAGGCGAACGGTGCGCCGGTGCGCGCGCATCGCGTGAGTGCGAAGACGTGGCTCACGCGTACGCTTGCGCGCACGTTCGGCCCGGACTTCGTGTTGCGCACGGTCGCGGCCAATGAGATGGCCGATCGCGATAAATACGCGGATCAGCCCGATGCCGCGCAAATGTCGGTCGAGGAACGGCATCACGCGGAACTCGTTCAAGGCGTGGCGCGCAATAATAGAAAGAGCGATGTTTCGCGCGGTGCTTCGATTGCCGAAGCGGAATCGTGGCATCGGGGCGTGGCATCGGGGAATGACTTGCGTGCTGCGGTGCTCGGCGCAAACGACGGGCTCGTATCGAATTTTTGTCTCATCATGGGCGTGGCCGGTGCGGGCAGCAATAGCCGCACGGTCTTGCTCACCGCGCTCGCGGGGCTTGTTTCAGGCGCTGCATCGATGGCGTTGGGCGAATGGCTGTCGGTCACCAATGCACGCGAACTGGCGCGCACGCAAATCGCGCGTGAAGCGGATGAACTCGAACACATGCCCGATGCCGAGCGCCACGAGCTTGCGCTCATCTATCAGGCGAAAGGCATCGATCCTGTCGATGCAAGGCGCGTGGCATCGCAAATCATGCGTGATAAAGACAAGGCGCTCGATACCTTGACGCGAGAAGAACTCGGCATCGATCCTGGCGAACTCGGTGGCAATCCGTGGACCGCGGCGCTTGCTTCTTTCATGCTGTTTGCCATTGGCGCGATCTTTCCGGCGGTCGCATTCTTCTGGTCGAGCGGCATGCATGGCATCGTGCAATGCGTGATTTTGAGCGGTGTGGGATTGGCGGGCATCGGCATGTTCACGTCCTTGTTCAATGGACGCAGCGTGCTTTTTTCCGCCTTCCGGCAAGTCGCGATCGGGATGGTCGCGGCGGTCTTTACGTTTGCCTTAGGAAAATTGCTTGGCGTTTCATTGTCGTGATTCATCCGGAACGCGCATGGCTCCGTTAAACTGGTTTCCCTTTTCAACGCCGCCATGCCATGAATCAAATCTTAGCGCTTCGTCCTTTCGTGCCCGCCGAAAACTTCGACGTTTCCAAACGCTTTTATGAAGCACTGGGCTTTCGCATCACGCATGAAGACAAAGACATTGCGATGCTCAAGGCCGAGAGCTTCAGCTTTATTCTGCAGAATTATTATTCGAAGGAATTCGCGGAAAATCTCATGCTGCAAGTGCTCGTGCGCGATGTGGATGCGTGGTGGTCGGAGCATAACCCGGAGGCGCTTGCGGCGCAGTTTTCTGTGAAGGCGGCGCGGGCGCCGGCTGTTCAGAGTTGGGGGTTGAAGGTGGGTTTTATTTGGGACCCGTGTGGGGTGCTTTGGCATTTCGCGGAGGCGGTGTTTTGATTTGTATTGGCTGAGACTCGACCTATTGGACAGCGTCGGGTGACGTTTCGCTTTCGCTGTTTTGTCGGGGCGAGGGCTGCTGTTTTTTTGTCGTGCAAGGGGCTTCTTCTGTTTGTGTCTTTATTGCAGTAGCCGCCTCCCCGGCGGGGGGGTAACTTTCTTTGCTGCTGCAAAGAAAGTCACCAAAGAAAGCAGCTTTTTACCCCATGCTCGCTGGCTGGAAAGGGTTGGTCTGGATTAACGATGCAGTGGCCGCAATAGGACTTGCCACGCATAACAAGCCGCTTGGGCAACCTCGCGATCACGCGCTCGATTACTCAAGTCTTAGTGGACCGCATTCATGCTTTCGGCCATGCGCTTCGCGCGCCGAGAGCTTTAGAACGGAATCCCGCAGCCTATAAGCGCCCAGCCACCCCACGCTTTCCCGCAAGATTGCTATTCGGCCCTACCTTAGTTAGTGCTCCGACTGAAAGGTGCTTCCGTTGGTGTGTGCGCTTTGCCTAGAAGCACTTACCTAGGTAGGGCCCAATGGGAGAGGTGCGATGCGGTGTGATGTGGCTGGGCGCTGATACGCTGCGGGATTCCGTTCTAAAGTTCTCGGCGCGCGCAGCGCATGGCCGAAAGAATGAATGCGGTCCACTAAGACTCAAGGATTCGAGCCCGAAATCGCTAGGTTGCCCACACGCTTAACAGAACGTGGGACATCCTATTGCGGCCACTGTATCGTTAATTCAGACCACACTCTCCAGCCAGCGTGCGGAGGGGTAAAAGCTGCTTTCTTTGGTGACTTTCTTTGCAGCAGCAAAGAAAGTTACCCCCCCGCCGGGGAGGCGGCTACTGCAATAAAGTCCCAAACAAGAGCAGCGCTTTGCACGAAAGAACAACAAAACCAACTCAGCAACGACAACAAAAAAACCTCATCTCGAACGTTACTGTCTAAATTTAATGGCCAGCCGTTCAAGAGAAGGCGAACGTTGTTCAAGCCCGACCCCGGAATCATCCATCTCGTCAATCCATTCACGCCGAAAAGCCAAAGGCGTCTTCTGCTTGAGCGCTTTGAAAGCGCGATTGAAATTCGCCACACTAGGAAACCCCGTGCGCGCCGCAATCACCGAAACCGGCCAAGATGTATCGGTCAACATACGACAAGCATGCGCCAGCCGCACGCGAATCAAATACCGTCCCGCGCTCTCTCCCACGTGCTGCACGAAATAGCGATTAAGCGTGCGTTCCGACAAATTGGCCGCGTCTGCCAATTCCTTGAGCGACAGACGCTCCTTGAAACGCGTATCGATCAAGGCAAGCACGCGGTTGATGCGCTCCGGTTCGTGTCCTGAAGGCAAACCCGTACGAGCCTTGTCGAATGCGCTTGGCGATGCAAGCGCCTGCGCTTCTTCATCCGCAAGCATGCAAAGCAAGTTCAGGACAGCCGCGAGACGCACGCGCGGCAAAGGCGACAATAACGCGTCGAGTTGCGTACGCATCGTCGCCCCTGCGTTTGCATTGAATGCCAAACCACATGCCGCGCGCCGTAATAGCCGATTCAGCGGCTCGTATTCAGGACAGCATTGCGCCAGCCGCCGCGCCCATTCGCCATCGAACCAGACGACGATCGCCACTTGCGGCGCATCGGCATCGATCGAGCGATTCGACGACCACGTATGCGGCAAATCGGGCGGCACGAGTACGAGATCGTCCGCGCCGTAGTCCGTGATGGAGTCGCCGATATAACGCTTGCCGCGACTGTTGAGCGTCAACGTCAGCTCGTATTCAGGATGGTGATGCCATTCGAACGGAATACGCGCCAACCGCCGGTTGAAGAGGCGAACCGAGCAGCCCTCGTTCATCGCCACATGTTCGTAAGATGCCTTCATGCGCGCCTTGTCCGAATATGCAAAGTAGTTGACCGGATTATGTCACTCTTTCTGCGTGCCTAAGTCTATGCTTTTCTCACGACAAAGACATCAGGAGACAACATGACCCACTCCCCTTTACTCATCGACGACCTTCCCTCTGCCATTCGTAAGGCCAAGAAAAGCCTGCGCGAAGCATTGCCGAATTACCGCCAAGTCTTCGAGGAAGTACAAGACGACATCGCCCGCCAAACCCGATGCATAACCGAAGCAAGCGCACGCGGCGACTCCGTTATTCCCGAAGTGCATCAAGCGGATATCGTCGAAGGTCGAGTCAAAGAAGAAACCCTGCGCGCCATCAAAGAACGCGGCGCATGCGTAATCCGCAGCGTCTTCCCACGCGAGCGCGCCGAGGCCTGGAACGAACAAATCGCCCAATACGTCGAAACAAATAACCTCGATGCCAAACTCGCGCATCGCGCAGAAGACAAATACTTCGGCGATCTCGCATCCAGCAAGCCGCAGATTTACGGCATTTACTGGTCGAAGCCGCAAGTCGAAGCGCGGCAGTCCGAAGCACTCACCACCGCGCGTATCTTCCTCAATCGCTTATGGAAACACGAGAGCGAAGGTCGCGTGCATTTCGACCCGGACCGTGTGCCCGTCTATGCGGACCGTTTGCGCCGACGTCCGCCCGGTTCCGAATCGCTCGGCCTTTCCGCGCATTGCGATGGCGGCTCCGTCGAACGCTGGCTCGACGACAACTTCAGAAAGGTCTATCGCCACGTGTTCAGCGGCAACTGGCGCGACTACGATCCGTTCGATGCCGCGTATCGCCCCGAAGTACGCGAAGTGCCCTCGCCCGCAGTCTGTTCGATGTTCCGCACATTTCAAGGCTGGACCGCGCTCACGCCGCAAGGACCGGGCGACGGCACGCTGCAACTCGTGCCCGTCGCCAACGCAATGGCCTACGTGCTCCTGCGCGCCCTTCAGGACGACGTCCCCGACGATGACCTCTGCGGCGCCATGCCCGGCCGCGCGCTGTCCATCAGCCGCAAATGGCATGACGTGCTGTTCGACGCGGTATCGTCCATTCCGCTCATGCAGGCGGGCGACGCCGTGTTCTGGCATAGCGACGTCATTCATGCGGTGGAAGACGCGCATCGCGGCCAAGGCTACAGCAACGTCATGTATATCTCGTCCGCGCCGAACTGCGCGAAGAACGATGCCTATCTTTCAAGACAAGCGGCGAGCTTCCTCAAGGGAGATAGCCCGCCGGATTTTCCAGCCGATAATTTCGAAACCGACTTCGAGGGCCGCGCGACCTTAAACGATCTCACGCCCCTCGGCCGCTCGCAAATGGGTCTTTGATCAAACTCATTCCTCCAGCACGATCTGCACCTTCACATCCGTCGGCACGCCGCTCGCGGCCTCCTCGAATGCCTTGATGCCTTCCGCAAACGGGAACGTCCGCGAGATAAACGGCTTCACATCCAGCTTGCCGGATGCGATCAACTGAATCGCGCGCGGAAAAATATTGGCATAACGAAACACCGACTCGATGCGTGCTTCCTTGATCTGCAGCGCGACCACGTCCAATGGCACGGCGCGCTGCGGCATGCCCACCAGCACGAGACAGCCACCGGGGCACAGCAGATCGACGATGCCATCGAACGCCTTTTCATTGCCACTCGCCTCGAAGACGATATTCGCGCCCCAGCCATCGGTCAGTTCCGCGAGCACGTCTTTTACGGCCTTTTCCTTGATGTTCACCGCCGTCACGCCCTGCACGCCGCCGATGAGATCGAGCTTCTCCTGCACGAGATCGCACACGATGGCGCGGCTGCAACCGCCCGCAAGCGCGGCCAGCGCGCACATCATGCCGATGGTGCCCGCACCCAGCACGACGGCCACATCGCCCGGCTTGATAGCCGCTTTCTTCGCAGCCTGAAGTCCGATCGACAGCGGCTCGACAATCGCGCCTTCCGCGAAACTCACGTTATCGGGCAACTTGAACGTGAACGCCGCCGGATGCACGACAAAGGGCGCGAGGCATCCATTCACAGGCGGCGTGGCCCAGAAGCGCACCTTGGGATCGAGGTTGTAATTGCCCTCGCGCGAGGCCCGCGATTCCATGTCCGGCACGCCCGGTTCCATGCATACGCGGTCGCCTGCCTTCAGATGCCGCACCTCCTCGCCCACTTCCACGACCGTGCCCGATGCTTCGTGCCCGAGCACCATCGGCTCATTCACGACGAACGGCCCGATGCGCCCATGCTGATAGTAATGAATGTCGCTGCCGCATATGCCCACCGTGTGAATGCGGATGCGCACATCGCGCGGTCCCACGACCTGCGGCAAACTGAACGGCCGCAAGCTGATGCGCTTCACGCCTTCGAGAACCAGAGCGTCCATTATCGTTCCTTTGGTATCCGTATCAATTAGACTGGAATCCACCGTCCACCAGCAGACTCACGCCTGTGACCATGCTCGAATCCTCACCGAGCAGATAGGCGATGGTGCGCGCCACCTCCACCGGCTCGACGAAACGTTTGAGCGGAATGCGCGCGAGCATCGGCGCGGATTTCTCGGGTTCGCTCCATACCTTCTCGGCCATCGGCGTGAGCGTCACAACCGGGTTGACCGTGTTCGCGCGAATGCCGTGCGGGCCGAGTTCGTTCGCCATCACGCGCGTCATCGCATCGAGCCCGCCTTTCGAGGCGCAATACGCCGCATGCAACGCAAAGCCCACGTTCGCCGACAGACTCGACACATTGACGATCGACCCGCCCACGCCACGCCCGATCATGCTGCGCGCGCACTCCTGCGCGACGATCATCGCGGCGCGCACGTTCACGTTCATGATGAGATCGAAGGCCTCTACCGTGGTGTCGAGGAACGATTGCAGTTCGGTGATACCCGCGTTGTTGACGAGCAAGTCCACCGGCTGCGCGGCGCGTGCGGCTTCGCGCGCGGCGTTCGCATCCGCCAGATCGACGGCGATGGTCTCGCAACCGGTCTGCTCGTTCAGTGCCGCAAGATCATCCGGACTCCGACTCATCGCGATGACACGCGCGCCGCGCTCGGTGAGCAAATGCACGACCGCATGGCCGATGCCCTTCCCCGCGCCCGTCACCAGCACGGTCTTGCCCGCGAACTCGCGATTCCTGTCGATGGCTGTCATGGTCTCTCTTGTAAGGGCGCGTCGCACAGGCGTCGCGCCATGTCTTCATCGGTCACGAGCACCGATGCATAACGGCCACGCAGCGCCGCGCGCGTCACATGAAACTTCTTCACACCGCCGCTCACCAGAATCACGCGCTTCATGCGGCGCAGATCGTCGAGCGCAATCGCCACGGTGCGGCGGTTCAACGGATGATCGATTAGTTCGCCATCCTCATCCATGAAGTGACCGAGCATGTCGCCTACCGCGCCCGCCTTTTGCAGCGTGCGCAACTGCTCGGGACTTTCTATGCCATACGTCACCACCAGCGACTCCGTAAGATCGCCTGCGGTGAGCAAGGCGAGGTCCGCGTTACGCGCGAGATCGTAGGTTTCGCGCACAGCGGTTTCTTGCAAGATCACATCGCGCGCTTTCTGGCTGCTCACATAAATGGGCGCGGCGAACAGATAACCATCCGCGCGGCAGATGTTCGCGAAGTCGGACACGATATCGAACGTGTTGATGCTCGGGCAATGCGACAGCCCGCCTTGCAGCGATACCGCCGACACCGCGCCATACGAGCGTTGTGGCATGGCGCGCAGCACCGAGCGAATGGTTCTACCCCAACCCAGCCCGATAGTCTGTCCCGCGACAATCTGCTTGGAAAAATACGCCGCCGCACCAATGCCGAGCGCCGCATTGTTCGCCTCGTTGTTCGCACCGGTCGGCACGACCACCGCGCACTCTAAGCCAAAGCGTTTCGTCAACGCCTCTTCCAACGCGACACACGGCGCAATCTTGCTGTTGATCGTGATCTGCACAAGACCCGACTCACGGCTCGCCGCCAGCAGCCGATTCACGCGCACGCGATTGCTCCCGATACGCTGCGCGATCTCCTGCTGCGTCAAATTTCCGACGTAGTAATGCCATGCCACGCGCGCCTGCAGTTCTTCTTCCGAATCGATGGATTCGTCCGCTTCTGCGACGGCTATTGTCGGTGCGCTCTTGCTCATGTGTTTAACGTTCGCTCTCTATCAAAGGCCCGCGATCTTACTTCACCGCGCCCATCGTCAGACCTTGCACGAGGCGTCCGGACACGAGCAGCGCGAATACGACCATCGGCAGTACGATCAATGTGCCCGTCGCCATGATCTCGCCCCACGGCAACTCATAGCCGCTCATATAGCTTGTCGCGGCGACGGGCGATGTCATCGCATCCGTGCGTGTCAGGACGAGCGCGTACAGCAAATCGTTCCATGAAAAGATGAACGCGAAGATGGCGGACACCACGATGCCCGGCATCGCGAGCGGCAGATTGATTCGCCAGAACACGCGCCACGGCGATGCGCCATCGAGCCGCGCGGCTTCATCGAGTTCGACGGGGATATTGCGGAACTGATCCGTGCAGATCCACACGACGATAGGCAGCGAGAACGTCAGATACAAAAGGATCAGCACGATATGCGTATCGACCAGATCGAGCTGCGTGGCGATCAGAAAGAACGGCACCGCGAGCACCACGGGGCTGACCATGCGGTTCGAGATGAACCAGAACCACAGGTCTTCCTTGCCGCGAAATTCGTAGCGCGCGAGTGCATACGCGGCCGGCGTGCCGAGCAGGATCGCCAGCACCGTCGTGCAACTCGCGATGATGAGCGAGTTCAGCAGACTGCCCGCCACGTCATGCTCGAAAAGCGCCGCTGAATAGTGATGCAAGGTCGGACTGAACAGCCATTTCGGGGGATAAGCCAATGCATCGCTCTGGCTTTTCAGGCTCGTCGTGACCATCCAGTAGAACGGAAATACCGATGACATGAAAACGATCAGTAATCCGATGAAATGCCAGACCGTGGCCCGTTTGCGCGCCGCGCGAGCACGCTTCGCGCGTTGCGACACGTTGCCCTTCGTCGCTTGCAGAGCAGGTGAACTCACGCAGCCTCCCGATACACGAAGCGGATATAAAGACGCGACAGCACGATCGTCAGAATGAGCAGGATGATGGCCTGCGCGGACGCCATGCCCTGATCGAAGAGACGAAAGCCCACGCGCTGAATGTAGATGCTGATGAATTCGGTCGCAGCACCGGGACCGCCGCGTGTCATGGTGAAGACGGCATCGAACATCTTGAGCATGTCGGCCGAGCGCAGAATGAGAATGGCGGTCAGGCCCGGCAGCAGATAAGGCCGCTGCAAATGCCAGAGAATCATGCTCCATTTCGGCGTTTCAAGACGCGCGGCTTCTTCCGCTTCTTTTGGCACCATCGACAATCCGGCCAACAGAATGAGCGCGCAAAAAGGCGTCCATTGCCAGATATCCATGATCATCACGGAGACGAACGCAAGCGTCGGGTCCGCGAGCCAGTCCTGCGGCGGAATGCCGAACAAGCCAGTCAGATAGTTCGCCACGCCGAATTGACGGTTGAAGATGAGCCGTCCGATCAATCCAACCACTGCATACGTGGTCGCCATCGGAATGACAAGGCTCACGCGCGCCGCCACGCGCATCCACGACAACGCGGTTCTATGCAGCATCAATGCAGCGAACAACCCGAGCGCGATTTCAATGGGCAACGTGAGGCACAAAAACAACGCGGTACGTCCGAGCGCTTGCCAGAAAGAAGGCTCCGTCAGCGTCGCCACATAGTTGTCGATACCGACGAACGGCGTGCCCGATGCAAGGTCCGCGAGCTTGTACTGATGAAACGAGTTGTACAGCGCCAGCAGCAGCGGATAAATGCCGATGACCGCGAGCGCCGCGATGGCGGGAATCAGGAACCAGAAGGCAGGCGAACGCGGCAACACGCCGAGAAAGCGCGTGGGCTTGCGGGGTCGTCCCAAATGCGTTGCTGTCGATGCCATTGTTCGATCGCCTCCGGTTCCTTACCTTGTGCAAAGTTACTTCAGCAAAGGCTTCTTGCCATCGTAATAGCCCGCTTTCTTCAGGATATCTTCGGTTTTCTGGCCGATGGTCTGCGCGCCCTCCTTCACCGTGACCTGACCGAGCATCATCTTGCTGCCCCATTCGCCGATGACTTCCGACACCGCCGGCCATTCCGGGAAACGCGGACGATAATCCGGTACGCCGCCCTGCCACGATTCCACCATCGGCTTCACGAACGGATACTTGTCCTGCACCGCCTTGTCCTGATAGATGCCCATGCGCGCCGGCACGCCGCCCGCTTCGAGATACGGCTTCGCCATGGCCTCGGACGTGATCCATTGAATGAACAGCCATGACGCGGCCTGCTTCTTCGCATTGGACTTGGCGTTGACCGCGAGCGAGAAGCCGCCGAGCGCGGGCTTCAATCCCGCCGGTCCCTTCGGTTCGGTGGTGATGGCGAGGCAATCGCCGATCTTCGACTTGCTCGGGTCCGTCAGCGTGGGATAGAACGCGGACCATTCGGTGATCATCGCGACCTGACCTTGAGCGAGCGCATTGACCGCTTCCGCATGATCGAAATCGACGATGCCCGGCGGCATGTATTTCATGAGCTTTTGCCGGTATTCGAGGCCCGCTTGCGACTCCGGCGACATGAGGTTGGACTTGAACTTCGCATCGAGCAGCGAGCCGCCGTTGGGCCACAGCACGCGCATGAAGCTGTCGGCCGATTGCGTCTCACCGCGACGCGATTGCAGCGCGTAAGCGAACTTGTCGCCCTTGGTGAGCTTCGGGCCATACGTGTTGAGCAATTCGTCCCACGTCTTGGGTGGCCCATCGAAACCGGCGTCCTTCAACATGCACTTGTTGTAGAACATCAGGCCCGAGTAGTTATCGAACGGCAAGCCGTACGTCACTTTGTCCCACGAGCCGAACGAATCGAGCAGGATCGGGAAAAACCCTTTGAGATTGAGATTCGGGTCCGCGAGCTTCGGGTCGTTGGTGAACTTGCTGATGGGCACGAGCCATTTGTTGCTGGCGAATTCGCCGATCCACACCACGTCCACGAGCACGATGTCCTGATCGCCACCGCCCACGAAATTGAGCACTTCCTTCTCACGCGTATTCTCGTACGGAATCACTTCCCAGCGCACCTTGATGCCGGTCTCTTTCTCGAACTGAGGAATCAGGGTTTGCGCGGCCTTGTAGCCGGGACGATCCAGAAAAACGGCCTTGATGGTGGTGCCGGAATACGGTTCCGCGGCTTCCTTGAGCGTCCACGCCTGCGCGTTCGATGCCGCGAACGCAGCGCTTGCCGCCAGCAGCGCGAGCGCCGTGACGTGTTTGACCGGGCCCACGAATTTCGCCTGCGTGATGCGCTTCTTCATGCCTGTCTCCTTGGTTTTTATCGAGCGATGATGGTTTGCAGTTGCGGCAAAGGCGTGCGATGTTTCTGTATGTCGTTTCACTTGTAATTTCGGTTTTACAATTGTATATTTTGGCCCGAACAGGTTGTCAAGAACTAAATCGAAACCGCATCCGATGCTGCGCTGCGATGTCGCTCAAGACCGACCTCGCCGCGCGGCGATCATCAGAATCGGGAGACGTGCATGAGCGCAGTTCATCTGCAAGAGATCCGCAAGACCTTCGCGGGCACCGAAGTGCTCAAGGGTATCGATATCGAAGTGACGGACCGTGAGTTCATGGTGTTCGTCGGCCCGTCGGGCTGCGGCAAGTCCACCTTGCTGCGGACCATCGCGGGACTCGAAGAAAGCGATTCGGGACACGTGTTGATCGGCGGCGAGGACGTGACGGACCTCGAACCCTCGCAGCGCGGCGTGGCCATGGTGTTCCAGTCCTACGCGCTGTATCCGCACATGAGCGTGTATGAAAACATCGCGTTCGGGCTGCGCATGCTCAAGCTGCCCGAGGCGCAGATCAAGGAACGTGTGCAGCGCGCCGCCGAGATCCTGCAAATCAATCAGTTGCTCGAACGAAAACCGCGCGCGTTGTCGGGCGGGCAGCGTCAGCGCGTGGCCATTGGCCGGTCCATCGTGCGTGAGCCGAAGGTATTCCTGTTCGACGAACCGCTCTCCAATCTCGATGCCGCCCTGCGCGTGCAGATGCGCCTGGAACTCATCAAGCTCCACAAGCAACTCAACGCCACGATGATCTACGTCACGCACGATCAGACCGAAGCCATGACCATGGCCGATCGCATCGTCGTGCTCAATCATGGGCGCGTGGAGCAGATTGGTTCGCCGCTGGAGTTGTACCGCACACCGCGCAATCGCTTCGTGGCGGGTTTCATCGGCTCGCCCAAGATGAACTTCATGGATGTGCGGGTGACGCGCGTGGATGGCATGGGCGTGACCATCGAACTGCCGGGCGGCGATCCGCTGACGCTGCCCTTCGCGGCAGGCTCCGTGAAGGCGGGTGAGATGCTCACGCTCGGCATTCGGCCGGAGCATTTCATCGAAGCGTGCGGCGGCGATATCGACAGTGGTCTTGCGGGCGAGGTCATGGTGATCGAGCATCTAGGCGGGGAAACGCTGCTGCACGTGCGTTTGCCCAACGACCTCGTGATTCAGGTGAAGGGCTCGGGTGAATCCACTGCGGTCGAAGGGCAACGGCTCAACGCGGGCTTCAGCATTCGGCACGTGCATTTGTTTCGCGAGGATGGCAGCGCGCTCGAACGCATGAAGCCGGTGACGGAAACCGCCGCCGCGTGATTAAGTTTTTACCGGGAAATGCCGTATACGAGGACAAGCCGGTGCCCGCACAGCGGGCCGCCGTTTTCGATCCGTTCCCTGTCCTTTCATGGCACTCAGCTTCCGTCCGCTGGCGGCGTCCGCCACCGTGCTCGCGCTCGCCCTCGTGTTGAGCCCGGCACCGCTGTCCTACGCGCATTCCGGCAGCGCGGAATTGCCGGTGTCGCTGACCATTCGCGACATCTGCACGCTCGATACCGATGCCCGTCAGGCGCGCGTGTCGTGCGCGGCGGGCGGGCCGTATCGCATCGTCTCGGGTGCGTATTTCGCCACGCTCAAGGTGACTCGGATCTCTACAAGCACGGACCGCGGTGGCTCCGTCGTCGAAATCGCTTTCTAGCCCGAGCCGTTGCACTAGCACAAACGAAGCAGACGACTGTTACAATCTGTTACGTCTATCGTCGGAAGAATATTGATAATTGAATCGTCTCACGCCGCGCAGGTTTCGCTGAATCGATCACGCAAACGTTGGCGCGCACGGGACACTTCAATAAAAAAGACGAGAGAGGTGACGTATGCGCCGTCATGCGATCCCAGTTTCACTGCTTTCCCTCGCGCTGGCGACGGGACCGCTCATTCCCTTCGGGGCAAGCGCCGCCACGCGAACCACGACCTTCACGGTCACACTCACGCTGCAGAACGACTGCCAGATCGCGGCCAACGCGCTCAATTTCGGCAGCTCGGGCGTCATCGCGGCGAATATCGATCAGACCACCACGCTTGCGGTCACGTGCACGAACGGCGCGGCGTATAACGTCGGGCTGGATGGCGGATCGGTCAGCGGATCGAGTATCGCGAACCGTCTGCTTGCGGGCACCGGCACGCCCATTCCGACCGTCGCGTATCAGCTTTATCGCGATTCGGCGCGCTCGCAGGTGTGGGGCCAGACGGTCGGGACAGACACGCAATCGGGCACCGGCACGGGCGCGGCGCAAACGTTGACGGTGTATGGCCGTGTCGCGCCGCAGACCACGCCGGCCGCGGGCACGTACACTTCCACGATCACCGCGACCATCACGTTCTGACCATGCGCAAACCGCCCTTACGACGAGCCGCGTGGCGGCTCGGCGGGCGGGTCGTCGTCTGCGCATGGCTGGTGCTGCCGCCGATGTCCGGCGCGCAGGCCGCCGCGTTGCAGGTGTCGCCCATCCGCCTCGACCTCGGGGCCGAACAGCCCGCCGCCGTGCTCACGCTGCACAACGAAGGCCAGGCGCCGCTCGATGCACAAGTGCGCGTGTTCGCCTGGAGCCAGTCGCCCGACGAGGACCGGCTCGATCGCACGAACGCGCTGGTGGCGAGTCCGCCGATCGTGCGGATCGCGCCGAATGGAGACCAGACCGTGCGCATTCTGCGTGTGTCGAACACGCCGCTCGCGCATGAGGAAACGTATCGACTCCTGATCGATGAAATCCCCGATGGTCAGACGCAGCCCAACGGCGTGCGCATGCAGTTGCGCTATTCGGTGCCGGTGTTCGCGGGTGCGACGGATGCGCAAGCAAGTGCTGTCACCTTCGCACTGGAACGCGGCGATACGGCGAACGGCGCGGCCACGCTGATGCTGCGCGCATCGAACGCAGCGGATGGTCACGCGCAACTCAGCCGCGTGCGGCTCGAATGGTCGGACGGCCAATCCACCGCGCTCTCCGATGGCCTGCTCGGCTACGCATTGCCCGGCGCGACGCGTCGATGGCCCGTTGCCAACGCGCCCGCCGGTGCGACCTCGGCAACGCTGCACGCGCTCGTCAACGGCGTGCCGCTGACCGCGCGCGTGGCGATCGAACCCGAGCACGTTCCGGCATCGCCACCCAACCGCTGAGCCATGAATGCGCTCGTCTCACGGATGGTTGGGCTGGCTCGTCCCGCTCTGTCTCTCGATGCCCGTCGCGTCTTACTCACAATCGAACGATGCAACGTTCATGCAAGCCCGCACGCTGTATCTGGAAGTCGCGATCAACGGCACATCGACGCAGAAGATCGCGCAATTCTTCGTCACCGGGGAGATGATCTACACGAGCGCGAGTGAATTGCGCGACCTCGGTCTTCGCGCTGACGATCTGCATGCCGATCAGGATGGCCGCATCGCGCTCGGTCTTGTGCCGGGCTTGCGTTATGCGTATCGGCCGCAGCAACAACGCATCGACCTCGATGTGACGGATGCGCGCCGCATACCCGCCGCGCTCGCCAACGCGCGCGCTAGGCCGCCTGTCGCGGTGAGCGGCACGGGGCTCGTCGTCAATTACGAAGCGAGCGTGCAGACCAATTCGCCGACGCAATACGGTCTTTATAGCGAGGAACGGTTCTTCCATCCGTTCGGTGTGCTCGACAATACCGGCACGGCGTATTGGTATGCAGGCGCGCATCGATACATCCGGCTCGATACGTCGCTCACTCATTCGGATGCCGAATCGATGACGACGCTGCGTCTGGGCGATACCATCACATCATCGCTCACGTGGACGCGCGCCGTGCGCATGGGCGGCGCGCAGATTTCGCGCGATTTCGGTCTGCGGCCCGATCTCATCACGTATCCGGTGCCAGCGCTCGCGGGTTCGGCCGCCGTGCCGAGCGCGGTCGATCTGTACGTGAACAACGTGCGGCAATACAGCGGCGCGGCGCCTTCCGGGCCGTTCGTCATCAACGCGGTGCCCGCCATCAACGGCGCGGGCGAAGCGGTCATCGTGAGCCGCGACGTGCTCGGCCGCAGCGTGATGACCACGGTCCCGCTCTATATCGATTCGCGCTTGCTGGCGAGCGGTCTGAGCGATTTCTCCGTCGAAGCCGGTTTTGTGCGGCGCGCGTATGCGCTGCGTTCGTTCGACTACGCGGGCGAACCATCGCTCTCGATGTCGCTTCGACGCGGCATGACGGATGCCTTCACGTTCGAAGCGCACGGCGAAGCCACGCGCGGCGTGTATCAGGCGGGCGTGGGCGCGCTGATCGGCTTCGGGCAGGCGGGCGTGTTCAACGTGTCGCTTGCGGGCAGCGCGGGCAGTGGCGGCACCGCGCCCGCACCGTTTTATGCGTTCCCGGCGAGCTTCGACGACCCTGCCGTGACGCTCGGCCCCGTCACGCCCTCAGGTGGCAGCGGCCTGCAACTCTCGGCGGGATGGCAATGGCACACGCCAGCCCTTTCGCTCGATCTTCAGGCGCAAAAAGCCAGCACGCATTACAGCGATCTCGCTTCCGCCGAGGGCACGCCCGTGCCACGCACGACCTATCGCGCGACGCTCGCCGCACCATTGCGCGCATTCGCCACCCATGGCACGGCAAGCGCGAGCTTCGTAGGCCTGAACGATCCGTATTACGGCGACTCGCGCATCGGCTCGCTGTCGTACACAGTGACGTTGCCGCGCGGCACGTCGTTATCCGCGAGCATCTATCACGATTTCGGCGATACCCATAACACCGGTCTCTTCGCCGCACTGTCGTTCGCACTCGGCGGCGCGCTCAACGCAAGCGTCGATGCAGGCGCGGACCACGGCAAGCCACTGTTCGGCGCGGCCGTGACGAAGACCGCCGATTACGGCGGCGGAATCGGCTGGCAAGTACAAAGCGCGCAGCAGAACGGCGTGCAACAGTCGCTCGCGCAAGGCACCTATCGCGGCCGATACGGCGATCTGCTCGCCACCGCCGCCAACGCGCAATCGCGCGTCTACGGCGAACTGGATGCTTCCGGCTCCTTCGTCGTGATGTCGGGCGACGTGCTCGCGGGCCGCCGTATCGACGATGCCTTCGCGCTCGTATCGACCGATGGCGTCCCCGATGTCCCTGTGCTGCACGAAAACCGCGAAATCGGCAGGACCAACGGCGCGGGGCATCTGCTGGTGCCGGATTTGATCGCGTATCAGGCGAACCATCTCGCCATCGATCCGCTTGGTCTTCCAGCCGACACCGCCGTGGATACGACCCAACTCAATCTCGCGCCGCAAGCGCATGCAGGCGTGGTCGCGCATTTTCCGCTGCACGGTTTCACCGGCGCGCAGTTGCAAATGGTCGATGCAGACGGCGCGCCCTTGCCGCCCGGCACCGTGCTGATTCATCGCGAAACGGGCAAGCGTTACGTGGTGGGCTACGACGGCCTCGCCTTCATCGACGATCTCGCGCCACGCAACACGCTGGACGCGGCGCTGGCCAGCGGTCATTGCGAAGCGAACATTCCTTTCGAAGCCCATACACACGCATTGCCGACGCTCGGGCCGTTTGCCTGCCGGTCCGCGCCATGAAGCGCATCGCTTTTGTGTTCCTGTGGTTCATATTCGCGGGCACGCCTGTTTATGCTCAGGTCTGCACAGCATCGATATCGGGCATCAACTTCGGGTCGATCGCACCCGCGACGGATTCATCGGCGAACGCTTCAGGCTCGGTCTCGGTGACGTGCAGCGGCTTCGTGCTCACGTTGCCGGTGCGGGCGTGCATCAGCATCGGAACGGGAAGCGGCGGCACGTCTTACGCGCCCCGGCTGGCCGCGAATAGCACGAACACACTGCAATACAACCTCTATGCCGACTCGGCGGGGAGCACGATTTGGGGCTCGCGGCGCTCGGCGAGTTATGGCGCGGTGGCCGTCGATATTCCACTCACGCTCGCGCTCGGCACCGCGTCCGGCACGCGCACGGTGCCTTATTACGGACGCGTCGTGGCGGGACAAACGGCGCTCGTCGCGGGCACTTACGTCTCGACATTTTCCGGTGCGACGCAGGCCGAAATGACGTATCAGCAATACTTGTTGAGCGCGCCCGATTGCTCGGCCGTCACCGCGAATTCGAACGCGCTGTCGTTCATGGTCACGGCGAACGTCATCAACGATTGCACGCTTGCCGCGACCAACATCAATTTCGGCACGGCGGGCGTGCTCAACACCACGCTTTCCGCAACGGGCACGCTCACGGTGGCCTGCACCAATAACGACGCATGGTCCATCGCGCTATCAGCAGGCGGTGGGAGCGGCGCGAGCATGGCGGACCGTCGCATGACGCGCGGCGGCAGCGGCGATCAGGTGCACTACCAACTTTATTCGAACGCCGCGGCCACCACGCCGTGGGGCGATGGCACGAGCGGCACGGCAACGGTTTCGGGCACCGGCTCGGGCGTGAGTCAGGCGATCACCGTCTATGGACGCGTGCCCGCGCAAACCACGCCGCTTGCCGGGAGCTATGCGGACACCATCGTCGCGACCATCACATATTGAGGACATCGAGGTAATCGGGATTGCAAAATTTTCCGCGACGCCACGTACAAAACTTCAATTTGATCCGTCCGGTACAGAGAGGCCGGGTTGCAGAAACTGCGTGTCACCGTAACGCGGCTGACACGCGTCACGTAACCTTGGCAAAACGTGTTGCGAATGTGAACACTTCGGCCGGTAGAAAACAGTGCAAAGCGCCTTCCTTGCAGGTTTCCATCTGCACAAATGGCGGAAGCGGTCGTTATGACATGGCGTCGAATACTGGCACGACTCCTGCACGAGACACCACGGTCTAAACGGAGGCTTACGGGCATGAACACAGCGGTCATGACCAGCACGACACGCCGCGCGCACGCTGCGAACGCGGTTCCGAAAGCCGGCCCGGCGCTGTCTCGCCGCGTGCTGGATGGACTTCATGCAGGCGAATTCTGTATCGCGTATCAGGGTATCTATCGAGTCGACAACGGCGAACTCGCGCAAATGGAAGCGCTCATTCGCTGGCGTCATCCCGATTACGGCATGCTGCTGCCGGGCGCGTTTTGCGCCACCTTCGACGATCCCGAAGTGATTCGCGCGGTCACCTGGTTCGTGATCGATGCCGTGGCGCGCGACCTCGCCGCATGGCGTGCGCGGGGTGGCGCGCGTTATCCGGTCGCCGTGAATGTGCCGCCTTCGGTGGTGGTCGTGCCGGGTTTCGTCGAGCGCATGGAGGCGGTGTGTCGCACGCATGGCATTACATCGGACTGCCTCGAAATCGAATTGTCGGAAAACGAGGATCTCGCGTGTTTTCCGAGCCTGCGCAAACTCGTGCAGCGTTTGCGGGACCGTGGCGTGAACATTGCGATGGATGACTTCGGCACCGGTTACGCGTGTCTCGCCGCGCTCGGGCCGATTGCGTTCGGCACGGTGAAGATCGCCCGCGAATTGTTGACGGAAGCGCCGCGTTGCCCGAATGCCTCGATGGTTTTTTCGTCGGTGCTCGCGATGTTGTCACGACTGAAGGTTACGGTAATCGTGGAAGGTGTGGAAACGGCCACGCAGGCGCAGTGGCTTGCGCAATGGCCGCAACTGATGGCGCAAGGTTTTCATCTCGCGCGTCCGGCATTCGGCATCGGTGAAGTGCCGGGTGCGCAGATGGCGGCATCAGCGGCGATGGCACGCCGCAGGCCGCATGCGAACCGCATGCGTTTCGCGAATGCCGCATGACGTGCGTTTAAGGATTTGACCGGGTTCGGACCTCCCCACGCAGTACAGTTCGACCCACCAGAGCTTCTGGCAGCCCTCGTAAAGCCAGAACTTCGCCGGCGCCAGGCAAGCGCCGGCGTCTTTTTTTGTGCGTGCTCACACCGCTCTTGTTTCGGGCTCCTCGTCAAAGATCTGAAACTTGCGCATCTTTTCCCAGAGCACTTTCCGGCTGATGCCCAGATGTTGCGCCGTATCCTGTCTGCGCCAGCCGTTCGCATCGAGCGCGGCAATCACACGATTGCGTTCGTTCATGTCCCACTTGCTGCGGTCGATCAGCAGATCCGCCACGTGTTCGAGCGGCGCGGGCTGCGCGTTGCGCGCGATCACGAGCAGGCGCTTCACGCGCGATTCATCCCACCCGCCGAGTTGTCGCACCGTCACGCCCACGCGTTCGGCCAGATTGCGCAACTCGCGCACGTTGCCGGGGAAGTAGATATCGGCGACGGCATCCGCGAGCCAGTACGGCATGTCGGGCAATGCGTCGAGTTTCTCGCGTCCGACCACTTCACAGATAAAGGCCTTGAACAAGGCAATCTTATCCAGCGCGCCGCGTTCTTCCAGCGAAGGAATACTCAGTTCGATGACCGCAAGCCGATAGTAAAGGTCCGCGCGAAAGGTGCCGTCCTTCACGAGTTGCGGCAAGCTCTTGTTGCTGGCCGCGATCAGCCGGAATTCGAGCCGCACGGGCGTGGCGCAACCCAGCCGCGTGACGGCCTGATCTTCCAGCACGCGCAACAGTTTCACTTGCTGATACAACGGCAAGTCGCCCACTTCATCGAGAAACAGTGTGCCGCCATTGGCTTGTTCGAAATAGCCCTTGTGCGCGAGAACAGCGCCGGTGAACGATCCCTTAGCATGCCCAAAGAACAACGATTCGAACAGGCCATCGGGAATCGCGCCGCAGTTCACCGCGACGAATGGGCCTTCGCGATAGCGCGTGTGCTTCTCATGCAGCAGTTGCGCGACGCGTTCCTTGCCGACGCCCGTCTCGCCATGCAAAAGCACGCTCGTGTCGCAATCGGCGAAGGTATCGACTTCGTGAAGCAGCGCTTGCATGCAGTCCGCGTGCGCGATCAACGCTTGCGATGCCTGCGCCTCCTGTCCATGCGCGCGCATCTGCTGCGCGAGTTTGCCGACCATCGCGCGCAACTCCGCGCCCGTGAAATCGAGCGGCAGAATATGCGAGTAGTCCGCGGGAAACGTGGAAGGATCGCGTTCGCGCGGGGCCGCGCCGACCCAGATCACCGGCATCGAATCGCGCGCTTGCCAGTCGCGCAGGGCGAACGCGCCGGTATCGATCACGCTCACGCTGATGATCGCAAGCGCGGGACGCCCGGACTCGCGCGGCGCGTTGATGGACGTGCCGTCCGCGCGCATCACATCGACTTCATGGCCCGACATGGCGCGCACGACGCGTTCGACGATATCCGCGCGCCCTTCCCAGACGTAAATGTCGAGGTCGTCGATTTTGATGGTCTGTTTCATGGTGCTTGCGTGGAGTGGTTCAATACGACAGTTGCGATTCGCCGCACGACAGCGACAGGTCATGCACCGTGGCCTGTCCGACCTGCGCGCCGAGCAGATTGAGCACGGGCGTGAGCACGCTGTCGAGCGCGGGCAGCAACAACGCGAGCGGCGGAATCAGCAGGTTCAGCACGGTCTGCGACAGCAGCGCAAGAATCGGATTGAGCAGCGTGAGCGGCGAGGTGATCGACAACGCGCCGTTCTGTTGCAGGCTCGTGCCAAGGCCCGAAAGCGCGGCGGACAGCGTGGCCCCGGCGGGCGCGGCCGTGGTCTGATAATCGTCCGCGTTGCCGGCGATGCCATCGAAGGTCAAGGTCGGCGCATTCACCACGGGCACCGATGCATTGAGATTCGCGGCGAGCTTGATCGTCAGGATGCCTGCGTTAACCAGCGTGGCCGGTTGCGAACAACTCCAGGTTGCGCCCATGCTGGCCGGTATGTCGCCGATGCACGTGCGCGCGAGGCCCGTCTGCACCAGCACCGACGATGTACGCGCGGCCGGCGCACCCACGCATTGCGTACCGGTGAGCCATGCCTTGCCCGGCGAGACCTCGACATACAACGGCAGATGAATGAGCGACGAACCGCTCTGCCCCGGAATCAAACCGAGTGAAAGCGACGCCACGCTGATATCGAGGAACGCGCGCACTTGCGCCGTGCTCGCAAAGGTGCGCCAGTTGCCGCTGGCGTCCTTGATCGCTTCGCCGACCGCGAGGACCGGCGGCTGGATGACCTGCACGCTGAGTTTCGTGCTGACCACGCCGGGCAGCGTCAGTCCACCCGCCACGTTCACCGCCGCCTTGCCCGCCTGCGCGATTTCCGCCGCGACGAACAAGGCATCGAACGGGCTGACGGTCGCGTTCAGCGCGGACTGCGTGTTGGCAAGATTCAGCGCGAGTATGCCCGGCGTGGTCGATGTGTTGCCGAGCGCGATGGTCTGGCCACCCGGCACGACCGCGCTCGCGATGGTCTGCATCGTGCCGATGGCGGTGGAAAGCGATGCATTCGCCACGGTCGTGGTTTGCAACGCGCCGAGCATGAGGTTGGCGATCTGCGCCGCCGTGAGCTTGGCCGCAAGCAATTGATCGACCGTGCTCACGCCCGCTGCCGCCACCAGATCGCTGATCTTCACGCGCGTGTTCGCCAAGCCCTGATACGACGCCAGCGAGAGATTTAGATTGGTGCCGAGCAACGCATTGAGCAAGCCGTTGAGCGGTCCCTGACCGATCGATGCGAGCGTCGTGCCGAGCGTGAATGCGCCAATATTGACCGTGCGCGCCACCGCGCTCGCCGTCACGATCTGCGGCGGCCCGATGAAGAACGCATTGACCGTGCGATGCGCGATGACCTTGACCGCGTTCACCGGTTGCGTGTTCGGCACGTAATAGTCCGGCGCGGGGTTGGTCTGCGCGTTGAAGGAACCGCAGGTGGTAGTCATGTCGTTGCCGGCCGCACTCGCCACGAAGCCGTTGATGTTCGCCGTGCCGAGCGCGGCGTTTTGCGCGCGCGTGCACGCCGTATCCGCGACTTGCGAGCCCGCGCTCGCCGCGAGATCGACCACGCTTTGCAGACTGCGCCGCGCGAAGAACAAATTGCCGACATCGATCGCACCGAGCGCCGCGATGGCGATGATGATCCAGATGGCGGCGAGCGTGCCAGCCGCGCCGTGCTGCGCGCGCCGGGATGTCGTGCGGACGAGTCGGTTTCTCATGAAGGCGCGTGAAGGATCAGTTGCTATCGTGATAATTCACGTCGAGCGCAGGACGTCCCGCATCTTCGAGCGAGGAGCCGTAGTGCGCCGGAATCGATGTTTCGAACGACTTGAGATAGCGCTCATAGGCACGGCTCGCTTCCGCGCCCAACATCGGCTGCGCGGGCGAAGATGCGGCGTTGCTGGCCTGTAGCATGAACCAGGCGTTCGCGGCATCGCCGATCTGTGTCTGTGCCGCGCATGTCATTGGCACCATGCTCAATGCGAGCATCAGTCCGGTCACCTTACGAATCGTGCTCATTTTTCCGTTCCTGTTATTCACGCATGCCCCATCCTAACGCGATGCGACGTGCGCACGCTCGTCATCTTTCACCGCGCGTGGCGAAACCGCATCCGCGATACGCTGTGCATCGGTGCGAATGGCTTGCTGCAAGTCGGGCGCGAGCTTCTGTTGCGTCATCAGGCCTTGTGCTTTCACGTCCTGCCCGCTGGCGAGCAGATAGAGCGCCACGTTGCTCATGATCTTGGGATTGTCCGGCGCGAGTTCGGCGGCTTTCATCAAAGGCACGCGTGCGCCTGTTATGTCGCCCAGACGCATGCGGGCGTAGGCGAGATCGGAGAGCATCGGCGCATCGGTGGGCTCTAGGCGCGATGCTTCATCGAAACGCTGTGCGGCATGCGTGAAATCGCCCGCTTCGCCCGCGATCAATCCCAGTCCGCGCAAACCGCGCGCGGCCAACGGCGTGTTCGCAAGACGCGCGTAGGCCGTCGCACTCGCTTCCGGCTGGCCGGTTTGACGCAGCGCATCGGCACGCAAAAGAATGGTGTCGGGCGAGACGCCGTATTGCTGCTCGTAAGCGTCGATATGCGCCAGCGACGCGAAATACAGCCCTTGCCGCTGCATGCGGTCGATCAGCGCGAGATACATGCCGGGCGTGTCGGGCTTCGCATCCTGCTTCATGGCCTGATCGAGCGCGGCCTGACGTTCGGCCTGAATACCCAAACCGTAGCCGTTATCCGTTTTCGTGGCGCAGGCGGTCAGCATCGCGGAGATGAGTATTAAAACGAATCGGAGCATTTGCTTAGTCATCCTTTCAACGATGAAGCCGTGCAAGCGAATGCACGATGGCGATGAACCCCGGCCCCGCCGTGACGATCAACAATGCAGGCAGCAAGGTCAGCACCATCACGCCGGTCATCTTCACCGTGAGCTTGCCGATGCGCGCTCGAAGCGTGGCGCGACGCCCTTCGCGCAGGCGGTCGCCGAACTGCTTCAACGGCTCCTGCACCGCGCCGCCATGTTTTTCCACCTGAATGACGAGGCGCATCACAGCGGCGAGTTCATCGTTTTCGTAGCTTGTGGAAAGCCTTTTTAGCGATTGCTCGCGCGTGCGGCCAGTGACGAACTGCGCCTGCGCCATCGCCAGTTCCTTTGAAAGCACGGGGAGCACCACGGGGAAGTCCTGAATCATCACTTGCATGCTTTGATCGAGCGACAATCCCACGCCTTGCAACAAGCGCAGCAGATCGACGAACATCGGCAACTCGGAATCGACCGCGCGCTGGCGGGCAATGGCCTTGCTGCGCACGAACCACTTCGGCGCCATGAAGCCGCCGGAGAGCGCGACGAACATGAGCAGCATGAAACGCGTGCCATGCGCGCCGTGATGAAAGAGCAGCATCAGCACGAGCGGCGTGCATAGCGCGCCGAGCACGCGCGATGCGAGAAAGTAGCCGCGCGCGCGGACATCGAGAAAACCGCAGCGTTCCAGCAGATGCCGGTCTTCCTCGGCCACCGCGACACGTCCGAACGGCGTATCGAGCCAGCCGATGCCCGCGCGGCCAATCGCCGCCAGCCATCCGCGTCCTTGCGCGGGTGCCTGAGCAGGATTCGCAGGCATCGGCGCGGCGCGTTGCTTCAGCGCTTGTTCCAGCGTGCGCGCCGAACGTTGCATGCGTGCATGACGCGACAAGGCGAGCGCACCGAACATCGCGGCGGCGAGTGCGGCGGCAGCCAGCGCAAACGCGCCGATGAGCGAAGGCGTGGAGTTCATGATGTCATGTCCTGAGCTTCGCCAGCCGATACAGCAGCCACGCGCCAAGCACTTGCAGCCCGAACGCGATGAAGACCAGCTTGCGGCCGAGCGGATCGACCCACATCGCGTTGAAATAACGCGGATTCGTGACGATGACCGCGCCACCCAGCACGACCGGCAACAGACCGAGCACCCACGACGACAAACGCGTCTCCGTGGACATCGCGACGAGTTCGCGATCCGCCTGCTCCAGATCGCGCATGAACGCCGACATGCGATCGAGCATCACGTCCGAGCGTCCGCCGTATTTCACCGATACGCGCAGCACCGCGCCCACCAGTTCAAGCTCACGCACGCGATACATGCGCGCCACCGCCGCAAGCGCGTGATCGATCTCCATGCCGGTGCGCAGCATCGGCAACGCGCGGTCGAGGCATTCGCGCAGCGGCGCTTCGGTGGCGGCGAGCGTCGCCTGAAATGCGGCGGGCACGCTATGACCGATCACGATGAGCCGCACGATGCCATCCAGAAACGAAGGCAATTGCCGCGTGATGTGTTGATGGCGTTTCTGCGCGCGCCACGTGAGCCACGCGTGCATGAGCGCCATCACGAGCACGGCCGTTCCGATGCCGAACAGAAAACCCGCGCGCATGGCCGCCCACGACGACGCGCAGAACGTCATTCCGAGCATGACGAGACAAAACGCACGCGGATTGCGCACGCCCGCGCGATGCATGAGATTGACGAACATCGCCCAGACGCGCGCGGCTTCGTACACCATGCGCGTCGGTGCAGGACGCGCGGCTTGCGTGGCAGGCGCCGCGCGCGGCATCGATACCGGCGCGCTTGCGCTCTGCACTTGCCGTTCGACGAAGCGCGCCGCCAGCATGCGCTCGCGCCCGAGCATCGCGCGTCGCCACAACAAGAGCGAGCCCGCCGCGCACACCAGCGCGAGCATGCCGACGAGCGCCACACCGCTAGACATTGAAGCCTCCGAAGCCTCCCATGCGCGCGGAGCCTCTACCGAAGTCATCCGCGAGCGTCGCGTTGAGCGCTTGCCGGAACTTCGCGAGTTTGGGCGAACTCGGATGAATGCCGAGCGAAGTCCAATGGTCCGTTTCCTCGCCGTTGGCATCGGTCGCGGGATCGTAGCGATACAACTCCTGCATCGCGACGATGTTGTCCGACAGCCCCGTCACTTCGGTAACCGAAATGATTCTTCTGCGCCCGTTCGACAGCCGTCCGATCTGCACGATGAAATCGATCGCGTTGGCAATCTGCCTGCGCAAACTCGCTTCCGTGCCCTGAAAGCCCGCGAAACCGGCGAGCATTTCCAGCCGGTAAAGACATTCGCGCGGCGAACTGGCGTGGACGGTGCCCATCGAACCGTCGTGGCCGGTGTTCATCGCCTGAAGCATTTCGAGCACTTCGCCGCCGCGCACTTCGCCGACCACGATCCGGTCGGGCCGCATCCGCAATGTATTGCGCAAGAGATCGCGAATCGAGACGACGCCCGCGCCATCGAAGCCACCGGGACGGCTTTCGAGCCGTACCACATGCGGATGATTCAGCGACAACTCCGCCGTATCTTCGATGGTCACCACGCGCTCATGCTTCGGAATGAAGAACGCCAGCGCGTTGAGCAGCGAAGTCTTGCCCGAACTCGTCCCGCCCGACACGAGAATATTGCAGCGCGCCTCGACCGCCGCTTCGAGCAGCGCGGCGATATCGCGATCGAGCGTGTTGTTGGCGATGAGATCGTCGGGACGCAGCGGATCGCGGCGAAACTTGCGGATCGACACCACCGGACCGTCGATGGACAGCGGCTCGATCACCACGTTGAGGCGTCCGCCGTCGGGCAGACGCGCATCGACCATCGGGTTCGATTCGTCCAGCCGCCGGCCGATGGGCGCGAGAATGCGCCGCACGATCCGCAGCAGATGCGCGTTGTCGGCGAAACGCACGGGAATGCGTTCGAGCATGCCGTGGCGCGACACGTAGACATCGCTGAAACCGTTCACGAGGATATCTTCCACGGCGGGATCGGCGAGCAGGTCTTCCAGCGGACCGAAGCCTGCGAGTTCCTTCGTCAAGGCAGCCGCCACCAGACGCACTTCGCTTTCGTTGAGCGGCACGCGGCGCAAGCGCACGAAGCTGTCCATCTCAAGATCGACGAATTGCTGGATGGCCTGACGCGACCATCGCCCGAACTCCGCTCCCAACTCCTCGATACGCGTGAGCAAGTGCTCGTGCGCGGCGCTCGCCACGTCCTGAAACTGCTGCGAATGCGCGAACGCGGTGGCGTCTTCGGCCAGATCGTTGGCGAACGCGATGTCCTTGCTGAAGTCCTGTGCCATCGTCTATGACCGTTTCAGAAGAGTGGGAAGGAAATGCCCGAGACGCTGCGCGCGCGTTTGATTTTTCGATGCGGCTTCGTCGCCGCACAGGCGCGTGACGAGCGGTGCGAGTGCGCGCACGTAGGGATCGCGTTCGGCGCTTGCGCTCAATAAAAGGCCTTGATTCACGGCGCGCCCGAGTGCCTGCGCACGTTCCGGCAGCACCGCGACGAGCGGCAATTCGAGCCGCGCGGCCAGTTGATCCGCACCGAAGTTCAAGGCTGCATCGAACTTGTTGACGACGAGTCCGAGCGTGAATGTCGGCGTTTCGGATGCATCGACGTGCAGACCTTCGATGAACGCTCTCGCCGACACCGCCGAGGCCACGTTCGGATCGCACACGAGCCACGCAACATCCGCGGCCTGAAGCACTTGCGCGACGAAATCGAGATTCGAGAAGCCACCGAGATCCACTATCTGATGATCGAAGAACGCGCGCAGCCGGTTCAACGTGCTCACGGCGGACGCGAAGGAGATTGCGCGCATCGAAGAAAGATCGGCGGGCAGCGCGGTGATCGCCAAGCCGCTCGGATGACGCGCAAACGCCGTATTCACGAACGTTTCGTCGATGCGGCGAAGGCTGCGCACGGCATCGACGAAATGCAGTTCGCTTTGGGTGTCGAGCAACAGCGCGCTGTCGGCGGCGGGCAGGCCGAGGTCGAGCAGCGCGGTAGTTTTATGCCGCGCCGCGCCGCGCTGATGCACCGCATGCGCGAGATTCGCCGCCAGCGTGCTCACGCCCATGCCGGTGCGCGCGCCGACCAGCACGGTGATTCTGCCGTGACGGCTCACGAGTTCGGGGCGTTCATCCAACAAACGCCGGACCACGGGCAGCACATCGCCTGCGTCTCCATTGAGATCGATGAAATCGCGCACGCCCGCGCGCAGCGCGACCACCGCCGACACCGGCGAGGACAGCGTGCCGAGCGCGACGATGGGCACGCTGGGGAATGCATCGCGCGCGGCTTGGGCGAGCGCGCTGGCATCGTTCGCATGAGCGAGCGTGTGCGACGTGAAATCGACGAATACGATGGACGGCGCGTGCTCCGCAATGCTCGAAACCAACGCGGCGGATTCGCACGGCGCGGCCTGCACGCTGCCGACGCTCGCGAGCGCTTCCTGAAGCCACGCGGTGCGCGAAGGATCGGCGCTCGCACACAGAAAACGCGCTGCGGGCAAGGATTCCTGCGCGTTCATCGCGAGAACCCCGGCGCGGCATCGCTGGACAAGGCGCCGCCGACGAAACTCCGCCACACCGGCCCGTTGCGCTGTTCGGCCTGCTCGCCCGGCGTCGAGGGCAATGCCGCGCCGCGCGCAATCGGCGAGACCAGATGCGGCGTCACCACGATCACGAGTTCGCGGTCCGTCTGCGAATATTGCAGCGTCTTGAAGAACGCGCCGATGATCGGCAGATCGCCGAGAAGCGGCACCTTGTTCACGTTCGACGCCGTTTCGCGATCCACGAGTCCGCCGATCACGAAGCTCTCGCCATCGCCGAGTTCGACGGCGGTTTCGGCGCGGCGCGTGGTCAGCGCGGGCACCGATACGCCGTCGATGGTGATGGCATGCGCGAAGTCGAGCTGGCTCGCCTCGGGCGCGACCTTGAGCGCGATGCGTTCGGGGCCGAGCACCGTCGGCGTGAGCGACAGGCCGATACCGTACGGCTTATAGACGATGGTCGTGGTCCCGAGCGATTGCGGCACCGGCACGGGAATCTCGCCGCCCGCGAGGAAGCTGGCGCTTTGTCCCGACAGCGCGACGAGCGTGGGCTGCGCGAGCACGCGCGCCAAGTTATTTCCTTCGAGCAAGCTCAGATTGGCGAACAGTCCGCGCGATGTCGAATTGAGCACGAGGTTGAACGCTGACGCAATCGGCGACGTCGCCGTGACCTGCAACGGACTGCCCGCGCCGCCCGTGACATTGCCGAGCGAACTCGGTGAAAACGTCCCGAACGCGAAGCCCGCGTTGTTCTGCGAGAACAGGTTGAAGCCCGCTTCCTTCAGCACCGACTTGCTGAATTCGACCACTTTCACATCCACCTGAACGACGCTTTTCGTGGCGATGGTCACGGCATCCACAAGCGCGCCGTCCTTGCCCACCGATGCCTGCGCCGCCGAAACCGCGCGCTGGTGCGAGGTCATGGTCGGCGTGGAGCCGGTGAGCACGGCGGTTTTTCCCAGCACGCGCAATGACGGTGAATCGCGGCCGAGCAAGGCTTGACTCGCTGCGGCCTGCACGTCGATGGTGTAGGTGCGCGGGGCATCGCTGCCGCGTTCCCAGAGCAGCATATCGGTCGTGCCCGCTGCCTTGCCGACGAGCAGCGCGCCGCCGCCGTCCTTGAGCAGAATCACATCCGCGACAGCCGGATCGCCGATAGCGACGCGCGACAGCGCATGGCCGCGCGCAATCGACTGCTGGCCACCGACGACGAGCTTGTACGCTGCGCTCGCATCGGATTGCGCCGCTTGCGCGTTCGCGCCAAACGCCACGAGCACGCTGATGCTCAAAAAAAGCGCCGCCACGATACACATGCGCCGCGAGAAAAATTGCCGGTTCTTCATCATCGTCATGCCCGGACGCTTGCGCGCCCTGCTCTTGCGTAGGTCCTGCATTGAACGTTCAATCCGCGATGTGCTCCACGCGTCCGCCGCGAATCACTTCGATCACGCTTGCGCGGGGTACTGTTCGCTGCGTTGGCGCGACCGTCTCATGAACGACGCGCGCAACCGCCAGCGTTCCCAGCGACATCCCCGCCGCCGCGCGTGTCGAGCCGTTTTCCGGCGCGTTTGCCTTGACCTGCACGAGCGGCGCAAATATTGGCTGCGGCGGCGTTTCATCGTCACCGCCATTGCGCAAAGCCAGCACGATGCGGCCCGCGCCTTCGGCGAGCGTGAGGGCATCGACATCGGCGGTGCGCACGGCGAGCACGGCGGTGCGGGCGGCGCTGGCATTGCGTGCCGGTTGTGCATTCGCATCGGACGCGCCGTTGGGCTGCGCACCGCCCACCGATGCCGCGCCCACGCTCAGCACGCGCACCTTCGACAACAGCAGACGCGCCTGCGTCGTCTGTACTTCGGCATCCGAATGACCCGCGCCTTCGCGTTTGAGCGAGAAGAACACATCGACGAAATTGCCCGGCCGCACGTAATTGCCGACCGCGTTCGTTTCGTCGATCTGCACGGCGACCGCACGTTCGCCGGGGGCGATGACATCCGCGAGACCGCTGGACAGCGACGCTTCGGTGAGCGGCGCGCCCTGCACCACCGCCGCGCGCGTGACGCGGCCGGCGAGCAGGTTCGGATCGGTGAACGCGCCGGGTGTGGTTTCGGCCTGCATGCGCACGGTGAGCGCGGCGGCATCGAGCGGCTGACCGGCAGGCAGATCGCGCGCGGCGACGACCACGGGAACGAGGCGCGTATCGGCGGCAATGGAAGGCGCGGCCTGCGATGCGGGTGGCGCATGCGGTGCGGGCGAGCGCGCCAGCATGAAGGCGAATGCGCCGAGCACGACGGCGAGCATCAGCAGCAAAAAGGCGAGCGTGCGGGTGAGATTGGCCATGATGTGCGCGTTCAGAACAGGTTGTTCGGGTCGAGCTGGACGGACGCCTGAGCGACGAGCGCATCCGGCAAGGCCATCTTCAACAGCGGCAGCGTGGGCATGAGCGGCTTGCCCGCATAGTCATAGTCGAGCGTGACCTGGATGCAGTTCATCGTCGTGTCGAAGGTGCAGGCGGTGGTCGTCGTGCTGCATTGGGTCGGTTGCATCAGCCAGTTCGACATGTTTTGCGCGGCCAGACATGCGGCCTGCGCGCGCAACGTGAGCGAAGCCGCGATGCTCGTCGCGCCCGGCTGCACGCGCAACGCGGCGCGCGCGCCTTCCTCGGCGGCGAGCGTGAGCGACTGCTGCGCGACGAAGATCAGGCTGTAGGTGACGATGGCGTACAGCACGAGGAAGAACAGCGGAAACACGATGGCGAATTCGATCGCCATGTTGCCGCGCTGGGCTTTGCGGCTTTTCATGCGCGTGCTCCCAGCGCGATCACGGCGAGATGCCCGAGCGCCGCGAGCGCGAGCAATGCGCCGTAGGGCGTGCTGTTGCTTCGGCGATCATCGGCGGGAATCTCGCGCAGCGTCAGCGCGACACGACGACGCCGGACGAGCAGCATCAACGCATGAACGAACGCAAGCAGGCTCGCGACGCACCATATGCCGAGCAGCGCGCGCGGCCCGCACCATGCGCCGAGCGCGGCGAAGAGCTTGACGTCGGCGGCGCCCATCATGCCGAGCGCGTAGAACGGCAGCAGCGCGGCCGCGCCGGTGGCGAAGCCGCTCAGCGCGCCACGCGCGAAGACGCCGAACGGAGAATGTCCGAACGCCGACAACAGCAGCGCACAACCCGCTCCCGTGAAAACGAGCGAATTGGGAATCAGCCTGCGCCGCCAGTCGCACGAGACGACAGCGGACGCCCAGCCGATAAAAAACGCGTATTCGATCGAGATCATGAGACGCAGTAAATCGGCAGGCACGCGCATTACCGGCATCCGCCCAATCAAGGCGAATACCCGTAAAACGAAAATTCAGGGCGAAACGATTGGTCACGCGCCAGCGATTAACCGGCGCGCGATTCGAGTTTCCCAAAGAAAATCGGGTTAATACGGAACGCCCGTATTAACCCGTAGTGCTCTTGCCTTGCAACTCGGTCTTGATGGCTTCGAACGTCGAGGACAACTGGGTGGCGACGTCCCCGACCGCCGCCATGATTCCCAATGCCAAAACGCCTGCGATCAGCCCGTACTCGATGGCGGTAATGCCCCGGTTGTCCCGAATGAATTGAAGGAAGGTTGCTTTCATTTTAATGGCCCTCGGAATGGTCTTGCTCGGTGCAACAGGCGATCCTCTTCCTGCTGCTTTCGAACCGGCGCGCAACCCTTTGCAGCATGGGCGTGCGGGTTCGAAAGCAGCCTGACATGAGGCCACCTTTCTCTCAGTTATGTAATGTTTTTTTTGGGCGTTGCCTTCTCTCTGGAACGTTTGCGGAGGGAAGAACACTGCCTGACGAATTTATAACCCAACGCTATCTCGAAATCAATTATCGTCTAACAGAATCTTTGTGTTTTTAGAAACACTCGTCGGTTCAAGGGGAAAGAGCTGCTTAAAAGCAGCGAGTTGATTCCGTTTAATCCTGCCCGATTTAATGAATCGCGTATCGTCGATTTTCGATGATAGTCGCAATCAAAAAAATCGCACGTAACGTCGGAATGCGTAACGTATCCGTGAATTCGTAACGTTACGAGGTGCGTTCGGCGCTTCGCTTTTGCAGGTTCGCCGCCCTCCGCGAAATACCGTCCGATTGCGTCAAACGCTCGCCGCAGAAGGATTTTCCGATTACGTGCGATGCCCGATGCGCTCAATGGCATACCTCCTGCAAATGTCCGCTCGCGGTTCCTTAAAGACAAACACCGAGGGCATCATGAACACGAGCAATATCGGACGCGACCTTTTGCGCACCACTCTGATCGCGGCGGCGGCCGCAAGCGTGCTCTCGCTCGCTGCATGCGGCGGCTCCGGCTCCATGAGCAAGGGCGCATCGGGCAGCGGGTCGGGGACGATTTCGACGGGTGGCAACAGTGACATGGGTTCGGGGGGAACAGGAGGTTCGGGGACCACCACCGGCAGCACCGGCGGCGGTGGAAGCAGCGGGGGGAGCGGCAGCAACGGCGGCACGGGCGGCGGCGGAACCGGAACCACGGTGACGCCACCCGTCGCGGCGGTCGCCGACAAGACCGGCAACGTGGTGTCCGCGCTCGGCGACACGGTTTCGGGGTTGGGCACGGTCATCGCCACAACCCCGACACCGGCCGTCGATGCGGGCACCACGCAAGCCGCGGGCGGTGTCGTGTCGAATCTCGGCGCGGCGGTGTCCACGCTCGGCGATGGCGTGTCGGCGGGTCTGGGCACGATCGGCACATCGGCCGATCCGGTCGGCACAACGGTGGCGAGTGTCGGCGGCGTCGTGCAGAAAACGGGCGATGCCGTGTCGAGCGCGGGGACGCTCGTCACGAGTCTGGGCAGCGGCACGCTCGCGCCGCTCGCCCCGGTGACGACGCCGGTGGGCGCGATTGTCGGCATCGTCGGGAATGCGGTGAATCAGACGGGCGGTGTGCTGGGTCAGTCGCTCACGAGCGCGCCGGTCACGCAACTCACGCAAACCGTGAGTCAGGCGATCACGCCGATCACGGCTACTGTCGGCACGGCGACGCAAACGATTGGCAATGCAACCGGTCTTGGTCAGCCCGTCAACAACCTGCTTTCGTCGATTGGCGGCGCGTTGAATCAGGCCGGGCTGAATGTCACGGCCAACGGCGGCAATGCGCTCACGGCGGGCGTGGGTCAGCTCGTTTCCGCGACGGGAACGACGGTGGCATCGGCGGGCGGCTTGTTGAACGGGTCCAATCCGGTCGCGCCCGTCACGGGAATTCTCGGTGGCTCGACGGGTGGCGTGCTGGCGCCGGTGACGAGCGTCGTCAGTGGTCTGACGGGCGGGTTGGGCGGAGCCACGGGCAGCCCCGTGACGGGGACCGGCGCCCTCGCCCCTGTCACGGGACTGTTGAGCGGCGTCACGGGCGCGCTCTCTGGCAACGCGGCGAGCGGGGCTGGACCGCTTGCACCGGTGACGGGTGTCGTTGGTGCGCTGACGGGCGGAAGCGGCACGAGCGGTTCGGCAGGCAATGGCGGCGTGCTCGGCACCGTGACTTCGATTACCGCAGGGCTCGGCGTGACGGTCGCGACCACGCAAGGCAGCACGGCTGCGGCGCCTGCTCCGGCGTTGTCGTCGGCATCGGGTGGCACGAACAACACGACCGGCACCAACGGCGGCGGCTTGCTCGGCGCGGTCGGTTCGGTCGTCGGCGGCGTGCTGGGCGGGGTGCGGCGTTAAGGACATCGATCGGGCGTGGTCTTGCGCCCGATCGATGTGTCTACGAGCATCGAGTAAGGAAAGGCAGCACCACATAACGACACGACGAAGAACGCGGCGGCGCATTTAAACCGCACGACGTTCTCGCGGCATCATCACGAGGGAAACACCATGAAGATCCGTTCATTCAAACGGGCCTGCTGTCTCGTCGCGCTCACGATTCCCATCGCTCACGCGCAGACGCCGCCCGCCGCGCCACGCGCGAGCATCGGCGGGAATCCGCTGGATGCGCTGCCGAAGGTCGATGCGCCATCCAAACCCTCCGTTTCCGTCGATGTACAAGCGCCCGCGCCCGCACTCGATGCGCTGCTCGCGCGCCATGTCACGCCGACCAAAATCGAGATCGAAGGTGTGAAGGCGCTGCCCTTCAAGGACATCGCCGGGCGCTTCACGCCGCTGGTCGGCCATAACGTGACCATCGGCCAGTTGATCGAAACCGCCAACGGCGTGACCGCGCTGTACAAGGAACGCGGCTATGCGCTGTCGTTCGCGTTCATCCCCGCGCAGACGTTCGCGGATGGCGTGGTGCGCGTAACCGTGGTCGAAGGTTATATCGCGGATGTCGTCATCAAGGGCAATCCGGGCGCGGCGGAAAAACGCATCCGCGCCGTAGCCGATCGCATGCGCGCCGACCGGCCCTTGCGGCAGGCGACCTTCGAGCGCTACATCAACGTCCTCGGCATGATTCCGGGCGTGAAGACGCAGGCCACCGTCGCGCCGCCGCAGAACACCGACGGCGCGGCCACGCTCACGCTCGATGTCGAACGCAAGCCGGTGAATGTGAGCACGGGCATCGACTTCAATCATCCTGGCGTGCAGGGGATTCTGGGCGCGACGGAGAACGGCATGCTGGGGCTGGGCGAATCGCTGTCGGTGTCCGCGCTGCTGCCCAAGGGCCGCGACGATCAGACGTACTACGCCGCGAGCGGCACGCTGCCGATCGGCACGGACGGTCTGACCGCGAAGGTCGATGCCTCGCATTACCACGGTCATCCGGTCGACAATCCCGGCTTGCCTTCGTATATCGAGCGGACCGTCGTGAATGAAAAGCTCGCGTTTTCGGCGGTGTATCCGTTCATTCTGTCCAATGCGCGCAGTCTGACGGGCACGGCGACGGTGTATGCCTCGCACGATGAAGGCCGCTTGAAGAACACGATCGCGTTCGGCAATCCGCAACTCACGCAGCGTTCGCAAGTGCGCGTGACGCAGTTGCAGCTCGATTACACCGGCATCGGTGCGGGCGTGGTGCGGCGTGCGAGCTTCAACGTGGCGAAGGCGTTTGATGTGCTCGGCGCGTCGCGCAGTGCGGAGACGAATATCGCCGGTTATGCGCCGGTCAATCCCGTGTCGATCACCTTCGTGCGCACCGGTGCGACCTACACGCAGAGCAATGACTGGCCGCTGGGCATTGGCACGGTGTTTTCGACGACGGGGCAGTATTCGCCGGATACGCTGCCTACTTCCGAGCAGGTGTCGTTCGGCGCGCAGCATTTCGCGCAGGGTTATCAGCCGGGCGAGGTGTCGGGGGATTCGGGCTGGGGTGCGTCGTTCGAGGTGAACCGGGCTGTGGTGATCGGGATGACTTATCTGAAGACGTTCACGCCCTATGTTTCCTTCGATGCGGCGCGCGTTTATCTGCATGGCGGCACGGCGAATCCGCGGCGGTTGTCGTCGGCGAGCGTGGGCTTCAGGATTTCGGATGCGAAGCACTACAGTATTGATTTGTCGGTCGCGAAAGCATGGGGGATGCGCCGGTGGAGAGTGCTTCGAGGAGTCCTCGGGTGAACGCGGTGTTGTCGTATCAGCTTGAGTGAGGTTTGATGACGGGGGATTTTGTGGAAGGGGCTGCTGTTGTTTGTGCTTTTTATTCAGTAGCCGCCTCCCCGGCGGGGGGGTAACTTTCTTTGCTGCTGCAAAGAAAGTCACCAAAGAAAGCAGCTTTTTACCCCAGGCACGATGGCTGGAGAGGGTGGTCTGGATTAACGATGCAGTGGCCGCGTTAGGATGTCCTGCGTTTCGTTAAGCGCGTGGGCAACCTCGCGATTTCGCGCTCGAATCCTTTGGCCCTAGTGGACCGCATTCATTCTTTCGGCCATGCGCTTCGCGCGCCGAGAACTTTAGAACGGAATCCCGCAGCGTGCGCGTGCCCAGCCACCTCACGCGCCATCGCTGTATTGCTATTCGGCCCTACGTTCGTTAGTGCTCCGACTAAAAGGCAAGCGTCAACGTGCACCATTGCCAATGCAAGTTTGAGCTTTTGCGCGCGCGTGGCAAACACGCCTTTTGTGAAAGCACTAACCAAGGTTGGGCCGAATAGCAATCTAGCGGAGAAGCGTGAGGTGGCTGGGCGCTAATAGACTGCGGGGTTCCGTTCTAAGGTTCTCGGCGCGCGAAGCGCATGGCCGAATGAATGAATGCGGTCCACTAACGCTAAAGAATTCGAGCGCGATATCGCGAGGTTGCCTAAGCGGCGCGTCAAACGTGGAAGGTCCTATTGCGGCCACTGCATCGTTAATTCAGACCACACTTTCCAGCCAGCGTGCGGAGGGGTAAAAGCTGCTTTCTTTGGTAACTTTCTTTGCAGCAGCAAAGAAAGTTACCCCCCCGCCGGAGAGGCGGCTACTGAATAAACATCACCAACAGCAGCAGCCCCTTCCACGACAAAAAACCAGCAACACAAAATCACGGCGTAGAAGCCGGCACCGGCTTCCCAGCCTTCTGCGCCTGAACCTTAGCCTCCGCGTTCTGAATATTCTGCGGATAGTTATTTTGATCGCCGCCAGGGTTATACCCATTCTTCTCAAGCGCGCCCAACTCCGCGTTCTTCTTCTGACGCGCGGCCTTGCGCTGCTCTTTCTTAACGGCCTTGGGCGTCGAGGCCCCGGCGGCATCCTGCGCCTGCGCAGACGCAACCGGCACTGCAAACAAAACAGCAGCCGACAACGCGATAACAGCCAACGGTGCAGTGCATTTTTTCAGCATGGTTTCTTCTCCTCAGTCGATGGACAAACCTTCCAAACCCGCAAGCCAGCAAGTAACGCGCCTGAAACCTCACCGATCCACGATACGACTCAAGTTCCCCCGCACGCGCTGAAGCAACGCAATCAACTGATCGCTTTCGGCGCGGCTGAACCCCGCCAGCGCTTCCGCCGCGATCTCATCGCCGACACGCCGCGCACGGTCCAGCGCCTTCTCCGCCTTCGCCGTCATGCGCACCTGCCGCTCGCGCCGGTCATCGGGATTGAGCCGCCGCTCGATCCAGCCGCCCTCCTCCATGCGGTCCAGCAGCCGCCCGGCGGAAATCGGCGCGACTTCCAAAAGCCCCGCGAGCCGCGCCTGATTCACCTCGCCATAGTGCGAAAGATAAGCCAGCACGCGACACTGCGCACGCGTGAGATTGAGCGACGACTTCGCGAGTTCGTCGAAACGGTTGCCGCACAGGCGGTCCACGTCGGCCACCAGAAAGCCGAAGCGTTTGTCGAGTTGGGTTTCCATCCCGCGATTATAGGTAAGACGTCCGGTTTTTCGCCGGTTGCATGAGCGCGTGCCGTCCGTATAATAAGCTGGCTTATCATCACCCTGATTACAATTTCGACGAGCGCCCAAGGCGCGCCCCATGTCTTCCCAATCCCCGATGCAAAGCGCCCCCGTGCCGCTGAACCGCACGATGCTGACGGTCTCGATCATGCTCGCCACGCTGATCCAGACGCTCGACAGCACCATCGCCAACGTGGCGCTGCCGCACATGCAAGGCGCGCTGTCGGCGTCGCAGGACGAGATCACATGGGTGCTGACGTCGTATATCGTCGCGGCGGCGATCGCCACGCCGCTTACCGGGTGGCTGGCGGATCAGTTGAGCGTGAAGCGGCTGTTGTGCGTGTCGATTGCCGGATTCACGGTGGCGTCAGCGCTGTGCGGGTTGTCGGAGACGCTCGCGCAGATCGTCGCGTCGCGGCTGTTGCAGGGCATTTTCGGCGCGGCGCTCGTGCCCTTGTCGCAGTCGATTCTGCTCGATATCAACCCACCCGAAAAGCAAGGTCAGGCGATGGCCGTCTGGGGCATGGGCGTGATGGTCGGCCCGATTCTCGGGCCCACGCTCGGCGGCTGGCTCACGGACAGCTACAACTGGCGCTGGGTGTTCTTCATCAACGTGCCGATCGGTGCGTTCGCGTTGTTCGGCGTGCTGACTTTCCTGCCCGCGCAAGTCGCCCGAAAATCCGTCAGGTTCGATGCCTTCGGTTTCGTCACGCTGGGACTCGCCATCGGCGCGTTTCAAGCGATGCTCGATCGCGGCGAGCAGCTCGACTGGTTCGGCTCGATGGAAATCCGCATCGAGGCCATTCTCGCCGCGCTGGCGTTCGTGTTTTTCGTGGCGCATACGGCCACCGCCGGCACGCGTTCGTTCTTCAAATACGAGTTGCTCAAGGACCGCAACTTCGCGACCGGCACGTTCTTCATCTTCGTGATCGGCGCGGTGATGTACGCCACCCGCGCGCTCCTGCCGCCGATGCTGCAAAACCTCATGAACTATCCGGTGGCGACGACCGGACTCGTCACCGCACCGAGCGGCGCTGGCACCATGTTGGCGATGCTCGTCGCCGGGCGCTTATTGAAGCGCGTGGACGCGCGGCTATTGTTGCTCGCGGGCTTCCTGATCTCGGCCTTCGCGCTGTGGCAGATGATGCAATACACCATCGTGCTGTCCGCCTCCGATATCGTCTGGCCGGGCGTGATTCAGGGCTTCGGTCTCGGCTTCGTGTTCGTGCCGCTCTCGGCGCTCACGTTTTCCACGCTCACGCCGATGCTGCGCGCCGACGGCACCGCCACCTACAGCCTGATGCGCAATATCGGCAGCAGTATCGGCATTTCGATCGTGCAGACGCTGATGACGCGCAACACGCAGGTCGCGCACGCCGATCTCGCCGCGCAGGTCACGCCCTTCAATCCCGCGATGCAGCCGATGCTCGCCTCCGGCTCCCTGCAAGACCTGGCAATGATGAACCAGACCATCACGCAGCAAGCCGCGATGATCGCGTACCTCAACGACTTCAAGCTGATGTTCGTCGCGACCTTGCTGGTGGTGCCGTTGATTCTGCTGATTCGCCCCGCGCGCAAGATGTCGAACGAGTCGCTTGCGCATGCGGCGATGGACTAAGCGCACCTCAAGCCTCGTCCCGCGTCCTCCCGATGAACGCCCCGCCGCGCGACTTGCGCGCGCGCAGACCATCGACGATGAAGTCGGCCAGCTTGCTCTCGCTTTTCCACTTCGCGGCTCGGCGCGCGGCGTCGAGATCTTCCTTGCGGATGATCGCCTTGAGCACGTCCGCGGATTGTTCACCGAGCCACGCGCGCAAACCGTCTTCACCGCGCGCCGCCAGTTCCGCGTGGACGTCGGGCGCATCGACCGGCTTGCGTTTCGCGGGCGCACGCGCGCGCACGGGCGGTGCGCCGTCTTGCGCCGGACGCAGGATCGCGTCGATCTTTTCCGCGAAATCGGGGTTGGTCGCGTACTCGGCCTCGATTACCTCAAAGAACGCCCGCAGCGGATTGTTTACCGGGCTTTTGCCTGACATAGCGCGTGAATCTCCAGTGTGAGTCCGACGAACGCGTCATGCGCGCTGCCGTATTTGGTCCTCAGCGTTCGCCAGTCGGCCGCATGGTCCGCACTGTTGGACACCGCGACGGCTTGCGGAATGTAATTCGCGAAAAAGTGCGGCTGCCGGATGTCCGCTTCGGCGAACTTGCCCAGCCGGCCGTTCGCCAGATCCGTCATGACGCGCTGGTGCAGCTTGTTGCTTTGCACCTTGGTCGCCACGATTCCGAGCGATGCAATCGGCTGCTTCACGCTGATCGCGAACTCCCGCACCTTTTCGACGATCTGAAAAATACCCCATGTCGAAACGATGTCCGGAATGGTCGGCACCACGTAACCGGTCGAGATATTCAGTCCGTTCTTGGTGACCGTGCCGAGACTCGGCGGGCAGTCGATGATGACGTAGTCGTACCGGTCGAGCACCGGCCTGAGCGCATCGCGCAGAATGTCGCGCGGATTGACGTTGAAATGCCCCGACATGGCGATGGACGGAATGCGGTCCTGCAAATCGATCAACGCAATGCTCGATGGCAGCAGATCGAGCGTGCGGATACCGCCATCGACCGTGGATACGTTCCGGACAATGGAACGCTCGATATCGAAGCGCGGAGGCAGATGATCGTTGATCTTGTCCGCGAAAAGCTGCGCGATGGTGCGCCCTTCGCGGTCGAGTTCGTCCCAGTGCTCTTCCGAGATCAGATTCACCGTGGCGTTAGTCTGCGGATCGAGATCGATCAGCAGTACCCGCTTTTTCATCTCATGCGCCAGAATTTCCGCGACGGCCACCGCCGTGGTGGTCTTGCCGACGCCGCCCTTCAGATTGATGAAACTCAATACATGTGGCGAACCGTGTTCGATCATGGGTCTCTCTCTCGCTTGTTGAATTCCTTGTCCTCGCCGGCATCGCGTTGCGAGCTTTTGGCGGGCGGCAGAATTCTACCGAACGAAGAGGATCACGAAGGACTTCGAACAACGATTGAATCGTTACTTTTAGTCATCAATTGACAAGAACGAGGTTTTCCGCGCTTGGACACAGGTTTAGAATCGCGCACCGCTCTTCGATTGTCGCGCGAAAAAATCCATGAAACTCGACGGCTTCTACATCAACCTCGCGTCGAGCGAAACAAGGCGCGCGGACATGGAAGCGCAACTGGCCGGAATCGGCTATGACACGCGTATCGCGCGTTTCGAGGCCATCGACGGCGCTCGCTTCGGCCCGTATGAGAACCGCGCGCACAACGGCATCTGGGCATGCAGGCGCTCGCACGAAGACGTCATTCTCGGCGCTGACCCGGAGAGCGCCACTATCGTGCTGGAAGACGATGTGGAAATCAGCCGTCATTTCGCCAGGGTCGTGCATGACGACGCCATTGCCTTTTTCGTGCAGCAGTATCCAACGTGCGATGTGCTCTTTCTCGATTGCTGCCCATTCAGCAATCAAATCCCTGCAATGCTGGCACAAAGTGAATTGCAGATGCGCCATCGCGCGCAGGACGCCGACGAACCGCTGCGGCACGAACCGTCGGGCGTGTCGCTCCTCGATGCCCACGCGCTCTATGCCTATTGCGCGGCCGCCTATATCGTGACGCCGAAGGGCAAGCAGACGCTACGGCGTTTGTTTGCGGCCCACGAGGTCAAGTCGGTTGCCATCGACACCCTCTATCGCGACTGGATCGCGAGCCGCGAAATGGTCGCGCAGGTGAGCGTGCCGTTTCTCGCCACGCCGAAATACGTAAACGATTCGACCATCGCTTACGACGAACTCGGGCACGTGAATTTGCCGGTACACGAAGGACAGTTGATTAACGCCATCCGCCGGCTCCTGTTCGCGGGCGATGCGGATCTGGACATGAACGAGATCGCGCGCATCATGCGCGAGGTGCGGCCGTCGCGCGAGTACGCGCTCGGCATGCAGCTTTACGAAGCCGCGCGCACCATTCTGCCTGCCTGAGCGGCCGACGCAGGCACATCAGGCGCGCCTTCCTTCGGCTGCAACAAGCTCCCGAACGCATCCGCCGACAGCGGCCGCGCCAGCAAGAACCCCTGCATCTCATCGCACATCATGTCCTGCAGACGATCACGTTGCGAGCCGGTTTCCACGCCTTCCGCGACCACATCCATATCCAGCGAATGCGCCAGCGCGATGATCGCCGAGACGATCGCGCGCCCTTCCTGACCGTTCTCGTCCAGACCGTTCGTGAAAAAGCGGTCGATCTTCAACTGCTTGGCGCGAAAACGCTGCAAGTACGCGAGACTCGAATAACCCGTGCCGAAGTCGTCGATGGCGATCTCGAAACCGTTCGCCTGGAACGCGTGAATCATCTCGATGGTGCGTGGCGCGTCCTGCATCGCCACGGTTTCGGTGATCTCGAACATGATCTGCTCCGGCGGCACGTTCGCGTCGCGCACGATACGGATCATGTTGGCGACGAGATCGACCTCGGTCATCTGACGCGGCGACAGGTTCACCGCAACCTTCACCGGCGGCCGCCCTTCCGCGCGCCATTGCGCAATGTGCCGGCACGTCTCGCGCACGACCCAGTAACCGATCTGCACGATCTGCCCGGAACGTTCGGAAATCGGAATGAATTCGACCGGCGTGAGTTCGCCGATTTCCGGATGACGCAGGCGAATCAGCGCCTCCGCACCGGCCAGCTCGCCACTCTTGCCGCGAAATTTCGGCTGGAACATCAGGTAGAAAAAGTCGTCGCTCAGGGCGTCGTGCAAGGCGCGCTGAATCTGCAAGGTGCGCATCGCGGCTTCGTTCATGCTGGCTTCGAAGAAGCGATAGGTGCTGCGGCCGCCGCGCTTGGCTTCGTACATGGCCACGTCCGCGTGCTTGAGCAGCGCATCGACACCGTCGCCGTCTTGCGGAAACAGCGCGATGCCGATGCTCGGCATCACCGTCAGCGGATGATTGCCCGCGAGAATGCCGCGCCGCATGACTTCGAGAATGCGTTCGGCCATGCGTTCGGCATCATGCGCGATGGTCAGGTTTTCGAGCATCACGACGAACTCGTCGCCGCCGAGCCGCGCCACGGTATCGCCACCGCGCACGCATTGCAGGAGCCGCTTGGAGAACGCCTTGAGCACTTCGTCGCCGACCGTGTGGCCGAGCGAATCGTTGATGGTCTTGAAGCCGTCGAGATCCATGAACAGGATGGCGAAGCCGCTGCCCGTCGAGGACGCGTTCTTGATCGCGCGCTCGATACGCTCGGTCATGGTGCGGCGGTTCGGCAAATCGGTGAGCGTGTCGAAGCCCGCCATGCGCACGATCTGTCCGTTCAGGCGCGAGACGGAACCCGCGAGAATCGAGGTGCGCGCGTCGAAACGCGACAGCACCAGCGTGATGCTCAGGATCGCCAATGTAAAGAGCGCAACCGTGGTGCCGAGCCAGCGCGAATCGATGGCGTTGGCCGCGCCGCAAATGGAGCCGGGCAAAAATTCCGCCGCCGCGTTGCCGGTGTAGTGCATGCCGGTGATCGCGATGCCCATGACCAGCGCCGCGCCCGAGCGCTTGAGCAGCACGAAGTTCTGACTCGCGTCGGCGAGCGTGCGCGCGATCCACAGCGCCGCGCCCGAGGCAACGATTGCAATCGCGATCGAGGCGGCGAAGATCCACGGATCGTAGACGATCGCGGGGAACATCTTCATCGCCGCGTCGCCGGTGTAGTGCATGGCCGCGATGCCGATGCCCATCGCCACGCTGCTGACAATAAGCCGCCGCACCGTCAGCCGCGCCCCGTTGATGACCCACAGCGCGAAGTACGACACCGCCACCGCAATGCCGAGCGACGCCGCCGTGATGCCGAAGTCGTAGCCGAGCGGAATCGGCAACTGGAAGGACAAGACGCCGACGAAGTGCATCGACCAGATGCCGGTGCCCATGGACAGCGCGCCGCCCGCCAGCCACACATGACGAATGCGCGACTGCCCAAGCATGGAGATTCGCCCGGAGATATCGAGGGCGGTGAACGAGGCAAGAGTCGCGACAATGAGGGACGCCGCGACGAGCCAGAAATTGTAAGTGCCGTGCATAGCGGTGCCGAAAGAGGTGACCTATTTAGTTAAGCGTCTTATCGGCGTGCGCTTACCGATCTTTAGCCTCTCTGGCGTAAAAATTTCTGCGTGGCGCTCACAGTTCCGGTTCGAGCAAAGCCACCACGCGATCCAGCAATTTCTCGGCAATCGGCCTGCGCTGCCAGTCTTCCAGCGTGATTTGCCGCGACCGTTCGATGTCGCGCGCGACGATCTCCATCTGCAGGCGCGCGAAGTCGCGGTCGTAGATATTGAGGTTGGCTTCGTCGTTGAGGCGGAAGGAGCGCGGGTCGAAGTTGGTCGAGCCGACCGAGACGAGGAAGTCGTCCACCACCATCAGCTTGCAATGGAACATGGTCGGCTGGAATTCGTGCATTTCGACGCCCGCAGCAAGCAGATCGCCCCAGCAGGCGCGCGAGGCCTCGCGGACCGTGTGCGTATCGATATGCTTGCCCGGCGTGATGACGCGCACCTTCACGCCGCGCCGCGCGGCTTCCACCAGCGCGTTGATGGTGAGCTTGTCCGGCACGAAGTACGCGCTCGACAAGTGGATGTTGTGCGTCGCGGCGGTGATCGCCATGAGGTACATCAACTGCATGTCATCGCTGCCGCCGGAGGGCGAACTGCTGAACATGTGCGCGAGCCCTTCACCCGGTTCGGTCAACGGTTCGATATGCGGAAAGTAATTCGGCCCGTGCAGCACGTTGCCGGTCGCCTTCACCCAGTTGTCCATGAAAACGGCCTGCATCTGGCCGACAACTGGGCCTTCCACGCGGAAATGCGAGTCGCGCCAATGCTTTTCATCCTGCGCGTGCCCCGTCCATTCCTCGGCGATGCCCACGCCGCCCGTGAACCCGATCCGCCCGTCGATCACCAGCAGTTTGCGGTGCGTGCGGTCGTTCATGCGTCCAAGCCCGGTCCAGTGCGGCTTGTGATACTGGATGACTTCCGCGCCCGCCTCGCGCAACAGGTTCAGATAATGCCGGTCCATCTTCGACGACCCCACCCAGTCCAGCAGGATATGCACCGGAATGCCCGCGCGCGCTTTCTCGGCGAGCGCCTGCGCCACCTGCTCGCCGATTTCGCCCGACCAATAAATGAACGTTTCGAACGTGATGGTCTTCTGCGCCGAACGGATGCCTTCGAGCATCGACGGGAAGATTTCGTCGCCGTTGACGAGCACTTCGAAGCGGTTACCGTCCAGCACGGGCGGACCGAGCAAGAGGCCCATCGAGCGGAGGAATTGCGGATCGTGGCTGGCGTAGAGCCGCTCGATCTTATGCTCCACTTTCTTTTCACCGCTCGTCAGATTGGCTACGACGAGCACGACGATGACGGTTACCACCGCCGTCAGGACCATCAGGGCAATCGTCGGCATGCGTTTGGGTCTCGCGTGGCGGACGTGCGTCCGGAACCGCTAGTGTAGGCGGTTCCGGACACGTGCCGCATGCGAGGCCGTTCAACTTTCGTCATGCGCGCTCATCCAGCCCTGCGCTGCGCCGATCTTCGCGATCTGCTCGGCGATGGCATCGCCCAGACGCGTTTCGTCCGACTTCACGCCTGCGTGATTCGTTTCCGACATGGCATGCACGCCGCCCGATACCGCGAGCGAGGTGGCCGCGCGCCCCGCCGCCGCGCCGATGCCCGCCATTTCCGCGATGCCCGGCGCGTGGCCGCTGTTGGCATCGGCGTCGAATTGTTCGATGACTTGCGGCGCGCCGTTCGCGGGCTTGAACACGAGTTGCACGGTGGCCGCAGCCTGGCTCTTGCCCGCGCCGAGGCCGATCAGCGTGCGGCGGCGGCGATTGCCGGCATCGATATTGTCGATGCTGCCTTCCACCGCGAGGATGTTCTGCCCGGCGGGCGGCGGCACGTCGGCGCGGACGGCGCGCAGGCCCATCGACTGAAGTTTGGCGACGATGGCATCGGCCACTTGTTCGCGTGCTTGCGCGGCGCGTTGCGCTTGTTGTTGCGCGGACGAATCGCCGGACATCGCGCTCGTGAGTTTCGACGCGATGCCGTGGTTGTCGAGCTTCACGTCGCTGGCGTCGCTGTCGAACGCGTAGACGTAGATGGTGTCGGGCCGCACGGTGGGCACCGAAGCCGTCGCGGCGCTGGCCGGGGCACACATCGAAATCAGCGCCATGCCGGTCAGCATGCTTGCGGCGATCACGCGCTTTGCGCCGTTCACAAAAGACTTGAGCGAGGAAAAATAAGCCATGTCACATCTCCGGGTTGAGGTGCGTGCTGCGGTGTTTCTGCTGTCCGTCACGCCATGGACGCCACTATGAACGCACGTCATTTCCAACGCCATCGATGAGTTATGTCGTGAAGTTACGCGTGCTCCTGCGCCTTGCGCAGCAAGGCAAGCGACCGTCCAAAATCGCCCTCGAACCTCATCGTGCCCTGATGAATGAGGTTCGAGCGCGTATCGACCACAGGCTTGATGCCGATGGCCGCTATCCTCCGGCAGAACGCGTAATCCTCCGACAGATAGAAGCCGGTTTCCGGGTCCACCATGGTGTCGAAGAACGTGTAGAGATGTTCTGCGCTGCGATTATTGAACGTTCTCGACAGATCGTTCGCATACGCCCGGTAGCGCAAATGCGGACACCGCCGCGCCAGTTCCACGAGCACTTCCCGCTTGATGAGCATGAAGCCGGTCGGCGCGTCGAGCACTTCGATAAAGCCGTCTTCGTCAGGCTCCCCGGTGCAAAGACGACTGTTGACAGGAAAGCTCGCGAAGCGCGTGCGGAACGTGTCGCGCGTGGTGCCAGCCGGCAGCGGTTCGGGGATTCCCTCGTTCGGCCAGCCGTCGATCTTGAGCGGATAGATGCCCGCCGCGACCTGGCGGTCAGCATGCAGGAGCCGCAAGACATCCGCTGCCCGAAAGCCGATGTCCGCGTCGATCCACATAAGATGCGTGAAGCGTTCTTCCGCCAGGAAATGCGCGACCATGGTGTTGCGCGCGCGCGTGACAAGGCTTTCGAAATTGTTGAAGCCCATGGTGAAGGAAAGCTTGTGCCCATAGCTGACGTTCAGCAGTTCCATCAAGCCATTGACATAGCAGGTGGTCACCGCGCCTCCATAGCTCGGCGTGGCAATGTAGAGATTTGCTTCCTTGTTCCGTGTAGCCATGACTCGAATCGAGTAAATATGAACCGCTCAGTATAGATTTGAAGATCGGCGATCCTAACTAGATAGTTCCTAAGTTCACGCGTTATAACCTGCGCATAAGCATGGTTTCTGCACGATCTCGCTGCTTCGTTTAACTTCTCTCACATGCGGCGCGCCCAAACGTGTCTGCAATCCACGAACCACGAGAAAGGAACCGACATGGATCTAAAGATCGACAACAAGCTCGCGCTGGTGTCCGGATCGACCAAGGGCATCGGGCATGCCATCGCGGTGGCGCTGGCGCGCGAGGAAGCGCGCGTCATCATCAATGGCCGCTCGCAGGCCTCGGTGGACGAAGCGCTCGCCCGGCTTCACGAACTCGTTCCCGATGCGCGCGCCGAAGGCTTCGCCGCCGATCTCTCCGACGCGGCGCAAGTCGAGAAACTCCTCACGCGTTATCCGAGCGTGGACATCCTCGTGAACAACATGGGCATCTTCGACCCCAAGCCGTTCGAGGAAATCACCGACGATGAATGGCTGCGCTTTTTCAACGCCAACGTGATGTCGGGCGTGCGGCTCTCGCGCGCCTATCTGCCGAAAATGAAGGAGAAGGACTGGGGGCGCATTGTCTTCATCAGCAGCGAGAGCGGCATTCAGATTCCCGTCGAGATGATTCACTACGGCCTGACCAAGACCGCGCAACTGGCGCTCTCGCGCGGACTCGCCGAAACTTGCGCGGGCACCGGCGTGACGGTCAATTCCGTGCTGCCGGGGCCAACAAGTTCCGAAGGCGTCACGGAGTTTGTGAACAAGCTGTCGGGCGGCAAGAGTTTCGAGGAATTTCAGAAGGAGTTCTTCGAGCAGGCGCGGCCGAGTTCGATCCTCAAGCGCTTCATCACGCCGGAGGAAATAGCGAACACGGTGGCGTATGTGTGCTCCGAGTTGTCGTCGGCGACGAACGGGGCCGCGTTGCGCGCCGATGGCGGCGTGGTGCGCGCGGCCTTCTAAACCAGCCCGCGCGCGGTTTCCAGCGCCGTGACGATAGCCGCGACGGTTTTTTCGCGCGCGGCTTCGTCGTTCTGACGCAGCGCATAGGACGGGTGATAGGTCGCGACGATCACCTTGTCGCCATACGGCACGACGCGGCCGATATGCGCCGACAAGGTCGCGCGCCGCCCGAGCAAGGCGTTAAGCGCGGTGGCGCCGAGCGTGACGATCACGCGGGCATCGACCTGCTGTAGTTCCTGTTCGAGCCAATACGAGCAGGCATCGACTTCCTGCTGCGCGGGCGTCTTGTGCAGACGACGCTTGCCGCGCGGCTCCCACTTAAAATGCTTCACTGCGTTGGTCAGATAAAGCTGCTCACGCGCGACGCCCGCGCGACGCATGGCTTCGTCGAGCAATTGACCTGCGGGACCGACGAACGGTTCGCCCTTCAGGTCTTCCTGATCGCCCGGTTGCTCGCCCAGCAGCATGATGCGCGCTGTGGACGGCCCTTCGCCCGGAACGGCTTGCGTGGCATCGCGCCAGAGCGTGCAACGGCGGCAAGCGTCGAGCGTGGTCGGGGCATCGCGTTCGGGTTGGGCGGCTTGCGCATCGACCTGAACTTGCTTGCCTTCGAGCGCGCCCACGCTCGATGCCTGCCCCACGCGCCGCGCGCCGCCCCGCGCCTGACTGATCATGCCGGGAATCAGCGCGCCTTCCGGCAAGCCTTTCCAGAAACGCACGGGCATGTGCAGTTCCAGCGCGTTTTCATTCAGCCGCGCGGGGTTGAAGATGCTGCGGTAATAGGTCATCCACAACGCTTCGGCGGCGTCGGGCGTGTCGCTCGCGTGATCGGCGGCAAGCGCGCGGCGGCGTTCGAGATGAAGATGCGCGCCATCGAACATGGCCGCGCCGTGCGGTGTCGTGATAAGCCAGCTCGACCGTCCCATGCGCGCCGCGAAGTGATTCGCGCCGTATTCGAGCACGTCATGATCCGGCTCGTACCACGCGACATATTCAGGCGGTCCGAGCGATGCATCGCGCTGACGAAAGCGCACGTAGGCGATCATGTCGTGCTGCGCGCGCCGCACGGCTTTCGCCATTTTGTTCAGCCGCGCGCCGTCTTCATCCGCCGCCGATGCCGCCGCGCGATCGCCCTGCGCCCAGCGCCACAGCACGCGATAGAGAAAGCTCCAGCGCTGCGGATCGCGGAAATGCGCGGCTTCTTTGAGCAGCGTCGCGAGTTCGCGTGAGATGCGGACGTTGGCTTCGCTTTTTTCGTTCGCCAGCGGCTGCGCATCGAATAACGAGCCGTCGTCGTCCTTCATGCGCCAATCGATCGATTCGGGCGGCAAACCGCGCGCAAGGGCATCGCGCGCTGCGTCGCGCCAGGCGTCGAAATCGTCGTCGATGGTGATGACGTGCACGATCAGAGCAGCGACAACTGCACCGGCCCGGTCGCAAGCGAGCGCCTAAGGTGGTCCGATTGCACATCGCGTAAAGGCGGACGATAGTCGTCGGTCACGACGAACGGCTTGACCTTCTCCATGCCGCATCGCAGCCGCACGAGATCCTGATACCGCACCCGCCGCGCACGCCGCAACTCGACGATGCGCTTGGCATTGCGCATGCCGATGCCCGGCACCCGCGCGACCATCCGCACCGGCGCGGTATTGAGGTCCACCGGAAAACGCTCGCGATGCGCCAGCGCCCACGCGAGCTTCGGATCGACATCGAGCGGAAGATTGCCGGCATCGCCCAGCAATTCGTTGGCGTTGAAGCCGTAACCGCGCATCAGGAAATCCGCCTGATACAGACGATGTTCGCGCAACAGCGGCGGCGCTTTCGGCGGCAAGCCCGATGGACTATCGGGAATCGGGCTGAACGCGGAGTAGTACACGCGCTTCAGTTGATACGAACCGTAAAGCGTTTCCGCCGTGCCGAGGATGGTGCGGTCGTCGGTGTCGTCCGCGCCGACGATCATTTGCGTGCTCTGCCCGGCCGGCGCGAAACGCGGTGCGCGCGGCTCCGCTTCCGATTCTTCGCGCGCCATGCGGATATTGCCCATCGCGAGCTTGATCGTCCGGCCGCTTTTCTCCGGCGCGAGCCGTTCGAGGCTGATCTCCGTGGGCAATTCGATATTCACGCTCAGACGGTCCGCATAACGCCCGGCTTGCTCGATGAGACCGGCATCCGCATCCGGAATGGTCTTGAGATGGATATAACCGCGAAATCGATGCTTCTCGCGCAGCGATTTCGCGACGAGCATGAGTTGCTCCATCGTGTAATTCGACGACTGGATAATGCCCGAGCTTAGAAACAGCCCGTCGATGTAATTGCGGCGGTAAAAGTCCAGCGTGAGGTTCACGACTTCATCGGGCGTGAAGCGTGCGCGTGGCACATTGCTCGAACGCCGGTTGACGCAGTAACGGCAATCGTAAAGACAAAAGTTCGTCAGCAAGATCTTGAGCAGCGACACGCAACGGCCATCTGGCGTGAAGCTATGACAGATGCCCGAGCCGGTGCTCGCGCCCAGTCCATCTATGCCGCGCGATTCGCGTTTGGGCGCGCCGCTGCTGGCGCAGGAAGCGTCGTACTTGGCGGCATCGGCGAGAATTTCGAGCTTTTCTGACAATTCCATGGGTTGACACTGTATGTTTATACAGTATTCTATTGAGGTGTAAGTGGGAAAGCAATGCGGCGTTCATGCTTCTGAGTCCGATACGTCGAACGTCCCGCATTGGATGCTTCAGCAAGTCCCCGGCCACGAACCACGGAGAGCCCTCTATGCGTTTCGATTACCGCACGTTCCACGTCGACTGCACCGCCCGTCACGACGAAGACGGACGCTTCTACGCGCATGCCCGCATCACCCACGCGCCGGACGAACACACGCCTTATCTGCAGGCGTTCGAATCCGGCGATCTCGATGGCTTCGCCAGCGAATGGGACGCCGTGCATTGCGCGCGAAGCTGGGCGATCGAATGGTGCGACGAGGCGCTTGCTTGATATGCTTTGCACTCCCTTGCATGTGCGCTTTCATCCTGCGGCACAGCGATTGCGGGATGTAAGGTGCGACGCGGCCCGATATGCCGGCGCGCAATGGAAAATCATCCAAGGGAGACATCATGAAGATCATCAGTCAAGGTTTGCTCGTGTCGGCGCTGGTGTTGGGTTTGTCGAGCGCGGCATTCGCGCAGGGCGGCGGTGCCGGTGGCGGCAGCGCGGGCGGCAATGGCGCGGGTCAGGGCGGCGCGGGCATGAGCACGCCGAACGCGCATGGCGTGACCGGATCGACATCGGGTGCGTCGGGCGCCAGCAGCATGGATTCCGGCAGCTCGGGCAAGATGATGCACAAGAAGAGCAAGTCGAGCATGGGCGCATCGGGCACGAGCGCCAACTAAAGCACGTTGTTTTATCGATGAAGGGCTGCATGATTGCAGCCCTTTGTCACGTCTGCTCCCTCCAAAAGCATCCCTGCCGCATGAGGATTTCGCGTTTTTCGCGCGCACTCTAAGCTGCTGCTCATGTTGCAGTCAGCGTCGCCGCGTCCGTATCCGATCTGTTTCGATCCGCCGCTTCGGCCAGTTTTCCGCCGCGTTGCGCGCGTTCGTTCAGGGAGGCGTGCCGGTGGGCCGTCGCATGGCGTTCCGGTATTGTGTGGATTGCGCGCGGCGCGGCTTCTTTGTTTTGCGGAAGGGGAGCGTGAATAGAAAACTTATCGTTATGAGTGTGGCGTGTGGGGTTATTGTTCATGGGATGGGTGTTGGTGGTTATTGGGAGGGTTAGGTGACGGGTCGTGCAAGGGGCTGCTCTTGTTTGTGTCTCTATTGCAGTAGCCGCCTCCCCGGCGGGGGGGTAACTTTCTTTGCTGCTGCAAAGAAAGTCACCAAAGAAAGCAGCTTTTACCCCGTGCCCGCTGGCTGGAAAGGGTGGCCTGAATTAACGATACAGTGGCCGCGTTAGGATGTCCCTTGGTTGGTTAAGCGTGTGGGCAACCTAGCGATTGCGCGCTCGAATCCTTTTGCCTTAGTGGACCGCATTCATTCTTTCGGCCATGCGCTGCGCGCGCCGAGAACGTAAGAACGGAATCCCGCAGCGTGCCCGTACCCAGCCACCCCACGCGCCACCGCTGTATTGCTATTCGGCCCTACCTTGGTGAGTGCTCCGACTAAAAAGCAAGCGTCAACGTGACAACACTCGCCAATGCGGTTTGAGCCTTTGAGCGCGCGCGGCAAACGCGCCTTTTGTGAAAGCACTAATCAAGGTTGGGCCGAATAGCAATCTAGCGAGGAGGTGTGATGTGGCTGGGCGCTTATAGGCTGCGGGGTTCCGTTCTTACGTTCTCGGCGCGCGCAGCGCATGGCCGAAAGAATGAATGCGGTCCACTTAGTCTAGAGAGTTGGAGCGCGTAATCGCCAGGTTGCCTAAGCGGCGCGTCAAACGTGGAAAGCCCTATTGCGGCCACCGCATCCGTTAATCCAGACCAACCCTCTCCAGCCATCGTGCATGGGGTAAAAAGCTGCTTTCTTTGGTGACTTTCTTTGCAGCAGCAAAGAAAGTTACCCCCCGCCGGGGAGGCGGCTACTGCATAAAAAGCCCAAACAAGAGAAGCCCCTTGCACAACAGAACAACAAATCCAACTCAAGCGTTCTTCGGAAACAATTCCAGCAGCCCGTCAAGTCCTAGAAGTTCGCGGTCGGGCCTTTGCCCCATTTCATCAAACACGCCGCCCCCGCGATTAATCCAAACCACAGGAAACCCGAAATAACGCGCCCCCGTGGCATCCCATGCGTTTGAAGAAACGAACAAAATCGACGCACGCGACAAACCAAACGCCCGCTCCGCGAGTTCATACACACGGTCATGCGGCTTAAACACGCGAACAGGATCGACGCTCAACAGATGGTCAAACGCATCGCGCAAACCAGCATGATCAACAACCGACCCAATGGAATGCGGCGATCCATTCGAAAGAATCGCTAAGCTAAGACCTCGCTGTTTCAACTCACGAAGCGTCCCAAGCACTTCGGCAAACGGCTGCAAACGAAGATACGCATTGCACAATGCTTCACATGCCGCCTCGCTTAGATCGAGCTTCAAATGCCGACACGTATAACGCAACGCATCTTCCGTCGCCTGCTCGAAAGTCACATAGCGGTTCATCAAACTCCGCAGCCACGTATATTCAAGCTGCTTTTGCCGCCAGATGCCGCTGATCTCACGGCCACGTCCGGGGAAAATTTCATCGCAGCGCTGCGCGACAGAATGAACATCGAACAACGTGCCGTATAAATCGAATGCGATTGCCTTGATGTGCTCCACGGTGTCTCCTTGTTTTAATCGGCGTTCTCTTCCGCTTCCTTCAACCGTTTTCGATGCGCGGCCACTTTCGCACGATTCCCGCAACTCGCCATGCTGCACCAGCGCCGCGCATGACCGCGCGTGTGGTCCGCGAAAAGCAAGGTACAGTTCGCGCCTTCGCAATGCTTCACGTGCGTGAAATCCTCTTCGCTGATGAGCTTCGCCAACGCTTCGACAATCGGCATGAGCAAGGCATCCGGTGACTCATAGCGGCGTTGCATTCGATAATCGAAACTGCCGTCATCGCGCGCGACGAGCGCCCCGTATCGATGATCGCGCTGTAGCGCCTGATTCAATGGCTCCAGCGCCCGCAAGTCCGCCCGCACAAGCGAACGTCCACGCTTTTTCAGCACGAACGTTCTGAACCATTCACGCAACCCGCGCGCTTTCTCGGCGACGTCATCCAGTTCCGCCGACGATGCCTGCGCACGCATGCGTTCGATCACGTCCACGGGCACCCATTTCGCCTGTTCGAGCCAGTTCAACAGCCCTTCACCATCTGCGATCCAGTCTATCGGCACATCCACCGGCGTGGCGAGTGAATTCAGAAAATCGAGGCCGGGTGCGTCTGCTACGAACATGGCCGGGATCGGGCGGTCATCCATGTGTCACTTCCATTCAAATGCACGATGGTTTCATCGTAACCGCTAAAAATCGTCTTGACAAGTTACAACTATGGTAAGTAACCTTCAAAGCACGCTTAACACGGTTACACAACTTATCAACGGAGAACGCGTCATGTCCACGATCACGCATCGCCATATCGACGTAGATGGTCTCAAGGTGTTCTATCGCGAAGCCGGTCCGGCGAACGCGCCGAAGCTGCTGCTTCTGCATGGCTTCCCGAGTTCGAGTCATATGTTCCGCGATCTGATTCCCCTTCTCGCGGACCGTTTTCATCTCGTCGCACCTGATTTGCCCGGTTTCGGTCTGACAGATATGCCGAGCCGCGACACGTTCGCCTATACCTTCGAAAACATTGCGAAGGTCATCGGCCGCTTCACGGAAGCAATCGGCTTCGATCGTTTCGCGATCTATGTGTTCGATTACGGCGCGCCGACGGGCTTTCGTCTTGCGTTGGCGCATCCCGAACGCATCACGGGAATCGTCACGCAGAATGGCAATGCTTATGAAGAAGGCTTGAGCGAAGGTTGGAATCCGATTCGCGCCTATTGGGAAGCGCCCACGCAAGCCAATCGCGATGCCTTGCGCCCGATGCTCTCGAAGGAAACGACTGTGTGGCAATACACGCACGGCGTGAGCGATGTCTCCAAGGTGTCGCCCGATGGCTATTCGCTCGACGATTACTACATGAGCCGCCCTGGCGCGCATGAAGTGCAGCTCGATCTGTTCGGCGATTACCGCACGAATGTCGCGTTATATCCCGCGTTTCAGGCGTATTTCCGCACGCATAAGCCGCGCGTGCTGGCGGTGTGGGGCAAGCACGATCCGTTCTTTTTGCCGCCCGGTGCGCAAGCGTTCAAGCGCGATATTCCCGATGCGGACGTGCGCTTCTTAGACACCGGTCACTTCGCGCTCGAAACACATGCACATGAAATAGCAGAAGCCATCGCCGGTTTTTTGATGCCTTAAAGTGCATGGTGAGATGCGGCGGCGCGAACCGCCGCATCCCGTTCCTTTATTGCGCCATGGCACCCGATGCCGGATGATCCGGGCTCATCTTGCTCATCGAGTCGTGCTTCTTCATCTTGTCGTCCTTGCCCATCTTGTCGTGCGACATCGAATCCTTGCTCATGGAATCGTGCGACATGGCGTCGTTGGCCATCGCGCCGCTTGCCTGCGCGTGCGCGCCCATTGCCGCACCGAATGCCAAAGCCGTGATTGCCGCCATCATGATCTTCTTCATTGCATAACTCCTTGGGGTTGAAAGTGACGCACGGCACCTGCCGCCGTCAATGAGAAACGTGTTTCATTCGGTTTGCTTACGAACCGCCGAACCAGTTGTAGCCCTGATCGACCCAATAGCCGCCGGGAAACGTATTCGTCACGATGATCTCGACGATATGCTTCGGGTTCTTGTAACCGAGCTTGGTCGGCATGCGCAGCTTCATCGGATAGCCGTATTTCGCGGGCAAACGCTCGCCGTCATAATCGAATGCAAGCAAGGTCTGCGGATGCAGCGCGGTAGGCATGTCGATGCTTTCGTAGTAATCGTCGGCGCAACGGAAGGCGATGTACTTCGCGGTCGTATCCGCGCCCGCGCGACGCAGAAACTCCGAGAACGGCGTGCCACCCCAGCGTCCGATCGCGCTCCACCCTTCCACGCAGATATGCCGCGTGATCTGCTCCGCATGCGGCAACGCATAGAGTTCGGGGAGCGTCCAGATGCGCTGGCCTTTCACGAGACCACTTACTTTCAGGCGATAGTCGCCGCCATTCACATGCGGTACATCGTCGATGCCGTAGAAGGCGTTAAAGGGAAACGGCCGCGTGAGTTGTGCTTCCGTATAAGTGGGCGCGAGACGCGTCTGATCGAATAAAAGCGCCTGCACACGGTCGTTCAGACGCGATACCGCGGTCAGGAATTTATTCACGGAGTCTTCGTCCGTGATCGAACAACCCGTGAGCATGGCAAGGCCGCCGAGCGTCAAAGCGCGTTTGCCGAACAGACGCCTTGAAGGCATGTCGAGTTCGCGCTTCGCATCCGCGAGAATCGTGGCGCGCTCGGTCATGAGAATGGTCTTTTGATCGCGTTTCATGTTCAACGTCCACGAAGCATGGTGAGCAGCGAGCGCGGCACGAGCGCGACCATCGCGACATGCACGACGATGAACGCCGCCATCACCGCCATCGCGCAGAAGTGAACAACGCGTGCACGGTCATAGCCGCCCATGAGTTCGCGCAGCCACGGGAATTGCACCGATTTCCAAATCGCCAGGCCCGAGAGCACGAGCACCATCAGATCGATCACCACGACGAGATAAGCGAGCTTTTGCACGGCGTTGTACTGCCGCAAATCCGCGTGCGAGAGATGACCGCTGAGCGCTGCGATCAGATCGCGCCATATAGCACGAATGGAAAGCGGAAAGAACTTCGCGACGAAGCGCCCGCTCGCGAGATTGAACGCGAGATAGACGATGCCGTTGAACACCAGCAGCCACATCGCCGCGAAATGCCATTGCAGCGCACCACCGAGCCAGCCGCCCAGCGTGAGCGCCGGCGGAATGACGATGCCCGCGAACACGGGCGATGCATCGTAGATACGCCAGCCGGACAGCATCATGACGATGGCGGCCAGCGCATTGAGCCAGTGCGTGATGCGCAGCCAGACCGGGTGAACCGGTCGCGCCGGTTTTGTGGGCGGCGCTTGATCCAGTGTCGTTGCCATGTGAACGCTCTCGTTTGCGGTGTCGATGCAAGTCAGTTCGTGCCGCATGCAGCGCGGGTTACAGGCGAAGCAAAAAAAAGCTGTAACCGTGCGGCGGTTTCCATCGAACTAGTCATAGTCACTCGCACGTAACATGGCCAATCCAATGGAACACGGCGGCGCCATTGCGGCGCACCACGGCATCGGTTATTCTGAAACGATCGATCTAATACACGATCGCTCGCCGGCGCTCGCGCCGCCCTCGGGATTGCATGCCATCACCGGAACCATCGTGCACGACGCGGAGTTGCGCCTGAAGTCCCTCTTTCTCGGCGGACTGGCGGGCGATTCGAACGCTTACCGCTGCTTCCTGCAGGCGCTTACGCGGCATTTGCGCGCGTACTTGCGCAAGCGTATTGCGCGCTATCCCGAAGATATCGAAGATCTCGTGCAGGACATTTTGCTCGCAGTGCACAACGCGCGGCATACGTATCGTGAAAGCGAACCGCTAACGGCGTGGGTTCATGCCATCGCGCGCTACAAGCTGACGGATTTCTTTCGCGCGCGCGAACGTCATGACGCACAGAACGACCCGCTCGATGACACCATCGAACTGTTCGCCGCCACGGATGACTCGTCGGAGATGGCGCGTCAGGATATCGGCAAGCTGCTCGCGCATCTTCCGGACAAGCAGCGTTTGCCTATCGTGCATGTGAAGCTCGAAGGGCTGTCGGTGGTGGAAACCGCGCGTATTACCGGGCTGTCGGAGTCGGCGGTGAAGATCGGTGTGCATCGCGGACTCAAGGCGCTTTCCGCATTGATACGACAAACCAGGCGGAGCACCCGATGAAAACCGACGATCTGATCGACCTGCTCTCGACCGGCGTTGCGCCCGTCGATCGCCGGGCGCTCGCGCGGCGGTTCGTGACCGCGCTCGTACCCGGCCTGCTCGGTTCGCTATTGCTGATGCTCGCAATCTATGGAATTCGGCCCGACCTGCGCAGCGCGGCGCACACGCCGATGTTCTGGGTCAAGCTCGCGTATCCGCTGTGCCTCGCTGTGGGCGCGTTGTTGCTCGTGCTGAAACTGGGACGTCCCGGCGCGCGCGTCGGACATGCGAAGGCGCTGGTCGTGCTGCCTTTCATCATCGTATGGATAGCGGGCGCATTCGTGCTTCAGGGCGCTGGAAGCAGCGAACGCTTACCGCTCGTGCTCGGGCAGTCGTGGCGCAGTTGTCCTTTCAATATCCTGCTGCTGTCGGTGCCGGTTTTTCCTGCGGTGATATGGATCATGCGAGGTCTTGCGCCCACGCGTCTCACGATTGCGGGCGCAGCAGCAGGATTGCTCGCAAGCGCGCTCGCCACGCTCGTTTATTGCCTGCATTGTCCCGAGATGAGCCCGGCGTTCTGGAGCGTGTGGTATGCGCTCGGCCTGCTGGCGGCGACGGGAATCGGCGCGTTGCTCGGACCTAAGTTATTGCGCTGGTGAACGGCGCTTGCGCTTCTCTTTGACGCCGATCATCGCAAGCGCGGGACGTGCCGCGCCTTCGAGTAACGCACGTTGCGGATTCACGCGCGCAAGCACACGCAGACCCATCAACGAAGCAAGCAGGCTCTTCGCCATGTCTGCCGCAGGAAGGGTCGCGGGAATCGAGCCATCGTCCTGGCCTGCGCTCACGCAGCGCAGGAAAAACGCTTCCATCTCTTTCAGCACGCCATTGAGCACGCGATGAAACTGCCGGTCATGCGGCGCGAGTTCCATCGCCGAATTCACGATCAAGCAGCCCTTGCGATGCGGATCGTTCAAGGACAACTCGACGATCTCCGCGAAGAAAGCCGCGATGGCGTCGCGCGGCGCCAAGCGATGCTCGAAGCGCCGCACGCGGTCACGAAACCCGCGCTCCACATAACGCTCCAACGCGCGTTCATACAGCGTGCGTTTGTCGCCGAACGCGTTGTATAGACTTGCCGAAGTCAGTCCCATCGATGCCGCGAGATCGCGCACCGAGGTAGCCTCGAAACCATGCGACCAAAAATGCGCGGTGGCGGCATCGAGCGCGGCTTCTTCGTCGAATTCACGCGGACGCGGCATGCATCACGCCTCTTTCGGATAGTTCGATGGAAACAGCGCGCGGCGTGTTTCATCGTCGTTGACGGCTTTGAACGCGTGCTGCTTGTTCACGGCACGGGCGCGCGCAACGGCGGGACGTGCATCGATCTGTGCGAACCAGCGCTTGATTTCCGGGAACGGCCCGAGCGGATCTTCGCTGCCCTTCATCACGCGCGATGCACGATCGATCCATCCCCACGCCGATATATCCGCGATCGTATAGCTATTTCCAGCGATAAACTCGCGTCCCTTGAGATGATCGTTAAGCACCTGATAATGCCGCTCGGCCTCGCGCCGATAGCGGTTCACCGCATAGTCGAGCCCTTGTGGCGCGGCATACTGAAAATGCACCGCTTGCCCTGAAAACGGCCCCAGCCCGCTCGCGATGAACATGAGCCACGACAACAAGGGCGCGCGATCTTCGGGCGCGCCGAGAAACTTGCCCGTCTTCTCCGCGAGATACAACAGGATGGCGGTCGAATCGAACACGACGGCTTCCTTGCCACCCGGTCCGAGCGGATCGACGATGGCGGGCACTTTCCCGTTCGGATTGATTGCCCGAAATGCGGGCGCATGCTGCTCGCCCTTGCTCGTATCGACGGGCTTCATTTCGTAGGCCATGCCGGCCTCCTCAAGAAACAGCGCGATTTTTGCGGGATTCGGCGTGGGATGGAAGTAGAGCTGAATCATGTGCACGTCTCCGGGTCGAGTCGAAGCCATTTTAGATCGAGCGATCCACAACGCGCAATCGAGCCGATACGCTGTTATCCTGCTTTCCACTCAATCGTGTGAGGACTTGACGATGAACCGCGCCATCAGACTCATGCTCGTATTGTCGATTGCCTCGCCCGTCGTTTGTTTCGCGCAGGCCAATTGCGATGCCAAGCGCGCGTCCGTCGAACAGGAGATTGCCTATGCCCGCGCGCATGGCAATGCCAATCGTGTCGATGGACTGGAAACGGCGCTGGCGAAGCTCAATGCGAATTGCACCGATGCATCTCTCAGAAACGCAAGCGAGCGCAAGGTCGCGGAAGCGCAAAAGAAACTGGCGGAGCGCGAACGCGATCTGAAGGAAGCGAAGACGCAAGGCAAGAGCGCGAAGAAAATCGCCGAGCGTCAACGCAAAGTGGATGAAGCGCACGCCGAGCTTGAACGTGCGCAGACCGACGCGAGCGAGTGAAACTCAGCCGCGCTGCACCAGCGAGCGGATCACATCAATAAGCGGTGTTTCGCCTTTCATGATCTCGCCCGCGTGACCTTCGAAATCGATCCAGCCTTCATTGAAGCCATCCAGCATGCGAATGCGCGGCTCCGGGTTTTTCATGCCCTGAGCCGTGAACAACGCGCTCCATGATTCGCGCGGCACCGTTTCCACGCGCACCGCCTTGCCGAGCACTTCAGCGAAGGCGGCCGCGATATCGAGAGGACTGACGCGCGACTGCCCTTCGAGTTCGACAACACACTTGTTACTGCCCGCATCACGCATGAGTTGCGCCGCAAGGCCGCCGATATCCTTTGTCGCGATCATCGGTATGGCGCGCTCAGTCGGTTGCAGGAACGAATGCACGATGCCTTCATCGCGCGCGGACTGCACATCCCATGTGCAATTTTCCATGAACCAGCCGGGACGCAGGCACGTCAGCGCGACGGGCAACTTGCGAAGCGCTGTTTCGAGCATGGTGTGTTGCGTGAGCAGATTGGTCTGCGTGGCTTGCGCGCCAATGGTCGAAAGATGCAACACGCGTTCGGGCTTTGCTTGTTCGAGCGCGGTCACGATCGACTCGATCATCGCGCGTGCCTCGGAGAAACCCGGTGCGGGATCGAAGACCGGCGGCATGAGAATGAACACGCCTCGCGTACCTTCGAATGCACGTGCAAGCGCGTTCGTGTCCAACATGTCGGCGAGTGCGACTTCGCATCCGCGCGCGGCCCATGATGCGCCCTTGGCGGCATCGCGTACGACTGCGCGAACCGGTTCGTTCGATGCCAGCAATGCATCGGCGAGCGCGCCGCCGACTTGCCCTGTAATTCCCGTGATGGCGTACATGTTCTCTCCAGAAGATCGGTGATTGATGCGATGGGTTGCATCGTAGGCCGATCACGCTTCTGGAAAAATGATGCACAGGACATTTCATCGATGACACGGTGTCATGCGTCGTGCATCGTCAGGGCAACTTGGTATCGCTTGGAACGCCGCCCGGGCCGGCCGGGTTGGGATTGCCGAACTTCGGCAACGCACCGCTGGCTCTCGCACGACGTAGTTCGTCTTCGACTTGCTGACGTGTCTTTGGCGCAGGCGTGTCGCTTGTAAGAACCGGTTTTGTCGGCGCGACGACGGGAGGTGGCGGCGCGGGAGCAGGAGCAGGAGCAGGCTCGACCTTGGGCGTAACCTCTTCGTGTACGACAGGCGCTTCGACAGGCGGCGTGGCGGCTATCGCGGGCGCGGTTTCAGGTAGCGGACGCGGCGCTTCAGCCTTGGCTTCCTCTCGCCTGACCATGCGCGTATGCGCACGAGTCGAGCGCGTTCGCCGCTCTTCGACAACGCGCTTTTCCGGTTCGACGCGCGGCGGTGCCGAGGCTTCATCGATGACAGCCGCCTGCGCGGGTGCTTCGTCCTTCGGTGCTGTTATCGTCGATGCCGCCGATGCCGCCACCGCCGGCTTCTCCCGCACCGCACCCGTCACGATGGACGCGCGTTGCCGGGACGACCACGCCTCTTCGTTCGGTTTTCGCTCAGGATGTCTGAATATAATCGAGAGCAACACGAACGACACGGTGAATACACAGATGCCGACGAGATATGGCCGAAGGGCGCCTCTCACCATCCGAAAGTCTCCATATTGAATCAAGCTGTGCGATGCGCTTTTTCAAGCGCATCGCGACCTGCTTCGTTGCTTTACGCGAATGCGCTGCTCATATGCAGCGTGCCATTCACCCCAGCCGGGAAGAACCCGCCTTGCGTCACCGCGCCTTTGTTCAGATAGACGATGTTGAGCACATCGTCATAACTCCGACTAAAGGCGATGCCGTTGTTATCGAGCGGAACGATATTGGAGATATCGCTCGTCGCCCCGGCGATGCCCTGATCGACGTCGGTCGATGCATCGAGCGAATCACGCGCATCCGAGATGGCTTGCGCGGAAGTGATGAGGCTCGGCGTCTGAATGCCTTTGCTGTAGAGCACGGTTCGCACCAGCCCCGCGTGATACGCCTCGGCCGCCAGAATGCCCGCCGCCGCTTCAAGATACACCTTGTTGGTGATGAGCGGCGCCGCGCCCTTGTAAGCCGTCACGCCGACGTCCTCGAAGATGAACGCGCCCAGCAGGAAGTTATTGTCATTCAGATACGGATTGAACGGCGTGCCGGCCGGGACGAGGCCTGCTGCCTGAGCGGCCATTGAGAAAGCGCCGTTCGGATCGGTGCCGCCGACATCGAGTGCGGGCATCGCAACCGCGGCCGTTCCGAGCGCGCTGCGCAGGAAGGCCACGTGTTCAAGTTCATCCTTCGCGATCTCTCGCGCATACGCCGCGACCACGGGATCGGTGAAGTTCACTTGCTGCCCCGGAATGACCTTGCCTTGCGTTCCTGCACCGCTCGACAGATTCGCGGCCAGGCCCGCGCCCGTCGTGGCGTATGCGTAGAACGTGGCTTCGAGATACTCCAGATTCAGGGCGAAGTTGAGGATCTCCGGGTCCGTGGGTCCGGTTGCCGCGTTGGCGTTGTCGCCCGAGCCGCCGCCGCATGCACCGAGGATCGTACCGCCTACCAAGCCTAGCCCGAGCCCGCCCGCGCTCCGGAAAAACTGCCTACGCTTTTCGCGACGCTCGACGCGCCTGTCGAGCACATCTATTACTTTGGAATTGTCCGCCATGTCCGTCTCCTTCCTTCGTAACGAGTCAGTGGACGGCGTCGGGCCATGATTTTATCTTCGGCCCGAGCGCCGGAAGAGAGGACGTGACGGCCGGGCTACTGCCATGTTGGCCACTCTCAATGGCTCGTACGTTCGGTGACTATGGGTTAGATTCGAGGTGTAACAGATTCTTTCATTTGGAGCGGGGTTCAATGGGTTCTTACTGACCTTTGATGCAGAGATGCAAATTCGACCGTAAAACGGGCAAATGCAACGTTGCGTGGGTTTCGGACAGTGGTGTTGTTGTTTTTGTTGTGTAAGGGGCTGCTGGTTTTTGGGCGTTTATATTCAGTAGCCGCCTCCCCGGCGGGGGGGTAACTTTCTTTGCTGCTGCAAAGAAAGTCACCAAAGAAAGCAGCTTTTTAACCCATGCACGCTGGCTGGAGAGGGTTGGTCTGGATTAACGATGCAGTGGCCGCAATAGGACTTGCCACGCATAACGAGTCGCTTAGGCAACCTGGCGATTACGCGCTCCAACTCTCTAGACTAAGTGGACCGCGTTCATTCTTTCGGCCATGCGCTTCGCGCGCCGAGAACATAAGAACGGAATCCCGCAGCGTATGAGCGCCCAGCCTCATCAAACCACATCGCACCCGCCCCATTGGGCCCTACCTCGATAAGTGCTTCTACAGAGCGTGCGAATCTATGGCTCAAGGCTTTTTGTCGAAGTGCTTATCAAGGTAGGGCCGAATAGCAATCTTGCGGGGAAGCGTGAGGTGGCTGGGCGCTTATAGGCTGCGGGATTCCGTTCTTAGGTTCTCGGCGCGCGTAGCGCATGGCCGATTGAATGAATGCGATCCACTAAGTCAAAAGGATTCGAGCGCGTAATCGCGAGGTTGCCTAAGCGGCAAGTTATGCGTGGAAAGTCCTACTGCGGCCACTGCATCCGTTAATCCAGACCAACCCTCTCCGGCCATCGTGCATGGGGTAAAAAGCTGCTTTCTTTGGTGACTTTCTTTGCAGCAGCAAAGAAAGTTACCCCCCCGCCGGGGAGGCGGCTACTGCAATAAAAGCCCAAACAGAAGAAGCCCCTTGCACGACGAAAAAACCCTCACTCCGGATGCCGAAACTCAAACCCCTCCCCCTTCCCATCCACAAACCCCGCATGCGGCGCCATAAAATGCCCCGGCAACAAAAGCGCCCCATGCTCGCAAGTCTTCTCAAGCACCTTCAGGCGAGTCTGCGCCGACATCACCTGATCGATACAACCAAAGCAACTCCAAGCCGGATACTTCACCTGCACCGGATGATGAAGAATATCCCCCGTCAACACGCCATATTCCCCATCCGACTTGAGCCAGATCGCCACGTGCCCCGGCGTATGCCCCGGCGCGGGCTCGATAAACAGACAGTCCGCAATCTCAGCATAGTCATCGACGATCATCGCAAGACCCGCTTCGATGATCGGCAACACGCTATCCTTGTAGCCGAGAATATGATGCCCCGTCGATTCCTTAGCAAAGCGCGCCGCCCAGTAATCGTTCTCCGTGCGCCCGAATACATACTTGGCATTCGGAAAAGTCGGCACCCAATGCCCGCCGATCAATCGCGTATTCCAGCCGATATGATCCGCATGCAAATGCGTGCACAACACATAATCGATCTCCTCCGGCACCGCGCCCGCCGCCGCGAGACGATCGAGAAACGGCGTCTGAAGATTGCACCAGTCGGGCCGGCCGGGGCGATCCTTGTCGTTGCCGACGCATCCATCGATCAGGATTTTTTGACGGCCTGTATCCAGCAGCCACGAATGCATGCTCAACAGCATGCGCCCGGTCGCGGGATCGTAATGGCCGGGCGCCATCCACGAGAGATTCTCCGCAAGCGCTTCCGGCGTCGCCAGAGGAAAGAACTTCAGGAAGTCGAACGATTTATCCACCGTCTCCTGAACCAACGTGGCCGTCACATTTCCAATCTTGAATCGAATCACGATGCACGCTCCCCCTGCAGGCCCGACGTAATCGACGAAGCATCGGCGTGAGGCTCACGGTCCGAACCGTCTTCGAGACTCGTCAGCGACGCATTGGCCGCTTCACGCAGCGGAATGATGCCCAGCACCGAAATCACCGCAGCCAGCACGATAAACGCCGCCAGCAGCCAGTAACCGCCCGCCCACATCACGAACATGGCGGCGAGAATCGGCGTGGGGCCGCTCCAGATGACGGTTGCGAGTTGATACGCCACCGACACGCCGCTATAACGAATCGCCGCCGGATACTGCTCGCTGATGAGCGCGGGCTGAACCGCCAGCGTGCTGCCCAGACCGAGCGTCATCGCCAGCGTGATCGCGGTGACGATCATCGGATAGCTGCCGGTATCAAGCATCTTGAAGAGCGGATAGATGAACAGGCCGAGAAAGATCATGCCGCCCATGTACACCTTCTTGCGGCCGATCTTGTCGGACAGCGCGCCGAACAAGGGCTGCGACAGCAACATGGCGAAGGAACCGATCATCAACGCGCGCAACGCCATGGGCCGCGCGATATGCAGGTTCTGCGTGAGATACACCAGCGCATACACGGAGATCACGAAGAAGCTCGTATTCTCGGCCGCCTGCGCCGCGACGATCTGAAACGTGCGCTTCTTCTGCGTGGCGAACACGGTCGCGATCGGCAGCTTCGCCACCGCATGCGCGCGCTGCAACTTCTTGAAGCTCGGCGATTCCGACACGCGCCGCCGAATGATGAAGCCAACGATCACCAGCACGCCGCTCAACAGAAACGGCACCCGCCAGCCCCATGCCGCGAATTGCTCGGGCGTGGTCATCGTGGTGGTGACGGCCATCACGCCGGTGGAGAGAATCAGCGCGGCGGCAATGCCCATCTGCGGCCAGCTTCCATAAAAGCCGCGCTTACGCGCAGGCGCGTGTTCGACGACCATCAACGTAGCGCCGCCCCACTCGCCGCCCACCGCGAAACCTTGCAGGAAGCGCAGCGTCGTCAACAGCACTGGCGCAGCCAGCCCAATGCTCTGATACGTCGGCAGCAAGCCGATCAGGAAGGTCACGCTGCCCATCATCAGCAGACTGAGCACGAGCATGGCCTTGCGGCCGATACGGTCTCCGAAATGCCCGAAGACGATGCCGCCCACCGGCCGCGCGATAAACCCGATCGCAAAGCTCGCCAGCGATGCGATGGTGCCCGCGACCGGATCGAATGCCGGGAAGAACAGCTTGTTGAAGATCAGCGCCGCGGCCGATCCGAAAATGAAGAAGTCGTACCACTCAAGCGTCGCGCCGATGGCGCTGGCGATCGATACTCGCCGGATATCCGAATCGTTGACCATCTTGTCTCCTCACTGTGTCTTTATAAAACGGCTTCTTTTTTCAAACTAAGTCACACGCCGGGAATCTCCACGCTCAGCAGCGGCGCATGTTGCTGCGCACCGAACGTATCGCGCTCGCCGACGCTGCCCTGCGCCCACGAACGCTTCAGCGTGAGCTTGAACGCGCGCGCGGGGTCGAAGAACATCATCGTGACGATGTCGTCCTTCGTGACGTTGTAGAGCTTGCAGATGAGCGCTTCGGTCAGCGCGCCGCTGGCCTTCACGCGTTCGTAGAGCGGTACATCGTCGAAGATCACGTCGAAGGTGATTTCGAACGGGCCGGAGTTCTTGCTGCGCACGACTTTCGCCAAGTCGCGCAGGGTCTTGTGCTGGCTTGCGATCATGTTCATACCTCCACGATCTGAATCGGAAACAGGTCAACGGGGGAATCGATCTTCATCACGTGATACACCGTGAATTTGCAGACCGGACCGATGGGGTTCTCAGGCGGATTGAGCGGAATGGCGAAGTTGCCCGCCGTGGCCACTTGCCCCGGATAAGGCGTGTGCAACACGTCGATCCGCACGCTGCTGCAAATGGCGTTCGCGAGTTCCTGCGTGCGCGCGGTCACTTCGCCGAGCAGGCCAATTTCATGCGGCACCACGTTGGCGAGCGGCTCGAAGCTGCCCATCACGCCGTTCTTGCCGTAGACGTGGAAGTTGAGCAGCGCCTCGCCCGAACGCAACTCGGGATACGTTTCGAAGGCTTCGTTCTTCACGCGCGCCAGAAAGTCGTCGATCTGTTCGATGAGAATCGGATCGCGAATGCCGCCGATAAAGATCGTGCGCATGCCGACCACGCCTGCGCCTTCGAGCTTCACGGTGTAGTCATCGGCGGGAATGAAGCGGCTGCCGCGCACGCGAACGGCGCGTTCCGTGAGTTGCTCGTAAGTCGCTTCGCGCAGATCGAGCACGCCGCCGGGACCGGTCAGCAGATCGGGGCGCGTCTTCTCATACAACGTGTGCGCCGCGACCGATGCAGGCGTGCAACGCTCAAGCGGATTCATCGGTTCGAGATCGAAGCTGTCGCGGCGGATGGTGGCGAGAATCACCTTGCCCTTCGGCTCCGCGCAGTTCGCGCCGCATTCGACGATCTTGCCCATGTGCCAATAGATGCCCGCGTCGATGCCATGCAGCATGCACAGGCCCGCGAACGGCGCGGGATCATACGAACGTCCCGCGATGATGATGTCCAGATCGGGATGCTCACGCAACGCCTTCGCAAACGGCTCCGCGCCCATCTGCGCGACGATATGCGACGACGCACCGATATCCTCAACCTGCAATTCCGGCGCAGACGCACACGGCGAGATGCGGCCTTCGCCCATGGCATCGCGCACATAGGAAGGATCGATGTCCGAATAAATCTTCGCGATCTTGAAGCGGTAGCCCTCGCGCTGCGCGATTTCCGCGATCACATCGACCATGAAATCCACATGCGCGCGGATGCCGGGACCGCCCGCCGAACTGATATAGATCGGCACCTTGCGGTTCGCGCAGGCATCGAGCATGAGCGAGAGGTCGCGCAAATAGGCTTCGCGCGTGACGAGCGTCTTGGGCAGTCCGAGCAGATACGGGCCGGGGTCGGTCGAGCCGCCATCCACGATCATCGCGTCGGGTTGCTGGTCGATGCCGCGCCAGAAGTCGGCCGCGGGAATGCCGTACCCCAGGATGCCGTTGGGCGTCAGGATCTTGATTTCATCCTTCATGCAGTCTCCGTCTCGAGTTAGCGCGCGGCGTGCGGTGTGCGTGGCCACGCGCGCGATTCATTCTTCAGTGAGGAAATTATCGATAACGAGGACGTGAAACTCCATTCGCTTTAGAATATGAATTTATAAGACAGGGTTATAAATCCCGGCCAAAGGAAGGAGACGAGGAATGCCGCGCGAAGCAGGCTCAACCAAGCACGACGGCCCCGATGCTGTCACGCTGCGCTTCGACCTGATCGAACTGGAGACTTTTTTGGCGGTGGTCGAACTGGGCAGTTTCAGCGCGGCGGCCAAGAAGATGCACGTCTCGCAGCCTTCGGTGACGAACCGCGTGCAGCGGCTGGAATCGCTGCTCAAGACGAAGCTCGTCGAGCGCACCACGCGCCGCGTGATGGCGACGCCCGATGGCGAACAACTCGCCGCGCGCGCACGGGCCACCTTGCGGGGCCTGCGCGAATTACTGTTCGATTTTCAGGCGCGCGCGGCGGCGTCGAGACTGCGCACGGTGATCGCCACCACGCCGATGCTCGCGGCCGTCATCCTGCCGCAACTCATCCAGTCGTTCCGGCAAGTTCATGCGGACATGCAGATACAGGTGCGCGATCTGCAATACGAGGATGTGGTGGAGTGCATCGAAACCGGTCAGGCGGACATGGCCGTGACCGCTTTCGATGGCGATTCGGACAAGGTGCACTTCGAGCCACTCGCGCGCGAGCCGATGCTCGTCGTGCTGCCGAACACGCATCCGCTGGCGAATGCGGGCGAAATCAATCTGGAGCAACTGGCCGACCTTCCGCTCATGCTGCTCGACCGTTACGCGCCCTTGCAGACGCGTCTATCGGCAGCGCTCGCCACGCGCGGGCTGAGGCTCAGCACCTTGCAGCACGCGACCAACGTCGGCACCGTGCTCGGACTCGTGGATGCGGGCCTCGGCGCAACGCTGCTGCCGCGCTACATGGCGCAGCGCTATTCGCTGCAATCGCGGGCCACGCTCGATCTCGTGGATATCGACCTTTCGCGCAATTTCGGCGTGCTGGTGCGCGAGAAGGCGGAACTGAATCTGGCGTCCACCCTGTTTCTCGATCATCTGCGCGAAAGGTTCGCGGGCGTGTTGAGCCCGGACGGCGCTTGAATAAATCAAGCGTGCATGTCGCGTTCGCTGAGCGGCCTGAGTTCTTCGTCCGGCACGGCTTGCGGCACGTCGCGGCGCTGCACCTTGCGCACCCAGATTGCCGTGAGGATCGGCACCAGAATCGCGGTGATGAGGCAAGCCGTCGCGACCATAGCAGTGGCCGCCGGCACGAGCGGCTTGAAGCGCGGAATCATCTCGCCGATGATCGCCGGATTCGCCACCGCCGCGCCCGCCGTGGACGATGCCGCCAGTCCCGCCGCGCCATTCCCGCCCGCAATCCAGCGATCCGCGAGAATCAGCGGAATGCCCGTCACGACGATCACGCCCAAGCCGAGCACGATACCCGGCAAACCGCTCGTCGCGATCACATGCAGGTCGATTCCATTACCCAACGCAAAGCCGAAAAACGGAATCAGCGGATGCACGCAGCGCCCGAAGAACTCGCGTAGTTCGGCATCCAGATTACCGAGCGCGAAGCCGATCAGAAACGGCAGCACCGCGCCCACGAACAAGCGCGGCTCGAAGACCGCCACACCTGTCGCGCCGAGAATGATCATGCTGACGAGCGGGCCGGATTCGATCGACATCAAGACGAACGCGCCCGCTTCTTCGCGCGTGCCGTATTGCTGCATAACTGCGGCATAGAGACCGCCGTTGGTCATGTCCATCGACGTGGTGATGGCGAGCACGGACAGCCCCGCGAACAGGCCCGCTTTCACGCCGTCGATCGGAATGAAATGCGCCGCGACGATGGTCGCGATCCACGCCACCAGCATCTTCGTGACGAGCAGCGTGCCGGACTTGCGCAACACCACGCCGGTTGCGCGCAGATCGATGGTCGCGCCCATGCAGAAGAACCACACGGCGAGAATCGGCACGGTGCCGGTGATCAGCCCGTTGGTGAACGAGCCGAAGAATTTGCCCGCGTTCGGTGCGAACGTATGCACGCATGCGCCGAAAATCAGCGGCACCAGCATGAGGCCGCCCGGCACGCGATCGATCGCCTTCTTGATGTTCATGTCTCCTCCGTGGGCCTTGTGGCCCAATTATTGGGTTCCCTTTCAGGATGCCTGTGTCAGGCATTCGTAGCATCGCACAACTTATAAGACGATGCCCGCCTTGCCCGCGCGATAAGGCGCGATGGCAAACATCGCGGTTGTTGCATAGACTTGGAAAACGCGGGAACGACGCATGGATTGCGTATTTGTCTGACGCTTGCAGGGAGGACTCCATGGAATCTGCCACCGATATCTACGCGGGCTTCGATATCTCCATCGCGACGCGGCGCAACGAACGCGGCGCATGGCTCGCGGACCCGACCGTGAGCCGCGACGGCAAGGCCGTTTTCGACACGTGGCCCGAACCTGTTCAGCCCGAATGGCGCACGCCGGAAGAAGCCATTCGTGATGGCATCGAACGGGCGCGGCGCGTCATCAGACAGCATTTGATACCGGCCGACGATCACTCGTGGGTCACCACGCGCAGCCGCGCGCAGGCGTGGTTCAACAACGAGACGGAGCACTCGTCCGGCGTCACGTTCACGCGCGGCGACTGAGGCTGCGCAGCACATCATGCGCTCGCGTCATTGGCGCGGGCGCGAGCCTCATCCATCGCGGCACGTTCGTGCCCGCATCGCGAAACACGGCTCCATAACAGGCTCAAGGGGAACACGACCGGCGACGACGCGGCCTTGTCGCGCGCGACCGGTTCAACTTCAACCACCCTGAAATCCCGGAGACGATCGATCATGGCGCTCTGCGAAATCTGTCATGCCCGGCCTGCGGTCGCACAAGTGACCGTCGCGCAAAACGGCCAGCGCAAAACGATGTCGATCTGCGAATACGACTATCGCCAATTGATGCGGCATCAAAGCATGGTGAACCCGTTCGACTCGCTGCTCGGCGGCGGCTTGTCGCGTCTGATGGGCGGAATGCCCGGCGCGCATGCTCACGATGACGAAGACGACGACGAAGGCATGGTCGCTTCCGTGCCGCGCGATTCCGTCGATGTCACGGATGCCTTCAGCGAACAAACAATGGAATTGCTGCAACGCGCCGCCGAGAAGGCGCACGAGTTGCAGAAGACCGAACTCGACACAGAGCAAGTGCTCTACGTGCTCGCCGACACCGATGTCGTCCAGGCCTTGTTCAAGGAGATGAAGCTCTCGCCCGACGACATTCGCCGCTATATCGACGAACACGCGCAAAAGGGCAAGGCCAGCGCCGATGCATCCGTCGAGAAGATGACGATCTCGCCGAGGCTCAAGAAGGCGTTTCAATACGCGTTTCAGGCATCGCGCGAACTCGGGCATTCGTATGTCGGACCGGAGCATGTGCTGATCGGGCTGGCGGCGGTGCCGGATTCCATCGCGGGGACGCTGCTTAAAAAGTACGGCGTGACGCCCGAGGCGCTGCGGCAGAAAGTGGTGAAGGTGGTCGGCAAGGGCGCGGAAGATGGCCGTGTCGATACGCCGACGAACACGCCCACGCTCGACAAGTTCGGCCGCGATCTGACGGCGATGGCGCGCGAAGGCAAGCTCGATCCGGTGCTCGGCCGCGCGCAGGAAATCGAAAGCACCATCGAAGTGCTCGCGCGGCGCAAGAAGAACAATCCGGTGCTGATCGGCGAGCCGGGCGTGGGCAAGACGGCTATCGTCGAAGGGCTGGCGCAGCGTATCGTGAACGACGACGTGCCGGAAGATTTGCGCAACAAGCGGCTCGTCGAAATCAACATCAACTCGATGGTCGCGGGCGCGAAGTATCGCGGCGAATTCGAGGAGCGCGCCAAGCAACTGATCGATGAAGTCACCGCGAAGCAGGACGAACTAATCGTTTTCATCGATGAGCTGCATACGATTGTCGGGGCCGGTCAAGGTGGCGGCGAAGGTGGGTTGGATATAGCAAACGTGCTCAAACCTGCGCTTGCACGCGGTGAGCTGAGTCTGATCGGGGCGACCACGCTCAACGAATATCAGAAGTACATCGAAAAAGATGCGGCGCTGGAAAGGCGCTTTCAACCCGTGCTGGTGCCCGAACCAACCGTCGAGCAAACCATCGTGATTCTGCGCGGGCTGCGGGACAAGCTGGAGGCGCATCATCAGGTGACCTTTGCGGATGACGCGTTCGTCGCGGCGGCGGAGTTGTCGGATCGCTACATCACGTCGCGCTATCTGCCGGACAAGGCCATCGATCTGATCGATCAGGCGGCGGCGCGCGTACGTATCCGCTCGAAATCGCGACCGCCGGAGATGCAGGAACTCGAAGCGGAGATCGCGCAGTTGAAGCGCGAGCAGGACTATGCATCGTCGAGAAAGCGTTTTGACGAGGCAAAAGGCTTTGAAGAACGCATCAAGGAGAAGCAGGCCAAACTCGATGAACAGACCGAAGCCTGGCAGCGCAAGACGGGTTCGGAAACGCTGGAAGTGACCGTCGCCTCGGTTGCGGAAGTGGTGTCGCGGCTCACCGGTATTCCGGTCACCGAACTAACACAGGAGGAACGGCAAAAGCTGCTGGAGATGGAAAACAAGCTGCGCGAACGCGTGGTCGGTCAGGATGAAGCCGTGGTCGCCGTCAGCGATGCCGTGCGTCTTTCACGCGCGGGCATGGGTCAGATGAACCGGCCGATTGCCACCTTCCTGTTTCTCGGACCGACCGGCGTGGGCAAGACGGAACTCGCGAAGGCGCTGGCCGAAACCGTGTTCGGCGATGAGCAAGCGGTCATCCGAATCGATATGTCGGAATACATGGAGCGACACGCGGTGGCGCGTTTGATCGGCGCGCCGCCGGGCTATGTCGGCTACGAAGAAGGCGGCCAGCTTACCGAACGCGTGCGGCGCCGCCCTTATTCAGTCATCCTGCTCGATGAAATCGAGAAGGCGCATCCCGATGTCTATAACGTGCTGCTGCAAGTATTCGACGATGGCCGCCTCACCGATGGCAAAGGCCGCGTGGTGGACTTCAGCAATACGATCATCATCGCGACGAGCAATCTGGGTGCGTCCATCATCATGGACAATCTGGAAAAGAGCGACGCGGATCGCGAGCCGGAAAAACAAGTGCGCGCGAAACTCATGGACGTGCTCAAGGGACATTTCAGGCCCGAGTTCTTGAATCGTATCGATGAAATCATCGTGTTTCATGGGCTTTCGCGCGAGAACATCCATGCGATCGTGCAGATTCAGATCGACCGCGTGGTGCGCACGGCGGCGGCGCAGGACATCACGTTGAAAGTCGCACCGACGCTCGTCGATCATCTCGCGGATGTCGGCTATAAGCCAGAGTTCGGCGCGCGCGAACTCAAGCGGCAGATTCGTCAGGAACTCGAAACGAAGCTCGCCAAGGAAATTCTCGGTGACAAGATCAAGTCGGGCGATACCGTCGATGTGGCTTACGACAAAGACAGCGATGAAGTGACTTTGATCAAACCCGAGGCGAAACCGGAGAAGAAAGCCAAGCCGGTCGCCGCGAAAAAGCACGCGTCAAAACTCGTGGAAAACAAGAAAGGCAACGGCAAAGGCGAGCACAGAGCGCGTTGAATTCAACCCTTAGGAGAACACGATGACGAGTCAGCAAAGCGGCCTCTCCGATGCCTTCATCGCGAAACAACGCGAACGTCTTCTGGCGATGCAGCGCGAAGTGCTCGGCGGCGAGGAAGACACCATCGCCACCGGGCGCGAGCAGCAATCGGAACATGGCTTCGAGGCGGAAGAATTCGAGGATGCCGCGCAGACCATGGAACAGGACGTCGCGAATCAGGCCTTGCGCGATGTGAACGATCAGCGGATAGCGGACATTCAGCGCGCGCTCGCGAAGATCGACGATGGCACGTACGGGCTGTCGGATGAAAGCGGCGATCCTATTCCGCAGGCACGGCTGGAAGTGATGCCGGAAGCGATTTACACGGTTGAGGAACAAGCGTCAAAAGAAAACCCTGCGCGATAACGCCAGCGCAAACACGCAAAGCACGAGCGCACCGCCGCGTTGCACGCGCGGCGGCGTAAGCCATGCAAGGTGTCCTTTGCCAAGCGCCGCGCCGCACGCGATCCATAAGAAGCCGATGGGCATGAGCGCAGAGGCAAACACAGCAATCGTGTACACGTAGGCGTGAAAATCGACGAAAGCTGCTGCGGGAAAGATGGTTCCGGCGAACAGCATCGCCTTGGGATTGAGCAAGGTTGCGATGAACAAGCCGCGCATGTTAGCGACGTCATGTGTGCGTTCGTGCGTGCGCCACATGCGCCACGCAAGCATCAGAAGGTACACCGCGCTCGCCACGCGCAACAGAGTCGGCAGCCATGCAAACCGCTCCGACATTCGCACGACGATGCATCCCCACGCCGCAATCGCGACGAGATAGCCGCCAAGCTCGGCCAGCGTCAACGGCGCGGCCCGTCGCATGCCGCGTTGGCATCCCGCAGACGCGAGCAGCGTGTTGGTCGGGCCGGGCGTGACGAGCAACAGGCCGATGCTCAACCACAGCATCCACGCCTGCGATGCGGAGAACGCCATCATTGCGCTTTCGTTGATGATGTAGCGCCTGCACACAGCGCCCACAGCGTATCGAGCCGGCGCGCGGCATCGGCGACGAACGGGTTGCTCTCGTCCCATGCATAGCCCGCCAGCACGGCAGCGATCATGCGGCGCAACGAAGGGCTTTGATCGCGATAGAAGATGATGTCCTGCAAGCGCCCCGAGTACCAGCGCTCGACGAAGGCCCGGAACGTATCGATGCCGCGTCGCAACGGCACATCGAAACGTACGTTCCAGTCCACCTGCTCGCCGCTCAATTGATCGTGCAGCACTTCGGCCGCCATGTGCGCGGAACGCATCGCGATGGTCACGCCGGAAGAAAACACGGGATCGAGGAACTCGCCCGCATTCCCCAGCAACGCATAACCGGGACCATGCAAACGCTCGACGTTCGCCGCATAACCGCCGATATGACGCGTCGGCATGCAAAATTCAGCATTGCCGATCAACGCACCGATGGTCGGCTCGCTGCGGATCAACTCACGCAGGCGTGTCGCGCGTTCGGCTTCGGGCACATCCAGAAACGCGCTCTCGGCCACGCATCCCACGGAGGTCTTGCCTTGCGCGAGCGGAATCATCCAGAACCAGACATCGCGATGTTCGGGATGCACGCCGACCACGATCTTGTCGCGGTCCGTCGCGCCTGCGGGAATGCGGTCGTACACATGCGTGAACAAGGCGCTGCGCACGGGGAAATTCGTCGGTGCTTCGAGTTTCAGCAAGCGCGGCAGCACGCGGCCGAAACCGCTTGCATCGAGCACGAATCGCGCATTCACACGGTAAGGGCGGTCTTGCTCGTCCACTACATCGAGCGTGGGTTGCGTGCCGGTTTGCATCGCGCGGACTTCGTGGCCGAAGCGTACCGTCGCGCCCTGCTGCGCCGCGCAATCGATCAGAATCTGGTCGAAGGCCGCGCGCTCGACCTGATACGTCGTGCCCCAGCCGGGCGTGAATTTGTCGCGGAAATCGTAGGCGGTCGATTCGCCGCCCCGCACGAAACGCGCGCCGTTCTTGAACTGAAAGCCCGCCTGCACGACGGCCTGCAACATGCCCGCCTCTTCCAGATAGGCCATGCTCTGCGGCAACAGACTTTCGCCGATGGAAAAACGCGGAAACGTCTGCCGTTCCAGCACGAGCACGGAATAGCCGCGCTTTCTCAACAACGCTGCCGCCACCGCGCCCGATGGCCCCGCGCCGATCACGGCGACATCCACGGACATATCGTTCATTGCTTCATTCATTGCTTCGGATTCCTTTTGAGCCATCGAGCGCGGCATCGCACCGCGTGCTTATTTCGCGAGTTTCACCAACTCGCCGGTCAGCGTGACGCCCGCTACGACCGCACCGGCGCCGCAGGTGTATTCGGTCGCGCTGGCGCGCGGCTTGTTTTCGTAGTTGCTTTGAATATCGATCACGGCATCCGCGCCGGCGGCTTTCGCCGCAGACTGAAGTTGCAGGACGGCGGAGAGGAACACGTGTTCGCAGGCGTCGTTATCCGAACGGCCGAGGGCATTGGTCTTTTTGATCGTCGAAACGCGGCCGAGCGAGGACGACACCCTTGCGTGCGTCTGCCCCGCGAAATACAGCGGCAAAAGCGGATCGACCTTCTGCGTGCCTTCGCTTCCCTTCAACGCCGCTTCGATCGGATAGAAGCCGATGGAATCGCGCGCCATGACGGGCGCCGTCGTGGTTGCCAGAGCGAGTGCGAGCAGGCTTGCGATCAAGGAGATTTTTTTCATGATGTTTGTTTGTGTTTATCAAGGAGTGGAAGCCTCGAACGCGAGGCACGCGGCCACGCCTCCGAAGCCGAAGGAAATGGATAACGCACGTCGAATGCGTGCTTCACGCGGCGCGGTCACGAGCGGCATGTCGTGCATGGCCGGATCGATCGCGTCGAAACAAGGCGAGCCGCTGATAAAGCCATCGCGCATCATGAGCAGGGTGGCGATGGCATCGAGCGCGCCGCTCGCGCCGAGCGCGTGTCCGGTCAGGCCTTTGATCGACGAGAACGGCGGCATGGCCGCGCCGAAGACATCGCGTAATGCGTGTGCTTCTTCGAGATCGCCGAGCGGCGTGGAAGGCGCGTGCGTGTTGATGTAATCCGGTGCGGTCGATGCCATCGCCTGTTTGATTGCCCGCGCGATGCCTTCCCGTCCGGGCGCGCTCATGTGCGCGGCGTCCGTCGTGTGGCCGTAGCCCGTCACCTCGGCATAGATTCGCGCGCCGCGTGCGAGCGCGTGTTCGCGGTCTTCAAGCACGAGCACGCCCGCGCCCGATCCCATGACGAAGCCATCGCGCGCGGTGTCGTAGGGTCGCGAGGCGCCGCGCGTGGACAACACGCCCATCGCGTTGAACATGATTGCGGTGCCGGTATGCAATTCCTCGCTGCCGCCCGCAAGCATGATGGTCTGCGCGCCACTGCGCACGAGTTGCCATGCCTGTCCAATCGCCAACGCCGATGTACAACACGCGGCAGTCGGCGAATACACCACGCCCTGCATGCCGTGCGCGTGCGCCAGCGCCGCCGAAGCGGTGCTGCCCATCACGCGCGTGACCACATAAGGCCCGATTCGGTCGATGCCGCGCTCACGCATCACAGCAAGCGCGTCGTCGTATTCGCTGATCGCGCCGACGCCCGAGCCGACGATTGCCCCAACATCGGGCGCAGCGATTCGCGCGGCGTCGAGCGCGGCATCCGCGATGGCATCGCGCGCCGCGTGACAGGCGAAGCGTCCCGTATCGCCGACGAAGCGCGCCAGCTTGCGATCGAGCGCAGGCTCATGCTTCACCGACGCACGGCCCGCAACATCACTCGGCAGGCCCATCTCGCGCCACGCCTCGACACGCACGATGCCGCTACGCCCCGCGCGCAACGATTCGGATACCGTATCGATTGTGTTGCCGATGCATGAAACAACGCCCATGCCCGTCACGACGACGCGACGCATGCCCGTCATGCCACGCGCCTGAAAATCAGCGACGTGTTGATGCCGCCGAACGCGAAGTTGTTGCTCATCGCGTATTCCGTGTCGATGGCACGCGGCGCGTCGATGATGTAATCGAGCATCGCGCAGGCGTGATCGATGTTCGTCAGGTTCAGCGTGGGCGCGAAGCGCTGACGGTTCATCATCTCGATGGTCCACCATGCTTCTATCGCGCCGCACGCGCCGAGCGTGTGCCCGACATAGCTCTTGAGCGAACTGATCGGCATGCGCTCGCCCATCACCTGCGCGGTCGCATGACTTTCGGCGATGTCGCCGCGTTCGGTCGCCGTGCCGTGCGCGTTCACATAACCGATTGCAGCGGCATCGAGATGCGCGATATCGAGCGATTGCTGCATGGCGCGGGCCATGGTCGTGGCGTTCGGCTGCGTCATGTGCGCGCCGTCCGCGTTGGTCGCGAAGCCGACGATTTCCGCATGGATATGCGCACCGCGCGCCACGGCGTGATCGTATTCTTCGAGCACGAGTGTCGCCGCGCCTTCGCCGACCACGAGGCCGTCGCGCGCGGCATCGAATGGACGCGGGGTGAGATGCGGCGCATCGTTGTTCGTGCTGGTGGCGTAGAGCGTGTCGAACACGGCGACGGCCGGGCCGGAGAGTTCCTCCGCGCCGCCCGCCAGCATCATGACCTGATGCCCGTGCGCGATGGCTTCCCACGCGTGACCGATTGCCTGACTGCCCGAAGTGCACGCGCTCGATGTGGGGATCACGCGGCCCTTCAAGTCCCAGAACAGCCCCACGTTCACCGCCGTGGTGTGCGGCATCATCTGCACGTAGGAGTTGGAGGTGACGTCCGTCATCGAACCGGTTTCGAGCATGGTGCCGAATGCGCGGATGGGCGCAACCGAACCCGACGACGAACCGTAAGCCACGCCCATGCGGCCATCGGCTATGTCGAGGTCATCGGCGAGGCCGGCGTCCTTCAGCGCGAGTTCGCTGGCGCGCACGGCGTAGAGCGAGACGAGGCCCATCGAACGTGTCTTCTTGCGCGGATAATCCACTGGCGTTTCGAACGCCGGAAGCGGGCATGCGAGCCGCGTATGCAAGGCTTCGAAGAAGTCCCATTGCGGCATGCGCTGCACGGCGTTGCGCCCTGCAAGCAAGTTCGCCTCGATGCTCGCCCAATCGTTGCCGAGCGCCGTCACGCCGCCCATGCCCGTCACTACCACGCGCTTCATCAGACCATCCCTCCGTTCACGCCGATGACCTGCCGCGTCACATACGAAGCCTGATCCGACATCAGAAACGCCACCACCGAAGCCACTTCGTCCGGTTGGCCGACGCGGTTCATCGGCACCGTCTTGAGGATGTGATCGACCGGCACGTCATCGAGCATGTCCGTGTCGATCAGACCCGGCGCTACGCAATTCACGGTGATGCCCCGGCTCGCGAGTTCCACCGCCAGCGCCTTCGATGCACCGATCAGCCCCGCCTTCGCCGCGCTGTAGTTCACCTGTCCACGATTGCCGATGACCCCCGACACCGACGCGATCGTCACAATGCGCCCGCCCGCCTTCGCGCGGACCATCGGCATGGTGAGCGGCTGCACGACGTTGAAGAAGCCGTCCAGCCCGGTTTCGATGACGGCATCCCAGTCTTCACCGGAAAGCGCGGGAAACGCGGCATCGCGCGTCATCCCGGCGCAGCACACCGCGCCGTAATACGCACCGTGCGCGGCGATATCCGCTTCGATCACGGCACGGCACGCGGCGCGTTCGCGTACGTCGAACTGAAGCACATGCGCTTCGCCACCCGCGCGCACGATCTCCGCCGCGACCGCTTCACCTTGCGCACGGCTCGCGCGGCAATGCACGCTCACCGTGAAACCATCCTGAGCCAACTTCAGCGCAATCGCGCGGCCAATGCCGCGATTCGCGCCCGTGACGAGAACACGACGCCCCATGAATCAAAACTCCCCGAGAAATGCCTGAAAATCCGCAGGCTGATAAACCTTGATGACGGCGTGCGCCAGACGCGCGCCATCGATATTCGAAATGCGGCAGTCGTATGCGCCCTGACCATCCGCGCCGCGCAGGATTTGCGTGGCGTCGATATGTAGATGGGCATTGCGTGCGAACGCGGCTACATCGGCCTGATAGCGCTGCGTGCCGAGCAACACGCCCGGACGCGCGACTTCGCCGTCTTGCTGCATGAGCAAGCCGACATGCGCGCCGATGGCCTGCGCCATCAGTTCGACGCCCAGATAGGCGGGCATCGCGCCGTTGTCATCGGCGTACCACGCGGATGAATCGACGTGCGCGCTCACGCACACCGACTCCGGTGCGAACGACACCACGGCGTCGAGCAGGCGCATGGTGCCGCGATGAGGCAGCAAGCTGTCGATGTCGATGTCGGAAATATTCATGTTCGTCTCCGGCGAAGCCATTCAGCCCGCGAGAATCACGCTCGCGTTGCTGCCGCCGAACGCGAAGGAATTGCTCATGGCATACGCGCGGCCGTTCAGATGCCGCACGTTCTCGATGAGATCGAGTGCAGGCAACGACGCATCGGCTTCGCCATCCCACACGTGCAACGGCAGCGCCATGCGCGCGCGTGCATGCGATTCATCGAGCGTCAGCCAGCACAGCGCGAGTTCCACGGCGGCCGCCGCGCCGAGCGTGTGGCCCGTGTACGGCTTGGTGCCGCTCGTCGCGACGCCGGTCGGAAACACACGCGCCATCAGACGCGCTTCCATGTCGTCGTTCTTGACGGTAGCGGTCGCGTGCAGATTCACGTAGCCGACTTCGCGCGCATCGATTCGTGCATCGTGCAGAGCCTGGCGCAAAGCGATTTCGGCGCCCGCGCCTTCGGGATCGGGCGCGGAAATGTGATGCGCATCGCTCGATTCGCCGATGCCCGCAATCGACACCTGCGCCTCGTCGCGCATGAGCAGAAACACCGCCGCGCCTTCGCCAATGTTGATACCCCGGCGATTGCGGCTCATCGGATTCGTGCGGATGCCGCTGGTTGCATCGAGCGAGGCGAAACCGCGAATCGTCATGTCGCAGAGCGTATCGACGCCGCCTGCGATCACGGCATCGCAGAGACCGGTTTGCAGGAGACGCCGCGCGCTTGCGATAGCCTTCGCGCTCGACGTACACGCCGTAGACACCGTATACGCGATGCCCGGCAAGTTCAGCGCGCGGGCCGCGACGGTCGCGGCGGTGCCGATTTCCATTTGCCGGTAATCGAAGGCATCGGGCAATCGGTCATGCGAAGCGCGATGCCTGAGTGCAGCCTCCGCTTCCGCGATCCCCGACGTGCTCGTGCCAATGACAACACCGATACGCGCTGCGCCATACCGTTCGCGCGCATGCTCGATGGCAGGGCGAATCTGATCGAGCGCGGCGAGCAGCAGGCGATTGTTGCGGCAATCCCATGCGGCGAGTTCTTCCGGCAGCGGACGATCCAACGCGCGCGTCACGCGACCGACAAAGCCGCGCGATGGCTCGTGACCGAGACCGGGCGCATGGCCCGCTGCCAGCGCGTGCGCCACTTCGTCCGTATCGTTGCCGAGCGCGTTGAGCATGCCCACCGCGTGTATGTAGACGCGAGATGCGCTCATCGCGATTCCTTCGGATTGCTGATCGATGCGCCATGCAGGCCCATCGGCGCAAGCAAAGCCGACAACGCGATGCCCGCCGACAGCGTGATGCCGAAGCTGCGCAGCGCGGGCATCGACGTGAAAGCAAGCATGCCGAACGAAAGCAAAGCGGTGAGTGCCGACAGCAACACGCCGGTCCATACCGCGCCGCCCTGCGATTGCGCGCGCCCGGCGATGCCTTCGCGCAGAAACACCGCGCAGTTCGATCCCACGCACAGCACGAGCATCAAGGCGAGCCAGTTGAACAGATTCAACGGCATGCGTGCGTAGCCGAATACGGCGAGCGCTACGCCTGCCGCCAGCGTCACGGGCGCGGATGCAGCAAGCGCCGCTCGCCATCCGTAACGCCAGGCGAGCGAGGCGAACACGGCGAGCACCGCCGCCGCGAGCCACAGACTCGCGCCCTCGCGGTATCGGCCGAACATGGCGGAGACGCGCGCGGCTTCATCGACGAAGGTCACGCCGGGGAGTTGCGGTGCGATCTTACGAAGGTCGTCGAGCGCGTTGTCGTTCGCGCCGAGCGGCAGCACAATGGCGGCGAAACGGCCTTCCGGCACGCGGCCTAGCCAAAGGTGACGATAAGGCGCGCTCAAGGGCGAGGCGAGCCACGTTTGAATCGTGAGCGGCGGGTGAATGGCGCGGTTTGCATCGACGTAGGCATGCGCCACGGTCTCGCGAAAGCCCGCTTTGATGAGACTTGTGGTTACCGTCGCTTCATTGCCCGATGCGCGTTCGTTCAGCAAACGCGCATCGTCGTTCTGCGTGTGAGCAGACGGAACGAATGCGGTGACGGATTGCACGGATTTGATGCGCTCATTCTCGATGAGCGGATCCAGCCGCGTCACGAGCGCTTCGGACCGCTGAAGAACGGCTTCGGCATCGTCGCCTTGCACGAGAAAGAATTGCGAGCCGCCGTCGAAACTCATCGCGGTGCGGATGGCTTGCTCTTGTTGGGCGAGTGACGCATCGCGCCGGATCAGGAGATGGATGTCGTCATCGCTCGTCAGATGCAGCCAGCCCGGCACCGATGCCACGACGATCGCGCACGCGACGAACACGCCGCGCCGGCCTGCGAGCGCGCGACGCCATGCATCGAGCAAGCGCCCCGCACGTTCGAACAATTGCGACGGAATGCGCTTCGGCGGACGGCGCAACAGCGCTGGCAACAACGTCAGCACCGATGCACAAGCCGCGCCCAGTCCGACGATGGCGAAGCACGCGATCTGTTCGAGCGCGGGAAACGGCGCGGTCGCGAGCAGCGCGTAACCGAACAGGCTCGTGCCGAGCGCGATCATCAACCCGCCGCGCACGTTGCGCACGCCGCGCGCGGGGGTCCAGTCGCGGCCCAAAGCCAGATGCGCGACGAAGTATTGGATCGAGTAATCGACGGCCTCGCCGATGAGGCTTGCGCCAAAAACGAGCGTCAAGAGATGCAGCTTGCCGAATATCGCGAGCGTCACCGCCAGTGCGCACAGCACGCCGATGGCGGTCGAGAGAAAACCGAGCGCGATGAGCGTCGCGGAACGGAACACGCACAACATCAACAGTGCGATGCCCAGCACGGAAACTGCGCCGATGACATGCACCTGACCTTCGGCTTCGAGACGCGCGGCATCGGCGTAAAACACTGCGCCGGTGCGCTGCATGCTTACGCCGGGATAGTCGCGGTTCACGCGTGCTTCCGCGCGACGGACCGCGAGACGAACCGCGCGTTGCGTCGAGGCTTCATACGCGGATGCCGCAAGCTGCGCGGTCACGAAGACGCTCGTCTCGCCGCCGTGACGTGCGACGAGCATGTTGTCATCGACCGAAAGATCACCCTGGCTGAACGGGAGGTCGGCGAGGAAGCGTTGTAGCCACCCGAAAGGATCGGCTTCGAGCGATGTCGAGAGGCCGGCTTGCATCGGCATGTTCAGGCGACGTGCAAGCAAATCGTCGAGCGAAGGCGCGTGAGCGGTCAGCGCGCGGCGGTCGTCGGCGCTCAAGAGACCGAAGCGATATGGCTGATAGAAACGCGTGACTGAAGATGGATCGAACGCGGGTAAATCGGCGATGACGTATTTGAACGCGTCGTCCTTCGCCAACTCTGTGCGTAACGCGCGGGCCGCCGCGCGGGCGCGCGATACATCGGCGCTGCTTAGCGCAAAGAACGCCTTGTCGCCCATGACGTGAGCGACTTGCTCCACTGCGCGGCGCGCGACGGGATCGTTGCCGCTCGCGGGCAGCAGTGCGAGCAGGTCCGTCTGCAAGGGTGACGGGCCGAGAAAGCGGCACGCATCATATGCGCCTGCGGCCAGTACGATGACAAGCCATAGCCCGATGCGGACCATGCGCGAGGCGAACAAGCGCTTCATCGATTTGTCTCGAACATGGCGCGTTCGTCGTCGGACAAACGGTCGAGACGCGTGACAGCACTGAGTTCGATCACGGTGACATCGCCATTCGCGGCCGTCAGTCTCAAACGATCCACATGCGCGCCGCCTTCGATACGCACCTCGCTTACCGCCTGCGCGATCTGCGGCTGAACCGGCGTGAGTCGCAGCGTCCATTGCGCAGGCGTGCCGCTCGCATCCACGCGAAACTGTGTGTAGAGCATCGAGAGATCGCCGTTTGCGAGCGAGCGCATCATCGCGGCGGCTTGTGCGGATGCCGCGCCGGATTTGCGGCGATTGCGCATGGAAGCGTCCGCATCCAATTGCACGATGCCCTTCTCGCCGATCACATAGGTCTCGCGATACGGCTCCGTCACGCGCCAGACGATGCCCCGATCCGGCGCCACGATCATGTCGCCACGGCTGACGATGGGCGCTTTCATCGCGGCAAGCGTGCTGGTCTGCGTGAAGCGCGCGCGCAGACCATCGTTGCGCGCGATGGTCGCGGCGATCGTGCGAACGAGCTGATCGTCCGGCAGCGCGGCATGCGTGCGAAGGGCGGCGGCGCACGACGACACGCCCGCAAGTAGCATAAATTGACGACGGTTCATCTTCATCTCGATGCGAATCGCGCGGCCGCGACTTTTTCGAATACTACGGATGGCGAAACATATTGCGTCTCCCCGCTCGATGCCTCCACCGCGACCTGCACGGTGAAGCCCTTCACGAGCACTTCACCGCTGGGCTCGTCCATCACGCGATAGCCGATCTTCAAGCGGTTTTCATGCTCGATCAGCGATGCCTCGACCACGAGCCGTTGACCATAACGAGCGGGACGCACGAACTTGAGCCGGCAATCGACGATAGGCCACACGTAGCCCGATGCCTGCATGCACCCGTAGTCGTAATCGATCGAGCGCAGCAATGCGGCGCGGCCGAACTCGAAGTACTTGAGGTAGTTGCCATGCCAGCACACGTTCATCGAATCGACATCGTGGAACGGGACTTCCACGGTGGCGCGCGCGGACAGCGTGCTTGGGAGAAGATCACTCATCGGTGAAGGCTTCCTGTGCCTTTGAAACGATCTCGGGGCGTTGCCAGAAATCGAAGAAGTTGAACCATTGCAAGGGCGCCTTGCGGCAGAAATGTTCGAGGCGCGCGGCATAGCGCATGGCATGTCCGGCGATGGCCTGCTCACGCTCCATGCGCGGCAACGTGATACGCGTGGCGAAGCGCTCGAAGTACACGCGATGGCGTTCGCCTTCCCGCAGGCAGAACATCAGATAGACGGGGCATTTCAGCAAATGCGCGAGCAGATACGGACCCTGCGCGAAACGCGCGGGCAAACCGAGAAACGGCGCTTCGACCGTGCGGTTCGAGTCGCCCACCGGCACGCGATCGCCGACGATCACGAGCATTTCACCTGCATCGATACGCTGCTTGAGGAGGATCGCCGTGTCCGGTCCGATATCGCCGATTTCGAGCATGCCGCGATGAAACGTCGCGTTGGCACCCTTGAGCGTGGTGTTGAAGCGCCGCGCATTCGACGTATGCACGACCGCCGTGATGCGCGCGTTGGCATTGAGCGTCGCGAGCGCGCGAATCATTTCGAGGTTGCCCAGATGTGCACCGACGATCAGCGCGCCCTGCCCGTTTGCGATGGCTTCCTCATAGGCCTCGCGTCCTTCTATCTCGATTGCATGACGCGGAATCTGGCCGCTCCATGCCGCGAGCTTGTCCAGCCCCGAACGCGCGAACGAAAGCAGATGCCGGAAAGACGTGAGCCAACCCGGCTTGGGGACGTGCGTGTCGCCGGATGTGCGTGCAAGGCGCGACAGATAACCTGCCGAGGCATCGCGCGCGGCGCGGCTCGTGAGGCAGAAGTAAGCGACGATCGGATAGAGCAGCAGGCTTGTAAATCGCACGCCGAACCATCGGCACGACAGCGCCAGCGTGCGCATGCCCAACGCGCTGCCACGTTCCGACGCGCGCCACCACGCAACCGTCGGTGTGCACGCGCGGAACTTACGTGCGAGCAACATCGGCAAACGCAACAGCATGCCGACGAACAAGCGCGTATGCATGGCGCTGATGCGCACGTTGTCGCGCCAGACATCGAAGTGCGACACGCCATCGCGCGCGTACGTCACGCGCGTGGGAATCGACACCATGCGCACGCCGCGCCAGTGCAGGCGGACGAGAATTTCGGTATCGAAGTCCATGCGCGTGCCGATCTTCACGCGATCGATCAGCGCGCAACTCGATGCGAGCGGATAGAGCCGAAAGCCGCACATCGAATCGCGGATGTCCAAGGACAACGTTTCGATCCACACCCACACGTGCGTGGCATAACGGCCGTAGAAGCGTGCGCGCGGAACGGTGTCGTCGTAGACGGGACAGCCGAGAATGACCGCTTCCGGTGCGGCTTGGGCTTGTTCGACGAAGCGCGGGATGTCATCGGGATCGTGCTGACCGTCCGCGTCGATTTGCAATGCATGCGTATAGCCCGTGCGATGCGCCGCGCGCAGACCCGCCATCACCGCCGCGCCCTTGCCGCTGTTCTGTTGCAAGCGCAGCAGGCTTACGTGAGGGCGATGCCGCGCTTCGAGTTGCGTAAGCGCATCGCGAGTGAAGTCATCGCTGCCATCATCGACGAGCAGCACGGGCAGACCGTGCTGCAAAATACCTTCGAGCGTGATGGCAATTTGCCGGCCATGATTGAAGACCGGAATCACGATGCAGGGTTTGAACGTCATGCGCTGACCTCGGCATAGTCGATCACGCCGGATGCACACGGCCGCCCGCCAACGCGATATTCGAAGCGCACGCGCGAGCGCGCGGCTTCGTGCTGGAGCGTGAGCGTCATGAGTGCGCCGGGGCGTACCGGCTGGAGGAACTTGAGGCGTTCGATCGACGTCATCGATGCGTCGCCCATGAAATGACGCGCGGCCAGACGCATGGCCCAATCGATCTGCACGACGCCCGGCAAAATCGGCATACCTGGAAAATGTCCGGCGAAATGCACGAGCGATGCGGGCACGTGTAAATCGAAGACGGCCTCGTCGCGTTCGGCGATTTCCGCGTAGATGTCGGGTAGTTGGTTATCCGAATCGAATTCTCTTGCGAGCGCTTCGGACGGCAGCTTGCCGCGATCGTCGAACGGCAGCGCCGAGCGGAAACGCCACAAACGTGGCATGACCGGAACGTGGCCCGCGAGATGGTGTACGAGTTGCGCCGTCACGGTGCGGCGTCCGCTGTCGCGCCACGCGCGTTTTCCTTCTTCAGACAGCACGATGACCGCGCCCACGCGATCTCTTGCACGTCCTTTCGCGAGCAGCACGGCCGCCGCGCCAGCCACATACGGATGACTCGCCATCCGCGCTTCCAGTTCCGCCAGCGACACGCGCGCGCCATCGACCTTGACGATACGATCCATCCGCCCGAGCAGATGGAAGCGTCCGTCGGCATCGAATCGCACGCGATCCGGCGTTGCGTATTCCTGCGCCTGACCAGCGATGACAACGTTGAGCGCGCCCTGTTCATCCGCGCGCGCTTCGATGCCTGGCAGCAAGGTCCAGGCATCGTGTTCGTCATGACGGCGCGAGGCCAACGCACCGGTTTCTGTGCTGCCGAAGATTTCGTCCGGCGCGAAGCCGAACGTCTTGGTGTAGATGCCCGCGTGTTGCGCGTCGAGCGGACTGCCCGCACACATCACCGACACGGGACGCATGGCGTCGAAATTATCGAGCATCGGCCAGCGGATGAGTTGCGCGGGCGTCGCCACGATGGCGCATGCACCGAGCGTTCGCATGCGCGCCGCAAGTTCATCAGGACGGCCGTGACGCATGCGATCGAACGCGCGTCCGGCGGCGAGCGGCCACAGGATCTGGAAAATCAGACCGAAGAAATGCTGATGCGGCACACAACCGAGCACGACAGACGAACCCAGGCGCACGCCCCACTTCGTTTCGAGCATGCCTGTTTCGGTATCCACATCATGTAGATGCTTGACGATGGCTTTCGGCGTACCGCTGGTGCCCGACGTATAAAGCACGAAACGCGCATCGGAGGCGAGTCGCGGCATCAGTGTGGCGGGTGCGTCATGTTCGAACGCAGTCAGACTGTCGAGCGCGATATCGAACGAAGCTGCAATCGATGCGAGATGGCCGGGCGTCGCGTTGGCGGGAATCACCGGCAGTTTGCTCGCCGCGAGCAATGCGAAGAACGCGCACGCGAAGTCGTACGAATCCGTCAGGCAAAGCGCGTAACGTGTTGCTTGCATCGACGAGAATCGTGACGCGAGCGTCGCCACGCGCGACTGAAATTGCGACAGGCGTATGACCGTATCGCCGTCGATGCAAACCGGACGGTCGCCGGGCGCATTCAAAAGATCGCGAAGGCTCATCATGCTGCTTTTCCGTTGCCCGATGGCTCGACAAAGCACGCACGAAACAGCCATTCGCCCACGATCAACAACCCCGCCATTCCATATCCGATGACGCCGTTATAAAGCGCCCAGATCTCGCCCGAACACAGCAGCGCCGTGCACGCGGACCCGATCGCGTTCAACACGAAAAACGCGCACCACACCATGGTCACGCGACGCGTGTATTTCACCGCGTCCGACGAAAGATGCGTCTCCCGAATGCGCGCGAAACGCTCGATCATGCTCGGCGGTCGAACGAGCGTCGCCATGAACGATGCGAACAGGCCGATATTGACCAGCACCGGATAACACCGCAGCGCGAGTTCGCTGTTGGTCACCGAGATTGCCGCAGACGCCACGCTCAACGCGAGCACGATGCAGCCATCGAGCGCGGACAGTTTGCGCAGCATCGCGCCGACGGTGCCGACGCGCAGCCAGCGCTGCAACCACAGGATGACAAGCATCGCGATTCCGCCGATGCGCGCCTCGCCCGCGTACCATGCGCCAAGCATCGCCAACGGACCGGCGAGCGTCAGCACGAAGCCCGCGCAACGGGCGAACTTTGTGTGAGTCATCGCGGACGCGCCGCTGCGGCTGTCTTGCATGTCGAATGACTCAGGAATTCAGCAGCGATTTCACGGCCGCGACGACATCGGCAACCGTGCGCACGGTCCTGAACTCTTCCGGTTTGATTCGGCGTCCTGTCATTTCCTGCAGCTTGATCGCGAGGTCCACAGCATCGATGCTGTCGAGATCCAGTTCTTCGAAAAGATGCGTGTTCAGTTCGACCCGCGCCGGATCGATACCGAAGCTCTCCGAGAAGATCGCGCGCATGCGCTCGAGAATTTCCTGATCGGTCATGCCTGTGCTCCGGTTTCTTGCTTGCGTGCATCGCGCTGACTCGTGACGAAAGCCGCGAGCGTGTCGATCGAACGGAAATGCTCGCGCGTGTTCGTGTCGTTGGCCGAGAGCGTCAGACCGTAATGCGTTTGCAGGATGATGCCGATTTCCAGCGCATCGATGGAATCGAGACCGACGCCGTCCGTTGAAAAAAGCGGCGCGTCGTCGGGAATATCGGCGGGCGTCATCCCTTCGAGATCGAGCGCGTCGATCATCAACTGTTTAAGTTCGAGCTTGAGTGAATCCATGTTCGTGAAGATGTCGTGAAATATGACTGCGCATGCCATCGGCAAGCGCGCGTGCGGCCACGGCGGGCGGTGCGTGACGGTCGATGAAACGGCGTTCGTCCACCGTCGAGAGCACCGTCACGCGAAAGCGGAACGGCCGCGGCGGTACGTGATACCAGCGCCGTTCACGGGTGAAGACGGGCGGATCGCAATCGAGCAGGACAGGCACGATGGAAGCGCCCGCTTGCTGATCTTCGGTCAACGCACGCCGCGACAGCGCGATGTGCGCAAAGCCGCGCGAAAAGAGATGCAGCCCGCCCGACGACGGACTGCGCGTGCCTTCGGGAAACACGATGAGCGAAAAGCCCTCGCGCAAACGCGCGGCGCTGGTTTCGACGAGCTTCACGGGATCGGCGTTGCTTACATAACCGGCAGCGCGCACGATGCCCATGAAACACGGATTGCGCCAGTGCGCGTGCTTGACCACGCAGCAGGCGCGCGGAATCAGCGCGAGCAGGATCATCACATCGAGCCAGGTCGGATGATTGGCGATGACGATCGCCCCGCGCGACGCCTCCCGCAACTCGCCGTTCAGTTCGAGACGCATGACGCCGAGCATGCGCAGCAGCGCGACCAGCACGCGAAAATACGCATGCACGATGCACGCAACCGCATGCCGTGCCGAACCCCGATGCGGCCACGCGAGCGCCAGCGGAAACAGCGCGAGCGAAAAGAACACGCCGGAGATCGCGAAGAACAGGAAGACGAGACCCGTGGCGCACCAGCGCCATGCGAGACCGAGCTTCGTGCTTCCGAGCGCGGCGATACGGTCAGTGCGCGGCATCGCGTGATCGCCAGTGCCATTGCTGGCCGTTGCACGCAGCCGGTTTCTTGCTCGACAGGACATGCTGTAAAGCGTGGGCTTGCGTGGGGAATTGCTCTGTCGCGGGTGTTTGTGTTTCGCAGTCGAGCCAGCCCGTGCATCGGTCGGTGTCGATCAATAACGCGAGGGCTTCGGGCGCGTGGATGTCGTCATCGACGGGACCATAGAGAGAGGGCACCGGTTCGTCGCCATGCACCACGAGCACGGGCGAGCCCGGATCGCTCATGTGCTGCGCGTAGGCTTCGAGCAAAGCAAAGCCGAGCGAATTCGGTCCCGCCGAAATGGCCGTGGCCGCCGAGCGGTCGCCGCGCACGATGCCGAGCACGCCGGTCATCGCGTTGAGAACGGAAAGGCTGAATGCGGTCGGCGAGACCGGCGTCGTGCCGCACAGGGCCTGCAATACCTCGGTCGTGCGACACAACTCGCCATGCCTCGATGAGAACACCACGCGCACGGCGGGTCTTTCATGCAGACATTCCAGCGCCACGGCAAGCGTGCTGCGGGACAAGGTGCCCAGACGTCGGCGCATGAGCGGATCGATTGCCGCCAGGCTGCCTGTGCCCGCTGCATCGCTGGCGGGCGCGGCCCAACCGGCGATGGGAATGGAGTAAGGCACGGGAGACTTGGACATCGAAAATCGCTTGCGTCGAATCGGCTTGGCAGAGAAGAGCGCGAATCTTACGGCTCGATCGCCGATGCATTGACGAAATGCTTCGATTTCCGACGAATTGAATCAAACGCAAATTATTTTTTACGTTCGCTTAGTCAGCGCGCGGGTGTTCGCGGAATCGTCCGTAGCGAGCGTGCAACGTTGCACGCACATGCGGAAGGTCGCGCGATGACCGACAAAAAAACGGCCCCGGAAGAACCGGGGCCGCCTTTCGCCACAACACGTTTTTATCGATACACCTTACTTCTTCACATCGAACCGGTCGAGATTCATCACCTTGGTCCACGCTGCCACGAAGTCGCGCACGAACTTCTCCTGCGCGTCCCCGCTCGCATAAACCTCGGACACCGCGCGCAGCACCGAATGAGATCCCAGCACGAGATCCACGCGCGTGCCGGTCCACTTCTTCTGCCCGCTCTTTCGATCGACGCCTTCGAATGCATCGCGCGACGTGGCTTTCCACTCCACGTTGGTATCGAGCAGATTCACGAAGAAATCGTTCGTGAGCGTTTCCGGACGGCTGGTGAAGACGCCGTGCTTTTCCTTGTTCGACACATTGAGCGCCCGCAATCCGCCGATCAGCACCGTCATTTCCGGTGCGGTCAGCGTCAGCAGTTGCGCGCGGTCGATCAACAGATGTTCGGCCGGCACGCTGAAGTGCTCTTTCAGGAAATTGCGGAAACCATCGAAACGCGGTTCGAGCATGCTGACCGATTCGGTGTCCGTCTGATCCTGCGAGGCATCCATGCGGCCTGGGGTGAACGGCACGCTGACCTTGCTGCCCGCCTTCTCCGCCGCCTGCTCGATGGCCGCACCGCCCGCCAGCACGATCAGGTCCGCGAGCGACACCTTCTTGCCGCCGGACGCGCCGCCGTTAAAATCCTTCTGGATGTTTTCGAGCGCGCCGAGTACCTTCGAGAGCTTCTCCGGTTCGTTGGCCTGAAAGTCCTTTTGCGGCGCCAGACGGATGCGCGCGCCATTCGCGCCGCCGCGCTTGTCCGACCCGCGGAACGTCGATGCCGATGCCCACGCCGCCGCGACCAGATCCGCCACCGGCACGCCAGCCGCGAGAATCTTCTGCTTGAGCGCGGACACATCGCCGTCATCGATCAACGGATGATCGGCCGCCGGAATCGGGTCTTGCCAGATCAGTTCTTCGGCCGGCACTTCCGGGCCGAGATAACGCGCCTTCGGACCCATGTCGCGATGCGTCAGCTTGAACCACGCGCGGGCGAAGGCATCGGCGAACTGGTCGGGGTTCTCCCAGAAGCGCTTCGAAATCTTCTCGTACTCCGGATCGAAGCGCAGCGAAAGGTCGGTGGTCAGCATCGTCGGCTTTTGCTTTTTCGATGCATCGAACGCGTGTGGAATGGTATCGCCGCCATCCTTCGCGACCCATTGATTCGCGCCCGCCGGGCTCTTGGTCAGTTCCCATTCGTGGCCGAACAGGTTTTCCCAGAAGCCGCTACCCCATTGCGTCGGCGTGGCGGTCCACGTGACTTCCAGACCGCTCGTGATGGTGTCCGCGCCCTTGCCGCTGCCGTACTTGTTGTGCCAGCCGAGGCCCATGAGTTCGAGGTCGGCGGCTTCGGGTTCGGCGCCCACGTTGTCTGCCGGGCCCGCGCCGTGCGTCTTGCCGAAGGTGTGCCCACCGGCGATCAGCGCGACGGTTTCCTCATCGTTCATCGCCATGCGCGCGAAGGTCTCGCGGATGTCATGCGCCGCCGCGAGCGGATCGGGGTTGCCGTCCGGACCTTCCGGGTTGACGTAGATCAGGCCCATCTGCACCGCGCCGAGCGGGTTTTCCAGAATGCGGCCGCCATCGGTGCGGCTGGTTTCTTCGCCGTGCATGTCGGCATCCGCGACGAGCACGCCTTCGTCCTTTTCATCGCGCGGCGCGCCGCCCTTGCCGTAGCGCACATCGCCGCCCAGCCAGGTTTTTTCATTGCCCCAATAAACGTCGAGGTCCGGTTCCCACGTGTCTTCACGACCGCCTGCAAAACCGAAAGTCTTGAAGCCCATTGTTTCGAGCGCGACGTTGCCGGTCAGAATCAGCAGGTCGGCCCATGAAATCTTCTGCCCGTACTTTTGCTTGATCGGCCAGAGTAGACGACGCGCCTTGTCGAGACTGACATTGTCCGGCCAGCTATTGAGCGGCGCGAAACGTTGCTGGCCGCGTCCACCGCCTCCACGTCCGTCGCCGGTGCGATAGGTGCCCGCGCTGTGCCACGCCATGCGGATAAAGAGCGGGCCATAGTGACCGAAGTCTGCCGGCCACCATTCCTGCGAATCGGTCATGAGCGCCGCGAGATCTTTTTTCAGCGCGTTGTAATCGAGGCTCTTGAAGGCCTCGGCATAGTTGAAACCCGAATCGAGCGGATTCGATTTCGACGAGTGTTGCGCGAGCAGGTCGAGCCTTAGTGCCTGAGGCCACCAGTCGCGATTCGTCGTACCGCCGCCAGCGGTATGGTTGAACGGACACTTGGATTCGTTTGACATGCGTTCATCTCCTTGCGAGGACGTATCACTGCTTGTTGTACTGTCGCGTCGGACCTGCGCTGAAACGATGCACAAGCCGTTCGACACTGCGCGCCAAATCGATGTCTTGCTGCAACTGAAAATATACGTGAGCGCGACGGGGAGTTGAATGGGATTGTGGCAATGCAGGTGATAGTGCCTGTCTATGCTGCGCTGCGGGATGTGCGCTCGGTGATGCACTGCTCGTTGAGTCTAGCAGCGTATCGTGGAATCGGCATGACAGATGCGAACGGTCCGATGCGCCCGCACCAGACCGAAAAAGCAATTGTTTCGGTTCCCTAACGGAGATGAGCGATCATGAAACGCCTAGCTCCAGTCATCCATATCGTGCTTGATCTTGTGCCGGTTCGCGATCAACTCCTCCACGCTCGGCTCGTTGTTCATCGCGCGTGAAATGGCGAGCTTGGTAGCCTCATAGTTCGTGCGATACATATCCTTCTTGTCGAGGTTCGCGTCCGTCGCGCAGCGCGGGTCGATCCACACGAGACTGATGATGCACAACGCGTTGGCCTGTTCCTTCGGCAGAATGCCTTCGATCAAACAATCGACTACCGCATCTGCGGTAGCGGATTGCACCACACCGCCGAACAATTCGATATTCGCCATGTCCTTGAGCGTGACCTTCGGCACCATGATGGTCGCGGGCCGCACGAGTTGATTGCACGCGCGGATGGCGAACATCGCGGTGTGGCCTTTGGTCTGCGCCATCATGTTGGCGAACGCGTGGCCGACCGGGCCGTCCACGCGGCCAATCAGGATTTCGGGCATCGCGTCGGTGGCCTGGCCGGGCGCGGCGAACACGGTGGCTTCGCCTGCGCGAAAGGTCAGATCGAGGCTCATGAGGCATCTCCTTTATGGAAGGTTATGTGGACCATCAGGCAAACCGGTTCGACGGACGCGCAAGACCCAGCTTGTCGCGCAAGGTGCCATCACGATACGCCGTCTGCGCGACTCCGCGACGCTGAAGCTCCGGCACGACCTCGCGCACGAACTCGGCGCAATCGGTCGGCAACACGGGAAACATCAGCATGAAGCCATCGCAGATACCGGCGCGGAACCACGCTTCCATTTCATCGGCGATATCGTGCGCGGTGCCCGCCATCACATGCGCGCCACCCGCATTCGACAGCAGCCGCGCCACTTCGCGGATGGTCTTGTTCTGCGCCTTGAGCGCCTGCATGCGTTCGAGATTGGTGCGCTGGCCGTCGTAATGCGCGGCATCGGGAAGATCGGGCAAAGGACCATCGAGCTGCATGGCGGATACATCCACACCGCACCAGCTCGACACGAGGTCCACGCCCATGCGCTCCGGCACGAGACTTTCGAGGAACGCGCGCTTTTCCTGCGCTTCCGCCTTACTCTTGCCGATGACCGGATTCACGCCCGGCAGAATCTTCATGTCACCGGGCGCGCGGCCAAAGCGCTGCAAGCGCGCATCGATGTCCTTGCGATAGGCAAGCCCTTCGTCGATGCCACGGCATCGCGTGAAATGAAGATCGGCGTAACGCGAGGCGAGATCACGGCCATCGTCCGATGAACCCGCCTGCGCGATCACCGGATAACCCTGACGCGGACGCGGCACGTTCAGCGGCCCGCGCACCTTGAAATGCGCGCCATCATGTCCGAGGCGATGAATCTTCGCCGGATCGGCAAAGCGCCCGCTATTCTTGTCGATGAGCACCGCGCCGTCTTCCCAGCTATCCCACAACGCTTCGACCACATCGAGATATTCCGCTGCACGCTCGTAGCGAAAGCGATGTTCGAGATTCGCGTCGCGCCCGAAGTTCATCGCTTCCTCGTCCATGCCCGAGGTCACGACATTCCATCCCGCGCGGCCATGACTCAAATGATCGAGCGATGCGAACATCCGCGCGACGTTATACGGCTCGCTATACGATGCGGACACCGTGCCGATCAGCCCGATATCGCGCGTGACCGCCGACAGCGCGGCAAGCAACGTGAGCGGTTCGAGCCGCGCGTTCGCGTAGTGCTCGACATTGCTCGCGTAAGAGTCCCACATGGCAACGTGATCGGCGATGAACAACGCATCCATGAACGCGGATTCGCCGAGCATCGCCAGTTGCCGGAAGTAGTCGAGGCCGAATATTTCGCTCGTGGGCGCATCCGGATGACGCCACGCCATGCGGTGATCGCCCTGCGGATTGAAAACGAAAGCCCCGAGGATCATGTGTTCGCGATTCATGAAAGCGCGCGCTCCTGTTCGTGGACGTCGATACAGGTCGGGATTCTAGAAGCATTTGCGGGATCGCACAGGAGCGCGCGTTTCACGGCGCGCGCACGTCCTCGCGCAACCACTGGATCAGTGCGTCGATGGCAGGCGTCATCGTGCGTCCATGCGGCACGATGACGTAATACGAATCGGGCGATTTGTACGTGCCGAACGGAAGCCGCACCAATTCGCCCTGAGCGATCAAATCCTGCACCAGCCGTCCCCAGCCGAGCGCGATGCCCTGACCGAAGCGCGCGGCCTCGATCGCATCGGTATAAAGGCTGCAACGAAACACGTAGTTCAGACGCACGGGCCGCACGCCGACCGCGGGCAGCCACGCTTCCCAGCCGGTCCAGCCTTCGTAGGTCGAATCGGAATCGATCAGCGCGGCATGCGCCATGTCTTCGAGCGATGAAGGCGTGCCGAACGCATCGAGCCATTTGGGTGAGCAGACGGGGAACACTTCTTCGTCGAACAGCAGCGTGGACGTGCCATCGGGCCAGCGGCCATTGCCGAAGCGCACCGCCACGTCTATTTCCTTGTGACGCAAATCGGCCGTGAACATCTGCGTGGAAAGATGCAGGCGGATATCCGGCAACGCCTGCCTGAGCGACGCAAGACGCGGCATCAGCCGGAAATGCGAAAACGCGGACGTGGCCGCGAGCACGAGTTCCTGCTGATCGGGACCGCTCGCCAGCCGATCGAACACGCCTGCGATCTTCTGCATGGATTCCGCGACGACGAGATACAACGCCTCGCCTTCCTCCGTCAGTTCGATCGAGCGATGCAGCCGCCGAAAGAGCCTGCATTCCAGCGTATCTTCGAGCACCTTCACCTGACGGCTGACCGCCGCCTGCGTCACGCCGAGTTCGTGCGCCGCGAGCGTGAAGCTGGCGAGCCGCGCGACGGCTTCGAACTCGACGAGCGCGGTGAGCGAGGGAATGAGCCGCCGATAACCTTTGGGAGATGCTTTCATCGATGGATATACGCGTTCGCTATCCCGCGACCACTGAAGCCGCCCGCCCTTCCACGACGAGCACCGTGCAGCCGTGTTCCGAATACGTGCTGTGACACGAGCCCGCAGGATAGGCCACGGTCTGGCCGGGCAGGAAGTGCGCGCCGTCGTCATCGGTGAAGATGCCTTCGAGGACCATGATGAGTTCGGTCGCGTCATGCCGATGAAGAATGGATCGCGCGCCGGGCGCGAGGCGCATCCAATAGCTGTGCCATGCGCCGCTTTGGTCGTCGGCGACGGGTATCCACGAAAAGCCGGGAAGCGCGGTATCGCCGATCAACATGGGCCGCCAGTCGCGTTCGTCGATGCTGTACCAGCGCCTGCCATTCTTCACGTCGAGGCCAGCCAAGGAAACCGAATCGTTCATTGCACCACCTTCGCCTGTTCCGCAGGCCAGCCCTGCATCATGGTTGCGATCTCCGCTTCGAGCCATTGCCTGAACTGCTGATATTCGGGCCGCGCCTTCGCATTGCGATGCGTGATCAGATAGTGATGACGGTCGTGAAACACGAGCGCATCGCTGACGGGCCGCACGAGCTTCTTCTGTTCCACCTGACGATGCACGAGATGATGCCAGCCCAGCAGCGTGCCCTCGCCCGCCTCGGCCTGCGCCACCAGCAAGCGATAGTCGTTACTCTCCAGATGTTCGTTCTGATCGAGCCGGTCCGAGCCATCGCCCTGCTGAAAATAATTCTTCCACACACGCCAGTCCACATGCTCGCACACTTGCGAGCGCCCGAGCAGCGACAAGCTCAACGTGGGCCGCGCCAGCAGATCGAGCGGCTTGAGCGAGCGCGCATGAAAGTGCCGCTCATGAAATTGCGGACTGCACACCGGATACACGATGTCATGAAACAGCGGCTCCACTTCGTATTCCATCTCACGCGGCGGGTTCTTCGTGATGATGATGTCCGGCTGCATCAACTCATCGAGTTCCATGAAATGCTCGGTGACCATCACATGCAAGCGAATCTCCGGAAAGCGCTCGCGAAACGCAGATAAACGCGATGAAAGCCACAACGCCGAGAACGTATGCGAGATGCACACGGTCAGCGCGTGCCGGTCCACGCGCCGCACCGCTTGCGCCGCCTCCGCGATATTCATGATCGACAGATACGACGCGTTATAGAGAATGCGGCCCGCATCCGTCAGCGCAATATGACGGCCGGTGCGCTCGAACAAGGACACCTCGAGCGCGTCTTCCAGTTCCTTGATCTGACGGCTCACCGCCGCCTGCGTCACGCACAGCACTTCCGCCGCCTGCGTGAAACTCTCGTAACGCGCCGCCGTGACGAAGCAGCGCAGCGCGCGCAAGGAAGGCATCTGCGCCAGAAGCCGGTCTGCGAACTGCTGTTTTTTCTGCATGGGCTTTACCTTGGCCGGCGCGCTCGTTCATGGTTCATGGTTCATGGTTCATCGTCGTACGCTACCCCGCGATCCGCTGCATGATGCGGTCGAGCGCTTCCGAATAATGCGCGAAGGTGCCGCGCCCGCTCAACTCGGCATGAAGCTGTTCGTTGATGCCGCCCGTCGTGCTGGATTCCTTCACCATCTGCGCGAAGGGCTGCGTGCCGTGGGCGGCATCGTGCGTCAGTCCTTCATGATAGCCGGACAAAAACGCGCGGGCGGCATCGTAGGAAAGGCCTTGTTTGACGAGCCATGACGCCTGTTCTTCCAGCAGCGCGTAGAAGCTCGCCATGGTCGCGGTGATGGCGGACAACGCATCGAATTCGCGTTCGCCCGATACTTCCACCGCGCGCCCGAGCGCCGCGAAAATCGTTCCCGCGATGTCATCGGGCGGGCATAGCGCCGTCGTGCCCTTGCCTTCAGCTACCGCAGGCAACGGCACCGCGCGCACGATCGTCTTCACATCGCCCACGAGTTCACGCACCCGCGCGATGGAAATGCCCGCCATCAAACTGATGACGTGATGCCGCTTATCGAACCTTAAAGCGCCGAGCACGTCATGCGCAATCTGCGGCACGACCGCGAGAAACACCACGTCCGACGCGTCCAGCACGTCCTGATTGCTCGCGCTCACTTCGATGCGCGCATCCAGCGCCGCCAGCCGCGCCGCAATCTCCGCATTGCGCGGCGACAGCGCAATATGCGCGAAGTCCACGTCGAACTTCGTCATGCCGGTGACGATGGCCCGCGTGATCGAACCCGTGCCGATGAATCCAATGCGCATGATGCTCCTCTTGATGATGATGTTCAGTCGAGCTTGAGCCAGGTGGTCTTCAGCTCGCAATATTGATCGTGTGCATACACCGACTTGTCGCGCCCGCCGAAACCGGATTGCCCGAAGCCGCCGAACGGCGTGGTGGCATCGCCTTCGCCGAAACAGTTCACCGTCACCGTGCCCGCCCGGATGCGCGCCGCAATCTTGTGCGCGCGATTCACGTTGTCCGTCCACAGCGATGCCGCGAGCCCATAGCACGTATCGTTAGCAATCCGCACGGCTTCATCGATATCCGCATATTCGATGAAGCACAGCACCGGTCCGAACACTTCCTCGCGCGCGATGCTCATCTCCGGCGTGACGTCATCGAAAATAGTTGGTTGGACGAACCAGCCGCCTGTTTCCGTAAGCGTCGCCGCGCCGCCGTGCGCGAGCCGCGCGCCTTCGGCTTTCGCGCGTTCGATATGGTCCAGCACCTTGCGGTAATGCGCTTCCTCGATCAGCGCGCCGAGTTTCACGTCCGGGTCCAGCGGATCGCCCGTTTTCCAGCCTTCGAGCACGCCACGCACCTTGTCGAGCAAGGCGGCCTTATGGCTCGAATGAACCAGAATACGCGATCCCGCGCTACAGTTCTCGCCCATGTTCCAGAACGCGGCGGCGACGGCCTGTTCGGCCACGGCATCGAGATTCACCACATCGGGCAACACGACTTGCGGGTTCTTGCCGCCGCATTCGAGCACCACGCGCTTGAGGTTCGTATCGGCGGAATAGCGCAGGAAGCGCTTGCCGGTTTCCGTCGATCCGGTGAACGCGACGAGATCGACATCGTGATGCAGGCCAAGCGCCTGACCCGCGCTTTCGCCGAAGCCCGTGACCACGCTCAACACGCCCGGCGGCACGCCCGCTTCCAACGCGAGATCAGCAATGCGCAGCGTGGAAAGCGATGTCTGCTCGGCAGGCTTCACGATCACGCTGTTACCCACCGAGAGCGCCGGACCGATCTTCCACGCCAGCATGAGCGCCGGAAAATTCCACGGCAACACCGCGCCCACCACTCCAATCGGCTCGCGCGTAATCATGCTCACCACATTCGCGCCCGATGGCGAAAGCGCGTCGTAACGCTTATCCGTCATTTCCGCATGCCAGCGAATGCAGGACGCGGTTTCGGGAATGTCCAGCCCCATGCATTCGCCGATTGGCTTGCCCGCTTCCAGCGCTTCGAGCAGCGCGAGTTCTTCCGCGTTGTCATCGATGAGTTGCGCCAGCCGTTGGAGCACCGCCTTGCGATGCGCGGGCGCGGCCTTCGACCACACGCCGGATTCGAACGCCTCACGCGCGGCGATCACGGCGCGGTCCACGTCGGTGGCATCGCAACGGGCGATATCGGCAAGCACTTTGCCCGTCGAGGGATTGAGCGTGTCGAACGTTTCATTCGATGCCGCGTTGCAGCGCGCGCCCGCGATCAATGCGCGGCCATCGAGTTTCAATGCTTGCGCGCGGTCCGTCCAGTCTTTAAGCGTGGTCATGTGAATGTCCTCGAAGATTCAAAGCTCGGCGCCCGCCGAGAATTCCTTGACCCAGATCGCCGCCGATACCGCGACGTCCGCGATGGGCCGCATCGGCAACGTGCGCGGATGCGGCTGATGCAGCAGTTGATCGATCAGGGGATTGCCTTTTCCTTTGCCCAACGCGTGTTCCGCGATCAGCTTGCCCGCCGCCGAACCGCGGCTCAGGCCCAGTCCGTTGCAGCCGACCGCTTCGAACACGCCGTCCGCGCGTTGTCCGAAAAGCGCGCCGTTGTTCGCGGAAAGACACAACGCGCCGCCCCATGTGTAGTCGAGCGAAACATGTCCGAACATGGGAAAGCGCCGTTCGAACGAACGTTGATGCAGGTGCTTCGCCTTCGCCAGATCGCCTTCGGACACTGCAAGATTGGGCCGGAACGCGAAGTGATTGCGCACGCAGATGCGGTTCGTCGACAAGCGGCGCACGGTGGTGCCCATGGGATCGGCTGGGATCAGCGCCCAGGAATCATGACCACCGAGCGCGGCGATTTCGTCGGCGTTCATCACGCGTGACATCGACGCAAACGTGTACACCGGTAGCAAGCCGTTCGGATGCCCGCCGAAGGTCGCTGCATACGCGTTCGTACACAACACGACGCGTTTCGCCACGATGCGGCCTTGCTCGAAGTCGAGCGTGGTCGTGTCGCCGCGCGTGTCAATCGCTTTCACGGCGCTGAGTTCGAACACGCTGACGTTGGCCGGTTGCGTCGCGGCGAGTCCGCGCATGAGCGCTGCGGGCTGCACCGTGCTGCAACCGGGCGTGAACAGTGCGCTGCGATAGAAACGCGTGCCGGTTATATCGGCGATGGCGTTTTCATCGAGCCATCGGCACGGTTCGTCGATACGCTGAAGGCCTTCCGCAAAGTGCTTCAGTGCCGCGTGTCCCTTCTTGTTCACCGATGCGTGAAACTTGCCGTCATCGCGCCAGTCGCAATCGATGCCATGCTGCTTCACAACATCACGCACATAGTCGATGCCGTGGCGTTGCAGACGCACATCGGCCTGATCGGCCTCGACGCTGCGCGAATAGCTTTCGCTGCTGATGTCATGCGGCAGATCGACGAAGAAGCCCGAATTGCGCCCCGCCGTCGACCGCCCGATACGATCGGCCTCGATCAGCGCGATCGACGCATCCGGCGCGAGTTCCGCCAGCCGCCGCGCCGCGCACAGACCGGTAATGCCGCCGCCGACCACCACCCAGTCGAAGCGCTGCTCGCCGGTAAGACAGCGCGCATCGGGCGGGGCAGGCAGGCTTTCCCACCAGCCGTTCACGCCGTCAGGCGCGGGAAACCGCAAGAACTCCAGTCTCGAGGCCATGCACGTTATCGCGCGTCACGCAGCAGGGGTTGAACGAGCTTCGCGAATGCGTTGCGCTCTTGTTCATCGAGTGTGCCGAGCGGCGCGCGTGCGTGACCGACTTTGGTGCCCGCGAGTTCGCAACCGTAACGCACGTACTGAATGAATTTGCCGCTGCGTTCGAGCAGTTCGAGTACGGGAAGAAGCTGCGTCATCAACTGGCGGCCTTTCACGAAATCGCCTTGTTTCACGCAGGTATCGAGCAATTCCGTATGCGCTTCCGGCAGGAAGTTCGATGCACCCGCCACCCAGCTTTTCACGCCCCACACGAAGAATTCGAGCGCCTGATCGTCCATGCCGCAACTCAGCGTGAAGCGTGCCGGAAGATGCGTCGCCAGATGATGCAGATGCGCGATATCGCCCGTGCTCTCCTTCATCGCCGCGAAGTTGGGACGTTCGAGCAGCTTGTCGAGCACGGCATCGCCGATGGCGGTGCCGGTACGCGCCGGGAAGTTGTAGAGCATGACGGGCATGTCGAGCGCGTCGTCCACGGTCAGCAGATGGTGAAGCAATTCATCTTGCGTTGGCTGCACGTAGTACGGTGCGGCAATCAACAGCGCGTTCAGGCCCGCGCGCTTCGCTTCACGGCCTAGCCGCAATACTTCATGCGTAGTCGTCGCGTTGATGCCTGCCGTGAGATACGTTTTGCCGCCCGCCGCCTGCGCGACGGTATCGAACGACTTCACGCGCTCGTCGAAACTGAGCGCGTAATACTCGCCCGTCGTGCCGCCCACGCCCAGACCCGCAACGCGGCTCGCGAGATTGGCCGCGTGCTTGCCGAGCATGTCGTGATCGATTTCGCCATCGCTCTTGAACGGCGTGACGAGCGGGGTATGTACGCCTTCGAAACTCATGATGAGCCCTCTTTCTCTGATGTGATCGAGTGTGTTTGTCTGAATCTTCGCGCGTTATGCAATTGCTTCGGAATGCGCATAAATGGGAAACTGACCGCACAGATCGCGTACGCGGGCGCGGACCGATCGTTCGATTTGTTCATCGCCCGCCGGTTCTTTTTCGAGTGCGGAAAGCACGTCGAGAATCATCTCGCCCACTTGTTCGAACTGCTCGATGCCAAAACCGCGCGTGGTGCCCGCAGGCGTGCCCAGACGAATTCCGGAGGTGACCATCGGGTTTTGCGTGTCGAACGGAATGCCGTTCTTGTTGCAGGTGATGCCCGCGCGTTCGAGCGCTTTCTCGGCTTGCGTTCCGGTGAGACCTTTGCCGCGTAGATCGACCAGCAGCAAATGATTGTCGGTGCCACCGGTGACAAGACTCAGCCCGCCACGCTGCAACACGTTGCCCAACGCCTGCGCGTTCTGCAGCACGCGGCCGATATACGCATTGAACTCAGGCCGCAACGCTTCGCCGAACGCCACCGCCTTGCCCGCGATCACATGCATCAACGGGCCGCCTTGCAAGCCGGGAAATACCGCCGAGTTGATCTTCCTGGCGATGTCGCCATCGTTGGTCAGAATAAACCCGCCGCGCGGACCACGCAGCGTCTTGTGCGTGGTGGAAGTCACGACATCCGCATGACGCACGGGGTTTTCATGACGCCCCGCCGCGACGATGCCCGCGATATGCGCCATGTCTACCATCAACAACGCGCCCACGCTGTCCGCGATCTCGCGAAACGCCGCAAAATCCAGCGCACGCGGATAAGCCGAATATCCCGCGATAATGAGCTTCGGCCGATGCTCCTCCGCCATGCGCCGCACCTGCGCATAATCGATGCGCAAGGTCTCGCGGTCCACGCCGTACTGCACCGCGTTGAACCACTTGCCGGACAGCGCCGGACGCGCGCCATGCGTGAGATGACCGCCCGCATCGAGCGACATGCCCATCACCGTATCGCCTGGTTTCACGAGCGCCAGCATGACCGCGCCGTTGGCCTGCGCGCCCGAATGCGGCTGCACGTTGGCGAATTCCGCATCGAACAGGGACTTCACGCGATCCAGAGCCAGCGATTCCACACGGTCCACGTGTTCGCATCCGCCGTAATAGCGTTTCGACGGATAGCCTTCCGCGTACTTGTTCGTCAGCACCGTGCCTTGTGCCTCCATCACGGCGGCGGACACGATATTCTCCGACGCGATGAGTTCGATCTGCGTCTGCTGACGCCGCAATTCAAGAGCGATTTCCGATGCGATCACGGGATCGCGGCTTTGCAGCGTCTCGGCGAAGAAGCGCGCGTTGTCGTTCACGAGGGTGACTCCGTATTGGGCTTGCGGGTATCGATATGCTTACTGTTCCAGCCAGGCCTTGACCTTCTCCGGATGCGCATCGACGAACTTCTTTGCAGCGGTCGCGTAATCGTTCGTGCTGTTGCCTTCGAACTCTATGGCTTCCACATCCGCGAGCGTCAGCTTGAAGTGCTTGAAGAAGACATCGGCGCGCGGGAACTTGCCAGCGAACTGTTTCGAGGCGAACGCGTGAATCTGTTCTTCGCCGCCGAGCGTTCCTTTGGGATCCTTCAGATAGCGCATCTGCCATTTCTGGAACAGCCAGTGCGGGCTCCACACCGTTGCCACGATCCACTGCTTCGATTGATACGCGCGTTGTACCGCCGCGAGCATGCCCGCCTCGCTCGCGGATTGCAGCTTGTAGCCGTTGAGGTCATACGCCTTGATCGTTTTCTCCGATGCCTGCATCAAACCGCCGCCCGGCTCGATACCTTGAATCACGCCGTTGAGCTTGCTCTGCACGTCGGGTTTGGAAAGATCCGCAATCGACGACAGTTCCGATTCGGGCACATAGGCAGGCACCGCCCAGCCGTTCTTGCCACCCGTGTAGATGATGCCGACATCATCCAGATCGTTCTTGTAGCGCGCGACATACATGCCGTGCGTGACCGGCAGCCAGCCGCCGACCATGATGTCCAGATCGCCGCGCGCGACGCCCTGATACTGAATGCCGATGTCCGCCTGCACGAAGTTCACCGGCTGCTTGAGTTGCGTTTCCAGCACGACCTTCGCGACATTGGCCACAGCAAGCACATCCGCCCAGTTGGTGACGGCGATCTTGATCGGCTCGGCGGCGATGGCGGGCGCGGCACTCACGCCGAACGCGATGAGGCACGAAAGCAATCGCGCGATGAATCTGGTATTCATTTAGAACTCCCTATACATGTGGAAATTTTTGGCTGTTGCGTTCAGGTCCGCACGGTGTTGTTCGCCGGTTTGACGACCACTTTCCTTTTCACCTTGCGCGACTTCACGCCGAAACTTTCCGTCAGACGGTCGAGGATGATCGCCAGCAGCACCACACCCAATCCGCCTTCGAAACCGATGCCGATATCGAGCCGCTGAATGCCGCTCAACACGTATTCGCCGAGCCCGCCCGCGCCGATCATCGAGGCGACCACGACCATCGACAGCGCCATCATGATGGTCTGATTCACGCCCGCCATGATGGACGGCAACGCGTTCGGCAATTGAATCTTCCAGAGCAGTTGCGCGTCCGTGCTGCCGAACGAGCGGCCTGCTTCCAACAATTCTTCGCGCACCTGACGAATGCCGAGCGTGGTCAGACGTACGACGGGCGGCATCGCAAAGACAATCGTGGCGATCACCGCGGGCACGCGTCCGAGCCCGAACAGGATCACTGCGGGAATCAGATAGACGAACGCGGGCATGGTCTGCATGAAGTCGAGCAACGAACGCAGCACCACTTCGGCGCGATCGCTGCGAGCGCCCCAGATGCCGAGCGGCACGCCGATCACGAGACTGAAGAACGTGGCCGCGACGACCAGCGCAAGCGTCGAAACCGTGTTGCTCCACAAACCCATGTAATGAATCACGAGCAAGGCCGCCCCGACAAACGCCGAGAACACGACACCACGACGCCACAACGCAAGCGCCATGAACAGCACGAGCATGGCGATGAACGGCATCGCGCCCAAGCCTTTTTCGAACAGTCCGATGACCGCGCCGAGGGCCGCCGAAAACGCGTCGAAGCCGCCGCGAAAGTGCTCGAAAAGATAGTTGACCGCGTTCTCCGCGATGCTTCCGATGATCGACGAATTCATGCGGCTCTCCGTTGCATGACCTGCCTGAGAATGGCCCGGCACGAGACCACGCCCGCGAGGCGTCCGTGTTCGTCGGTGACGGGAACGTCGTGCTCCTGATCGAGCGCGATGGCCGCGAGACGATGAAGATCGGCATCGAGCGGAACGGCGGCGATGTCGCGAATGAGCGCTTCACGAATGGGACGGTTGCCGCTTTTATGCAGCGATGCGGGCGTGACGCAACCCTGATAACGTCCGGCTTCATCGCAGACATAGCCGCAGTCCGCGCCGCTGTCGATCAGGTGGTTCAGATAGCGATCAGCGGGCGCGCTCGTATCGCAGGCGATCACGCCGCGCTGCACTTTCGACAGCAGGCTCGACGCTTCCAGAAAGCGCGATACATCCACGTTGCGGAAGAACTCGCGCACGTAGTCATCGGCGGGAGATTGGATGAGTTCGGCGGGCGTGCCCACTTGAATCAGCCGCCCGTCTTTCATGATGCCGATGCGTCCGCCGATCTTGATCGCTTCCTCGATATCGTGCGAAATGAACACGATGGTGCGTTGTTCTTCCTTCTGCAAACGCAGCAGTTCGCTCTGCATTTCGAAGCGAATGAGCGGATCGAGTGCGGAGAACGCTTCGTCCATCAGGAGCACCGAAGGATTCACTGCAAGCGCACGCGCCAGTCCCACGCGTTGCTGCATGCCACCGGACAACTCGCCCGGATAGAGCTTTTCGTATGAACCGAGGCCCACGCGCGTCAACGCAACGCGCGCGGTTTCGTAGCGGTCGAGCTTTCTCTTGCCCGCCACTTCCAGACCGTAGGCGATGTTGTCGATCACCGTGCGATTGGGCAGCAGCGCGAACGACTGAAACACCATCGCCATTTTTTCGCGGCGCACGGCGCGCAGTTCAGGCACGGTCATCGGCGCGATGTCGCGGCCTTCGAGAATCACCTGGCCCGAGGTCGGTTCGATCAAACGATTGAGCAGTCGCACGAGCGTGGACTTGCCCGAGCCGGACAAACCCATGATGACGAAAATCTCACCCGCGTTGACGCCGAGACTCACGTCATCGACGGCGACCATGTTGCCGGTTTGCGCGAAGATTTCGTTGCGCCCGAGGCCTTGTTTCAGCATCTCGGCAGCGCGTTCCGGCTTCGCGCCGAAGATCTTCGAAAGGTTCTTGACCGTGAGAATCTCGGTGCCGGCAGCAGTTGCGGTGCGGGCAGGCGTGGTCGCGGACTGGGCGCGCGGGGCAGCCGGATCGAAGGACGTGTCCGGTGCGAGAGTCAGGTTGGGAATCATCGTGTCGAAGGCACCTTGGCGGTTTGCTCATAACGTGGGACCAAGCGTATCGCGCCAATTTCGGGCTTCCAGCGACATTTTCTGGACCCTTTCCGATACTTTTGGTAATGCACTCGGGCGCGGAAATGAGCGGAGCGCGAACAGGGACGGTGCAGACGGAGGCTTTTGGGAAGAATGAAGCGGGAAGCGTTATAGGGAACACCCTATCCGTGCGAATTCCGCGCTATCCTCCCCGCATGCTCGAACTCACACAACGCGATACCGCCATGCTGGGCGGGGATTTCGGCGACGGCGTGGCGCTCGCCATGCGCATCGTCGCGGCGACCGCGCGTGTCATGGATGCCCGCACGCTCATCGATATTTCGTCGGCGCATATCGACGGCTGTCTCTATCACGGCGCGGCCAGCCTCGACTTCGTGGAGCGCTTCGTCGCGAGTGGCGCGAAGGTTGCGGTGCCGACCACGCTCAATGTCGGCTCGCTTGATCTCATCCATCCCGAACTTTTTCATGGCGATGCCGCCACCGCGCACGCAGGCACGCGTCTCATGCAAGCGCATCTCGAACTCGGCTGCGAGGCGAGTTTCACATGCGCGCCGTATCAGTTGAAGCATCGGCCACGTGCGGGAGATCAGATTGCGTGGGCGGAATCGAACGCCATCGTGTTCGCGAATTCGGTGCTCGGCGCGCGCACGAGCCGCTATGGCGATTTCCTCGATCTCGCCGCCGCGATAACCGGCCGCGTGCCGCATGCGGGATTGCATGTGAGTGCGAATCGCGCGGCGCGCATCGTGATCGAAGCACCGGATTTGCGCGCATCGATGCATCGCGATGCGGACTTTGCCGCGCTTGGTTTCGCGCTGGGCGGCATCGCGGGCGCGACGGTTGCGGCCATCACCGGATTGCCTGCGGACACCACGGAGGACGAACTGAAGGCGCTAGGCGCGGCGGCGGCATCGAGCGGCGCGGTGGCGCTGTTTCATGCGGTCGGCATCACGCCCGAAGCACCGACGCTCGATGCCGCGTTGCAAGGTCACACGCCCGAACGCACGATCGCGTTAAGCGCAGCCGATCTGCTCGACGTTCGGCGCCGCTGGAACCGCGCACAAGCAGGCGATGCCCTCGTCGCCATAAGCCTGGGCACACCGCATTTCTCCGTCGATGAATTCCGCACGCTCGCCGCGTTGTTCGACACGCACGAAGGCACGCCGCGCTGCGATGTCTACGTGAACACGAGCCGCTTCGTGCTATGGCAACTCGAAGAAGAAGGCCTGGCGCAACGCTTGCAGAAACGCCGCGTGCAGATCGTGCTCGACACCTGCACTTACATTACGCCCGTCATGAAACAGCTATCGGGCCTTGTCATGACCAACTCGGGAAAGTGGGCGCATTACGCGCCGGCGAACATCGGCGTGACGGTGGCATTCGGCAGCATGAGCGAATGCGTGCGGTCCGCGTTCGAAGGTAAGGTGTGCATCGATGAACACGTTTGATGCCACCGTGCTCGTGCCTGGCCGTGCACGCGGCGACGTCATCTCCGTCGCGCCATTGAGCTTTTGGGGCGGCTATGATGCCGCGCGCGGCGTGATCGTCGATGCGACGCATCCATCGCAGGGCGCGAGCCTCGCCTCGCGCATCCTCGTGATGCCGCGAGCACGCGGTTCAAGTTCGAGCAGCAGCGTGCTTGCCGAAGCATTGCGTAATGGCACCGGACCGAGCGGTATCGTGTTGATGGAGCGGGACTTGATCGTGTGCATCGGCGCGATCACGGCCAACGAGCTATACGTGCTGAACGTGCCTGTCGTGATGTGCGATGAAGCCGCGTTCGATGCCATCGCCGCATCGCCAGGATCAATCGAAATCGATGCACAAGGCGCCGGATCGATCCGCCTCAACGCGCCATGATCTTCTCGACCACCGCCACAATCTGCTGCGACGCCACCTTCACATGCTGCTCCAACAGCTTCGCGCCGAGTTTCGCATCGCGCTTGCGGCAGGCATCGACCAGACTCATATGCTCGGCATGCGATTGTTCGCGAATGGGCACCTGTACCACCTGAAAGCGAAAATAGCGGTCGCTGCGGTCGTGCAGCACGCGCAGCATCTGCAAGGTGATATCGCGGCGCGCGGGCATGTACAGCGTTTCATGCAGCCGCCAGTTCAGTTGTCCCCACAGGCTGGACTCCGCGCGATCCATTTCATCGACGAGTTGCGCGGCACGTTCGATCTCCGCATCGCTGATATGCGGAATTGCCTGTGAAAACAGCCACGGCTCGAGCCGCAAGCGTATTTCGAACGTCTCCTGCACTTCCTCGATAGAAAGCTGCGCGACATACGCGCCCTTATGCGGCACATTGAACAACAGGCCTTCGCCCGTCAGCCGAGTGATGGCTTCGCGAATCGGCACGCGGCTCACGCCCAGTTCATCCGCGAGTGCTTCCTGACGCACCGGTTCGCCCGGCGCGAGATCGCCGCTCAGGATGCGCTGACGAATCGCGGTGGTGACAAGCTCTACCGTGGTCGTGCGCACGATCCGGCGCGTGATGTCGTTATCCTTCGTGTGCGGCTTGCTCGCGACCGGTGGCATAGAGGTTTTAGTGCTTGTTTAAAGGGTTCGGCGGCATCGTAGCATGCGGGCTTATTGCAACGTCTCACGCGCCCACGCGCCGTTTTTCATCACGCCGACAATGCGTCCGCCTTCACGCGTCAGCACGCGAATGTCCTTGAGCGGATCGCCATCGACTACGAGCAAATCCGCGAACGCGCCCGCCGCGATCACGCCGAGCTTGCCCTTCATGCCGATGATCTCCGCGCCCGTTTCCGTCGCTTGCCGCAGCGTTTCGAACGCACCGATCACGCCCGCGCGAATCGACAGTTCATCGTTCTGATATTGATGCATGTCGCCGAGCAGATCCGTGCCGAGACCCATGCGCACGCCGTGCTTGTGCAACATGCCGAGCGCTTCGATACCGCGCTTGCGCACCGCTTCGTTCTTCACCAGCGTATCCGGCCCGATGCCCATTTCCGCGCCGACCTTGTTCATCGCGTCATACGTGACGAGCGTCGGCACGACGAACGCGCCGTGTTTTTGCATGACGTCTGCGGTTTCTTCATCGATCAGATTGCCATGCTCGATGGTGCGCACGCCGAGCTTCACCACGCGCGCAATCGCCTTCGCCGTGTACGCGTGCGCCATCACATACGTCTGATGCGATTCGGCTTCTTCGACGGCGGCCTTCACTTCATCGACCGAGAACTGCATGTTGCCGATGGGATCGGTCGGCGACGCCACGCCGCCCGACGCCATGATCTTGATGTGATTCGCCCCGGCGCGCATTTCCTCGCGCACGGCAAGACGCATGGCATCGACGCCATCCACTACACGCCCGATTGCGCCGAAGCTGCGATTGCAGCCGCACGGGTCCGGGTCGGAGTTATCGAAGCGCTCGCGAAAATCGCCATGTCCGCCGGTTTGCGACAGCGCCTTGCCCGCGACGAACAAACGCGGCCCCGCGATCACGCCTTCTTCGACAGCACGCGATAACGCGTAATCCGCGCCGCCTGCATCGCGCACGGTGGTGAAGCCGCGCTCCAGCATGCCCGCGAGAACGGGCACCGCGCGCAGCACGGCGAACGTGTTCGGCAAACGGCTGTTGTTGCCCAGATGCGCGACGGATGCCACCACATGCACGTGGCAATCGATCAGGCCGGGCATGACCGTCTTGCCGCCGACATCGATAACCTGCGCGCCTTCTGCATTCACCGGCTCGCGCGTGACTTCGCGGATGGTGTCGCCATCGATCACGATGGAATAGCGGCCGTCGTCGCGTTCGTGAGCGGCATCGAGCACGCGGGCGTTCTTGAGTATCAGCATCGCTTGAAATCTCCCGTTATTTGAGCAGGAATCCGTGCGCGAGCGGGTCGCGGTCATCGACGAAAATGGTGTTGTGGCCGGTCACGCGCGCCCAGCCTTCGATGGCGGGCACGATGGCTTCGTACTTGCCTACGTGCGTTGACTGCATCGGCGTGCCTTCGAACAAGGTGCCGATAATGCTCTCATGCACGAAACGTTCGCCGATCTTCAATTGCCCCTTCGCCACGCGTTGCGCCATGCGCGCGGACGTACCTGTGCCGCAAGGCGAACGGTCGATGGCCTTGTCGCCATAGAACACCGCATTGCGCGCGCTCGCGCCCTGCACGGTCGGCTCGCCGGTCCACATCACATGAGAAAGCCCGTTGATGGCCTCGTTCTCAGGATGCACGAACGTGTATTTCTCATTGCCCTTCTGCCGCAACAACGGACTGAGCCGTTGAATGTCCGAAGGCTTCAACGCATGCAAGCCTTCGTAATTGCGCTGCGGCTCGACGATCGCATAGAAATTGCCACCATACGCCACATCGAAACGAATCTCGCCGAGCCCTTCCACTTCCACCGACAGATCGCGCGAATGCAGAAACGAAGGCACGTTCACAAGCTGCACGGAATCCACATGCTCGCCGTTCATGCGATAACGCGCGACCACCACGCCCGCAGGCGTATCGAGCCGCAACACGCCCGGCTCGCGCGGCTTCACCAGACCATGTTCGATGGCCGTCGTCACCGTGCCGATGGTGCCGTGTCCGCACATCGGCAGGCAGCCGCTCACTTCGATAAAGAGAATCGCGAGATCGCAGTCCTCGCGCGTGGGCGGATAAAGAATGCTGCCGGACATCACTTCATGGCCGCGCGGCTCGAACATGAGCGCGGTGCGTATCCAGTCGAACTCGCGCAGGAAATGCGCGCGCCGCTCGATCATGTCGCGGCCTTCGAGACGTGGCGCACCGCCCGCGACCACGCGCACGGGATTGCCACAGGTATGGCCGTCGATGCAAAAGAACGTGGACTTCATGAGGTAGCTTCCGTCAATGCGACAACGCGTGAACGTTCGCCAGCGCCTGCTCGACGATAGCCACCACGCGTTCGCGTTCCGCGCCTTCCAGCACGAGCCGCGGCGCTTTCACATGTTCCGCATAACCCGCCGTGATGCTCTCCGCGAGCTTGATGTACTGCACGAGCTTGACGTGCGTATCCAGATGGAACAAGTCGATCAACGCACGATACAACGCGCGCGCCTTGTCATAGTCGCCGCTCATCGCGAGCTTCATCAGTTCGACGGATTCCTTCGGCACCGCGTTCGCCATGCCCGAGACCCAGCCTTTCACGCCGAGCGCGACGGATTCCAGCACGAGATCGTCGACGCCGCACATCACGGTGAAGCGATCGCCGAAGCGCGCGAATAGATCCGTTACGCGCGTGGTGTCATACGTCTCCTCTTTGATGGCGACGATGTTCGCCTCGCTCTTGAGTTCATCCAGCAAGTCCGGCCGCACATCCACGCCATAGCCGCGCGGATTGTTGTAGAGCATGAGCGCGAGCGTGGTCGAACGCGCGATGGTGCGGTAATACTCGACCGTCTCGCGGTCATCGGAGCGGTAGGTCAGGCCCGGAAACACCATCAAACCCTGCACGCCGATGTTCTGTGCATCCTTCGCGAACTGCACGGCGTTCGCGGTGCTCAACTCCGCAAGACCCGAGATGACGGGCACGCGGCCCTTGACCGTTTCCACCGCGATCTTCAGCACCGTGCGCTTTTCTTCGGGCGTAAGCTGCGCGTTCTCGCCGACCATGCCCATCATCACCACGCCGCCGACACCGTTATCGATGAGGCGATTCAGGCCGCGCGCGATGGCATCGTGATCGAGTGCGCCATCGGCTTTGAGCTTGGTCGTGACAGCGGGAAATACGCCTTGCCAGTCGATTTGCATGTTCTCTCCTGTCTTGTGAATCACGTTTCGAAGCGTTTGATCGAATAAGGCGCGAGCGGCACGCGCGGCGTGTGGCCGGTCAACAAGTCGGCGACGAGCGCCGCCGTGGTCGCGGATTGCGTGAGGCCAAGATGACCATGCCCGAACGCATAGATCACCGAAGGCGCGCGCGGCGATGCGCCGATCACCGGCAGCGAATCCGGCGTGGCGGGACGATTGCCCATCCAGTTCACGGCATCCGTTTCGTCGATGTCGGGAAGGAAGCGCCTGCCGAGCGCGAGCAACGCTTCGCTGCGCCGATAGTTGGCCGGCGCATTCAGTCCCGCGAATTCCGCCGCGCCACCGATACGCACGCCCACATCCAGCGGCGCGGCCACGAACTTGCGTTCCGCGAAGATCACTTCGCGCGACAGGCGGATGCCGTGCTTCGGCAGCGTGGCGTTGTAGCCGCGTTCGCTTTCTAGCAACACGCGGTCGCCGAGCGTCTTCGCGAGCGCCGCCGACCACGCGCCCGCTGCAACGACGATTCGCTTGCCCGTTATGCGCGTGCCATCTTCCAAAACCACCGCGCCCGCCGCCTCAATAGCCTGCGCCACGCCTGTCACGAAACGCGCACCGAGCGCAAGCGCACGCTCACGCAAGAGCTTCACGATTCGCTTAGGATCGCCAACATGCGACCAGTCTTCGAGATACACGCCATGCCTGAACACGGGCGCAAGCGACGCTTCCATCTCACTCACTTGCTGCGCGTTCATCGCGTTCCAGCGCACGCCGAGTTCGCGCTTGAGCATCCATTCGCGTTGATCGGCCTCGAACGCCTCGTCGGTTTCATAGACCGTGAGCGCGCCGTTGCGATAATGCATCGACGATGCGCCGATGTCGTGGAACATCGGCAAGATATCGTCGTACACGCGATTATTCAGTAATGCCAGCGAATGCGAAATCGCGTGATAACGGTCCGGCTCGCCCGCGCGGCGAAACGCCATGAACCACGGCAGCGCGGACGGCACATGCTTCCAGTCGAGCGCGAGCGGCCCGAGCGGGTCCATCAACCATTTGACGCCTTGCGTGAACATGCCGCGCACGATAATAGGCGTGCATTCCGTCACCGCGATGCCGCCCGCATTGCCATGCGATGCGCGGTCGCCCTCGAAATCGCGGTCGATCACGGTCACGCGCAAGCCTTCGCGCAACGCGGCCCACGCGCACGCCAGCCCGACGATGCCCGCACCGATCACCACCACGTCCGAGCCGTTTTCGTGATCGCTCATGAAGACACGCGCGACTTGATGAGCTTGTCGTCCACGGCTTCGCGCCATGTGTCGGAGAGCGTGAAGCCGGTCTGGAAGCGGTCGGTCGGATCGACGCCGACTTGCGAGATCGCGGTGATCCACGCCTGTCCCGCGACGACGGGAACGACCGCGGGGACATCGCCCAGACGCGTCAACGATTCGATGCGGCTCTCGAACACCGAACCGATGATCGACTCGTGCATGAACGTTTCGCCCGGCTCGATCAGCCCTTTTGCGTGCATCACCGCGAGCCGCGCCGATGTGCCCGTGCCACACGGCGAACGGTCGCAGCGCCCCGGCGATACGATCACCGTGTTGCGCGATTTCAGCACGCCGTCTTCGCGTCGAAGCGGTCCGGCGAACTCCGTCATCGTGATGCCCTTGATGAGCGGATTGAGCGGATGCGGCGAAGGCAATTGCTCCGCCGCCGCGTGTTTGATGATCTGTCCGAGATCGCACAAATCGCGTGCTTCGTCGGGCGTGATGGCGAAGCCGAGCTTCTCTGCATCGACGATCACATAGGTCATGCCGCCGTAGCCCACATCCACCGTGAGCGTGCCAAGCCCCGGTACTTCGATCGTCCTGTCCAGATGATTCGCGAACGCAGGCTGATTGGTGAACTCCACCTTCGTGACCTTGCCGCGCTCGCAGGTGCATCGCACGCTGATGAGTCCGGCGGGCGATTCGAGCATCAACTCCGTGAGCGGTTCCGCCATCGGCAGGATGCCGGTTTCGAGCAACACGGTGGCCACGCACATCGTGTTGGAGCCGGACATCGCCGGATATTCGGTGGATTCGGCGATCACGTAGCCCATCTGCGCGCGCGGGTCGGTCGGCGGCAGAAGGAAGTTCACGCTCTGGTTCGCCGAACCGCGCGGCTCGAAAATGCAGATGCGGCGCAGGTCGTCGCGCACTTCTTCGAGATGCATCATCTTGTCGAACATCGTGACGCCCGGCACGTCGAAGACGCCGCCCGTCACCACGTTGCCTACTTCGCCTTCCGCATGGCAGTTGACGACCGTGAAGGTTCTGTTCCAGCGCATGAGTTATTGCAGCGGCGCGTGCGCCGTCTCCCTGATCGTGAAAATCGTGATGGTGGACAGGAGCGCCGCGAGCATCACGAAATACGCGGGCGAAAGCGGCGAACCGGTGGTCTTGATGAGCGCGATGGAGATCATCGGTGCGAAGCCGCCGAACACCGCGTTGGCGATGCCGTAGCCGATCGACATCCACGTCGTGCGGATTTTCGTCGGAAAGAGTTCGGAGAGCACGGCCGGACCCACGCCCGAAAATATGCCGATGAGCGCACCGCCGATTACTTGCGCAATCCCGACGATCCACGCCGCCTTGTATTCGAGCATCAGATGAAAGATGGGATACGGCAGCACGAGAAACGCGATGCAACCGAACGCATAGATGGGCTTGCGTCCGTGACGGTCGGACAGCGCGCCCCAGAACGGAATGGAAGCGGTCATCACGAGCATGCCCGCGGTGTTGAGCCATAACGCCGTGGACTGCGTGATGCCCGCGTACTTGGACGTAAACGACGGCAGATAATTAAGGAGCACGTAGAGAGAAACCGTCCACACGATCACTAATCCGCACGCCTGAAGGCCGAGCACCACGGGCGCGCGGTGGGCGGGTGCTTCATCGCTGGCGCTGGCGTAGACGGGCGTTTCCTCGCTGCGGCGGCGAATGATCCAGCCGATCGGCCCGATCACCAGCGCACCGACCACGAACGGCACACGCCAGCCCCAGTCGAGCATGGCTTGCGGACTGAGCAGCGTGGTCATCAACGCGGCCGCGCCCGAGCCGAGCAACATGCCGCCGAGCGTGCTGCATTGCTGGAAGCTGCCGTACAAACCGCGCTTGTTCTGCGGCGCCCATTCGACGAGAAACGCCACCGCGTTGCCCAACTCGCCGCCGACCGACAAGCCTTGCAGCATGCGCGCCGCGACCAGCAGCACGGGCGCGGCCAGCCCGATGCTCGCGTAGGACGGGATCAGCGCCATCAGCAGCGTGGCGATGGCCATCAGCGGCATGACGAAGGTGAGCGTCCACTTGCGGCCTTTCTTGTCGCCGAGATAGCCGAAGATGATCGCGCCGAGCGGCCGCGCCGCGAACCCCAGACCGAACGCGCCGAACGTTCCGAGCATGGCGGCGAACTCGTTTCCCGTGGGAAACATGACCTTCGCGATGACGGTGGCCAAGAACGCGTAGGTGCCAAAATCGAACCATTCGAGCACGTTGCCGACGACGGCGGCGGTCACGGCGCGGCTGGTCTGCGAGGTGATCTTCGGACTGTCGCCAGCGATGTAAGGGCTCGCGACGGCGTGGGCACGGTCGGTCATAGTGGCTCCCGGGGCGGTTTTGCGGATTGTGCGCCGGAATGGGGTTTGAATCAAGGATTTTGGATCCAATATTCGTCGACAGAAAGGAGCATGCTGTCAGCGGGCCTTCACAGGCCCGCCGTACATGCTCAGAGCGATCCGCTGTCTACGTCACCCCGCGCGAGGGGCGGCGCGGTGCCTGCTGTTTCGATCGGAGCGGCGCAGTCTTGCGCGGGCTGCGGCGCGCGGGGGAACTGGTCGTCAACTGCATGGCGGGATCGACACGCGTGTCGGAATCACAGTGCACGGCGTAGAGCAATCCGAGTGGATTGCCGTCTCGTTCACGAAACTCGCGTCTGAGGTTGAGAAACGCCTCGCCCAGCGGTTCACCAGCGAGAAAGCGGGCAAAGAATTGCTTCGCCCACTCCATGGCGAACAGGGCAGGTGTCTTACACTCGGTGCCGATCACGCCGCGCGCGCCCTTGTCCATGAAGTACGGCACGAAGCCGTCATAGAAGGCCGGTGACATATCGGCGGATTCGCACGCGTTCAGAAACACGAGCGGATTTCCCTTCAGTTGCTCGGTCACCGGCGCCTTACCCTGAAGATCGCCGAGCGTCAGGTCGGCGTCGGTCAAACTGAGATACGACGCGTCGGGGCCGCCCGGATCATTGAGACCCTTCGACACGGCGTGGCAGTAAAGATAGATGAGCTGATCATTCGCGCCAGCCTCGCCGAGCGTATCCAGAAGTTCTGCGGTCGTCGTATGGAGGGCCAGCGTCACGCCCGGAATCGCGCGCCAGAAGGCGCGTTGAGCTTCGACAAAATCCGACTCCATCTGGGTATCGATGGCTTCGTTCAGGTTGATGCTGACAGCCAGCCGCGGATGGCTTCGAATGCCGTTGTCGGGCGTCGCGTCGGAGTTTTGCAGCGGAATCTGCTCGATCACGTGACGCATGCCGAGAAAGTGGTCCCAGTCGAGCTTTGCGCCCTTCGTGACGGGGCCGAGATAGAGCAGGCCCCAGGGGATGCTCACGCGATCGGCCACGATCTGAAGGTTCAAGCGCCGATCAGGCTCCATCGCGAGTTTGCGCAGTGTGTCACCGATCCGTGTGGAATCCGCCGCCGCGCCCGGCGCATGGAACAGCTTGCGGAACAGCGCGGCACCCGCGTTGGCGAGCGTCTCCAGTGCCGCGGCCGAGCTCTTCGGATCGATGCTGATCGCTTCCTGAAACACGTACTGTGCGTCCCGCCGGTAGCCGACGACCTTCATGAGTTCATTGCGGGCGACATCCACCGCGTTGGCGATATAGGCCGGTTCGAACAGCAGGCGCGCGTGGTTCATGACGGTGTGCCACAAACGGCACTCGTAGCCTCCCTCGATACGCGCGATCGACAGGCCGACGTCGCGCTTCTGCAAGCTTCCCGCACTCGATAGCGGACGTCCGAGCGACTTCACCTTGACCACGTTTTTGCCTTTCGAGCCGATCTGGAACGTCAGTGTCATCTGCTGAATGAAGTTGCCGTCCTTGTGGATCACCGCCGTGATGCGGGCCGGACCTGCGCGGCGCGGCATGATATCGAAGCGTGCCTTCGTGTAGGAGCGTCCCACACGCGGCAGCCGGATCTGCGCCGTATCACCCGATAGCTCGAAATCGTCACTGACGATCTGCACGGTCAGGACGATGTCGTCCACATCGTCCGGAAACAGTCCCGACTCGTTTAACGCAGCGAACGGCACAACGGCGCTGGACTTCGCGCGTTGCTTGACGTCGATATCGAAGGCCAGCGTGTACCAGTTGCCGGAAGCAAGTCCCTTCGCAGGATCCCGTCCCTCGATTTCCGCGTTGATCCAGCGTGCCGGCTTGTCGGGCTTCGCTGTCTTCGGTGGTTTCCCTGCTTTTGCCTTCATTGGCTTCGCCGGCCGGGCAGGCTTCGTCGATCGCACCGACCTGACGTCCCTCGGCCCTCTGGGATTCGGCGGTCGTCTCGACATGACCGTTTCGGTTGCCGTTACGCGCCCGGTCAACTCGCCCAGCAAACCCGGGCGAGCGTGGGGCTCGTCGAACGGCGACAAGCCCATTGTCGGGGTTATCTTGGACAAATCACGCCCGCGACTCGACGACGGCGCCGGAGAGGGTTCCACCACGAACTCGGTTTGTTGCACGCTTGACGCTATGTCATTCCAATAAATCGACGGCTCGATGACATTTTCACCAAGCACGCCCAACCGCGATGCTCGGGCATTTCCCACGGCCACCGCCGACCAGAAGGCGTGCGCCACTTCCGGATGCGCAATATCGCTGTGAGCGCCGGACGGTCCCGAACCATTCCTGATGACACCGTCCGCATCGAGGTTGTAGATGTGGCCACGGCCGAAGTGGTACGCGAAATCGACGCCGCGCATGACCATATCGGATGCATCCGCGACGCCACGTATGCCGAAGGTTCCGATCCCGCCATATGCCGGATATTCCTCACCGAGCAAGAGCTGACCCGCCACCTCGGCGCCGAGCGGATAGAAGCGTCCCACCGCGGTGTCGTACTTCGAGCGGGTCGTGACGAGTGGTCCGCGAACCAGACCTTGCGCGATGATGCGGTGGAAGTAACCGGCGGCGCCGGGTGCGTAGGGAATGTCGGCACCGTACGACCACAGCGAGAGCGCGCCTTGCACGAGAAACAACGAGTCCACGGGACGCGGCAACGCCGTACCTGTGACGCCCACCGGCCCCGCCACCGCCGCGGACGCCACGATGCAGCCGAAGCTGTGCCCCATCAGATGCACCCGCGTCTCGGGCGCCGCCAGTTGCAGACGTTTGACGAGGTCGTGCGCGCCTCTCTCGCCGAACTTGCGCGCACGGTCCTTCATCTTCCAGAACGAAAGTTGCCGCATTGGCATCAGAATCGCATCGCGTATGCTGTCGACAGCCGAACTCGCGCCCAGTGTCCCGGGCTTGCGGCGCGGCGCGCTTCCATTGCCGTTCTGACCATTCTTCGCTGATGCGTTGGTCGCCGCGCCCCCGATGACCGCATCCGGATCGAAGCCGTACTGATCGCTGCCGGGCCGGCCCGGAACGGAACCGACGCGCAGGCCCGACTCGGCGAACAGGGTCGAATACGCCTCGCGCACGGTCGGCGTGAGGGCCGGCTTATCGGCCTGACGGGCGTGCGCGAGAATCGTGCGGGTCGCGTCGCGCGCCGCACGGGTGTCGGCAATCTGCTCGGAGCAGGCTTGCAAATCAGCGGCATCGCGGGCGTTCGCATCCATGCCGTTTTGCGATACGCCGAGCAACGAGGCCTTGGCGGAGGGCTTCGCGTCGGCGACCGATTCCTCGCCCCACGGCAGACTCGGCCAATGCAATCCGACGATGAGCGGGTGAAAATCCGGCCGATTCTTTCGTACTGCTTCTATATCATCATGCATCGACGCCATCGTGGCGAACCAGCGGTCGTATTGTTCGATCGCGGCGGGCATGTCGCCTTTCCATCCATGACTGGCGAAAAAAATGTCCGTATAGGGATGCGCCTGATCCGTCAGCCGCTTCAGCAATGCTTCGCTCATGCAGGCGCTGTTCTCGCAGGCCTCGTTGACCTCTTTGCCTTCCTTGTCGTAGGAGATCAGGAAGTATTCCGCTCGGGTGCCTTCAATCGTGCGAATGGGCATGTCAACCTCTTCTCGATGACAGGGGTGTTCAGGCGATCGTGCGGGCACAGGATGCCCGATCACTTCCAGGAAAAGCCATACGAAAACTCGACGACAATAGACAGGATTGCTTTCTGTTTTGTCGGAAATAATTCTTCCGACAAGACCTTTCGCGTCATTCCGCGCATTCGTTGCGCGCGAGGCCGGTGTCAGCGGGAAGATCGGTATCGCCGAACATCTGGCGCACGAAGTCGAGCAACGCGGAATTCATCACGTCGCCGTGCCCGTCGATAATGCTTGCATCCGCCCTGATGTTCCAGACCAAGGTCCCCGCGTGGTCCATGCCGTCCATCGGCTTGACTTCGAGCGTGGCGCCGCCGCAGAACGTGCGCTGCCAGGTGGATGGCACTGTCTTTTGCGCATCGAGTCGTGCGCGAAGGCCTTCGATTGTGCGACCTCGAGCTGCTTGTTCGTCTTCACGGTCTGCGCGAGCGTGTCGCCGGTCAGCGCGAGCAGTTTGTCGCCGGGCGTCCAGCCCCGGCAGACGCTGCTATTCGGGTCGGGGCCGTGTAACAAATGCGTGACGTAGACATCGCCATGTCCGGGCGTCTGCTTAATGGCTTTCGCCTGTGCCCCGGATGACGTGGGCCGCTCGAAGATCGTGTTGAAGAAGCGGCCGGCGGGAAACGCAACGCCGGCTGCGTCGTCGGTGACCGAGGTGATCGACATGAACATGGGCGGCACGTAGCAGCGGTGTGTCTGCCGGTTCGCCACGCGATAGAGCGCTTCGAAGCGCGACGCCTCGAAGGCCGGATTCACGCGCGCGGCCGTATCCTTGCGGCTCCAGAACGACAGATCCAGCACGGGATCGGGCACGAGCCAGGGCTTTCCGCGCCATCCGACATAGATGCGGATGACCTGACGCCTGCCTTGCTGATACAACTCGTAGGACGCTGCGCGTTCCAGCAGCCGGCGGAACTTCATGACGTTGTCGTCGTCCTTGCTGGCGTCATGCTTCCAGCCGTGGATGAACAAAATCACCTTGAGGTCCTTTCCGTCGCGCAGATTCTCCTTAAGGTCATCCATCAGCGCGTCGATCTGCACGGCCGATCGATCAGGCGGAGCGTCGGCGCTCGCGTCCGCCTGGGGATGCACCCATCCCCGATCGTCGAACTCGACGAAATGCAGCTCGTACTTTCCATCGGCCACCTCCGGCGTGCGGTGAGCGCAGGCGGGTGGCGCTTCGCCCGCACTGTTGGCGTGGCATTGCAGGCGGTCGAGCCGGGGATCGACGACCTCGGTCCGATAGGCATCGTGAGAGGCGCAGCCGTGCAGCGCGGCGAACGTGACCCCGGTGGGACAGGCCGCCATGGTGCGCATTGTTTTGCTGCTGAACATGTTCGAAGCACCTCGAGCGTTGCGTGTTCGATCGTCGGCACGGGGGAGCATCCGATCAACCGGATAGGTCGCCATGCGCGCCTGCCCCTTCAACTTCGTATTGCATAAGAACGACTGTGGATCGGTTCATTAAAATAGATATCTTCGGATAAGCCAGACGAGTGGCGGACGAAGCGTCGAGTTTGGCCAAAAAAAACGGTGTGATCGGGAAGGTGAAATGGTTTGCCGACGACGAGACGCGACCGATAGCCCCATGCGCGCCGGCTTGACGGACAAGCGGTCGGCGCAGGCGACCCGTCTGCCCCGTCCGTCGTGGCAATGCGATACATGCGACGAATACAAAACCGTGCGGACTCCGAACACACACGTCTCCCACTCGCGGCGGGCATCGCTCATCGCATGACGAATTGGCGAAAGAATGCTTTTGATTGGCGTTCAAACGCCGCCTTCGCGTCTAGCATTGAACGGTCGTCATTCCAGCAGGAATACGAACTTTACCCACGTTGAAAAGAGAGCGCGGCGCAGACGATCCGGACTCCGGAATAGCAAACGTTGCCGTATCCGGGACCGGAGCGCTCGTCAGCCAACATTAACAAGCCACGCGCGCTCGCGATGAACGACGCCCATGACGATGAGGTGCGACATGACGGAAAAATACCTCGACTTCGATCTCCACATCGCGCGTGAAGGCGATGCCTACCGGGCGAACGTGCGCGACTCACCGGCCGGAAAAACACAGAACGTGCCGCTGAACTTTCCTCTGTTTCGCGATGAGAGCCCTGAAAGCTGGCTCACTCGGCTGGAAGACGCAATCATCAAAGGACGCGCCATTCGCGGCGGCCCTATGTCGAGTCACGAGAAGATCCTGCGGGAGTTCGGCAGCCTCGTGTTTCACGCGGTCTTCGATCACGAACCCATCGCCGACCTGTTTCGCCGCAGCATGATCATCGCACGCGAGAAAACCAATATCACGGGCCTGCGGCTCAAGCTGGCGCTCGAACCACCCGAGCTGGCGCTCTTGCCGTGGGAGTACATCGCCGCCAACTACATGAAAGCGCACGAGGGCGCGCCGCAACAATACCTTTGCCTCGACGATGTATCGCCGCTCGTCCGCTATCTGGATGGCGCGGTTCGCCCACGCAATACGCGCATCAACGGACCGTTGCGCATTCTCGGCATGATCTCCAACCCGAACATTCCGGGACGCAATCACTTCGACATCGGCCGCGAACGCCTCAAGCTCGATGCGGTGCTCGCCAAGTCCGATCAGCGGGTCCACTTCGAATGGCTCACGGGCGGCACGCGCGACGACCTGTGCAACGCCATGCAGAGCGGCGGCTGGCACGTTTTTCACTTCGTCGGCCATGGTGGCACCGAACTCGACTGCAGCGACGGCCGGACCGACTGTAACGGCTACGTCTTCATGGAAGACCAGCATTGCAATCCGGTCCGGGTCTATGCGGACGATCTGGTCAACGCGCTCAGCGGCAACAACGATCTGCAGCTCGCGGTGCTCAACTGCTGCGATAGCGGACGCGGTTCGTCGTTTTCGAGCCCAGGGGCACGGCTGGTCCTCTCAGGCGTGCCGCTCGCCATCGCCATGCAATTCGCCATCTCGGACGAGTCGGCCTCCGCATTCGCCACGCGTTTCTATCAGGCGCTTTTCCAGGGATTATCGGTCGAGCGCGCAATGACCCGGGCACGATGCGACGTGCATTTCCAGTCACGCGTGGAGTGGGGCATTCCGGTGCTCTTCACGCACATCGACTCGAGTGTCTGTTTCAACATCAACGCCAAACAGCAGCCTGTTACCCAGCGGACGCCCGACACGGACCGCAAGCTCGCGGCTCGCGCAGCGCTTCGGGAACTGATGCGCCCGGCCGGCGCCGCGCTCTGAAGCGGGCCCGAAGCGAGGCCTTCGTAAGGAGGAGATCATGATCGACCCGCACTGGAACTATGCCGTCACGCTGGCGGCGATACCCGTCGTCCTGATCGCGACGCGGACCTTCGGCCAACCAAGCTGGTCGCGTTCGTACACGATGTCCGCCTTCTATCGCGGCGCGTGGCTGGCTTACGTGATGCTTTACGTGCTGGTGCTCGTCACTATTTGCGCGACGCTGAATCGATTTCTGAGCGAGCCCTTGCCCCTTGGCCTGCCTGACTGCGCGAAGCCGACTACGCTGTCACCCGGACAGATCGAGGGGTGTGCGCTGGCACACCGGGTCTGGACCGCGCAATTTTCCGTCTGGATCGGGCTTGCCATCGTGACGCTGCTGAGCGCATACCGACCGCTTGCACGCTGGCCACGCACCTGGCTGCATCGTCAGGCAGGCATTCCCACTCACGCGCACAGGCTCGCCAAGCAACTGGCGGAAAGCGCTTTCGAGCCCGACGCGGCGATGCGCGAGGACGCGAGCGAGTTGCTCATCGCGCGCGGCATCGATATCGACATCAAGGACCCGCTGGAGCCGCTCGCCGTGCCGGCCGAGCGTCTGCTCAATGCCACCGCCCTGTTCCTGACGCTTACGAGCGTCACACGCTCCAGACGTTTCAGAGGCTTCCTGCGCGAGGCCGATAATGAATATTACGCACTACGCAGTCACTTCGACCGGCTTTCGCTGCGCATCCCTCGCAGCTTCGCTGCCATCGGCCGCGTGGGCGAGATGTTGCACCTGTTCCGCGTCGATCACCCGGACAACGCGCACAAGTCGCGTGCGGACATCGACAGCACGGCCCAGCAACTGGTGACCGACCTCATCACCGACGCGTGCAAGGACATCGCCGATTTTCATGAAGAAGCCTGTCTGTTCGCCGCGCGTGTTGCGCTTGCGTGCCGCAGGACCGGCAAACGGCGTCAGCGACTGCTGCGCAACATCGGTTTCGCCACCTACACCGACGACTCGCATCCCACCGTGATCGGCGTTCTCACACGGGCTGCGGTTGCGCTGCTCGCGGGCATCTGGGTGGCGGTGCTCATCCTGCCGCATCCGATTCCGCAGAGCCCGCACAGTTCCCCCGACATCGGCCACGGCGCATTTATCTCGATGGTCTTCGTGATCATCATCACCGCGCTGTCCATCACGATATTCATCAAGGACCGCTGGGGTTTCGCCAATGCGGGGCTCGACGGACGCACGCCGATCAGGTTCATCGTGGGCGCGGGGCTGTGCGCGTCATTGTTCGCCTTGGCAATCAACCTCGTGACCGGTGCGTTGCTGCTCGGCGGCTGGCACGGTGCGATGACCCGGCTCGCATACGGCTGGCCTTACTTGCATGTATCCGGGGCGACCTCCGCCGCTGTCGCATGGCTCGTGCAGGATCATCGCTGGCGGCGCACGCAAAGCGCCCTCATGCGACGCCTGCTCGATGCACTCATGCTGGCGGCGGTGTGGTTGCTGGCGAGCAATCTCACCGCCTTGCTCGCCAACATCGCGAAATTGTCCGACATGGCCTTTCTCGAACGCGTGCTCGTCACGCTGGAAAATGCACCGTCGATCCTTCAGGAAGGTTTCGCGACCAAGCAGCTGATCGTCAGCGTACTGTTCGGCGCCGTGCTCGGCGCCATGGTGCCCGAGTCTGTCAGGCGCGCGTATCCGCGTGTGCACTCGCCATCGATCGTGAACTACGGCGCAGTGAGCGCCGGTTCCTAGATGCCCGCCCCCACGCTCCACGCAAGTCGCTGCCGAGGAACACGACCATGCCTTTCTACCTGCATCAATGGCGCTACAAAGACACGCAGATTCGATCGATGCTGCTCGAACCCGACGATCGCGCCGAGGTCATCCGCGCGGCGACCGAGGCGTTCGGCGGCACGCTGCATCACTTCTTCTATAGCTTCGGCGAATACGATGGCGTCGCGATCTCGGAGTTCCCGGACAACGATGCGGCACTCGCCAGTCTGATGTCGATCTTCGGGCAAGGGCGTATCAACGAAGTGCACACCACGCTGCTGTTTCACCCCGAGGAAGGGCTGCGTGCGCTTAAACTGGCTCGAGAGGTGTTCGGGCCGGCCGATTCGCCTGCAAGCACCGGAACGCGACGCCCGACCCGGCCCGCGAGGTCCAGATGAAGCTCGGCGATGTGTTCAAACCCGCGTTGGTGCTCGACGCGACCATGTCCCCCACGGCAGCGCTCGAACGGCTGGCGCTACATGGGTTCTGGCGTGATCCCGGTGATGAGGGCGCCGCGCAGGTGCTCGCGCGGATCAGCAAGCGTACCGGCAGAACCGTGGCGCAGTTGACGGCGTCGCGGGCGCGCCCACTCGATGCGATGTTCGCGGTGATTCGCCGGCAACGCGCGTTGCACGTGAACTGGCATGTTCATCGGCTCGACGACTTCATCGATGCCTGCAAGGCTCACAAAGGCGCGAAGGACTTGCTCGTTCTGACCGAATTGTCCGAACCGGCGAACGCCGTGCAGGCCGACGAACTCGTCAGACTCGACAGGCCATGTGTACTGCTGCGCGGCTACGAAATCGAAACGGCAGCGATTCCGCCACGGCGGACCGACGTGGTCACGGGTCGTTCGCGGGGCGGATTGGACCTCGAGATAAGAAGCGGCACGGTTGCAAGCCAGCCGAGCGCCGAGTCGGTTGACTCCGACGCGTTTGCCGCTTCCGCTATCCCCGCTGCGCGTCCCTCTCGCCGTTCCCTCAAATTCGTCGAGGCATGGCCGTACATCGACGCCTATTCGAGAGTGCGCGCCGAACGGCCCTTCAAAGTGACCGTCGGCTTCGCGCAGCAAAAGGGAGACGGCGTGGCGGGCGCGCGCATGAAGATTCCCCGGCCATCGAAAGATGCGTCGATCGACATGACGATCGAACTCAGCGCGGCCCAAGGGGTGAGGGCCCTCGACGGATGGACTCGCTCATTGCAATTTCACCCCGACGATATCGACACGGCGCAGGTCACGTTCGACATCATCGGCGACGTCGACGATCCGGACGAAGCAATCCTTACCATGCTCGAAGTCCGTTACGTGATGGCCGGCACCGTGATCGGTTTCGCCGCCAAGCCGATCATGATTCTGGGCCGGAACATGACCCCGACGGGAGGACACCACAGTCAGCCGATGCTCGCCGAAGCGCAATCGATGCTCTTCGCGCCCGACGCCGACGCGCCCGATCTCACCATCGAGATCAGCAAGCCGGACCGCAATGCGGCGAACGGACACTACGTCGTCACGCTACGCTCGCCACATGCGCTGAACACGGCGCGCGGACCGTTCTACATCGATCTGGGGCAGGACGCCCGGACCTTTGCCAGCGCACTCGTCGACGAAGTGCGCGAGGCAAGCGGCGACGTGCTGCTCGAAATGACGCTTGAAGCGCAGGGGCGTCTCATCGCACAGTGTCTTCCGGCACAGGTGTTCGAGGCGCTTTCCGAAGTCGCGCGGCACAGCGCGCCCGAATCGCCTGCCGTGCTGATCGTCAGCGCCGAGCCTTACGTTCCGTGGGAACTGGCGTGGATGGACACGCCTCTCGATGCCACACAGCCGGCATGGCTCGGCTGCCAGACGCTGCTTGGCCGCTGGCTCCGCGCAGGCAACGACGAGCCGCTACCCAATGGCTTGCCGCGCCCGGCGACGCATCCGTTGTCGAGAATCAGCGTGCGGCATCTGGCGGTGATGGCCGCGTGGTACAAACGCAAGAGCGGCCTGACCCGCCTGCAGAAAGCCGAGGACGAAGCGCGCTCGCTCGCGCGCAGTCATGACGCCTGTCGTCTGGATGCGACCGCCGGTAGCATGCGCGACCTGCTGCAGCGGTCGCTACAAAGCACATTTCCGTCCGTGGAAGACGTTGAGGCCGTGCATTTCGCGGGCCACGGTGACTTCGAGATCGATCGGGCAGACGCGTCCGTCTTGTTTCTGTCGAATGGCGCGCCATTGCGTTCGACGCTGTTCCGTGCAGCGAAGTTCGGCGGCACGCTCCAGCCGCTGCTGTTCCTCAACGCGTGCATGCTCGGCGTCGGCGGCGAATTGCTCGGTGACATGTCGGGCTTTCCGGGCAACGCCTTGCGAGGCGGCTTCGGCGGCGTGTTAGGCGCGCTCTGGGAAGTGGACGATCAGATCGCGCACGACATCGCGCTGGAGTTCTGGCGTCGCGCCCTGCCGCCACCGCCGGCATGCGGTGAGCCGATCGGCGCCATTCTGCGTTCGTTGCGGCGAAAATATCTCGCTTCGAATGGCGTGCCGCCTGATGCAACCTATCTGGCCTATGTCTTTTACGGTCATCCGCGGCTGCGGCTGACGCGCGCGAATTGATGGCGAGCAAGCTGTTCGCCCCAAGCAATTACAACCGGAGTCTGCGACGCGTATTCGCATGCCTTGAGCGCAAATTGCACGTCACGCGCGGTGATCCAAAAGGCTCGTCGCGCATCACCCTGATCTACTCAAAGATAGATAAACGATTCGATAATGAGTCTCGTTGCATGGGTTTGTCCAATCAGCGTCTATTCTTCGGTGTAGTCAAAAGCGCCGGAGGCAGCATGCAAAGCGATCCGAAAGTCATCGACACGCTCAACGCAGAACTCAAGAACGAACTGACTGCAGTGCATCAATATTTGTTTCATGCGCGGCAGTATAAGCATTGGGGATTGACCGGACTCGGCGCGCATGAGTATGACGAATCGATGGACGAGCTATCGCACGCGGACAAACTCATCGAGCGCATCTTGATGCTCGATGGCACGCCGAACCTGCAGGACATGCACACGCTCAAGCTCGGCACGCACACGCAGGAGGCGCTCGAATTCGATCTCACGCTGGAGCGCGCCGCGCAAGTGCAATGCAAGGAAGGCGCGGCATATTGCGAGTCCGTGCGCGATTATGTCTCGCGCGATCTGCTGGTCGAATTGCTCGATGCCACCGAGGATCATATCGACTGGCTGGAGACGCAGCTTGGTTTGATCGACAAGATCGGCATCGAGAATTATCAGCAATCCGCCATGCATTCGTCATCGGTGAGCGCTTAGGCGCGCATGCTTGGCTTCGCGCGCCAGCTTTAAAAATGCCGCGAGATAATCGATGCCGAGGTCCGCATCGCGCACGCCGAGATAAATCTTCTTGTCGATGCCTTTCCTTCCAAGCTTCACGGTGGTGATCTTCATGCGGTCCGCGTACTCTTCCGCCAGCCAGCGCGGCAAGGCCGCGACGCCGCGCCCGCTTTCGACCATCTGCAACATGATGTCGGTCGTTTCGATCGTCTTGTGACGGCGCGGCACGACATTCGCAGGCGTGAGAAATTGCGCGTAAATGTCGAGGCGATCCGTTTCCACCGGATACGTGATGAGCACTTCGGTGCCGAGTTGCCCGGGCATCACATGCGGCAGGTTGGCGAACGCGTGGTCATCCGCCACCACGAGCACCTGCTCGTAGTCGAACACCGGCTCGAAGCGAATGCCCGGCTTCTTCAGTGGATCGGGCGTGACCAGCATGTCGATCTCGTAATCGAACAGCGCGCCGATGCCGCCGAACTGGAAGCGCTGCTTCACGTCCACGTCCACATCCGGCCAGCGCGCAAGGTACGGCGACACGACCTTGAGCAACCACTGGTAACACGGATGGCACTCCATGCCGATGCGCAGCGTGCCGCGCTCGCCCTGCGCATATTGCTGCATGCGTGCTTCGGCCTGCTCGAACTGCGGCAGCATGCGATTCGCCAGCCCGAGAAGATAGTGGCCCGCCTGCGTGAGCCGCATGGAACGCCCTTCACGCAGCCATATCGGCGTGCCCAACTGCTGCTCCAACTTTCTCACCGTATGACTGAGCGCCGATTGCGTGAGATTGAGTACATCAGCGGCAGCGGTCATCGAGCCTTGCCGCTCGACTTCGCGCACGACCATCAAGTGAGCGCGTTCCAGCATGTTTTTGCTCCATGAAATAAGTTAATCGATGCATGAAAACATACCATTTTTATTCATGCATTGGAAACTCTATCATCGGCGATGAAACCTCATTCAAGGACGACACGCACGATGGTCACGACACACAATCTCGGCTTCCCGCGCATCGGCGCACATCGCGAACTCAAGTTCGCGCTCGAAAGCTATTGGAAGAATCAGTCGTCGCGCGACGCGTTGAAAGCCGTCGGCGCGCAGCTACGCGAACAACATTGGAAAGCGCAGGCGCATCTGGATTACGTGCCGGTGGGCGATTTCGCGTTCTACGATCAAGTGCTCGACATGAGCTTCACGCTCGGCAATCTGCCGGAGCGCGTGCGCGGTTTTGATGGCGACGCGCTCGACAACGCCTTTCGCGTGGCGCGCGGACGTTCGGCCACATGCTGCGGCGGCGTGCACGCAGGCGAGATGACGAAGTGGTTCGACACGAACTATCACTACATCGTCCCCGAGTTCGATGCGAACACGCAGTTCACGCTCGATGCCTCGCGCCTGATCGAACAACTGACACAGGCGCGCGCATTGGGCGTGACGGCCAAGCCCGTCATCATCGGGCCGGTGACGTATTTGTGGCTCGGCAAGTCGAAGGATGAAACCGACCGGCTCGAACTCTTGCCGCGCATTTTGCCGGTATATGCCGCCTTGCTCGATCACTTCGCGGCGCTCGGCGTGGATTGGGTGCAGATCGATGAACCCGCGCTCGTGACCGAACTCGATCCGCGATGGCAAGCCGCGTTCGTCGCGGCTTACGATGTCTTGTCGGCGCGTCGCGTGCGTTTGCTGCTTGCGACGTACTTCGGGCAGTTGCAGGAGAATCTGCCGCTTGCATGCTCGTTGCCGGTCGATGGTCTGCATATCGATGCGATCAACGCGCGCGAAGAAATCGACTTACTCATTGCACAGTTATCCGAAACATCCGTATTGTCGGTCGGCGCGATCAACGGACGCAATATCTGGAAGACCGATCTTATCGGAACGCTGGAATGGCTCGAACCGCTGCATGCGCAACTCGGCAAATGTCTATGGCTTGCGCCGTCGTGCTCGCTGCTGCATGTGCCTGTCGATCTGAACAGCGAAACTCGACTCGATGCCGATATCCGTTCGTGGCTCGCATTCGCGCTGCAAAAGCTCGATGAACTGAGCGTGCTCGCCCGCGCACTGAACGAAGGCCGCGATGCAGTAGCCGATGCGCTCGCAGAAAACGCTTCCGCCATCGAAAGCCGACGCTCATCGCCGCGCGTTCACAATCGTACGATCAAGGAAGCGATTGCACGCACGCAACGTCTGAGCCCTTACGAAATACGCGCGAAGAAACAAGCATCGTTGTTCAATCTTCCCGCATTCCCGACGACGACCATCGGTTCATTCCCGCAGACGCAAGAAATTCGTCACGCGCGCCAGCTTTTCAAACGCGGCGAGTTAGACGCCCACGCTTATCGCATCGCAATGGAAAAGGAAATCACGCGCGCCGTTAAAGAACAGGAAGCGCTCGGCCTCGATGTGCTCGTGCATGGCGAAGCCGAGCGCAACGATATGGTCGAATACTTCGGAGAACGACTCGATGGCTACGCGTTCAGCGAATTCGGCTGGGTTCAATCGTATGGCTCGCGTTGCGTGAAGCCGCCGATTCTGTTCGGCGACATCAGCCGTCCGAAGCCGATGACGGTCGAATGGACCCAATACGCGGCATCGCAAACAAATAAGCCGATGAAGGGCATGCTCACCGGTCCGGTCACGATCCTGAACTGGTCGTTCGTGCGCGACGATCAACCGCGTTCGGCGTCGTGTCATCAACTTGCGCTTGCCATTCGCGACGAAGTGCTCGATCTGGAGCGCGCGGGCGTGCGCATCATCCAGATCGATGAAGCCGCGTTGCGCGAACGACTGCCTCTGCGTCGCGCGCAATGGGACGCTTATCTGCGCTGGGCGGTGGAATCGTTCCGCATCGCGGCAGGCGGCGTGCAGGACGAAACGCAGATTCACACGCATATGTGCTATTCGGAGTTCAACGACATCATCGCGTCGATCGCGGACATGGATGCGGATGTCATCACCATCGAGACCTCACGTTCGGACATGGAACTGCTCGATGCCTTCGAACATTTCAGCTATCCGAATCAAATCGGTCCGGGCGTGTATGACATTCACTCGCCGAACATTCCGAGCGAAACGCATATCGTCGATCTGATGAAGAAAGCCGCGCAACGCATTCCGGCAGAGCGGCTGTGGGTGAATCCTGACTGCGGCCTCAAGACCCGTCAATGGGATGAAGTCATTCCCGCGCTCAGGAACATGGTGTCGGCCGCACGGCATTTGCGCGAATCCATGTGAACGAAGATGCGCGGCGTGCCACGTTTCCGACGTAGAATGCGCCCAATACGTTTTCCGGAAGCCGGTGCAATTCCGGCGCGGTCGCGCCACTGTGACCGGCATTCGCGCATGCCGGAAGTCAGACCCGGAACCCGTACCTTTTCAATCAGCTTCAGGGGCGCGCAACCCCTCGGGAGGACATACACATGGTCGGAAAATTGTTGGTGCGCGGCATGATCGCGGGCATCGCGGCGGGCTTGCTCACGTTCTGCTTCGCCAAGGTCACGGGTGAACCGCAGGTGGATCGCGCCATCGCCTTCGAAGAAAAAGCCGATGCAGCGAAGGGCGAAGCGCCCGAACCGGAACTCGTCAGCCGTCACACGCAAGCGGGCTTCGGCTTGTTCACGGGCGTGGTCGTTTATGGCGCGGCGGTGGGCGGCATATTCGCACTGACGTTCGCTTATCTCTACGGACGCGCGGGGCGGCTCAAGGCGCGGCCGCTTGCGGCATTGCTGGCCCTTGCGGCGTTCGTGGCCATTGTCATCGTGCCGAACATCAAATACCCGGCCAATCCGCCATCCGTGGGCGATCCTGAAACGATAGGCTATCGAACCGGATTATTCTTTTTGATGATCGCCATCTCCATCGCGGTGATGGTGTTCTCGCTGAAGGTGCGGCGACGTGCCGCCGTGGCGTGGGGCGAATGGAATGGCTCCATCGTCGCGGGGCTGCTGTTCATCGTGTTGATCGCGGTCATTCAGAACGTGTTGCCGGTGATCGATGAAGTGCCCGCCGCGTTTCCCGCCGTCGTGCTGTGGAAGTTTCGCGTGGCGGCCATCGGCATGCAGGTGGTGATGTGGACCACGCTCGGACTGCTGTTCGGCGTGCTGGCCGAACGTTGCGGCTTGCCGTTGGAGCAGCGCGCACTGGCCTGATACAAAAACGGCGCGAAGAATAAATCCTTCGCGCCGGTCATTTGCTCATCGCAAGCCGAGTTGTTCAGCCCGGTTGATGTTGCAACCCGCATGCTCGGTAAAGATCACGCGATTCTGATTGTTGATGTAGATCGCGTAACGGTCGGTCGCATACTTCTTGAAGCCGTACTCGATGCACTGCGAATGCCACGGTCCCCAGTTGCCATCGGGCGGACCGAGCCGGTCGATGACCTCGTCCTTCGTCATGCCGACATGCACCTGGCTCATGACCGCCACGGGATTCGGGTCGCTGGCGCATCCGCTCAGACCTGCGATCAATGTCATCGCGCCGATGAATGCGCCTAGTAAGGTTCGAAGCATCGTGTCACCTCTTTTGAGAAAGGTGCAAAACTAACGGCACGCCCGCGTCGCGACAATCGACCAAATCCGAATCCGAACCGATGCGTGATGCGCGTCGTTTCAAGAAAGTCCATTGCGGCGCGCGTGCGCCTTTCGTAGCATGGCGCGACGCGTCTTTCTTCCGGCTTACGCAGGCCGCGAGAAACGGTGCGTTTCACGGGCAGCGGACCAGCGACGAGGAGCCGCCATGAACTTCGTGATCGCGTTACTCGAACAGCAGCCGTTCTTCGCGCTCTTTCTCACCATCGCGTTGGGTTATCTGGTGGGCGAGATCAACCTCAAAGGGTTCTCGCTCGGTGTGGGCGCTGTGTTGTTCGTGGCGCTCGCGGTGGGCTGGCTCGCACCGAAATCCGCGCCCGCGCCGATGGTCGGCACGCTCGGTCTCGCGCTCTTTCTCTATGCCGTCGGCATTCAGTACGGACGGCAGTTTTTTCTCGGCTTCAAGAGTGCTTATGGACGGCGCGCGAATCTGCTTGCGCTGATCGGCGTCGCGCTGTCGGCGTTCGTCAGCGTGATGTATGTCAGGGTGCTGCATATCAATCCGGGGCATGCGCTTGGCCTGTTCGCCGGTTCGGGCACGAGCACGGCGACCTTGCAGGCGGCCATCACGAAGCTCGGCAGTCAGGACCCGGCGGTCGGTTATTCGGTGGCCTATCCGTTCGGTGTCGCCGGGCCTATTTTGATGCTGTATATCGTCTATGCCTTCATGAAGCCGAAGAAGGAAACATCGGCGGATGCGGGTTTGAGCGGCCTCGAAATCACCGTACGCAATCCGAAGCTGCTCGGCATGCGAATCGAGGAACTGACGCATCGTGTGCCCGCGGATGTGCGGATCGTCGCGCGACGTCATGCGCAACACAACGAAGCGGCCACGCCGGACATGAAGCTCAACGAAGGCGATTCGCTGCTGATCGTGGGCACGAGCGGCGAATCGCTGGCGGCGGCGGTGCAGCAGATTGGCGAAGTGGAACCGGGGCGGATATCGAAGGATCGCAGCGATCTGGATTATCTGCGCGTGTTTGCGTCGCGTGCGGGCGTCGTCGGGCGCGCGTTAGGTGAGTTGGAATGGCCGGGCGGCCAACCCGCCGTCGTGCTTCATGTTCGGCGCGGCGATACGGACCTGCTCACGCATGCGGATTTCGTGCTGGAACCCGGCGATCGCGTCGGGCTGCTTGCCAATCGCGGATCGTTCAAAGCGCTGCGGCGGTATTTCGGCGATTCGATCAAGGCAACGGCGGACTTCAGCTATATCTCGATCGGTTTCGGCATGGCGCTCGGGTTCTTGCTCGGCGCGATTGCCGTGCCCTTGCCAATGATCGGCAAGATATCGCTCGGGCTTTGCGGCGTGCTGATCGCGGCGCTCATCCTCGGGCATCTACGGCGCACGGGCAACGTATCGTGGACGATGCCGCTCTCGGCCAATCTGGTCCTGCGCAATTTCGGGCTGACGGTATTTCTCGCGCAGGTCGGCATGTCTTCAGGACCGCGCTTCGCAGCGACGGTTTCGCAGACGGGCTTCGAAATGTTGGGACTCGGCGCGCTGCTGCTCGTCGTGCTCGTGCTGCCTATCCTGCTGTTGGGCCTGCTGGTGTTTCGCATGCCGTTCGATCAGGTCGCGGGCATCGTCGCGGGGGCGACGGGCAATCCGGCGATTCTCGCGTATGCCAACAAGCTCGCACCGGGCGATGCACCGGATATCGGCTACGCGATGATCTTTCCGGGAATGACGATCGTGAAGATCGTGTTGGTGGATGTTTTGCCAGCGGTTATTGGTTTGGGTTGACGGCGTTACGTCGCCGCATCACTTCCGCCAATCCAATACACCCCGCCAGCCACGCCCCACCCACCGCGAACCCGCCCACCACATCCGCCGGAAAATGCACGCCGATCACCACGCGGCTCGTGCCGATCATCAGCACGACGAAGCTCGCCAGCGCGACGATCCAGCCATCCCAACGACTCGGCGCGAGACGCATGAGCATGTACGCGCACAGGCCATAGCAGACCATCGAGCCGAACGTATGGCCGCTCGGAAAGGAAAAGCTCTCGGGCAAGGGAACGAGCGCGCCGGTCGGGCGTGTGCGGCGCATCGATAGTTTGATCGTCGTGTTGAGCAGACCGCCCGCGCTCGCCGCGACGGCAAGATAAACCGCCAGCCCCACGCGCCGCCGCACGAGCAGCACGCCGCAGACCAGCGCGCACATCACCGCGAGAAACCACGGATCGCCGAGATGCGTGAGCCGCGAAAATAGCGGCGATGCAAACGCCGGCAATCCACCGCGAATCGCATCGAGCAAGCGCTGATCGGCGGCGGCGAACGCAGAACCCTCCGCGACGCGTTTCGCCATCGCGATGAAGACGCCGACGCCGAGCGCCATCATCGACGCCGCAACATACGCAACGGCACGCCGGCCCCAGCGCCACGCGACAACACACACCGCTGGCACAACGAGATGCGCCAGCACGATCACCGCCACGGCATGGCGATGCGCGAAAGTCATGTAGTCCAAGTGTCCTCACTCCGGCAAAGCCAAAAAAAGAACCATTCTCTCCGAAACCCTTACGGGTCATCCCGGAGTTGATTCCATCTCACACCCCTCCTCAAAAATCCTCGATTCCTCCTCGCGCGAAGCCCGCCGCAGAATGCCTCATCCACCGGGGGCGGTGGCAAAAAACGCTATAGGAGCAGTCAAGTGGAAAAGAACCTCTTTATCGGTGAAGGTTTCGAAGGGCCGGGCGTGAATCTCGCCCATATCAACGTGCTGGTCGGGCCGCGCAACGGTCCCGCCGGACAGGCGTTCGCGACCGCGCTCGCCACGCCGTCCACGGGTCACGCGCCGTTCGTCGTGATCGCGCAGCCGGGCGTGCCGACCAAGCCGCTCACGCTGTACGTCAACAAGGCGCAGATCGACGGCGACTTCCACGGTAACGCGACGTGGGGCGCATCGCAGGCGGGCATCGCGAAGGCGGTGGCGGAATCGCTCGAAAACGGCACGCTGCCGCCCGAAGCCGAGAACGACTGGGTGGTCGTGTCGGCCAACTGGGTGAATCCCAAAACCGACGATCTCGATGCCGTGTTCGAGAACAACTACCGCGCCTGCAAGAACGCGATCATCGCCGCGATGGAAGGGCTGCCGCACAAGAGCGCCGTGTTCAAGGCCGCGCGCGATGTGTCGAACCCGTTCTACACGCCCAAGAAGCGCTAAGGAGTTCTGGCAAATGGAATATATCCGTCTCGGCCAGTCCGGCCTGAAAGTCTCGCGCCTGTGCCTCGGCACGATGAACATGGGCACGCCGCAATGGAAGCCGTGGATTTTCGATGAAGCGCAGAGCGAACCCATCGTGCGCCACGCGCTGGAAGCGGGCGTGAACTTCATCGACCTGGCGGATTTCTATTCGACGGGCGTGGGCGAGGAAGTCGTCGGGCGCATTCTCAAGCGGCTGGCGAAGCGCGAGGATATCGTGGTCACCACCAAGGTCGGCTACGACATGGGCAGCACGCCGAACGCGGGCGGTCATTCGCGCAAGCATGTGATGGACGGCATCGACGCGTCGCTGAAGCGCCTCGGCATGGATTATCTGGACATCTACATGCTGCATTTTTTCGACGTGAACACGCCCGTCGAAGAAACCATGGCCGCGCTCGACGATATCGTGCGTGCGGGCAAGGCGCGCTATATCGGCGTCTCGACCATGTACACGTGGCAATTCGCCAAGATCATGCAAGCCTGCGAGCGGCATGGCTGGCACAAGCCGATCAACATGCAGTTGCAGTTGAACGCGGCGTATCGCGAGGAAGAACGCGAAATGATTCCGTACTGCATGGATCAGGGCGTGGGCGTGTCGGTGTTCAGTCCGCTCGCGCGCGGCCTGCTTTCGGTCGATCCGAAAAGCACGCGCAATCAGACGGATTTCTTCACGGCGCAAATGTATGGCGACCCTGCATCGCAGGCCATCGCGGCATCGGTGGCGCGCGTGGCGGCACGTCGCGGCGTGAGCGCGGCGCAGATTGCGCAGGCCTGGGTGCTCGGGCGTCCGGGTATCGCGAGCATGCTGGTCGGCGCGGATTCGCCCGCGCAATTCGACAGCGCGCTCGCCGCGCTCGATACGAAACTCGACGCCGACGAACTGCACGAGATCGAGCGCAACTACACGCCGTGCGATCTCATCAACGATTACACGGCGGGCAAGCGTATCGCGCGCCACGCGCGTGAGCCGCAAGGCGCGTTCGATGAACAACTGGAGCGCGCAGCATGAAGGATCTGTTGAGGACCGGTCATTACATCGACGGCAAATGGCTCGAAAGCGCGGATACGTATCCGGTGAGCAATCCCGCGTTGCCGGGCACGACTATCGCGCGGGTGGCGCGTGGCGGCGCGGCGGAAACGCAGCGCGCCATCGACGCCGCCAAGACCGCGTTTCCCGCCTGGCGCGCGTTGACGGCCAAGGAACGTGGCGCACGCGTGAAGCGCTGGGGCGAGTCGATGCTCGAACATCGCGAAGCGCTCGCCACGCTGCTCACGCGCGAGCAAGGCAAGCCGTATGCCGAAGCGCTCGGTGAAGTGGCCTATGCCGCGAGCTTCTTCGAATGGTTCGCCGAAGAAGCCAAGCGCAGTTATGGCGACATCATTCCGAGTCCGAAGCCGAATTCGCAGATCGTCGTCACGCGCGAACCGGTGGGCGTGGTCGCCGCCATCACGCCGTGGAATTTTCCGTTGGCGATGATCACGCGCAAGGCCGGCCCCGCGCTCGCTGCCGGTTGCACGATGGTGCTCAAGCCTTCCGAGGAAACGCCGCTGTCCGCGCTCGCGCTGGCCGTGCTGGCGGAAGAAGCGGGCATTCCGGCGGGCGTGTTCAACATCGTTTCCGGCGATGCCATCGCCATCGGTCAAACGCTCACCGAATCGGCGGATGTGCGCAAGCTGTCGTTCACCGGCTCCACGCGCGTCGGCAAGCTGCTCGCGAAGCAATCGGCGGACACGCTCAAGAAGCTCTCGCTGGAACTCGGCGGCAATGCGCCCTTCATCGTGTTCGACGATGCCGATATCGACGCTGCCGTGCAGGGCGCCATCGCTTCGAAATTCCGCAACACGGGACAGACCTGCGTGTGCGTGAATCGCTTCTACGTGCAGGACGGCGTGTACGAAGCCTTCACGCAAGCGCTGACGCGCGCGGTCCACAAGCTGCGCGTGGGCGACGGCTTGCAGGGCGAGTTCGATCAGGGTCCGCTCATCAACGAAGCGGCGCTGAAGAAAGTCCAGACGCATGTCGCCGATGCCGTGCAGAAAGGCGCGAAGGTGCTGACCGGCGGCAAGGCGCACGCACTCGGCGGCACGTTTTACGAACCCACCGTGCTCGCGGATGCGCAACCGTCCATGCTGATCGCGGACGAAGAAACCTTCGGCCCGGTCGCCGCATGCTTCCGCTTCAAGACGGAGGAGGAAGTCGTCGCGCTCGCCAACGACACGCCGTATGGCCTGTCCGCGTATTTCTACACGCGCGATCTCGGCCGTGCGTGGCGTGTGGCGCAGGCGTTGGAGAGCGGCATGGTGGGCATCAACGAAGGCATCATCTCGACCGAAGTCGCGCCGTTCGGCGGCGTGAAGCAGTCGGGACTCGGCCGCGAAGGCTCGAAGTACGGGCTGGATGAGTACATGGAACTCAAATATCAAGAAAAATCGCTGAAACCCTTTTTCGGTGGACGTCTGAGCGGTTTTCAAGCAGTCTACGAAAGCGAGCGAAACCATACAATGCGCCACCAAAAATCAACAACTTATAGCAACATTTTTAACAAGCATAGTCCACGGGGCACCGCGGATCTTTGATCAAGGAGTACTGGCTATCGCGCATCCAATGCCTTGCTCGGCGGCTTAAGTACGTGGCTCAAATCTTCGCGTGCTCGTGCAACACGGGTAGCTCATCATCATTACGCTTCCGCCAACGCTGCATTGAAGCAACCAACCAAGCTCGATGGCGAGGTTGGTTGCTTTTCGCATCAGGGTTGGTAGTCTTTAAATTCCCATGCAAATACCTTGGCGAGCTTATTCGCAATTGCATATTCGAGATTAGCTCTTCGCCCGTGCGGACGAGGTTTAGAGTTGGCGGCATTTCGCATCTATCTCGCGATTCCCTCTGGCCCACGCCGATTTCCACACAATCACTTCGAAATCCAATGACGAAAGAGATAGAACGAATTAATCTTAACGCTGGTTTTCCTTCGACCAGCCGCCACTTTACTGTGCATCGATACGGGACCCGTGGTGCTCGACCAAAAATTTACCTGCAGGCAGGCCTGCATGCCGAGGAAATACCCGGAATGCTTGTGAGGTCGGTCGGAATCCGTGGACTCCAACGGATTAAGCAGCGATTTTACGCAAATGAAATCGCTGCATGAAAGCGGCCGGCGACAGATAGTCCAAACGCTCTTGTGTGCGTTGCCGGTTGTAAAAGATCTCGATGTATTCCGTAATTTCTCTCTGGGCCTGATTACGAGTCACGAACTTGCGATAATAGACGGGTTCATTTTTCAGTGAACCCCAGAATGACTCGATGGTTGCGCTGTCGAAGCAATTGCCTCGTCTGCTCATTGACGCCTGCATGCCGAACTGTTTGAGAAGCTTCTGATAGGCGTGAGCGCAATACTGACTGCCGCGGTCCGTGTGCTGTATCAGACCGGCCGGTAGTCGGTGCGACGCCACAGCACGAAATAGTGCATGCATTACCAGCTGTTTTGTCATGCGCTCGCTCATCGCGTAGCCGACTACCTCTCCGCTAAACAGATCTTTGAGGCCGGCCAGATAAAGCCATCCCTCATCGGTCGCGATATACGTGATGTCACCGCACCAGGCCTGTTTCGGCCCGCTTACCTTGAAGTCCCGATTCGGCAGGTTCGGTGCGACTGGTAGGTTGTGGGTTGAATTGGTCGTCGCCTTGAATTTGCGTTTTTACTTGCATCGCAGGCCGAGCTTTGCCCGCAAACGCTTGATGCGATGAACGCCGATTTGAACACCATGATTCGCCAGATCCTTTTGTAGCCGCTCTGGACCGAAGGTTTGTCGGGTCCGCTCGTGAGCGGCGCGCCTGTGCTTCGAGTTGAAGCTCCCGCTCAGCGTGCAGCGACACCGGCCGTGTGCGCCAGGCGTAGTAGCCGCTGATGGATACGCCCAGAAACCGGCACATCGGCGGCACCGGGTAATGCTGTCGTATTTGTTCGATAACGCCGTACCTCACCGCGACTCCTTCGCAAAGTACGTCGCAAACTTTTTTAAGAGATCGCGCTCCATCTTCACTTCCGCCAACTCCCGTTTGAGCCGCCCCAGCTCCGCCTCGATCTCTGTGAGTGGCCTCTGGGTCTGTCCAACCTGCTCCAGCTTGCCCTCCTTTGCGGCGCGAACCCAGTTCGCCAACGTCTTCATCGAAATGGACAGTCGACGCGCCGCTTCGGACACGCCAACGCCGTCAGTCATTGCCAGCTTTACTGCTTCTTCACGAAATTCCTTCGTGTACACGGCCTTGGGGATTCGATTCATCAATGCCTCCATTCTTCAATTCTACGGAATGTTGGCATCCACTTTCTTCAGCCGACCTCACTACGCTGGCGTCGTGCTCGGTGGAAACAGCGCAGCGGACTATCACCTGATTCTGCTGCCGGGCGAGGTCGGAGACGTCGAATGGAAGCGCGCCGGTCAATGGGCTATCAAGCAAGGCGGTGAACTTCCCACGCGACGCGAGCAGTCCCTGCTCTTCGCCAACCTGAAGGGCGAGTTCGAGTCTGACTGGTACTGGTCCGGCCAGCAGCAGGAAGAGAACACCGGCTGGGCCTGGTGTCAGAACTTCGGCTACGGCAACCAGTACTACGGTGCCCAGGACGACGAGTTCCGCGCCGCGCTGTGCCCAGATTCATCCCTTCAGCAAATCTATCAGACCCCAATTATCAAGCGCACGAGCGCGAGCTTATCAAGGACGAGAAGTGAAAGAAAATCTGAAACCGTGTCCGTTCTGCGGATCGACCAATGTGCGCGATGCCCGCCACTACATCGAGTGCATGAACGATAACTGCATGGCCTTTGGACCCATTGGGAACACGCCTCAGCAGAAATTCGAAGCATGGAATCATCGCGCCTCCTCCGCGAGCATTCTAGGGGAGTATCGAACCGCAGAGTATTGGACGGCCAAGCACCGAGCCCGAAAAACAGAGATTGAGCGGTTACGCAAGCGGATCACGACGGCGCAGGCGAACGCTCGGGAGGCGCAAGAGGCCCTCCATCTCGTCGCGGCAAAAGTAGGTGGACTTTTTGCATGCACGGCGCACGGCATGCCGGTTTCCGGGGCGGCGTTCGATGAAGCGCGCGACGCAGTGAGAATGGCATCCGACTTGGCCGCCGACATTGCCGAGGAGTCGTGCCATGGATGAGCGCGGGCAATTCGAGCCGGCTCTCTGGATGTGCAGCAGCACTCGCAGCCGAAGACGGTACTGGTCGATCTGGGGTTTCGCGGTGTAGATGCCGAAGTATCATCAGAACGCCTGATTCATCGTGGAAAACACAAGACCCTGACCAGCACACAACGGCGCTGGCTCAGGCGACGGCAGGCGATCGAGCCGATCATCGGCCATGTGAATCAGGATCACGGTATGCAGCGCTGCTGGCTCAAGGGGCAAACCGCTGACGCGCTGCGTGCGGTGCTGTGTGCGGCCGGCTACAACCTGCGCTGGCTACTGCGCGCGATCGTTCGCCTGGGCCTCGGCCCTGTATTCTCGTTGCTCGCGTGGGCGCGTTTCCGACTCAACGTCATGCCTCAACCTTCACTTGTGCGCCGCAGATCTGGCTGAAATGTGCGCTTACGTCCGGACCAGACTGCGCAGTCGTCGGACCTGCAAGATTCAATTTTGCAGGTCCGACTCTTAAATGAAGGCGCTTTTCGCGACGCGCTTCGCCTGTGCATTTTCTAGGATGATTACCTCGGCAGCGGGTCTCTGTGAATGGCATGCTGCCAAAAATCGCTGCGAGCGTTGTGGTCGTCGACTTTGGGAGCACTTTTTTATAATCAAAGCAACACACCTTTTGCACCATAACGGCCTATTTGCAGTAACTTCACCAGTTGACGGCAGAGTTCATGCCGGACGTACCGATGCGGCTGGAGTCCAACCCGCAGGAGCCGCACAGGTCGATTTCGGCACGTGTCCGATCTTCGCCAATGCGCACACCGGCGAAATCCACAAGACTTGGTTCTTTGTGATGATGCCGCGCTGGTCGCGGCATCAATACGTTGAGTTTGTCCGCAATCAGAGCGTCGACACGTGCTTACGATCTCGTCATCACCCCTTTAAATCGCTCAATGCTGTAACGGAGCGCGTCACGCTAATAAGCACGGTCACCTAACAGGCCGAATTATCTGATTTATTATCCCAATATGTGGGTTTACACGAATAAAAGCACGAGCGTTACCTGTGCAAACTTGCGTCTGAGCATGTGGCGTCCGCTCAACGGTCGAGCGCTCGCCAAAGAGGTGACGCCCTACAAGTACGCGTTGAATGTAACTTTCCACGCAACAATTAGCAGGTCAGTTGGTGGGGCGTACCACTACCGTCGATCAGATTGCATTACAAGGAGAAACGAATGCGCAATTAATATAACCAACCAGCGCGGGTGATAGGCTCTCAAAACCGTAGAGTAACAAACTCTCGGCTCGTTTTATTGCTTTGAAGCGAATGCAGAACGTCCAACGGAGGCTGCTTCAACAGACGCGAATAGGCATGCCGCGCAGATTTGGCACAACCCTCGCTTTAGGCTTTCCGAAATCGCTCGCAATCACCTAATCGCCAAGAAAAGCCCAATTATCGCTGTGAATAAGCCGCATTTCCCCGCATGACCATCATGCGCTTTCAACGTACTCTCATCACGGAGTGTTACTTTGCAAATCACTAGATCTGCCACTGAAATTGCCGCTACAGAATCGCTCGCTACATTCATCGATGCGGTGAAACCAGCGGGGTTACACTCGTTCGAAGTACAAACAAGCCTTCTTGATAAACCACCGCGATCGCAGCCCAAACATCCCGGTGTGGGCGACAGTGCAACTTTAACCTACTTCTGACCTCCGCTAGCGATATTATGCGGTCCGGCCCCGATAGACCAATGGCATATCGGGCCGACCGAGCCACCGATGCGCGTAACTCTTCGATGCTGACTTCTGAAATTCGAGCTGACATATCCGTTCGTCGCCCTTTCGTTGATGGAACCACACTGTCGTGGCCCGAGGGTCGCATAGATTTACTCCAACATCCCTCTCTCTTATCGCGCCTCTATTTAACCGCAGGGGCGTGGTTCTTGCTGGTTGCGGAAGCGCACGCGCGCGATCCGCATCAGACCGACATTGAGACAATTTTCTGTTCAACCGACGAATATAGGGATCATTTTGCAAGATCTACAAATCGCCGCGGCGAACACTTTATAGTCGAACATATTTTCGAAAGGGATCGTTGCGAATGGCAATTTTGCGCTAGCGCGCAGGGAACATGTCCGGTTTATTTCAATTGCCAAGGCTCTAAAGTGAATCTGGGATGGGATCTGGCCGACTTTATTGATCGAGTAAGGCCATCGAAACTCGACCGACGGTTCATTATTCAACAGATAGCTATGCAGAGCATCTACACCAGTCGAACAGCGTTCGAAAGTATTAGATTGCTGACCGAGCGCGCCCGTTTACGTTGGCAAGATGGCCATTTTCAGTTCAGTTATCCCTCAGATAGCGGGCTTTCAAGGAAGAACGAACTGAATTCGGCAGTTGATGTCGTCGACGCGTTTGACGAAGTGCTAAGAGATGCACTTGCTGTCCGTAGACTCGATCTCGAAGCGACCATCGCTGAATTGAGTGGCGGTGTTGACTCAGCGTGCGTCTTCACTGCTTACAGGCGTTTCGTTCGCAGCTCATGTGACTCGGCTGGAATTATTCTTCCTGGGACCCTCGGTCGGGACCAGGCGGAAAGGCGACAGTTGATTTTAGGTCGAAGCAGAGGCGTTGATCATTCATGTGCTATCGAATCTTGCATGCCCTCTTTTTTTCTCACCAACGACATAAGACCCGCTCGCTACATGCCTTATGAGTATTATCACCGAGCGTTTTCCGTCATTTGGGATTCGGCAGCTTCGGCTCGGAAGCGCGTGATACTTGGTGGTTATGGCGGCGACGAACTATTTTTATCTCGAGACAAGGCTGGATCGGCTTTGGTTGAGCGCGAACCAGATCCGACTGCGAGTGCACAAAATTTACTATCAAGTGAAGCTCGAAGAGAACTTTCAGAGCTATTTCACGAGCGCGCGCCAGCTGGAATTTTAGCTGACAGTACGCTTCTCGCTAACTTGTCTCATAGCGCTCAACTAGTGCAGAAAGGCTTGTGGCCAGTGAACGTGCTGGCCGACCCCCTTGTCATTGCGTTTTGTCAGAATCTCCCTGACGATTGCCGGAAAGAAAAGTTCGTCGCGATAAAATATCTCGAAACGTTTTATGGCATGCCGTTCTATAAGGTCCGCGACTATGGGGAAAATTTTGTGGAGGTGGCAAGAAAAGCTCTTCGATCTGAGTGGCCGAAGGCCTTATGCGTGGTAAAAGATGGGATCCTCGCCTCCGAAAACTTGATCGATACGGCTGTTGTAGAGGCGCAATTTCGGGCGTTCATTGCCGGCGACAAACATGAGCCCTTCGCACAACTGGCAAATTTAGCCTCCATTGAGCACTTTCTTCGTCTAAATCTTTAACGACGCTATGACTCAAGAAGACGTAACGATGCAGTACACAGGGGTTGAGGGAATGATGGATGGGTCATCCGACATATATCTTCACTTTTACCGACAAGTCCTTGATGCCGAATTAACGAAGCGAGAAGCTGGAAAATTATGTGAACGCATTAGCGTCAGACCAGGAATGAAAATTCTTGATCTAGGGTGTGGTCACGGACGGATGTCGAATCATTTGGCTGCGATGGGAGCAGTCGTTACTGGCGTGGATTTCAGCGAAACGGCTATCGGCCTCGCCCAAGAAAGCGCCCGGCCGCCGCAGTTCGCTGCGACTTACGTTCGCGGCGACATGAGGGAACTTGACTCGATCGTCGATTGTCAGACCTTTGATGCAGTTCTTCTATGGCATGCGACCTTTGGTCTTTTTAGTGACGTGGAGAACGCACGAATGCTGGCTTTATGCAAAAATGCACTGAAGCTTGGGGGATCACTGGTGATTGACCACCTTAATAAAGCGCACTATATCCGCAGAGATCAACCCTTCTACGATGTACTTAAGACTCAAACCGGATTATTGGTCAATCAATATACATACAATCTACATACCGAGCGACTAAGCACAAAGAGGATGAGCGTAATTGAAGGAGATCATCACGCGGGCGCTTTCTCGGTAAGATTATACGGTGCTCAGGAGATCGCTTCACTCCTTCAGAACTCTGGATTTGCCGACATTAACATAAGAGATATCGATGAAAATGAGCTGACGCTCGATTCCACTAGAATGCTAGTGTCCGCTCGCCGGAGCAGCTAGCTTTTGATAGGGCAAGGAGAATGCAATGAGTTCCAGTCCAAAAGACATAGCAGACCTACTAATTCAACACTATGGACTAAAAACCCCGGATGTATCATTGGTAATCGACGGAGCTAATACCACTTTCTCAGTACGCGACGGCGGACAGCAGTATTACGTGCGAGTCTACCGACAATGCCTCCGAACTGAGGAGCAAATTGATTTCGAATTACGAACGCTCGCTGGATTTCCAACTGATGTCGCGAATGTATCGGTATGCCGGCCACTGCTGACGAAATCCCAAAGCTATCGTTGTAACGTTTGGCTTGAAGGAATTGTTCGGTCAATAGCCGTCTTCACATCAGTTGGTGACAAAGACCTAACCCACGATGCGCAAGGGTTTAGCATATTTGGCAAGGGTTTATCGATTCTTCATCGAATACTACCTGAATGCAATTCAACGACGGATTCAAGCGAAAAATTAGCAAAGCTGATAAAAGAAACTTCCGTAATGCTTTCACTAGGCAACCTGATTACAAGACAAATTGAAGCTGACGTAAAAAAGGCAGGAGAAATAGTGCTAAGGAACTTCAAGAGTGAGATTAACAATCTCCCCACTGGGGTTTGCCATGGCGATGCGAGAGTCGCGAATGCAAAGCTACAAGACGGAAGAATCGGTTTCTTTGATTTTGAAGATTGCTTTATTGGTCCGCGTCTTTTTGATTTGGGGACTTTGGCATTCAATATTGCGCATCTACAAGAAGACGAGAGAGTCCATTTGTGGAAGGCTTTTGCCAACAGTTACGCCGAGGAGACAGGTAGCACATTCGACTCAGGGCTACTTTCCGTTTTTGTCGCTATAAATCAGATTCGTGCGATTAATTTTCTTGCTGGCTGCTGCGCGCTCGATGAAGGAACGTGGACTATCGTTAGAGACAGAGCCGGTGCCGCATTCTCTAATATAAATACCGACGCTTGGCGCGTTTGACTGTATTAGTCTAGCGAATCCGGGCACCGCTTTAGGTGAAAGTGGCCTCCACGAAAAGGTGTCTGATGACCAAGCAACGTCGTACGTTTTCCCGGGGTCAAACAGCAAGCCGCCTGTATCGTACCGCCATTGTTGTCTTTCGCGCCGCCGCCCATATGGAATTAAAGCGCGCCATTGGTCACGATCTGTTCCGCCCTGTTGGACACCACGCCCGGTGTCTTGACGAACAGTGCCCCCGCACCCGGGTGCTCAATCGCGCCTGTTGTTCGCGAGCGCCTGCGTGTTGATTGCAAGGCTTTTCGCTTGGGATGTAATCGTGTCGCGGGTGTTATCGAGCGTACCGCGCACGCTGATGGTTTGATCAGCCACACCGTGCTGCGTCAGTTTGCCCGAGCGGTTCATCAAGTCGCCCGAGCTCGTGACGGCTAACGTACCGCCTTCAATTGTACCGCTGCTGTTGTCGATAGACGCGCCTGATACGGCCGTTGACCTGCCCCCCGAGATTAGTACGCTGACGGTGTAGAGTCCGTTCCGACAAGGAGCGGTCATGAAGAAGCGATTCACCGAAGAACAGATTATTGGCGTGCTGAGGGAGGGCGAGGCTGGCTTGAAGCCCGCAGAGCTGTGCCGAAAGCACGGCATCTCTGAGGCGACCTACTACAACTGGAAGGCGAAATTCGGCGGCATGACGGTTTCCGACGTCCAGCGCCCGAAGGAGCTGGAGCAGGAGAACAACAAGCTCAAGCGACTGCTGGCCGAATCGATGCTCGACAACTTGGCGTTGAAGGACCTGTTGTCGCAAAAATAGCAAGCCCGCAGCCCAAACGCGAGACGGTCCAGATGTTGATGACCGAACGCGCCATGGGTGTCACCCGGGCCTGCGGGCTGGTAGGGATTTCGCGCTCGCTGTTCCAGTATGAGTCGCGCCGACGAGCCGACGACGAAGCGCTGACTGGCCGGATGATGGCCATCGCGGCTCAAAAGCGACGCTATGGCTATCGGCGAATTCACGTGCTGTTGCGGCGCGAGGGCTGGCTGGCCAATCACAAACGCATCTGGCGGCTGTACAGCAAGGCCGGACTGAGCGTGCGCAAGCGGCGACGCAAGCGCATTGCCGCTGTCGAGCGCACACCGCTGCCGGTGCCAACGGGACCGAACCAGAGCTGGTCAATGGACTTGTCAGCGACGGGTCGGCCAATGGTCGGCGCTTTCGCTGTCTGAACGTGGTCGACGATTACACGCGTGAGTGCCTGGCTATCGAGGTCGATAGCTCGTTGCCGGGTCTGCGGGTCAAGCAGGTGCTTGAACGGTTACGCGAGATGCGCGGCTTGCCTGCTTCCATCACGGTGGACAACGGTCCGGAGTTCGCTGGTAAGGTGCTGGATGCGTGGGCTTATGAGGTGGTGTCACGCTGTCGTTCATCCGGCCCGGCAGGCCCTTGGAAATCGCCTACATCGAGAGTTTGAACGGGCGATTCCGCGACGAATGCCTGAACGAGCACTGGTTCGTTTCCATGCGCCATGCCAGGCATTTGATTAAGGAATGGCGTATCGAGTACAACACCGAGCGGCCCCACAGCTCACTCGGTTATCTGGCGCCGATGAAATTCGCGCAGGCGCACGAAGCGAAGGAATTATTAACCTCGGACTCTAACTCTACTTCGTACTAAAACCGGGGGGCAGGTCAGGATGTGCAATTTCCCTGGTGATCTTCTACTCCGCCATCGCACTGGAGCAACTTTTCAGGCAGATCTTCCAGGCTGCTATCGTCTCGCCAAAAAGATGATCATGGACATTACATTACTTCGCAATATTAGAACGCTGACATCGATTTTTAGTAAGAAAACACTGAAAGCGGCATTCTTCGTCACCCGCATGTCATGCGCTGCAGTAGTCTTGAAGGTTGTCCAACCATTTGTGTTGGCCGCTGCGGCGGTGTCAATCGAAAGCGATAAAACGCAACTTTCGATGCTACTGGTCACGTATATCCTCATTGGATTAACTAGTGGCATGTGCACGGCAGTCAGCAACTATTTTGCGCTGCAATCGCGCGAGCGGATCGGTGGTGACATTTCGCTCGCCGCGTTGTTGGCGATGCTGCGGCCAGACATGTCATTTTGGCGGCACTCCATAAGCGATTTGATGCATGCTTATCTAAAGGGTCGTGAGACTGCGCACGCGATCATTCCGATCTTTCAGTTGATCTATTGCCATATCTTACAGGCCTTATTTTATCGATTTCGATCGTGGCGACAAAGATAAGTGTAGTAACTGCAGGCGCCATCAGCGCGTTCGCAATGGTATTTATCATTCTCACTGCATTAGATGTGAGAACCGAAAGAGCTCTTCCGGTCACTTTAGACAAGCGAATAAGGAAATAACGCGCAATATCGCAACCGCACATGAGCTAAGCGAGATCGTGAGAAGCTTCGGGACGGAGGCGTTTCTTTACGGCCAGCACGAAAACAATTGGCTGATTTTGAGATAATTGTCAAAAATAATGGCCTTCATTATCTCAAAAAACATATTCGTCTGGAATTGACGCGTTGGGCGGGGCTGCTTCTCACCATTGTCATTTTTGTGGAAACAAGCGGTAGCAGTTTTATAGCTGGGGGCGCGCAGATAGGCGCACTGGTCGCACTTGTGTTGGTCTACTTTCAGCTGATCGAACCTATTGTGGCACTTTCACGGGCAAGCGAGCGCCTGACGCGGGCGAGCGCGGGCATGGAACTCGCCGCGTCGGTGCTTAGCGAGGCGGACCATCGTATCGAGGAGCGACGTATGGGCACTGATAAAGTGGATCGCCTTAAACTCCGCGGGTCGTACAAGCGTGCGGGAACGGGCGCTTGGCGAAGCCTACACGCAGACATGGGTCAAAGGCGATGTGGTGATATTCCAAGGGCCCAGCGGCGTCGGCAAATCGACGCTCGCCCGCACCATCGCAGGGCTGATCCCTGCCGCAGCTGGCGACATTGTGGGTAACGGAATCAGTTTTTCGCAACCGACCGCATTCACCGAACTGCGCAAGTATGCGCTTTATGTCCCGCAAGTTGATTATGTGTTCGGTGCATCTGTTTTGGATAATATCAAGCTAGGAGATGCAACCGTAACAGATGCAGCGATCGAAGACGCGGTAGAACGCCTAGGAATTACCGAGATATTAGCAGCTCGAAGAATGTCGCTTTCCGATCAGATCAATGATCGCGGCGGCGATTGGTCAGGGTGGTGAGCGTAGACGGATCGCCTTAGCGCGAGCGTTTGTACGCAAGGCGGGCCTGCTTATCTTGGACGAACCCACAACCAACCTGGATAAGTTTTCGGGAGCGCGCATCCTCGACGCATTTCGGGAAAAGTTCAAGGATTCTATATTGATCGTCATCTCGCACGAACAAGTCGCTATCCCCCGCGACAAACAGCTAAATGGCAAGTGCTTGAACGTTGCGAATAGTTTCGGCATAGGCACTTCGCCCCTTTGCAGGAGCATCATTGTGCCGTGCTGATCCTTATAGGCATTGTTTCGTCGTGGCCTAATGGGTTTCTGCTAATTGCTCAGCTCGGACGCAGACGATTAGGCCTTATTACGACACGGTGCAAGCAAAATCAGATCGTCCCGCAATAATACCCGTATGCCGGAGTGTGCAGATGTAGCGCTGAAGATACTTGGCCTTAGCGCGAGCACCGCCGTCCGCTTCGTCTATTATCTCGAAAAGAGCTACTCCAACCGCAGGGGATAGCTCGGCGTAGCGACGAGCTCCATTGCCTATGCTGCCGCCGAAGGAACTGATTTTCATATGCGGAACCTTGCGTTTTGCGGCAACGGTACGAAGCCGACAGGCGATGACTTAGGACGAAGCCGTGCGTTGCGCGTCGAGCTGTTATCGTGGCCTTTTGTGTGCAGTGGTGAAGTCAACCAGATTTATCGGTTCGCGTTCGTCACGTGCGCGCCAGGACTCGCACGATACGGTTTCCTCCAGTGCCCAAATTGCCCTCTAGATCGCTTGATGCGAAAATAGGCATAGGCGGCGCTACTCGTTCCGCCAATCTTCACTTTTTCGAGGCACGATCATGTCGCAACATATCGAGTTCGCAAACTAAGAGGCGTGCGCGCCCATCCTTAGTGTCCCGAGATCCTTCGATACATTGGAAATTTTATGCAAAGCGAGCAAAGCAAAACGAGCGAAGATGCCACAAAGGATCCTGGCGTTACCCTGCGCCCCCTTGAACAAGAGGATCTTCGCTTTGCTCACAGTTTAGCCAATAATGCCAGTGTTATGCGCTATTGGTTTGAAGAGCCATTTGAAACCCTTGATGAACTTACCGAGATCTATCGACGTCACGTTCACGACCAACGCGAACGCAGGTTTATTGCGATTGATTCAAACGGAACTTCAATCGGTCTGGTCGAGCTAGTCGAGCTAGATCATCTTCATCGGCGCGGCGAATTTCAGATCATGATTTCTCCTTCCGCTCAAGGAAGGGGATACGCCACCGCAGCAACACGAAAAGCCATACATTATGCGTTCGCGACCTTAAACCTTCGAAAGCTATATCTCGTTGTCGACACGACAAACCACGCTGCAATCAGCGTGTATGAGAAATGCAGATTTGTCAGGGAAGCAACGCTGAAGCAAGAATTCTTCAGTGAAGGCACTTACCATGATGCCATTCGGATGTACATGTTCCAGAGTGATTATCTTAGCGCCAGATCTCTTTGACACCGGTTTTGTCACTATAAATCGGACAGCGACCTGCGGCTATCCCATCCATCTGAACGGCACAGCCATAGCGCTGGAAGTAACCCGCTTTCGCCCGAGCATCGTTATCAGCATCATCGATTATTGCGAAAAGAGCTCTTCCAGCCGCTGGTGATAGCTCGGCGTAGCGACCGGTTCCATCGCCCATGCCGCCGGCGGCGGCGCTTGGATCCTTGGTATTGCCGTGTCCTGTGTTTGCGATTGCGATGCGCAACCGACGAGTGCCCTCAGCAATAGCGGCGCGATTCTTCGCGTTGTCAGCTTCATGGGATGTCCTCTCACGGTGATTTGCTGGTCGAGCTCTGCGATACGGGCCGCCGCTGCGTTGTGAGTTGCGATCGCCTCGCTTGCGGCCTTCGCCGTTTGCTCCGAGAGCGTCGCGAGCTTTCGGGTGTTCGTCTCGTTGTCGCGTGCGTGAGCGGCCTGCTCCCGGGCGAGTTGACTGCCGTCGAACACGTGGAGTGCAGCACCACCGATCGCGATGCCAACGGCGTATGCCGTCAGCCCCCTGATGAAGTTGGCAGACATCTAGGTGTTCAACGCAAGGGATGAGGAACGTGGTGTGACCGATGTTTCGCACGTCATCGCAGTTCAAGCTGGATCTGCATCCGCCGATCCAGCTGGGCGATCAGCGCGACGTGACGCGGCTCCTCGGCTTGCCATCGGCGCAACGCGCACCCGTCGATGCTCGGCCGTCCTTTACCTGCGAGATAAGTCCATCCGTCTCTGCCAGAGGCCACTGCGCAGCAGCTCGGCCATCGCATTAAACGCGTTTATGAAGACCAATTTCACAGCGAGTGCTTTCTTTGCGGTAAACCCCATGACGAGCAGCATGAATCCATCTAGAAGGCGTGCCAACCAGTGTTAGCCGAACGGTCAGCCATTCACGCCGTCTTGTCGACTTTACTGAGAACGCCGTTCATCACGCCCGTAGGATTTCGAACAGGCGACGTTCGCCGGACACCCCCTGTTCCTCGATCCTCAGCTCGTTCGATGTTGTTCGGCAACGCTCTAGTAAATGCTCGCGGTCCAGCATCTGCGACCTTGAATACGGATACCGCGTCATTTAAATTGATTGACTCTTCTTCCAGCGAATGGGCCGCGGCTAAGGCTTGCTCGACAAGCGCCGCATTCTGCTGTGTGACAATATCCATTTCAACGACGGCCCGATTGACCTGCTCGATATCCCGGCTTTGCTCGTTTGATGCAACAGCGATCTCACCGACGATCTCCGACACCTGCTTGATAGCCTGTTTGACATCGGCCATCGTCGCGCCAACTTCCGTCGCTTGTTTAGCGCCGTCTTGAATCATCGCAACCGACGTACCGATCAATTCTTTAATCTCTTTTGCGGCGGAGGCCGAACGCTGCGCGAGGCTGCGAACCTCACTCGCCACAACGGCGAAGCCGCGCCCCTGTTCGCCGGCACGAGCTGCTTCCACAGCTACTGAGATGGACCCGACGCACCTTCCAGAGGAAAACTGAGCATCTCGTTCGCACGAACCGATGTGGAGGCACACCATGGAAATCGATCTTCTCGGCATTGACCTCGCCAAGCGCGTCTTTCAACTCCACGGCGCCGATGTGCGCGGCCGGCGGTGTATCGCAATAAGGTTTCACGAGCGGCTTTGGTTGAAACCGTGCGGGCCTTGTGTCCTCAGACGATCGCGATGGAAGCCTGTGGTTCTGCCCATCACTGGGCGCGGCGTTTCCAGGAAGCAGGTATCGATGTGCGCCTCATCAGCCCCCACTACGTTTCGCCTTTCGTTAAAACGAACAAGAATGACCGCAACGACGCCGAAGCTATTGTCGAGGCCGCATCCCGGCCGTCGATGAACTTTGTTGCCGTGAAGTCGGTTGAACAACAGGACATGCAGGCAGCGCACCGCGTGCGCGAACTTCTAGTCCAGCAACGAACGGCGATTATTAACCAGGCAAGGGGTCTTCTGGGCGAGCGCGGCATCGCAATAGCGCAGTCTCCAGCAGCCTTCAGGAGAGCGATACCCGAGATTCTTGTACAGAGTGAGGGGGAGCTCACCCGCTTCTGCCAGTCCCTGATCTTGGCGCTTGTACAGCATTTGCTCGTTCTGGAAGAGGAAATAGCCGTGGCAGAAGGCTGGATTCGCTCGTTCATGAATCGCTCGGCTCTGTGCCAGAAGATCGCCGCCGTCCCGGGAATCGGCCCAATTACAGCGACGGCAATTGTCGCCGCTGTTGGCCGCGCTGACGGCTTCCGGAATGGCCGTCATCTTGCGGCGTAGCTTGGTCTGGTGCCCAGGCAGCACTCGTCCGGCGGGAAATCGCAACTCTACGGCATCAGTAAAAGAGGAGACAAGTATCTACGGACACTGTTAATTCGTAAGCGGCCAGCCAATCCGTCTTGAGTTTGGTCGAGGCGCTTGGGAGTATCGTGTCCACCTAACGATGAACTGACCCCGGAATGTTGGACACGTTGACGTTAGTGCTGCTTATATTTCATTCTGTATTGGACTGGGCTCAGCCCGTGTAATCTTAGCTTGATTCGATCATGGTTGTAATAGTGGATGTAGTCTTCGATGCCGGCTTGCAGCTCGTCAAGGTTGCGAAACTTGTTCAGGTAGAAAAACTCCGACTTGAGCGTTCCGAAGAAGCTCTCCATCGTAGCGTTATCGAGGCAATTTCCTTTGCGCGACATACTCTGTCGGACTTTTTGCTGTTTGAGGCGACGGCTATAGACAGGCATCTGGTACTGCCAGCCCTGATCCGAATGCAGGATCGGCCTGTGGCGTGGCCCCAGTTTCGCGAAGGCCTTGTTCAGCATCGTGTTGACCATATCGAATAGCGGGCGTCGTGCCATCTCGTATGCAATGATTTCGCCGTTGAAGAGGTCGAGGACCGGAGAAAGATAGAGCTTCTGGCCCCCGACGTTAAACTCGGTAACATCCGTCACCCACTTCTTGTTGGGGCGTGATGCTTCAAATTTTCGCTTCAGGACATTGGGAGCTATCTTGCCGACGTTCCCTTTGAACGACTTGTACTTCTTTGGTCGGATGCACGACTTCAGGGACAGCTCGCCCATAAGACGCTGTATCGTCTTGTGGTTGATTCTGTCGCCCTGGCGCCGAATGGCAGCCGTGATCCGGCGATACCCATAGCGGCCCTTGTGCTGATCAAAGAGTGCACGGATGCGTTCCTTCAAGCTCGCATATTTGTCTCCGGCCTGCAGTACCTTCTGCTGGTAATAGAAAGTGCTGCGGGCCAGCCCGGCCACTCTAAGGAGGTCTGCGAGCGGGTAACGCTGCCTTAGCTCAAGCACGATTTGCGCTTTTTCTGCCGCGCGGCTTTCGCATTCGCTTGAACCAAGGCGTCGAGCTTTTTTAGATATTCGTTCTCCATGCGAAGCTGCTTCACTTCGGCGAGCAGATCCTCGCGGCTGCGGTCCGTATCCGCAACCGGCTTCTTTTTCGATATCGGTGTCTTCGGCATTCTGACGGTGGAAATTGCAGGCCGCGAACGTCCCGTGGCCAAACTGCCGTCATCATACTGCTGCTCCCACACCCCAATGATATTGAAATTGCGAACGTTCGAGAGCGCTGCGACCTGACGGAATGAAAGACCTTCTTTCCGCATCCGTCTCACAACCGCACGCTTGAACTCCACGCTGTAGCGCGCGCAGCTCGTTCTTTTTTGCAGGCCTTCTTCGCCCTGCGCCTGATATGCCGCGATCCACCTGCGAAGCGACGAGACATCCACGCCGTGGCGCTCAGCAACCCTTTTCAGGCCATCATGGCCAGCGCAATAATCTTTCGTTGCTGACAGCTTTCTCTTTTCACTGTATTTCACAAAACACCCCAAAAAGGTGTCCAACTTCGTGGGGTCAGTTCACGAATAAGCGGACACGTGAACACTATCGAATCGGAATCACTCCCCGAGCGTCGTCGTCGACAACGCTATAGCGAGGAGTTCAAGGCGCAGGTAGTAGCGGCCTGCCAGGGAATCGGCGTATCGGTTGCGGCAGTCGCTCTGGAACACAGGCTCAACGCGAATTTGCTGCGGCGCTGGATCGATCAGGCCGAAGGCCGACTTCCCAAGAGACCGCTGGGTCGTCCGCCGGCCACGACCCCGTCGCTGCCGGCCTTTGTGCCGGTGGCATTGGGAGCGCCGAGTCCGCATTCGCCGGAGATCCGCATTGAGATACGCCGAAGAGATCAGTCGATCACGGTGAGTTGGCCGGTATCCGCGGCAACCCAGTGTGCCGTCTGGCTCCGCGAGTGGCTGCGGTGATTCGTGTCGACGAGATCTGGCTGGCGGTCGATCCACTGGACATGCGTGCCGGTTTCGACACGGCCCTGGCGCGTGTGGTCAAGGTGTTCGGCGCCGCGCACCCACACCATGCCTATCTGTTCGCCAATCGGCGCGCCAACCGCATGAAGGTCCTGATTCACGACGGGATCGGCATCTGGCTGGCCGCGCGACGCCTGAATCAAGGGCAGTTCGCGTGGCCGCAAATCGGCAGCGAACCGAAGCAGCGTGTCTTGACGCACGAACAACTGGCCGGCCTGGTGCTGGGCTTGCCCTGGCAACGCATCGGCGAGGATGGCGTGATCCGCATCGTCTAAATCCGGCGGGGAGGTAAACAGTCGCGCTTCCTCCGTCGGCAGGGTTCTGGCAGACTGGCCTGCATGAACCTCGCGGACCTCGACGCACTCAACCCGGAACAGTTGCGCGCCCTTGCCGCGCAACTGATTGCCGAGGTCAGGGAGAAGGAGCGGGAAGCGAGTGAACGAGACCGGGAACTACGCTTCCGTCAGACCCGGATCGATCAACTCACCCACGAGGTCTCGATCCTCAAGCGCCAGCAGTTCGGCCGGCGCAGCGAACGGCTCAACAGCGAGCAGATGAACCTGCTCGACGAGGCGATCGATGGCGACCTGGTTGCCATCGAGATGGAGCTCGAGCAACTTGAGCCGACACGAGTTGAACGGCAACGCGAGCAGCCGAAACGTGCACCGCTGCCGCCGCAACTGCCGCGCACGGACATCCATCACGAACCGGACAGCACAACGTGCCAGTGTGGTGACGAACGCATCCGCATCGGCGAGGACGTGAGCGAGAAGCTGGACTACACGCCGGGTGTGTTCACGGTGGAACGGCACATCCGGGGCAAGTGGGTGTGCAAGGCCTGCGAGACGCTGATCCAGGCGCCGGTTCCGCCGCATGTGATCGACAAGGGCGTGCCCACTGCCGGGTTGCTCGCGCAGGTGCTGGTCGCCAAGTACGGCGACCACTTGCCCCTGTATCGCCAGGAACAGATCTTTGGTCGTGCAGGACTGGCCATCCCAAGATCCACGCTGGGTGCCTGGGTGGGCCGGTGTGGCGTGCAGTTGCAGCCGCTGGTCGACGCACTGCGCCAGGCCATCCTGCAGCACGACGTGCTGCACGTGGACGAGACGCCGGTGCAGATGCTCAGCCCCGGCAAGGGCAAGACACACCGGGCGTACCTGTGGGCATATACGTCAACTCAGTTCAGCGAACTGCGCGCGGTGGTCTACGACTTCGCCGATAGCCGCGCCGGTGCTCACGCTCGCACGTTCCTGAAGGGCTGGCACGGCAAGCTGGTATGCGATGACTACAGCGGATACAAGGCATCGTTCCAGCACGGGATCACTGAGATCGGATGCGCGGCCCATGCCCGACGCAAGTTCTTCGAACTGCATGCCAACCACAGCAGCCAGGTTGCGGGGCAAGCCCTGCCGTTCTTTGCCGCGCTCTACGACATCGAACGCGAGGCCGCGGCACTGGATGCTGACGAACGGCAGCGGCTTCGTCAGCGCCGGGCCAGGCCGGTTTGTGATGCCCTCCATGAGTGGCTGGTGACGCAGCGCAAACTCGTTGCGGAAGGCTCGGCGATTGCAAAGACGCTGGACTACAGCCTGAAACGTTGGGATGCGCTTACGCGCTATCTCGACGACGGGAACGTGCCGATCGACAATAACTGGGTCGAAAACCAGATCCGTCCTTGGGCAGTCGGCCGGTCCAATTGGCTGTTCGCCGGATCACTGCGTGCGGGTCAGCGCGCGGCCGCAATCATGAGCTTGGTCCGCTCGGCACAACTGAACGGGATCGAGCCTCTCGCCTATCTGAAGGACGTGCTGACGCGCTTGCCGACCCACAAGGCCAACGACATCGACTCGCTGCTGCCGCATCGCTGGCAGCCACTCTCGGCTGTCGCCTAAACTCGCTCGTCAAGATGGGTTGGCCGGCCGCTTACGTTAATTCACGGAGCCAGATCTGTCCTGATACGTGTGTCTGGCAAACTCGACGCCCGCAGCCGTTGGCTGCAGGAGTTGATTGCGCGTCGAGGCTATAACCGAGCCTGCGTTGCACTCGCCAACAAGAATGCACGCATCATTCAAGTACTTTTGAGCACCGACGCCACATACAAACCTGTTGCACTGGCCGATGCATGAAGGCACTGAACACTATGAAGAGCCCATGTTAGCGATAGCGAAATAACCATCACGGGTTTGCTAAGCTTCCTGATTGTGATGACAAAACCGGTTAGACCAGCGCCCCACGATCCTGTACTTAATGCCGGCCGATAAAAAAGGCCGAGCAGCTGCCAAGGACGGGGCGCGCGGATCTCATCAAGGCTGCGGGCATGTCGATAGGCCCACCAAGCAAGCCGGATACATGTTTGCAGACCGTTTTACGTCACAAAAGAAAGCTTGCAAAACGCGTCGGGTCCATACAAGCGTTAAGCGCTAGGATGTTAGTCTGAAACGCGATACCTTCGATTGTGCCTGTGATCTCAGAAATCTTGCTGGAGCTACTGCTGATGTTCTCGATGGTGCCGACCATGCCCTGCACCGCGTCGTTCCCCGTGTCGGCCACGTTTACGGCACGGGTTGCCAGCGTGTTGGCCTCGCGAGCGTTGTCTGCATTCTGCTTCACTATTTCAGTCAGTTGAGTCATGCTGGATGCGGTTTCCTCCAGCGACGCCGCCTGCTCTTCTGTACGCGCAGACAAGTGGGCGTTGCCGCTTGCGATTTCGCGGGAGGTGGCAGTAACGGATTCCGTAGAAGTCTTGATGTCTCGTACCGTTTCGCTAAGTTGCCGGTCCATCTTATCGAGCGCACCGAGGACCTGACCGAACTCGCCGCGCGAGTTCGCAACAATCTCATTTTCCAATTGACCGCACGCTATGCGGTCGGCGACATTGACCGCCTCATCCAGCGGATTCGAGATCGCGCGAAACAAATTCTAGATACGGCTATCCCAAGGATGGCTCCGGCAGCCGTCAGGCAAATTGCAATACACAGCGTTGTTCTATAGGCGACCTCGCTGTCTGAAACAAATTTCTTTGCTTGTTGGGACTTTAACCCAGCAATCTGGAAGGTAGCATCGACCAATGCATTTGCGTTGGGTGAACCGTCCTCGAGCAAAACTGTACCGCTTCGTAATTTTCTGCGGATAAGGCGGCAATCGCCTCATCAACTTCCGAGAGAAAGGATGGAAGGTTGCTTTTGATCTTTTCAGCGAGCTCACGCTCCTCCTCGCTAGCAATGCCGCTCGGATAATACGCCTTCCATGCGTTTTCGATCTGTTTCTGATCAGCACAAATTTCGTTGATTGCAATATTCTTTTTAGCCCGATCGCGCCAAATCAGCATGTTCCTTAGACGAAACCGTATGTCAAGTTGTCCAGCACGAATGTCGGAAATCTCGCCAGTCGGTAACGTATTGGTGGTGTACGCGCTACGTATATTCGAATTCAGCCTATACACTTCAAACGAACCAAACGAACCATTTGCAATCAAGATTAGAGCGAAAAATGCAAATGCAGCAATAATTTTAATTTATACTGTAAAAACAAAGTGCTTCAAGGTTAATCTCTCTCTTAGATCACGTTATCAACGTATTCCACATGAAGCTCACGCCAATGCACTGGGATTTAGACAACTTTTGAATCTGGGAGCGGAAGCGTTAAGCAGAGTGTTTGTCGCCTCACTGCGATTTAGCTAACTTTCCCGCAGTGATATTCCGATTTAGCTATGTTGAGCAGATTGCTTGTGAGCAACGGTCATTTTCTATACCCGCTCTCTTCCATCCGATACTTGCTCGTCATTCCCGCTCGTGATGGTGGTCGACAAAGTCCGCACATCAAACCATGCGCAACGTCATGCGTATGAACAACGAATCGGCCATGGCATCGAACACAGGCTCTCAAACGCAAAACGTCGGCATCCTTGAAACGCAGAAAGGTCCAAGCGCGCGTTAAATCCATCTCCAGAGGCATTCCTTCCATTTGGAAGTGTTCCACGTATAATTTGTATGCGCGAGTTAATAAATCAACGCGATCTAAGCTCTGGTTGTGTCTTTCAAGGCAATCATACACATTTGCGAACATTGAAACGTGGAGATTCGGCCGCCACGTTAAATACCACTCAATTGAGAACGGCAGCATGCCTTTTGGCGGTGAGGCGCTCTTCACTTCCCGATAAAGACGGCTGAGGCGCTCACGCGAAAGAGCAGAAAACTCCGTATCAAGCACTTGCATGCGAGCCCCCAACTTTATCAGTTCAACGGCTCGCAGTATCTCTGTTGCTTGATCAATAAGCCTCCCAGGCTTCTTCGCATTCAAAACTCAATCTCAAAAAGAGCGTCGTCGGAAGTAAAGGCGGAGCTCGACTCCATCTTGCTTTCGCAAGCTAAACTTGGAACAAAAGCATCCGCCTGTGGCCGTAAGCGTAAAAGCAACTGCGATGATGAGGCGAGACGGCCGGCTTGAGTGGGTGAAAGATTTACCAAAATTTCTGCGATTTCCGGTGATATGCCAAAAGGTTGTTGGGTAGCGTCGCAATTCGACAGCAAGACGCGCTTGACCAACCTCAAAAAAGACAAGTTTAGATCGTGAATCGACCTGAGGTCGGAGTTTGATTCCAGCATGATCGTCATTAAATGTCGTGAGTTTCTAGAACATCCGCGCTATGCAGGAGACCACGCACACGTAACAATATTCATGATTTTGCAACAAATAGTAACGAACGTAAACGTTTGGCTGGAGCAAAAAACATCTGCTGCGAAGAAGATACGGAGAATTTTTTTGCGCCATGATTGGCTGGAGGTTGCAGATCACCAACTAATAGCCCTTTAACGGAACAGCTGTCCTCATTTCCTTGGTATGCGCTAGTCGACGCTTGGGACAGAAAAATAGCGCTAGCGCTTGCACGCAGCCGCCGTTCCATGACGCAATTGTAACGGTAAGGTAATTCACGAATACTTGGGCATGGCAATCATGTGCACCGTCACGTCCGCCCGGCCCGGGCGACGCTACATATCAGTCGCCATCGGCATTGTGCGGCTTCCCCCGTCGGAACGACGCAGCATTTAGAAATTCATCACATGATCGGCTTTGTTAAGGTGCACGCATGCCTCAATCTTTTCGAGCAGGTGCCCGCGGTGCTCTTCAAACCAAAGGCCAAACGTCTATGCCGCCATCCATCCCGCAACCGCGTAACGCGCATAGCCGTCGCCGGTTCCTTCAGTCAGATCAACACGTCGCGATGACGCTTGCCGAAACGCTCTGCCACCTTTCGTGAGTCCGTTCGCGGCGCGCCATTCTCGACCACAACAAAATCCATCAAGCTACCGATGAAGTTCATATCACTCCCCAACCTCCTAAATTGAGGAGTGCGGCCAGCCGCGCTAGGAGGCATCACGCTGCGTTCGGTCCGTCGACCTAGGCCGCACAAAGCAAAAAGCCGCCCCAAAGGCAGCTTCAATGACTCATATGCTTGCCGATATCGGCATACCATTATCGACGCCCAATTCACAGATCTCGCTCACACAGCGCACGTTCTTCGGCGCGACGCCTCACGAGCCCTGGCAACACGCGTCCGTGCGATGTCACCCACTGCGCCCGTCCATCGTCGGATTCGTTTATCGCCCGACATGCGCCCCGCCAGTCGTGCGCGTTGAAGCGCTTCGCAGTCGTGCTTTTGCAGTAGGCCTCACCGCCAATGTTGTAGGCGAAGCTCACGGCGGCCGCGAGCTGATTCGGGCGGCCTTTCAGATCGGGCGTGCACCCGAGCACATCGTCGGCGTGCGCAAGCAGTTGTTGATTCAACGAAGCCCAGCACTCGGCCTGGCTGTACTGCTGCCCGACGACGACATCGTGCGTGTCGCCGCTGCACTTCGTAGCAATGCAGGCAGGATCGAGATAGCCACGGTGGACGGCACCTTCGAATCGAGGCACGATGCAATACAGGATCGTGGCAGTCGCGGCGCCTACCCCGCCCGCGAGCGTGCGCCTCGCTAAGTTAGCCATCAGCAGTCTCCAGAAACAGCAAAGCCCCGACTGCCAGTGACAGACGGGGCTCGATTTCCATTCAATCGAATCAGACGTGAGCCGACTCGTGTTCGCGCGCGCGTTGGTCGCGCCGGTCCTTTCGCCAGGCGAACACGAAGCTCGCGCCGACGTAGGCGAGCGTCGCCACCGCCACCCACCAGTTGATGTCGTGATTACTCACCCACAGCCAGAAGTTGCCGCCCACTACAGGCGTAGCCTTCGCCGCACTCGACACAAACCCTTCTCTCATTCTCTTCTCCCAAGAACTTCTTGCGGAGCGAGCGCGCATGCCTTTGCCAAGTGCGTTGGATAAAAAAAGCCGCCCGAAGGCGGCTTAAACACCATATCCATACTTCGAGAATGACCTCACCGCACGTTAATCGGCAATGGATGCCGGGTGGCGTGTTCGAACCCGGTGAGGTCAAGCCGATTTTGAAAATCCGGCATCTCTGGCGCAAGCGCATGCGCGTACTCACTACGCTCAAACGGTTATCATTTTCTGCATTACGCGATCGCTCGCTCCGTTTTCGAACTCGCCGCTCCTTACTTTCGCTTGAACAACGCACCGCTACCGCTGCATGTCCGTCACCTTGGCTTCGCGCAAATTTGTCCCCGCGAGGTCTGCGCCGCGAAGCTTCGCGTTTTCTAGGCAGGCTCCATCCAAATCTGCGCCGCCCAGATCTGCACCGAGCAGCTCGGCACCCGTTAGATCCGCACTGCGCAGACAAGCGCCATTCAGATTGGCGCCATTCAGCACGGCGCGCGTCAGAATCGCACCGCGTAGGTCCGCGCCGCTTAAGTCGGCGCACGTCAGGTTCGCGCCTGTAAGATCCGCGTCGCGAAGGCAAACGCCAGCAAACGGCGCGTTGACAAGCGGCGCTCGACCTCGCTGCGCGTCGCTCAAATCAGCGTGACTTAGATTCTTGTGCTGCGCAAGCGCTTGGCGCAGCTCGGCCATCAGGTCATCGCTCTGCGTGGTGAATAGCTCCGCGCCTGTGCGTCGATTTTTGACGACACAGCCACGCTTCCATGCAGTGTCGCTACGGATCGCTCCGTCGAAATTCGCTTCATCCACAATCGCCTCATGAAGCCTGCAGTCTCTCAAATCGGCTCCGCTCAAGTCCGCTCCATACAGATTCGCTCCGCCTAGATCCACGCCCCTCAAGACCGCGCCGGCCAGCTTTGCTTTCGCCAAGCTCGCGCCTGCCAGACGCGCGCCGTCGAGTTGCGCTTGCACGAGATCGGCATTGTCCAGGCACGCCCCGCGCAGATCGGCGCGTTGCAGATTGGCGCGGGTGAGGCTTGCGCCCTCGAGATAGGCATCGGCCAGACGTGCTGCGGGTAACTGCGCGCTCGACAGCGGCGCGCCAGTATTCAATTTGTCTCGGCCCAGTTCGATATGGCTCAAATCCTTCGCGTTCGCTACCGCCTTCACAAGCGAGTCTCGAAATTCGTCCGTGTCCTGCTCAAGCATCACGCTCTCGGTACGGCGATGCTTATATTCGTAGCCTTTGCTCCATCGAGTGGTCCAGAACGCCTCGTTTGCCTCCATTACCCATCACCTCCGCCGAAATGAATGCCGGCTTGCGCTTCTCCCGGAAACCACGCGCTCGCGCTGAACTTGCGGCGATCGTTCGCGTCGGCAGCGCTTGCGTAACGCACCCGCGCCCACACGTAGCCAGCTGACTGACGGCGGAACTGAAGCTGTGCCTGGTGGCTTTCCCCAACGAAGTAATCTTTTGCCTCGTCGAATTTTCCGGTTTCGCCCAGCCGTAGCTCAACAAAGAGATCGAGTTCGGGCACGACATACTTGAGGTCGAGATCGATCGTCACGGTACGACGCTCCCGCCTGGCCCTCAAGCCGTCGAGGTAGACCAGACCACGCAGCACGCTGTTCGCCTCAGCCATTTGCGACAAGCGCCCATCCCACGCCTCGCCTTGCACCTTCGCCGTATAGACGCCAGGCGCGATATCGTGAATGATCAGTTCGCGATTCGTATTCGATAGGCTCTCCTCCTTTATTTTCTTGCCCAAGACCCACCACTCGACGTGGTAACGCCGCGCGCTCTCGACTGCGCCCCACGAAACCTTCGCTGCCATCTTCGCCGCGAAGTCCGGCTTGACTTCGATCCTCAGGTTGGATGGCGCCGCAATCGGCACGTAGGGGCGGTGGATCTCGTCAGTGATCGCCGCATTGTCTACCGCCGCGAACTTCTCCGGCGCGTGCCGCGTCGCGGTGATACTGAAGCTCGTGCCGTCGTGCGCCTCCGACACGCTGACCACTCGGTAGCGCTGCTGCGGGGCGCTGCCCGACTGCACGGTCCATGCTGCGCCTGCCACCGGAAGCTGTTCAAGCGGCGAAGCAACATCAACCGTTGCTCCGCGTACGCCCGCGATTTCGACACGTCGCGCTCGAGCGTCGGGCAGCACCACCGTGAGGGTGTCCCCGTGCTGCGCCTCCACTTCCCGGTCCAGCACGAGCTGGCCGTCGAGTGCCTCGCTGATCCGCCCACCCGAGCAGAAGTCTGAGCGCGCATCCGAGCGCAACGGATCCGCAATCTCGATGATCTGCCCAGGAAGCGCGAGCGTCCCATCCAGCCCCACACTGAATGTGACAGTCTCGGTCTCCAGGCGCGAGGTCTGCAGCAACCAATGCCCCGCGCGCTGCGCCTGCCCCCGGCTCGTGCATCCAAAGGCCGTAATTTCCGCCGCGTTGTAGCCGTATAGCGCAATGCCATCAACATCTTCGACGCTTTCAACGGCGCGCTTAAACCCGTCGAGCGGATCGCACCACGTCACCATCGCCGCGGTGTACCGTGACTTCAGCGAACTGCCCGTGTACTTGAAGATCCCGTTTACAACGTTGGCCGGGTTATAGACGTACACCGGATCACTCGGCATGTCGGCCGATCCCCACACGTGCTCTGCGCTCCAGTACGCGATCCCTCGAAACACGCTGGCGAGTTGCTGAAGCAGCGCAAACGCGTGCGTGCGCGAGGTGATATAGCAGTTGCAGGTGAATCGCGGCTCCGTGCCACCGGCGCAGTCCGGCACCGGCTCGTCACAATACCTGCCGATCGCATACAAGGAATAGGGATCGACCATCTCCGGGCGCACCCAGGCACCCGCGCCATAGCGGCGATTGAGCAACACGTCTCTAAAGATCCAGACCGGGTTATCCGTCCACGCGCGCTTGAACGTACCGTCCCACGTGCCGTCATACTTTCGCGTCTGCGGGTCATAATTGCGCGGCACATCGACCAGCAGCCCTTTCACCTCATACGAGCGAACCGGGATGCGCTCAAACTTGTCGGAACTAATCTGCAAGGCCGCCAGTGCGCTTGCCGGATATTTGAACTTGCCGGTGCGGCGCTTGGTGTAACTGACGACATGCACCGTGCCGTGCTCCTTGCCCGCATGCTTTCCCTGGTCAATCTCATCGGTGCGCGTGAGCGTCAATCTGAACCGTGCGCCACCCGTGATGCTGACGGGAAATGTAAAGGTCTTGTAGTAGGCCTGGCAGGTACCCGTGATTTCCCGCTCCTCCGGCACCGGAGCGGGCCTGTCCTTTTGAGCGGGAACATAACTTGGCGAGAATCTGAATTTGACGCTTGCGTTGGTATGCCCTTTGTTCGAGTCCCACCACAGATCACTTACCTGCAGGGTGACATCCACTTCATCGACGTCTGGCTCCGCTACTTCAAGTACCCACGGCGTGAACTGAGTGACCTTTCTTGTCTTGCCATTCGCATCGATATCCGCCAGATGTCTGCGCAGCTCAACGCCCACCGGTATTTCGTTTGCCGCAGCCGTGACCCAATCCACTGCTTTTTGCTCAACTGCGCCGCTGCGAAAGTCGAGCTTATCGATCTGGAAGTTACGACTACCGCCGTCGTTCAGGACCCTCACATCATCCAGATAGACCGAGTAAAGCGGAAACCAGTCGGGAGGAATCGGACCAATATTGTTGGCCAGCCCCCCGATCTCGCCCTCGGCGATCAGATCGACCACCGTACAGGTGAGCCTACTGTTAAGGGGCGTGTTCTTTTGCTCTTCGATCTCATCAGGCATCTGCGGTGGCGCCGTGCACGCTTGCAGAACGTCCCTCGCCGGCGCATCCACAGCTTGCACACTGGTGCTGATGACGGTGGAGCCGACACGCATGCGCCCGTATAGCAGCGGCACAGGCCCGCCCTGCGCAACCACGTTCTGGATGCCAGGCATGCCGTGCTGGTTTTTTGCCGGCGGCGTTGGCGTTTGCGGCGAGAGCATCTGCGCAATGCCGCCCAAGGCCAACGAACCGCCTGCGAGCATCATGTTGATGCCGTACGGATTGTCAAAGAACAGCGACGCAGCACCGGCGGCCGCGAGCGCCACGCCCGCAATCGTCTGAAACAGCCCACCCGCCTTGCTGCCCGCCATGATCGGCGCGATCCGAATCGGCTCGCAGCCCGCCGGCCAATCGAGCTGGGCCTCGCTCACGTTACGTTGCCCGACAAACACCGCGTAGCGCACCCCTCGCTCACCGCTTCGATAAAGCTCCTGCCAGAAGCCAGGAATCATCGCGCCCAGCGCACGCAGCACGTCGCGCGGCGATTGCACCACATAATGATGCTCGCGGCCAAACTTCGCGCCCAAACCTCCATATAGCCTGATTGGCCGAACTGTCTGTTCCTGCGCTACCTGTTCCATTCGAGTGCCTTGATGTGGCGCAGCACATGCGTGACGTGCGTCCGATAACGCGGCAGCGGCTCGCGCCGCGACAATTCATTCCAGAGGTGATGCACGATCTCGTCTTCGCCGAGATAGACCGCTGCGTGATTGGGCACGCCGTGGCGGCTGGCAATCGACATAAGCAGCACATCGCCCACGTGCAAGATGGCGTCGCGCCCGACGCTCACAAAGCCGGCTGCTTCATAATTTTCGAGATATAGCGAGGACTGGCCATCGTTCCACCACTTTCCCGATCGAGCAAAGTCGGGCAGATCGACACTGAGTGCTGTGCCGTAATAGCGACGCACGAGCCCATAGCAATCGATCGCGCCATGCACGAAAGGCGCGCCGATAAGCGGGACCTCCTCTTCACGCGGGCTAAAGCGGTGCCATCGATTCACGAAGGGCCTACCATCCCCTTCCCTTCGAACGCTGACGATAATCCACGTCGGTACTCCGGACTTTTCCCCGGCGGCAAGATCTCCCACGCTCGGCCAGGCGTCGCAATCGGTATGCGAATGAACAATTGCCTGGATCGTGCCCGTGTCCTCGACACGCGCATAATCGAAGCCGGAGATCGCAAATTCTTGCGTTGGATGGGCGGCGATATTCGTGCATGCAACGTACTCGCCGTTCACAATTAACCCGCACGATTCGTTCGGGTAACACCGCAGCGCGTGCGTATCGATTGCCGCGCGCACGTGATCGGCAACCACCATTTACTGCACTCTCACCAAAGCGCCTGCGACACCCGCTGCCGGGAAGCCGCCGAACGGCAGTTCGATCCCGGCCCCGTGGCGACACCTGCAACATGCCAGTCGCTTGCCGCAAGCATCTTCTCTCTCGGTGGTCGTCGGAGAGTTGTTACGCGTGAAGTACGGCGGCCCCTTATAACCGCATTCCGGTCCGCGGTATTGCCATTGGCACACCGAACCGATGATCTGGCGCGCCGGCAGCTTCCGGCCCGACAGATCCAGCACGGAACTCAGCGAGAACTCCACCAATGTCGGAGTCTCGAGCGTCTTCTGCTCAATCAGCCACAACTCGACGGGCATCTCGGCGCTCGGATCCGCGCTCGCGCTGCCATCAAGATATTGCGCCAGCGTTCGGCGCCGACGCACCGGCGCGCCAACCAGATCCGCACACTTCATGCACAGCTTCGACACGAAACCGTCGAGGTTCGCCACGCTCAGCGTCGGTGTTGGCTGAGCGGCATCGCCCGTGCGCCCGAATCCCGAAACCTGCATCGGCCACGCGCCGTATTCGTGCCCGTTCCACCTTATGATGCCACCGTGCTCATGCGCGTGAAACCGCAGTACCTCATTGCTCCAGCGCGTGAGATCAAGCTCATACAGCTCGATGAGCGCGCCCGGCTCCAGGCGTTGGACATCCGCTCGCAACGTGTTCATGGTTCGAATACTTCCTTGAATGTGACACTCAACGAATACAGATCGAGACCAAGTGCGCACGTTTGCACGCCTTGCTGCGCGTCCATGCGAAACAAACCTTGCGTGCGCAACGGCGGCGTCCAGAAGAACGGTTCACTGCCACGCGTGGCATCCAGAAAGGTCCGAATCGCCTGGATCTCCGACCCATTACCGACAAACCGCAGCGGCCACGAGTCAGCGATATTGTGAATGCCGTCCGGCACCGCCTGGCTATAGCCGTCGCCGAACTGCACGGTGCGAACCCGGTAGTGTGTCGTGCCCTCCACGCCGATCGCGGGCGAATGCGTGAAGATGCGTCGTGATGATGCCGGCTTCACCCGAAATGCCCCTGAGAGATCAGGCTAGCAAGGCCGCCCTGGCCGCCCATCTTGCGGGCGATCTTCTGATCGACGAAGGCGCTCACCATCGCCTGCAACTCGCGCAAATCACGCTCGCTCAGTCCTGCGCCTGCGTGCGAGTGAATCTCCAAATGCACATGCGCACCCTCCGAACGCAACGCCGCAGGCGCCGAAGCACCCACGGGACCGCCCGACGCAAAATGAGCAACGTGATTCGAATTGATCGCATCGAGCAATGCATGATGCTGGCGTGCCGCGTTCGCGTTTACGACATACTCGCCGTTGGACAACATGGCCGGAATGCTGTCGCTCGTGCCGGTGCCCGGCCCTGCGATCGCTCCACCGCTCGCATGATGGGGCAAGTGCCTCAGAAATTGAGCGATCAAACCCGTGGCGGACGACTTCTGCATCAGGCTCTCGATCATTGCCCCCATCGCCTGATGCAACGCGAGCTTCGACAGATCGGCGAGCGCACTGGCGACGAACTCCTTCATGCCGAACTTGCCTGTTGTCACGAACTTCGCCACCGCGTCCTCCATGCGGCTCATCTGCGCTACCACCGCACGGCGCGCTACATCAGCCTTGTCCTGCGTGTCGATGAAGAAATCAGTCATACCCCGCTTCGCGCCACCCACCCAGTCGCCCTGCACGCGCTTGAGATCCTCATAATGCTTCTTGATCTGCTCAATCGTCTTGCTGTACTCCTGCTCGATCCCGGTTACTTTGGCAAGGTATTCGCTACCATTGAGAAGCGCTTCGGGCATGCCTTTCTTCAGATCCTCAAGGGCCTTCTGATACCGTGTGAGCGCCTCGCTCTGCTCGCCCCGCGCACCTCGGCGCAACGGGTCAGGATCGCGATCTTCCAGCTGGCGCGTGTTGCGTTGCTCCTGTGCCTGCCTGAATTCGCGCATGCTCTGCTGTATGTGCCGCACCCGCTGCTCAAACTTATCGCGCGCCTCGCGCAGCTTGATTTCCGTCTCCAGCCCAGCATTGCGCTCAAGCCCAAGGCGGATGGCCTTCTCATCGCGCAACAGGCTCCTCTCCTCCGCGCTCGCGATATGCCGCTTGGCCGCTGCAATCTTCTCGTTGAACTGTGCCAGTTCCTTCTGCGCAGCCACGAGTTTCTCGTTCGTGTGCCACTGCGCCTCGAGCGCCGCCCCCTGCTCGCGCACATGCTCAACATACCGCGCCCCCGCATCTGCTCGCGGCTCGCGCGTCTTTCTCTCGTGCGGCTTGTAGCGTTCTGCGTTATGGGCGAGCATCTTCTGACGGTCTTTATCCAACGCATTGAGTTCCTCGCGAGTCTTGCCGGCGGCCTCACCGGCTCGCTTCACCGCATCAAAGTATTCGTTCGTTTCCTTGTTGGCGTCGCCAAGTTGCTCCTTGGGCGTGCGCGCCTGCTTCATAAACTCGGCGTGATGCCCCATCATCGCCGTGTACGTCTCGACGCTCTTCTGATGCGGATCGTCTTTCTCGGTCGACTTGAGCGTCGATTGCACGAGACGCTGCGCCTCGGCAATGCGCTTTTCAATTTCCGATGTGTTCGTTCCGCCCGGATTAAGGTCAGGGTCGAGCAGTGCGGCCTGCGCGGCTTTCAGTTCGTCTTGCGCCTTCTGCAGAGCGTCGCCTTTGCCCGTGATGCCCCGCCAGAAACGCTCCCACTTCTGACCGAGCGTCTCGTAGCTCTCGGCCATGTCGCGATTATCGGATTGGACCGCCTCACGCGCCTTCTTGCTTGCCGCCTCCACAAAAGCTGCCCACGCGCCGGCCTTGTCGCCCGACAACTCGAGAATGCGTACATGGTTGATCTGTTCGCGGCTCAGATCATGATGTTGCTCAGCCCATTTGCGTGCCGCGTCCGTTGCATGACCGTATGACTGCAGGAACTGGCGTACCACCTCATCCACCGACTGCTTCGAGACCTTCGCGTACGCCGCCACGCTCTCAGCGGCTTGTTGCATATCGGCACCTGCGACATGCCCCGAATTGGCAAGCGCCATCAGCGCATCGCGCGCTTCGTTCACCGACACGCCCACACGGCGCGAGATGATGTCGGAATACGCCTGCAGCTTGCCCTGCGTGAGCGCGGCATAGTTGCCCGTGAGCAACATCGCCCGATCGAGCGCCTCTTGCTGCTCGGTAAGCGCGTGAATCGCATGATAGGTCGCGTACGCGCTCGCCCCCAAGGCCCCGAGCGCGACGCCCGCCGGGCCGCACAACATTGGCAGCACGTCGATGCGCTCAGCCATCACCATCAACGAGCCCATGAAGTTCTTCCAACTGCCCTGCATGGCCTCATGACCGAGCACAAATAACTCTCGGCGCGCGGCTACCGACCCCGCTCCGAGGTGATGCATGGCGCGCGAAGCTGCCTCGGCCTTCGCGATCAACGGCTCCACCGACTCGGCGATACCAAGGTTCGCCGCCTTCGAACGCATTTGTTCAAAGCGCGTCTTACCCGCGGCCTCCGCAATCTTTTCGTAGCCCTTGACCGCCGTGCTCACCTGCCGTGCCGTCGCAGCACTCCCCGCTCTCACCGCTTCCTCGAGCGCACGCGCAGTCAGCGTGCTGCTCGCCGCCATCTGCTGCTGACACGCCTCGTACTTGCGCGCGCTCGCCTCTTGACCGGCGACGAAGCCCTTCGCGGCTCGGCTCACCCTCTCCATTCCGGCTTCGAAACCGCTCGCGTCGACACTGACCCGCGTGACGAGTTCGTTAGCCAACGCCTGCCTCCTTCAGCTTCTTTTCGACCACCTCTGCCATCTTGCGTACGGCCGTCGCCTTGGTCGCGTCGAACGCAGGCCGAATGAATGGCTGCGCCGGCGTGCGCGAGCTACCGAATTCAATCTCCCGAATCGCGCGCGCAAGCGTTCGCTCGGTCAGCCTCACCGCGTCTCGCTTGCCCAGCTCGACGAAGCGCCCGTAGAACGCATCCCTGCTCCAGGTGATGAGGTAGGACGCGTACTTGCCCGGCACCGACTCTAGCTGGTCGTACGCGATCAGCATGTGATCCCGCAAGAAACCAGGTGCATGCGGCTGACCGCGGCGCTTGCCTGTGAAAGTCCCGATCGGCGCGCGACGCTTGACCTCGTCATGAATCACGCGCGCGCCGGCGACCGCCGCCTGGCGAAGCGTGCTTTCGCTCACCACCGCATCGAGCTTGTCTAGCATCCCCGTCAACGCGCCAAGATTTTCGACACGATAGCTTTTACTCATCCCCTGATCACCTCGCCTTTGCGTACCACGACCCGCTTGCCGCCCGAGCGCTTGATCGCCTCCAAATCAATGCCAAACGCGCAGGCGGCGATCTCGTCCGCATCTCGCTCGCACTCGCCACCATGTTCCTGCGCCTGAAGCGACTCGCGGCACCACCCCGCCCACGGCGTGAAATCCGCTGCACGCAGCACCGGCGCGTCTTTGCCCCTGTTAATGTTGTACAAAAGGCTCATCAGGGTGCCCACCCGCAGATCCTCAATGTGCTCGCCCCAGGGCTCATGCTCGAATAGCGCCACCCAATCTGCATACTCGGCACTGGACACTTCGAGCTTGGCGCGCCGCACCGACATCCCCAGTTTCGAGGCGATACGCATCCACATCAGCTTCTGCGGGCTGGCCTTCAGTTTTTTGAGGCTTCCCCCTGCGCGCGCTGACCGAGCGCATTCAGGCGCACCGCGATCTGCGCGAGTTCTTCCAGCAACGCTGCTCGACCCGAGCACAGGACGCCCACATGATCTTCACCAAGAAGCAGTGCATCGTTCTCGTCCACGAGCGTTGCAGCAATCAACGCCGCTTCAAAACCGCTATTGCCACCGCCGTTCCTGGCACTGTCGTACAACGCATCGCGCGCCGCACCCGATAGTTCCCGGAATCGCACCGTCGCGCCGTTTAGGGCCTTGACCGATTCTTCGACGACCTGCGGCGCAAACGCCGCCAGGATTTGTTCCTTGTTCATAGACTCTCCTTGCGGCTGTGCCGCGCTCCTTGATTTGATGTTTACGGCCCCGGCGTCACGATGATGTCGCCGGTGATTTCGAGACTGATCGCACCCGAGATCCGTGCGTCGATCTTTGCCGAGATCGGAAAGTCTTTGACATACGCGGTGAACTCGATCGTGGTCTTGTCGGACAGCGCCAGCTTGAAGTCGAGCGGCGCGCCCGTCTGCTTCGCTTTAAGCAACGCCTTATGCGATGTCTCTTTGAAGTTGATCAGCAACGAGATCGTCACCTGCCCCCAGTCCTGCAAGCCCGGACGTTTCTCCTTGCCATCACTATCAAGACGCGTGACCTCGGTCATGCTCGCCGAGCCATTGAATCCTGTAATGTCGGTTAGATTCTCGACCTTCTCCCACGCCTCTGACTGCGCGCCGTCGGCCGAGCGCCCAGACGCGGCCGTCATCTTGCTAATCACCTTGTAATAGAGCGTTGTGCCCTGCGACGGAACATCCGTCGAGCGCTTCTTACTGCTTCCGTCATCCAGCAATCTTTGCGCTTCTGTCATCTCCCTACTCTCCTTAACAAGCATAAAAAAACCGCCTCGGAGGCGGTCGATTGAGCATCACGTTCAGCTAAAACTTGCTCCACACATTGACATGGATACGACTGCCGTGCAGACGCGTCTCATGCTCGAACACGTTCGTGGGCGCAGCGAGGGGAATCGCACCCACCTTTGTGTTGATCAGCGCGTTCAGCACCTCTTGCATGAGCGAGGACCGACCCTTAGCTGTTTCATGCCACACCGCGACCTGCACGCGCATGCAACACTTGTCGAACGGGGTGCCACCCAGATCCACAGCAATCTCGCCCCCCACCACCTGATACACGATCCACGGCGGGCGCACGCCTTGATCGGCAACATCGGCGAACACACGAACGCCCTTTAGATCCTTCAAGGCTTCATGAACAAGATCTTCAGCGCTCATCGACCACACATACGAGATCAATATGCTCGCGACGCGCGAGATCCGGCTGCACGGCCTCGATACGCATGACCATTTCGTCAACCGTGACGCGCATGCCCTCGCACAGACTTTTGCGCAGTGCTCTGCTGTACCGAATACGCACGCTCGCTTTCACTCCGCTCACGAGTGCATCCGCTGCGATGACCTCTTTGCCGCTGCGCATTCGCACGTACGCCTTCGTGCTTTTGACAAGTTCCCATCTGACAGACTCGCCCTCTGACTCGACCACACGACGTTCAATGATCACTCGACTATTTAGGCGACCTGCCTCCATCAGAACCTCGTCGGCACGCAGATGGGTGCGAGCAGCACGTCTGCGTAACCATCCGGCATCGCCGTGACGCCCTGGCCTCTCGCAAACAGTTCGCGATGGTCGTACGCCCATGCAGCGGCCAGCAGCATCCACAACCGCACTGATGGATAACGCGTCAGGTCGATCCCGGCTTGATACGTGATGGTGACAGCGCCCGAATCGGGCCACCCAGTCCCGTTCATCGGCGCGAGCAGCGTCTCGCGACCGAGCTGGACGAGCTCATAGGTGCTCGCATCCAGCGTCGTCTCGCCCGATGTGCCACGGGCTTGCAACTTTTCAACGCTCAAAACTTGTCCGACCGAGAGCGGGAAAGCACCTGGCGGGAAACTCGTCAGGCGCTCGAAATATCGGGCTTTTCGGATCGCCGCACCCGACTTGCTCTCCGCCGCTTGGCGCGCCCCTGGGATCACGATGCGCTCGATAAAATCCCGCTCATCATCGTCGTCGATCCGACACTGAGCGACGACGTCTTCGAATCTTAACGGCTCCGCGTCGTCCAGGTAGTCCACAAGAACTGCGGCCATGCTGAACTAGCTCCGTGCGGCAGCGGCCTTAACTGGACCGCGCTTTTCAGACCCCTTTGCATCGCTCGACTCAACTGCGTACTCTTCTGCGATTCCCAGATCGATGAGTTTTTGAGCGTGCTCCTCATCGAATCCGGTGATGTCGCCTGGCGTGTACTGCCGGTGGTGACGCTTGATTCGGACCAGTTTCATTTACACACCCCAGCTCACGCCGGTCAGCATGGCGATCGACTCGACGTGGCGTGGGCCGAAGTCGTTCTTCGCGATCACACGGATTAACGTCTGGTCCCGCTGAAACGCACTGACGACATTGCCGTCAGTGTCCTTATACGTAGCCTCCTTGCTGTAGTCGATCTCCAGCGACTCCTCCTCCCCGATGAACACGTCGCCGAAATCCACGAAGTAGATCTCCGACTCGTTCGTGTCCTTGCCTAAGTTGACGGGTACTTGCGTCGTCCGGCCGACCGGATAACCCTTCAGCATCCCGCTGTCGAGCTCCGGATAGACCTTGTTGCCGTTGCCGTCGCGCATGCTCGACAGGAAGCGGAACACGCGCGGCGCCATGATCCACCCCGGCGACACCATATTCGCGTCGGCCCCTTCGAGCGCGAGAATTACCTTGTTCAGGTCGGTCTCGACTTTCTGGATCGTCGAGCCATCGCTTGCGGCCAGCTTGTTGCCCACGATCGCCCAGTGCAGCAAGCCCTTGGGCGTGTTCGCTGCCCCGTCGTCACGGATGAACGCCTTGTCTTCTCGCGCACCGATCGCGCTCGTGAGGTCACTCACGACGATCTGGTCTACATTCGGATTGACACCGGCATACTTGAGCAGATCGTTGGCGATCGGCACCAGTGCGGCAAGCTTCTTCGCGCGAAGCTGCAGGTCGTCGAACTGCTGTTGCGTCGCGGGAATATCAGTATCCGCGCCGATGTAGCCGACGATAGCGCCGCCTTTCAGTCGCGGAATGGTCATGTTGCCGTTCGAGAGCGGCAACGTGCGCGCACCGAGCTTCCGTACGACGGACTTCGGACGCAGCAACTCGATTACTTCACTCGACAGGTTCGTTGGCACCAGCACGCCACCCGCGCTCGAGGTGAGGGTATTCAGCGACATGGCGACCTCCTCCCCGAAACCACGCTCGATCGCGAGCTTCGAGGCGAGCTGCGCATCGCCGCGCGCGGCCGCCAGGGCGCGTACCATGCGCGCCATCTTCGCACCCTTCACCTCTGGCACTTTCGGTTGCACCGGGATGCTCGACGCCCCCGCAGCGCTCACGGCAGCGGGCGTCGGATCGACTGGTACAGCGGCGGCCGCGGCCATGCGCTCGGCTGCTTCCGCGCGTTCGATCTGCGCCGTGAGCTCTTTGAACTGCGCGCTCAGGTTCTCGAATTCCGCGTGTTGTTCAGCCGACAACGCAACGTCGCCCGCTTCGATTGCGGCCAGTGCCTGCACTTGTTTATTGACGCTTGCGCGTTCGCGGCGAAGTTCATTGATGTTCAACATTGATCTCCAAAAAAAAAGCCGCCCGCAGGCGGCAGTACTGGACTTAAACGCGAACGCGCTCAAGTGCGAATCAGGTGGTTTTAGTAGTGGTTTCGCATGTTCATCGCTGCTGCACGCGCGGCAACGCTTCGACTCGGCTTGCGCTGCGCACGCGAGGCACCAATTTCCGCTGCGATCCGGTTCACAGCGGCCTGAGGCGTCTCGACGCTGTCGGCCAGCCCTGCCGCTACGCCGCCCCTGCCGAAAAAGACACCCGCCTGCGTGTCCCTGACCGCGTGCGTGGTCAGCCCGCGGAATTCTGCGATCGCGTCGACGAACTGCGTGTAGCTGGTTTGCACGATGCTCGTCAGGCGCTCGAGCGACTGGTCACTTAGCGGCTCATGTGGCGTGAGATCGTTTTTTTGGTCGCCGGCGAACACCGATGTGACCTTGATGCCCTGCTGCTCGTCGCGCTTGGAGACATCGAGGTGTTTCGCAATCACACCAATCGAACCCACGCCCGAGGTCTGGCTCACGATCACGTGCGATGCCGCGGCTGCAATCAGATAGCCGCCAGAGAAGGCCGAAAAATTGACGATCGCCGTGATTGGCTTCAGTTTCGTGGCCGCGCGAATGTCGTGGGCAAGCTCGAACGCACCCGTCGCGCTGCCGCCGGTGCTGTCGATGTCGAGAATGATGTGTTCGACCGCAGGATCTGCCACCGCCTGATTGATGCATGAACGCAAGCTCTCGTAGCTGGTCATGGGCTCGCAGGGGTTCATATGCGCGGATCGCGAGACGAGGATGCCCGACACCGGGATGATGTTCAACCCCATATCGGCGACCACCGCACGGCGGCGATCGCTCGCGCTCATCATCTGCGCACCGCCACCGATGTCGTCATCGTCCATGAGCCTCGGCTGCGTGCCATTCACCGTCAGGTTGACGATGTTCAGGTGCAGCGCTTGGTTGGCCCATTGAACAGCCAGCGACATCATCTGGTCGCTCACGAGCTGCGGCTGATTAAAAATCAGGTTTGCAAGTCTAATATGTGATTTCACGCCAACATCCTTCCGACGTCTTCGATTTGTGCTTTGGTGGCTCTGGCGTTCTCTGGTGGCAACGGTTTGGATGCATCCACCATGTTGAGCGGACTCAAATAGACATCCCCTCCCTCGACTGGCGGCATGTTCTCCAGACGCCGGATGTCGTTGATCGAAAGCCACCCCCACTGCCGCCCAACAGCGTAAGCCGCGTAACGCGACGAAAGATCCCCGCGAAGCAGACCCGCGAGGTTGTACTCGATGAAGTACTTTTTGCGCTCCGACGGCAGCAGCAAATCGCGCATTTTCGCCTGCTCGTGCCGCCTGACCCATGGCAATAGCGTATAAATGACGAAATGGATTCCCTGGTGCTCGATATTGCTGAACGTGGCGCGCTCGAGCTCGTTAACCATGTGCGCTGGAATCTTGTACATCCGCGCAATGTCCAGTGTCGAAAGGCGCAGTGCGTCGATGAGCGCTGCGTCGACATTCGTCATCGACAGTGGTTTGAAGGTCATCCCCTCTTGCAACAGCGCAACCTTTTTCGCATTGCCTGAACCGCCGAACTTCACATTCCAGCCATCCGTTACCCGGTCCACGCTCGCCTGCTCCTTCAACGGCGTGCTCGTACTCGGGCGCTCAATCACCCCTGAGAGCACCGTACCATTCAGGAACGATCTGCCGGCATATTGCTGGATGGCCTGGGCGTGCCCAATCGCGTTTGCGTGAAGCAAGATGGGCGATACACCGGTGTAGTCGTCCATCGACAACCAGCGAACGTGATGAATCAGGCGTTGCGGTATTCGATCACAACCGTTGATTTCATAGACGGGCGTCAGGTCATCACTCTTTAAGACCCGGACAACCCTGCGATCCAACGGATACAGTCCGAGAATCTCGCCATGAGGATCACGATCGATGTAGCTATAGCTGTTTCCGCAAAGTCCGACCGCGATCTGAGATTGCTCCTGGTACTCGAAGGGCGTCTGCCACGGATTCGGTTGATACTTCAGAACCGAATACAACGGGTGATCGACCGCCGGCCTGCGCTCTTCTCCCGAACGTTCATACAACTCGATCGGCAACTGCGCGATGCTCTCCGCAAGCAACGTGACGCAGTTCTGCAGAACCGTAAGCGACAGAGCGCTTGCGGTGCTCACCACTTGCCCCGACTCCGAGCGCGTGCTACCGAGCAGTGAAGAGACCCACCCGCCCGAGCCCATCTGGGACAGCCCCGGGTTGGACAGCAAGTGTTTGCTGAAGAACACCGACTACTCCTTTGCTTGGGTCGCCAGCGCCATCTGCGCAATGCGCGCAGCAGCCCGGTCGGCCAGGAAGGCCCAGAACAACAAAGACAGGCCGGCTACGATGAATCCGGCCGGCACGCTAATCAGCACTACGCCCGCCACCAGCAGCCCAAACCCGAGCACTCCGGCCACCCATGCCGCAACACTAATTGCATTCAAACACCTACCCCCTGGTCATACACTGAGCCGCCGTAGAGCGCCGCAGGATTGAGCGACATTAGCGTCACGGCGTTGAACAGCGCCATCAACGGGTCGATCTTCCCTATGCCGCTGGCCTGCTTCGTAATATTCACGGCGTTGCCAACAGGCACGACGCGTGCATTCCCCACACACCACGCCATAAGCGGCTGACCGCCGTGCAAGAGCACGCCATCAGGCGTCGGACCCTGTGCGTCTGCCTTAAAGCCGCTCGCAATAGCAAGACGCCGCTCTGCTGTCTTGATCGCACCAGATAGCTTCCAGCCCTGTGAAATGCCTATCACCTTCTCTTCCGGAATGCCCACCTCTGCCAGCGCATCGAGCACACTCCCTATGCCGGCCGGGTCCGCCCCGACCTTGTCGAGCAGCCCAGCGTAATAGATTGTCGAAACGATGTCGGCGACGTCCCGAACGTCGTCGCCGATCTGCGCAACCATCGTCAAATCGCCATCGCTTTCGAAATCGCGCAAGCGCGAGGCAATTCCTTTTCGACGCTCAAGGACTGACGGATGCGCCCAGGCGTGTGTCCACGCGAGCCAGTTGCGCGTCTCTTTCTCTCGGCCAACCACCGCGAGACCAAGCAAGTCATCAAGACCCCCGCCGTCGATCCCCACGTCGATTACCTCGCAACGGTCCATCAGCTCCACGAGCGTGAGCCCCGATGCAAGCGCTGCTGCCTCCCAGAATTCCGCCGCCGCCCAGCGATCTGACCGCAATGCAAGGCCGATCTCTACGTTGGCGTGCTTCGCGAGGAAACCCCGGAACGACTCTTCGCCCTCTTCGCGTGCCTTGCGGAATTCGCGCTCCAAAAATGCCTGATCGACCGAGAATCCGAAGTTCGGATTGACCATCGCCAAGTTTTCAACTTTCAGATGGTCCTTCGAGCGCACCATTTCCGGCGGGTGCTCATAGATAACCGGTACGAACTGCTTGTCGATGATCTTGCCGTCGCGAATATCTCGCGCGTATTGCAACTTCTTGGCGAATACGCCTGCCGGTGGCTCGTTCGACTGTGTAGTCAGGTAAATAACAAAACCCTCAGGCCGGGCAGCGAGACCGCCAATGGCTTCACGCAGCATGTCTTCTGCGTTCGCCATCTTTCCAAACAACCATAGCTCGTCAACGAGCGTGCCGACCGACTTCTTGCCCGATACCGTGTTGGCATCCGCCGCCACGACCTTGAGCGTCGCGCCCGTGATGCGGTGCGTGATCGTCTTCACGTGCACCTGAACTTGGAAGATCGGCTCAAGTTCCTCTTCGTGCTTCACCATGTCCCGCGATGGCGCGAAGCTGTTATTTGCGACTTCAATCGTGGGCGCGAGAATGGCGAACTCCGCTGACTGGCGCTGATTAACCAGCATCGCAGTCATCATGATGCCCGCCGCAAGCGTCGACTTACTGTTTTTCTTCGGCAGGCACACAAACCATTCGATAATCAGCCGCCGATTGTTCCCTCGGTCATACGCACCGAAGATCGACGCCACCAGATCGAACACCCACTGCGCCGATGCCTCGCCAAACGAGGGCGAACCGGGCGCGTCAACGATCTTCAGCGCCTTGAAGATTGATAGCGCGTACTCTGCCTCCTCGGCAAAGATGGGCGGCGGGATGATCGTGCGGCCATCCTTCAGCCGAGCACCCCAATCCGTACACGACGTGACCCAATCGAGAACGATGTCCTCTTCCTCCGGGGTCACAGCTTCTTACCCCCGCTCGCTGCGAGGCGGGGTGCAGGCGGAGGCGCCCCGAATTTGGATGCGGCCTTCTTCGCTGCCTCCTGCTGCTCCTGCTTCTTGCCACCCTCACCTTTCTTGGCACGCTGATACGGAAGCACCGCTTTCGCCGCGTCGATCCGCAACCTCGGCTCAGTCATCGGGTCATTAAACGATGCAACCAAGAAATCGAGGGCATCCTTAGTGGTGAACGCGACGCTCACATCAAAGCCCGCAGCTTGCGCCCCTTTCTTCAACTCGGGCGCGACCTGCGCGCCAAGTTGAAGCAACTTTTTGCGCCGCTCCAGCTCCGCAATGATTCGCGGGTTCTTTAGCAACCTGCTTGCTTCGACGTTAGCACTTCGCGCGCTGTATCCGGCCGCGATCGCGGCGTTTTTCCCTTTTCCGTCAACGAGATACGCCTCTACGAACAGCCGTTGCTTCTTAGTTAGCAACATTAGCAACTTCCGTAAAAGGGGAAAAAATTCTGCGCGTGAGGGGATAGCCTGTGTCCGCGCCCAAAAGTCTCCAGACTTGCGATACCCCCTCCCCCTTCGCTCCTCTCGCAGCTCACCATCCAACGCGCTCTGCAGTCTCCGCTGCCGACTTACGCGCATGGCATTCGACGCACAGCAATTGCAGGTTTGCATCGTCGTTGCTGCCGCCCACTTCAAGCGGGACACGATGATCGACGTGATCGATGCGGTGGTTCCAAACGCGACCGCAATCGGCGCAGCAGAGGTTGTCACGCCCAGCGATGCGCATGCGCGTCGTCATCCATCTGCGCCCACGAATGCGCGGCGTGGACCCGGCTTTCACATCCAGCACTGTCAACCGACTTGCCTTCGCATTTGCCAGTCGAGGCTTGAGCATTCGGAGCTTTGACATTCGCAACTTGCAACAGAGTGATCCATGAACTAGCCTCGAATGAGGCTATCGGGCATGCAATACGCCAATGAAAAAGCCCGCACGGTATAAACCATGCGGGCTTTGAAGACAATGATGCAGCCTATCGATTAAGGGCCGATTTTAGCTCAAAGTGTTCAATCGACAGTAGAACTATTTTGTTCAATTCTTCTTGAACACCTTTCGGACATGAGGCTTTCACTCACTCGGCGGATTGATTTACTGAGGGATTCGGCGCGTACCACAAAGCGTCGAGCGCGGTTATAGATCGTGCCACGCGCGCAGTTTTGCTCTCGCGCCAAAGCCTTGATATTCGCGTTGTACCAGTAGATTCCAAGGAAGCACTCGGCCTCGTGCGCGCAGTCGCCCTGCTCACACAGCGAATGAATGGCCATATTAAGGAATGACATCTCGGGATCCAAAAACGAGTCCGGCTCCTCAGCCGGCGACCGCCGGAAAGGCTGAAGACGCGCAAGTACATTGGACTTCACGTACGGTGCGAAGATGCGACGCGTCAGGCACCAAGCGACCCACCGATGTGCCCTGTTGTCCGCAGCGTTTCGCGCATCAACACTCAACTCTTGTTCGTTCATAGCATATTCCTTCAGCCCGCTAGCGTTCGACCCCGTAGGGAATGTTCCAGTGATCCAACCATGCCACCAACTGCTCGCGCAGCTCTCGATTTCGCGGATACGGCAACTGAACCTCGCCTTCTTCCTCGACTCCAGCGAATGGGCAACCGGGAATGGAGATCCAAGTCTGCAATTCCTCCACGCGTCGCACGGCCATCTGCAAGAGCGGCCGCGGAATAGCAGACATCTCAATGTAGGTGTACGCGCTCATCTTGTCGACCTTGTGATGCTGTGCGTTTCGTCGTCGGCATTTTGAGCGGATGACACACAGGAATTTGCAAACTCAGTCGCCACGCGGCTTTGCGCGATGCACGTCGCCACTTTCTCGCCACTCACTTCAGGTTTTGATGCTTCGGCCAAGCCCATCTTCTCGCTCAGTCGGGCTTGCGCATCGATAACCGAGCCGAGGTCAGCTTCCAGGTACACCATCGTCGTGCGCGGATCCTTGTGGCGCATCACACGCCTGATCGTTTGGATGGGAACGCCCTGTTCGCTCAGCAGCGTGGCGTACGTTCCTCGCAGCCGGTGCGGCGTGAGACCCACCACTTCACACGCGGCGTTCGCGGCGAACATTGCTCGACGCGTAAAACCCGGCTTGAACGCCTCCCCGCGCTTGCGCGTGACGATCAGTCCATGTGCTTGGCGCATGGGTTGCAGATAGTCGAGCATCCACTGCGGCACGGGTACGGGGTCCGCCTCGCGCCCTTTGGTCCGACCTGGGGTATAGGTGCCGCGCTCCCAGTCGAGCCACTCCCAGCGCGCCGTGATGGTCTCGAACTCCCGCAAGCCCAGCCCGAGCATCAAGCGCACCGCGATCGACACGCCCGGCTGCCGAGTAGCCGCATCTACCTCACTCAGCCACTTCGCAGCCATCGACGCCGGCAACGTCGTGCGCGGCCTCTTCTGCAATTTGATCAGCTTCACCGACCAGGGAACCATCGGCAGGATCTTTCGCCGAACCGCCCAATTGCACACGACCTTGATCGACTTGAGCCAATGATTCGCGCTCGCGCGGCTATGAGTCTTCAGATGTTCAACGCGCGCCTGCTCGATAGCTTCATTGGTCAGGCTGTCTACCGAGACGTCGCCGAGCGCGTAAAGATGCAAACGCGCAACGGTTTGCATCGACTTGATGTGCACGCCGCTCACGATCGGCTCGTTCGCTGCAATCCATTTGAGAAACAGCTCTCGTAGCGTCGGAACAGGCTCGCGGCCTCTCGACCATAGCTTGGCGTCGTTATACGCGCGTGCGGCCACAGCTTCGGCCTTGTGCTTGACGCTCTCGCGGGTGCTGCGCTGCACACGCGCACCGTTCACCTGGAACCGGAAATGCCAGCGTTTCCCAACACGAAATAACTGATAGCTCACCGGCTCGCCTCTCGATAAATCCCGAACGACTTCAATTCGCCGCCGCGAATCCGGTGCTTGGCAAGCACGATGAATTTGCCCGTCCGCTCAACAAAACGATCGACGATGATGTCTCCATTGCGAAGCACCACGCGAACACGGGTTCCTCGCGCACAGCGCGTGTGCGGCGTCTTCATGGCGAAGCCGCTTCACACGGCGAATGTCCCAGACCGCTTTTACACTTTCGCTCATCCGCAGAACACGCGCAAAATCGGCACGCGTAAAAGCGCCGGCAAAGATGATCGCTCACATGTCCTCCCAGATCAGCGCGTTGCGATGCACGCCTCCAAGCTCGCCGCGCAGGATGCGCGCGAGCGCCGCGGCGTCGGAGAACGACAACCCGTCTTCTTCGCTGGTCTGTACGAAGTGTTCGGCTTGCGACGCCAGCATGTCGCTGTTGTCGTCGACGATTGCCCAATGCGTGACCTCCGGATGGCGGTCTAGCCACGCCTGGATCTCCTCACCCCTTACGCCGGGCAGTGCGGGCGTCTTGTCGACGATTGGCAGATTAAGACCCCGAGCGCATTGCCGCACACTGTCGTGACTGAGGCGCCACGACGACGACAGCACGATCGACGCGCCCTCGTGAGCACACAGCCGGCGAATCAATCCGACCGCCACCCAATCGAAGCGCGCGAGATCCACCTCGGTGAAGCTGCCCGGATAGCCGCCGAAGGCGCCGGCGGAGCGGTGACTGTTGAGCACGCCGTCAATGTCGAGGAACAGAACCTTGGTCGGCTTAACCGCGATCTCGGGAACCGCGCAAACGCTTCGGCGCAAGACACGAGCGTCAGCACGCGCGCGCGGCGAATCAACGATGTCGAGTAACATACCCACCTCCTATGCAAGGCCTTTGAAGAGCGCGTGAAACTGGCGCAGCTTGTCCAGGTCGGCGGTGTCCTCCGCTCGCCGCTGTTCGATCGTCAGCGCCGCGGTCTCCATGTCTGAAGCCAGCTCCGTCAGATCCTCGGCGAGCTTACGCGCACGACCGGAAAGAACGGACAGAATGTCGAGCGCCGACTGGCTCGGCTCGCTGTCTGCCGCGCTGGGTTCAACCTGTTTTGCTGCTGCCGTCACGATGTGCTCGTTTTCTCTGACTTCCACACGCTGAAAGCGCCCTCTGGACTTCTCCCGAACCAGGCCTGCGTCCTGCAATCGCCGCAAGCATCCGTCGAGCACCGCGATATCGAGTGAGCTCTTAGTCGTGCGCCTCAAGTGCATCGCAATCTCATTGCGCGACCAACTCTCCTGCATCGGCACCATCTCGAACACCTTCCTCGCGATCGAGGACTGACCTCGCAACGCCATCTGATATCTGCCCGCGCTCACGCCACCTCCTTGACGTCCATTTCCTTCAAGCCGCTCGCCAGAAAATTCGCGAGGGTTTTGCGGTTTTTCTTGATCGACGCTCGGGTGCGATATACGCCAGGCGCGATCCACGCCAGGTCAAGAATCGGAATGTCCGAGCGCCGCTCCTCCGGGATCCACGCATCGACCCACACAAAGGGATCGATCTCACTTTGCGCGTGTGGCAATGCAAGCCTGTACACCGTCGTCTCGAATTCGACGCTCATCTGCCACCGCTCCCACGCATACCGCTTCCCGTTGCGCCCTCGGTATGTGTGCCACGTGGTGCTCGTTGGTATGCGGATCAGACAACGCATGCCTCTTGCTACTTCGCGCGCATCGGTGCTCGAGCAATGACTCATCGGATCTCCTCGATATCCCACCCGCCGCCATCCCTAGCCTTCCTCGGGTACGCCACCTTGAACACGAGGGGAAAGATCCATGCGGCGACCTTCATCTTGACCTTGGCGTCATCGCTGAAAATGGCGCGCGCACCCTTCACGTCGTGCATTTCTAATAGCCCCGACGCTGACAGCACCACGTAATCAACAGTCAGAAAAGTCCGCCGTGCGAGCTTGAGCTTGATACCCTCGAACATGTACCACTCGATCTCGCCGGCGCGCCGTTGCTCTTCGAGATGCGCCTCATAGCGACGCTCGGTGGCGTTCCGCTCGCCGTCGCGTAGTCGTCCAAGCGCTTGCAGCTTTTCTGTCGCGGCCTCTCGCTGTGTCGCGGTCCCGCGCGCCGCCGGCACTGGCGCGAGCGATACGGCCGGCTCGGCGCAAGACATGATCTCGTCGACCTCGCTGTTGGGCTGCGTGCCGAACTTCTTCGCCAGCGCCCGCTGCTGCGAGTCGCGGCCAACCGTCATGTCCTCGCGCACGCGCGCCGTGCCAACGACCTTCGTTCCCGCCGGCACGTGCACCGGCCAGGATGTGGAACGCTTCACCATGCTGCGGCCACCTCCCGCTTCACAAGGGTGAGTGCATACGGGATCCCAAGCAACAGCGCGACGATGAATTCGCCCCGCCAAGCGAGAATGCCGATGATGGCCGTCGTCGACACGAAGTCGTAGAACGCGTTCACGGGATAACCGTGCTCGTAATCCTTCGCAGGCACCAGCACGGCTGCAATCCACATGATTTCGGCCATGACGATGAGGTAGGCGAGGGCGACGTCACGTGCCAGATCGTTACCGCGCGAGATCCACAGGTACAGGCAGACGGCGAGCAACACGTCAAACAGGACAGCTCGGGCAAGCTTTTGTGCATTCACGACTTTTGACTCCAACGAATCGGGTTGATGCGGCAAGGCGAGCGACCGGACACGTATTGCCAGTCGGGCAGCCATGCACAGTTGCGAAAGCCGCGGCGATGCATGCGCTCATGACCGGCTTTCTCCATGACGTATTTGCAGGTGTGGCAGGTGTTCATGCCGCCTCCGTGTTGCCGTTCCTATCGCGCGGGATGTCATTGAAGTACGCGTAGAGCTGCTCGTAGTGCTCCTCACTCTCGCGACCCACGGTGCGCAGCATGTCCTCCATCCATTCGCCTGGGCCCGCTGCCTTGAACACGCGGGCCTTGAAGCGCATGAACGCTTCGCCCTCGCCCTGCTGCATGCCCAGTTGCTTGCCGCGCGCCTCAATGCCGCTCGACGTGCGCCACCAGTCCGCCGCAAGCGGGTGCGCGCCGCCTGGTGGCGTCGACATGATGGTCTGTGCCTTCACCGGGAAAAGGCCAGTCCAACCGCGCAGCACCGATTCCTCGACCGTCACATCGGGCGGCTGGCCGCCAGCAGCCAGTGCGAGCAAACGTTTGACCGAAATGGCTGCAGCGGCAAGCGTCCATGGCGCGTCCTTGTGCTTCGCCTCACGGTGCTCGCACCACATCGCCCAGACATCGACCGAGATGCTGTCCGGCAGTTCGCGTTTTCGGATCTGCTCATGCCACGCAACTCGCGACGCACGTCGCGCGGGTTGGTGGTTCTCTGATGGTTCGGATGGTTCTTGGTGAATCGGGTGCAACCCATTGCACCCTTTACTGTCGCTCGTTGCACCCTTTACGTCGTTCGTTGCACCCTTTTTGTCGCGTATTGCACCCTTTGTATTGGGTGCATCCCTTGCACCCTTTGGAAACGATGCATCCCTTGCACCCTTTGGAAACGATGCATCCGTTGCACCCTTTACGGCACCGATAATGGGTGCAATCTCTGCACCGTTTATCCAATCGGGATTGATGCGGTACTCGCAGGTCTTTCCTCGACCGCCGCTGGCGTTCGCGACCTGAACCAACCAACCGCGCTGGACCATACTCTTTATCTGATACTGAACCGCGCGTGCTGAACGACGAGTCTTTAAGGCCAACGTCTCGATGCTCGGAAAGATATGCTCACCGTTGTCGTCGCAGTAGTCCGCGAGCTTCAGCGCGAGTAGGAGCTCGTGATCCTCGCCCGGGTAACGATCCCAGACCATTGTTTGAACTTTGATACTCACGCTGAGGCTCCAACGACTCGCGACGAGACGAGCGCATGCAGATCGGCGAACCGATCAACGTACCAATGAGGCTGCGTCTCGCGCGGGCTATTCGGGTTGGTGATGTTCTTGCCGTACAGCAGGCCGGTTTCCGTTATCGCCCAGAACCGCTTCGTCCCGTTCACCGCGCGGGACGACGAGCTGCGACGCGTTCGCTCCACTTGCATGCCCGCGTCAGCCAAGAGGCGGTTGTAGGTTCGCGCCGAGATCGAGATGCCATGTGCGACGAGCAAGTCTGTCAGCGGCTTCGTTTCCATCGAGCTCCCGGACGTGGAATCGCATGCTCCATCGACGACGTAGGCCGACAAAAAGGCAGGCTCAAGCCCATGGTTCTTCGCGATGTGCGCCAGCATGGCGACTTGGCTCGACGGCGACGGCTTGAGGAGTCTCGCGAAACATTCAGCGATCGCGATCTCGCCAGCGAGTTTTGATTGAGACAGCGAGGGTTGTGTGCGTGTTTCGAGCTCCGTCCATCGATCGATGATCCGGGCGCGCATCTGAATGTTGTAGCCGGATACGAGGATCAACGTCTCCCGCTTCGGAAGCTCGAAAATCTCGAGTTCTCGGACCGAACCATTTGGACCTGCAATTTTTGCTGCTGCTGAAAAGTCAGCAGCAGCTTTCCCAAGCTCGGGCAGCATCTTGCGAATGTCAGCGAGTACGTTGCGGTGCTCTTTGCCGGTCAATTCGGCAATTTCGCGGCTCGACATCGTCGGCCCTTTGATCTTTGCAATGTCGTTCATGGATGACCTCACATGCCGTTGTCGTGACCGCACGGCAGCGCACCGCCGGCGTTTTGCTCTGGACCGCGCCTCACGAGAAGCGGGCAATGATTCAATGCCGTCACTCGTCACTCTCCTGATTCAGGTTGAGCACCCAGCGCAAGGCTTCAGCTCGCTCGCCCGACGATGCCTCCAATTCGTCTGCGATCTGTTTGCGGCTTCGCATCCGGGGCGTGCGTTCGCCGAGTGCCTCGCGTTGAGCGCGAGCGCGTGCATGCCCGGCGACGTTAGCCCCTGCGGCAACCAGTTCCTGAACCTTCTCGCGTTGCTGCGCCGGGGGAAGCTTGGAAAGTCGACGGGCATGAGTGACGTTGATGCGCGCGCTCTCGACCGCCTTGCGCACATCAGCGCAGCAATCGAGCAGCGCAACCGTAGCGCGCACTGTGGCGGCCGAGCATCCGAAGATCGTCGCCACCTCCGCCTCGCTATAGCCGAACGCCATGACACGCCGCATCTTCTCGGCGCGACCAAGCGGCGTGTCAGCCTCCCGCAGCTCGTTCTCGCTGATGATCGCGGTCAGCGCCGTGCGTCTCTCGCCCCGATAGACTTGCCCGGGGATCTGGATCGGCGGCTCTCCCCGCGCTCGCCGCCACTCGTTCACCAGTCGCGTCGCCTTGACTCGCTGCCGGCCGACTGCAACTTCCGTTTCGCCCGTCTCCGCGTTCTTGACGACTGAGATCGGCTGCAACACGCCGTGGAAGTCGATGTTCCGAGCGAGATCCTCGTTGACTGGCAAATCCACGCGGGTCATACAGCGGCGAAGCAACATCCGTCACGAGCATCAGCCGCTCGGGATCGAAGAACAGCAGGTTTGTTTTGCCTGACGCGCCATACGCGTCAATCGAATTCTTTGCCATCGGTCATTCCCGTTATCTCAGTGGCCGCATAGCAACGAGCCGTCGTCTTTCTGATCGGCGCCGCAGGACAGGCATTTCTTCCGCTCTTGCTGGCGCACATCGTTGCCTGAAGTCGTTTGAACCTCAGCGGGCGTGTCTTCCCGCTCACGGTTTTGCTCCGCTTTAATTTCGTCCATCACTTTCTTTCTATTAGTACTACTAATCCTGAGGATACGGTAACGCTGCTCGATATTTTGCGTACCTGGTTATGCCGCGACCGCCGCCTTCGGCACTTCCTCGCAGGCGCGAACAAAGCCCTTCATCGGAAGCGCGTTCGTCGGCTCAAGCAGGAAGGTCCATGTCGAGAGCGTCTCGTTCGCTCCCGTTTCGATGTGGAAAAGCTCCGGCCCTTCCTCCTTGATCTGCTTCGTAACCGGCTCCAGTGTTTCACTGGTCGCCTCTTTAAGCATTTGTTGAAGTCGAAGATTGAGCATCTTTCCTCGCAAATAATGACCAACAGTTCCAAGTGCTTGCGTAATATGCAAACCCGTTGTTTGAATAAAACTGCTACTCGACGAGACGAGGTTACGTTTGCTCGTAGAATCAAAAGTTTCACAACGCACCAGCGATGTCGCCATGCCAGACTTTTGAATCCTTGCTGACTTGATCTGACCGCTCACCGATCGATGATCGTATTGCGTTCCGTCGCGTCTTCACCTTGACGGGATGCCACTCTTCAACAGGACTATTCACTGAAGGAATCGCATGGTCACAGACCTCTTTCATGCTAGAGACGCTCAAGGAAACGTCTACCGAGTTGTCGCGACACTTAAGCACGCTCAGACCTCTCCCTTTGGGTCGCAAGAAACGCCGGAACGAAAGCAATTCAGACTCATTGATGGGCGGCTGCTAAGACCTGTCACCAACGACATCTTTGAGATCATCCCTAGCGGAACGCGAATCGTGCGGATCTAAACGCTATGAGGCGCAGGGAGCTGAAAAGCACCTGCGCTACCTGCAAGCACGCTGCTCGATCACGACCACAGCGGAAGACATCCCCCCGTCGCCCTGCCCGCCCCCTGAGCGCTCGCATCGAGCGTCGCCACATCGATCACGGGAAGGCGTTTCGAATTGAGCTTCGTTACGTCAATCGCGCGCGCATATCTCGCCGCGAGATACTCCCAGAGTGCGTGCTCGACGCTCTCGGGCATCGTTACATCGCTTACCATGATCGAGGCGTTTTCGGTCTTGATGTCCTTCCCCAGGCTAAGCTTGAGGTTCACAACAGGCGGCTCGTCGGCTGTCAACACCGTTCTGACAGATTGAGCGCCGGGAATGACCTTACCGTCGATGACGACGCTGATGTTCGACGCGCTGCCGATGCTCGTCCCATCAATGGTTACTGTTTTCATACGAGGTCTCCTATATTGCAGAGGAGACGACTTTACGTGGCGGGTGAACTATCGGCTCCAGAAGTCGTAGCCACCTCAGGCCTTGCGACACGTAGAAGCTGGAACCTAACGCGGCAAATTCCATTTTGACGCCACTGCGAAACAGCAGAGGGCGTTATCTCGAAAAAACGCGCCGCAGCGCTCGTTCCGCCAAGGCAATCGATGGTGTGGGCCGCATCCGCAGCAATCGGAGAGGTACGCATACATCGATTTAAGCACACTTAACCTAAAAAGTGAAGTGCGCTTACACTCGAAGGTTTAGCCTACTGAAATGGATAATCTGGATACCTTCGTCGGACGCCTCTTGCATGCGACTAAGCTTCGCGAGACTGAGCTAGGGGCAACCATCGGAAATAAGGAACTAGCCGCGAAGGCAGGCATATCTCCTTCCGCCGTCTCCCAATGGATGCATGGCAACGTGAACACCGAAAATCTGAAGGCAGCACACGTCTTCAGGGTTGCACGTTTTCTTCGAGTGCGCCCCGAATGGCTTTGGGAAAAGCGAGGGCCGATGCGCGAGGCACCCGATGAGATGTCCGCCTCTACGAGAGAGCTGCTTGCCGACCTAAAAAAGGCAGCTGGCTTAGGATTAGTCGAGATCGCGATCCCAGCAATGCGTGCAACACTGGCCGCTATACTCGCTCTGCATGACAGATTTCACGCTCCACTCCTTGATCTAAATGCTCCCACGCATCAAGCGGGGTTAGATTCCAATCGAAAACGGCGGCGCGGCTAAAAAGTCCCGCACGCCTCGTTCGGGCGTCATATCCCTCGATTGGCTTGCCAAGAATTTCTACATCCCAATCGAACGCAACTGTCGAGTGACGACCGATAACGCGGACCAAAAGTCCCACACGATCTGCGTTCTGACACCGACAAACGATTGCCGTGACTCCTGGTTCAATTTTCCGCCTCACCTGGTGTCTAACCTCATAACGTAGGGGACTCGCGCTCACGTGTAACGCCATACTGTATAAACATACAGTATGGCGGCAGGTTTCACCTCGGTCAACTTAAGTAAGCTTCATTTTACTTGAGCGGCGAAATTAAGTGTGCTTAAATAGGTGAGACCACTTTCGGACTTGTGCGGTGGAAATCGAATTCCTGCGCCCACAGCTTATGTAGTCTAACGCGCGCGCCGCACGACTCGATCCGATCGCGATTCGAAATGCCGACCACTTCCGTCCAGATGACTGGAGCGCCGAAGGACACAGTCGCGATGCCCTTTGTGCCCTCGGAATCGCGGGCGTCTTGTTTTGGCGTAGTTGTACGCGCAGGAGTCTATTCAGTGACCGGCTACTAATTCGCCCCGTCTCAGTCGTTCGGCCTAGAAGAAGACTAAGTTGTGCTAACCGAAAATTTTAAATGATCGAAGCAGTTTTTCGTCCCCCGCAGTTTCGGAACCTGGACCTCCGGTTCAGTTTCCCCTTTAACGACGATCCGCCGAAACACGTCCTTCCCGACCAGTCGCTCGTGCTTTGCGTGTGTAGCGCCGACATGTCGACCGACTATGGCTACACATGGCCGCGCATAGGCAAGAATGCACAAGCGCCCTGCTGGGAGCCGACGCACCGTTTTGGCGACTTGCGCGGCTGGCTTTACGGTCACGGCGACCACGCGCTCGGCGGCTGCATCGAGCCGACATCAAACTGGCTCGTGGTCGAAGCCAATACGAATGAGATTGTCCAGTTCGAGGGCTTCTGCAAGTTCCCTCGCGGCAAAGTCGTTTTCGTCGGAACGAGCGAGGACGCTGCTGACTACCTTATCGAACATGAACCGCGATCGCACGAGTTTCCCGTGATCGGCGCGCATCGAACAGTCGGCCACGGCGAATCCGTCAGCGTCGGCGCGCTTGGCTCTGCGTCTGCTGGCGCTGACGGCTTTGCCGTGGCCGGATATCTCGGCGTCGCCTCTGCGGGGTTCCGGGGAACCGCGACCACCGGTTCTCGCGGCATGTCTACCGCAGGTTGCCAAGCACAGCCATCGCTGGCAACGGAGGCGTCGCCACAGCCGAAGACTATGGAACTGCGATCTCGGGCGTTCACGGCAAAGCAAGTGCCGGCGAGAAAGGACAGATCCGCATCTGGTACTGGGATTTCTTCGAAAGACAATACCGCCTGAAGGTCGGCTACATCGGCGAGGAAGGCCTCGATCCGCACACGCTTTACACGCTCGACGACCAGCACCACTTCATCAAAGTTTAAACGCGTCGATTTCAAGTCGGGACAGATTGTATGGATCTTGACCAATTCGACAAGCCATGTAGTTGTACTCATTGGAAGAATCATTTTCATGCTCCTGAGCGACCAACCAAACAATCTTGCATGCCTGAATAGGAGGCGACGTGACGCGCAAAGCAATGACGGAGGAAGAACGCGCTGCAAGGAAAGCGGCACAGGCGGAGGCGACCCGAGCGAAACGCGATGCCGACAAGTGCGAGGCTCGCGCGGAAATATTTTCGCTCGCGAGCCGCATACCGCCGCACATCCGCACGGGTACACACGGTTCGCATGTGCAAAGAATCGCTGGATGTCGCAGTTTCGGCAGCAGAGCATTCCCGAATCTCCGTCGAGAGGCTTCAGACGGCGCTCACAGATTTGCGCAGACGCATCGAAGCACCTAATGCCACGAGCAACCGGTGAGTTCTATCCTCACTCACACTGCACCGTAGCGAGCAGTGACTGCTTCACCGTTGGTCGATGCCTTGGATCGTGCACGGCAAAGAAGAAGCTTGATCAGGCAGCGCGGATTGAAGAGCTTGAGAAGCGCGTACTGCAGCTTGAGCACATCGTGTGCAGCGCGTTGAGCCGCCGCAACTGACGCCACCCGTCTTTGAGACACATCATGACTGAATCAGAAATCCGCGTAAGTATGCCCACCTTGGAACTGCGCCTACTCAATCAGTTGCGCAGATTCAGCGAGTGCTGCGAGGACCCTCAGGCGGATGGCCACGACGTGGACCGGGATGACATGCACGCACTGGCCGAATTCGGCGCAGTGCGCCCTGCACCCGGCGGCCGTCACTACATGACCGACTTCGGCGCATATGTGCTCGCCTGCGCCACCACTCCCGCGAGTTCGGTAGCGGATGCGGCGGGGGCGAAGCCGGGTGACATTGTTGCGGCCGCACTGAAAGCGGCGCGTGACTTCATCGTCAATGGCACAGCACTAGGCTATATCCGAATGCCAGATGCCGACTTGACCGATCCTGCACATAACACGCTTCCAATGATCGAAGCCGCGATTGCATCTCTCGGCACTGCCGCGAGCTCGGTAGCCGTTTCGGCGGGAGCGAAGCTGGAATGGCTTAAGGAACTTGACGCAGAGTTGCTGCAGATCTACGAATGCTGGCAGCACAGCGGAGAGTCACCGACATCGCTTTTCCGCGCTCTATATGTCTTCGGAAAGCATGACGGTAAGATCGCCGCATCCTACGCGAGTTCGGCAACTGATGCGGCGGGAACACTCGACGGCAGGAAGTGCTTTCAAGGTGGCCACGACGCGCATCTTGGCTCCTGCGTCAATGTTGCGCTTTGAGCAGCAGGACTTTGGGAAGTGAACGACGGAGTTCTGCAGATTAGCAAAAAGTTTATGGAGAAATGATGCCACGACTAATTCCAGTGGCCGAATGGGCTGTTCTGATGTTTGGCGAGCACAAACCGCATTCATACACACTGCTGCGCTGGATTCATGGAGGAAAGATCCAGCCGCGGCCGATAAAAGTCGGACGCGCATATTACGTGGCCCCGACCGCAGAGTATGTCACACCCAAATGCGAGTTACTCGAGAGGACTTCGTGAACGCACGCAGAAGACAAGCTAGTCGGCGCAACTGGCCAGCCAATCTTTACCAGAACCCTAACGGCTATCTGTGGTTTCGCAATCCCGATACGAAACGGACGCTCGGCCTTGGCTATGATCTAGAGAAGGCGAAGCGGCAGGTAAAACGCGCGAATCTCGAACTCGCACGGTGCCATGACGAAAGGAATCTGCTTGATGCTACTGGCGACGCGCCGATAACACTTGCGGCACACTGCGTGGATTATCAGACCGAATACCTGAAGGATAAGAAGCCAAACACGGTCAAAAACTACAAAACGCAGATCAAGGCGATACGCGAAGACGTGCTGGCAACCAAGCCGATTTCATCCTTCACTCCCAAGGACGCAGTGGCTTTGATCAAAAGAGCCGCAGCAGATCGGGGTCCGTCGCAGGCGGGGCACATCCGCACCCGACTGCAAGACATTTTTAGAGACGCGATCACGCATGGACTCATCGAGCCTGGCAAAAATCCAGTGGAGTCTGTGCTGAAGCCGAAGTCAGAAGTGAAGCGTATGCGAATGACGGAAGACGTGTTTTGGGCGATCTACGGGAAGGTCGAGGAACAGTGGCTACGAAACGCTCTGTTGCTCGCGCTGCTAACCGGCCAGCGAGTCAGCGACATCGGCAAGATGCGCTTCGACGATGTGCGAGATGGATTCCTCTGGGTCGACCAGATGAAAAAGGGTGGAAAGACGAAGCTCAAAATCCCGCTCGACATATCGCTAGGCGAGCATTCTCTCGCGAGCGTTATTGCTCAGTGCCGTGACGACGTTGTTAGTCGATACCTTATTCACTACAGAGGCGGCCGCTATGCAAACAAGCAAGGGAAACCTGTGAGCTACAACACACTAAGCCAGACCTTTGTAGTGGCTCGCACAGAAGCCGAGATCGACGTTCCGGCGGATCTAAATCCGACCACGTTTCATGAAATCCGTTCGCTGACTGCTCGTTTGCACGCGGAGCAGAACGGAGAGAGGTTCGCGCAGGCTCTTCTGGGCCACAAATCAGCAGCAATGACCGAACACTACATCGACACCCGCGGACAGCAATGGGTTGAGGTCAAGCTCCCTGCGAAGGCGAGCTAGCGCTTTCCGACGTTCGATTCGTCGCGTCCGGTTTTTAAAAAACTTTGGATTAATTTTGGATGAGGCCCGGACGGCCTTGCTGGGAAAAGGACAGATCTCCCCGTGTATTCGGAACTCAAGTACATGATGATGGGCGGTCTGGGCCGCTGAGTCATCTTCTGTCCGCGCCGCGCGCGTCAATTCAACAAGCAGGCACAATCGCGCGCGCGGCCTTTCATGCAGTGGAGGAGACACCCTTGGATACTCGAATCGTCATTCCCGATGCGCTCGATGCGCCTCTCACCCCTTCGCACCCAAGCGGCCGCGTCACGCTCGACGATGCGCCGCTCAACCGCTTCCATATCAAAATCGCGGGCCTGACCTTTGGCGCGCACTTCACGGAAGGTTATGCGCTCGGCACCATCGGTTACGCGCTCGGTTCGCTCAACAAACAAATTCCGCTCGATGCGTTCTGGATGGGCCTGCTCGGCGCATCCGCGCTGATCGGCATTTTTCTGGGTAGCCTCGTGTTCGGCTGGCTCTCGGACCGGCTCGGGCGGCAGAAGATTTTCCTGCTGAGTTTCGTCATCATCACCGTGGCGGCGTTCGCGCAGTTCTATGCGACCACGCCCGCGATTCTGGTCGCGCTGCGCGTGCTGATCGGCTTCGGCATGGGCGGCGATTTCGCGGTGGGTCATGCCATTCTCGCGGAGTTTTCGCCGCGCAAGCATCGCGGGACTTTGCTCGGATCGTTCAGCGTGATCTGGACCATCGGCTATGTGATCGCGAATGTGCTAGGCATGCATTACGCCGATGCATCGCCGGATGCATGGCGCTGGCTGCTGGCGTCCGCAGGTGTGCCGGCGTTTCTCGTGCTTATTTTGCGCATCGGCACGCCGGAGTCGCCGCGCTGGCTGATCGGTCAGGGGCGCGTGGAAGAAGCCATGCGCATCGTGCGCAAGCATTTCGGGCCGAACGTTATCATCGATGCCGGTTCTGATGCGGGGGATCATCATGCATCGCACGGCGGTTTCGCGCGGCTGTTCAAGCCGGACCTGATTCGCCGCACGGTGTTCAATTGCGCGTTTTTCGTGTGTCTCGTGATTCCGTATTTCGCGATCTATACGTTCTTGCCGGCGATTCTCAAGGCAATCAACCTGAGCGAAGGTTCGGGCGCGGACTTGCTGCTGAATGCGTTTCTGGTGCTCGGCGCGTTGCTTGGGATCTGGTTGACGATCAAGTTGTCGCGCCGGTCGTTTCTGATTGGCTCGTTCGCGGTGTGCTGTGCGTCGTTGCTGGCGTTGGCGGTGTTGCCGGCGTCTGCATCGTTAGGGATGATCGTTGCGTTTGGCGTGTTCACTTTGACAATGTCGGCGTTCTCGAATCTCGTCGGCGTGTTTCCTCCGGAGTGCTTTCCGACTGAGGCGCGTGCGTGTGGCGTGGGATTGTCGATCGCTTGCAGCCGGTTGGGGTCGGCGGTGGGGACGTTTCTGTTGCCGATCGGGATCGCGCAAGTGGGCGTTCAAGGGACGATGATGGCGCTTGCTGCTGTGTTGCTTGTGGGGATGATTGTGTCGATTGTTTGGGCGCCGGAGACTAAGCATTTGACTTTGAATCAGGCTAGTGGGGGTTGATTTGTATTGCAGACTCTCCTTGGAAGGGGCTGCTGGTTTTTGGGCTTTTTATGCAGTAGCCGCCTCCCCGGCGGGGGGGTAACTTTCTTTGCTGCTGCAAAGAAAGTCACCAAAGAAAGCAGCTTTTTACCCCATGCACGATGGCTGGAGAGGGTTGGTCTGGATTAACGATACAGTGGCCGCAATAGGACGTCCCACGTTTCATTAAGCGTGTGGGCAACCTGGCGACTACGCGCTCGAATTCTCTAGCCTATGTGGACCGCATTCATTCTTTCGACCATGCGCTTCGCGCGCCGAGAACTTTAGAACGGAATCCCGCAGCGTATCAGCGCCCAGCCACTTCATACGTCACCGTTATGTCGTTATTCGGCCCTACCTTGGTAAGCGCTTCTGGACAAAGCGTGCATACCAACGCAAGTCATCTTTAGTCGGAGCACTAACCAAGGTAGGGCCGAATAGCAATCTTGCGGAGAAGCGTGAGGTGGCTGGGCGCTTATAGACTGCGGGATTCCGTTCTTATGTTCTCGGCGCGCGTAGCGCATGGCCGAATGAATGAGCGCGGTCCACTGTGCATCGGTTATTTGAGCGCGTGATCGCTAGGTTGCCTAAGCGCTTGTTATGAGTGGCAAGTCCTATTGCGGCCACTGCATCGTTAATCCAGACCAATTCTCTCCAGCCAGCGTGCATGGGGGTAAAAGCTGCTTTCTTTGGTGACTTTCTTTGCAGCAGCAAAGAAAGTTACCCCCCCGCCGGGGAGGCGGCTACTGAATAAACAACACAAACAAGAGCAGCCCCTTGCACGACACACACACACCAACCCTCGACAATCTATTCAAGCGACAGCAAAGACCCAAACCCGCCTTCCTCCCTCAACCACTCCGCAAACGCCTCAACCGCATCCTCCCCCACATGCCCCTGCGCAATATCGATCCAATACCCATAAGGCCCATTCGATTCCACCGGCGACAGCATCGCCAACACACCATCGTTGAGTTCATCCGCGATCATATTGCGATCCACCACCGCCAGCCCCGTTCCCGCGCGCGCCGCATGAATCGCCTGATCCAACGTCGAAAACTCGATCCCGTTCTCCGCGTAAGCCTGCGGCAGACCCGCTGCATCGAGCCAATTCGGCCAGAGCGTGAGGCGCGTATCGTTGTGCAGCACGTGCAGCGCGGGCAAACGCTGAAGAAGCGCTTCGACCGGCTGCCCGGCGAACTTCATCGCGCCGACGAGCACATGCCGCTCGATAAAAAGCAACTCCGAGCGCGCATCGTCCGATGCATCGACACCAAAGCGAATACAGCAATGCCGCGCCTCCGCCGCATCCGTGCGCACGGACAGATCGATGTTCGGCACCGCGTCCATCAACGAGCCCAGACGCGGCGACAGCCAACGCGTGGCGAACGTCGGCGGCACGCACACGGTCAGGCGTTTGCGCTCGCCACTGCGCGCGGGTGACAACGCACGCGTCACGCGTTCGATCGAATCGAAAGCATCGGACACGCACGTCAACAGTTCGCGTCCCTGCGGCGTCAGGCGGATGCCCTTGTGATCGCGATCGAACAGCTTCGTGCCGAGCGCATCTTCCAGCAGGCGAATCTGCCGGCTGACCGCGCCCGGCGTCACGCACAACGCGGTCGCGGACTTGTTGAAGCTCATGTGGCGCGCGCTTTCTTCGAAAAAGCGCAACGCGGTGAGGGAAGGCAGGCGGCGCATGGTGTCTCTCTTTCTTTTGTCTGGATGATCAGCCGCGCCGCTGCTCGTCGATCTGCGTGCGCAGCCATTCGCGGAACAGCGCGACCTGCGGCGAGTCGTCCTGCCCGGTGCGCGTGACGAGCCAGTACGACTGATGCCCGTCCACTTCGATATCGCGCAGCGGCACGAGTGTGCCTTGCCGCAACTCGCGTCCGATCATGTGGCGGTCGGCCATGGTGACGCCGAGGCCATCGGTGGCCGCGCGGATCGCGTGATCGAGCAGATCGAATTCGTAGCCGCCGCTCAGATCGACATCCTCGATATTCGCGGCCTTGAGCCAGTGTTGCCACGTCAGATAACGCTGATCGCTGCTCGCCAGCACATGCAGCAGCGTGAACGCGCCGAGATCGGGCGGCGGCCCGCCCGCGTGATCGCCCAGCAACGCAGGCGAGCACACCGCGATATGCCGTTCGTTCATCAGCAATTGATTGTCGAGCGCGTCCCATTCGCCGTTGCCGAAGCGGATGGCGCAGTCGAGTGAGCCGGATTCGACGAGATCGTCTTTCAGGCTCGTGGTCAGCGACAATTCGAGTTCCGGCGCACACGCGCGCAAGGCAGGCAGGCGCGGCATGAGCCAGCGGCTCGTGAAAGTCGGCGGTGCGTTGATGCGCAGCCGCTTGAGATGCGTCTTTTCCTGAATGCCGCGCACCGTCAGTTCGATCCGGTCGAACGAATGCTTGAGCGCCTGCAGCAGCAGGCGCCCCGTCGGCGACAGTTCCAGATGATGATGCCGGCGCACCAGCAACGCCTCGCCGAGTTGCGTTTCGAGCTGGCGAACCTGACGGCTCACCGCGCTCTGCGTGACGTGCAGTTGTTCGGCCGCGCGCGTGAAGCTGCCGGTGTGCCCGGCCACTTCGAAAGCCCTCAGCGCGTTGAGGGCGGGCATCTTTCGCTTCAAGTCGATGTCTCCATGTCCAGCGATCAAGGTGCGGATTTAACACGCTTGATCGCCAGTCGATGCCGCTCTACGGCAGCATTTTACGAATCGAGGCAAATTATGCCGCTTTCACGGCGCGGTCGGAAGCCAGCGGTGCAAGCGTCAGGCGGCGTTCGCCAGTTCGGCCGGAGCCGCCTCGCGCGCGGCTTCGGCGCGGGCGTCTTCGAGGATCATGTCCGCGCCCTTCTCCGCGACCATCATGGTCGGTGCGTTGATGTTGCCCGACGTGATGTTCGGGAACACCGACGCATCCACCACGCGCAAACCCTCGATGCCATGCACGCGCAAACGCGCATCGACCACGGAATCGCGCGCATCCGGGCCCATCGCCAGCGATCCGCACAGGTGGTAGATGGAACCCGACTGATCGCGGAAATACGCGAGCATGGCTTCATCGCTCTGAATATCCGGTCCGGGCGAAATTTCCTCGGCGGTCACGCCGCGCAACGCCTGCGTGCCCATGATGCGGCGAATCAGCTTGCTGCCCTGCACCGCTTCGGCCAGATCCTTCGGCGTGGTCAATGCGTTGATGCGGATCTTCGCGGCATCTTCCACACGGTTGGATGCAATTTCGATCGTGCCACGGCTCGTCGGACGGCACGGGTTGAAGCACAGCAGGAAGCCGGAATACGGCTCCGGCACGAGCTTGGCCTTGTTGCTCTTTGGAATGCGGTACGACAGCGGATTGAAGTAAAGCTGCAGATTCGGTTCGGCTTCCTTCTCATCGCCCTTGAAGAAGCCGCCCGCCTGATTCACGCTCATCGCAAGCGGTCCCTTGCGCGTGAAGAAGTATTGCAGCGCCGTCTTCGCCTTGCCGATGAACGTGCCGAGCTGATCGTTGAGCGTCTTGACGGTCGCGCGATAGTAGAAGCTCACGCACAAATGGTCCTGCAAATTCTTGCCGACCGCCGGCAGTTCATGCACCAGCGCGACGCCGTGCTTCGCCAGCAACTCACGTTCGCCGATGCCGGAAAGCTGCATGAGCTTGGGCGAATCCACCGCGCCCGCCGAGAGAATCACTTCACGCTTGGCGCGGAATTCGACCGGCTGACCGTCACGCGAAGCCATCACGCCGGTGGCGCGTTTGCCATCGAACGTGAGCTTTTGCACGGTGATCTTGCGTTCGAGCCGCAAGTTTTGACGTCCGAGCACGGGATGCAGATATTCGAAGCTGCTCGACGAACGCTGGCCGCGTCGCGTGCTGACATCGTAAATGCCCGCGCCTTCGTATTGCGCACCGTTGAAATCTTCCGTGGTCGGAAAGCCGGCCTGCTTCGCGCCTTCGATAAAGTCGCGGCAAATGGGATGCGCCTCGTCCTTCATCGGCGAAATGCCGATCTTGCCGTTCGCGCCGTGATAGGCCGTCTCGCCCAGCGGATGCGCTTCGAGCCGCTTGAAATACGGCAGCACGTCCTTGAAGCCCCAGCCCGGATTGCCCGCGCGCGCCCAGTCGTCGAAATCGTGCGGCTGGCCGCGCACGTAGATCATCGCGTTGATGGAACCGGAGCCGCCCTGCACCTTGCCGCGCGGACAATACAACTGGCGGTTATTCAGTTGCGCTTCCGGCTCGCTGTAGTACATCCAGTTGAATTCCGGGTTGTAGTAGGTCTTGGTGAACCCCACCGGAATCTTGAACCAGAACGATGCGTCCTCGCCGCCCGCTTCCAGCAGCAGCACCGAATGCTGTCCCGACTCGGACAGCCGGTTGGCGAGAATGCAGCCCGCCGACCCCGCGCCCACGATGATGTAATCGAATTCCATGCTCATTGCTTCTCCCGTCCCCGGACGGCTCCTTCAAATTCAGCCCTTGGCGGGCGCGAGATCCTTGACGTCGAACGGCTTCTGCGCCATTTGCAGATGCAGGCGCTCGCCGGTGTACGGCGTATTCGCGCGCACCACGTCCATGTTCAGTTCGACGCCCAGCCCCGGCTCGTTCGACGGAATGATGTAGCCGTCTTCCCAGCGAATCTTGGTCTTGAGCACGTCCGCATGGAAACCGTCCCACGTCCCGATGCTTTCCTGAATCAGGAAGTTGGGCGAACACGCCGCGATCTGGATGCTCGCCGCCGCGCCCACCGGTCCGTTATAAAGATGCGGCGCAATCTGCGCGTAATGCACTTCCGCGAGGCTCGCGATCTTCTTAGCTTCCAGCAGGCCGCCCACGCGTCCCACGTTGAATTGCAGGATCGACGCGGCGCGCGCTTCGAGCAGCTTGAAGAATTCGTACTTGGTGGTCAGGCGTTCGCCCGCCGCGATCGGAATGCTGGTCTTGGCCGCGACTTGCGCCATCGCATCTTCCTGTCCGGGCGGAACGGGTTCTTCGAACCACAGCGGATCGAACTTTTCCAGACGTTGCGCCAGACGAATGGCCGATGACGGCACCATCTGCCCATGCGTGCCGAACAGCAGATCGGCCTTGCTGCCGACTGCTTCGCGCACCTTGCGGCAGAACAGTTCGCAACGGTCCATGACTTCGAGCGACACCTGATGGCCGGAATACGCGGTGTAAGGACCGGCCGGATCGAACTTGACCGCCGTAAAGCCCATTTCCACGTTCTGCGCGGCGCATTCGGCGGCGAGGTCGGGGTCGTCGTAGTCGTATTCGCCGCGCGCGTTCTTCGGATACAGATACGTGTACGAGCGCAGACGTTCATGCACGCGTCCGCCGAGCAGTTCGTACACCGGCTTGTTCGCCGCCTTGCCGATGATGTCCCAGCACGCCATTTCCAGGCCGCTGACCACGCCCATCATGGTGAGGTCGGGGCGTTGCGTGAAGCCGCTCGAATACGCCTCGCGATAAAAGCGCTCGACGTGATGCGGATCGTGACCGAGCAGATAGCGTTCGAATACGTCCTCGATGATCGGCATCATCGCTTTAGGATGGAACGTGGCGGCGTAAATCTCGCCCACGCCCTCGATGCCGCACGCCGTGCGCAGCTTCACGAAAATCCAGTACATGCCACCGACGTGCGGCGGCGGAACGGCGACGATATGCGTCTCCAGCGCGGCGATCTTCATTGTTGCGCTTCCTTTGCAATACGATGTTTGAACACGAGTCCGGCCACGCCGCCGAGGGCTGCCATGCAGGCGATATAGCCGAAGTACATTTGATAGCCGTGCACGCCCGGATAATGCTGCGTCAAGTGACCGTTCACGAGCGGGAGGAAGGTATCCGGCGAATAGCCGATAACCGAGATAAGACCAATGGCAAGACCCGAGATTTCCGCGGGCACCTTGCATTCATCGAGCAGCGACCAGTAGAGGCCGCGAATGGCATACGTCATCACGCCGATGAACAGCACGAGCGCTGCCAGCAAACCGTGATTCGCGATCGAAGGCGCGGCCATCAACACGAGCAGCGCGATAGCCGATGCAAACAGCGCGAACACGAGCACGGAAATCTTCGAGAAACGGTCGCCCAGAAAGCCGCCGCCGATGCCGCCGATCGGCCGCATCCACAGCTTGGCCGTGGTGATCGCACCGGCCATCACCACCGTCAGACCGATTTCCTTTTCGTGCAGATAGGCGGAGAAGCTGTATGTCGCCCAGAACACCTGATAGCCGCAGAACACGATGGCCGCGAGCAGCCACAGACGCGGGTTCTTCAGCAGCACGCCGAGATCGCTGACCACGTTGCGCTTTTCACGCTTCGTCTGCACGGCTTCGACGCCTTGCGGATCGCGCACGAGGCCGAGGATCACACCGAGCGCGATACACAGGAACGCGTACATATAGACCACGAGTTTGAAGCCCGCCGCCGTCGAATCGCCGCGCGTATGTGTGACATAGGCGAACAGCGAAATGGCGATGGTCGCGAGCATGGCTTCGATCAGGCCACGGCCACCGTCGAGGAAGCCGAAGAAGCGTCCTTGTTCGTCGGCGGAAGCGATCATCGATACGCGCTTGATGATGGCCGCCCAGAACGTGAGGCCGGTCGTCAGCCCCCACGCGCCGAAGATCACGATAAGCGCGTTGAACGCAGGCGCGGTCGAATACCACAGCCCGAGTGCGCCCGTTGCGATCAGCGAGAAGCTGATGAGCACGCGCGGCTTCACGCGGTCGGCAAGCCAACCGCTCGGCAGATAGCAGATCAGGAAGATCGTGCCGAGCGCGGAATACAGATAGCCGAGTTGCTCTTCGGTGATGTTGAAGACTTCGAGCATCGTCGGCTGATACACCTGCCGCAGATACAGAATCGGATAGATCGCGCCAGCGGCAATCACCAGCAGTGCAAGCTGGATATAACGGTCGGCGCGCGTGCTTTTAAGCGGCGTCGCGGCCGCGCCTGAAGTGGGTTGAACGGAATTCGTCGACACGGAAAGGTGCTCCTGAAAGACGCTTTGTGGCGTCCCTTATGTTTTTTGGCCAGCGTTGAAATAAAAAACCGCGCCGTCTGTGCGACGGCGCGGTCAGTGGAAACTCAATACTTCATGACGACGAGGCGCGTCTGCGTGAACTCCAGCATGCCGTGCTTGCCGTCGTCGCCGCCGATGCCCGAGCGCTTCCAGCCCGAGTGGAAGCCCTGATACGGATCGGCCGGCGTGCGGTTGATATACAGTTCGCCCGCTTCGATGGAATTGGCGGCCTTCATCGCGTTGCGATAGTTCTCGGTATAGAGCACCGAAGAAAGACCGAACTGGTGATCGTTCGCGTAGCCGATGGCTTCATCCAGCGTGGAATACGACAGCACCGCGAGCACCGGGCCGAAGGTTTCTTCCTGCACGACCTCCATGTCCTGACGGCAGTTGGACAACAGCGTCGGCGGATAGAAAAAGCCCTTGCGCGCGGGGATTTCGCCGCCGGTTTCGAGCTTCGCGCCCGCTTCTACCGCACGGCGAACCATCGCGTGAATGCCATCGCGTGAAGCCTTGTTGACGAGCGGGCCCATGTAGCTCGCGTCTTCCTCGCGGTCGCCGATCTTCTTCGCGAGCATCTGCTCTTTGAGCATGGCGACGAAGCGGTCATGAATGCTTTCGTGCACATATACGCGCTCGATGGCCGTGCACAACTGCCCGCTGTGCGTGAGTTTCGATGCCACGAGTTCACGCGCCGCCTTCTGCAAATCCGCATCCGGCTCGACGATGGCGGGCGTCTTGCCGCCCAGTTCCAGCGACGGCTTCGCGATGTTCGCCTTGCAATACTCCAGCACCTTGCGGCCCGCATTCACGCTGCCGGTCAAGGTAATCATGCCGACCGCCGGATGCGTGCAGACCACTTCCGCCGTCGCGTGATCCATCGACAAAATATTGATGACGCCCGCAGGCAGCGCCGCGCGTTCGATGGCGCGCGCCACTTCGAATGCGGACAGCGGCGTGTTGTTGCTCGGCCGCACGACGACCGTGTTCCCCGCGATCAGCGCCGGCGCGATCTTGCGCATGAGCGTGTAGATGGGGAAGTTGAACGGAATCAGACACGCGACCACGCCGACCGGCTCGCGATGCAGCACGAGGTTCTCATCCGGCGTGTCGCTCGGAATGACTTCGCCTTCGATCCGGCGTGCCCATTCCGCGTGATAGCGCGTGATCTCGGCGGCATAGATGGCTTCGTTGGTGGCGTCCGACAGGCTCTTGCCGGACTCCATCGCGAGCGCCGCGCCGATATCCGCCGATGCTTCCACGATGGCATCCGCGAGCTTGCGCATGTGTACCGCGCGTTCGGCGGACGGCAGCGCGCGCCATGCACGTTGCGCCACGCGGGCCGCTTCCACGGCGTCCAGCGCCTGTTCGCGCGACGCATTCTGAACTTGCCCGACCACGGCTTCCGTGGCCGGATTCACCACGGCGGTGACCGATTCGTTCACCGGCTGAATAAAACGCCCGTTTGCAAAATTTCGTTCTTGCTTCATGTTCTTTCGAGCCTCCTCGATGACGTGACCGCATGATCGACGTGAAATCCGAACCGCTGCGGCAACGAGTCCAATTGCGTTTTCAGGGCATTCTTCCGCGCCTCGCGCTGCAACGACAAGCGAAGAATTCGCTGGGGAAACATTCATAAAACTCACGATTCACTTGCCACGAAATCCTTTTGCGCTTGAGGCCGTCATCCAGGACAATCCGTCGCTCCGAGCATCGGTCGCAGATGCTTGGATATCCTCATAAATCGTAAAAGATTGAGACTTTCATGAAGATCAAGGCGTTCATCGTCGCAGCGTTGGGCTGCGCTTCCACTTCCCTTTTCGCGCAAAGCAGCGTCACGCTGTATGGCGTGCTCGATGAGGGCTTCGACTACACGAGCAACGTCGGATCGCACGATACCTACGAACTGACGAGCGGTTACGCGTCGGGCAGCCGCTGGGGCCTGAAAGGCGTCGAGGATCTCGGCGGCGGCACGAAGGCCGTGTTCCAGTTGGAGAGCGGTGTCAACCTGAGCAACGGCGGCGCGGGTCAGGCGGGCCGCATGTTCGGACGTCAGGCGTATGTCGGCGTGCAGAACGCGAACTACGGCACGTTCACGCTCGGCCGTCAGTACGACTCGGTGGTGGACTATCTCGCGCCGACGACTGCCAACGGCAACTGGGCGGGTTATCTGTTCGCGCATCCGTTCGATAACGACAACACGGACAACTCGTTCCGCGTGAACAACACGGTCAAGTACGCGAGCCCGTCGATGGGCGGCTTCAAGTTCGGCGGCACGTACAGCTTCAGCAATCAGACCGGCTTCGCGAACAACCGCGCCTACAGCGCGGGCGCATCGTATGCGAACGGCGGGTTGTCGGCGGGCGTGGCCTATCTGCGCGCAGACAACGTGGGCAATGGCAACATCGGCGCAGTCGCGAACAACGACGCGAGCTTTATCGCCGAGCGCATGCAGATTTTCGGCGCGGGCATCAACTACGCGTTCGGTCCGGCGCTGGTCGGCTTTGCGTACACGAATTCGAGCTATGCAAATCCGACGGCCAACGGTTATATCGGCAACACCGATCTGAGCAACGGCAGCGCGCTCAAGAACCTGCGTTATCAGAACTTCGAAGTGAGCGGCAAGTATCAGTTCACGCCGGCGTTCTTCGTGGGCGCGCAGTATGTCTACTCGATCGAAACGTACGATGCCGCGGCGGGTACGATCCGTCCGCGCATTCATTCGGGCGGTCTGATGGCGGATTACTTCCTGTCCAAGCGCACGGATGTCTATGTGCAGGGCGCGTATCAGCATATCGCGGGACACAGCACCGGATCGGCGTTGGATGATGCGTATATTCCTGGCGCGCAGGGTTTGTCGTCGTCGGGTAATCAGTTTGTTGCGCGGGTGGCGGTGCGGCACGCGTTTTAAGCGCGCTCTTCGGGCGCGGGTTGGTTATGCGCGCCTGGGGAGGTTAGTTGTAGGCAGCAGCGCTTGAGCTGTTTTGCTGTTTTGTCGTGGAAGGGGCTGCTGGTTTTTGGGTCTTTATTGCAGTAGCCGCCTCCCCGGCGGGGGGGTAACTTTCTTTGCTGCTGCAAAGAAAGTCACCAAAGAAAGCAGCTTTTACCCCGTGCCCGCTGGCTGGAAAGTGTGGTCTGAATTAACGATGCAGTGGCCGCGTTAGGACGTCCCACGTTTCGTTAAGCGTGTGGGCAACCTCGCGATTACGCGCTCGAATCCTTTAGTCTTAGTGGTCCGCATTCATTCATTCGGCCATGCGCTGCGCGCGCCGAGAACTTAAGAACGGAATCCCGCAGCGTATCAGTGCCCAGTCACATCACACCACATCGCACCTCTCCCATTGGGCCCTACCTTGGTAAGCGCTTCTGGGCAACGCGCACACACCAACGCAAGTCACTTTCAGTCGGAGCACTAACCAAGGTAGGACCAAATAGCAATCTTGCGGGGAAGCGTGATGTGGCTGGGCGCTTATAGGCTGCGGGGTTCCGTTCTTATGTTCTCGGCGCGCGCAGCGCATGGCCGAATGAATGATTGCGGTCCACTAACTCCAAAGGATTCGAGCGCGCAATCGCAAGGTTGCCTACACGCTTAACGAAACGTGAGACATCCTATTGCGGCCACTGCATCCGTTAATCCAGACCAACCCTTTCCAGCCAGCGTGCATGGGGTAAAAAGCTGCTTTCTTTGGTGACTTTCTTTGCAGCAGCAAAGAAAGTTACCCCCCCGCCGGGGAGGCGGCTACTGCAATAAAAGCCCAAACAAGAGAAGCCCTTTGCACGAATATCGACAGCAGCCATCAACAACCACAGGAAAGCATTACCTCGACGAAAAATCCACCAACGTTCGCTAAAAGTTTCTTAAGCGCTTCCGTTAACAGAGTCATCCCCGATCCGACGCACCACTCGCGTCACCCCCCCATAGGACTCTGTCTCAATGAAGAAGCTCTTGCTGACCGCTGTCGTCACAGGTGTCGCCACGCTCGGCTCTCCGCTCTCCCACGCTCGCGAAGTCTACGGACAGATCGGCACCGAAGGCGTCGGCATCGGCTATGCGGAACCGCTCGGCACGCACGACAACGTCCGCGCCGAATTCAACGGGTTCGCGTTCTCGCACGACTTCAACGCCGGTCAATTGCACTACGACGGCACCGCGCATCTCATGCACGGCGGCCTGTATCTCGACTTCTTCCCCGTTCCTGACACGGTGGGCTTTCGCATCACGGCGGGCGCGCTGATCGGCAACGATCACGTCGATGCCACCGCCACCAGCATCGCCAGCACGTACACGTACAACGGCACGACGTACTCGACCGCAGGCGCGCACATCAACGCGAAGATGAGCTATCCGACGGTGCGGCCGTATATCGGCATCGGCTTCGGACATACGCCGGTCGCGGCGAAAGGCTTCTCCGCTTTCTTCGATGCAGGCGTCGCGTATGGCCGTCCGACCGTCGATCAGTTCGATGTGCCCGCGAATGTGCTCGCCATTGCGGGTCAGGCCGTCGCGGATCAGCAGCGGCAAGACTTGCAGGACAAGATCGATAAGTACCGCTGGTATCCGATCGTCAAAGTCGGCGTGACTTACCGCTTTTAAGCGTTGCAGAGCAGCCCCATAACCTAATCACGAAAAAATGGTTAGCGGTGGCGGGCTTCGCGTCGAGAATGGCATCAGGGAGGCGCTTTATGTCACGTCTGCAAGCCGTACCAACGTCACCGCGAAAGTCAGATAGGCCGCGTGCTGCGGTCATGGTCGTCACCGTGCCCGGCCTGCGTGGCAGCGAAAGCGCGCACTGGCAAAGCTGGCTCGAAGGCGAGTTCGCAGGTTCGCGACGCGTCGAACAGCGCGACTGGAACGCGCCGCATCTCGACACCTGGAGTCAGGCGATCCACGACACGCTCGCGGCAATCGACGGCCCCGTGGTGCTGGCCGCGCACAGCTTCGGATGCCTCGCCACGGCGCATCTGCTCACGCGCGCATCGGCTCAAAAGGTGCGCGGCGTGTTGTTCGTCGCGCCTGCAAGCCCGGTCAAGTTCCGCCACGCGGGCGAGTTCAGCGCACGCAGGCTGGATGCGCCCTCGCTCGTCGTCGGTAGCGAAACCGATCCGTGGATGCCGCTGGACGACGCCCGCACGCTCGCGCAACGCTGGAACAGCGCGTTCGTGAATCTGGGCGATGCCGGGCATATCAACACGGCGGCGGGTTTCGGTCCGTGGCCGCTCGCGCGGCATATCGTCGAAACGCTTGCGCGCCGTGCTGCTGCCGAGCACGACGAACCCGCCTTCGAGGAACGCCGCGCCTACGGATGACGCGCCCTCGCTTTACTTTTTGCTGACACAATGGCCGCCTCAGAGCGGCCTTTTTGCGTTTGTATCGACCATCGTCAACGGAGAAATCAAGCATGACCATCGGTAATAAACGGGGCGTCGCGGCGGCGTTGCTGTGCGCATCGGCGATGCTGAGCACCGCGGGTATCGCGCACGCGGACACGACCTTGCTGAACGTGTCCTACGACGTGACGCGCGAGCTGTACAAGGATATCGACGCGGCCTTCGTCGCGGACTACAAGAAGAAGACGGGCGAAACGGTGTCGGTGCGGCAGTCGCACGGTGCATCGAGCGCGCAGGCGCTATCGGTCACGCAAGGTTTGCAGGCCGATGTCGTCACGATGAACCAGCCCAACGATATCGACCTGCTCGCCGAGCGCGGCCAACTCGTGCCGGCGAACTGGCGCACGCGCCTGCCGGATGCCAGCGCGCCCTACACCACGACGATGGTCTTCCTCGTGCGCAAGGGCAATCCGAAGCACATCAAGGACTGGAACGATCTGGCGCGCGCGGACGTGCAGGCCGTGATCGCGAACCCGAAGACCTCGGGCAACGGGCGTTACGCGTATCTCGCCGCGTGGGGCTACAAGAAGCAGCAAGGCGCGAGCGACAAGGACGCGCAGGACTTCGAGCGCGCCATCTTCCAGAACGTGCCGGTGCTGGATGCGGGCGGTCGCGGCGCGACCACGACCTTCACGCAGCGCGATATCGGCGACGTGCTCGTCACCTTCGAGAACGAAGTCGGCTTGATGAGCGCCGGACCGGGCGCGGGCGAGTTCGAAGCGGTGTATCCGTCCGTGAGCTTGCTGGCCGAACCGCCAGTTTCCATCGTGGACAAGGTGGTGGACAAGCGTGGGACACGCAAGCAAGCGCAGGCGTATCTGGACTTTCTCTACACACCGGCCGGACAGGAAATCATCGCGCGGCATCATCTGCGTCCGCGCGATGCCGCCGTGCTCGCGAAACACGAAAGCGAATTCCGGCCGCTCAAAACCTTCACCGTGGAACAGATGTTCGGCAGTTGGCAAAAGGCCCAGCAAACGCATTTCGCCAATGGCGGCACGTTCGATCAGATCATCGCGGAGAAGAAGTAGCGCGTCTTTCCGAACGCGCGCGCATCGTGACGGCCGTATGTCACGCGCGTGCGCGGCGTGCTATCTTCGTCGGGTCCTGCGTCGTGTCCCGTGCCACTATCCAAATGAGTCAAGTCCGCTATCCGCTCGGACCCGACGATCGGGTGCATCTCCTTTGCTGGCTCACTTGCGGCTTTCTCGGCGCGTACTATCTCGACGCGCGGTGGCCGGACCCGACGTTTCAGGTGCGAGCGGCGCATCGCTGGCTGGACCGGCATCATCGGGCGGCGGACTGGTTCGAGACGGCACGGCTTTCCGTGCTGGCGCAATCGCTGGCGGCGCGGCTTTCATCCATCCTCGAAACGGAAAGCGGCAAGAGCGGCATCGAAAAGGTGCTGGAGGGCGAGGATCTCGATTACGACAGCCCGCTCGTTCAGCGCGTGTATCACGAATGCTGGGCGCAATTGAGCACGCCGCGCCGTCCTTCCTCGCGCTAACCCAAACCTGCCTTTTTGTGCCTCGCGTAAGCGGCCAAAAACGTGCGTTATTTCGGAATGCCATGTAATTTGAACTTACTCGTTCACTTACATTATTCCTTCATAAAGCTCGCACGTACGTTCAATTTTCATGCCCGTTTTGAAAGAATCCTTACGGCAAAAGGCGTCGCGTGCGGTCAAGTTTTTTCTCGCCAAACGTTTGCGTCGAACCCACATTTTTTATTTAAGTCTGCTGATAAGATCGTCGCGCCTGATCGCACGTCGATGATCGCGCCTCTGACTTTGCAGTGGCGGCGACGGCTCCACCCGCGGCGGCCCGCACGAATCGAACGACCAAAAAAACCGGCTCCGACTGGAGGGCATATGCAAGGCTGTTCCCGCTTCAATCCCGCATCTTTTCGCACCACCTGTATCGCTCGCGCAGCCGCGCTCCTTCCACTCATCGCCTGTTTGGGCGCGCACGCCGCGCCGCCGCTTCCCAGCGGCGGCAAGTTCGTCGCGGGCAGCGGCTCGATCGGCGGCGGCGGACAGTCGCTCACCATCGACCAGACCAGCACGCGCGGCGTGATCGACTGGAACAGTTTTTCGATCGGCGGCGGCCGCAAGGTCACCTTCAACAATGGCTCGGGCGCGACGCTCAATCGCGTCACTGGCGGCGATCCTTCGGTGATCCTCGGTCAACTGAGCGCGACGGGCAGCGTCTACCTGATCAATCCGCAAGGCGTGATCGTCGGGCCGGGCGGCGTGGTCACGACGGGCGGGCGCTTTCTCGCTTCCGCGCTCGACGTGAGCAACAGCGCGTTCATGGCGGGCGGGCCGCTCACGCTTTCGGGCGGCGGCAACGGCATGGTGGTGAATCTCGGCAAGATCGGCTCGACGGGCGGCGACGTGGTGCTCGTGTCGCGCTCGGAAGTCGTCAACAACGGACAGATCAGCGCACCGAACGGCACGGCGGAACTCGCGACCGGCGCGAAGGTGCTGCTTCAGGATTCGTCGGGCAGCCAGCAGGTTTTCGTGCAGACCGGCAGCGGCGGCGAAGTGATGAACACCGGCGCCATTCGCGCGGCGCAAGTTAGCCTGCAAGCCGCCGATGGCAACGTCTACGCGCTCGCCGGCAACAGCGCGGCCATTCGCGCGACCGGCACCGCGACGCGCGACGGCCACGTATGGCTCGTCGCCGATTCGGGCGCCGTTCACGCGCATGGCGCGATTGCAGCCGTGAACGCGGACGGCAGCGGCGGCATTGCGGAGACGCGCGCGAAGCAGCTCGACGTGAGTGGCGCGACCGTGCAGGCGGGCACATGGAAACTCGGCGCGCCCACCTTCACGCTGAACGGCGCGAACGCGAGCACCGTGGCGCGCAATCTCAGCAACGGCACCTCCGTCGATGTCGAAGCGACCGGCGCGAACGGCAATGTCACGGTCGGCAGCAGTGTGCGCTGGACGGGCGATGCATCGCTGACGCTCGGGGCCGGGCACAACGTGGGCATCGCGGCGGGCACGACGGTGGCGAACAGCGGCGCGGGCAATCTCATCGTGCGGGCGGATTCGAACGGCGTGGACAACGGCGGCAGCGTGAAGAATCGCGGCACCATCGACTGGTCGAAGAGCACGGGCATCGTTAGTTTGCTGTACGACATGAACGGCAGCTATGCGCCGGGCACGCTGCTGTCGAACAACGCATGGACCGCCGCGCCGTACAGCGGACAGGTCACGCAGATCACCGCGTACAAGCTCGTCAACTCGTTCGACGATCTGATGAAGGTGTCGCAAAATCTGGCGGGCAATTACGCGCTCGGCAAGGATATCGATGCCAGCGCGTCGAAAGTGCTCGATCCGAGTACCGGCGAAGGGCCGTACTCGCCCATCGGCCTCGACAAGACCGCGCCCTTCACCGGCCAGTTCGACGGCTTCGGCCACACCATCGACTCGCTGAACGTGGACGATGGCACCTCGGGCGTCGGCGTCGGCCTGTTCGGTGTGATCGGCACGGGTGGCGCGGTGCGCAACATCACCATGACGAACGGCGGGGCGTCGGGCTTCTTCGGCTCCAACGCATACGGCATTCTCGCCGGATGGAACTACGGCACCATCGCGAATGCGAAGACCTCGGGCTTCGCAGACAACGAAGGCTTCGGCAATCAAGGCATCGGCGGTCTGGTCGGCGTGAATAACGGCCTGATCGAACGCTCGTCGAGCGATGCATCGGTCGGTATTTCGGGGCCGGCCGGCGGGCTGGTCGGCGTCAATAACGGCACGATCACGCAATCGTTTGCTTCCGGCGACGTCAGCGCGGGGAATCACGGCACCACGGGCGGACTGGTCGCCGTCAACAACGGCACGATCACGGAGTCGTATGCCACCAACAGTCCCGGCGGCGTGCAGGGCACAGGCAGTCTCGTCAACGTGAACGGGCCGAAGGGCGTGATCAAGGAGTCGTTCGCGACAGGCGGCGTGGGCGGCGGCGGGCCTTCGGGCGACCCGTACGGCGGCATTGCATCGGTGAATCAAGGCACGATCGACGACACCGTGTACTGGGACAAGGACACCACGACGCAGACGAAGGCCGCCGGACAGAACACCGGGAAGATGCCCGGGGCGTCGAACGGTCTGACCACGGCGCAAATGGGCATGCAAAACAGCTTCACGGGCTGGACCTTCGGCTCGAACGGCGTCTGGGCGATGCCGGCAGGCGCGACGCATCCGGTCCTGGAATGGCAGCAAGCGCAACACTGAAGCAGTAATGGAAAGGGCGTCTTATAGCGCCCTTTCCATCAACTCCCGATCACCACGAAAATCTCGCCTAGCGGCGCTTTCGAGCCGTTCGGCACCGCCGCCTTGAGCGGAAATCCATACGTCCCGCGCACGCTCACGAAGCGTCCCACCTGAAAGCGAAAGCCCGCGCCAACGCTCGCAAGCGACGCATTGTTGGCCTCGCCCGTTTCCGCGATACGGTTCCACACGTGGCCCGCATCGAAGAAAACGAACGGCTGGATGGCCGCCGCGCTCCAGCTCCACGCGGGGCCGCGCAATTCGGTCTGCACGTTCCAGCCGCGGTCGCCCTGAACGGCGTAGGGTTCGTAGCCGCGCACGGTGGCGTCGCCCCCGAGGCCGAGTTCTTCGCTCGGCAGCAGCGTGTTGCCCGTCCACTGAAACAAGCCGCGCGCCGATGCCGACAAGCCCGTGCCGAACAACGGCATCTCGCGTTGCGCGGACAACTGGAAATACTGATAGCGCGGCTTCGCGCCGAGCCGCGCGGCGTCATAGGCGGCGTCGTTGTCGGAACCGTCGAAATAACCGGGGCTCGCGTAGAAGGTGGCGTTGGCGTGCGTGTCGCCGCCCGTGTCGCTCTTGGTGATGTCGTACGCGACCACGAACTGATGAATATGCGTATTCGCGTTGAACACCTGAAAGCCGCCGAATTCGAGGTCGTTGTTCGAGCGCTTAAAGTCGTAGCCGAACTGAACCTGCTGCTGCCAGAGACCAAGCGCGGGCAAACGCCAGTCGTAACGAAAACTCACCTGCGAACTCAGCCCGGTCTGTCCGTAACTGTCCGGCAAACGCGGCGTACTCTCCGCGAACACCCCGAACAGTTCGATGCGATCCAGCCACGGCAGCGGCGCGGAAAAATTAACCGCATGCGCGATGAAGCGCGCGCGATCGGGCCGCCCTTCGATATCAGGATTGCCGGAAATCAGATCGTTGCTCGCCGTCATCTGATAGCCGATGCGCGCATCCACGCCGAACAGATTGCCGTAGTCGAAGCCCGCGAGCACACGATCGCGGCCAAGATCGCGCACGCCGTCGTTGTCGTAACCGCCGTAGACGCGGAAGGGAAAGCGGTCATCGGTTTGCAGAACGACATCCGTCGTGTTCTGCGCCGTGCCCGGCTGATAGATGACATCCACGCGCCGGTACGGATTCGAATTCAGCAGCGCGAGACCAGCGGCGATATCCGATTCGCGGATGGGCGCGCCGGGCGTGAGCGGCATCTCACGCTTGAGCAGCGAATCGGAAAACCAGCGATTGCCCTTCGGCACCACGCTGCCCGCGCGAAACTCGGCAATATCGATGGTGACGACGCCATTGCTTACGTCCTGCTCGGGCACATAGACATCGACGAGCGGATGCCCCGCCTCGCGATAACGCTGCACGACCGCGCGGCGGATTTCCGCGAGACGCGCGAAGGTGAGCGGATGGCCGACATCGGCGGTGAAGGTATCGAGGAAATGCGGGTCGAGCAGCGGCAATCCTTTTGCAGAGACCGCGCCCTGCGCTGATGCGGTCATACCGCCGTTCGGCTCCGTCGCGGCGACGAAGGTCACGCCCCGCAGAGTTTCGATGGCGACCTTCTGCGAATCATCGACCGGCTCGGGCGGCGGCTCGGGCGCGGTCGGCTTCGCCACGCTCGGCGGCGTGAGCGGCGCGACATCGCGATAGGACTGCGCATGCGCGCCACACGTCACGCTCATCAGGAATACGGCGGCGATACGCGGCCTCATGCGTTCCTTAGGCGGCGCAAACCCCGCAAAGAATCACGCAAACGATTGCGAAAAATATTCCGAGCACTTTCTCTTTTCATGGGCAATGCCGCGTCCAGTTTTTTTCGCCGTGGAAAAGCGGGCCGCCCATGCTACCAGCGCAGATGCCAGCATGCGAGGGCATTAAATCGTGACGCGGAACGCTCATTGCAGGGGCTTTATTTGAACGCACGATGGAGCAAGCGGCAGCAGGCAGGCGCATTGCGGATTTACAATTCGTGGCGAACCATCATCGTGATCGGTAACGGTCGCGGCAGCGTAAAAAACTCCACGCGAGCGCGCATCGCGTGTCATGAAGGGCCTGGAAAAGGCCTGACTTTCAGGACTATGATGGACAAAAATTCTACGGCACAAAGCACCGGCTCCGACGCGCTGGACGCGTCCGCGTATGCCGAGTGCGCGCGCGAGCCGATACACATTCCGGGCGGCATTCAACCGCATGGCCTGCTCATCAGCGTGGATGCGCAGGGTCATGTATTGCAAGTGAGCGGCAATATCGGGCAGTGGTTTCCGTTGAGCCCGCAGGCGTGCATGGGCAAGCCGCTCGAAGCGTTGCTCGGCCGTGCTGCCGCCGAACGCGCGAAGAACGGCATCGAACGGCTTTCGCGCGATGGCGCCGCGATTCACGTCGGCAACGTGCTGATCGACAGCGCGCAGAAAAGCGAAAGCGGTCCGATGGCGCTGGTCGTGCATCGGCATGACGGCTTGCTGTTCGTCGAACTGGAACCCGCGCAGGACACGGCGGACGTGTTCTCCACCATGTACCCGCTCGTGCGTTCCTTCGTCACCGACGTGCAGACCATGCGCACGGTCGAACAGTTGTGCCAGTTCGCGGCAACCGAGATTCAGCGCATTACCGGTTTCGGGCGCGTGCTCGTCTATCAGTTCGATGACGAAGGTCACGGCGAAGTGCTCGCCGAAGCGATCGAGGATGGTTATCCCTCTTACCTCAATCAGCACTTTCCGGCCTCCGACATTCCGGCGCAGGCGCGCGAACTCTATCGCAAGAACCGCATCCGTCTGATCTCGGACGCGAATTACGAAGCCGTGCCGCTCGTGCCCGCGCTGCATCCGCAAACGCAACGCCCGACCGATCTCACGTATGCGTCGCTGCGCAGCGTGTCGCCGGTGCATCTGCAATACATGCGCAACATGGGCACGCTCGCTTCCATGTCCATGTCCATTCTCGTCGATGACAAACTCTGGGGCTTGATCTCCTGTCATCACGCGACGCCGCGCCTGCCGCCCTTCGAAGTGCGCACGGCTTGCGAGCATGTCGCGCAGATCGTGTCGCTGCAAATCGAGGCGCGCGAGATGCAGACGGAAGCGCATTACCGGCTCGAACTGCGGCGCATGCTCTCGAAGCTGTTGTCGTCGATGGCGAACACGGACAGCTTCATCGATTCGCTCGTCAACGATGCCAGCGACCTGCTCGGCTTCACGCGTTCGTCGGGCGCGGCGGTGATCTTCGAAGGGCGCACCTCGCTGCTCGGCGTGACGCCGGACGAACGCAGCGTGACCGCGCTGGTCGACTGGCTCGACAATCAAAGCGAGGACGTGGTGATGTCGGACCGCGCCGCCGAGGCTTGTCCGGCGCTGCGCGAATCGCCGGATGTCGCGGGGTTTCTAGCGGTATCGATCTCGAAGATCTATCGCAATTACGTGATCTGGTTTCGTCAGGAAGTGGTGCAGACCATTCAGTGGGCGGGCGATCCGCGCGCGAAACTCACCACGCTTTCGCCGCAACTTTCGCCGCGCGTGAGCTTCGAGACATGGACCGATGTGGTGCGCAACCGCTCGTTGCCGTGGCGGCCTGCGGAACGCGAAATTGCGCTTGAATTTCGTGCGGCGGTGCTCGGGATTGTGTTGCGGCGCGCGGAGGAAATCGCGCAACTCGCGACCGAACTCGGCCGTGCCAATCATGAACTCGAAGGCTTTTCGTACACGGTCTCGCATGATTTGCGCGCGCCGTTGCGGCATATCGTGAGCTTCGCGGACTTGCTGCGGCAAATGGATGGCGAGAAGTTATCCGAGCGCGGACGTGGGTATCTGGAGCGCATCGTTACTTCGGCGCGCTTTGGCGGACGGCTCGTGGATGATTTGCTGTCGTTCGCGCAACTGGGCCGCGCGGCGTTGCGGCCGCATAAGGTCGATGTGCATGCGCTCGTGCATAACGTTATTCAGAACGATATCGATGAGCAGGCTTCGGCGCGCGTGCATTGGAATGTGGATGCTCTTTCGCCTATCGAAGGGGATCACGTCTTTCTGCACGTTGCGTTCACTAATGTGATTGCCAATGCGGTCAAGTTCAGTGCGTTGCGTGAGCAGCCTGTCATCGAGATTGGCTCGAAGCCGGGTACGGGGGAGACCACTGGCTATACCGTGTACTTCGTGCGCGATAACGGTGTGGGCTTCGACATGCGTTATGTGGACAAGCTATTTGGCGTGTTTCAGCGGCTGCACGTGAATGAGCAGTTTGTTGGGACGGGGATTGGGTTGGCGAATGTCCGGCGCATCATCGAGCGGCATGGCGGCAAAGTTTGGGCGGAAGGTGAGCTGGATGGCGGTGCGACGTTTTTTATGGCATTGCCGAGAGCGTTTCGGCCTGAGAGCGGTGTGCGGCGGGATACGGCGGCTTCGGCGTTGGCGCGGCTGGCAGCGGGGACTGGGGGGGCAGGGCATGATATTGAGCAGCTTATCAAGCGGTCGGAGGAGAGGAAGTAGTTGCTTTTTTTATGCTTAGGTAGTGGCGCGCGGGTGTTTTGGTTTGTTGTTGTTTCTTGCGTGGAAGGGGCTGCTGGTGTTTGGGTGTTTATTGCAGTAGCCGCCTCCCCGGCGGGGGGGTAACTTTCTTTGCTGCTGCAAAGAAAGTCACCAAAGAAAGCAGCTTTTTACCCCATGCACGATGGCTGGAGAGGGTTGGTCTGGATTAACCGATACAGTGGCCGCCTTAGGACGTCCCTCGGTTGGTTAAGCGTGTGGGCAACCTAGCGATTTCGCGCTCGAATCCTTTTGACTTAGTGGACCGCATTCATGCTTTCGGCCATGCGCTTCGCGCGCCGAGAGCTTTAGAACGGAATCCCGCAGCGTATCAGTGCCCAGCTTCCTCAAACGTTCCCGCTATATTGTTATTCGGCCCTACCTTGGTAAGCGCTTCTGGACAAAGCGCACCCACCAACGTCAGTCACCTTTTAGTCGGAGCACTAACCAAGGTAGGGCCGAATAGCAATCTTGCGGAGAAGTGTGATGTGGCTGGACGCTTATAGGCTGCGGGATTCCGTTCTAAAGCTCTCGGCGCGCGCAGCGCATGGCCGAAAGTATGAATGCGGTCCACTAAGCGTTGATTACTCAAGCGCGCAATCGCCAGGTTGCCTAAGCGGCTCGTGATGCGTGGGAAGTCCTATTGCGGCCACTGCATCCATTAATCCAGACCAACCCTCTCCAGCCATCGTGCATGGTGTAAAAAGCTGCTTTCTTTGGTGACTTTCTTTGCAGCAGCAAAGAAAGTTACCCCCCCGCCGGGGAGGCGGCTACTGCATAAAAAGCCCAAACAACAGCAGCCCCTTGCACAACAAAAAAACATCAGAACCGATGCCTCAACCCCACCGTAGCCGCAACCTGATTCCCAGTTGAAGACGGCGACAACGTATTGATCATCGCCACATTCGCGCCAGCGTTGCCAAGCTGCCCCGATGCATGCTGATACACGCCTTCCGCATACACGTCCGTGCGCTTGGAAAGCGAATAGTCCGCTTGCAGCGAAACCGTATGCCACTTCGGATCACCCGAACCGTTCGAACCGTTCACCTTACCGTCGGTGTACGTGTACGCAGCATCCAGCGCAAGCGCCGGCGTGAGCGCATATTTGCCGTTCAGTTCAAAGTTGTTCAGATGCAGGTTCGTGCCGGACGGCAATGCAAGCGACGTCCCATTCTCCGATGCCGCAATGAGATTGTCGTAGTGCGTGTTGGTCCATACGAAGCCGACTTGCGCCGGTCCATAGACATAGTTCACGCCCGCGCCGAAGGTGCGTTGCTGATCCGCGGTCAGGTTCGTATTGCTGCTCTGCCCTGCCGAAACCGCGCCGTTAGCATTACCCGTGCGCGAGTTGTTGATCTGCAAATATGATGCCGCGAAATTCAAAGGCCCCGTGGCATACGATGCCCCCGCGCTCCATGCGCGATTGTTCGAGAACTGGCCGGCATCGTTGGAGAAGCCATAGAGTCCGCCAAACTTGAAGCCGCCGTAATTCGCGCTTTGATACTTCACCGCGTTCTTCACAGAGAACGAATTGTCGAGATTGTCGTTATCGAACGGATGCCCCGCCAGGTTGTTGCCATATCCGCCGCCCGCCTCGGAGAGCGGCGCGAGATAGTCCACCGTCGAATCGTATTGACGGCCCAGCGTGATGGTGCCGTACTGGTCATGCTGCAAGCCGACGTAGGCCTGACGGCTGAACATGGTGTTGCTTTCGCTATAGCGGCCATTGTTGAGGTTGAAGCCGCTCTCCAATTTGAAAAGCGCGTGCAACCCGCCGCCGAGATCTTCCGAACCCTTCAGGCCGAAGTAAGTATCCGAGACCGAGCCGCTGCCTTGCTGCCAGTTGTTATGGCCACCGGAATTGTTGGTATAGAGAAGGCCGGCATCCAGTGTGCCGTAAAGCGTCACGCTGCTTTGTGCATGGGCTGCTGCGGCAAAAGTTCCAAGAACACCCGCGAGAATAAGCGTCTTTTTCATGTTTCCGAGTTCCTTAATAGAGCATGAGTTTCTTTGATGCCTTGGGCGCGCTCGAACTTGAGCCAGGCCCCAAGAAACTGGAAACACTTTATTCGACCGATGCCTTTGCGTGGACCTCTTTATGCCGAATCGAGGCACAACAATATGTTGTGCTTTTTGAGGACGATGCTGCTCATCGCTTCATAAGCGTTTAAGGTCAACCGCTTAGCGCGCGTTGCATGCTAAAGCGATGGCCAATGCTGTTGCACATGAGCGACGTCATTACTCCGTATCGCACAGAAGATCATTGCGATTCATACGCTTTAAGTCGTGTACGTGCCTTGCTAAGCTACGTGCTGTCTAAGGAACTCCGAGATGCACTCTGAAGACATGGAGCGGTTTCGCGAGAGGAGACCGCTCCGCTTTCATCTCACGCGCGCTTCACTGAGCGCGCGATGAATGTACGCGTCTGCTCGTCGGGAAAGCGTACTGCCACGCTGTCGCCACTTGTCATCTCAACCGTGCCTTTGCCATAGCGACGCACGCGTACCGCCTCGCCGGGCTTGAATGAGTCTTTAGGCAATTTTTTATTCTCTTTCTTTTCGAGTTCATGCTCGCGCAATTCACGCGGGCTTTCTATTACCTCCGGTGGATGCATGCAGTTGTCGCACACACCGCATGTCGCGCCGCCGAGTTCATCTTCGGGCGCGCGATAACTCGCTCGCTTACCTAGCAGATCGTTAGAGCGGGCATCGGCGATATCGGCGGCGAAGTAATCGAGCAGCATGCGCCAGCGACAACGCGCACTCTGCGCATAAGTAATCATGCGTTCGAGCACGGCGCGATCGTGTTCGCTGCGGCGTGTATATCGTTCGGCGGCGGTATCGAGATCGGCGAGCGCCGCGCCATCGTCGATGAGCTTCATGCCGCCGCGCCGCGTGCGACGCGTCACGCCTAAGTCGTGCATCAACGCAGCCGCCACGCGCAGCTTGTTCAAGCCGATATCCGGCAATGCTTCGCGCAAGCGTTCTATGGGCTTTTCCAATGTGCCTTCGTGTGCGAGTGTTTGGATCGTATCCGCGACACGACGAATGGTTTGCGCGCTGGGATAACGTCCGCCGAGAAAGAATTGTTGGACGTGCTTGTCTTTCAGTTCGAATAGCAGAACGCATTGCGCGGGTTCGCCATCGCGTCCGCCGCGCCCGGCTTCCTGATAGTACGCATCGAGGCTGCCAGGCATTTGCGCATGAAGCACGAAACGAATGTCCGGCTTGTCGATGCCCATGCCGAACGCATTGGTCGCCACCATCACGCGTGCGCGGTTCTCCATGAACGCGTCCTGCGCTTCGGCGCGTGCGTGCGACGCGAGCTTGCCGTGATAGCGCTGTGCCTCCACGCCCGCATCGACCAGCGCGCCGTGCAAGGCATCGCATTCGGCTACCGTCGCGCAATAAACGATACCGCTGCCTTCAAGCGTCTGGGCCAACGTCAGCACGCGCTGACGCTTGTCCTGCGCGTTGGTGAATTGCTCGACGGCAAAGCGGAGATTGTCGCGATACACGCCGGTATGAATCACCGTCGCGTGCCGCATCTGCAATTCGCGCACGATGTCGGCGACTACATTCGGCGTGGCCGTCGCGGTCAATGCCAACAAGGGCGGATGGCCGATCGTCCTGATTGCGTGAATGAGTTCGACATAGGCGGGACGAAAGTCGTGGCCCCATTGCGAAATGCAATGCGCTTCGTCGATCACCAGTAGCGGCACGCGCGGACTGTCTTTCGCGTTGAGCATGGCGATGAATTCTTCGGTGACGAGACGCTCAGGCGTGGTGAAGAGAATGCGGATGGTGCCTTGCGCGACCGCTTCGATGACATCGCGCGTTTCTTGTGCAGACAGCGTGCTGTTCATCACCGCTGCCGAAACGCCGACTTCCGCGAGCTTCGCGGCCTGATCGCGCATCAGCGAAATAAGCGGCGATACGACTACCGTCATGCCTTCGAGTTGCAGCGCGGGCAACTGATAACACAGCGACTTCCCCGCACCTGTCGGCATGACGGCGAGCGTGTCCTGACCGTCGAGCACGCTGCGTATCACATCTTCCTGTCCCGGCCGCAAATGCGGAATGCCGAATAGCTTTCGAAGCGCGGCTTCCAGCGTTTTTGTACTTGCGCGCGTGGCGCGGCTTGCATCGGTCATGAAACGGACTCTGGGTGGTTTGATCGAGTCAGAATCAAGCAACCCACGGGCCGTTGCGCGAATTTGAAAAAAGGCCCGGTCGAAGATGAAAAGTTTGCTCACGCAGGCGCGTACTTTCCTCATGATTCTTAAACGAATCGATTTCTTAGCGTTTGCTAAGACGCAAGCCCGCAAAGGGTCCGCGCCGATTGCGTTTCATCTGGAAACAAATTAGTCAGAGGAAACGCCCAAAGCGGTACATGCTTTGCTTATTATCAGAGGTGAAACAGAGGCACGAAGGAGACGATGATGAGAGATTCAGATGCACACGCCAATCCCGAATTCCGACAGCGCCGACCTGCTCAAATGGCCGAAAGGGAATTGCAACACCTCGAACTTGTATTGGCGAATTTCATCGAGCACAGCGCGGAGCCGGCCCGTCTGCCTGCAAAGTATTGGGACATGCGCGTGGCTCAACTCGATGCCGAGTACGATCTCGTGCCTTCGCAATGTCAGCGCGTCGCCATGTTGCAGCGCAAGCTCGCGCTCATAGATACGGCGCTTGCCGAAACCACCGCTCATCACGAAGCACATGGTCGCGCCGCGGCCTAGTTAGTGCACTGTGCTGACCCAATCGTCCACATAGAGTTGCGCGGCCGAATGCGCGCTCATGAGCGCATCTTCCGCACTCACGAAATTAGCGATTCGTTTCTGCTCGACATAAAGCGGCGAAAACGAAGTAATGGGCCGGCCTGAGCGGCTGATCGTGACGACCGCGAGATAGCGTGCGGGATCGGGCTCGGGCGCGCGCCTCACCACGCTGAACACCGCTTCTACCGATACTTCGAGCACGAAGCCCTTATGGTTGTAAGACCGTATCATCGCGGCACGCCTCCATGGAACGTCTAAGCACGACTGTTCTTTCGTGCCTTGAGGTGCCTAGAGCATTGGGCGTTCCCGAAGTTTATTTCGTGCGCCGGATCATGGCGTGGACTTCGCTGCTCGCGCGCTCGGCGCAGAATTCGGCCCACTTGCCGAGCAGGGAAGAATCGTTGGTCAGAAAGTAAGGCGCGTGGGTCCAGTCGGTCACGCCGGTGTCGTCGTGCGCGCATTCGAATACGCGCAGATCGGTGTCTTCGCTCATGCCCATTTGCACAAGTTCGAAAAACGAGTGCACGTCCCGTATCTCGACCTGATGAACGCCCACGGCATGTAGCACGCCGAGCACGGTTCGGCCCATTCTCCATGCGGCTTCACGCGTATCGGCCATGACGAACGCGAATCCTTTCAATGGCGCGCGCAGCGTCATTCTGAAAAGGCGGTTCTTGCAATCGTCACTGAGTTGCGTTGTCATGTTTCACTTGCGCGTGGTCACAGCGGTACGGATATGTTGCCTTGATTTTCTAGTAAGCAGGCAGCGTGCAAGCTGTCAAATTTGATCGGCAAACGTTTCAATTCCCAAGATGATACGACACGTTTGTGACGAACGTGATGACGATATGCTTCCGGCCGTAAGGAAATGTGAATGGAAGCGCTAAGCCGCGCTTTCGCAGAAGACGGTTTCTGTGTCCGTTCGCTCGACGGTGAGATTGGCCGAGCGCGCGCCCTTTGGCCTCGTGCAATGGCGCACGCCTGCTGGAATCGTCAGAATGTGGCCCGCATCGAGTTCGACGGAGCCGTCCTCGAAATCGATCACGAGCGTGCCTTCGATTCCCACGAAAGTCTCATCGGATGCGGGATGGAAATGCCAGCGGTAAGGCGCGTCCATCACGCTGATGTGAACCTCGTGATCGTTCAGGTTTGCGATGACGCGGTTCAAGTAGCCATCGCGCGCGGCATCGGCGATAGCCATGAAGTCGGTCGCTTGCGGCATGCTGTCCTCTGCGGTTGCATCGATCGATTCAGGCTAATGCAATGGACCGCAAGTGACAAAGGAATTGTCCTCACGCTCTTGTGAGCGGCATTCGCTTTAGCGTTTTATTTCGGATGCGCCGCAATGAAATTCTTTAGCGCGGTATAAGCGGGCTTTAGCGTTTTTCCATCGTTTTGAATGACGCCATAAGGGCCTTCGCCGCCGGGCGGGTCATCGTAAAGTTCATAGACCTGCACGGATTGAATATTGTATTGCGACGCTAAAGCGAGCATCCTCCCGACCATGTTGTTGGCGAGAAACGCACCCGCCTGCTGCTGCGTGCCGGGAAAGGTCGGGCGCACGCCGGTTTCGTTGATCCAGATCGGTGCACCGAGCGACTTGAGCACGCCGATGACGTTATAGCAACCGGTGCCACCACATGCGTGCGTGATGTCGCCCTGCTCCGAATACCAATGCCATGCCGTGATATCCCACGGCACGTTCGGATGCCCGCTCGTGCCGTCGGGTTGCGTGCCGCGCGCAAGCATGACATCGAAGGCGTAATGCATCCACGTATTGCCGCCCATGATGATCTTGCCTGTTGGATCGATCGACTTGATGCCCGCGATCATGCCGCGAATGACGCCACGCGCGATTTGATATTTCGCGTTATCGAAGTCGGTGTTGCGCACGCCATCGACCCAGCCGACCAGACATTGTTCGGCGAGTTCGTTGGTGACTTCGTAGTAAGGGTAACGACGAACGGAAACGATGGCTCGCGCCTGAGCATAAGCCGCCTGATACGCCGCGCTTTCGTTCGGAAAATTGATCCCTTGCAGGATCACCGGATAGACCATGACGCGGGATCTCGCCATCGTGTGGGCCACGCCCGCGAGGATCGTTGCGTTGGTCTGATCAGAGACATCGTTTCGATAGACGGTAATGCCGAGATCCTTGAGTTGCGCAAGCTGCGTCTGCACGCTCGTCGAGGTATAGGGGCCCCAGCGCACGGCATGTCCGTTCACGCCATAGAAGATGCTGCCGGGGCGAAATGCCGCGGCGACAGGGTTTGTCGTGGCGGCCTCGGGCGTACCTTCGGGTGGACTGGCAGAAGCGGTATCGACTGCCGATGCAGCGGATGCACTCGATGCAGGCGCTTCCTGCGCGGCCGGCGCCGATGCCGCCGAAGTGTTCGTCGAGGAAATCGGCGTCGTGCCGCTGTCGCCTCCGCCGCATGCCATCAGCGTGGCCGCGAGCGAAATGGACAGCACGGTTTCAATCACATGCATGATGAGATGCGCTTGTTCGAGTCGATGGTTTTTGCGTGTCGAATCGCCGGGCCTGCATTGGTTTGCATCGATCAACAGTGAAATGGTTTCCCGGTTCGTATTCTAATTACCGTGGATTCCTAACTGTTTATTTCCCTGCCGGTCGAATGAATCTTGGGAACATGATATTCACTGGATACCGGTAATCAAGCGCGCATAGCGAGAGTGCGTTGTCGTCGGGCGAATCAATCGGATGGGGAAATTCGGGAGGGGATTGTGGGCAAAAAACGCCATTAACACTTTGTGACCGCAGCGTGAATCACTTCCTATACGATGCGTCGCTCTTCATGGCGAGAGCGACGCCCTATCGCTCGCTTTCTTCGTTTCTCGAATGACTTCACAACGGTCCTGGCTCATCACCGTGCTGTTCACTGCTGCCTGCGGTGTGGCAGCCTCAATCGTCAACGCGTGTTTGTTTCGCGCGATGGATACGTGCGCGAGCTGTCGGCTCACGCTCGTCTGGCGACTCGGCGCGGCTTTGGTGGGCGCGCTGCTGCTCGCACGCTTTCTGATCGAATCGCCGCGTGCGTTGCGCGGGCCGACTGCGCCATCGACCTATGCAACCGGGGTCATCGCGCGAGTGGGAGAAGTCAGATACGTCGTGCCCGGCGTGAATACGTTTTTCTCGACGACACGCGTGCTGCAATTGCTGGGCATCGTCGTGTGTCTGGCCATGCAGTTCGTGATTTTCGATGCACCATCGCAAGAACCTGAGCACGGCAAGCGCCCTTCCGAACATTTCCGCCGTGACAGGTTCACTGCCTGAGCGTATTGCAATGACACATACATCCTCGCCCAGCATGTCCCGACAGGTCTTCCATGTCGGCGTGCTTCTGCTTTCACTTGGTGCGATCGGCGTCGCGCTTTATTCGTTGACGGTCGCCTTCCGCGTGTTCGACATCCATCTACGTTTCTGGAGCTGGTTCGGCCTGGCGATGCTCATGTTCCTGTTCGGACTGCTCGGGCTGGAATTCTCCGCCGAACGCATCAAGACGATGTAATCAGAGCGCGTTCGCGTGCCCCATGATCGATGCGATATTCGCCACTGCCGGTTCCTTGTAAGTCACCGGCGGTGCATCAGAGGGCAACGGCGCAGGACCGCCGCTCGCCGAGCGCGTATAGACCGGCAACGGCGGCGCGCTCATATTGGCCGATGCCACCGGAAACACCGGACCACCCACGATTCCCACTCCAATGAACGGATGCGCCTGCGCCGCCGTCACCAGCGTTGCGCTCAATGCCACGGCCACCATCGCGTTTCTGATCAGCTTCATTTCCTGCTCCCGGTTGATTGCTTCGTCGATGGAAGCATTCTGCGCGGCAAGAATGAGAGAAGAATGAGGACGCGTCCGCGCGTATTTCGCCGATACGGTTAGACTGCGCGTTTGCATCTTTCGACGAAACCGGAACGCGTCATGAAGCGAATCCTCATCATCGGCATCGGGGCGGGCGATCCCGACTATCTCACCATGCAGGCCGTGCGCGCGCTCAACGAAGTCGATGTGTTCTTCGTGATGGACAAGGGCGAAGCGAAGGCGAAGCTCGTCGAATTGCGGCGCGAAATCATCGAGCGATATGTGACGCAGCGCGACTATCGCGTGGTCGAGGCGACGAGCCCCGAGCGTCAACGTGAAGGCGCGTACCGTGCCGCCGTCGAGCAGTTGAACCGCGACAAGCAGCAGGTCTTCGAACATCTGATCGCCGATGAACTCGCCGATGGCGAATGCGGCGCGTTTCTCGTGTGGGGCGATCCTTCGTTGTATGACAGCACGATGCGTATCGTCGAAAGCATTGCGCAAAGCGGGCGGCATGCATTCGACTATGAGGTGATTCCGGGCATCAGCAGTGTGCAGGCGCTGGCGGCGAAGCATCGCATCGCGCTGAATGCGATCGGGCGGCCGGTGCAGATTACGAACGGGCGCGGGATTGCGGAGGGATTTCCCGCGGATGTGGATAGCGTTGTGGTGATGCTGGATGCGCAGAACGCGTATCGCCAGGTTATCGGGGAAGAGGTCGATATCTACTGGGGCGCGTACGTCGGGACGCCTGATGAGATTCTGGTCGCGGGGAAGCTGGAAGACGTGGCCGATGAAATCGAGCGGGTGCGGGCGGAAGCGAGGGACAGGAATGGGTGGATTATGGATACGTATTTGTTGAAGCGGCGAAAGGCGGACGCAGGATAGGCGGGGCATCGAGAGACGTCCACGCTGGTTTAGAATCGTACCAATGCATTCACGCTCCAACGGGCATTGCCCACACAGGGATTTCCGACATGAGACTGCTTTCCATCGAACTCCAGAATTACCGCTGTTATAAGGAATTTAAGGTTGAGTTTCAGCCTGGGTTTAATGTGATTGCGGGGGTGAATGGGAGTGGGAAGACGTCTTTGTTGAAGGCGATTCGGGATGGGCTCCTCTCCTATACTCTCTCGGTTGGCGCAAATCCATTGGCACTGCACGAGCTCGAGATGGTTCGAATTCAAGCCGCAGTGTCGAATTCACGATATCGCTTCGAGCGTGTGTATCCGGTGAAAATAAGCATGACTGCTGAGGCAGGAGGAGTTCTTTTTGATTGGACGCACGAGAAAACCGGCGAAACAGCCTATCCGATAACGCTCGGCATCCACCCTTCTCCCCTGAACGGCGAAATGCAGATGTCGAATTCTCGACAGGCGGCTGCGAAGGAAGTACTCGCACTTCCAATGCTTGCTTACTTCCCGGCTTACCGGCAATGGGCTACGTTCAAGTTGCAGGAGACAACTGCAGCGACGCATCAAGAGTCGAGGACCGCCGGATACGAAAATTGGTGGGACGCATCAGCAAGCTCGCCGGCTTTGCAACAGTGGGTCATCACGAAATCGCTGGAACGCCTGCAGTTGGCAAACGAGCGAGTAGTCGATTTCGAAGCAGTCGATGATGACGATCTTGCTGTAACCAACATGGCCTTGAGCAACGTTATAGAAAACGCCAAAGCCATCCGCTACGACTTCATCCAAAAAAGCCTGATGGTTGACTGGGTTGACGGCAGGCCGCCAGTCGCGTTCCAAAACCTGAGCGACGGGCAGCGCGTCGCGATCGCGCTCGTGGCTGATATCGCCCGCCGCATGTGCCTGCTCAACCCGCAACTTGGCGTGAACGTCGCGCGCGACACGCCGGGCATCGTGCTCATCGACGAACTGGATATTCATCTGCATCCAAAGTGGCAACGCCTGTTGGTGAAAGGTCTGCCCGCAGCATTTCCAAACGTGCAGTTCATCGCAGCAAGCCACTCGCCTCAAGTGCTCAGCGAATTAAAGCCTGAAGAGATCATCCTGCTGCAGAACGATAGCGCGAACCATCCTTCGACCAGCTATGGCTTGGATTCAACGCGCATCCTCGAGCAGATCATGGATGCCGAACCCCGTCCGACTGAAGTCACGGAATCACTGACGGCGTTGTTCGCCTCCATCGAACGAAACAATCTGGCCGATGCGCGCGAACGCCTCGCCAAGCTGGCCTTGCAAGCGCCGGGCATTCCGGAACTGGCAGGCGCCGAAGCCCTGATCAAGCGTAAAGAGGTTCTCGGTCGATGAAGCACATCGTAAAAGGAGCATCACCCGATTCGTTCAAACGATGGAAGGAAGCAGCAAACGCAGACTGGGAACCGAGTTACGCCGAACTGCGCAATCCCGAGAAACAGGACCTTCACCAGAGCTTGTTGAAAGAACAGGGCTGGGTGTGCTGCTATTGCGGCCGTTCAATCGAACTCGGCGATAGTCACATCGAACACTTTCGCCCGCAGCATGCGTTTAAAGACCGTCAACTGGACTTCCGCAATTTGCACGCTTCATGCATGCGAGAAGCGAAACCGGGATTGCCACTTCATTGCGGTCACGCAAAACAGAATGCTTTCGAGGAAAGCCTGATCATCGATCCGCAGGATGATTCTTGCGAGCGGCGTTTCTTGTTCACGGAGCAAGGTGCGGTCGTCCCGATGAACCCATCGGACGAACGCGCGGCTTATATGATCGAACTGTTGTCTCTGGATAATTCAGCGTTAAGCGCAAAAAGATCCGAAGTCCTAACACAGACCCTCGGCGTCGACTTCCTTTCAACGGCGACGGACGAAGAACTCGCCGCACTGCGCGATGCCTTCAGAAGCCCTGATCAAGAAGGACGACTTCCCGCTTTCGGTCACGTCATAGCTCGTTATGTCGAGCAGTATCTTCCGTAACGAGAACGTGCCATTTTTCACGATACGAAACGCATCCCCAGCCACCGAAACTTCATGCTGCGTGGCACCACAATCCGCTTGCGTATCGGGCAAGCGCGTTTCTCATCGTGATATTTGCTTCGTAACTCCTTGTTTCGCATCGCTTATATAAAGCAAGTTTCTTCACTACGACGCGCGGTGAGTTCGATACGCTCTTATACAAGAGCCGACGCAACGGCATCGCGACTTCACAACACCCTGGAGAAAATGAAATGCAAAACGTCTACATAGAACCGATGCCGAAAGGCCGTTATGGTCCGATCGATGGCTATACGCTCGAATTCCACGACGGCACGCGTGTGACGCAAGAGACGTTTCCGTCCGAGATACGCGCGGTCAGCGAAACCAAGCTGCGCGGCTATGTGCCGATGCTTGCGAAGGTTCGCATTACCGATAAGGCCGACACGGCGCATTGGGAACGGGTTGAAGCAATCGGCGCGTGACATTCGACGTTTTCGATTTGTGTCAGCCACGCGGCGAGTTTGATTGAAGGGTGGGGTCTGCATGTCGTGCAAGGGGCTTCTCTTGTTTGGGCTTTTATTGCAGTAGCCGCCTCCCCGGCGGGGGGATAACTTTCTTTGCTGCTGCAAAGAAAGTCACCAAAGAAAGCAGCTTTTACCCCCATGCACGCTGGCTGGAAAGGGTGGTCTGGATTAACGATGCAGTGGCCACAATAGGACTTTCCTTGGTTGGTTTAGCACGTGGGCAACCTCGCGATTTCGCGCTCGAATCGTTAAGTCTTAGTGGACCGCATTCATTCATTCGGCCATGCGCTGCGCGCGCCGAGAGCTTTAGAACGGAATCCCGCAGCGTATGAGCGCCCAGCCACTTCACATGTCACCGCTATGTCGTTATTTGGCCCTACCTTGGTGAGCGCTTCTGAGCAAAGCACACACATCAACGCAAGCCACCTTTTAGTCGGAGCACTAACCAAGGTAGGGCCAAATAGCAATCTTGCGGGGAAGCGTGATGTGGCTGGGCGCTGATAGACTGCGGGATTCCGTTCTAAAGCTCTCGGCGCGCGAAGCGCATGGCCGAATGAATGAATGCGGTCCACTAAGACAAAAGGATTCGAGCGCGTAATCGCTAGGTTGCCTAAGCGCTTGTTATGCGTGGCAAGTCCTATTGCGGCCACTGCATCCATTAATCCAGACCAACCCTCTCCAGCCAGCGTGCATGGGGTAAAAAGCTGCTTTCTTTGGTGACTTTCTTTGCAGCAGCAAAGAAAGTTACCCCCCCGCCGGGGAGGCGGCTACTGAATAAACACAACAAACAACAGCAGCCCTTTGCACGACAGAACTACAAAATCAAGCCAACAACCAGGGCGCATCATTTCACCCCACCCGCGGGCACAAAAATAAACCCATCCGCAACATCGCCATAAGCCCGCGTCTTACCTTCGATAAGCCATTGCGCCGTCAGCGCACAAAGCGCGGCATCAAGCGCATCGATCGATTTGAGACCTGAAACGTCAGTCAAAAACCCCTCAACAAGCTCCCGCCGCTGCACACGCTTGAGCTTCGCCGAAACCAACTCACCCCCACGCAACGCGCAAGTAATCGCATGCGGAAACGTCTCAATGACCGCGCGCCCACCGCAATATTCCGGCGTCCGCAAGACAGGATGCGTCGTCGCAAACGCCTCATACAAGCGCGCGCCATTGAACATCCATTCATAGAAACCGCTCACATTCTCACGAGCACGCGCCTCGGTCGGCGTCGCAAAGCACGAGATACGCTCGCGCGCGAGTTCACGCTCGGCGCTTCGTCCCGCACGTTCGACGGCCCATTGGCTCGGTGCATCGATGGCGGCGACATCGACATCGAATGCAAGACACGCCCGATGCAACGCATGCGCATCTTTAGTCACGCCGATGTCAAGCATCTCGCGCCCGCGCAGGATCACGAAGTGAAAGCCCTTGTTCGTGCCGCCGACATCGATGCCGGCCACCGTCGATGCATGCACCGGTTATCGTCGCGCGTAAAAGGACGTGTCGCGAAGCGCCAGCAACGGCACACTCACGATCACAATGGAACGAACGAGCAGAATGAAAAGCGCATCGGAAAGATGCGTCAAAGCATTTTTAGCGTAGCCCATGTTTTCCCCGGACCCGTTTCCCACAGGCCACTGTTCTTTAAAAGTCTCTCAGTACTTCGATTCAAACGCAGATTGTATGCATCTGTTTAAGTTTCCTAGTCTAACGACCTAAGCGTGCGATGGCACATGCACGTCACGGCAACCTTGCAAATAATGAGCGTCCGCCCACATTGCTTGCAAAATATGCGCGAAATGCAATCCTCGCGTGTGGCAATTGCAAACTCGTGCGAATGGATCGCCATCACAAAAGGGAATGCGCTTTGCTAAGATAAAAATACAAATACGGCGTCAGGCTTCGAGCCGCGCCGAAGAGACGAGAGAAAAGCCGTGCGCACGCACACCGCGAACGCCGGTTGCAATTCCGAGGATTTCTATATGGGTCGTTCGACCGCGTCATCGACGCGCGCGGCAGCTTGCCCACACGCACGTCGACGAAGAGACAGCCGATGACCTCCGAGCATCCGGCGTCCGAAACCAGTCACGAATACATTGCGCCCCGGCACGACTTCCGCGCGGCGCGGCGGCGGCTGTTGCTCGCGCTGGTGCTGTCCATCGCGGTTCCCCTGATCGGTGCAGCGGCGTATGCGCATGTCACGTTCGAGCGCGTCATCGCCGAAAAACAGAGCACGCTCGAACGGCTCGCGTGGATCGCGGAAAGCAAGATCGAACAGGTGCTCGATTCGAACCGCGAACTCGTGGAACGCGTGGTGGAGATCGTCGGCGAGCATGACGAAACCCACGTGCGGCGCGATGAAACCCCCCTGCATGAAAAATTCGGCTCGCTCGTTTCGGATCAGCCGTATGTGTCGGCGCTGTCGATCGTGGGCCGCGACGGCGACGTGCTGGTCACGAGCCGGATTGCGCCGGTGCCAGCCATCTCCATTGGCGACCGCGACGACTTCCTCAACACGCGCGCCAGCAAATCCCTCCTGCACGTATCGATGCCCGAACGCGGCAAGCTCAACGGCACGGATATCGTCAACGAGCTTTTCACGCGCACGGATGCCGATGGCCGCTTCATCGGCGCGGTGATCGTGTCGCTCAAGCGCGCCGCCCTGCTCTCGTTCTTCGAGGAGCTTCACGCGCGCAATCCCGGCCTGACGCTCGGCCTGTACCGGCAGGACGGCGGCATTCTCGCGCGCGTGCCCGCGCCGCGCATCGCGCATCCGCCGATGCGTCACGTGGCGCTGGCGGGCGCGTTCGTGCAGCCGGGCGGGAGCGGCTTCATGCGCGTGGTGTCGCCGATGGATGGCGGCAAGAGCATGATGGCGTATCGGCAAGCGGGCGATTATCCGGTGTACGTATCGGCGGGCTACGCCATGTCGGATGTCATGCGCACGTGGCTGCGTCAGGATGTGCCCGTGGTAGCCGTGGCGCTCGCGCCGTGCGTGTGTCTGTGCTTCCTGATTCTGTTTTCGCTCAGGCGTCTGTCGGCGGAAGAAGCCGCGTGGCTCAACTGGCGGCGCGAATCCGCGAGCCGCCAGCGCGCGGAAGAAGCCGCGCGTCATCTGCAACGCATGGGCGCGCTCGGCAATCTGGTCGCGAGCGTCGCGCACGACTTCAACAATTTGCTGATGGTGGTCACCGCGAACATGGAAATCGTGCGTCGCAAGAACTACTGTGATGTAAAGAACGAGGTGAACGCGGTCGAGCGTGCGTCGATCAACGCGCGCGTGCTGGCGCGCCGGTTGATGAGCGTCGCGCGCAAGCAGCCGTTGCAGCAGCAGGTCGTGCAACTGGATCGATGGCTGGAGCAGACGGAGCCGCTCATCGGTTCGGCGCTCGGCGCAAAGATCGAACTGAACGCCTATGCGCTCACGCCGCTCTGGCCGGTGAAGGTCGATCCGGTGGAGTTGACTTCGGCGCTGGTGAACATCGCGGTGAATGCAAGGGATGCCATGCCCCACGGCGGCGAGTTTCATGTCCGTTTCCAGAACGCGTATTTCAACTCGCGGCATTACGGCATGGAGCCGGGCGATTACGTGACGTTGGAATGCACGGACACCGGCGCCGGTATGAGTGAGGAAGTGGCGCGTCACGCTTTCGAAGCGCTTTACACGACCAAGCCCGCAGGCGCGGGGACGGGTCTGGGTCTTGCGCAAGTGCTCGCCACCGCGGAACAGGCGGGCGGCTCGGCGCGGCTCGAATCGCGCGAAGGCCGTGGCACGACCGTGTTTCTTTATCTTCCGCGCTGGACCGGTGAAGCGCCGCCCATGCCGGAAAATCTGAAAACGGTCGAAACAATTCGTAAAGATGACGCCACGGTGCTTCTGGTCGAGGACAATGAGGAAGTCGCGGCCGGTCTGGTCGCCGTGCTCGACGTGCTCGGCTGGCAGGCGCGACATGAAGCCACGGGCGATGCCGCGCTCGCCGTGCTGGAACAGGGCGGCGAGTTCGACTTAGTACTTTCGGACATCCAAATGCCCGGTACCATCGACGGCATCGGGCTGGCAGAATGGATTCGCAAGCAGCGCCCCCGGCAGGCAATCACGCTGATGACGGGGTATGCTGATCACCTGGCCGAAGCAAGGCGACTGGGCGTTTCGGTGCTCGCCAAACCGTTCAATGCGGATGACCTCAAGGCGCTCCTGACCGGCGTGCCCATGGGTTCCGTCAACTGAACGAAAGTGCACGAATAACCCGCCTTGCTTACTTCGCATCATTTAAAACAAGAAGGATAGTCATGACTCAGACCAGTACCGATGTCCAATCCGACTTTCTGAATGCACTGGTCGCGGAACGCAAATCCGTGTGGGTGTTTCTCGTCAATGGCATCCGGCTCACGGGACTTATCGAGGCGTACGACAATTACGTCATCGCCGTGCAGTCGCCCACGGGCATTCAAACCATCTACAAGAACGCGATCTCGACCGTTTGCGAGCCGCACGAAGTACCCGGCGGCGCAAGCGCGCGGCGTGCATCCGTGAGCCGTGGCGAGCGTCCGCCGCGAAGGTCATAGGAATCAGCGCGTTCGTTTCAGTCCGGCGTTGGTTCGCGGGCTGACTTCGGGCGCGCCTCGCTTTTCAGATAGCTCAGGCACAACGCTTCGAGCTGAACGCGCAGGCGCTTGAGCATGGATGGCGGCGCCAGTCCTTCGAGCAGCAACCTGGTCGGGCCGACCAGCGCGCCCGCCAGCATGAATGTCGTCGTGGCGATATCGTCGAAATGCGCATCCGATGCCGTCTTCAGCATGGCTTCGAGCGCGGCGCGGTTGCGCGTTTCGATCTCGCGCACGAAGCCGCGCGAATCGAGTTCGGCGGCGACCGCATACAACGCCCGCGACTGATCGATGCGCGTCGTCTTCACCTTCACGTAAGCAGCCACGACCGTCTTCACCATTTCTTCCAGCGTCAATCCGTGCGCGGAGGCCGTGGCTTGCTCCATCGCCTGACTCAGCTTTTCCAGATGCTGCCGCAACACAGCGAACAGCAGCGCCTGCTTCTGCGGAAAGTACTGATAGAGCGTGCCGACCGACACGCCCGCCTTCTCGGCCACGCGAATGGTCGTCAGCCGTTGCAGGCCTTCCGTCAGCAAAACCTGAATAGTCGCCTCGAAGATCGCGTCCACGGTCACCACCGAACGCGCCTGCTGCGGTTGTTTACGGGCGTGCAGCCCGGGCTCCTTCGGCGTGCGCATATGCGAATTCACAATCTGAATGATTATTCGTATTCTAGGTGAACCGCATCAAGCCGATGCAATCTCACCCGAAGGAGTGTTTCGATGACCGATGTTACCCGCGCAGGCACCTACACACTGGGCGATTCCACCGTCACGCGCATGGGTTACGGCGCCATGCAGCTTGCAGGTCCGCATGTGCTCGGGCCGCCGAAGGATCGCGCGGAGGCGATCAACGTGCTTCGCACTGCCGTGGAAAGCGGCATCGATCATATCGATACGAGCGATTTCTACGGTCCGCACGTGACGAATCAGATCATCCGCGAGGCGCTGCATCCCTATTCCGATTCGCTGACCATCGTCACCAAGATCGGCGCGATACGCGGCGACGACGGCTCGTGGAACGTGGCGAACAAGCCTGCCGAACTGGAACGCGCGGTGCACGACAATCTGCGTAATCTCGGGCTGGAGGTGCTCGATGTGGTCAACATGCGCCTCATGTTCGATGTGTCCAAGCCGACCGAAGGCGATATCGAGGAACAGATCACGGCGCTCGCCGAGTTGCAGCGCAAAGGGCTGGTGCGGCACGTCGGCATCAGCAGCGCGACGCGCAAGCAGATCGAGCAGGCGCGAAGCATCGTCGAAATCGTGTGCGTGCAGAACCTGTACAACCTCGCGAACCGCAATGACGATGCGCTGATCGACGAACTGGCGAAGGCGAACGTTGCCTATGTGCCGTACTTTCCGCTCGGCGGCTTCACGCCCTTGCAGGCCGATTCGCTGAACCACGCCGCGCAGACCTTGAACGCGACGCCCATGCAAGTGGCGCTCGCGTGGCTGTTGCAGCGTTCGCCGAATATTCTGCTGATTCCGGGCACGTCATCGGTGGCGCATCTGAAGCAGAACATCGAGAGCGTGAATCTGGAATTGCCGGACGATATGCTCGCGGAACTGGACAAGATCGGCGCCGCGAAGGCCTGATTCAGGTCGCCACGTCGGCGCGGCTGCGTTGCGGCGCTTCGAGCGATGCCGCCGTCACGCGGTTGCGCCCTTCCGACTTCGACCGGTACAGCGCCTTGTCGGCCAGACGCATCATGTCGTCGAGTTCCGCGCCATCGGCCGGACGGCACACGACCAGACCGATGCTCACCGTGATCGGCGGCAACGCGGGCCGCGTGTTGATCGCGCCGGTCGCGGCGACTTCGGCGCGAATGGCTTCGGCGACTTCCGCCGCGTGCGTGGTGGTGGAATCGGGCAGCACGACGACGAACTCTTCGCCGCCGTAACGCGCGACCAGATCGGCGCGCCGCCGCGCGTGCCGTCGCAGACATTGCGCGATCCAGCGCAACGCGCGGTCGCCGGTTTCGTGGCCGTGGGTATCGTTGAAGGCCTTGAAGTGATCGGCATCCACGAACAACAGCGCGATATGAACGCCCGAACGCGCGCACAACGCCCATGATTCTTCGAGCGCGGCATCCAGCCTGCGCCGGTTCGCCACGCCCGTGAGGCCGTCCGTGTCCGCGATTTCGACGAGCTTGGCCTGCGCGGCATCGCGCTGACGCACGGCGAATACGAGCAGCCATACGACGAGCGTGAACGCGCCCGCCACCACGATCACCAGCGTGCCGATGATGAGCGAGCGATGCTTCCATTCCGCCGTCACATCGTCGATGGCGGGCGCGACCACGACGATCAGATTGCTGCCGCGCACATGCGAGAACGTGACGATTTTCTCGACGTTATCGATGGGCGAAGTGGCATCGTAAGAGCCGCTGTCGGTTTTCAGCATCGGCGAAAAGCTCGACCAGTTCTTCACGACGGCGGGTTCCTGCACGGCCGTCTTCGGATTGCGGGCGACGACGAAACCATCGGTCTGCAAAATGGTCGCCGAGCCGTGATGACCGAGATGGATGTCATCGACGAGTTGCTGGAAATAGCCGAGATTGATCGCGATCAACGCGACGCCGCCGAAACTGCCGTCGGGTTTGAAGATGCGCCGGCTGAGCGCGATCGACGGCGTGTCGCTGCGCAGCCGCGAAAGATACGGCCGCGAAATGAACAGCCCGGCATCCGCGCGATCGCGATGCACGGTGAAGTAATCGCGGTCGCCCAGGTCCGTAGTCGGGAGTTGCCGCGCGCGGCCCTGCACGACGCGGCCGTGTTCGTCGAGCGCGTAGATGCCGCTGATGTACGCGGCGGTCGTCGAACGGTCGAACAGCACCTGATGCCGTATCTCGGGCGGCAGGCTCAGGATGTCCGGGTCGGTCATGCCATCGACCACGGCCTGAAGCGAGAGATCGTAGATTTCGAGGTTGCGCGCCATGTCGCGCGCCAGCGCCGAGGCCACGTTCGCGGACGTGTGACGCGCGCGCGTGATGGCGTCGTTGCGCCCGGCAGCCAGCACCAGCACGGTCGTGATCAGGATCACGACGCTCGCGCACGTAGCGGCCACGGCAACCCAGACCGAATGCCGGTCCACCCATGTGGTCGTCAGGTTGCGCCGGTTCGCGCTGGCTTCAAACAGGTTCAAAACGGCTTCTCCTCCCGTGCCGGGATCGCGCTGACAAGCTTAGTTCTTTTGATGATTTGTAGGATTTTAACGCCGCGGCCGTGATCGCGGCATAGGGCGTGTCATCGAATGGAGGTATCGAGCGCGTTCGGACCTCGGCGTAGGCGCTTCATGATGAATTGCGTGCATGCCCGCAGTCTCGGCGATGTCTGCAGGCGCGCCGCCGTCACCGCCCATACGTTCGCTTCCTGCCGATAGTCAGGCAACACACGCTGAAGCCTGCCTGATTTGAGCGCGTGAGCGACATCCCAGCTTGCCAGCAAAATGATGCCGTGCCCGTCCAGCGCCCAGTTGCAAACGATATCGCTGTGATTCGAGCCGACCGGCCCGGTGACTTTCACGGTCTCATCGCCGTGCGGCCCTTGCAGCCGCCACGATCCGAACGTCTGATGCCGCTCGCGATACAGCAGACAATCGTGACTGGCCAGTTCCGCGACGGTTTTCGGCATGCCGCGCCGTTTCAGATAATCCGGCGCGGCGCACAGCACGCGCGCGTTTTCCGTCACCAGATGGGAGACGAGATGTGGCTCGGACACTTCGCCCATGCGGATATCGATATCGAAGCCTTCGGCGAGCAGATCGACGCGGCGGTCCATCAACTCCAGCCATATCTCAAGTTCCGGATGCGCGCGATGCAACTCCGCGAGAATCGGCGAAAGATGGTTGCGGCCGAGCCGCAGACTCGTGCTGATGCGCAGCGGCCCGGCCAGCCCTGAGTCCGTGTGCGCGACGCTGTCGTTGAGTCCGTCCACCGCTTCGAGCACCTTGCGCGCCCACGCATACGCCGCCTCGCCCGCATCGCTGATGCGCACGCGCCGCGTGGTGCGATGAAACAGCGTGACGCCCAGCGAGCGCTCCAGATCGGCGACGCGCTTGCTAACGTACGCTGGCGAGATACCGAGTTCGGTTGCCGCCGCGACGAAGCTCGACCGCCGCGCGACCTGGCAGAACACGCGCAGGTCGATCAAATCCCAGTCATTATTCACGATCTGGAAGGAGTGAAGTGAACGATGCACGCATTGTAGGCGCATCGGTTGACTTTAAGCTCTCAGCTTCAAAAGGAGACAAGTGATGAACGAGACTCGCATCGCGGTAGCAGGAGCCGGGTATATCGGACAGGCGCATATACAAGCGATCATCGGCAGCGAGAAGAACGTGCTTGCCGCTATCGTGGACCCGTCACCGGCGGCGAAGGCGCTGGCCGAACGCGAAAACGTGCCGCTCTACGCGACGCTCGATGCGCTCTTCGACAAGGACAAGCCCGATGGCATCGTGCTGGCGACGCCGAACCAATTGCACGTGCCGCACGCGATGCAGGCGCTCGACGCCCGCGTGCCGATGCTGCTCGAAAAACCCGTCGCGCCGACCGTCGCGGAAGCCGAAGTGCTGGTCCGCGCTGCCGACGATGCAGGCGTGCCGATCCTCATCGGTCATCATCGCGCGCACAGTCCGATCATGGCGAAAGCGCGTCAGGTCGTGGAATCCGGCGCGCTCGGGCGCTTGACCGCAGTGACAGGCACCGCGCTGTTCCTCAAGCCCGATCATTATTTCGCCGATGCCCCGTGGCGTCGCGAACCCGGCGCGGGTCCGATCCTCTTGAACATGATTCACGAGGTCCACAACCTGCGCATGCTGTGCGGCGAGATCGTCGCCGTGCAGGCGTTCAAGTCGAGCGTCACGCGCGGATTCGCCGTGGAGGATACGGTCGCGATCAACCTTCGTTTCGAGAATGGCGCGCTCGGCACTTTTCTGCTGTCCGACACCGCCGCAAGCGCGCGCAGTTGGGAACAGACATCGCAAGAGAACAAGGCCTATCCGACTTACGACGACGAAGACTGCTATCACATCGCGGGCACGCGCGGCAGTCTCTCCATCCCGACCATGCGCCTGAAAACCTATGCGCGCGATGAAGACCGCTCATGGTGGAAGCCATTCGAAACCGGCACGGTCGGCATGGTGCGCGAAGATCCCATCGCGCTGCAGATGATGCACTTCGGCGCCGTCGCGCGCGGTGAAGTCGCGCCGCTGGTCACGGTGCGCGATGGTCTTCGGAACCTGCGCATCACGGAAGCAATCGTTGAAGCGGCAATGCAGGGAACGGTCGTTGAACTGCCGAACGACTGAATCCACTATCTGAGAAAGAGAGAGAAAGACATGAACATCCTCATGCTTCACGGCGTCAACCACGACATGTTCGGCAAGCGCGATCCGGTTCAATACGGCACCGTCACGCTGGCCGAGATCGACGAAAAACTCAAGACGCTCGGCCGCGAACTGAACGTCGAAGTGGACAGCTTCCAGACCAACCACGAAGGCGCGATGTGCGAGCGCATCCATCGTGCATTCGAGGACGGCGTGGATGCCGTGCTCATCAACGCGGGCGCGTGGACGCACTACAGCTACGGCATCCGCGATGCGCTCGCCATTCTCACCGTGCCCATCGTCGAAGTGCATATGTCGAACATCCACGCACGCGAGGCGTTCCGGCATCACTCGGTGTTCGCGGAAGTGGTGAAGGGGCAGATTTGCGGCTTCGGCGTTGACAGCTATCTGCTCGCGTTGCGCGCGGCGGTGTCGGCTGTGTCGGCGCTGGCGTAAGTTTCAGAACAGTTCCATCTCCAGCGGCAAGAGGTTTTCCCACTTCACCGCCGTCTTCCGCTCGATGCCGTCATCATGGATCGAGCGGATCATCACGCGCCGTCCGCGCGCCTCTCCCAACACCTCGACGATCCGGTTACGATAGCGCGCCAGCGTGCCGCGCGGCGGCTTGCGTTTCTTGCGAATGCGGGTTGACACTACAGGCATGGGACGTGACAGCGATTTATGACGGCATCATCATAACCATCGCCGCGTCCGGGCTCAAACGCTGGCCCCGACACTTCTCTATTTTTTGCGGACCGTCACATCATGCGTCGAATCACCGTTCGGACTTCGCCCGTTCATGGCCGGGGAGTCTTCGCGCTCGCCGATCTGCCCGTCGGCGCCTTGCTGCTCGAATACAAGGGACGGCGGCTCACATGGCAACAGGCGCAGCGCGCGCATGCACGCTCGAACGCGGAGGAAGGCCACACCTTCCTGTTCGGTCTCGACGATGGCAGCGTGATCGACGGCGCGCACGGCGGCAACTCGGCGCGCTGGCTCAATCACAGTTGCGCGCCGAACTGCGAAGCGGAGCAGGACGGCGAGCGCGTGTTCATCCGCGCGATTCAGCCGATCGTGAAAGGTCAGGAGTTGTTCATCGATTACTGTCTCACCGTCGATGGCCGCCGCACCGCCGCGCTCAAACGCATGTACGCCTGCCGATGTCTGGCCGACGCGTGCCGCGGCACCATGCTCTCGGCGCGGCGTTAGCGGTCGGGCCCAAGGCGCGCGGTGCATCCCGCGCGGGCCGGCGTTCGTATGTCTTGCATCGCGACATCGCTTGCAGGGAACCGAACAATGGCCAGTTTTCTCGTGACCTTAGGGCCGGTCGCCATAGAGCAATGGCGGCGCACGGTGATATATTGCGGCGGTGATCCATGCCCGAGCACAGCTCGACTCATCCTGCCCATGACGGACACGAACTCTGGCAGCACCGGAAACATCGACCCTACCGACGCCGATCGCGAACGCCGCGAGCGCGCCAACGACCTGCTCGCGAACGTCGCGCGCGGCGATCAGCAGGCGTTCGCGGAGCTGTACCGCGCCACGTCGTCGCGCGTGTTCGGCGTGATCCTGCGCATGATGCACGACCGTGGCGAAGCGGAAGACATCCTGCAGGAGGTCTACGCAACCGCGTGGCGACGCGCGGAAACGTTCGATCCCGCACGCGGCAGCGCCATCACGTGGCTCATCACGCTCGGGCGCAATCGCACCATCGACCGGATGCGGCAGCATCGCGAAGAATTGCTCGGCGACGACGACACGCCCGAAGTCGCCGACGATTCCCCCACGCCCGCCGCCGCCGCCGAATCGACGCAGGAGCGTCTTCGTCTCGAACGATGCCTCGAACAACTCGGCCCGCAGCAAGGCCGCGCGGTGCGTGAGGCGTTCTTCACCGGCACGACGTATGGCGAACTGGCGCAACGGCTCGCGGTGCCGCTCGGCACCATGAAAAGCTGGATTCGCCGCAGTCTGATGCAGCTCAAGCTCTGTCTCGAACAATGAACACGCCCGCCGAAAACGACGACGAACTCCGCTGCGCGGAATACGCGCTCGGCGTGCTCGACGCGCAGGAACGCGCCGCGCTCGAGGCCGATATCGCGCGCAACGCGGCGCTGCAACGCATGCTAGACGACTGGCAAGAGCGTCTTGCGCCGCTCGCGTTCGACGTGCGCGCGGTCGAACCGCCGTCACGCGTATGGGCACGCTTGCAACTGGAACTTGGCTTCGGACAGACGCGAGCAACGACGCCTGCCCCGGCGCGCAAGAGCCTGTGGGACAGCCTCGGACTCTGGCGCTGGCTCACGGTCGGCGCGAGCGTGGCCGCGCTCGTGTTGCTGGGCGTGAATCTCTCGTCGCTGCGTCAGCCGCCGCCGGCGCCCACGGTTGCGACCGCCGCCAACGGCTACATGGTCGCCACGCTCGCACGCAAGGATGGCCTCGCGCACTGGACCGCGACCGTCGATGTGCAAAACGCGCGGATGGTCGTGGTTCCCGCGGCATCCGCCAACGTGCAGACGGACCGCGCAACCGAGCTTTGGCTGATCGCGCCGAATCAAAAGCCGGTGCCGATCGGCGTGTTCCCCGCGTCCACGCCCGCGACCATGCAACTGCCGCCCGCCATCATGGCGCAGTTGAACGCGCAGGCCGTGCTCGCGGTGTCGGTGGAACCGCCGGGTGGGTCGCCCACGGGTCAGCCGACGGGTCCGGTCATCGCCACGGGCGCGATGCATTCGACTTGAACGCGTGAGCCTTTGGACGCGCGCCGCGTGCATTCTTTTGCAGGCGGCGCGTTCGTTCATTCGCGGCACCAAGCGCTTCGCTTCACCACCTCGTTAAAAAATCTTGTGCGATGCCGCGCCGCGCCCATCGCGCGCGTCCATTTTTCGTTCGCCGGGCGATGGCCTGAAACCCGCTGCATCCCGCGCCAGTCGGCATCCGTATTGCTGATGTGCACCTTATTCACGGATGCCGCGCATGCCCTTCTTCGTTACCTTAGCCATTGTTATCGTCGGACTCGTGCTGGTGTTTTCCATCGTGTGGCTGTGGCAATTGCGCACGAAGAACGCCGGCATGATCGATCCCATCTGGGCGGCTTCGCTCGGCGTGGTGGCGCTCGTCATCGCGGGATGCGGAACGGGCGCGATGATCAATCGCGTGTTCGTCGGCGTGGCGGGCGCGGTGTGGGGTCTACGCCTCGGCTGGCATCTCTGGATGCGCAATCATGGCAAGCCGGAAGACCCGCGCTATCACGCGTTTCGCGAACGCTGGGGCAAGGATGCATCGCGCAAGATGTTTTGGTTCTTTCAGTTGCAGGTGGCAATCTCGGTGCTGCTTTCGATTGCGTTCTTCGTGCCTGCGTATGCGGAGCAGCCTGCGCATCCGCTTGCGCTTGGCGCGGGCGTCGCGATCTGGCTCATCGCCGTGCTTGGCGAAGCCACCGCAGACCGTCAGCTCAAGCATTTCGCCGCCGATCCCGCGCATCACGGCAAGGTGTGCCGTGAAGGCTTGTGGCGGTATTCGCGGCATCCGAATTACTTCTTTGAATGCGTGCATTGGGTCGCTTACGTGGCGGTCGCGATCGGCATGCCTTGGGCGTGGCTCACGTTCGCGCCGCCCGTGCTGATGGCGTGGCTGCTGCTGAAAGTCTCCGGCATTCCGCTGCTCGAAGCGCGCCAGTGCGAAACGCGCGAAGGTTATCGCGAATACATGCGCACCACGAGCGCGCTGATTCCGTGGCCGCCGAAACACGAACACGCTCCCGAGGAGCCCGCACGATGAATGTCTCTGCACAGAGCGCGCCGCCGAACCTGCACGCATCGCTTGAAAACGCGGCGATCCACGCGTGCGAACGCGGCTGGCTGCCCGATGCGCTGATCCGCACCGGCATGCGCACGCTGATCCGTCAACGCCTGCGCGACGAACACGCCGATGACATCGCGCAGCACATGCAGGCGTTCGAGCGTCTGCTGACGGAGTTGCGCGCGAGTCCCATCGCCATCGAAACGCAGGCGGCGAACACGCAGCATTACGAGGTGCCCGGCGCGTTCTTCGAAGCGCATCTCGGCCCGCGCATGAAGTATTCGTGCGGCTACTATCCGAACGGCAGCGAAACGCTCGCGCAGGGCGAAGAAGCCATGCTCGCGCTCTATGCCGAACGCGCGCAACTCGCCGATGGTCAGAACGTGCTCGATCTTGGCTGCGGCTGGGGATCGTTCGCGTTGTGGATCGCGGAGCGGCATCCCAATTCGCGGGTCGTGGCGTTGTCGAATTCGCACGGACAGCGCGCGTTCATCGAGGCGCGCATGGCGGAACGCGGCATCGGCAATTTGCGAGTGGTGACGGGCGATATCGCCACGTTCGATTTCGGCTTCGAGGATGACAGTACGCGCTTCGATCGCATCGTGTCCATCGAGATGTTCGAGCACATGAAGAACTACGGCCTCCTGCTCGAAAAACTCGCGCGCTGGCTCGATGACGACGGCAAGCTGTTCGTCCACATTTTTGCGCATGAAACACTGGCGTACCACTTCACCGCGCGCGATGGCGGCGACTGGATGTCGCGCTATTTCTTCACCGGCGGCACCATGCCTTCCGCCGCGCTGCTGCCGCGCTTTCAGGACGATCTGCGCGTGACGCGGCAATGGTGGATCGATGGCCGTCACTACGCGCGCACCGCCACGCAATGGCTCGCCGCGCTCGATCACGCCCGCGCGCGCGTCATGCCGATGCTGCGCGAAACCTACGGCGATGAAGCCGCCGTCTGGTTCCAGCGCTGGCGCATGTTCTACATGGCAGTGGCCGAACTGTTCGGTTATGCGCGCGGCGGCGAATGGGGCGTCGCGCATTATCTTTTTGAAAAACGGTTGCAAGGAGCGATGTCATGAAACGCGTTCTCGTCATCGCACTGATCGCGACGGGCGTGGTGGCCGTGGCTGCAAGTTGCTCGAACGATCCGCCGAACCCCAACCCGCGCGCCGATGTGCCGCTCAAAAGCGTGCCGGTGGATTTGCCGCGCTACATGGGACGCTGGTATGTGATCGCCAATATTCCGTACTTCGCGGAGCGCGATTACGTGGCGAGCCGCGCCGAATGGACGCTGCGTCCCGACGGCAAGATCGACGACGTGTTCTACGGCCGCAAGAAGGGTTTCGATCAGCCGGAATCGCGCCATCAGTTTCTCGATACGGTGAAGCCCGGCAGCGGCGGCGGTGAATGGAGCGTGCAGTTGTTCTGGCCGGTGCATGTCACGCAGATGACGCTCTATGTCGATCCCGACTATCGCTACACAATCCTCGGCTATCCGAACAAGAAACTCGGCTGGATTTTCTCGCGCGAAGCGACCATGAACGACGACACGTATCACGCGCTGCTCACGCGTCTCGACGCGATGGGCTACGACACGTCGCGCTTCCGTCGCGTGCCGCAGACGCCCGAGCAGATCGGGCAGCCCGGCTTTGCGAGTCCGGGACAGCGCGATTAGCGCTTCGGCGTGCATCCGCGCGTCTTTATCCATCGTATGTCCAGTGTGACACCGCTTTTTTGTCGCCGCGCGCCCAAGGACAACCGCCCGGCGGCATCGGCGTGAGGAGACCCTAGCGTATGGAAGAACCGTCGCCCGAAAGACGACAACGCATCGCGGTGATCGGCGCGGGAATCGCCGGTCTGGCGAGTGCTTATTTGCTCGCGCGCAAGCACGACGTGACGCTGTTCGAAGCCGATGCGCGTCTCGGCGGTCATACGAATACCGTCGATGTCGAACTGGATGGCACGCGTCATCCGGTCGATACGGGCTTTCTCGTGTTCAACGACCGCACGTATCCGAATCTCATCGCCTTGTTCGATGAACTCGGCGTGCAGGCGCATCGCACGGATATGTCGTTTTCGGTGTCGCTGGATGGCGGGCGCTTCGAGTGGGCGGGGACGAATCTGAATACCGTGTTCGCGCAACGAAGCAATATGTTTTCGCCGAGCTTTCTGGGCATGTTGCGCGATATTTTGCGCTTCAACGCGAGCGCGCCGCGTCATCTGGAAGCAGTCAGCACGAGCCGTTGCACGGTTGGGGAAATGCTCGTCGAGCACCGCTACGGCGCGTGCTTTCAGCGTAATTATTTGCTGCCGATGGCTGCGGCCATCTGGTCCAGCGCGGCCAACGATATCCTGCATTTTCCCGCTGCGACCTTTCTGCGCTTCTGTCTCAACCATGCGTTGTTGCAGGTGAATCAGCGTCCGCCGTGGCGCACGGTAGTGGGCGGCGGGCGCGAGTATGTGCGACGCATCGCGGCGACGCTCACCGATATCCGCACCTCGACGCCCATCCGCGGCATCCGCCGCGATGCACACGGCGTCACGGTGATGACCGACCGCGCCGGCCCCGAGCGCTTCGATGCCGTCGTGGTCGCCACGCACGCGCCGACGAGCCTTCGCCTGCTCGATGACGCATCCGACGACGAACGCGCGTTGCTCGCAGCGGTGCGTTATCGCGACAACATCGCCGTGCTGCACACCGACCGCACCTTGTTGCCGCGCCGCCGCCTCGTGTGGTCCGCGTGGAACTATCTGGGCGCGCGCACGCGTTCCGGTTCCAGCGAGGCACAGCCTGTTTGCGTGAGCTATCTCATCAATCAGCTTCAGCCGTTGCCGTTTCAAACGCCCGTGATCGTCACACTCAATCCCGTCGATGAACCCGCGCCCGGCACGGAACTGGGCCGCTATGCATACGAACATCCCTTGCTCGATCTCGATGCCATCGATGCCCAGCGACGCCTGCCCGCGCTTCAGGGCACACGCCGCACATGGTTCGCGGGCGCATGGACGGGCTACGGCTTCCACGAAGACGGCCTGAAGTCGGCGCTGCGCGTGGCAAGCGACTTCGGCGTGCGACCCGAATGGGCGAGCCTATGAACACACGCCCGCTCGACTTGCTCACCGGCCGCGTGATGCACGAACGTCTGCGTCCGGCGCGGCATCGCTTCGAATATCCGGTGTGCTACGTGCGCTGCGATATCGCGCGGCTCGACGAGATGACAAGCGCGTGGTTCGGCATCGACCGGGCGCGGCCGTTCGGGCTGCATCGGCGAGATTACGGCCCGCGCGATGGCAGCGCACTCGAACCGTGGATACGCGCGCGTCTCGCCGATGCCGACCTTCCCGCCGATGGCCAAATCCTTTTGCTGACCATTCCGCGCGTGTTCGGCTACGCGTTCAATCCGGTGAGTTTCTGGTTCTGCCACGACCGCGCGGGCAACCTGCGCGCGTTTTACGCCGAAGTGCGCAACACGTTCGGCGCGCATCGCGGTTATTTGCTGTGCGCGCCGGATCGCGGACCGATCACGAACGAGACCGAACTCACGTGCCGCAAGACGCTCCACGTCTCGCCCTTTTGCGATGTCACCGGCGACTACGTGTTCCGTGTGCGCACGACAGGCGAACACGTTTCCGTCTCGATCGATTATCTCGATGGCGATGGCCTGCTGATCCGCACCGCCATCGGTCTGCATGCTCGACCGATGAACGGCGCGCTCGCATGGCGCACGCTGCTGGCGCGGCCGTTTCTTGCCACGAGCGTGATGCCGCGCATCCACTGGCAGGCGCTGCGGCTGTGGCTCAAGCGCGTGCCCTTTCACGGCAAACATCCGCCTGGCGAAGCGAATAACAAAGAGGCCCGACCATGAATTTGCTGCGCTTCCTGTCCTCGCCAACCGATGCACCGCTGTCGGCGCGTCTCTTCATGGGACTGTTGCGGCGCATCCATGTGGGACATCTCGTGCTCGTCACGCCCGACGGCGCGCAATGCATCTTCGGCGATCCGCTGATGCAACCCGCCGCGCGCCTCGATATCCACGACTGGCGCGCGTGCCGCGCGATTCTGCGCGCAGGCGATATCGGTTTCGGCGAGGCGTATCGCAATCAATGGCTCGATTCGCCCGATCCCGCCGCCGTGCTGCGCCTGGCCATGCGCAACGAAGCGGGCATCAACCGCACCATCACCGGCGGCGCGATTGCGCAGTGCTGGCACAACCTGCGGCATCGGCTGCGGATGAACACGCGTGCGGGCAGCCGTCGCAACATCCACGCGCATTACGACATCGGCAATGCGTTTTACGGCTTGTGGCTCGATCCCACGTGGACCTATTCGAGCGCGCTGTTCGATGGCGATGTCGAGCGCTCGCTCGAAGCGGCGCAGGCGGCGAAGTATCAGCGCATTGTGGATACGTTGGGCTTGCGTGCGGGCATGAGCGTGCTGGAAATCGGCTGCGGCTGGGGCGGTTTCGCGCGGCATGCGGCGCGGCTTGGCATTGCGGTGCGTGGCGTGACGATCTCGAAAGCGCAGCATGATTTCGCGAAGGCGCGCATGGAGCGTGAAGGGTTGAGCGGTCTGGCGCGCATCGAACTGAGCGATTATCGCGACCTGCGCGGGCAATACGATGCGATCGTCTCCATCGAAATGTTCGAGGCGGTCGGCGAGCCGTTCTGGCCGCTCTTTTTTCGCACGTTGCGGCGGTGTCTCGCGCCGGGCGCGCAGGCCTTGATCCAGTCGATCACCATCGACGATGCGCGGTTCGCGGCGTATCGCGCATCGAGCGATTTCATCCGCGAATATCTGTTTCCGGGCGGCATGCTGCCGAGTCCCGAACGCTTCGTGCGTGCTGCGCGTGTTGGAGGGCTTTCCGCCACGCCGACGCTATCCTTCGGCACCGACTACGCGCGCACGCTGCGCCATTGGCGCGATGCATTCGACGCGCATATCGACACCGTGCGCGCGCAAGGTCTCGACGAGCGTTTCGTGCGGACATGGCGGCTTTATCTGGCCTACTGCGAAGCCGGCTTCGACGAACGGCGCACGGATGTGTGGCACTTTCTCGTCTCGCGGCCCGCCTGATCTTCACTCACGAAAAAAAACCGCCTCCCGTTTTTCACGGTGAGACGGCGCAGTCCGACGTGTTGTGGCGAAAACGTCGGTATGAGGATTGTAGTGCTCTTTTAGTTGATAAATCCCTTTACTTTGGCTTTCACATTGAATTTAAGACAACTCGACTGAAACGTTTAAGCGGTTTATTCGAATAAGTTTAATAAATGCACGAGACAATTCTAAAAGTACGAAATGCGCGAGAAACGTACGCGTGGCTTTCGTACGGTCTCTTCTATGCTAGAGCGCAAGGAGTGTGAACCCTCTCGGTTCGCTCCGTTTTTTGGCCCGCTGGGACGAGCGGGCCTTTTTTTCACCCAAAGAAACGGAATAACTTTTCGTTACGCGTGCATTCTTCGATTAAAGCATTCTCCACCATACGCCGTTATTGCACGCATCGCCCGATTTGTCAGAGATTTAGACGACACAATGAGCCAACGACAAACCAACGTTACAGCCAGCCCGCTGAAAGCCGCTTTCCTGCGCCATGGAGAAACACTCGCGCCGTCCGAACACGCGCTCGGCGAAGACGATCACACCGTTTATCGAACGCTGCTCGAATCGACCAAGGCGATTCCCTGGAAGATCGATTGGGCGACCATGCGCTTCGCCTACATTGGTCCGCAGATCGAAACATTGCTGGGTTTCGCGCCATCTTCGTGGCAGACCGTCGATGATTGGGCGGCGCGCATGCATCCCGATGATCGCGAGGCCGTGGTGAACTTTTGCGTCTCGCAGTCGCTGGCGGGCACGGATCACGAAGCGGACTATCGCGCGCTCACGGCGAGCGGCGCGTATGTCTGGCTGCGCGATGTGGTGCATATCGTGCGCAATGAGCGTGGCGAGGTGGAATCGCTGATCGGCTTCATGTTCGACATCAGCGAACGCAAGCGCACGGAAGAAAAGCTCGCGCAATTGCAGGCGGAACTCGAACGTCTGTCGCTGTCCGACAGTCTGACCGGCGTGGGCAATCGCCGCATGTTCGATATCGTGATGCAGCGCGAATGGGCGCACGCTTTAGCTTCGGGCCAGCCGCTTTCGCTCGTGATGATCGATATCGATTTCTTCAAGGCCTACAACGATTATTACGGCCATTTGCAAGGCGACGAATGTCTGAAGCGCGTGGCGCGCGTGCTTGCCGAAGCCGCCGGGCCGCAGGCGTTTTTCGGGCGCTTCGGCGGCGAGGAGTTCGTGCTCGTGCTGGCGGATACGGATAGCGAAGCGGCGGTGCGTATCGCGGAGCGCTGCCGCGCGATGATCGCCGATGAGGCTATTGCGCATTTGCGCTCGCCGCATCATCAGCGGGTTACTGCGAGTTTTGGGGTGGGGACGGTGGTGGCCAATGAAGGCATTGATGTGACGGCGTTTATCAACCTGACGGATGCGCAGCTTTATCGGGCTAAGGATAATGGGCGTAATCGGATTGCGTCTGTGGATTCAGGGGGTGGTCGTAGTGGGCAAGGGGCTTCTCTTGGTGGTGCGGTTTATTCAGTAGCCGCCTCCCCGGCGGGGGGGTAACTTTCTTTGCTGCTGCAAAGAAAGTCACCAAAGAAAGCAGCTTTTTACACCATGCACGATGGCTGGAAAGTGTTGGTCTGGATTAACCATGCAGTGGCCGCAATAGGACTTTCCACGCGTAACAAGCCGCTTAGGCAACCTCGCGATTACGCGCTCAAATCCTTTGGTCTTAGTGGACCGCATTCATTGTTTCGGCCATGCGCTTCGCGCGCCGAGAACGTAAGAACGGAATCCCGCAGCGTATGAGTGCCCAGTCGCATCACGCCGCATCGCACCTCTCCCATTGAGCCCTACCTTGGTAAGCGCTTCTGGGCAAAGCACGCACACCAACGCAAGTCGCCTTTTAGTCGGAGCACTAACCAAGGTAGGGCCGAATAGCAATCTTTCGGAGAAGTGTGATGTGGCTGGACGCTTATAGGCTGCGGGATTCCGTTCTAAGGTTCTCGGCGCGCGCAGCGCATGGCCGATTGAATGAATGCGGTCCACTGAGTGTTGATTCTTCGAGCGCGCAATCGCTAGGTTGCCTAAGTGGCTCGTTATGCGTGGAACGTCCTATTGCGGCCACTGCATCGCTTAATCCAGACCACCCTCTCCAGCCATCGTGCATGGTGTAAAAAGCTGCTTTCTTTGGTGACTTTCTTTGCAGCAGCAAAGAAAGTTACCCCCCCGCCGGGGAGGCGGCTACTGAATAAACACAACAAACAACAGCAGCCCTTTGCACGACAAGAGCCAAGTGCTCCCGCCTACAATTCAATTAATGCGCGCCCGATCGGCAGTCACCACTTCAAAGTGACGCCCTCGTCCCGCAAGCAACCACACCACCCCCGCGACCGACAGAGCGCAAACCCCCGCCACCATCAACGATGCAGAGAACCCGCTGGCAAAACTCTCACGCGCCGCCTGCACGATCAACGCGCCATTACCCGCATGCGCCAGATCACCCGCGAGCACGCGTGAGAGGAACGTTGCATCGAGCGTTCGGCGTAATTCGGGCAACGCGTTCGCATGAACCAAAAGCGCACCTTGCGTTCGCATGGCAAGCACCGCACCCAACACTCCCACCGACATGACAATGGCGGTAAACCGCGTCGTCGTGCTGATACCCGAAGCCATGCCGGTGCGATGCGACGGCACACACGCCATGATGGCCTTCTGCGTATCGCCATTGAGCACGCCCGCACCGAGCCCGGTCACGATCATCCCCACCGCGATCAGCCCGTAACTCGACCAACCCGCGAACCACGCCGTCAGCAAATTACCCACGCCGATGGTCGCGAGGCCAATGCTCAACAGCGTCATCGACGGAATGCGTCTGCCGAGCGTCGCGCCGATATGCGGGCCGGCGACCATCGCGACCGCGAACGGCAACATGCCGATGCCCGCGCGCACCGCCGGCAACCCGAACGCGTTTTGCAGATAGAGCGGGAGGAAGGTCATCATCACCTGCGCGCAAGCGGCGTAACCGAACATGGCCAGCACGGCGGCGACGAAGCGCGGTTGCCTGAACAGCGCGAGGTCGATCATCGGATGCGAGCGGCTTCTTTGCACGCGCACGAACATCACAAGCAGCACGACGCACGCCGCGAAGCGCAACAGGATGCGCCAGTCGGTCCAGCCGAGCGCCTGCGTGCCGATCAGCGCCCAGATGCCGAGCGCGAGCGCGGCGGCGAACAACGTGCTGCCCGCGAGATCGACCGGCCCCGCATGCGGATTGCGCGATTCGCGGATGCCGCGCCACGCGCACCATGCCAGCACCGCGCAGATCGGCAGATTCATCAGAAAGATCCAGCGCCAGCCGAGCCATTGCGTGATGACGCCGCCGACCAGCGGCGCGATGGTCGTCGATACGCCCATGCAGGTGCCCCACACGGCCCATGCGCGCGCCCGCGCCGCGCCTTCGTGAAAGGTGTTCGCGATGATCGCCAATGCAGACGTGAGCAGCATGGACGCCCCGACGCCCTTCGCCGCGCGCGCCACGTTCAGCGCGAACGCGGATGGCGCAAGGCCGCATCCGAGCGAGGCAAGGAGGAACACGGCGAGTCCCGCGATCAACATGCGCTTGCGCCCGAAGCGGTCGGCCAGCGCGCCCGCCGGCAGCAGACACGCGGCGAACGCGACCATGTAGGCGCTCACGACCCATTCGACATCGGCGAAACCGGCATGAAAATCACGCGCGATGGACGGCAGCGCCACCGCGACGACGTTCGTATCGAGCGTGATGAGCGCGCAGGTGGCGGACGCGGTGAGCAGGACGAAGCGCGCGGCCTTCGGTGAAAGCGTGGTTTCGGACATGACGATGAACGCGGAAAAATGATGAGCCGTGCATCGATGTTAAAGACGCGTGTGTTTCCTGTCATTGACATAGAATCGCAAAATAATTAACGAATTCGTGAACAGATCATGCCTGTGGAATTGCGTCATGTACGCTGCTTTTTGAGCGTCGCGCGGCATCTGCATTTCTCGCGCGCGGCGGATGAACTTGGCATCGCGCCGCCCGCGTTGACGCGGCAGATTCAGGAAGCCGAACGATTGCTCGGCGTGCGCCTGTTTCATCGGACGAAGCGTTCGGTTGCGTTGACGGCGGCGGGTGAAGCGTATTTGAGCGAGGCGGTGACGGCGCTCGATCATCTCGCGCGCGCCGCCGAGCGTGCAGCGATGGCGGAGCGTGGCGAGGTCGGACGGATCGTGATTGGGTATGTGGGATCGGCGGTTTATTCGGGTGTGTTGCAGGCGACCGTGCGCGGCTTTCGGGAGAAGTATCCGCGTGTGCAGATCGATATTCGCGAAATCGTGATGCGCGAGGCGGGGCCGCTGGTCGCCGAAGGACGCGTTGACATTGCTTATGTGCGTCCGCCGGTGCCGATGCCGGATGGCGTCGCGCTGCGCACGGTGCATGCGGATGCGTTCATCGTCGCGCTGCCGGAGGATTCGCCGCTCGCCGCGTTGGATGTCATCGCGCCGGTGAAGCTGCGCGGTCAGTCGTTCGTCGTGCCGGAACAGGAGTCGGGCACGATGGAAGTCGCGCGGCGCGGACGCTTCACGCCGCATATCGTCGGGCAGCCGGGGACGCTGGCGGCGGTGCTCGCGCATGTTTCGCTCGGCGGCGACGTGGCTGTCGTGCCGCGTTCGCTGTCGGAGTGTGTGGCGGTGCCGGGCGTGGTGTATCGCGAGATCGCGGGGCGGCCGGTGGCTTCGGAAGTGGCGACGGTTTATCGGCGGTTCGAGAAGGCGGCGGCGGTTAAGGCTTATCTGGAGTTTGCGTCTGCTTGCGTTTGATGAGAAGCGGCGAGGTCGACGTGCGTTTTCATGGGTCGAGATCTGCGATGAGGGTTTCGAATTCTGCGCGGGCGTGTTGGGCTTGGGTCTCGGCGTTTTGCTTTGTCCATGTGGATGTATAGGCTTGTTGCTTGCCGTTGTCATGGGGGAGATTTATGCATGGCAGGTCATATGCCGTGGCCACGATGCGTCCGTGCAGGCTGCTGCCGATATAGCCTCCGCTGCTTGCGATCAGCGCGCAGATGTCCCATATATTTAGGGATTCGAAGATTGTTACTTGCTTATGTTGGATGAGTGTTTTGAAGCGTCGATAGACGGCGAGATTGTCGTGCCACGGCGCCGCGCCTGCGCGGAATAGGACGATGTTTTTGTCTTGTGCCTTAAGCTGCGCGGCGAGTTGAGCGAGAGTTGCGTCGTCGCCGAAATCGGCGCTGAATTGGACGACTAGATAGGCGTGCGGGAGGGCTTTCCGGATGCGCTGTGCGTGATCGTGGATGCGCTCGTGGAATAGCGTGGCGATCATCGTTACGGGATCAGGTGATAGGCGTGCTTCGATGTTTGCTTCTTGAAGGATGGATTGCGTTTGCATATCACGAACGCTGACTGTTTTTGCGGTGCCTAGTTTATTCAGGACTTCTCTTTGTAAGTTCGTGTCGCATGATGCCAGCGCGATGCCGCCGACTGCGTTGAATCCAATCGATGTGGGACGCGCAAATGAGTCGGTTCCGATGACGTAGGGCGCGAGAGCATCGGTGCCGAGCGTGGCACATGCGAAGGCGGCGCGGTCTTCTACGCATGCGCCGTGACGTGCGATGCAGGCTTGGGCGTCGTCGGGACGTTGGAGCATTACGGCGGCATCCCAAGCGGTGCAAGTCAATAACTCGCCGCCTGCGTGAATCAGCGCGGCATTGTCGTTCTCTTTAAGCGATGCGAGTGCCTTGACATCGTGGCCGCCCCATCCGCGCAGATCGCGTGCGACAAGTCCCGCGACGATGGTCCGGACGTCAGGACGCGTCTCCTTAACAAGCCGTTCGGCGATGTGCGCGAATAACATGTCGCCGAAATTGTGGCGATCGAATGCGCCAAAAATAATGAGCGTCGGGTGGGAATTCACGGTGGGTCTCCGTCCTCACGAATCTCTAATTCTCCGCGATCAGACTTCCGTTCACACGCTGCAAACGAAACGGGAGGGGATTGTGAAAATAGAACCGAGTTATATCGCGGGGGGATCGCTTATTGAGGGCGACGCGGTTGGTGTGCGGGCGGTAGTTGATGAAGTTGCCGCTGCTCCTGCGCCTGCTTCTTCGCCGACGGAAAACGTCATGTCCTACGAAGATCTGCTGCCCTACCTCCTTCTGCCGATGGCCGGAGCCTACTGATTCAAAAGGGGGCGCGCCAAGAGCCAGCGGTTCTTAGGTTGCAGCGACGAAGGATGGACCCATCTCCGCGCATGCGGAGCGACTACTGATCAATCTACTTGCTGACACACATTAAGAAATTCCGTATTCAGTTCTCTTCAGTCCCTATCGATAATGCGCACCGAGACATTCTGCGTCCTATGATGTTTCGTACCACTGTCGTAAGAGCTCTCGGCCCGCCTTGCGCGGGTTTTTTTATCTATGTCTTTTATCTTATTAGACCGCACACATGCGTATTGGAACAGACGAACTTTTGTATTGGAAAACGAATGTCTTTCTAGACTGGAAACAACGCGAAGGGTGCAATCCAGTCTACGACGTATCCGTGTCGCATGATTTGGAGCCGCCCGAGTGCAAGTTCGGCGATGCCCCCTCGAAGGAGAAAGAGATTAAGGAGGAGCGATTACCACCCTTCGATATTCAAGAAATTCCCGACGCCATGCGTTTGTCCAATATGCCTGTATCGGCAAAACTCATGGAACGGTGGTTTGCAGGTCGACTGAATTATTCACCCACGGAGCAAGATGAACGCGATCTCATCAATCAGGATGGGCAACCGTATCCTGCCAGTATGTTTGATACCACTACCGTTACCTTGAAATGGGTACTCACGTTTGCCCGCGCAAAAGAAGCCTTCAACAGACTGTGTTCAAGGGAAGTTTTATCTTCACCCCGTGCAACCGTGGCCTTGCGCAAGCGGATAGCTCCGTTTCAGTACTTGTTCTCAGGCCTAACCAGTGAGATAAGCAAGGGGAACATGCTCGAATTGCACCGAAATTTCCAGTTCCAGCTCAGCTCCGTGGAAGGAACGTGGATCGACAAACTTAAGTCGGCGAGAGCACTTTTCCATAAGGACGAGTCTTTTCCTGACGACCTGACCGGCGCGTTAGGCTCATTCAATTTTTACGCTGCACCACGGGAATTCCATATCCGAAAGATCGGCCAACCGACAGCGTTGATCTACAGCGTGTTCATCTATGTAAAGGATAACTATACCTTCACTGATGCTGCCGGAGATGTGTCGCAATATCTTGGACATTGGAGCAAGAAAGGCGTCATCCTCGTCCCTAGCGATGCTGTCCTCACCGCATTGAACATCCCGTCGGTTTCAGTGCCCATCGATGATGATTGGTTCGACTCTGCGGTATCCATAGGCAACGCTCGGAAAGCAGGAAACGTCTACTATCCGGTTCGAAATAGTTCCTTTCGAGACTGGCAGAGAAAGCACCATCAAGGCGGCGACTTCGTCGTTTTCTCGGACATGCGAACGATCAGCTTTGATCCCCCTTTGGAGGTAGCTCTGTAATGGGAATGGCTGACTTTACCCGCACATGGGGCATGTTCTATTTGGTTCTTTTTGCCTTGACCGTTGTGGTTGTCGTAGCCATCTGTTCACTGCCTTGGGGTTGGCGAGCGGTAACCAAGCGCTCGGTTGCCGCCATCGTGCTTATTTTTCTCGCAGGTGCCGGATGGAACTACCGTCATCAAGCCTTGCTGAGAGCCCTTATCAATGAAGCCCGATGTACGGTTGAGCGCTCACCCAATGACCTGTACACCGCTCATCTATGTCTTTCTGGTCGGCACTACACAATTCGGCTGTACGACCTGACGACAAAGCAATTGGTGGCCGAACGAACTGTGGTAGATCGTGGTGAAGCACCTGTAATTCTTTGGGAAAATACACGGTTCTTATATCAGGATGGTAATGCGGAAGCGTTGAGTGCAATCAGACTGCCACCGTCGTATATCGACCGCTTGCTTGCCAAGCTACCTTGAAAAATAGTTAGTTGGCCCCTGTGTTTGACCACGCCCCACCGCAATGGCGGGGCAATCCGCCTCGCTTCAGATCAACACTTGCCTGCTCGCAGGTGGCCGCACATCTCCTGTCGGGTCTATCTCCGCATACGCGGAGGAACCTATGCGACGGATGCGGGCGAACTCGTCCAGATGGGTCTATCTCCGCATACGCAGAGCAACCCCTCGATCATAACCTCCTAAACCATCACGACAAAACCCCAAACCCTTCTTCCAAAACATCACCCCAAACAGAAGCACCCGCCCTAACCCGTAACCCGAGTCACCCCCCCACTCGACAACAACCTCACCCGCTGCCCCGCATAAAACATCTCCCCATCCTCCGCCTGCGTGATCGCCCGCAAATCCCCATTCGCCAGCCGCACGGTAATCTCCAACCCGTCATGCCGATCCATCCGCCCCTGCACTTCATTCCCCGCCACCGCACCCGCAATCCCACCAATAATCCCCGTCAACAACGACCCACGCCCGCCGCCAAACGCACTCCCCGCCACCGCCCCCAGCGCACCACCACCCAGCGCACCAAACGGCACCGCCTGATCGCTATCGATCGTCACCCGCCGCACACTCTCCACAGTCGCCATGCGCACCGTCTGTTCGCGCTGCGTCTGTGCGCTGTCGTAGATATCGGCGGAACTGCTCATTGAAGCGCACCCGCTCATGCCAACCGTGCACGCCGTCGACAGCACACATACCGCGATGATGGACCCGTTCATGATTCCCTCCTCAGCCATTCGATTTGATGTCACTCGTTCGATCGACGCAGCATCGCGTCGACATGGGAGCATCGTAGAGAGGGAGAGTGAGCGTCGAATGAGGATGCGCCAACGCTTGACCTGCATCCGCCGAACGCCTATACAGGACGTTCACCGCCCGCGCCGTTCGTGATGTCGCGATGACGTGACGACCGACGGCGTGCATCGAACACGACCGGATCTTCCAATGAAAATAACTGCGCTGTGCGCCGCTGTCGTCTCTGTCTTTTCTCTTTCACTCACCGCCTGCTCGACTAACAGCACGAGCGGACCGCCGCCCGGCAGCATCACGACGACGAACCCATCGGGCGGCGTCTACACCGGCACGCTCAAAAACAGCTCGACCTACGCCACGCTGCTCATGCTTTTCGACGGCACGGCATACCTGTTCTACGGCGCTCCGGGACAAGCGAATCTCTCCGGCGTCACCGTCGCGCGCAACGGCACGCAAACGAGCGACGGACGCTTCTCCAGTTCATCGGGCATCGACTATCGCATCGGCACCGCGCCCGCCGCGCCAGTCGCGTTCATGGCGAACTTCGCGCACGCGCCCGCCGTCGATGGCGCGGTGGTCAACAAGGACGGCAGCCCCGATCTCGCCTTCACCGCGAACGCCCAACCCATGCTCGATGTCGCGCCGACGCTCGCCAACGCGGGCGGTCTCTACAACGGGCGCGGCATGTCGCTCGGCGGCGCGACGGACACGCACATCACGCTGGCCGCCGATGGCTACGCGGCGGGACAGACATCGTCCGGCTGCATTTTCAAAGGGATGGTCGCACCGCATCCGGGCACGAACGCGTACGACGTCTCGGTGACCTTCGGCCCCGCGCCCTGCCCCGTCCCGAACGCGACGGTCACGGGCGCCGCCGTGCTGGACAGCGCGCGCTTGCTGGTCGCGGTGCAAAGCCCCGACCGCGCCAACGTCTTCCTCTTCGATGGTCGGAAATAGATGCCGCCTCGCGCCGGATCGTTACGGATAAACGCTTAGTGGAGCCATCGAAACGTATTTTGTATCCTAAGATTCATTTGCCCATAGTTTGAACAGCGGGTTTGAACCGCGGCGTTCGCGTCCCTGCTCGTTGAAGGCCGCATGCCTCGGCGAAAGTTGCAGTCGTGTTTTTCCAGTGCCCCTAAGAAGCAAGAGAAGCCAGAGAAGCCAACAACCGGAGACACCCCGATGAACGCAACGCTCAAGCTTTGGCCGATGGCGCTCGCCGTCGCGCTCGCGTGCACGCCCACCGTGCAGGCAGCACAACCCGCGCAGGCCGCGCAGGACAACGTCAGCACGCTGTCCAACTTCAAGACGACAGGCAACAGCACGCCCGCCGAAACCATTCCGCAAGGCGGCCAGACCGCCGACGCGCTGCGCAAGAACCTCGAACAGATCAAGCTGCCGCCGGGCTTCAAGATCGAGCTGTACGCGATCGTGCCGGAAGCGCGCGCCATGGCGATCGAACCATCGACGGGCGTGGTCTTCGTCGGCACGCGCAAGAACCGCGTGTGGCAGGTGACGGATCGCACGCATCAGCGCGTGGCGACCGATGTCGTGCAGTTCGCTTCGTCGGTGACCTTCAAGGTGCCCAACGGCGTGTGCTTCTCGCCGGATGGCGTGCTGTACATCGTCGAACAGAATCGCGTGCTCGGCTTCCCGGCGGCGCAGTTCTTCGGCGAAGGCGGACCGGACGTGGCGGCGGCGGTCGTCGTGCCGCAGGGCAAGCTCATTCCCACGCAGTTCGAGAGCTTCAATCACGGCGCGCGGTATTGCCGGATCGGACCGGACAAGAAGTTGTATATCGCGCTCGGTCAGCCGTGGAACGTGCCCGCGAAGGACAAGTGGCCCGAACTCAGGAAAGCGGGCATGGCCGGCATCATCAGCATGGATCAGGATGGCAAGAACCGCGAAATCTATGCGTATGGCATTCGAAATTCGGTCGGTCTGGACTTCAATCCGAAGGACAAGACGCTCTGGTTCACGGATAACCAGGTCGATGGCATGGGCGACGATATCCCGCCCGGCGAGCTGAATCACGCGGACAAGGCGGGCATGAACTTCGGCTTCCCGTGGTACGGCGGCGGCCATGTGCGCACGGTCGAATACAAGGACGATACGCCGCCCGCCAATCTCACCTTCCCGCAGGTCGAGTTCGCGGCGCACGCGGCGGATCTCGGCATGTCGTTCTATAACGGCAAGATGTTCCCGGACAAGTATCAGGGCGGCATCTTCGATGCGGAGCATGGTTCGTGGAACCGCACCAAGCCGATCGGCGCGCGCATCATGTTCACGCCACTCAAGGACGATGGCACCGCAGGCGCCACCGAAGTCTTCGCGGAAGGCTGGCTCACGCCGAGCGGCGAATACATGGGCCGCCCGGTTGACGTGCAAACGCTGCAGGACGGCTCGCTGCTCGTTTCGGACGACTACGCGGGCGCGATCTACCGCATCTCCTACACGGGGTCCAAATGAGGGGCGCGCTGACGGTGGCGGTGGCCTTGTCGCTGCTCGGCGCGATGCACGCCTCCTTCGCGGCTGGCGACATCAAGGCCGGACGCGCCAAGGCGGCGGCGTGCGCGGCGTGTCATGGCATCGATGGGATGTCGAAGCTGCCGGAAGCGCCGAATCTCGCAGGACAGACGGAGGAATATCTCGTGAAGGCGCTCAACGACTTTAAGTCAGGCGCGCGCCAGAACGAGATGATGTCGATGATGGCAAAAACGCTGTCGGATGCGGATGTCGCGAACCTTGCGGCGTATTACAACAGCCTCGGCGGCAAGCAGTAGCGTTCGCGTCGGTCGAAAGAATTTTATTTTCCGCTTGACTCGGAGGATTAAGGGTTTATACTAACTCTTGTCTCCTCCATGTCTCAACCGATATGGATTCAAGCCCGCTCTCTGAAGCGGGCTTTTTTTTCGCCTACGTGCGGGCTAGTCTTTGGCGTCGTTCAGACGCGAACGTGCACGCTCAATCGACTGATGCAACCGCGCCTGCAACGCCTCGCGCGGCGGCAGCACGGTCAGATATTCGGCCACGTGTATGCCGCTCTTGCCCAGTTCCAGCAGTTCGATCTGCTCCTGCTTCTTCCCCGCGCACAGAATGATGCCAATCGGCGGCTGCTCGTCCGGTTCCTGCTCGTGCTTGGCCAGCCAGCGCAGATAGAGTTCCATCTGACTTTTGTATTCGGCCTTGAACGCGCCGAGCTTCAGTTCGACCGCGACTAAACGTTTGAGCTTGCGGTTGTAGAACAGCAGATCGAGATAGAAATCGTCGTCGTCGATCAGGAGTCTTTTCTGACGCGCGACGAAGGTGAAGCCCGCGCCCAGTTCCAATAGAAACTGCTCCATTTCCCGAAGGATGGCGTCTTCCAGATCGCGCTCCAGATAGCGATCGTTCAGGCCGAGGAAATCGAGCACGTAAGGATCTTTGAGCACGAGTTCGGGCGTCAGTTGGCGCGATTCCCGAACCTGCGCGAGTGCGTGCTGGATCGCGTCTTCGGGCTTGCGGGCCAAGGCGCTGCGTTCGAACAGCATCGACTGGATGCGCTCCTGCAATTGCCGCGACGACCAATTTTCGAGCCTCGATAGCTCGATGTAGAAGTCGCGCTTCAACGCATCATCGATATAGATCAGCGTCTTGAGATGTGTCCAGCTCAATTCTCTCCGCAGTGCGGAGAGAATCGTCTCGTCGGGGAAAACTTCGGCTGCGCGTACGCAATGGCGCAATTGCTGTTCGCTCCAGCCGCGCCCGTATTCGGTCGTAAGCCGCCGCGCGAGTCCGGCGAGCACTTCCTTGCCGTATTCGGCTCGCGCACCCAGCAACAGGTCGATGCGAATGCGTCGCCCAATCTGCCAATAGAGCAAGGTCAGTTCGGCATTCACCGCCGACACGGCCCGCGCACGCGCAGACTCGATCAGGCGACGAACGTCTTCGACAAGCGAACCAGGTATGAGGTCAGACATGCAGGGAGGATGACGAGGCGCCAGCCATCGCGCGAAATGAACCAGCGGCCACGTTACCGCAATCGGAATGCAAGCGAAACCCCGCGGACCGGACCGGAATTCTCTCCGCACTGCGGAGAAAATTCCGGCGATCCTTTCGTTTTGCACCATTCGTCCTGCACATTCCCAACCCGGCCCCGAGCGAAAGGTTGGGGTTACTGTCCGAGGCTCATTGGCCCCGCTTGGCTTTTTTGCTGGTCTCCCCGGTCTGTACGTGGCAGCGTCGGAGTCGTCATCGAGGCTCGGCGGCCTCGTTGCTTCTTTATGGCTGGTCTCCCCTCTCGCCGATTCCGCGCATGGCCGGAGGTTCTTGTACGAAGCAGGCTGGCTTCGTTTGCAACAAGTTACTTGTTGTTATCGCGTGGCCCCGTCGCGGGAAAAAGACCGCTCCGGCTTATCCACAGTTTTTGTTCACAAGCCTGTGGATATCGATGTGAGCCGCGTCGCAACGTCTTGTTTCTGCACCGCTTATGACGCTCGCCACGCAATGCGCCCCGTGCACTGCTCAGTCGAGGTCCTGCACGCAGGACGCGAACATCTCGCCCATGCGGTTCCATTCCACCACCATCATCGATTGCGGTGCGGCCGCCGCGCCCGGTTGATCGGCGGCGCCTTGCGGCAGCGCGAACACGATCGTGCTCGTCGCCAGTAACGCAATCAGCATCGTCAGTAGCCAGGTCAATAGATACATCGCCGCACCTCTTTTAAAGTTTCCCCGTGGTCTCGCGCCTTGAACGTCAGCGCATGAGTGAAGATTAAAGAATCGCGGCGATGCGCACGACCCCGCAGAGGGAGGGACGTGAAGGAGGGAATAAAACGACCGTCAGCGAATGTCCGGCGATGCGAGCGGCGACACGCCCTGCGCACGTGCGGCTTCATCTTGTGCACGCAATGCGCGGATGAAACCCTCACGCGCCTGAAGCCGTGCCCAATAACGCGCGACGGATGGCGCGAAACGCGCATCGAGGCCGATGTGCTGCGCGAGCATCAACGCATAGCCGACCGAAATATCCGCCGCCGTGAAGCGCCCTGCGCACAGATAATCCTGATGCTCCAGAAGCGGCGCGAGCGGCCGCATGCGCGCGACGAACCACTTCGCATAGTCCTCGGCCACTTGCGGCTGACGACGCTCCGGCGGCTCGAGATGCGTATAACGCAGCACGAGCGTTTGCGGAAACGTGAGCGTGGCTTCGCCGAAATGCAGGAAGTTGAGATAGCGGCCGAAGTCGGCTTCGTGCGAAGCGACATCGAGCACGCCGGGAGAATGACGCGCGGCCAGATATTGGCAAATGGCCGCCGATTCCGTCATGAACAACGCATCGTCCTGAAACGCGGGAATGGTGCCGAGCGGATTCACTTCGAGATATTCGCGCGCAAGCACGCGCGGCGGAAACGGCAGCATCTTCAGTTCATAGGGCAATCCGAGTTCTTCCAGCATCCACAAAGGCCGGAACGAACGCGCGCTCACGCAATGATGCAGCGAAATCATGGCATTCAACCCAGCCAGGACGGCTTGCGCTTTTCGAGGAAACTGCGCACGCCTTCGCGTCCTTCATCGGATGCACGAATGCGCGCGATCCGCTCCGCCGTCTCCGCAATAAGCGTCTCGTCGATCTCCTTGCCGCCCAAGTCCGCGACAAGCTGCTTGCACTCGCGCACCGCATTCGGGCTGTTCGCGGCGATGCTGCCCGCGATGCCTTCAACGGTAGCTTCCAACTGATCCGCCGTGGCGAGCTGATGCACGAAGCCAAGCCGCAACGCCTCGGCTGCATCGAACCGTTCCCCCGTCACGAAGTAGCGATGCGCAGCGCGCGCGCCCATCGCACGAATGACGTAAGGCGCGATGGTCGCGGGCATCAGCCCGAGCTTCGCCTCCGACAAACAGAACTGCGCGGACTCCGCCGCCACCGCGATATCGCACGCGGCGACGAGGCCCATGCCACCGGCGTAGGCATCGCCCTGAACGCTTGCGATCACGGGCTTGAGGCTCGTGTAAATGGTGTTGAGCATGGTCGCAAGCCCGAGCGCGTCGCCGCGATTCTCCGCCTCCGAATAGTCCGCCATGCGCTTCATGTAGTTGAGATCCGCGCCCGCGCAAAAGGCCGGACCGTTCGCCGCGAGCACGATCACGCGCACGCTGGCATCGTCGTTCAGGGCGCGGAAAGCGGCGGTGAGTTCGACGATGGTGGCATCGTCGAAGGCATTGCGCACTTCGGGCCGGTCGAGCGTCACGCGAGCAATGTGGCCGGTGATCGCGAGCTTCAGTCGTTGCAGATCCATGCGTGGTTATCTCCTGCGTTTGAGCGTGGCTCAGTTTTTTGTCGAGTGTCCGCGAAAAAAGAAGCAACCGTCAATCCTGACCATTGAGCGTCACTCACAATGCGTCCGAATAAATGCATACCCATCATGTCACGAAGCCAACACGCGCACGCGCAATATAGTCGTATATATTACGGTGCTTGCTGTCTTCAACGACCATCAGAACATCAACCCGATCCAAGGAGATCTACGTGAAGATTCGTCTCATGCGCGCTTTGCTTGCCGTCGCCCTCGGCATGGCCGCAGCCTCGTCGTTCGCCGGTGAAGTGCAAGTGGCCGTCGCGGCCAATTTCACCGCGCCCGTGAAGGCCATCGCCGCCGACTTCGAGAAAGACACCGGCAACAAGGTCGTCGCCTCGTTCGGCGCGACCGGCCAGTTCTACGCGCAGATCAAGAACGGCGCGCCCTTCGAAGTGTTCCTCGCCGCCGACGACTCCACGCCCGCCAAGCTCGAAAGCGAAGGCATGACGGTGGCCGGCAGCCGCTTTACCTACGCCACCGGCGCGCTCGCGCTGTGGTCCGCGAAGGACGGCTACGTGGACGACAAGGGCGAGGTGCTCAAGAAGAACGCGTTCACGCATATCGCCATCGCGAATCCTAAGGCCGCACCTTACGGGCTTGCCGCGTATCAGACGCTCGACAAGCTCGGCCTCACGGATCAGATCAAGCCGAAGGTCGTCGAAGGCCAGAACATCTCGCAGACGCAGCAGTTCATCGCGACCGGCAATGCGGAACTGGGCTTCGTCGCGCTGTCGCAGATCTATAAGGATGGCAAGATCACGGGCGGTTCGGCGTGGCTCGTGCCGTCGGATTTGCATGAGCCGATCAAGCAGGACGCGGTGATTCTGAACAAGGGCAAGGACAATCCTGTTGCCAAGCAATTCGAGGACTATCTGAAGGGTCCGAAGGCGGCTGAAGTCATCAAGTCGTTCGGATACCAACTCTAAGCGATATGCCGATCGATAGCGCCGATCTTCAGGCCATCACGCTGACGCTGGAACTGGCGTCGCTGGCGACAGCGCTGTTGCTGCTCGTCGGCACGCCGATCGCGTGGTGGCTGGCGCGGACTGCATCGCGCATGAAGGGCATCGTGGGCGCGGTGGTGGCGTTGCCGTTGGTGCTGCCACCGACCGTCATCGGCTTCTATCTGCTCGTGTTGATGGGGCCGAACGGCCCGGTTGGCAAGCTCACGCAGTCGCTCGGCATTGGCTTGTTGCCGTTCACGTTCACGGGGCTGGTGGTCGGCTCGGTGATCTACTCCATGCCCTTCGTCGTGCAGCCCTTGCAGAACGCGTTCGAAGCCATCGGGCCGCGTCCGCTGGAAGCCGCAGCGACGCTGCGCGCGGGTCCGTGGGACACGTTCTTCACCGTCGCGCTGCCGCTGGCGAGGCCCGGCATCGTCACGGCGGCGATACTCGGCTTCGCGCACACGGTCGGCGAATTCGGCGTGGTGCTGATGATCGGCGGCAATATTCCGGGCCGCACGCGCGTGGTGTCGGTGCAGATTTTCGATCACGTCGAAGCGCTCGAATACGCGCAGGCGCACTGGCTGGCGGGCGGCATGGTGGTATTCTCGTTCGTCATTCTTCTGATATTGTATTCGAGCCGCCGCAGCACGGCGGTGCACGCCTGATTCCTTTTTCATCCGATGGCCGACATCCGCATGACCCGCGCTGACGCGGTCTTATCGAGCGCATCGAATATCGGCGATGAGAGCGCGATCGAAGCGCGGTTTCTCGTCGAGCAAGGCGGCTTCACGCTCGATCTCGATCTCAACTTGCCGGGACGCGGCGTGTCCGCGCTGTTCGGGCATTCGGGTTCGGGCAAGACCACGGTGTTGCGATGTCTCGCGGGACTGACGCGTCCGCGCGAAGGCCGGCTCGTGGTGAATGGCGAAACATGGCTGGATACATCGCGCGGCATTTTCCTGCCGACGCACAAGCGCCCGCTCGGCTACGTGTTTCAGGAAGCGAGCCTGTTCCCGCATCTGAACGTGACGAAGAATCTGCGTTATGGGCTGGATCGCGTGGCTGCTGCCGAGCGGCGCGTCGATCTTGCGCAGGCGGCGGAACTGCTCGGCATCGGCCATTTGCTTGAGCGCATGCCAGCGGGGTTGTCCGGCGGCGAGCGGCAGCGCGTGGGCATTGCGCGGGCGCTGTTGACGAGTCCGCGTTTGCTGTTGCTCGACGAACCGCTCGCCGCGCTCGATCAAAAACGCAAGCTCGAAATCCTGCCTTATCTCGAACGTCTGCACGACGAACTGGACATTCCGGTGCTCTACGTGAGCCACGCGCCCGAGGAAGTCGCGCGTTTGGCCGACCACCTCGTCCTGCTCGAAGCCGGCCGCGCACTCGCCAGCGGCCCGATCGCGGAAACGCTCGCGCGCCTGGACCTCCCGCTCGCCTTTTTCGACGATGCCGCCAGCGTGCTCGAAGGCGTGGTCGTCGAACACAACGACCGTTACGGCCTGCTTTCGCTGATGCTGCCGGGCGGACGAGCATCGCTCAGATTCGTGCATGAGCCGATCGAAACCGGCAGAACATTACGCGTGGCCGTGAAGGCGCGCGACGTGAGCCTGATGACCGGCATCTACGAACACGAATTCAGCAGCGTGCTCAACGTGTTGCCCGCGAAAGTCATGGCGATTGCGGACGATACGAACCCCGCGCAATCCCTCGTTCGGCTCGATGTGGACGGCTCGCCGCTGCTCGCGCGCGTCACGCGTTATTCGCTGGACCGTTTGGAGATTGCAGTCGGCGTGCAGGTGTGGGCGCAGGTCAAAGCAGTGTCTTTATTGGCTTGATGCCGAGCGCCTTCAGCGCGACGTGCTGCAACAGCATGATGGTCTTGCCGTCCATGATTTCGCCGCGTTCGATCATCTCGAGCGCGGTGACGAGCGGCACTTCCATCACTTCGATTTCCTCGCCTTCTTCCACCACGCCGCCGCCGTCGTTCACGCGCATGGAGCCGTCGAATTCGCCGAGGTAGAAGTAGAGCTTCTCGGTGACCGAACCGGGGCTCATGAACGCCTCGAAAATCTTCTCGACGTGATGCACGCGGTAGCCCGTTTCCTCCTCCACTTCCGCGCGAATCCGGTCTTCCGGCGAGGCGTTGTCGAGCAAACCGCCGGGCGCTTCGATCAGCATGCCATCGTGCCCGTTGACGAACGCGGGCATGCGGAACTGACGCGTGAGCAGCACGGTATCCGTCTTCGGATTGTGCAGAAGGATGGTCGCGCCGTTACCGCGATCGTACGTTTCGCGGCTTTGACGCTGCCATGTTCCGTCGCGGCGCAGGAAATCGAACGTGACCTTTCGGAGCACGTACCAGTCGTCCGACAGAACGTCGGTTTTGTGGATGCGAACGCGTTCGCTCGTATTCATCGCAGTGTTCATTGAGTGGTCTCCTCGACAAATGGATGACTGCATGGTAGCGTGCGATTTCGTGCAAAATCAAGAAATTTCGTGCAAATCCATGTTGACCAGCCAACGCAAGAAAGCCATTCTCGATGCACTCGCCCGCGACGGTCAGGTGCTCGCCACCGAACTCAGCGCGCACTTCGGCGTGTCGGAAGACACCGTGCGCCGCGATCTGCGCGAACTCGCGGCCGATGGTCTGCTGCAACGCGTGCATGGCGGCGCGTTGCCGGCGTCGCCTGCCACGGCGCCGTTTGCGCGTCGTCAGGAGATGGAGTCGGACGCGAAACGGCGCATCGCGCGCTGCGCGGCGGAGATGATTGCGCCGGGGCAGGTTGTCATCATCGATGGCGGGACGACTTCCGCGCTGCTGGTCGCGCAATTGCCCGCGAATCTCGTCGCGACGGTGGTCACGCACAGTCCGAGCGTGGCGGTGGCGCTGGCGGAACATGCATCGCTGGACGTGGTGTTGATCGGCGGCAAGTTGTACAAGCATTCCATTGTTACGGTGGGCGCGGCGGCGGTGGAAGCCATGTCGCATATCAACGCTGATGTGTACTTCATGGGCGTGACGGGCGTGCATCCGAAAGCAGGGCTGTCCACCGGCGATTACGAGGAAGCGCACATCAAGCGGGCGCTCGCCGCACGGGCTGCCGAAACGGTGGTGCTGGCGTCTGCCGCGAAGCTCAATGCGGCGTCGGCGTATCGCATTGGCGGGATCGAACTCGCGCAGACGATCATCGTCGAAGATTCGACCGATGCGAAGCTCACCGAACCGCTCGAACACGCGGGCATGACGGTCGTTCGCGCTTAACGCGGGCCTAATTAACCTCGGGTGTAATGCGTCCGATGGCCCTTTGAAGGTCACATAAAGTCACGCCGTAACCTCATGAAAAAATCGAGCCAGGCCCGGTAATTGATATTCCTTCATAACTGGCGCATCGTTCGGAAATGCGCGAGATACGGTGCGTGGAACTAACATTTTTTCGGAGAAAATCGTGAATCGCCTCAAGGCTTTCATCGCGCTGTTGATGCTGTGCAGCGTGGGTATCGCGGGTAACGCTTATGCGTGGGCGCGCGTCGGCGTGTGGGTCGGCGGACCTGTCTATTACCCTTACGCGCCGCCGGTGCCGTATTACTACTATCCGCCGCCGCCCGTGTATGTCGCGCCTGCCGCGCCGACCACGTATGTCGAGCAAGGACAACCCGCCGGTGCGGATGGTGCGCCCGCTCAACAACCGGGCACTTGGTATTACTGCGAATCGGCGAAGGCGTATTACCCGTACGTCAAACAGTGTTCGAGCGGATGGCGCGAAGTACCCGCCTCGCCGCCGCCGTCGAACTGAACCCACGATCACCAGTGATTTCGCACGAACTCATGAACATCTCAAGGCTCGCCCTGCTTCTTGCGGCCATCGGCCTTTTGTCGGCCTGTACCGTGATGCCCACCGGCCCCAGCGTCATGGCGCTGCCCGGCAGCACGAAGACTTTCGATCAGTTCCGCGCCGATGACGGCTCGTGCCGTCAGTTCGCCAATCAGCAAGTCGGCGGCGTGGATGCAAATACCGCCGCGACCAACAGCGCGGTCGGCAGCGCGCTGGTCGGCACGGCGCTGGGCGCGGCGGCGGGCGCGGCGTTCGGCGGCGGCACGGGCGCGGCTATCGGCGCGGGCGCGGGCTTGCTGACCGGCAGCGCGTTCGGCGTCGGCGCGGCGCAGACATCGGGTTATAACGTGCAGCAGCGTTACGACTCGGCGTATCTGCAATGCATGTACGCGGCAGGCGACAAGGTTCCGGTGCGCGGCGGCGTGCGCACCATCCGGCCGAGCAACGGCGCGGCGTACTACACGCCACCGCCTCCGCCGCCGCCTCCGGGCTGGCAACCGCCGCCTCCGGGTTGATTGCATCCAATGCGCGGCGGGAATGAGCTTTCATTTCCGCCGCCGCCAGCGGTCATCGACTACGGGTTCGGGCGTCGCCATCACCGGCGGCGGCGCGACGAACAGCCCGATCACCCAGCCGATATAAAAGCGCATGTCGCTCCAGAATTCGCTCCAGTCATAGACGCGAAACCCCTGCACATTCGCCGCCCACAGCACCAGTTGCAGCACGCCGGTAATCAGCAGCCAAGCCAGCGCGATGACCGCCGTCGCACGGGCGCAGCGCCGGAAGGTCGCTTCGTCCCATTGTTCGCGCACGACGATGCATCCCGCCGCCAGCACCAGCAGCGCCGGAATCGCGCTCGTCAGCAGCGAGCGCAAGGCCCACTCGAAGATCACGCCCGTCAGATAACTCGCGATCACGACGACCGCCACCGCCGTCCACGCGAGCCACTTCGGCCCGCGCGCCGCCATCCACGCCAATGTGATGAAGAACGGAATGGCCGCCCATTGCAGCGCCTGCGACACCGCTTTCACGAGGTTTTGGCTGGCCTGTTCGTTCAAGTGACTCGCGGCGATATACACGGTGATCGCTTCATGCACGCACACGGCGACCACCGCGAAGCTCAACGCCACGCACGCCGCGAAGGCGGGCGATTTGCGCTCATGAGGCACGTGGTCGAAGCTGCGCACGCGCTCCAGCACGGGTTCCACGAAGAACGCGAGAATCGCGCCGATCAACAGCGCGGCGGCGGCATCGGTGAGAGAAAAATGACTGACGAGCGACACCAATCCTTGCCACAAAAACTCGGGCGATGCCGCGCACACCGCGACCCACAACGCGAAGAAGAAACCGTTCGAAGCCTGTCGTAACGGCATGGCCACCTCGTTGTGTTTTTCATGGTGCGGGCGGAACGGTTTCGCGCACGCGTTCGACGAGTGCATCGCGTACGCGCGCGCGCAGATCGTGCGGCAGCGCGAAGCATTCGTACGCAAGCGCCTGCGCGACGGTCACCACCTTCATTTCCTCATAGCGCCGTTCGCTGCCGATGAACGCCTCGAACGCATTGGCGCGCTCGTTGATCTCGATGGGATCGGCATCCACGAGCAATACCGCATGGGCGAGCACGGCATAAAGCGGTTCGTCGTCGTCATTCGGTGGCGCGCCATCCGCGCGCGGCACGCGACGCCAGTATTGCGCGGTGCCCGCGATCTTGCGCGCATCGCCGCCCGGACCCCACGCGAGGTTGAAGCGGCCGTCGCAGAAGGAACCTTCGACGGCCTGCCAGTGCGTGAACACGCCGAGCGAGTGAAGCGCATCCGCGATGAGGCCGCACAGGTGCAGATAGACCGCTTCGGACAATGCGCCCATCGGCGCGCGTACCGGATAGGCGAGACTCAGATTGAGGATGCCCGGACCTTGCGGCACGAGTCCGCCTCCTGACAAACGCAGCCAGACCGGACAGCCGCGCCGGGCGAACTCGGCGCGCGCATCCGCGAGCAATGGGAAACGCTGGTAGCTGCGCGGCACGATCAGCGAAACGGGCGCTTCCCAGAGATGCGCGACGGCATCGCCCGAGGCGGCGCGGGCGAGCAGCAATTCCTCGGCGTCGAGCGGGTCGCCGGAGAGTGATGCGGGGTCGATGAGGGTGAAGGGCATGGCGTCGGCGAAGAAGGGATTCACGCATGGTAGCCAAAATGGGGCGAAAGCGAATGCGCCCCGTCGGCAGCCAATGCCGGCGGGGCGCGTCGTCACGTCTCGTTGCTGCAAAAAACAATCAGGCGGCGCTGACGTGCTCCTTCAACAACCCATTCACCTCGTTCGCCTTCTCCATCTGGCTCATATGCCCCGCATCGTCGAACACGCGAACGTTCGCGCCCGGCGGTGCGTTCTTCGCGTGCGCGGCGGGAATGATTTGATCCTTTCCGCCCCAGATGATGAGCACCGGCTTGCCCGTTTCCGCCAGCTTGCTACCCGGCTTCGCGCTTTGCCTGCCATCCGCGAACAGACCGGCATTGAGCGATGTAAGCGCATCGCTCACGCCGTCCAGACGCTTGTACTTGAGCAGATCGTCGAGCATCTGACGGCTGACCAGTTCGGGATTGGCGAACAACAATTCCACCACCGGCTTCAACTCGCGCCTTGATTCGGCCTTCACGAAACCTTCGGTGTACGCGTTGTTCACTTCATCGCCGAAACCGGAGGGCGAAATGAGCGCGACGGATTGCACGCGGTCCGGCGCATCCACGGCCATTTGCGCCGCGATGCCGCCGCCCATCGAATGTCCGACGAGATGCGCGCGGCCCAGTTTCACCGCGTCCATGAACTTGCCGACGAAACCCGCAAGCGCCGCCAGCGTCGTGCCTGGCACTTTCGGCGTGGATTGCCCGTGGCCGGGCAGATCGAGCGCGTAGACGCGGTTCTTTTCCGCGAGTGCATCGAGATTGAACAGCCAGTTGTCGAGATCGCCGCCGAAGCCGTGGATGAATAGCACCGCCGGACGGCTAACGTCATCGCCACCGCGCGCGGCGTAACGCACGCGGATGCCATCGACATCGACGAAGTGATACGCCGCTGCTTCCTCGCCTTCCGCTTCGTCCTCGGCAGGCGTGACGTAGGACGACACATACGCATCGATATCGGCATCGCTCACCGTGGACGGCGCGAGCACGCCGAGCAGCGCCTTGACCGGCAGCGTATCGCCCGCCGATGCCACGCGCCGCCGCAGCAATCCCGCGTCCGGCGCTTCGACCGCGTTGGCGATCTTGTCGGTTTCCACATCGAGAATCGGCATGCCGACGGTGATCTCCGTGCCCTCCTCCACGAGCCACTCGTTGACCGTGCCTTCCTTCATCGACAGGCCCCATTTGGGCATTACGATGGGTGTGATCGCGGACATCAGTGCTTTCCTCCCTTCATGGTTTTTCGGGCGGCGTCGGCAATCTGCGCGGCGCTCGGAATGTACAGATCTTCGAGCGTCGGCGAGAACGGCACCGGCGTATGCGGCGCGCACACCATCTCGATACCCGCCTTCAACGCGCCGAACGCCTTCATGGCGACCTGCGCGGAAATATCGGTGGCGATGTTGCAGCGCGGATTCGCTTCATCGACGACAACCAGCCGCCCCGTGTTCTCCACGGTCTCCAGCACCGTGTCCAGATCGAGCGGCGAAAGCGTGCGCAGATCGACCACTTCCGCCTCGATCCCTTCCTTCGCGAGCGTCGCCGCCGCTTCCAGCGCGCGATGCACCATCAGCCCATACGTGACGATGGACACATCCTTCCCGTCGCGCACGATATTCGCCTCGCCGAAGGGAATGGCATACGAGTTCTCCGGCACTTCGCCTTCGAAGCCGTACAGGTTCTTGTGTTCGCAGAAGATGACCGGATCGTTATCGCGGATGGCCTGAATCAGCAGCCCTTTGGTGTCATACGGCGTGGACGGGCACACCACCTTCAATCCCGGAATATGCGTGAACAGCGACGTCAACATCTGGCTGTGCTGAGCCGCCGCGCGAAAGCCCGCGCCGACCATCGCGCGGATCACGACGGGCGTTTCCGCCTTGCCGCCGAACATGTAACGAAACTTCGCGGCCTGATTGAAAATCTGGTCGAAGCACACGCCCATGAAGTCGATGAACATGAGTTCCGCGACCGGCCGCATGCCGCACGCCGCCGCGCCGATGGCCGCGCCGACATACGCCGACTCGGATAGCGGCGTATCCAGCAGCCGGTCGCCGTGCTTCGCGTACAAGCCTTTGGTCACGCCGAGCACGCCGCCCCACGCGTCCTTTTCGCCATCGGCGCCTGCGCCGCCGACGATATCCTCACCCAGCACGATCACGCTCGGATCGCGCATCATCTCCTGATCGAGTGCTTCGTTGATCGCCATCTTCATGCTCAGTTTGCGGGCCATGATGTGTGTCTCCAGAATTTAGTATTTGACGTAGACATCGGTGAGCAGATCGGCCGAGGTCGGTTGCGGCGCGTCCTTCGCTTCCTGCACCGCGCGGTCGATCAGCGCAGCGACTTCGCGGTCGATGGCATCGAGTTCGCCGGGGGCGATCACATCGGCTTGCGTCACGGCGGCGGCGAACTTCTTCAGGCAATCCTTGTTCGAGCGGATATCGTCGACTTCGCCGGGTGCGCGATAGGTCTGCGCATCGCCTTCGAAATGGCCGTAGAAGCGGATCATCTTGCATTCGAGCAGCGACGGTCCGCCGCCTTCCCGCGCCCGCTTGATGACTTCGCCCGCCGCTTCGTACACCGCGAAGAAATCGGTGCCGTCCACCGTCACGCCCGGAATGCCGAAGCCCGCCGCGCGATCCACGTAGCTGTCCACCGCCGTGCCGTAATCGCGCGCGGTCGATTCCGCGTAGCCGTTGTTCTCGATCACGAACACCACCGGCAGATTCCACACCGCCGCGAGATTCAGACTCTCCAGAAAGGTGCCCTGGTTCGACGCGCCATCGCCCGCGAAAGTGATGCCCACTTCGCCCTTGCCGCGAAACTTAGCCGCCAGCGCCGCGCCGCAGATCAAAGGCGCGCCCGCACCGAGAATGCCGTTCGCGCCCATCATCCCTTTAGAGAGGTCGGCGATATGCATGGAGCCGCCCTTGCCATTGCACGAGCCGCCTTTCTTGCCGTAGATCTCCTTCATCATCGCGACGGGATCGACGCCCTTCGCGATGCAATGTCCGTGGCCGCGATGCGTGCTCGCGATCCGGTCGCCATCGTTCAGATGACTCATGATGCCGACGCCCGCCGCTTCCTCGCCCGCGTACAGATGCACGAAACCGGGAATATCGCCGCGTCCGAAATCGACGTGCAGGCGTTCCTCGAAATCGCGGATCGTGCGCATCTTGCGATAGACGCCGAGCAGTTCTTCCTTCGAAAGCGGCAAGCCGCCCGCATGCTGTGCTGTCATCTCTGTCTCCTTCGGTTGATGGATCAATGCGATGCGTGGATGGGCTGGCGCATCAGCCCGGATGCCGCCGCGAAGCGCATGCACGCGGCGACATCGATGCTGCGAAAAGCGTTTTCGCGCAAGGTGACGGTGACCTGATCGCCGGGGCCGAAAGCAAGCTCGCGTTCGCCGTCGAGCGCGACGATTCCTTGCGTCTGCTTCACGCGATGCGGCACGCCATCGACAAGACGCGTCCAGCCCGCGATGGGCACCGGCTCCATGAGCCCCGGCGCAATCGGCGCGCACAAGTCGAACTCGCCCTGGCCGGGCGCGGCGAGTTCGACGGCGAGACCGCCTGCATCGTTGCGGCCTACAGGTTCGATCAGCGCCGCGATGGCCGACATGCCGATCGCCTGCGGATCGGCAAACGCGACATAGACGGCCGCGAGCGTGTCGATCTTCCACAGCGCGCGCGCGCCGACGAAGTGTTCGTTGGAGATGACGGCATCCACGAGCGCGATGTCGTGACGCACGTGGCCGTTCGCATCGCGGATTTCGATGTCGAGCCGTTTGTTCGATGCCAGCGCGTGCTTCGCCGGAATGCGGCCGGTCGCGTACAGTCCCGTCGCGAGGCCGGAGATGGTCGATTCGCGCATCTCGGGATAGGCGTTGTTGGTGCCGGTGGACAAACCCGCAATGGGCACGTCGCCGCATTCGCGAACCACCGCGCGATGCGTGCCGTCGCCGCCGAGCACGATCAGCGCATCGACGCCGGCGTCGCGCATCTGGCGTGCGGCGCGGAAGGTGTCATCGACGCGCGCGGTCACCGGCATGTCGAGAAACTCGACGGCGGCGAGCGCGGCGTCCGGCCCTTGCTTGCGTGACAGATGCCGCGCGAGCATGACCTTGAGACCTTCGCGGTCCGGCATCATCAAGACGCGCGGGATGCCGCCTGCCGCCAGCGACGACAAGAGCCGCAGCACGATATTCACACGATCCGCAAGCTGAAGACTGTTCGCGTTCGCCACGATGCGCCGTATGTCGCGCGCCGAAACAGGATTCGCGATGATGCCGACGAGCGGCGTCCTGGCGTTCATGCCTGTGTCTCCTTTTTTCTACCGCTTTGTTTTAGTGTGCGGCGGATTAAGGCAAGCGTTATGCCAATGGGAAAGTTGCGGGATTACCCTTGTTTTATGGGGTTTTCAGACGTGTTGGAGCGGGCGTGTGTGACAGGTGTCACAGCGCAGGTGTCTCGTTTAAGTGGACAGGTGGAACTATCGCCCACTAACATCCCGCTGATTCGGCGACCGAATCCCAAACCGCTCCATCCGCCGATAAAGCGTCATCCGGCTGACCCCAATCTGCCGCGCCACCGCGCTCAGATTCCAACTCGCCGCGCGCAGGTATTGCATCAGCAGCATGCCTTCGGGCGGCAGCTTGTGCGTGTCGAAAACATCTTCCATCTGCATGGGCGGTTTGAGCGACGCATCGGCGAAGCCTTCCGGCAAATCGTCCACATCGATCGAGCCGTTCGAACACACCGCGCGCGCATAGCGAAGCACGTTCGAAAGCTCCCGCAAATTCCCCGGCCACGCATGCCGATGCAACCGCTCCCGCGCTTCAGCCGACAACGTGATCGCTGACGAACCACGCGCCGTATCGTCATCGAGAAACTTGCGGATGAGCCAGTCCAGATCGCTCCGTTCGCGCAGCGGCGGCAACGTGAAACGCGCGCCATTCAGGCGGTAATAGAGGTCTTCACGAAACCGTCCATCCTGCATGAGTTGATCGAGCGAATGATGCGTCGCCGAGATCACGCGCACATCGACGGACACGGGCCGCGATGCGCCGATCGCCAACACCTCGCCCTCCGCCAGCACGCGCAGCAAACGCGATTGAAGCTCGCGCGGCATGTCGCCGATTTCATCGAGAAACAGCGTGCCGCCATCGGCTTCCTGAATCAGCCCGCGTTTGGGCCGCGCGCCCGCGCCGGAAAAGCTGTGCGGCAGATGCCCGAACAATTCGCTTTCGATGAGCGTCTCGGGAATCGCCGCGCAGTTCACCGCGACGAACGGCCCCGCCCGCCGCGCACTCGCGCGATGCAGCGCCTTCGCGAAAAATTCCTTGCCGCTGCCGGTCTCGCCATTCACCAGCAGATTGATCGGCGAATCGACCAGCTTCGCCGCGCGTTCGAGTTGCTTCGCGAGCGTGGCATCGCCACCGCCGAGTGCTTTGAGCGGCGCGGGAACGGTGACGGTACGCGCATCGCGAACAGCAGACGATGGCGTGAAGCACGGCGCAGGCGGCATCACGCTCAAGTACAGCAACGCGCCGCTTTTCGACAGCGGCAACGCGCGCAACTCGCTCGGACGCGAATACACGAAGCGCCCGAGTTCTTCGAGACGCGCATCGAACAGCGTATCGAACGGCACATGCAGCAAGGACGCCGCCGATTGTCCCGGCTCGATCGGCCGCCCGATCTCCGCCGCCAGCATTTCATGCGCACGCCGGTTATGTCCGACGATGCGCCCCGCCTCATCGAGCGCGATCAGATATTCAGGATCGACATCGACGAATTCGGGCGATGTATTGAGCTTCAATATCCAGTCCTGCCGATGCGTGCGCAGAAAATTCGCGTTCTCGATATGCCGCGCGTAGATGCGCACGAGTTGCAGCGCGAGGTTCTGACTGTCGCGCGCTTGCGGCGACGTGAGCGCGGAAATATCGAGAATCGCGGAGAGCGCGCCGCGTGAATCGAACAGCGGCGCGGCGGTGCAGGTGAGCGGAATATGCGTGGCATCGAAGTGATCGATCTGATGAACCGTCAACGCCTGACCCGTCGCGAGCACGGTGCCGACCGCGCACGTCCCCGCGCCGTTCTCGCTCCACTCCGCGCCGAGATAAAGGCCCGCGCGACGCAGCGCGTGGTCGGTGTTCGCATCGCCGATATAGTCGACGGTCACGCCCAGCGCATCCGTCAGCAGGACGACGTAACCCATGCCCGCGACCTGCTCGTAGAGCGTCTCCAAGCCATGCCGCGCAATCCGCGCAAAGTCGTCGATGCGCTGCTGATGTTCGCGCAGCCGCGTCTGCGTGAGAATGCGCGCTTCCTGCATGCGGCCCGGATCGAGCCCGTACTGATGCACACAGCGCCGCCACGAGCTTCGGATGATGTCGTCGTGCGTGCGCGCCGGCGCCAGCATCTCCTGGCGCGTGGTGGCCGCGACGACGGCCTCGATGTGCTCGCGTTGCCGCATGTCCATCGTGCTCTCCTTGATGTCCCCGTCTCGCTTTTTAGTTTTTTTGTCGCGCGTCTTCGCTGACCGCGGGTAAACCGCTCCGTGCGCGGCCTGTCCGTGGCCATATGATGCTCGAATCGCCATCATGCGTCATGCAGCGGGATCGTTGCGGCGCAGCAAAAAAAGCGTGCCACGGATGGCCGGATCGCCGGTCACGACATCACGAAAACGCGGGAGACAGAAGCGATGACGAAGATCGCCTTTGAAGATTTCGAGCGACAAGTCGTGCAGCATCACCTCATTAAAGGCAACGTGTACGAGGACGGCGCGAAGCTCGTCGCGCGCGCCAATCAGTGGATCGCGGAGAACGGGATCGATGTGCTGAACGTCGAAAGCCTCTCGACGTTCGGCGCAGGCGACGATACCAGCGTCAGCCATTGGTATTCGGGCATTCGGGTCTGGTATCGCGTCGCGGGGTAATTCGGAGCGATTAGCCGCGCCCGACGAACGGCATCTTGGTCGCCATCACGGTGTGGAACAGCACGTTGGCTTCCAGCGGCAGATTCGCCATGTAAAGCACGGACTGGCCGACGACCTTGACGTCCATCATCGGTTCTTCCGCGATCTCGCCGTTGGCCTGCGGCACGCCCTTTTTCATGCGCGCGGAAAGCTCGGTGAAGGCGTTGCCGACATCGATCTGACCGACCGCGATATCGTACTTGCGGCCATCGAGCGAGGCGGATTTGGTCAAGCCCTGAACCGCGTGCTTGGTGGACGTGTAGGCCGCCGAATTCGGACGCGGCGCGCTCGCCGAAATCGAACCATTGTTGATGATGCGGCCGCCCATTGGCGTTTGCGCCTTCATGGTGCGGAAAGCCTGTTGCAGGCAATAGAACATGCCGTTCAGGTTGACATCGACGACGCCTTGCCATTGTTCCGGCGTCCAGTCTTCGAACGGGCCGGGCGGATTGCTCACGCCCGCGTTGTTGAACAACAGATCGACGCGGCCGAAGCGCTCGACCGCGGCATCGAAAAGCTTTTCGACGGAAGCGGGATCGGCGACGTCGGTCGGCACGGCAAGCGCGCGTGCTTGCGCGTTCGATTCTGTGATCACCGCATCCAGCGGATCGGGACGACGCCCCGCGAGCACGACCGACCAGCCGTCCAAAAGTAGCGCAAGCGCCGCCGCGCGTCCGATTCCGCTACCCGCTCCGGTGACGATGGCAATGCGTGAGGACTGGCTGGCTGCGTCCGACATAACGGCGTTCTCCTGTTGTCGTGCGCGCGACAGATCGCGCGCGTTTTGGTGATCGGGAGAACATTATCGGGCAATGCGGAATGAAGCGCCGGGGTCCTTTCAACGATTGCCGGACGCTTCTTTCGTCACACTGACGGTTGCGGTAGTCGCCGTGGCGCTGGCGGTGCGAATGGCGCTGCCGTCGCAGAACACGGCGGTCATGATCATCGGGATGACCTGATGCACGATCGCCGTGCTGCTGGATTCGCGCACGCGATCTTCCACCACGTCCTTCGGCGCCATCACGACCACGCCGTACGACGAATCGTTGATCGGCTGGCCGCTGCCTTGTTTGAACATCGCATCGCCCTGTTCGTAGCCGAGCACCGCGTAGACGCGAAATCCGAACGCGGTGAGATCCTTGCCGCTGGCGGGCTTGAACGCGTTGACGGAGTTGGCTTCGACGCGCATCGGCGTGGCCTCGATCGATTGTTCGTCACGCAGCGGCGCGATAAAGCGATGCGCGCTGGATTTGCAGTCGAGTTGGGAGTCGAGCGGATGGGCGTCGCTTAGCGCGGGCAACATTCCCCCGGCGATGGCGAGCGCGGCAATGGCGGCGAGCGGTGCGGTTTTCATGGCGGCAACACGTAACGAGCGGTGGCAATGTCAGCGGCGACGACGGGCCGCTCAAATCTCGTGCGGCACCGCGTACGATGCAAATTGCGAGCCAGTTTCGAAGCTCGCGTAGCGCGCCTGTGCTGCATGCTGTCCGCAAGGGACGCTGCGTTATTTTGTCGGTTTGTGAGGCACCGCTTCGTGCCCGTTTCATCAAGCGATTCCTACAATCGCTCTGTAGCAGACGCAAATACAGCGTCCTGCTTTCAACGTTGCGAGTCTGTACGCGAACCCTCGCTATTCTTCGCGCGCCGATTTTTAACACGGCTGATCGAAGCGAAATGGTTATAGTGAGGACTCTTTTAAAAGGAGCCAGAATGGCCGCGCTATCCGACTTCCCGATCACGCAGAAATGGCCCGCGCAACATCCCGAGCGCATCCAGCTTTATTCGCTGCCGACGCCCAATGGCGTGAAGGTGTCGATCATGCTGGAAGAAACCGGCTTGCCCTACGAGCCGCATCTCGTTCGTTTCGATATGAACGATCAGCTTTCGGCGGAATTCGTCTCGCTCAATCCGAACAACAAGATTCCCGCGATCATCGATCCGAACGGTCCCGGCGGCGAGCCGTTGCCCTTGTTCGAATCGGGCGCGATTTTGATGTATCTCGCCGACAAGAGCGGCCGCTTCATCTCGCAGGATGCCGCGCGTCGCTATGAAACCATTCAATGGCTCATGTTCCAGATGGGCGGCATTGGCCCGATGTTCGGGCAACTCGGCTTCTTCAACAAGTTTGCGGGCAAGGATTACGAGGACAAGCGGCCGCGTGCGCGCTATGTCGCGGAATCGAAGCGGCTGCTCGGCGTGCTGGACAAGCAACTCGAATCGCGCGAATGGATCATGGGCGATGATTACTCGATCGCGGATATCGCCACGTTTCCGTGGGTGCGCAATCTGATCGGGTTTTACGAAGCGCGCGAACTGGTGGACTTTCATGAGTTCGCCCACGTGCAGCGTGTGCTGGATGCGTTTCTGGCGCGGCCTGCGGTGCAGCGTGGTTTGGAGATTCCGAAGCGCGTGTGAACGTTAAGGAGTGCCGTGATGAAGAAGCCGATTGCCCTTCTGTTTTTGGCTTGCATGCCGCTGGCGCACGCGGCAACGACCGCACATCCCACTTTGCAGGATGTGCAGTCCGCCGCCGCGAAGCTCGGGCGTCTGTACGACACCGACTACGCCGCGCACAACGCCGACGCCATGGCGAATCTCTATGCCGACGACGGTCTGCTGGTGTCGCCCGCCGGCAAGATCATCAAAGGACACGCGGCGCTGAAGCAGTATTACGAGGCGCGCTTCAAGTCCGGCGCGAAGGGACATCACATCCACGTGCTGGATGCGAACGTACAGGGCGACGGCGGCTTCAGCATCGCGGAATTTTCGGTCGATGTGCCGAACGCCGATGGCACGTTCCGGCGCGAGTCGGGGCACATCGTCGCGGTGTTCGTTCGGCAAGCCGATGGCTGGCATTTTCGCGCCGTGGAACCGAGCGTCGCGCCGAAAGAGTGAACGTTAGTTCGCTCGCGCCACCGTGAAGCGCGCCTTCACGTGCTGCGGCTTTTCCAGTTCGTCGACCACGGCGATGGCGAAATCCGCAACGGAAATGCCTGCGGGCTTATCACCCTCCATCAGCAGGTTTTCGCCACCGACGCGATACGTGCCGGTGCGCTCGCCTTCTTCCAGCATCGCGGGCGGGCTCAGGAACGTCCAGTCGAGCGCGGTATTGCCGCGCATGGCGTTGAGCGCATCGCGCGCGGCGCGCGCGCCGGGGACGATATTCGCCGGAACGTGCGTCAGGAATCCTTCGGTATCCACAAGCTGCACGCCCGGCGCGACGAACAGACTGCCCGCGCCGCCGATCACCACGAGCCGCTTCACGCCGCTCATCTCCACGCCCTTTTCGATCGCCGCGCTGCCGCGCATGAAGTTGTCGAACAGTTGCGGGTCATTCCAGCCGGAATTGAACGCGGACACCACGGCGTCGTGGCCTTTCACGGCATCCGCGACGGATGCGGAGGAATAGGCATCGCCGATAACGTATTGCACGGCGTGTTGCGGCGCGTCGGTATTGGCGCGACGCACGAGCGCCGTGACCGAATGACCGCGCCGAAGCAATTCCTGCTGAACGTGTTTCCCGACGAAACCCGACGAACCGATCAAAGCGACTTTCATAAACGTGACCTCGAAAAAATGAACGAATGAAGAGAGGTTATCGGTTTCACGCGTGCTTTAAAATACGCTGAAAATCACCTTCTCTTTGAAGCCTGACTTCACAATGAACGATTTACGCAAGTTCGTCGTTTTCGCGGAAACCGTCACGCAAGGGTCGATGACCGCTGCCGCCGCGCGGCTTGGCATGACGCCATCGGCGGTTAGCCAGACCATCAAGGCGCTCGAACGGCAGGCGGGCGTGACGCTTCTCCATCGTTCGACGCGCAAGCTCACGCTCACCGAAGACGGCAAGCGCTGCCACGCGCATTGCGTGCGGATGATGGACGCATGGCGATCGGCCAGCGAATCGCTCACGCAGGCGCGCGATGCGCCGACCGGCGAATTGCGCATCGCCGCGCCGCTGGGTTTTGCGCCGTATATCGCGCCCGCGCTCGCGCCGATGCTCTCCACATGGCCGGAATTGCGCTTACGCCTTTTGGTCAGCGATGAACTCGTGGATCTGATCGACGCGCGCGTGGACCTCGCCATCCGCGCCGGCAAATTGCCCGATTCTGGATGGACGGGCCGAAAGCTCTGCGAACTGGAGACGGTGCTGTGCGCATCGCCTGCGTATCTGGAGCGTCATGGCGTGCCCAATCATCCGCGCGATCTGGCGAACCATCACTGGATCGCGCACGAACGGGAGATCGACGATTCGGAAGAACCGCCCTCGGTCAGTCTAAGCTTGCAGGGAGAAAAACGAACGAAGGAAAACGTGCGGGTGACGGTGCGGATCGTGAGCAGCACGCAGCCGACCTTGCAGCAGATTTGCGAGCACGGATTGGGCATCGCGCACATGGCGTACATCGATGCCCAGCCATCCATCAAACGGGAAACGCTCGTTCAGGTGTTGCCGAACTGGCGCTTCCCGAGCCTGCCGGTGACGATGGTTTCACCGACCCGCGATCGCGAGCCGGCGAAAGTCCGCGCGGCGATCGACGCGTTGCGCTCGCATTTCGCGAGCTTGCCGACCGCACGCGCGGACAAGATTTAACGCGCAATCTTTAACGCGCAATCGTCGCCATGTCGATCACGAAGCGATACTTCACGTCGCTCTTGAGCATGCGCTCGTAAGCCGTGTTGATTTCGTCCATGCGAATCTTCTCGATGTCCGAAACAATGCCGTGCTTGCCGCAGAAGTCGAGCATTTCCTGCGTTTCCGCGATGCCGCCAATCAGCGAACCGGCAATCGAACGGCGGCGGAAGATCATGTTCATCACCGAAGGCGACGGATGCGGATGCTCCGGCGCGCCGACCAGCGTCATGGTGCCGTCACGCTTGAGCAGCGACATGAACTGATCGAGATCGTGCGATGCCGCCACCGTGTTCAGGATGTAGTCGAAGCTGTTGGCGTGCTGGGCCATTTGATCCGGGTCCTTCGAGATCACGACTTCGTTCGCGCCGAGGCGCTTGGCGTCCTCGATCTTGCTCGGCGACGTGGTGAACAGCACGACGTGCGCGCCCATCGCGGCCGCGATCTTCACGCCCATGTGACCGAGCCCGCCCAGACCGACGATACCCACCTTGTCGCCCTTCTTCACGTTCCAGTGCTTGAGCGGCGAGTACGTGGTGATGCCCGCGCACAGCAGCGGTGCGACAGCGGCCAGTTCCAGATTGTCCGGAATGCGCAGCGTGAACGCTTCATCGACGACCATGCTTGACGAATAGCCGCCGTACGTCACGCCGCCCGACTTCTTGTCCGGCGAGTTGTAGGTCTGCGTGAAGCTGGCCGGGTCTTCGCAATACTGCTCCAGCCCTTCCTGACAGGACGGACAAACACGGCACGAATCCACCATGCAGCCGACGCCCGCCAGATCGCCCACCTTGAACTTCGTCACGTCCGAACCGACTTCGGCGACGCGGCCCACGATCTCGTGGCCCGGCACCACCGGATAGTTCGTGCCGCCCCATTCGTTGCGCGCCATGTGCAGGTCCGAATGGCACACGCCGCAAAATTGCACGTCGATGCGCACATCGTTCGGGCCGACTTCGCGGCGGCTGATTTCCATGGGGCCGAGCGGTTTATCCGTTGCGGATGCGGCGTAGGAATACGCTTTGTACATGATGAACTTCCCTCTTTGATTTGAACTTTGGTGAACGAGGCCGGCGTCTTTTTCAATGACTCGAAGACGAGGCCGAACCGACGAGCGCTCGAACGCGTGATGTTTTTATGTGCGGCAGCGAACGTTCGGCATCAAGCTGCGCACGCGTTGCGGCTTCCTTGCCGATGACGCCGATGTTTCGGCGTCGACGCGCAACGCCGTTACTGTATGCCTATCGACTGAAGTCTGCAAAAACGGGGCGTGGCATGCGGCGTGCGATGAATTGCCCTTCGCGGGCGTGACAACCCCTGCTGTTTCTCCCTGCTTTTGCGGGCTGTTTTTGCAACGCGCCTGGCCTTAAGGTCGGCTTGCAAGGCGGCGGATTCTATCAGCGGGGCGCGGAAACGGACGGGCATCATCAAAACGTCACGTCGGGGCGCGCAGCATTACTCGAAATCAAAGAGCGAGACCATGAAGACCAACACGATCACGGCGAACATCGATATGCCGGAAGGCGCGGTCAGCGCCGAGTTTCAAATCGATACGGGACGGCTGCGGATTCTTGAGCGCGGCAAGCTGCGCGTGGAACTGTTTCCGCCGCAGTCGTGGTTCACCATTGCATCGGTGGCGGGGAATAGTCGCTGGGGCACGCGGCCGCGTGAGCGCGATCTGTATCTCGTCGTCGAGAACTTCATCCTGCAACGCTTCGGGATGTCGGCGTATCGCGCCGATCCGGCTGCTGCTTGCGAACCGTCCACCGTGTTGAATTCGAAGCCCGCGATGGTGCGCACGCTCGCCTAACGCTTGCGCGCCGCGCGGCGTGTGCGTTCGTGGAAACCGTCGGGCTTGGTCTTGACCCAATCGACGAAGCTGCGCACGTCTTCGTGCGCGAGGAGCGCATCGACGGTGGCGTATTGCTGCGCGAGTTCCTTCTCGGTGAACAGCGCGTGCAGTTGCCGGTGACAAATCCGATGCAGCACGGCGGTTTGACGGCCGCCCTGCGACTTCGGCACGAGGTGATGAAGATCGCGCTCCGCGACCGGCACCGGACGGCCGCACAGCGCGCACACTTCCTCTTGCGGCGGGTGATACCACGGTTCGGGCGTGCGTCGGGCCATCGTTGTCTCTCGTTGCGGATGCCTTCCAGTTTACGCCGCATGCGTTACACGCGTTCTCGCGGCTATTTTGTTTTCGGTTCGGGCATGGCACCATGAAGACGCGGTTCACCGACCACGTTCACCGATAGCCGGGAGAAGCCATGGAAGTGAGCATCAGCGAATTGACGGGGTTGCTGGCGGAACTCGAACAGGAAGATCCCGTGGATTACGGCGATCTCCCGTTCGGCGAGCAGGAATTGCGGAGTCTGGTGCTGGGCTCGCTGCTGGAGCGGCATCGCGCGCTACAAGCGAGCGGGTTAGATTCGGGCGATGTGAATCTCACCTACATGCTCAGCACCGCGATGCTCGTCCTCGAAAATCTGGTGCTGCATGCGCGGTTGCTGGTGTTGCAAGGCAACCGGATCGATGTGAATGCGCTGCTGAGAAAGTATTCGGCGGGCTGAACTCAAAAGCTGCGTCGCGCGGGCGGACGATAACCGCGAATCTGTTTCAGCGCGGCATGCGACGCGGCGGACAACCCCGCCATCTTGTCCATGCTCGCGCGCAGATCGATCTGCGTTTGCGCGATGGCATCGCGCAACAGCGTGAGGCGCGGCGTGATGGTGTCGTCGAAGGACTCGCCACACGCGAGCAGCGCTTCGGCATCTTCGCGCGTCTCGCGCAATTCCATGACATTCACCTTGCTTTGCGCGATCAGGCGTGCGTGGCGCTCGGCGGCATCGCCCAGACCGATGGTGCGCATGCGTTCGACAAACTCGCGCATGGAGCGCATGGAGACGTCGCCGGCGTCGTAGGCGAGGAATTCGGCATCGGGGATGGATAGCGAAAGGCGGCCTTCGCTGGTCTGGAATTCGATCTTGGTGGGCATGTTCATCGCACGGCAAATTTAAGATGGACGGATTGTAGGAACGCCCATGCCGTGCGCCTTTAAGACGAGTTCGAATCTGGCTGCCGCCCGGGCGAACGGAGTGTTTCGCGCGGGCGATGCCTGCGTCCTCAGGACGCGTCGCTCATGCCCTTCGGGATCGCGTAGTGTCCGTTGCGGTAGTCGAGCGTGAACGTGGCGCGCACCGGCGCGTCATCGTGGCTCTTGCACTCGCCGCCGACCTTCTTATCGACCGAATGAATCGACTTCTCCGATACCTTCAAGGCCGCCACGCCGTTTGAACCGATGGCGCCCATGTCGATGGTTCGCGTCGTGGTGTCGTAAGACGCGGAGCACTCGCCGCTGTCTCCACTGCTGTTGGATTCCACTGTGAGTCGATCGAGCACGGTCCGCAGCTTCTGGCCTTCGATCGCATAGAGACTCAACGCAGTCGTTCCGAACGAATCGGCGCGCGACAAGCTCTGATTACTCACGCGCACACCAAACGCGCGGTTGTCCTTCGATAACTGATAGCGCGCCGTGTCCAGCGTGAGACCCGAGAAGCGAACCGCGTCCGACGTGATCGCGGAAGGCTGATAAACATGCGCGATGATCGTGCCCGTCGCGCGATCCGCGACCAGCACTTCCAGATCGAAGATGCCCTGGTCATCGCTGTTGTCTGCGTGCGGGAAAGGAAGCGCCGCAACCATCAACGCATCGTTGGCGGGCCAGTCCTTGCAGACCGCATGGTCTGTATCCAACGTGCGCTGCGGATGTAACTTGTTCATCCACGTCTGGAAGTAATCTTCGCAACCCGCATGCGCGAGCACGGGCAAGATCAGCGAGGCCGCCAGCGCGAGCCAGTTCTTTTTCTTCATGTGCTTGTTGTCCTTGGTGACCCTGAAGATCACAGATTCTTCAAAGCCCGACATTCTGCAACGCCATGTCTTCCCAAAGTCCTCCGGCGACATGTTTTGACAGGTGTCCCAAGTACCGCCAGACAACAAACTGCGACAACTTTCCCCTTGCGCATTCATTGCCCATTCGTTCCACATTCAGGCAATCAATGCCGTCATAAAGCAACTCTCAAGCACTGCCTCGCGTCACGGTGTCGCACATTCTCTCGATGCGACCAAATTCCATCATTTATCAATTGCGCGAAAAATCATGCATGGCATGATCGCGACGCGGCAAAAGCCGTGGACGGCGTTCTTCCCGGGACGCTTCGATTCTCAAGAACCAGCGAATGCAATGAATGAAAATACTCCACGTTTAGCAAGGCCATTGTTATCGGGGTTGTTTGCCAGTCTGTGCCTTGCGGGATGCAACATGAACGAGCTGCACGTGTTGGATTCCAAAGGGGCGATCGGCAAGGCGGAAGTCTCGCTGATCGCCACGTCGGTCTACGCGATGCTGATCGTCGTGATCCCGGTGATCCTGCTCACCCTGTTCGTCGCCTGGCGCTATCGCGCATCCAACACCCGCGCCACCTACGCGCCGAAGTGGGCGCACTCCACGATCATCGAAGTCCTCATCTGGACCATTCCGACGATCATCATCCTGTATCTCGGCATCCTGACGTGGCGCACCACGCACGCGCTCGACCCGTACAAGCCGCTCGAATCGAACGTCAAGCCGATCCGCGTGGAAGTGGTCGCGCTCGACTGGAAGTGGCTGTTCATCTATCCGGATCTGGGTATCGCGTCGGTCAATCAGCTCGCGTTTCCGGTGGACACGCCGGTGAACTTCCAGATCACGTCGGATTCGGTGATGAACTCGTTCTTCATCCCGCAACTCGGTGGCCAGATCTACGCGATGGCCGGCATGCAGACCAAGCTGCATCTGATCGCCGATCACGCGGGCGATTACGCGGGGCTCTCCGCGAACTACAGCGGCGCGGGTTTCTCGGACATGAAGTTCCGGGCGCTCGCCATGTCGCAACAGGATTTCGACGCGTGGATCAAGAACGTCAAGAACGCGCCTGAAAATCTCAACATGGATGTGTACGCGGGCGTCGCCCGTCCGAGCGAGAAGGTCGCGGTGCGGTATTTCTCGACCGTCGATCCCAAGCTCTTCAACAACATCGTCGCGAAATATAACGGCGGCCGTTTCGATGTCAACGGTGCCAACTGTGTAACCAAGGGGTAAGCCATGTTCGGCAAACTAACGCTCGAGGCGATCCCGTATCACGAACCCATCATCATGGGGGCGACCGCCTTCATGGCGCTGATGGTGCTCGCGACGGGACTCGTCATCACCAAACTCGGCAAGTGGGGCTGGCTGTGGCGCGAGTATCTGACGTCCACCGACCACAAGCGCATCGGCGTCATGTATCTCGTGCTCGCCTTCCTGATGCTCCTGCGCGGCTTCGCCGATGCCGTCATGATGCGCGCGCAGCAGGCCATCGCGATGGATTCGCCGGGCATTTTCCCGCCGCATCACTACGACCAGATTTTCAGCGCGCACGGCACCATCATGATCTTCTTCATGGCCATGGCGCTGCTGGTCGCGTTGTTCAACCTCGTCCTGCCGCTGCAGATCGGCGCGCGCGACGTCGCCTTCCCGATGCTCAACTCGCTGTCGTTCTGGATGACGGCGGCCGCTGCCCTGCTCGTGAACATTTCGCTGTTCGTCGGCGAGTTCTCGAAGGCCGGCTGGCTCGCGTATCCGCCGCTCTCGGAACTGCAGTTCAGTCCCGACACGGGCGTCGATTACTACATCTGGGCCTTGCAGATTTCCGGCGTCGGCACGTTGCTGTCAGGCGTGAACTTCTTCGTCACCATCGTGAAAATGCGCGCACCCGGCCTCACGTGGATGAAGCTGCCGGTCTTCACGTGGACGGCGTTCTGCGCGAACGTGCTGATCATGGCGACGTTCCCGATCCTGACCGTGGCGCTCGCGTTGCTGGGTCTGGACCGCTACGCCGGCATGCACTTCTTCACGAACGACGGCGGCGGCAACCCGATGGTCTATCTGAATCTGATCTGGGCCTGGGGTCACCCCGAGGTCTACATTCTGATTCTGCCGGCCTTCGGCATTTATTCGGAAGTGGTCGCCACGTTCTCGAAGAAGCCGCTGTTCGGCTACAAGACGATGGTCTACGCGACGTGCTGCATCATGGTGCTGTCGTTCCTCGTGTGGCTGCATCACTTCTTCACGATGGGTTCCGGGGCGAACGTGAACGCGTTCTTCGGCATCGCGACCATGATCATCTCCATTCCGACCGGCGTGAAGATCTTCAACTGGCTGTTCACGATGTACCGCGGCCGCGTGCAGATGAACTCGCAGATTCTGTGGACCATCGGCTTCATCATCACGTTCACGATCGGCGGCATGACCGGCGTGATGCTCGCGATTCCCGGCGCGGACTTCGTGCTGCACAACTCGCTGTTCCTGATCGCGCACTTCCATAACGTGATCATCGGCGGCGTGGTGTTCGGTTACTTCGCGGGCGTGTCGTACTGGTGGCCGAAGGTGTTCGGCTTCAAGCTGAACGAGAAGCTCGGCAAGGGCGCGTTCTGGTGCTGGTTCGTCGGCTTCTTCGTGGCCTTCATGCCGCTGTATGTGCTCGGCTTCATGGGCGCGACGCGCCGCATGAATCACTACGACAACCCGGCATGGCAACAGTATTTCATCGTCGCGGCCGTGGGCGTGGCGATCATCGCGCTGGGCGTGGCGTTCCAGGTGGCGCAGATCGTGGTGTCGGTCATCAACCGCAACAAGCCGGAATATCGCGATGTCACGGGCGATCCGTGGGGCGCGCGCACGCTCGAATGGTCCATCAGCTCGCCGCCGCCGAAATACAACTTCGCGCGCATGCCGATGGTCCGCGAACTCGACGCCTTCGCCGACGCGAAGGAAACCGGCCGCAGCCTCTACGAAGGCGCGTTCCGCGACATTCACATGCCGTCGAACACGAGCGCGGGTTTCTTTATCGGCGCGTTCAGCCTGGTGCTGGGCTTCGCGCTGATCTGGCATATCTGGTGGCTCGCGATCGTGGGCGGGCTGGGCATCGCGGTGAGCGCGATCGCGCACAGCTTCCTGAAGAACGAGGGTTACATCATCCCCGCATCGACCGTCATGGCCATCGAAGGTCATAAGGGTCCGCAGACGCCGCTCAAGGCAGGCGCTGCGCGCGATGTGGAACTGGAGGTCGTTTAATGTCGTCGCAATCGATGCTTTCATCGCAACACGAGCACGCACATGAGCACGAACACGTGCCGTCGCAATCGGTGTTCGGCTTCTGGGCCTATCTGATGACCGACTGCGTGCTGTTCGCGTCGCTGTTCGGCACCTTTGCCATGTTCGCGATGCAGACCGCAGGCGGCCCGACCGCCCGCGATCTGTTCAACCTGACGGATGTCGGCTACGAAACCGCCCTGCTCCTCACGAGCAGCCTGACCTTCGGCTTCGCGATGATCAACGCGACGCGCCAGAAGTCGTGCATGACGCTGGCGTGGCTTGGCGTCACGTTCGCGCTGGGCGCGGGCTTTCTGTATCTGGAACTGCACGAATTCGCGCATCTCGCGGCGGAAGGCGCGGGTCCGGGACGCAGCGCGTTCTGGTCGGCGTTCTTCACGCTGGTCGGCACGCACGGTCTGCACGTGACCGTCGGCATGATCTGGATGATCGTCCTGATCGTGCAGATGCTGCTCAAGACCGGCACCGACGAACGACGCCTGCGTCGCCTCGCGTGCCTGAGTCTTTTCTGGCACTTTCTGGACATCGTCTGGATCTGCGTGTTCTCCTTTGTCTATCTTGCGAGTGTCGCGTAATGGCTCAATCACATACTCATCATGACGCGCATCACAGTGACATTCCGCATGTCACCGTGAAGGGTTATCTGATCGGTTTCGTGCTGGCGGTCGTGCTGACGGTAGGTTCGTTCTGGGCCGTGAAGTCGGGCGCGTTCAAGGGCGAAAGCGCGGTCATGGCGCTGGCGGTGCTGGCGGCCGTGCAGGTGATCGTGCATGTCGTGTTCTTCCTGCACGTGAACACGTCGAAGGGACAGCGCTGGCATGTCATCTCGTTTGCCTACACCATCCTCATGTCGATGATTTTGATCGTCGGCACGGTCTGGGTGATGCATAACGCGCAGATGTTCATGATGGCGCGATAGGCCGTCTTCGGTTCATCTTTGCCGTGAAAAGCGGGCCTGCACACGCAGGCCCGCTTTTTTTTCATCGTCACGCCAACGCTTGACAAGCTGCCTCAAAGCAGCCGATCATTTGTCCATAATCTGATTCATAAATCCACAATATGGACAAAGGAGACGCGACGATGCCCGCGCCCAAACCTACGGCCGATGCGATGACGCCGTATCAACTCCCCTTCCCTAAAGAAGCGCAGAAGGAAATCGTCGTTCCCGCCGCGATTCCCACCGACGAGCGCGAATGGGTGCCGCAAGCGGAGAACGTCTGGTTCCGTCCGCTGTGCCTGAACGTTTCCACCGGCTATTGGATGAACCTCCTGCGCGTGCGCAAGTCCGGCGTGCTGTCGCGGCACCGGCATCCGCAAGCGGTGCATGGCATGGTGCTCAAGGGCCGCTGGCGCTATCTCGAACACGACTGGGAAGCGGTCGAAGGCAGCTATGTGTTCGAGCCGCCCGGCGAGACGCACACGCTTTACGTGCCCGAAGACGTGGAGGAAATGATCACGTATTTTCAGGTCAACGGCGTGATGTTCTATTGCGATCCGTACGGCAACTACACCGGTTACGAAGACGTCTTCACCAAGGTCGACATGTGCCGCAAGCACTATGAATCCGTCGGACTCGGCGCGAATTTCGTGGACCAGTTCATCCGCTGACTAACCTAACCCCGCTAACCCCGCTAACCCCGAAGCCTCGCAGAAGCGCATTCGGAGGAGACGACAACATGCTGGAAAAATCACCGCGCCTGAAGCGCCTTCAGATCGTCGCGATCGCGTTTCTCACGCTCGCGGGCATCGTGAATTATCTGGACCGCAGCACGCTGTCCATCGCGAATCATTCGGTCTCGCAGGAACTCGGGCTGTCCGCTTCGCAGATGGGCTTGCTGCTCTCCGCGTTCTCGTTCGCGTATGCGTTCTCGCAGTTGCCCATCGGCGTGATGCTGGACCGCTTCGGCGCGCGCATCATGCTCGGGCTCGGCATGTTCGTGTGGTCGATCGCGCAATTGTTCGGCGGGCTGGTGACCAACCTTCAGCAGTTTTTGATCGCGCGGATTGCGCTGGGCATCGGTGAAGCGCCGCAGTTTCCGGCGGGCGCGAAGGTCGTCTCCGAATGGTTCGCGCAGCGCGAACGCGGCAAGCCGACCGGCATCTTCGTGACGTCATCGACCATCGGGCCGGCACTCGCGCCGCCGATTCTCACCGTGCTCCTGCTGTCGTTCGGCTGGCGCAACATGTTCGTCATCATGGGCGTGTTGGGGATCGCGGTGGCGATTGGGTGGTACATCGTGTATCGCAATCGGCGGGATATTGCGCTGGAAACGCAGGAGCTTGCGCACTTGACCGAGGGCGAACCGGCGCAGCGCGCGGAGCGTCGCATGACGTTCGCCGAATGGCGCGGCCTGTTCGGCAAGGCGACGACGTGGGGCATGATCTTCGGCTTCATGGGCGTGATCTACATGGTGTGGCTGTATCTCACGTGGCTGCCCGCGTATCTCGAACATGAGCGGCATCTGACGATTGCGAAAACCGGCTGGGTGGTGACGATTCCCTATCTCGCGGGCACGCTCGGCATGCTGTCGTCGGGCTTTATCGCCGATGGTCTGATGGCGCGCGGCGTCGCGCCCATTCGCAGCCGCAAGTGGCCGATTTGCTCGGGGCTGATCGGTGGCGCGCTGTTCACGGTGCCCGCCGCGTTCACGCCGAATCTCACGCTGGCGATCGTCTATCTGTCGGCGGCGATGTTCTTCGTCAACATGGCGAGCGGCGCGGCGTGGGCGCTGGTGTCGGTGGCGGCGCCGCGTCACATGGTAGCGTCGCTCGGCAGCATCCAGAACTTCGGCGGTTACTTCGGCGGCTCGTTCGCGCCGTTCATCACGGGATTGGTGGTCGACAAGACGCATTCGTTCGTGAATGCGTTTCTGATCAGCGCGGCCGTGGCGTTCGCGGCGGCGCTGGTTTATATGTTCGTGGTGCGCTCGCCGATCGAAGATGTCGATGCCGACCCCGCCGCCGTTCCCGTCGTCTGATTTCAGAAATCGTCATGACTTTTCAAGCTGATTTGTTCGAAGGCAAGCGCGTGGTCGTCACCGGCGGCACGCAGGGAATCGGTGCGGGCATCGCGCGGCAATTCGCGATGCTCGGTGCGCGCGTGATCGCGGCGGGACTCGCGCCGACCGACGCACAACGCGATGCGCTCGGCGCGCGCATCGAACTCGTCGAACTCGATGTCGCCGCGCCCGAGAGCGTGGCCGCGCTGTTCGGCAAGCTCGACACGCTCGATGTACTGGTGAACTGCGCAGGCATGATCCGGCGCGGCGAGGAACACGACATCGACGTGTTCCAGCGCGTGATCGACGTGAATCTCAACGGCACGATGCGCATGTGCGCCACGGCGCGTCCGCTGCTGGCGAAAACGCGCGGCTCGATCGTCAATACCGCATCGATGCTGACGTTCTTCGGCGGCGGCCTCGTGCCCGCGTACAGCGCGAGCAAGGGCGGCGTCGCGCAACTCACGAAGTCGCTCGCGATTGCCTACGCGGCGGATGGCATCCGCGTGAACGCGGTCGCGCCCGGCTGGATCGCCACGCCGCTCACGCAAGCCTTGCAGGAAGACGATGGCCGCTCGCAAGCCATCCTCGACCGCACGCCGATGAAGCGCTGGGGCCTGCCGGAAGACGTCGCTCGCGTGACGGCGTTTCTCGCGTCGCCGGCGGCATCGTTCATGACCGGAACCGTGGTGCCCGTCGATGGCGGCTATCTGATCGCTTAAGTCATGTCCGCCGAATCGTCTTCTCTCGATGCCGCCAAGGCCACCGGCACCGCCGCGTTCTCGAAGTTCATGGCGGTGTTGCAACTGATCGCCGATGCCGCGAGCGAGCCGCCGAACATCGCGCAACTTTCGAGCTTGAGTGGCTTTCCGCGTCCGACGGTGTATCGCATTGTCGGGGCGTTGATCGCGGAAGGGCTGGTGATCGAAGGCCCGCGCGGCGGATGTTATGCGCTCGGGCCGCGTTTGCTGTCGCTCGCGAGCCGGAGTTGGGAGCGCTCGGATTTGCGCATCGCGGCCACGGATGCCTTGCAGACGCTGCGCGATGTCACGCAGGAAACGGTGCATCTGGCGGTGCGTAGCGGATCGGAGATGGTGTACATCGAAAAGCTCGAAAGCCCGCATGCGGTACGGATGGCGTCGCGTGTCGGCACGCGCGTGACCTTGTATTCGAGTTCGGTGGGCAAGGCGTTTCTCGCGACGCTCACGCCCGACGAACGCGATGCCGCGTTGCAAGGCATCACGTTGCAGCGCTTCACGCCGAACACGATCACCGACCGCGCTTCACTCTTTGCCGAACTCGACGCCACCCGCACGCGCGGTTACGCCGAAGACCGCGAGGAAAACGAGCCGCAAATCTTCTGCTACGGACGCGCGATCGTCGGCGCGGATGGCGCGGCGCTGGGCTGCGTGAGCGTGAGCATTCCGTTGTTCAGAAAGAGCGCGACGCCGTTGGAGACTTACGTCGAACCGCTCGAAGTTGCGTGCCGCGCGATTGCGCAAGGCATGAGTCCAGGCACGCGCTAACGTCTTTGCGTTTGCGCGTTGTCGGCCACATGCGCGATGAGCCTCGGCAGACGCGGCAAGATCTGCGGCCAGTGCGTGGCTTCGCGCGCGAGATGCGCGACGAGTCCATGACATCCCAACTGATCCGCCGCCAGCCGCGCGATGACCTTGCGCGCGATCTTCCACACATCGACATCCGGCGCGACTTCATGCGCCATGCGCTCGATCGCTTCCACCGAACGCGACAGCATGACCGCGCGCGAGGCGATCCGCCCATGCGCCGCGCTGAACATATGCTCGACCGGCGCGCGGCCGATGGCATCGAAAAGATGCGACACGCCGAACTGATGACGCGCATGCGGCGACGAAAACCGTTCCGCTTCCCGGCGATACGTCGATTCCACCCGCACTTCGTGATGCTGCCCGTTTGACTCCGGCCGTCCATGTTCGAGATGCGTGCGCGCGGCGGCCTTGTGATCGCCGTCGAGCAATGCATCCGAAACGCCGACGAGGAATTCGCGCTCGTGGGCGGCGAAGAACATCGACGGGTTATCGGCTTCGAGCACGAGTTGTCCGCGCGTGTCGTCCTCGATGCTCACGCGCGCGCCCGCTGCATCCAGTCCGGCGTGGTACAGCCCCTGGCCGAGCGCCATTTCGAAGAACGCCTCGATGAGCGTGGCGACGAGGTCGGCCTGATCGAAACCGTGCATGGCGAGCGCATGGGCATCCGACAGTGCGATGGTGTCGATGGCGCGCGTGGTCAGCACGTTCTCGTTGCAGTAGTCCCAGAGCACTTCGGGCACGGCGAGGCGATTGTCGTCCTGCAGGCGAAAACGCAGATAGCTTTGATCGGCGGCGCGCTGGCGCAGGTCGATCATGGCATCGACGTTTTCCTTGGCGCGCTGCATCCATTGCGCGGCGTGGAGGCTTCGGGCCTTGGTCGAGCGACGCTCGGCGAAACGCGCCGCCGCGAGCGCGAGGGAGAGATCGTCGTCGAGTTCTTCGCGCGTGTCGGGCCGCAATAGCGTAATGCGCACCCGCGTTTCGCCGATGCGCGCGGCGTGCGTTTGTTCGGCGAGTCCCATGCGCAATGGCGTGGCGCTCACGTCGATCACGCGTGCGGGTGTTGTTGTCGCGAGGGCGGCGATGCAGGCATCGGCGAAATGCGGGGCATCGTAAGGCTCGAATAAACCGTCCATTTCGACGAGCGCCACGCGCACCGCCGTTTCCGCCAGCGCCGGATGCCGCGCGAGCGCGCCCGAGGCCGCTTCCAGCACGCGCGGAAGCTGACGCAGCACGGGCACGCCGGCGGTCAGCGGCGCGGCGCGCGCACCGTGCGACGCGAAAAAACGCGCTACGTGCTGCATGGAAGCGCCTTCATCGGTCAGATGGCTTTCGCGAACGAAAGCGCGGCCGAGACGGTAGAGCGTCGCGAGTCGTCGCACGGGGAAAAGAGTTTGTAGGTAAAGAGACTTAGATGTAACACGAATTGAGAGAACGTGCTGATGAAACGGTTCCAGATGCAGTCTCGTCAAACTTTGTTGAACTGACTATGCCGACGCTCGTGTCCTATTGCGGATTTTTTCCTGCGTTTGTAAGCTGGAAATGCCGGCTTGATTGAGCGGCGAGATGCATGCAAAAAAGCAAGCATAACGAATAGATTACACGTGGCAATCAAAGACCGGATATGTCATCTATCGTGCGTAACGTTTTTCTGTGCCTTTGCCTGGCGATATCGTCAGGTGCTCGTGCTTGCGTGCCTGGCGAGAACTTCGATATCCATTTCAATCGAAACAGCGCCGAGGTTCCGACTTCGGAAGTCCTGCGGCTCGCTGATTGGGTAAGCAAACAAAGAGCCGACTATGGCAAGCACGTTACGAAGGAAACAACGCAGATAAGCGGCCATGCAGAAACGACCGAGCATATTCCGCAGACGCTCGCGGACGCCCGCTTAGTAGCCGGAACACGCCTCCTCGCCCAACTCGGCTTTCTGAGAGGCGAAATTGAAACGGATACGCATATCTACGAACGCACTCGGTTGATCGATGGCAAGCGAGTCGAGATTTCGTTCCTGCCCGAATGTCCTAACGTTTGCTGTCCTGCCCATTCCGAACTTCCATAGGCCCGCTATGAATCGATCGACATTCGGCTTGAGCAACGCGTTGCACGAAGCACCGTCCATTCGCACATTCGTGGCTTGGAAGAACGGTCAGCCGCTCATCGAACATTTCCGGCATGACCTCACTCCGCACACGCTTGAGGAAATCAACTCGATTACCAAAAGCGTAGTGGCGCTGGCAATAGGCATCGGGCTGGATGAAGGTGTGCTTTCCAACCTCGATATTCCGCTCACGCACTATCTCCCAGAAGCCCGCGATCCCTCTTTCGACAACCGCGTGCGCCGCATCACCCTCGCGCACCTCCTGACCATGACCGCCGGTTTCGAATGGAACCCCGCCGACATCGACGACTGCGTGCTCGGCGCATGCGAACGCTTTCCCGACGCACAAGAGCGCCTGCGCTTCATCCTCTCGCGTCCATTCGCGCACGAACCGGGCGAACGTTTCATCTACGACTCGCACGCGGTGCATCTTCTATCCATCGTGCTTCAGCGCGCGACGGGCATCACGGTCGAGCGATACATCGCAGCAAGAATATTCGCGCCGCTCGGCATCGAGCATTGGGAATGGATCGGCGATGAATCCGGCCATACCTTCGCCGCGCGCGGTCTCATGTTGCGCACGCCCGACCTTCTGAAAATCGGCTTGCTGATGCAAAGCCAAGGCCGCTGGCACAACGCCCAACTCATCAAAGCAAATTTTCTGAAAGACGCTACCCGCGTCCACAACGAAGCCGGCCCGCCACACGCCGACGCCGCATACGGCTATCTCTGGTGGATCGCGCGAGACTCGCGCTATGTATTCGCCGCAGGCTACGGCGAGCAATTCCTCTTTATTGCCTCAAAGCAGCAATTAGTCGTGGCAGCAACCTGTGATGCGGACGACGTCCACAAAGGCATACGCCATCTATTCGAAACTTATCTTCTCGGCGATGCATCGCTCTAAGCGCAACCAAACCGCGCGCTCTTTGTGTATTTTTTTGTTGAACTTGATACCAGAATAATCCTAATCCGGTATCTTAATAAAAAGACAGCAGTACAAATCAGCACTAAATACCGAGAGACTCATGCAGCACGAAGGCGAAGCAACACAAGACAGCCTCGCAGAGGCGATGACCATTCTGGGACGCATCGGCGCAGTCGTTTGTCATGAGCGCGGACCGAAAACCGACACAACGCTCCTCACCACATTGGCGTCGAATCCGGCGGAAGGGTTCTGGCAGGCCATCGCGTGTCTGAACGCTCGCTGCCCGTCCGCGGCCACTCATCGATGCGCGTTACTCACGGCCAAGCGTCACGAAATAGCGCGGCTCGCGCGCGCCTTGCCGCATCCGTTGCCGGCGAATGTACCAGCCTGCGAACAGGCGCCCTTCTGGGCGGGATACTGCGAGTTCTGGGAAGAAGTATCGAAAGCGCACGTGCAACAGGAATCCGAAGCTCAGCACGTCAACGCATGAGCACCGCACGCGCGTTCGCATCCACGCAAAAATACTGACGCAGCACATCGATCATCGTGTCCAGCGCCGTGGGCTTCACGAAATAGCCGTTGAAACCCGTGCGCTGCGCACGGTTCCAGTCCTGCGGATCGGTGCGGCTCGTGTGCGCGAGCAGCAGCATGCCGAGATCGATCGCGCGGATGGCTTCGGCGGCTTCCCAGCCGTCGCCGAGCGGCATCGTCAGATCGAGCAGCACCACGCCGGGACGCCACTTGCGCGCGGCCGTCACGGCATCCAGTCCGGTGTGCACGGTGCGCACGCTGAAGCTTGAATCCTCCAACGCAAGCGAGATGGCGCGCGTCGCTTCCATGTCGTCATCGGCGATCAACACGCGCGGCTCGTCATGACCGCCCGGGCGGGTCGGAATCTGCCAGATGGCCTGATCGGGAATACGGTGATAAAGGTCTTGGCGATTCATGCGCGAGCCCTCGGAATAAGCGGACCTTCAAGCAACGTTTGTTCCGCTGAAGCGGCATCATCGCTCGATGCAGTCTTCATGCGGCCCGCGAACGTTACACTTGGGGATTACCCGATGCGCCCACGTGCCCTCGAATCGGGCACGGTATGAAGCATTTGCACCGTGTTGACCGGATCGCACCCGTGGCGGTCACGCACTCAACTTATCGTCGATAAAAGGCAGAAAGATGTTCGTCGTGTATTGGCTGGAAGCGCGCGCCGAAACGAATGGTCAGGCGCATTTCAAACGCTTCGAAGCCGACGCGCTCGCCGAAGCGCTGCGGTATGCAGAGGAATTGCGCAAACGTCAGGCAAGCGGCGAGGATATCGCCTTCGTCACGCTGTGCAGCGAGAATCCGCAATCGGTGGGCAAGCCCGGCGCGGCCGATCCGCCCGCCGATTACGAATGGAAGAAGCGTCGCCGTTAAGCGCTCACGAACCCGCGACGCTCTGATCGTTTTCCTGCCATCCGCCGCCGAGCGACTTATACACGGCGATCAGATTCGTCGTCACGTTCACCGTCGATTGCGCGAGTTGCGTGCGCGTTTGCGCCAACTGACGCTCAGCATCGAGCACGGTGACAAACGGCGTAATGCCCTTGCGATAACTATCCGTCGCCAGATTCAGACTGATGCGGTTCGCCTCCACCGTGCGCACGAGCGCCGCGCGCCGGTCCTGCTCGGTGCGATAGTTGACGAGCGCGTTATCCACGTCCTGCAACGCGCTAAGCACGGTCTGCCGATACTGCAACGCCGCCTGCCCCGCCTCGGCCTTCGCCACACGTACGTTCGCACGCAACGCGCCACCCTGAAAGATCGGCAGCGAAATGCTCGGCCCGACCGACCAGAACAAGCTGGACCAGTGCGCGAGATAGCTCGCCCGCAGCGCCCGCGTGCCGATTTGCCCCGTCAGCGAGATATCGGGATACAACTGCGCGACCGCCACGCCCACTTCGGCGGTGGCCGCATGCAATTGCGCCTCGGCCTGACGGATATCGGGACGCCGCCGCGCCAGCGTCGATGGCAATCCGATCGGCACCGTCGGCGGCACGGGCGGCGCGGCGGTCGGTGCATCGGGCGCGCTGGAAAGTTCGGCATCCAAAGTACCCGGCGCGCTGCCGATGAGCACGGCGAGTCCCGTCATGGCCTGCGCGATCTGCGCATCGAGCGACGGAATCTGCGCCTGCAAGGTGCCGACCTGCGCGCTCGCGCTCTGCACATCCTGCTGGCTCGTCAGGCCGACGCGCGCCTGTTCGCGCGTGAGATCGAGTATCTGCTGCTCGGCGTCGATCTCGGCCAGCGTGATCTGCTTGATCGACTGCGCTCCACGCAACTGCGAATACGTGCGCGCGACTTCGGCTTCGAGCGAGACGAGCGCATCGTTGCGGCTTTCGATCTGCGCCTGCGTCTGCGCGTTGGACGATTCCACCGAGCGCCGCACGCGCCCGAACAAATCGAGTTCCCACGATGCATCGAAACTATCTTGATACAGCCACGTCGGCGCGGTGATCGAATCCAGTCCTTGCCGAACCTGCGCGCCATTCGCGCCGAGTTGATTGATCTTGTCGTACACGCCCTGCGATTCGAGGATGCCCTTCGCGCCGAGTTGCTCGCGCATCACGCTGGCGCTCGCGTTCACTTGCGGCAAGCCCGCCGCCGCCGCGGACACGCTCTGCTCGCGCGCCTCGACGATGCGCAACACGGCCACCTGCAAGTTCAGATTCCCCGCGACGGCGCGATCGATCAGCGAATCGAGCATTGGATCGTTGAACTGCTTCCACCAGCGCGGATCGGGATCGGCGGCGGTCTGCACGACCGAAGGCGAATCCGCGTGCGGCACGCGCGTGTCGCTCTGCGCGTTTTGCGAGCGTTGCGTGTCGCTCCAGTTGTCGGGAACATCGGCGGTCGGCTGTTTGAAGTCGGGGCCGACGGCGCACGCGCTCAGCAGCAGCGCGAAACTCATCAGGGAAAGTCGCGGTGTCATCTCAATGCCCTCCCGCCTGACCGGACGCTTTCACCGGCGAAAAGAACAACGATAGCGGAATGAACATGAACGAGAAGATCGCGCAGCCGAGAAACACGTCGAGATAGGCGAGAATCGTCGATTGCGAAACGAAAGTCTGGTACATGTGGCCGGTCGCATTGGTCATGGCTTGCGACATCGTTTGTCCGGTGTCCATCAGCGTTCGCGCGATTCGATTCACGGTATCGGTATAAGGCTGGTTCAGCGGCGTCATGTGTTCGACCAGATGCGCCATGTTCGCCTGCGTGCGCTCGCGGATCGCCGCTGTTGCCAAAGATATGCCGATGGAACCGGCCACGTTGCGGAACATGGTGAAGAGCGCGGAGGCATCGTTGTTCAGGTTCTTGGGCAGCGAGAGATATGCGAGCGTCGTCACCGGCACAAACAGAAAGCCGATGCCGATGGATTGCGCGCTGCGCATCTTCGTCAACGTCACATAGTCGATGTCGGGTACGAGGTGATGCGAGTAGAGCAACGCGCATCCCATCAGAAAGAAGCCGAACGCCACAAGAAAACGCGTCTGGATATAGTTCATCAGCTTGCTGACGATGGGTATCAGAAACACGATGCAGACCGCGCCCGGCGACAGCACGAGGCCCGCGAGCGTCGCCGTGTAACCGAGCGTCTGCTGCGCGAGTTGTGGAATGAGCACCGCGCTGCCGTAGAGCACGGACGCGAAGCCGAAGATCGCCGCCGAGCCGAGCGCGAAGTTGCGGTCCTTCAGCACGCGCAGATCGACCACGGGCCGTTTCGCGTACAACAGCCAGAACGTCGCGCCGATGATGCCCGCCGCCGCCAGCACGGCAAACGTGGTGATGAACGATGAGGAGAACCAGTCGTCGTCCTCGCCGCGATCCAGAAACACTTGCAGGCAGCCCAGTCCAATGGCGATCAAACCGATGCCTATCGCATCGAAACCGATCTTCTTCGGGTCCTGGCGCTTCTCCCAAGGCGGGTCTTCCACGAACTGCAACACGGCGAAGGTGGTCAACACGCCCACCGGCACGTTGATGAGAAACACCCAGCGCCACGTGAAGTTGTCGGTGATCCAGCCGCCGAGCGTCGGCCCGAGCACGGGCGCGACCACGATCGCCACCGCCGAGATGGAAAACGCGCGGCCGCGTTGTTCGGGCGGGAAGGTATCGAGAATGATCGATTGCTGGCTCGGTTGCAGCCCGCCGCCGAAGAAGCCTTGCAGAATCCGAAAGATGATGAGTTCACCCAGATTCGACGCGATGCCGCACATGAACGAGCACACCGTGAACGCGCCGATGCAAATCAGGAAGTAGCGCTTGCGTCCGAGGATCTTCGAGAAATACGCGGACAGCGGCAACACGATTCCGTTCGCGACGAGATACGAAGTCAGCGTCCACGTGGCTTCGTCGTAGCTCGCGGACATGGTGCCGGAAATATGCGGCAAGGCGACGTTGACGATGGTCGTGTCGAGCACTTCCATGAACGCCGCGAGCGTGACGACCACGGCGATCAGCCACGGATTCGAGCGTGGCTTCCAGCCGCTGTGATCGTGTTCGGCGGTGGTGTCGCTCATCGTCGGCGCCTCAGTGGCGGAGCATCACGGTCGGCACGACGGACAAGCCCAGCGGCAACGATTTGTCATCGTTCAACCCGCTATCGATGACGATCTTCACCGGCACGCGCTGCACGATCTTCACGAAGTTGCCGGTCGCGTTTTCAGCGGGGAACGCGGAGAAACGCGAGCCGCTGCCGAGCTGCACGCTGTCCACATGACCATGCAGCTTGATGCCGGGATATGCGTCGATATCGATATCCACCTTGTCGCCGGGATGCATGCGGTCGAGTTGCGATTCCTTGAAGTTCGCCGTGATCCACAGGCGCGTGGTGACGAGGTTCAGGATCGACGTGCCCGCTTGCAGGAAGGTGCCGTATTGCACGTTGCGCTTGGTGATCCAGCCATCGGAAGGCGCGCGCAGCTCGGTATAGCCGAGATTGAGTTGCGCGGTTTCGACCTGCGCTTCGGCCTGACGCACTTGCTGACGCTTTTCTTCGACGTTCGCGACCACGGTCGCAATCTGCTGCGGCACGAGCGCGGCGGTGCGCACTTGCGCGCGTGCCTGCGCCACGTTCGCCTGCGCGCTCTTTTGCTGGGCCGTTGCCGTATCGATGTTCTGTTGCGACGTCGCGCGGACATCCACGCTTCGCTGCCGTTGATACGCGGCATCCGCCTGCACGAGATTCGCGCGCGCGGTCTGTTCCTGCGCCTGAGCCTGCGCGAGTTGCGCCGGATACTGCACGCGCGCCACTTCCAACTGCGTCTGCGCCGATTGCAGTTGCGCCTGTGCGAGACCGAGCGCTGCGTTCGCCTGATCGAGTTGCGCCTGATAATCGCGCGGATCGATCTTGATGAGCAGATCGCCCTTGTGGACGAAGCGGTTGTCGTCGATATTCATCAGCACGACGTAGCCTGATACCTTCGGCGCGATGGTGACGACATCGCCATCGGTATAGGCGTCGTCGGTGCTTTCCTGATTGCGCGTCATCAGCCACCAGACGATCGCGCCAATGGCAAGGATCACGACCACGATCGCAAGAATGATGATCGGTTTTTTACCGGGCTTCTTGCGGTCCTTGCCGTCGTCCTTCTTTTGATCGTCATCCTTGGAGCCGTTCCCGTTGGTCTTGGCTTTGACCTTGGGCTTGGCGCGGGCGTCGTCGCTCGGCCCTTGTTCGGCGTGCGTGTCAGGGCGTGCGTTTTCGTGGGTGTCGTCTTGATCTGGCATTGCCGCTCACATCGGGTTGAATCCCGGTCGGGGCGCCGGGCGGAACCGCTGCTGAAACTGCGCGTGCAATCATACGAATGCGATTCGAATGCTTTCGAATACCTTGGAACGCTGTGTCGCCCGTCTGGCGGGCATTCGAGGCGATTACGGAAGCAAGGCACGTTCCTTAACATGCGCACTTGCCCGTAAGCCGAACAAATATGCGGGTTGGCATGTTTCTTAGCCGTGTTTCGCCAGACGCTTTGTGTCGGCGGGCGTGTAAAACTTCTCTCATTCCCGTCTAACTTTGCGCGGCGATGATGCTCTCCTAACCAGCCCCTTCAAGTCAGTTCGGACGGAGAACATCATGTACAGGCATATTTTTGTCGCTATCGGAACCAGTCTCAGCGAACACGCCCTGAGCGCCGCCATTGCGCGGGCGCGGGAATGCAATGCGCGTCTGACCGCGCTTCATGTCGTCGATCAGACGCCGTGGTGGGCGGTGGTCACGGCGGATTGCAACAGCGCGGAGACGCTCGCCGTCATCGACGATCACGCGCGCGCCGTGCGACGCTACAGCGCGCGGATGATGGATCGTGCGGGCATCGACGGCGTGGCGCGCAGTGTCGTGATGCCGCTGTCCGGCGAGTCGATGGGCGAAGTCATCGCGGCCGCCGCGCGCGAGTGCGGCGCGGATCTCGTCGTGCTCGGCGGCGAGGACGATCACGGCTGGCGTCATGGCGAGCCGCGTCTGCGCGATATCGTGTGCGCGGGGATCGACTGCGACGTGCTGATCGCATCGCACGGCCCGACGCTCGGCGCGGCGGACGAGATGGAGCGCATCGAGGCACGCTTCGCGATGCGTGTCGCGCAGCAGGACGGCAGGCCCGCGCGACGGCGCATCGAGCGGCGCGATCCGATTCCACCGGTTTCAAAGCGCCTGACGCAGCTTCCCGGCCATCTGCACGACGCCGATTGAGATTTGCTTCTCGCGCTTTGCATCGAGCCGGCCGACGGGCACGCTGGTGGATACCGCCACGCGCTTGCCTGCGGGCGTCATGCCGATGTAGGCCGCGAAGCATGCCAGCCCTTCGGTGACTTCTTCGCGTTCGACCGCCAGCCCGCTCACGCGAATGGCGGCGAGTTCGCGCAGCAAGGCCGCGCGGCGCGTGATGGTGCGCGGCGTCACCGCTTCGAGACGGTCGGGGAGACGCGCGATGACGTCATCATCGGCAAGACCCGCAAGCAGCGCCTTGCCGAGCGCGCAGCAATGCGCGGGCAGCCGCGAACCGAGGTCCGACACCAGCCGCACCGGCCGATGCGCATCCTCCCGCGCCACGTACACCACATGCAAGCCGTCGAGCACGGCAAGCTGCACGACCTCGTTGTGCTTGTTGATGAACGCGCCCGCGTGCTCGCGGAAAGCGGACTGCAAGGCATCGTGACGCACGTAGGCATTGCCCAGTTCGAACAGGCCGACGCCGATCACATAGCCTTCGTCGCGCTTCTCGACCCATTGCAGACGCGCGAGTGTTTCGAGCATCAGATAAAGCGTGCTGCGCGAAAGGCCCGTTTCTTCCGCAAGCGATGCCGCGCGCACCGGTTTCGCGGCAGCGGCGAGCGCTTCGAGGATGTCGTTTGTGCGGCGCAGCGCGGGGACATCGTAGGCTTTTTCCATGTGTGTGAGCGCAAAAGCGAGGAACACATTATTCCAACAGGTTGGATAAACATGCAACCCGATGGACACTCGAAAGCACGAAGGCTACGATCGTTTCTCCTTTTTTCGCTTTCACACGGCTCAAGCTCATGCAAACACTTTCCGTCGCCGCCTGCCTGCCTGAAGATCTCGCCGATGCCGTGTTGATCGGCCGCGTGTGGCGTCCCGCACCCGTCGATGGCCCGGCGGTCGTCGCGGTGCGCGGTGGCGAGGTATTCGACATCACGCGCGCCGCGCCGACCACGGCGGACCTGTTCGATCGTCCCGATGCGCTGGACATCGCGCGCAATGCGCCGGGTGAGCACATCGGCCATGTTCAGGCGTTGATGCAGGCCGCGCTCGACGGCAACACCGATGGCCCGCGTCTGCTTGCTCCGTGCGACGTGCAGGCCGTGAAAGCATGCGGCGTGACCTTTGCCGTGAGTCTTCTGGAACGCGTGATCGAGGAACAGGCCGGCGGCGATGCCAGCCGCGCGCAGGAAGTGCGCGACACCATCAACAAGCTGATCGGCGCGGATCTTTCGAAGATCAAGCCCGGTTCGGAAAGCGCGGCGAAGCTGAAGGCCGAGCTTGAGCGGCGTGGCGCGTGGTCGCAATACATGGAAGTGGGCATCGGGCCGGATGCGGAGGTGTTTTCGAAGTCTCAGCCGATGTCGTCGGTTGGTTTCGGCGCGGATGTCGGCTTATATCCCACGTCGCAGTGGAATAACCCGGAGCCGGAAATCGTGCTTGCGGTGAATGCGCGTGGGGAGATCGTCGGCGCAGCGCTCGGCAATGATGTGAATCTGCGCGATATCGAAGGCCGCAGCGCGCTGTTGCTTGGCAAGGCTAAGGACAACAACGGTTCATGTGCGATTGGGCCGTTCGTGCGGCTCTTTGATGATCGCTTCACGCTCGATACGGTGCGGGGGACGAGCGTGTCGTTGCGCATCGAAGGCGTGGACGATGACTTCGTGCTGGAAGGCGTGAGTCACATGAGCGAAATCAGCCGCGATCCCGCCGATCTGGTGACGCAGACGCATGGGGCGCATCATCAGTATCCGGATGGGTTCATGCTGTTTCTCGGCACCATGTTTTCGCCGATCAAGGATCGGGATACGAAGGGGGGTGGGTTCACGCATCATCTTGGGGATGTGGTGACGATTTCCACGCCTGAGTTGGGGGCGCTTGTTAATACGGTGAGGCTTTCGACGGAGATCGAGCCTTGGATCGTGGGGGTTAGGGCGTTGTATGGGAGTTTGGCGAAGCGGGGGTTGCTAAAGGCGGGGTGATTAGATTGTGAAGCTCTTTCCGCGCATGAAGGTTTCGCGCATCTTCTCCTCGCTGATGCCGCGAAACTGACCGCGCATGAGTTGTGACAGTGCGGGCTGGCTGATTGCAAGCGCTTCGGCAGCCTGTTGTTGCGTCCAGCGATGCGTCTTGATGATTTCGCTGACCGTGCCGGCAAGCTGCGCCTTGAAGTGCATTCCTTCAGCGTCGGGAAGGTCGAGGTCGGCGTAGACGTTGCCGCTGCTACGTTCGATTTCAATCGCGCTCATGACTCGACCGCTTTCAGAAGTTTGAATTCCAGACCGTTAAACCGGTAGAAGTAGGTGCCCCGCTCGCGTTCATCCTTCCTTCCGCGAACGATCAGCAAGCAACTGTCCTTCCGATAATCGAGCGGCTCGACAACATCGGATGGCCAATCCGACACGGTAAAAGGAAGCACGACAGCATTGCCCGTTTTCGCATCGACGGTTCCGGCCATCACGCAACCCGCGCCGCAGCCCCATTCAAGCAAGATATAGTGGCCCGCGAAGTTCACGGACTGATCGGCCGCTCGTGCAAACTGGCTTGCATATCGGCGGCTTTTTGAATCGTGTAGTTCGATCTTGAGGGGCTTTCGCGGCACTTCGACTTTTGACTTGCAGTCCGAGAAAGCAGGCTCTTGCGCGAAAGCACGACAGTCGAAAGCGGATATAAACACCAAGGTGAGAAAGAAAAGTTTCAAGCGCATGAGTCAGTACCAGTGGTGTTTTTCCCAGAAGGCACGCGCCATTTTCGCGGTATGGTAACGCCCGTAGATGTAGCGAATGCCGCCTTGACATTCTTCCACTGCATTGCCGAGCGACTTCTCGCCATTCGGGTATAGACCGTATTGGGCTCTCAAGAGCTGGTATAACCCACGCGCGGACGAGTCCTCGTTACGAGCACCGACTACGCCGCTCGATTCCTGAGCAAGAATCCATAGCAGGCCGTCGAAATCGGCTGCTGAAACGCCTTCCTTTTCGATGGCCGCTCTAAGTGCAGCCCTGACCTGCAAAGGAACAACGTCCGTCGAGATGGCTTTCCACGCCTTCTTGCCATGCAAGATGCGTCGATGGGAATGAGCAAGTTGGCCCTGCATGCGTCTGTCCGTGAATATGGTGCTTTCAGCCTACATATACAGTTGACGGCATTTAACTAGAGTATTCCTAACTTTAGTTGACGCTCGTCCGCACAAAAGGCCTGAGACCCCTCAAGCCCCATTCCCCACCACACTCCCCTTCATCACCACCTGCACCGGCGTCTGAATATACGGCGACAAATCCCTTTGCCGCCGTCTCTCCAACAACGCCTTCACCGCCACATCCACCCCAAAAACCGCCTGCCTCGCTCCAAACTGTTCGACAGTCGCAAGCAAGCGCCCATCGGCCAACATCGGCGCGACGGCTTCGATATTGTTATACCCCGTCACCAGCACGCGCGGCTTTTTACCGGCGATACGCAACGCATCGATCGCGCCGATCGCCAGGTTGTCGTTCGCGCACATGAAGCCCGCAATAGCTGCATTCGCGCTCAACATCTGCAAGGCGATGACCTTGCCGCTCGCTGTGCTCCAGTCGCCCGAATCGGTCGCAACGACGTGCATGCCCGCCGCATCCATCGCGCGCTTGAAACCGGCCGTGCGCTGTTGCGCGTTGAGATCGTTCACCGGTCCGGCGATGATCCCCACGTCGCTGCCCGCCTTCAACTTCGTGCCGAGATAATCGCCGACGAGCCGTGCCCCACGCCGGCTGTCTGGACCAACAAAGGGAATCGACACGCCCGCCGCATCCTGCGCGGCTTCGTCGAACGGCGTATCGATGGCGATCACGATGATGCCCGCCGCAATCGCCTTCGCCATCGCGGGAAGCAGCGCCTTCGAATCGGTCGGCGCGATCACGATGGCGCTGACCTTCGCCTCCGTCAGCGTGCGCACGATGCGAATCTGGCCCGCGACATCGTTATCGGTCTGCGTGCCGTACGCCTGCAAATCGAGTTGCGATGCGTAATGCCGCTGATAGTTCTGCGCGCCCTCGATCATGGTCGTGACGAACGGATCGCCCAGCGACTTCATGACGAGCGCGACGACCGCCTTGGCATCGTTCGAAGAAGCCTGCGCGCGCACCGGGCCGTGCACGAGCGCGCATGCGCCGGAAGCGCAGGCGGCAAGCAATCGGCGGCGGGCGAGACTCGTCATCGGGATTGGGGTCGCCTTATGTCGGCGTAAGCGCCGGTCAGCGCATCAACGAGAATTCGAAGGCTTGTTCCATGCATGCGCGATGAACGCAGTGCACAGCGCTTCCATGCCGGTGGCGTCTTCGTTATCGAAGCGTCCGGGAACGGGACTGTCCACGTCCCACACGCCGATCAGCGTGCCGTCGCTTGCGACGAGCGGCACGACGACCTCCGAGCGCGAAGCCGAATCACAGGCGATATGGCCGGGAAACGCTTCGACGTCCGGCACGACCTGCGTGCTGCGCTCGCGCGCCGCCGTGCCGCACACGCCGCGCCCAAGCGCGATGCGCACGCACGCCGGTTTCCCCTGAAACGGCCCGACGACAAGCTCGGTGCCATCGAACAGATAGAAGCCAGCCCAGTTCAGATCGGGCAGCGAATGGAACACGAGCGCCGAGAAATTCGCCGCGTTGGCGATGAAGTCGCTTTCATCGGCGAGCAGGGAACGGACTTGCTGAAGCAGATCGTCGTAGTGCGCAGCCTTGCTCGCATGCGCGGCCTGAGAGATGGAAAACATGATGGCGGTCGAACGCGCGGCGCGCGAGAAATCGGAAAAAACTCAAAGTGCCGCCGACGATAGCACAACGCGCCACCCGTCGCTTTGCGCACTGCGGCTTGGACTTGCGCATTGCATCGCCTAGTGTGGAAGCGCCGATCCATCGTCTAAGCAAAATTCGAACGATCAATTCAAAAGGCGCTTACTTCCTACATCTTCGACTATTTCACGTTCTTCGGGATTTCCCTCCTTTACTTCAAGTCCGGCTCGTTCTTAAATAAATCAACTTGATTTAATTAATGGCCACGGCACTGACCGATGGCCAAATCCGGAGACGAATGCGTGATAGCCCCAGGCGGCAAAAACGGCAGAGGCAGCAATTCGGCGAGCGTGCGCCGGTACAACGAGCGGCTGTTGCTGCAAGCGTTGCGGCGCACCGAGCCTGCGTCGAAGGCCGATCTCGCGCGTCACGCCAATCTGACGAGCACGGCGGTCGGCGGCATCATCGAGTCGCTGGAGAAGGCGGGGCTGATCGAGTATTCCGGGCGCAGGCTCGACGGTCAGCGCGGCCAGCCCGCCTCGCTCATCCGGCTCGATCCGCGCGGCGCGTTCGGCATCGGCGTAAGGCTGGACCGGACCAGCATCGAGACGGTGCTGGTGAATTTCGCGGGCGATGTGCTCGCGCGCAGCGCCATCGATACCGTGCTGCCACATCCGGACGCGGTGCTCGAAATCGTCGAACGCGATGTGCGGCGCATGCTGGACCTGTTGAGCGCGGCGGAACGCGAACGGCTGACGGGCATCGGCATCGCGCAGCCGTTCAATCTCGGCAGTTGGCTGCGCGAACTCGGCCTGCCCGCCGACACCTTCCGCGCGTGGGACGACACCGACTTTCCGCAAGCGCTGTCGCGCGCGCTCTCGCTGCCGGTCTTCACCGAAAACGACGGCAACGCCGCCGCGACCGCCGAACTGTTCTACGGCCACGGCCGACGCTGCGACGACTTCATCTATCTGTTCCTCGGACCGGCCATCGGCGGCGGTATCGCGATCGATGGCGACTGTCTGCGCGGCGCATCGGGCAATGCGGGCGATATCGGCGTGATTCCGGTGCCGCCGTCGCGCCTGCCGTCCGCGCCGCAACCGGCCGGTGCATGGGACATTTTGCTGTCGCGGGCGTCGCTCAATGCGCTGGTGCGGCATCTGAACTACAGCGGCGCGCCCGCGAACAACCGCGTGGATTTGCAGGCCTGCATCGAACAGCGTCTGCCCGCGGTGGACGAATGGATCGACGACTGCATCGAGGCGCTCGCGCCCGCGCTGCGCTCCACGCTGTGCGTGCTCGACGTGCCGATGGTCGTGATCGATTCCGATATCGACGGCGGCTTGCTCGATCAACTCGTGCAACGTCTCGCCGCGACGCTCAACGCCAACGCGCCGGAATCGCGCGGCACGCCTGCGCTGGTGCGCGGCAGTTTCGGTTCGGACGCGGGCGCGATCGGCGCGGCCACGTTGCCGATGTTCTTCAATTTCTCACCGCGCGCGGGCGTTCGCCACGCGGGCATCAAGTCCCTGGAGGTGAACCATGCCGCATGATCCGGCCGAATCCGCTTCAGTTCGAACGCCGCTGCTGGAGATGCGCGGCATCAGCAAGACTTTTCCGGGCGTGCGCGCGTTGAACGACGTGCGGCTGTCCGTGTTCCCCGGCGAAGTGCATTCGTTGATGGGCGAAAACGGCGCGGGCAAATCCACGCTGATGAAGATTCTGTCCGGCGCGTATCAGGCCGATGCAGGCGGTCAGATTCTCGTCGATGGCACGCCGGTCACCATCGACGGGCCGCTGGCCGCGCGTTCGCTGGGCGTCGCGGTGATCTATCAGGAGTTGAGTCTCGCGCCGAATCTGTCAGTGGCAGAGAACATTTATGCGGGGCGCGAACTGCGCAAGGGCCGTCTGATCGACCGCGCAGGCATGGAGCGCGGCTGCGAGGACGTGCTCAAGCGTCTCGGCGCGACCTTCAAGCCGCATACGCTGGTCGGCGACTTGTCGATTGCCGAGCGGCAACTCGTCGAGATCGCGCGCGCGGTGCATGCCAAGGCGCGCATTCTCGTGATGGACGAACCGACCACGCCGCTCTCCTCGCGCGAAACCGACCGCCTGTTCGAACTCGTGCGCACGTTGCGCGCGGAAGGCATCGCGATCATCTATATCTCGCATCGGATGGCGGAGATTTACGAGTTGTCGGATCGCGTGTCGGTGCTGCGCGACGGCGCCTACGTCGGCACGCTGATGCGCGACGAACTCTCCGCCGAAAGCCTCGTCAAGATGATGGTCGGCCGCGATATTTCGGGCTTCTACAAGAAAGAGCACGCCGCCTACGATCCGGGCAACGTGGTGCTGTCCGTGCGCGATATCGCCGACGACAACCGCGTGAAAGGATGCAGCCTCGACCTGCATTCGGGCGAAGTGCTCGGCGTCGCGGGTCTGGTCGGTGCGGGCCGCACGGAACTCGCGCGCCTGATCTTCGGCGCGGAACCCGCCACGCGCGGCGAAGTGTCGATGCACGGCAAGCCGCTCAAGCTGCGCACGCCGCGCGACGCCATCGATGCCGGTCTCGTCTATCTGACCGAAGACCGCAAGGGCCAGGGCCTGTTCCTCGACATGAGCGTGCGCGACAACATCAACATCACGATTGCCGGGCGCGACGCGAAAGCGGGCGTGATGGACCTGCCGCGCGGCAACACGCGCGCGAAGGACGCCATTGCCGCGCTCACCATTCGCGTGCCGAACATGCGCGTGAACGTGGGCGCGCTGTCCGGCGGCAATCAACAAAAGGTGCTGCTTTCGCGGCTCTTGGAAACGAAACCCGAAGTGTTGATCCTCGATGAACCCACACGCGGCGTCGATATCGGCGCGAAGTCTGAGATCTATCGAATCATCAACGATCTGGCGAATACCGGCGTGGGGATCATCGTGATATCGAGCGAACTGCCGGAAGTGATCGGCGTGGCGGATCGCGTGGTCGTGATGCGGGAAGGGGAAATCGCGGGCGAACTCGGCGGCCATTCCGGCCGGGCGATTTCGCAGGAGGCGATCATCGAACTGGCGACGGGATCGAAGGTCGTGCTGGGTCAGGCGGCATAAGAGCATATCTGGAGAGAGACATGGCTGATACGACGAAGCATCACGATACGGGCACGGCACCCGTCAAGGCCGAAAGTGTGGCGCAGCGGCAAAAGAGCATCGAGCACCGCGAACGCATGCAGGTGTTGATGCGAACGGCGGGCATGTTGCCGGTGCTGATCTTGCTGTGCATCGGTTTCGGCATCGTCACGGACGGGTTCTTCAGCTTCCAGAACCTGTCGATCGTCGCGCAGCAGGCGTCGATCAACATCGTGCTCGCGGCAGGGATGACGTTCGTCATTCTCACGGGCGGCATCGATCTGTCGGTCGGCTCGGTGCTGTCGGCGGCGGCGGTCACGGCGTTGCTGGCATCGAATATTCCGGGCATGGGGTGGCTGGGCATTCCCGCCGCGCTGGCCACGGGTCTGGGCTTCGGCGTCGTCAACGGTCTTTTGATCTCGCTGCTCAAGCTGCCGCCGTTCATCGTGACGCTCGGTTCGCTCACGGCGGTGCGCGGCATCGCGCGGCTGATCGGTCACGATACGACCATCTTCAATCCGCAACTGTCGTTCGCGTTCATCGGCAACGATTCGCTGTTCGGCGTTCCGTGGCTCGTCATCATCGCGTTGCTGGTGGTGGCTGTGTCGTGGTTCATTCTGCGGCGCACGGTGCTGGGCCTGCGCATCTATTCGGTCGGCGGCAATCCCGAAGCGGCGCGGCTCTCGGGCATCAAGGTGTGGGGCATTCAGCTTTTCGTCTACGCGATGTCGGGCATGCTCGCCGGTCTGGGCGCGGTGATGTCCGCCGCGCGACTCTTTGCCGCCAACGGCCTGCAACTCGGCCAGTCGTATGAACTCGATGCCATCGCCGCGGTCATTCTCGGCGGCACGAGTTTCGTGGGCGGCGTCGGGTCGATCGTCGGCACGCTGGTGGGCGCGCTCATCATCGCGGTGCTGTCGAACGGTCTCGTGCTGCTCGGCGTGTCGGATATCTGGCAGTACATCGTGAAGGGGCTGGTCATCATCGGCGCGGTGACGCTCGACCGTTATCGTCAACGTGGTTCGGCCCGTACCTGAACCTGATTACACTTGTTCGGATGCATGCAGGTCCGCATGCATCCGGCCTTTATCCTCGATACCAACGGACCCTCTGGAGACAACAACATGCGCAAGAACAAACTCGTGGCCAGCGTCGCACTCGCGCTCGGTTTCTGCATGACCATGCCCGCGCAGGCGGCAGACAAGCAACTGAAGGCGGTGGGCATCACGGTCGGGTCGCTCGGCAATCCGTACTTCGTCACCATCGCGAACGGCGCGGAAGCCAAGGCCAAGCAGATCAACCCGAGCGCGAAAGTAACAGCGGTGTCGTCCGACTACGACATGAACAAGCAGTTCACGCAGATCGACAACTTCATCTCGGCGCACGTGGACATCATCCTGCTCAACGCGGTCGATCCGAAGGCGATCGAGCCGGCGGTGAAGAAGGCGCGCGCGGCGGGCATCGTCGTGGTCGCGGTGGATGTGGCGGCGGCAGGCGCGGACGCCACGGTGCAGACCAACAACGTGCAGGCGGGCGAACTCGCGTGCGATTTCATGGCGAAGAAGCTCGGCGGCAAGGGCAACGTGGTGATCGAGAACGGCCCGCAAGTGTCGGCGGTGATCGATCGCGTGAAAGGCTGCAAGACCGTGCTGGCGAAGAATCCGAACATCAAGGTGCTGTCCGACGATCAGGACGCCAAGGGTTCGCGTGAAGGCGGCATGAACGCGATGCAGGGTTATCTCACGCGCTTCCCGAAACTCGACGGCGTGTTCGCGATCAACGATCCGCAGGCCATCGGCACGGATCTGGCGGCCAAGCAGTTGCGGCGGAACAATATCGTCATCACGTCGGTGGATGGCGCGCCGGATATCGAAAACGCGCTCAAGACCGACACGATGGTGCAGGCGTCCGCCAGCCAGGATCCGTGGTCGATGGCGCAGCAGGCGGTGGGCGTGGGCTACGACATCATGAACGGCAAGAAGCCCGCCGATCCGATGATCCTCATGCCCTCGAACCTCATCACGCGTGACAACGTGGGTTCGTACAAGGGCTGGTCGTCGCCGCATTAAAAGAAAGAAAGCGCGTCATTTGATGGGCCAGACGCGCAGGCTGCTGGGCTTGTCGCGGTCGCTCGAACGATCGACCGCGATCAGCCGCTTGCGCGCCCGGTCCACCGCGACGCCGCGCGGCTGGTCGAGATCGTTGGCGATCACGGTCGGCGTGCCGCGCTTCGAGAAGCTGCAAATGCCGTGCGGGCCGCACTTCGTGTAGAGCGTGCCTTCACGTGTCGATGCCAGCAAATCGGGCGCTTCGACCTGCGCGAAAACGTCGGTCGCCGGAAGGGGTGGATCGGCGACGCGCGCGGCTTGCCAGTCCACGCGATAGATGCGGTTCGCCGCCTGATCGCTGATAAAGAGCGTATCGCCGAAGAACGCGAGTCCGACCGGCTTCGACAGTCCGGTGACGATATCGCGCTCCGTCACGCTGCCCGGCGTCGCGCCGCGCGTGATGATGCTCACGCCGCCCGTCGCGGGCGCATCGCCTTCCTTCGTGAACCAGCTCGACAGATACGAACCGCCGTTGAGCACGTAAAGCCCGAGGCGCCGCCGCGCGGGATTCGTGTCCGATGCGAGCGTGACTTGTCCGCCGGGCGCGACATCGAACACGGCGCTCGACGTGCCGAAGCCGAAGCGTTCCACCAGCAAATGCCCGTTCGGCCCGAACGCAATCTGGCTCAGGCTCGCGCGCCCGTTGTCCTGCGCCGGAAGGCTCGCGTAAGGCATGAACTGCGGCGAGGCATCGGCGATATTCGCGCTCTGCACGACGCCGTTGGTCTTGTCATCCGTGACGAAGACCGCGCCGTCCATCTGCCGCACCGCGATGCCGTTCGGCGTGACCGACAGCGGCACCGTGAGCGGCGCGCCGACATCGCTCGCGCCGCCTCCGCCCGTGGCGCACGCGCCCGTCAACAGGGCCGCTGCGGTCAGCCACGCAAGACGCCGAATCATGTGCTTCTCCTGTAATAACGCGTGGACCATCATCGATATGCGGCCGAAAACATGGCATCGCGTTTTCGCTCGTAATATAGTCGCAGATATAGCGACGTGACCTGCGAGCTTATCTCCATGCAACTTGCTTACCCGAACCCCGTCAGCACCATGCCGGTCGTCGAGATCGGCGGCGCGGTGCAGCGCCCGCAACGCTTCGATCTTGCCGCATTGCGCGAATTCGCGAGTGTGAGCATCGCGCCATTCGATCTGGTGTGCTTCTCGACTGGCCGCTACATTCGTCCAATGAAAAGTTATCGCGGTGTGCCTCTGCGCATTTTGCTCGATGCAGCGGGCGTGCGCCGTCCCGACAACACGGATTTCAAGCGCACGGTGTTTCTCGCGCAGGCGCACGATGGCTATTCGGTCGTGTTCTCGTGGCATGAGTTGTTCAACACGCCGATCGGCGATCAGGCCATCGTCGCGTATGAATGTGGCGAGCGTGAGATCGGCGTGGAAAGCGGCTTGCCGGTGCTCGTGTCCGGCGCCGACAACGTTCACGCGCCGCGCCATATGAAGCGCCTCACGCGCATCGATGCGCACATTCTCGGAAGCTGTCACCTCCCATGAACGGTGCGGCGCGCGCCCTGCTCGCCCGCGCTGCCGTTCCTCACGCGGCCGATACGGTGCTGTTCGCGCGGCTGATCGGTGCGCGTGTCGAAGGTGGTGATCTATCGTTGCTCGGGTTGACTGACGACGCGCTTTCTGCTTTGATCGAGCGGCATTTTCCCGGCGCTGCGGTTCCATTCGCAGGGCGCCGTCTTGTTTTGCACAACACGTTCAGGCGCGATCTGCGCGCGCTGCTGCTTTGGCACGACCGCACGGATTGCCGGGATGATGTCCGTTGTCTCGCCTCCATCATCGCGGAAGCCTCGCTGCGGCCGGATCATCTCTGGCGCGACCTCGGCCTGAGCGGCCGCGATGATGTCACCGCGATGCTCGATCGTCACTATCCCGCGTTGATCGCGCGCAATGTCGCGAACCTGCGCTGGAAGAAGTTTCTCGCGCAGGAAGTGGCGCGGGCGCATGCGGTTGCATCGGCAAGTGTGGTTGCTTGCGCGCCCGGTTGTCCCGGCTGCGAAGACTTCACATTTTGCTATCCCGAAGGCACCGCGCGCGTGCCGGTCTGAACACGCGTTCGTGTATCCTTTCGGGCATGGCGACATCCCTCAAAACCAAGGACAACGTGACCGACACGGCGACGGACGAACCCGCGCAAGTGCGGTTTCGCATGCGCATCACGAAAGGCGAGGCCATCGCGGTCGGGCCGGGCAAGATCACTTTGCTCGAAGCGGTGCGCAAGCATGGTTCCATTTCGGCGGCGGCGCGCAGCCTCGATATGTCGTACCGGCGCGCGTGGTTGTTGATCGACGAACTCAACAAGTCGCTCAAATCGCCCGCGACGGTATCCGAACAGGGCGGTCAGAGCGGCGGCGGCTGCGTGCTCACGCCGGTCGGCGAAGACATCGTGCGGCTTTATCGCGAAGTCGAACGCCGCGCGTACGATGCCTGCGCGGAAGAAATCGCCACGCTTACTGCGCTCATCAAAGATTAATCAACCGTGACGCAGGCAGAAGGCCGAAGGCGGCGGCGCGCTCGCGTGTTCGTCGCGTGCTTCCTGTTCGCGCGCATCCAGCCGCGCGATGAATTCGACGAAGCTCGCCACGCTGGCCGTGCGTAACGGCGCGTAGTTCACGCCGTAGCGCTCGCAGACGCGCTTTAGCGTGCTCATCGAATCGTGATCGATGCAATCGACGGGAAACAGCGCGAGATCCGCGTTCGGCAGCGCGGCGGCAAGCAAGCCTTTGCGATCTTCGATGCCGCCATCGTGCACGGTCAGCACGCCGCCTGCGGCTTCCACGAGCGCGCGCAGCATCGCGTTCGAATTCGGCCGCCCGCCCACGTACACGATGCGCCGTCCCGTCACCCACTCGATCGCGCGATGACGCGCGTCGTTGCGCTCCGAGGCGAACGTCGCGCGTTCCAGCGCGGCGCTTTCGGCCTGCACGATCTTGAGCATGGCGTCGGCTTCGTCGAGTTGCAGGCGCAGCGTGCGCACTTGTTCTTCGTAGTGCTGCGCGCGTTGCTCGGCGGCTTCGCGTCGGCTCGTATGCAGCGCGAGACGCCGCTCGCCATCCTCTACTTTTTCGATGAGACGCTGCACGTCGTCTTTCTGTCGAGCGGCGGGCCGTTCGAGTTGCAGCGCCTGTTCGCTCAACTGACGAACCGATGCATCGCGCTCCGTGCTCAATTCCAGCAAACGCGTCTGCTGGCGTTCGAGCTTGTCCCGCAGCGCCGCGTTTTCTTCTTCCAGCGCGACGAGCCGCCGAATGTCCGCGCGATTCGCAGCGCCGACCAGATGAGACAGCATGTGCAGTTCACCGAACGCGGACTGACGCACTTCGATGCTCGCATGCGGATGCGTCATCACGGCCCAGTACGCGGGCGGGATATCGCCGGACTTGAGCGCGTCGTTCCAAAGCGTGAGCAGCGCTTGCGAATCGCGCGCGGCGTCGAAGCGGCGGATCGCGCCTGCGTAACGTTCGTCGAGCGCTTTGTGCAGCGCCTTCGCTGCCGCGCCGCCCGCAATTGCGAGTTCGACCGCTGCGTGGTGAATCTCCAGATCGCTCGCGTGATAACGGTCGATGCTCGCGAACTTCGGCACGAGCCGGCGCAATTCCCCAGTCGAAAGACACGTCCCGATGATCGAGCAATGCAGATGCGAATCCAGTTCGTGCAGCTTCGCCCGGCGATTGCGGGACTGACGCAGTTTGGCATCGCTCGGCTGGCAGCAACCTTCGGGATGGCGCGGGTAAGCGGCATCGGCGAGAGGCTGCGTGCTGGTGCGGGCGAGGGGAAACGGAGGGGTCGGCATCGTCACCTCGTGTCGGTCTGCGCATGGGAATCTATTTCGCAATATATCACTGAATATAGCGAAGACCGAAACGACCCGTCCTCTGCGGCATGGCGCAGGCACACGGCGTATGCTACGACTTCGGCGCGGACCGCCCACCGGCTCGGCGTGGCTCGCCGCCCATTTCCGCAGGACCACACGCATCGCTTACAAGGAGAAAACGCATGGCCAGGATTGAAGTCAAGGTGCCGCAACTTTCCGAATCCGTCACCGAGGCGACGATGTTGCCCTGGAAAAAGAAAGCGGGCGACGCGGTGACGCAAGACGAAATCCTCGTCGAACTCGAAACCGACAAGGTCGTGCTGGAAGTGCCCGCGCCTGCATCGGGCGTGCTGGCGGAAGTGGCGAAGAAGGAAGGCGATATCGTGCACGCGGATGAAGTGCTCGCGGCTATTGATACGGAGGCGAAGGCTTCTGCTGCGCCTGCGCCTGCACCCTCGCCCGCCGCTTCACCTGCGCCGACGCCCGCGCCTGCACCAGCTCCCGCCGCTGAAAAATCCAGCGAGAAAGCCGAATACGACGTCATCGTGATCGGCTCCGGTCCCGGCGGTTACATCGCCGCGATCCGCGCCGCGCAGCTCGGCAAGAAAGTCGCGTGCGTCGAGGAATGGATCAACCACGCGGGCAAGGCGAAACTCGGCGGCACGTGTCTGAACGTCGGCTGCATTCCGTCGAAGGCGCTGCTGGCATCGTCCGAACAGTTCGAGAAGGCCAGGCTGCACTTCGATGAACTCGGCATCACCATGGACAACCTCGCCGTCGATGTCGACAAGATGGTCAAGCGCAAGGAAGCCATCGTCGAGAAAATCACGGGCGGCGTGGAATTCCTCTTTCGCAAGAACAAGATTACGTGGCTCAAGGGTCACGGCAAGCTGGCGGGCAAGGACGGCGGCAACTTCAAGATCGACGTGAGCGGCGGCGGCAAGACGGAAACGCATACCGCGCAATACGTGATCGTGGCGACGGGTTCAAAGGCGCGGCATCTGCCGAACGTGCCGGTCGATAACAAGATCGTCTCCGACAACGAAGGCGCGCTCGCCTTCGATTCCGCACCGAAGAAGCTCGCGGTGATCGGCGCGGGCGTGATCGGCCTCGAACTCGGTTCGGTGTGGCGCAGGCTCGGCGCGGAAGTGACCATTCTCGAAGCGCTGCCGGATTTTCTCGGCACGACCGATACCGCGCTGCAAAAGGAAGCCGCCAAGCTCTTCAAGAAGCAAGGGCTGACCATTCACGTGGGCGTGAAAATCGACGACGTGAAGACCACGGATTCAAGCGTCAGCGTGTCCTATAAAGACAAGGACGGCAACGCGCAGACGCTGGAAGCGGACCGTCTGATCGTGTCGATCGGACGCGTGCCGAACACAGACGACCTCGGCCTCGATTCCATCGGCCTCGCGACAGACGAGCGCGGCTTCATCCCCGTCGATGGCCACTGCGCGACGAAAGTGCCGAACGTCTACGCCATCGGCGATGTCGTGCGCGGCCCCATGCTCGCGCACAAGGCGGAAGACGAAGGCGTGCTGGTGGCGGAAATCATCGACGGGCAGAAGCCGCATATCGACTACAACTGCATTCCGTGGGTGATCTACACGCATCCGGAAATCGCGTGGGTCGGGCAGACGGAACAGGCGCTGAAGGCCGAAGGCCGCGCCTACAAGACCGGCCAGTTTCCGATGCTCGCCAATGGCCGCGCGATGGGCATTGGCGAGACGGACGGCTTCATCAAGATGATCGCGGATGCCAAAACCGACGAGATTCTCGGCGTGCATATCATCTCGGCGAACGCGTCGGATCTGATCGCCGAAGCGGTCGTGGCGATGGAGTTCAAGGCCGCGTCCGAAGATATCGGACGCATTTGCCACCCGCATCCGTCGCTCTCGGAAGTCATGCGCGAAGCGGCGCTCGCGGTGGACAAGCGCGCCTTGAATATCTGAGCATCACACGCGGCGCGGCATCCACACGCGCAGCAGCGAATACAGCCGGTCGATGTCGATCGGCTTCGCCAGATAATCGCTCGCGCCCGCCGCGAGACATTGCTCCTGGTCATCCTTCATCGCTTTCGCGGTGATCGCGATGACCGGGAGCTTCCTGAAGCGCGCGTCCTGCCGCAAGCGACGCGTGGCTTCCAGTCCATCCATGCCGGGCATCATCATGTCCATCAATACGACATCGATATCCGGCGTGCGGTCGAGCGCCTCCAACGCCTCGAAACCGTTGCGCGCGATATCCACCGTCAAGCCCTGATGCTCCAGCGCGCTCGATAGCGAAAAGATGTTGCGAATGTCGTCATCCACCAGCAACACGCGGCGGCCATCCAGCACGCGGTCGCGCGCGCGGGATACATGCAGCATGGCCTGGCGGTCCGCCGACAGTTCCGTTTCCACTTTGTGCAGGAACAGCGTGACTTCATCGAGCAAACGTTCAGGCGAACGCGCGCCTTTGATGATGATCGACTGCGAATAGCGCATGAGTTCGGCTTCTTCCTCGTGCGTCAGATTGCGGCCCGTGTAGACGATCACCGGCGGGAACGAGTACGAATCCGTCGCGGCCATCTGGCGCAGCAAGTCGCCGCCCTGCATGTCCGGCAGTTTCAGATCGATGATCATGCAATCGAACACGGTGCGCTTGAGCAGGTCGAGCGCGTCCTGACCGTATTCGACGGGCGTGATTTCCACATCCGTATCGCTGATGAGTTCGACGACGCTCTGACGCTGGCGTGCGTCGTCTTCCACGAGCAGCACGCGCTTGATCTTCTGGCTGCTCTTTTCTTCGAGACGTTGGAAGATGGACGTGAGTTGATCGCGCGTGGTCGGCTTGACCGCGTAACCGATCGCGCCGAGATGCAACGCGGCCTCGCTCCGGTCCGATGCCGACACCACGTGAACGGGAATATGCCGCGTCTTCGGGTTCGCCTTCAGTTCCTGCAGCACGACCAGCCCCGAGCGATCCGGCAAGCCGATGTCGAGCAGGATCGCGCTCGGCGCGCGCTCTTGCGCGACGCGTAATGCATCGCCCGCGGTGCCGCACACGATGCAGCGATAGTTCAGTTCGTGCGCGAGTTCCAGCAGCACGTGCGCGAAGTCGGGTTCATCTTCGACCACGAGCACGAGACGGCGCGTGGGCGAGGTATCGTCGCGGTCATCGGCGATCACGAAGCTCGCCTCGATGCACTCCGCAGGCACTTCGATGACGGCGGGCGCGGGCACATCGACGGGCGGCGGCGCTTCGAACGATGCGGGCGTTGAAGATGACGCCGCTGCATCGAACGAAATCGGCATGGTCAGCGTGAAGGTGCTGCCCTCGCCCAGCGTGCTTTTCAGCGCGACCGAGCCGCCCAGCAAGCGCGCGAGACTGCGCGAGATCGACAGGCCCAGACCGGTCCCGCCGTAGTGACGGCTCGTGGTGCCATCCGCTTGCTGGAACGCTTCGAAGATCGCTTCCTGCTGCTCCGCCGCGATGCCGATGCCCGTATCCGCCACCACGAACTGCACCGCGTTCTCGCCCGCGCGCCGCAGCGTGAGCGAGACGCTGCCGGCATCGGTGAACTTCACCGCGTTGGACAGCAGGTTCTTGAGGATTTGTTCGAGCCGCCGGAAATCGGTGGTGAGCGTGAGATCGCCTTCGAACTCGCTTTGCAGATTGAGCCGGAGGTTCTTCTGCCGCGCGATCGGCTCGAAGGTGCGCGCGAGCGTTTCCATCACACGCTTCGATGGCACATCTTCGACATGCAGATCCAGCTTGCCCGCCTCGACCTTCGAGAGATCGAGAATATCGTTGATGAGATTGAGCAGGTCGTTGCCCGCCGAATAGATGGTCTGCGCGTACTTGACCTGATCGACCGTGAGATTGCCCGCGCGATTCTCGGAGAGCAGCTTGGCGAGGATCAGCGAACTGTTGAGCGGCGTGCGCAACTCGTGCGACATGTTGGCGAGGAATTCCGACTTGTAGCGGCTCGCGCGTTGCAAGGCATCGGCGCGCTGCTGAAGTTCGCCTTGCGCGACGCTCAGCGCCGTGTTGCGTTCATCGAGCGCGCGCGCCTGTTCGGCAAGCTGATCGTTGGTCGTTTCCAGTTCGGTCTTTTGATTCGCGAGATACACCTGCGCCTGCGAAAGCGCCGTGGTCTGCTGCTCCAGTTCCTCGTTGGTCGTGCGCAGTTCTTCCTGCTGCATCTGGAGTTCTTCGTTTAGCTGCTGCGTCTCTTCGAGCACATGCTGCAAACGCTCGCGATACTGCGCGGCCTCCACGAAATCGCCGATGTTTCCCGCCACGAGTTGCAGAAAGCGCTGATCGCGCTCGGCAAGCGTGTGCATCGCGCCGAGTTCGATCGCGCCGTTCGCCTGCCCTTCGTTCTCGATCGGCACGATGACGACGCTCGCCGGTTCCCCCGCGCCGAGCGCCGAGTTGATCTTCCAGTAACCTGCGGGCACTTGCGGAAGCTTGGTCAACGTGCGCGTATGCACCGCCTGCCCGACGAGACTGTTCACGCCTGTCATCGTCTCGGGCACGCTCGCGGAAGCCGGATCGAAGCCGAAGCTGGCGGTACGTTTCAACGAACCGTTCGCCTCGCGTACATAGAACGCGCCCAGCGACACTTGCAGATAGCCCGCCAGAAAATCGAGGATGGTCTGACACAACTGGTCGAGCGATTGCTGGCCGATCACGCGGCCCGCGAGTTGCGTCTGTCCATCGCGCAGCCACGCCTGCTCCTGAAGCGCGTGCGCCTGCTTTTCATGTTCGGCGATGGCCGTGCTGAACGCGCCCGACAGTTGCATCAGTTCGCGCCGCCCGAACACGGCGAGCACCACGGACAGCGTGAGACTCAGAATCAGGAAAACGGCGACGGTGATGGTCGTCAGTTGCTTGGCAGACGCCACGCGCTGAATGCGCAAGGTCTGCTCGATGTTGAGGAACGCGTCGAGTTCGCGGTCGGTTTCGGCGCGTTCGGCGGCACCGCGTCCGCTGCGCACGAGCGAGGCGATGTCGGCACCGTGACGGCGCGCGGCGATCAGCACGTCCGCCACCTGGTCCCATTGCGCCTGCAACGCGCGAATGCGGATCATCCGGTCCACTTGCGGCGTGTTGTCCGAGACCAGGTCGGCGAGCGTGTTGATATCGGCGTTGAGCTTGGGCTTGGCGGTTTCGAAGGTGCCGAGGAAGGACTCGTCGCCGGTCAGCAAAAAGCCGCGCAGCGCGCTTTCCTTGTCGCCGACGAGCCGCCCGATTTCCTGCGTGTTGCCGATCACCCGCTCCGAATGCTCGACCCATTCGATTCCAGACAGCAAATACAGCACGAGCGCGACGAACGCCACCGCCGTGACGATGCCCGCTCCGAGCGGCACCGCGAGATTGCGAAAGAGAATCCGACGAAACGATGACTCGTCGACACCAGACCGCAAGGGCATGAGCTTTGCTCCCAGGACGCGAGCGCCACGCGACGCTCATCGATTGATTTGTAGTTTTCGTTTCTGCCGGTTGCGCATCATAACCGGTTGATAAGTGCCGCGTCGGTTGATGACTTTTCGATGGCCTTCGGATCGTCAGGGCGCACGTACGTTCGAAACAGTTACACCAGCCTGAATGTTTGCCGATACCGCCTTACAATGTGCGCGCGGTCCGCACGTGGCCGCTTGAATCGCTGGTGCATGTCTGGTTAGTCGCTCAATGCTTCATCTCCCGCTTCATCCCCGCCGTCGGCTTCAATGCCGCACGGCGTCCATAACGATCTGAGGAGTCACCATGAAAGCAACGCTTGCCAACAAACTCGCTGTTTCGTTGATCGTGGCTGCATTCGGCGCAGGCTTCGCGCCGGCATCGTTCGCGCAGGACACAGGCACGGCCGCGACCGATGCCACACAAGGAACGGCATCCACCAAGGCGCAACGCAAGGCAGCCCGCAAGCAGGCACGCGCGAAGAAGAATGCGGAACTCAAGAAGCTCGAAGACGCAGGCTATAACCCCGCGAAGCGTGACGACGCCACCTATCCTTCCGACGTGCAGAACGCCGAGAAGAAGGCAGGCATCGGGCAACCCAAGACGCAGTAATCCGCTTTAGCCGAACGCGCCGTGCGCGACCGTCGATGGTCGTGCACGGCGCTTTTTTTTGCGGCTTCAACCAGCGGTGCCGTTGGTCGCCAGCGGAATGCAGGTGAACGAAACGGTGGCCGATTGTTCTTCGAGCGAACGCACGCCCTTGGTCGCTTCCTTTTTCACGGATGCGCGTTGCGAGCGTTGCTTGCAGAAGTCGTTGGCGGCATCCAGCGCCTTGTTGCGCGCGGTGACCCACGACATATCCGTGCCGGTGGCCTTGCCCGTGACCTGATACGTGTTCGGGACGGGGCCGGCGGTGACATCGCTGGCGGTGCCGCACGCGGCGAGCAGCATCGAAAGCATGCATGCGCCGAGCGCATTACGTGTGATGAGAGAGGATCGGAGAGACTTCGACATACGCCTGAACCATGTTTTTTTGAGGTACGGCATGCATGGTACAAGCGCTGGCGAAAATCTTCAGGCATCGCTGCGTCTGAAGAAAGCGGGCACGTCGTCAGGATTGCGCGATGCGTTCCAGCAGACGTTGCAGCCGCGTGTGCTGCGAGGTGGCGAGTCCCGGCGTGGCGAGCGCATCCGCGACGCGCGTTCGCCAGTAGGTCTTCGAAAACACCGAATTCGCGCCTTCGAGATTCAGCACTTGTTCGAGATGCTCGATGGCGGCATCCAGATGCGTCACGCTGTACGAGCGCGCCACGACGTTGAAGTTGTTCATGGACGTAAGGCACGCCCCTTGGGAAGCGGTTTGAAGCGTAGACATGGCCGGTCTCTCTTAGATCGATGCGACACGCGCACGATGGATCGAACGCAGCGCGCATTCAGCGATGCGCGCCGCGCTGGCGTTGCGTCAGTGCATCGACGCGTTACTGCATGTGCTGACCGCCGTTGATCGCGATGTTCGAACCGGTGACGAAACCGGCATCGTCCGAGCACAGGAACGCGACGAGCGCCGCGACTTCTTCTGGCTTGCCCAGACGCCCTGCCGGAATCTGCGGAAGAATTTTCGTGTCGAGAATCGTTTGCGGGATGGCCGTCACCATCTTCGTGGCGAGATAGCCGGGCGAAATGGTGTTGACGGTCACGCCCTTCTTCGCCACTTCGAGCGCGAGCGACTTCGTGAAGCCGTGCATGCCTGCCTTGGCGGCGGCGTAGTTCGTTTGCCCGACTTGCCCTTTCGATCCGTTCACCGAAGAAATATTGATGATGCGCCCCCAGCCCAGCGAGACCATTTCTTCGCAGACCGGCTTCGTCATGTTGAAGATGGAATCGAGGTTGGTGCGCAGCACGGCGTCCCAGTTCACCTTCGTCATCTTCTTGAAGGTCGTGTCCTGCGTGATGCCCGCGTTGTTCACGAGAATCGCGATCGGTCCGACTTCGCGCTGAATCTTCGCGATGCAATGCTGCGTGGAGTCGTAATCGGCGACATCGACCGGATACGCGCGGAAGTTGCGCCCCTGACGATCCATGCTCGCAAGCCACTCGGACGCGCTCGTGTTGTTCGGCGAATGCGTGACGACGACGGCAAAACCCGCGTCATGCAGTTTGATGCTGATGGCTTCACCCAGGCCGCCCATGCCACCCGTTACCAATGCGATTCGTTTGGTCATCCTAATGCCCTCTCTCAGGTTGATACCGCTTTTAATGGCTCCGGCGCGGCGTTCGGCTTTGCGCCGTTTTTCTATCGCCGCGCCGGGTTGCTGCTTTACGGACGTTCGACCGCCAGCGCGACGCCCATGCCGCCGCCGATGCACAGCGACGCCAGGCCCTTCTTCGCATCGCGCTTCTGCATTTCGTGCAGCAGCGTGACCAGAATCCGCGCGCCCGATGCGCCGATCGGATGCCCGATCGCGATTGCGCCACCGTTCACGTTGATCTTCGACTGATCCCAGCCCATCTGCTTGTGCACGGCGAGCGCTTGTGCGGCGAACGCTTCGTTGATTTCCATCAGGTCGAGGTCGTTCATCGTCCAGCCTGCGCGTTCGAGACAGCGCTTCGAGGCCGGCACCGGGCCCATGCCCATCACTTTCGGATCGACGCCTGCGTTTGCATACGCTTTGATGCGCGCCATTGGCGTGAGGCCGAGCGCTTCGGCCTTCTTTGCCGACATGACGATCACGGCTGCTGCGCCATCGTTGATGCCGGATGCGTTCGCCGCCGTGACCGTGCCTTCTTTCGAGAACGCAGGTTTTAACGAGGAAAGCGCTTCTGCGGTCACGCCATGGCGCACGAACTCGTCCGTGGTGAACTTGACCGGATCGCCTTTTCGCTGCGGGATCGAGACCGGCACGATTTCATCGTCGAAGCGGCCGGACTTTTGCGCGGCTTCAGCTTTGTTCTGCGAGAGCGCCGCAAACTTGTCCTGCTCTTCACGCGTGATGCCGTACTCGCGCGCGACGTTCTCGGCCGTCGTGCCCATGTGGTAGTTGTTATAAACATCCCACAAGCCATCGACGATCATCGAATCGATCAGCTTTGCATCGCCCATGCGAAAGCCATCGCGCGAACCCGGCAGCACGTGCGGTGCGGCGCTCATGTTCTCCTGACCGCCCGCGATCACGATCTCCGCATCGCCCGCGATGATGGCATTGGCCGCGAGCATCACCGCTTTGAGGCCCGAGCCGCACACTTTGTTGATCGTCATGCCCGGCACCATGTCCGGCAATCCGGACTTGATGACCGACTGACGTGCCGGGTTCTGTCCCGAACCCGCCGTCAACACTTGTCCGAGGATGACTTCGCTGATCTGCTCGGGCTTCACGCCCGACCGCTCCAGCAAGGCCTTGATGACCGTTGCACCCAGATCCGGCGCCGCGATTTTCGCGAGCGAACCGCCAAACTTGCCGACCGCGGTACGCACAGCCGATACGATCACTACGTCATTCATGTCGAGTCCTCCTTACTCGTTGCTCTGGATACTTGCCTGTTGCCCGATGTTTCTCGAACACGCGCGCGCCTTCCCGCAAGGAAATGACGAAGCCGCTACGGGTCTGGCTGTGCGATCGACCCGCGCCCGCTCGCACGGAAAAGTCGATGCCGGAATATCGTTTGTTTAAAGCAAATGACCGGGTCCAACTATATGGACCTTTGATTGATGCTCTCAGGTTCAGCCACCGCCCTTCTCTCATACCGCGTACGCTTTACGTAAAGACGTGATTCGACACCGCGCGAAGAATCCGCATGCGCGCGTTCGAACTGCATGGTATTGGGAAGTTATTCGGTATATGCGCGCTTGTGCGTCGCATCAATTTGAGATGATTTTAAACGTAAACCATGGCTAAAAACTTTCATATTTCTAGGTGAAAACCCTAGGTTAAGTAAAAAGTCCCTGCGCTATGTACGAAAAGGCTCCGGTTTAGCAGAACGGACGTTCAATAATAGTCATATATGACGATGAAAATTGCGTTCGCTTCAACATTTTGAGATTGCGCACGGTATACCGAAACGCCAATCGGCGATGATTTTTGCAGCTCGGGTAAATAAATTCGCTGTTATATGAGATTGGAGAGGCAGCCTTTGCGGGCGCACGTCCTATTCACAGATATATAAGGCATTGGAATGATCGCGATGGCAAAAAGGCATAACGCGAAACAATTAGCATAGTTGAATACGTTATTAAAAAGTGTTTCCGTATCTTTCCATAAGCAATCATATTGACGACACGACTGCTTCCCGCCGCATAGCGCGCCACGGAATGCCTCCACGCGCTAAGGTGCTGTTTTCTCGCGTGGCTCTACTATCAACCGGCGTTCAGACTCACCACTTCCAGCGCACACCCGCTCCGCCTTCGATCGCGCTGCGATGCGCCCCGCCCACGTTGATCCCATAACCGGCGTTCGCATACACGCTGCCCCGCGCGCTCACTTTCGCGACGATGCCCGCGCCGAACTGCGCCGAAGTCGCGGCGACGGCCGTTGGGATGACGGTCGTGTCGGCGAAGGTAACGGCGTCGGTCGCGCCGAAAGTGCGCCAGAGATCGGCGCGCACGGATGGCTCCCATGACGTGCCGAGCGCGTCGAAGTGAGCAAAGAGGCGCGCGCCGAGCCGTCCGATGAAGCCGCTCGCTTCGTGGAAGGACACGTTCGAAATACCGTCGTCGATGTCGTTCAGCGTGACGTGCTGCCAGATGACCTGAAGCTGCGGCTCGATGCCGAACTTCGCCGCGAACATGATCGGCAAGCCCGCTTCGAGCGATGCAGCGAGCGCGCTGCCGTGCGGCGTCGCGCCGATGTTCCGGTTCGATGACGCATCGGCGTTCAATGCGCTGGCGAGCATGACGGCGTCCGTGTACCAGCCGGCCGGTCCGATGTGCGTCCAGTACACGCCGCCGCTGTAGGCGTTCATCGACAGATGACCGGCATCGGCATTCGGAAGGCCGAGCGCGAAGCCGCCAATGTCGCCGCTCGCGCGCGCGAAGCTCAGGAAGAAACCGAAGTGATTGCGTTGACCGCTGGCGGTGGCATCCGCGAATACGTCGTGTCCGATCTGGATGCCGCCGATACCGCCGCTGAAGGATTGATCCGCCGCGCCGTCGCTGTGCAGCGACGCGTGACCGCCCCACACGCGCGACCACGCGGCGGGCAGCGCGCCGGTTTCGGTCAGCAGCGATTGCGCGCCCTGACGGTCGTGGAAGATGCCGATCTGTTGCGTCGTCAGTTCGCGCGCGAGGGGCGGCACCTCGGCGTAGGCCGGGACTTCGATGCGGTAGAGCGGCGTCGGTGGCGAACCGGGCGCAGGCGGCGGGGGAAGGATGGGGGTTCCTGCTGCGGCGACGGGCGGGGTTGTTGGAACTGGAGTTGGGATCGGCGCGGGCGCGGGCGTGGGTGTTGGGCTTGCAGTTGGCGCCGGTGTTGTTACAGGCGTCGGAACCGGCGTCGCCACAACCGCAGGCGGAACGCTCGAACGCAAATACCAGTTATCCGCCGTCCCCGCGCTCACCCCGCCTTTGAACAGGAAGTAACTGTATGCGCCCGCATCCACCGAATGCGCGAGCGTGAATGCGCCCGCCGAACTCGTCGCGCCATTCGTCGCCTGCACGACCATGATTCCGTCGCCCACGGTGAGACCGCCGCGCCCGCCGACATTGCTCACGCCAATCGACGTCGTTCCCCCGGCGACACCGCTCGCAACCACGAGCCGATCGCCCGGCGAATCGTCCGCGCCCATCACGGTCTGCACGAGCAGCCGGGCATTGTCGCCAAAGTAGTTGCCCTTCACGATGAACACATCGCGCGTGCCCGAACCGCCGTTCGTGAGATCGATGATGCCCGCGTTGTTCAAGGTCACGCTTCGCCCCGCGATCGCCGGTTGCAACGCAGTCTGTCCGACGCCGCCCGCGAAGATCGCGCTCGCCGCGTCGATATCGAGCGTGCCGGTGCCGGTCGCGGCATCGCCGAGCGTGAGACCGTTTGCATCGAACGTGAGCTGACTGCCGTTCGCCACATTCACCGCCTCCCATCCGGCGATGCGCGCAAGCCCGCTCATCTGCGTGCCGTCGAACGTGAGCGTGTCGCGGCCCGGACCGCCATCGATGCGCGTGGTCGCGTCGAGCGTGGCATCGCTCAGATTGCGGATGGTCGCGTGATCGTCGCCCGCGCCGAGCGTGATCGGACCGGCGATGGTGCCGCCGCTCCATGTCAGCGTGTCGGCACCCGAAGTCGTGTTGATGCCCTGACCGATCGTGCCGCCCGTGATGGTGAGATTGTTCGTGCCGCTGCCGAGATCGACGCGTCCGCCGATCGCGCCGCCCGACATCCTGAACGTGTCGTTGTTTTGCGCGGCGGTGAGATTGCCGTCGATCTGTCCGCCCGACATGTCGAACACGTTGTTGCCGATGTTGAGATCGACCGTGCCGATGCGTCCACCCGTCATCGTGCCGATATCGCCGTTCGCGAACAGGCCGACGATATGGCCGCCGGACATGCGAAAGGTGTCGGAGCCGTCACCCTGATCGAGCGAATCGAGCTGGCCGGCGGTCATCGTGAAGGCATCGACACCATCGCCTTGCCGAATCTGGCCGGTGACCGTGCCGCCATTCATGTTGAACGTGTCACTACCCGTATCGGTTCTGACCGCGACGCCCGCGCCTCCGGCAAGCGTGCCCGTGTTGGTGATCGAGACGTTGATCTTGCCGCTCGCCGCGATGGCCTCGGCGCGCGTGCCGCGAATGGACCCGCTGTTCGTGATGGTTTCGGCGCCATTCGAGATCGAGACGCCCGTCGTTCCGCTGATCGACCCGCGATTGTCGAGTGTGCCGCCGCCGTTCGCGACGATGCCCGGAACCGTGCTCCTCGAAATCGAACCCGTGTTCACGAGATTCGCCGCTTTTGCCACGATCCTTAAAGCCGGGTCGCATGGCGTGCCGCTCGCGCAGGCGGCGAACGCGGGAAAGGCGCGCATCGTGCAGGTCACGCCGAATGCGAGCGAGAACCCACGGGACGCGGACGAACGAAGCATGTGTCCTCCGGCCGTCGCGATCGTTCGAATCGGCGCAACGAAGGCGGAACACGTCACGCGAATACAACATGATCCGCTGTCCCTCGCTGGTCGGTCACACCCAACGGCCAAGGTCCAGCGTAGACCACGCGCGCGCATATCCAAAGGACGATGCGCGCGCGTGGCCGCTCAGACCGGCTTGCCCTCGCTCGATGCCCAATTGGGCATCAGTTCGTTGCTCGGCAAGGTTTCATCGAGAAGTTTCTGCGCGGTCTTGCGCCCCGCGACCGGCAACCCGGTTGGATCGAGCACGCCGATCTGCACGAGCACGGAAGCCTGATCCCAATAGATGTGTTCGTTATAGAGCTTGTCGCCGCGAAAGCGTATGACCGCGAGCATCGGCACTTCGAAGTAGCGGCCGGTCGGCGCGAGGCCGGGCAACAGCCAGTCGATTTCGCGATCGTGCGTCGCGCAGAACACGAATTCATCGACGACGCGATCCGAGCCGATGGTCCGCGACACGGGAATCAGCTTCGTGTCCGCCGGATTCGAATTGACGAAGTGATGCGTGTAGAAGCGCTTCAACTGTTCGTAACCGACGCCGCCCGTCATGGTCGGCACGTGATTCACGTACGGTTCGGCGACCATCGTGGGCATGACGGCATCGACATCGCGCGTGGCGAATTCGAAGTAGCAGTGCTGCTCCCACAGGCGGTTCAGATCGTAGACCGGACCGAGCACCGCGCGCAGCAGCGCGAGCGTGCGCGAATAGGCCATCAGCGAAGCGGCCTTGTCGGCGTGTGGGCTGGCGGGATCGGCGAACCCTGCGACGCATCCCGGATAAACGTATTGCTGAATGGCGGGCTTTTCCGAGAGTTCGGGCAGGCCGGCGCTTTCGGCGAAGTGGAAGACCATCGGGCAGCGGATCGTCGGGATGTCGGCGAGGCAGGCTTCGAGGTCGTCGGCGTAGTAGCTGACGGCGCAATCCACATCGGATTGCGCGGCGATGCGTGTCGCAAGTCGGCCGCCCGCGCCGAAGCCTACGACGCCGATCTTGCCGGCACGTTGCGGCAACGCGCGCAAGGCATCGAGCACGGCCGCGAGATTTTCCGAAGCGATGCCGCCGGGCTTCGGCTCGCGGTCCGGGAGTTCCGGCGCGAGGACCACGTAGCCCTCTTCCGCGAAGCGCTCGGCGGTGTGCGCGATGAAGGCATCGGGTCCGGTGGCGTCGTGCAGCAACAGAAGGCCGGGACCGGAACCTTGGGCGGGTTGCGTGACATAGGCGCGGATGGCCGCGGCATCGCGAACCGGAATATCGATGAACCGGCCAGTCATGGCGAAGTGCTCCATATTGGTGAGAGAGATTGGGATGTTCGCGCGCTCAGGAAAAGAACGTATCCGCGAGCAGCTTCACGTTCAATACGATGATGATGCCCGCGACCAGCCACGCCAGCGCCGCGAGCGCGCCACCGATGGCGAAGACGCCCATCTTGCCGCGATCGGAAACGAAACGCACCAGCGGCACGATGGCGAACGGAAGCTGCATCGACAGGATGACCTGACTCAATACCAATAGATGCGCCGTGCCTTTGTCGCCGTAGATGGCCGTAACGACGATCACCGGCACGATGGCGATGGAACGTGTCACGAGCCTGCGCGCCCAACTCGGAATGCGCAGGTGCAGGAAACCTTCCATGACGATCTGTCCGGCGAGCGTCGCGGTGACGGTCGAGTTCAGACCCGAGGCAAGCAGCGCGACCGCGAACAAGGTCGATGCGAGCGAGAAGCCGAGCAGCGGCGAGAGCAGACGGAAGGCATCGCCGATCTCCGCGATATCCGTTCGGCCATGCGCGTGGAAAACGGCGGCGGCGAGAATCAGGATCGCTGCGTTGACGAGCAGCGCGAGAGTCAACGCGATCGTGCTGTCGACGGTCGCCCAGCGGATGGCATCGCGGCGTGCCTCGACCGAATCGCCGTACGCGCGCGTCTGGACCACCGACGAATGCAGATACAAATTGTGCGGCATCACCGTCGCACCGATGATGCCGATCGCCACGTAGAGCATCTCGCCGTTCATCACGATTTGCGGGGACGGCACGAATCCGCGCAGCACGGCGGCGAGCGGCGGCGCGGCGGCGGCGATCTGCAGCGCAAAGCATGCCGCGATGATGACGAGTAGCGCGATCACGAAGGCTTCGAGCAAGCGAAAGCCTTTGTTGAGCAGAAGCAGGAGCAGGAAGGCATCGAGCGCGGTGAGCAACGCGCCTGCGATCAACGGAATGCCGAACAGTAATTGCAGCGCGATGGCGGTGCCGATGACTTCGGCCAGATCGCACGCGACGATCGCTGCTTCGCACGCCAGCCACAGCGTGATGTTGACCGGCTTCAAATAGTGTTCGCGGCACGCCTGCGCAAGATCGCGCCCGGTCGCGACGCCCAGCCGGACCGAAAGCGCCTGAAGAAGAACCGCCATCAGATTGGAAAGCAGGATGACGGCGAGCAAGGTATAGCCGAAGCGCGAACCACCGGCGAGATCGGTCGCCCAGTTGCCGGGGTCCATGTAGCCGACCGAGATCATGTAGCCCGGTCCGGTGAAAGCGAGCAGGCGTCGCAGCCACGAACCGCCCTGCGGCACGCGCACCGATGCGTACACCTCGGGCAGACTTGGAGTCGATTCATCGTCTTTCCGGTGCTGCTTGTATACAGTGCGGCGGGGATCGCGCATCGGCGACGGTCTCCTGCGGATGCCGGGAACGGGTGTGCTGGAAATATGCGCCGCACCGCTGCAAGATTCAAGCGGACCCTGCATCCCGCGCTCGTCCTGAATATTTAGGCTGATAATTCTACTTATCAGATGCAGTGATTTACGTTGTCAAAATCGAAGTAGCTTGATAACCTCCGCCTAACTCCCTGAATCCAAAGTATAAATGAAACGCCTGGAACTACAGTCTGCGGATAATACACGGCTCACGCGGCAGCATTTCGCACTGTATCGCGGCTATCTGGACGGAGTTTCGGAAGCGCAATTGCATGCATCGTACGGCGACACCGGCGCGGATGTACGAAGCACCCGCCGGTTGATCGCGGTATTGCGCGACACGCTCTCCGTGCTGGCGCGCCGCGCTCACGACACCGAAGCTGCCTATCTGCTGCGGCTTCGTCCCGGAAGCATTCCGCCGCCCGGCGCGGCGGTATCGGAGCGCGCGCCATCGCTCGATGAGTTTCGGGAGCGCGTGGACCCTGACAACGTTTATGGCGAAGCCGAGCTGCTGGCGTTGTATCAAGAGACTTTTCCGCCGGGCGCCTCGCCCGCGCTCGATCGGCGTGCAGCGCGCAATACGCGTTTGCGTCGACGGCAGGCAGAGGCGCTTGCCCGGATGGAAGCGAATCTCGCGCAAGATCCCAAGCCGGAGCATCCGGTCGAGGGCTGGCTCGAACCCGCCCTCGCCCGCCGGCTTACGGAGGCGGGACTTGTCACCATCGGGGATGTCATTGCATCGGTCGAAGCCCGGCGGCATCGTTGGTACACGGGGGTTCCGCGTCTTGGTCCCAAAGGCGCGCAACGTGTGGTGGATTGGCTGGGACTGCATGCTCAGGCGCTTCGACACGCGCTTTCGGATCGGGCGCTGGTGCCGCGCCGGCAATGGACCGGCGCGATTTCGCACCGTTCAACGGCAGATGCGGACGCACTTTGCGTGGCGCCGCTTGAGGCGCTGCGCGTCCCGGTCGCGCTGGATGGCTCCAAGGGGTCGAATCGCGGTCGAATCTCGACGAGCGCTTATTCCACCGATATTCGCGCGATCACGGCCTGGCTCGACGCGCGTGCGGGAAATGAACATACGCGACGGGCGTACCGACGCGAAGCCGAGCGGCTCGTGCTTTGGGCGCTGATCGAAAAGAAGAAGGCGTTTTCATCGCTCGATAGCGCGGATTGCGCGGAATATATCGGCACTTTTTTGGCTGACCCGCAGCCTGCGGCGCGTTGGGTCCGGCGCGGACGCGTCGAGCGTTGTCTGGCGGCGTGGCGCCCGTTCGCCGGCCCGCTTTCCGATCGAAGTCGCGAAAGCGCGCGCGCGATACTCACGGCGCTGTGCGCATGGCTAATCGAAGTGAATTTTTTGGCGAACAACCCGTTTGCAGGCATCGGACGCGCGAGTGAGCCTCCCGTTTTCCAGTCTGTTGGACGCACGCTCGACGTCGAGCAGTGGAAGATCGTGCTCGAATCGACCGTACGGGAGAATTATTCGTTTGTCGAGCATCGTGACCGGCTGACCCTTCTTCTGGCTTATGCAACCGGACTTCGCCGCGCCGAATTGGCCGCAGCGACGGCCGACGGGCTTTCGGTCGGACGAGTACGCGGCGTCGCAGGCCCGGTTTGGCGGCTTGACGTGGCAAGCGAATCAGGAAAAACCCGGACGGTGCTGCTGCCGCCCGCCGTCATTCAGGCCATGCAAGAAAACTTTGCGATGCGTGGAATGCCCGACCCGCTCGCCTGCCCCGAGAACACGCCGATTCTGGCTCAGGCGCGAACTGGCCGGGCGATCTCGCCGGACGGCATCGGTAGGATTATCAAGCAGATTTTCGCCGCGGCGACGACTGACTGCGCGACGCGTGGCATGCAGGATCTCATGCGAGCCAGTACACACTGGCTCCGTCACACACATTCGGTCCACGCCTTGAGTCATGGCGCGGAGCTTGGCGAACTCAGCGCGGCGCTTGGCCACGCATCGCTTGCAACGACATCGCTCTACGCTTCGAGAGACGAAGCTAGCCGGTTTTTGGGCGTTGAAGCACTTATTCGCGCCACTTCAGGCGCAAGAAAAGTTTACGCGAAGGGTTGAGCGGTAAACTTCACCGTCTCGAGTGTTGTAAAAACACCCGATCCCGAGGGTCGGCGACTTCAGAGTTTACTTGAGGTTTACCGGTTGGGCGTTTATTCTTCGGTTTGCAGTGTGTTTCTCACAAACCGAAGAATTTTTTGCTTACCCAGGCCCGCCAGTGACCGCGAACTCAATGCTAAGCGCTCGGCTTCCCGAAGTCGATCAATCCGTTTCGATCGAAACGCTTTTGGGAGTGGCCGCCCAAGCCACCGATATCCTCAATCAAATCCGCGATGCGATGCTCGAACCGTATCCGCGGAAGAATGCTCCTACCTTCACGAGTGCTCAGGTCGCATCGCTGTGCGGCGTTGATAAGCAACGGTTTCAATATCTGACGACCAAAGGCGACCTTCCTGCCGGCACATCCAAGGGAGCGGGCCGGAGCAAGGAGTTCACGCTCGCGGAAGCATTGACGTGGATTAGGGCGACAAAGGAACGCACGCGGCGGCCCGAGGGTAAACGCGGACGCATCGTCACGGTGGCGAACTTCAAGGGCGGCGTTGCGAAGACCACCACGGCAGTCTCGGCGGCGCAGGCTTTGACGCTGCTCGGTCGCCGTGTGCTAGTGATCGACTGCGATCCGCAGGGCACCACGACTCAACTTTGTGGCTGGGCGCCGGATGCCGAGATCACGGATGACCAGACGTTGCTTCCCCTGATCTACGGCGATCAGTCGACCTTGCACTACGCCGTGCAAGAGACGTATTGGCACAACCTCGATTTGATTCCAGCATCGTCATCGTTGTTCGACGCCGAGTTCGAGATCCCGGCCAAGGTATTGAACGACAGCACGTTCGAGTTCTGGGAGATCCTGCGTACCGGGCTGATGCCGCTTGCGCAGGAATACGACGCCATCGTCATCGATACCCCGCCGGCGCTGAGCTATTTGACCATCAATGCGCTGCTGGCGTCCGACGCCATTCTCCTGCCCTGCCCGCCCGAAGCGCTCGACTTTGCGAGCTCCACACAGTTCTGGCACTTGTTCGCGGATATCGCGAAAAAGCTGCCGGGGGTGTTGGAGCAAAAGCGCTTCGACTTCGTGAACGTGATCATGACCAAGGCAAAGTCTGACGACGTTTCGCGCGTGGTTCGCGGTTGGTTACAAAAAGCTTATGGCGATCGCGTTCTGCCGTTCGAGATTCCGGAGTCAACTGTGCCCAAGGGCGCTTCGGCGCAGCTATCCACGGTTTATGACTTGTCCAAGCCGGACGGCAGCACGGCGGCATACAACCGGTTCAAGGAGCCGTTGGACCGGCTGGCCGAACATCTCGACGCGCAGTTTGTTCGCGCGTGGAACCAGAAGGAGGATTAAATGGGCATCGGGGACAGACTACTCGCCAAGACTGCGAACGTCGGAAGCAAGCCGGCCGAGCCGGGTTCGGCGCGCCCGGCGAACAGCGAGGCGCGCACATCGCCAGGCCGTCTGATGGATGCACAGCACCGCATCAATACAGCGCAGGCGCGGATCAAGGAACTCGAAGTTCAGTTGGAGGAGCGGGCGGCACTTGAGGTGCCGCTCGATGCGTTGACCGAAGTCGGTGGCCGTCGGCGGAAGCTGACTAGCGAGCAGTTTCAGGAGCTAAAAAACAATCTGGCTCAACACGCGCTCGCCACACCCATTCTCGTGCGTGCGTTGCCGAATGATCGTTTCGAAATCGTCGCAGGCCATAACCGGGTGGCGGCTTATCGCGAGCTTGGCCGCACTAGCATTAGGGCAAATGTTGCATCGATCGAGGAAGGCGAAGTTGAATTCGCTGCGTTCTTTTCGAACTTGCTTTCGCCGTCACTTACCGACTTCGAGAAGTACTGGAACTTCAAACGGCTTCAGGAATTGAGTGGCCTTTCACGCACTGAAATTTCGGAAAGCGCAGGTCTTAGCAAGAGCCACGTAACCCGGATCTTTTCGTTCGATGCGCTCCCCGACGCGGCGAAGGCTGCACTCGCTGAAAAGCCCGAACGTCTCGGAAGTAACGCTGCGCAAAAACTGGCGGCGCTCGCCGAAACAGGAAAGGCCGACAAAGTTATCGAGGCCGTGCGCCGACTTGTGGACGACGAGAGTTTCACGCAGGACAAAGCTGTCGCCCTTGCAACTCAGAAACCTAAGACGCAGGCTCCGACCACCACGGTGGTGCGCGCTGGTAGAAGGAAGATATGTGAAGTATCGACTCGCAACGGTGTGGTTGGCGTTCGATTCTTTGAAAACGAAGCGGTCGACGCTGAGCAGTGGGGACAGCGGATTGTCGATTTCATCAACAAGACGCTGAGCGAATCAGAGCAGGGATAGGCCCTACTAGGTTTTCCTTACGAAACAAGGGGTTAGCATCGAAGCGCTTTACACGATGCGATGGACCTAGTAGAAACTCCTTATAAAACAACGACCTAGTCGCTACCGACTCAAAGGCCTCTATGTAATCACCAGATTCCAGAAAGACAAAAGCCTTCGGCGCCAACCGAAGGCTTTTGAATATCGGGCTTACTGCTGCTCGCCCGGTTCGCTTCCCGACGCCAATCGGGTCACGAGTCCACACAACTCGGAGTTTAGCGGATCACGATCGGCAGTCAAGCGTTTGTCCTCCATTTTCCAAAAATGGACGAGCTAGACATGCTTATCGCGCAATTTTCCGTTGCTGGCGAGGAACACACTCGCCCTGAAACTCCCTCAACCTGTATCGCAGGGGAAGATCAACAGGCTCTCGAAGAGTTTGCTTGCGATCGATCCAATCTCCCTTGGGTCATCTTTCGCGCGGCCCATCGCGCAAATCACGTCATTGCACTCCCTCCTCGCGCGCGTTCATTGCTGGCCGCACTTGCGCGTACTGTCGACGCCGCGCGCCCGTTCGCAGCCATTTTTGCTCGGCGCGAACTGCTCACTGGACGCGCTATGCAATCCATGCGCACGTTCTATCGGAGTCTCGAGGACCTCGAACGCACAGGGATGATTACCCGGCCGCCGCAAACACGCTATGGCGCCGCAGGCCTCTTCGGCCGTGCCTACCTCTATCTGACACCGAAGGCCGCAACCTTGCTTGGACTCGCTCAAGACGACGAACAAGCCGCAGCGCAGAGCGAGAACCGCCGAGAATCTGACGCGCTCGCTGAAACCCCGATTCTTTTTGTCGAACCGTCTGTCACGGTGGCAGACCGCGCTATATATAAGGATCTAAACCCTATAACTCAAAAGAGACAACCGGAGACGCTCCCTCGTGACCTCCAACGCCTGCGGATTTTGGGATTTCGAGATTTCCTGATCTTCAAACTGATGGGAGAAGCTCGCAGAAACATGAAGCGGCTATCGGACGTCGTTGAGGCAACGTGGGAACACCTTCAACGAGCGAAGCAACCCATCTCCTACCTCCGCGCGCTTCTGCGCTCGCCGGTTGATTTCGCGTACCGGGTTCGCTCAGCGCATCAGGAAGAGGTTGTCGCGCATGCGGAAAAGGTTCAACGCGCCGAGGCCGACTCGTTCGCACAAGATCTCGCTGGCCGAGAGTTCCGGAGCCTTGACGGCTCGAAGAGCTTTTACGTCGCTGATGATGCGTCCTCTGTCGTCGTTCGCGACCGAGACAACGGTGTCACGCGTGTCCGTACCGGCCGATGGATCCACGATTTCCAGACGGCGCTCAACCGTGGCGCAATCACGGCCTCGACGCCCGCAGGATCGATCGTGCGGTCCGTCGAATTGGAACAGAGCCGCCGAACGGTGTCAGCAGACCGCTTGGCCGAACTGAAAGCGTTTTTGAAGCGGCAGCGAGCAGTTGGTTTGTTGCCTCGATCTACTTCGAGCAGCATCAGTTCGGCTTCAGTCACACCGCCGGAGCGCATCTCTACGAATGAACTGACAAATGAATATTCCGACCACCGAGCGACTGTCTTACGCCTCCTTCTCTCACATCGTGAATAAAAGCCGTCACAACGCCTCAACGCTGCTATACTCTAAGGTTTCGCCGAAACGGCGATTGAAAAACACGATCCGCGCCCCATCTGCGGATTGTGTTTGTTTTGCTCGAAGCGATTCTCAGCAGCCGTCCAAGGTCGAACTTAGCGTCGATATCATGCGGGCCTTACGCCCGCTCCCGGGAACCTGTCATCGCCGAGCAAACCTGTCGAGGAGAATGTATGGCAAGTTTTGATCGGGAAGATTCGGATCTGGATATCGTCGTGCCGGCACGCCGGACCGCTGGCAGGCGCGCAGGAAAGGGGAAGGGCCAGGCCGGCGTTTTACCCCCCGATGCAACGATGACCGCCGAGCAGAACGAAGAGCGTCAGCGCCAGATGCGCGCGCTCATTCAGTTGGGCAAGGACCGCGGCTATCTCACACACGCCGAGATCAACGACCACCTGCCTGATAATTTCGCGGAAACGGCGGCGATGGAAACCATCGTCAGCACGTTCAACGACATGGGCGTCGCGGTTTATGAACAGGCGCCCGATGCGGAAACGCTGCTCTTAAGCGAAAACGCGCCGACCGTCGTCAGCGACGAACAGTCGGACGAGGAAGCCGAAAACGCGCTGTCCACCGTCGATTCCGAATTCGGTCGCACGACCGATCCGGTTCGCATGTACATGCGCGAAATGGGCGCGACCGAGCTGCTCACGCGCGCGGGCGAAATCGCCATCGCGAAGCGCATCGAGGACGGTCTGCATGAAATGATTCAGGCCATCGCCGCGTGCCCGTCGACCGTCGCTTCCATTCTCGCGGATGCAGCGCAAGTCGAAGCGGGCGAAGTGAAGATCGATGAACTCGTGGACGGCCTGAAAGAAGAAGACTCGGTCGATGACGATCTCTCGGCGTCCGAAACAACGGATTCGTCCGAGATCGATACGGACACCGAAGAATCGGATGGCGATGAGGACGACGACAGCGATATCGACGGCGCGGATTCCGGCGCATCGAACGAAGCGCGTCTGAAGCAGCTCACGGCCGATTGCCTCGAAATCTTCGCACGCGTGCGCGCGCTCGCCGAACAGGCGAGTCATGCAAAGGGTTCGGGCGCGGCAGCGGCCAAGGCCGTCGAAAAGGCACGTGCCGAAATTCAGCGTGAACTCGGCTCGATTCGCTTCACGGCGAAGACCATCGATCGCCTCTGCGTTGACGTGCAGCAGCAAGTCGCGAAGGTGCGCGACATCGAGCGTCGCGTGTTGCAGATCGCGGTGGATCGTTGCGGCATGCCGCGTGAAAAGTTCGTGGAATCGTTCGTGGGTCATGAAACCGACCTCGAATGGACCGCGCGCGTGGCGGCGACCTCGAAGCACTACGGCGCATCGCTGGAACGCAGTCTGCCGGCGATTCAAGCCGAGCAACAAAAGCTCATCGACATGGAAGCCGCTGTCGCCATGCCGCTCAAGCAACTCAAGCAAATCAACCGTCAGATGACGGCTGCCGAGTTGAAGATGCGTCAGGCGAAGCGCGAAATGATCGAAGCGAACCTGCGTCTGGTTATTTCGATCGCGAAGAAGTACGTCAATCGCGGCATGCAGTTCCTCGACTTGATTCAGGAAGGCAACATCGGCCTGATGAAAGCGGTGGACAAGTTCGAATATCGCCGTGGCTGGAAGTTCTCGACGTACGCGACGTGGTGGGTTCGTCAGGCCGTGACGCGTTCGCTGGCCGATCAGGCTCGCACGATCCGCGTGCCGGTTCACATGATCGAAACGATCAACAAGCTGAACCGTATCTCGCGCGAGATTTTGCAGCAGACCGGGCAGGAAGCGCATCCGTCGGTGCTGGCTGAGCGCATGGACATGCCGGAAGAAAAGATCCGCGGCATTCTCAAGATCGCGAAGCAGCCGGTGTCTTTGGAAACGCCAGTCGGTGAAGATGCCGATGCCACGCTCGGCGACATGATCGAAGACCAGGGCGCGACGTCGCCGGCGGAAGCAGCCGTTCACGCGAACATGCGTGCCGCCATCGACGATGCGCTCAACGCTTTGTCGCCGCGTGAAGCGAAGGTGTTGCGCATGCGCTTCGGCATCGATACGGCGTCGGACTATACGCTCGAAGAACTGGGCAAGCAGTTCGATGTGACGCGCGAGCGTATTCGCCAGATCGAAAGCAAGGCGATGCGCAAGCTCATGCATCCGAGCCGCGCCGACAAGCTGCGTCCGTTTTTGGATCGTTGATCGGTCGGGTAGTTAAGTAGTGGAAAAAGCGTGCTGTCCCGAAAGGGCAGCACGCTTTTTTAATGTGTCATCGAAATTAGCCGGCGCTACGCATTGATTCGGCTAACTTACTATTTCCATTCGCCGCGAGCATATCGGCGGCATTTTCGCGATCCCGCGCTTCCTTGTTCTGGCTCAACTTCGCTTTGCCAACAAGCGAAGTTACTTCAATTTCGATGCCGACAATGTTCTTCAACAAGCTATCGATAAACTCTGGCTCCGAATCGCCCATTTTCCACGGACGCGGCTCGTTGGCCTCATGCCGACGCGTAAGCCGCGCAACCATGCCGCGCACAAACGCTTCGTCATCCCGAATGATGAGCGTGCCGTGCGCGTGCACCACTTCGTAATTCCACGTCGGCACTTGCCGATGCGCTTCGTGCTTGCTCGGATACCAGTTTGGCGAGATATAACCTTCAGCACCGCGAAAGATCACCATCACGGGCGTGCCGGTCGGACATCGTTGCCAGACATAGTTAGCGCGCGCCACATGCGCCGTCAAAAGGCCATGCGTGCCATGCGCCGGATCGAACTCGAACGGAATGTGGTTCGCATCGAGACCATCATCGCCGTGCGTGACGAGGATGCCCAACGGATGCGCGCGCATCATCCGATGCAGTTCTTCAGGGCGCGTGACGGCGAAATGCGGCGGAATGTACATCGTGAGATCTCTTGGATATGACGGACGTTCCATTACTTTGGCCCAAAACCGGCACAATGAGAAGATCCAGTTTCGGGTGATTTCGATGGACCAGTTCCGCGCACCGCCGCCGACCACAGGAAGACGAATTTACGATCTTCTGCGCACGCAAATCGCGGATGGCACGCTCGAAGCGGGCGCGCCCGTTCCATCGACGCGGGCGCTGGCGGCGGATCTCGGCGTATCGCGCACGACGGTGACGGCGGTGTACGAGCAGCTTGCGGCTGAAGGATTTCTCGTCACCTCGGCGGGCCGCGCCGCGCGCGTCGCGATTCCGGCGAAGCGCTTGCCGGTAACGAACCCTAAACGCAGCACGCATACTGCCCCCGCGCTTTCGCAATACGGCAATCGCGTGGCCGAAATCCCCATGCCGCAGCGTCCACCAGCATCAGAAGCATGCATCGATTTTTTATACGGCGCAGTGGCCGCGCGCGATTTCCCGGCACTTGCGTGGAAGCGCGCGTACCACGCCGAACTATCGAATCAGCAGGACACCCTCTATTACGTAGCGCCCGAAGGCGACCTGTCTTTGCGACGCGCGCTTCAGGCGTATCTGGCTCGCGCGCGCGGGCTCGGCTGCGACGTCGAGCAGATTGTGATCGTGAACGGCACGCAGCAAGCCATCGATCTGTGCGCGCGGCTTTTGCTCGATCCCGGCGATACATTCATCTGCGAGGACCCCGGCTATCTGATCGCGCGACAGTGCTTCGAAGCAGCAGGCGCAAAGCCAATTCCGGTCGCGGTCGATGAACACGGTCTGGCCACGCATGCCTTACCGGAAAATGCACGCGCACGCTTGGCCTACGTCACGCCATCGCATCAATTTCCATTGGGCGGCGTGTTGCCAATCGGGCGACGGCTTGAGTTGCTCGAATGGGCGCAGCGCAATAACGCGTGGATCATCGAAGACGATTACGACGGCGAGTTCCGCTACGGTCAGCGTCCCATCGACGCGCTGCAATCGATCGATACGAACGGCCGTGTCATCTACATCGGCACGTTTTCGAAAGCGTTGTCGCCGCATCTTCGGCTCGGTTATCTCGTGCTGCCGCATTCGCTGGTGTCCGTTTTCCGTCAGGCCAAGCGCCTGAGCGATCGCCACGCGCCCGTGCTCGATCAGCGCGTGCTCGCGACTTTGATCGAATCCGGCGCATACGAGCGTCACGTCCGGCGCGTGCGGCGCGAATACGAACGCCGTCGCGCTGCGTTGCTCGATGCCATCGCCCACGCCTTGCCAGTCGGCACGCAGGTGACCGGCACGGCGGCGGGTTTGCACATCGTCGTGTGGCTGCCGTTGAGCGCTGCAAAGGAAGCCGAATTAGTCGAGGCGGCGAGGGCAGCGAAGGTGGGCGTTTATCCGGTGTCGCCGCTATACGCGGCGTCGGACGAGAAAGAAACGGCGCGAAACGCGGGCCTGATTCTGGGCTATGCGAGTGTCAGCGTCGAACAAATTCATGAAGGAATGAACCGGCTTAGCGAAGTAACCGAAAACTTCGAATAAAACCATAACCTTCATTTAGATAACATCCGACTTGCGCTTCTTTAAGAAAAAATAATTAGGAAACCAGATTTTAAAATCAAATTCTTATTGTTATTAGAACGGCCGTTTACTCATACCATTAATGCTAAAGAGCACTAATGAGGTAAGAATAACTGTCTGAAGATGGACAAAGTCTAGCCATAGCAGACGATTAGCCACTCGTCAGACTTTTTTACAATTTAGTATGAGAAGCTTCCTAAACGTCTGAATACAATCGAATTGTCAAAAGATTGTGCAGTCGTCGGGACAATGACAACAAATTCTAAAACGATACTCTCTGTGTTTGGGACGCGGCCGGAAGCCATCAAGATGGCGCCGCTCGTGAAGGCATTGGAAGCCGAACCGGGCGTGCGTTCCGTCGTGTGTGTGACGGGCCAACATCGTTCGATGCTTCAGCAGGCGCTGGATCTGTTCGACATCACGCCGCAGCACGATCTCAAAGTGATGTCGGAGAATCAGAGTCTCAATAGCCTCGCCTCGAAACTCATCGCCGCTCTGGACGATGTGATTCAGCACGAACAACCCAGCCGCATTCTCGTTCACGGCGATACGACCACGGCCACGGCGGGCGCGCTCGCCGGGTTTCATCGGCGCGTTCCGGTGGCGCACGTCGAAGCGGGTTTGCGCACCGGCAATATGAAAAGCCCGTGGCCGGAAGAGATGAACCGCCGCGTGGTGGATGTCGTCAGCGATTTGATGTTCGTGCCCACGCGCCGCTCCGAACTCAACATCATGCGCGAGACGCTGGCGGGCCGCTCGATCGTCACCGGCAACACGGTGATCGATGCGCTGCTGTCGGTGGTGAAGCGCATTGATTCGGATGCAGCCTTGCGCGCGCGGCTGGACGCACGCTTTCCCTTTCTCGACGATTCGAAGCAACTCGTGCTCGTCACGGGCCATCGGCGCGAGAGCTTCGGGCAAGGTCTGCGCGACATCTGCGCGGCGCTGGCGCAACTCGCGCGCCGGCGCGATGTACAGATCGTCTATCCCGTGCATCTGAATCCCAACGTGCATGCGACCGTGACGAGCGCACTCGGCAATTTGTCGAACGTGTTTCTGATTCAGCCGCAGAACTACATGGGTTTCGTGCGGCTCTTGCAGCGCGCGTCGATCGTGCTGACAGATTCGGGCGGCGTGCAGGAAGAAGCGCCTGCGCTCGGCAAGCCCGTGCTTGTCATGCGCGAGGTGACGGAGCGTCCCGAGGCATTGCAGGCAGGCACCGCGCGGCTGGTCGGCACGGATACGCATGCCATCGTGTGCGCGGTCTCGCTGTTGCTGGACGACGAACGCGCGCGCGCAGCCTTCTCGCGCAACGGAAATCCCTACGGCGATGGAAAGGCATCGGCACGTATCGTCGATGCATTGATGGGACGCCCGTTCGAAGAATTCAATCCCGATCCGTTGTTCGATCTTCGCGGTCTCGAACGAGTCGCGGTTGCCTGACGCTTGAACCGAACACGAATACCGGAAACGCGCGAGGCAAGATTCGTCGCACTCCGGATGAAGTATCCAACATCAAGATCCACGCACTCCGAGGCGCGCGCGCCACATCCTGCGTTCGATCGGCGGCAAGGCAGGCTTGCGCCCCGGCGAACGGCAGCGCGCGTTTTACGCGTCTCGTTGCGCCACTTTTGAGTCCTTTGCCTTGACTGACACATTGTTGAATCGGCGCCGCCTGCGCGCCGCGCTGGTTCTTGTCGCTACGACCGCGGCATTTTTCACCGGTACGGCCCATGCCGCACCGTCGGCTCCCGCTGCAGGAAACGCGACCGCCGATTTCTCGCGCCTCGGTCTCGATGAAAAGCAAACGCGCACGGTCACGCTGAGGCAACTCGGGTTACTGCGCGACGTCACGCTGACCGCGCCCGAAACGCGTCAGGAGTTCTATTTGCCGGTGCCCGCCGGCATCCCTATTTCCGATGCCGCGCTTCAGTTCGACGGCGGCTACATGCGCGGCGACGGCGGCCGCGTGACCATGCTGATTTCGCTCGATGGCTCGCCGGTCCTGTCGCGCGCGTTCACGCAGGATCAGGGCGGCGTCGCGGTGAATCTGGGCGTGGACGGTGCGCCGCGCGATGCCGGTTTCGTGCGGCTCGGGCTGGGCTTCGCGTCGGTCATCAATCAGAACGTGTGTACGGATCAGACCGCGATCGGCAACGTGCTGCGCGTCTCGCCCGACACCAAGCTGACCTACCATTTCGATGCCGCCGACATCCGCGATCTGCGCGCGGCATGGAGCGCGTTGCCGTTCGATCCGGTGCTCGCCGTCACCGAAAACAAGCTCGGCGCGGATGCCTACGACACCGCCTGGCGCACCGATGCGCTGCTCCAGCGCGACGGCCGCCGCCCGGTCATGCAGCCGTTGCCCGCAGTAGGCCAGACCGCAGATTTAAGCGGCATCGATGTGCCGTCAGGTCTGCGCAGCATTCCGGCGTTCGCGGCTATCGCAACAGGCGACAAACATCTCGTGCGCGATGACGCGGAACTCGGCGCAGTCCTCGCGCTCGGCAATCGTGCGTCGTTCGGCCCCGACGTCATCGTCGTCGATGACGCAATGCGCACGCGCGTGAACGCCGCGCTCGATGCCTTGCGCGCCCAAGTCGCGAATTCCGCCGCCGATGCGCTGCCCGCATTCGACGCATGGCGTCATCGCTCGATCAATCAGTTGACTGCGCCGTTTTTGCCGGGCGAAGTGCGCATCGCGCATCTCGGCGGGCGCGCGACGATTGCCGTCGCGGACAACAAAGGTTTGGGCGCGCTGGCGCAGAACTGGCGGCCCATCGATGTATCGAACCGGCTCGTCGTGCATCAGATCGACGCGGCCGAACGCGCGCGCGGCGACATGATCGCGTTGTCGGACTTAGGCGGCGATCCGCGCAGCATCGATGTGCAGACCACGGCATCGTGGAGCGCGCGCTTCGATCTCGCGGCGGCTTCGGGCAACGGACGCTTGCCGGAAAGCGTCGTGCTCGATCTCGCGGCATCGCCCACGCTGTCCAACGGCGCGGCCACCGCCACGATCTACTCCAACGACGTGATGATCGGCGCCAAGCTCCTGAACGTCGATGGCGTGCGTCAGCGAATCACGGTGCCGATTCCGCGTTATGCCCTCGCGCGCACCAACGAACTGCGCGTGACCTTCCGCCGTCAGCCGGACGCGGGTTGTCAGGCGCGCCAGAACTATCCGGTCGCGGTGCTGCCGACGAGCCATATCCGGCTCGGACAGGCATCGCCTTCGAATACTTTTGTCGGCATGGCGGCGCGTTTCGCATCGTCGGCCACGGTGTACGTGCCACACGCCTATCTCGACGATTCCCTCACGACCGTGCCGCGTCTTGCCTATCTGACGGGTGCAGCGGGCGTCGCGCCGATGCAGGCGAAATTCGTCGTCGCCAACGATGCCGCCACGGCCACGCAACCCGACGGGGCGTTCCTCGCGGCAGACGTGAAGCTCGCGGACGAAAAAAACCCGGCGCTCTATTCGGCGGACCGGCTCACGCTGTCGTCGTCGAACGGAGACAAGCTGCTCGATATGTCGGGGCTTTCGCGTGCGGCGGTCGTGAGCGTGGCGACGTCCGGCTCGCAGAACGGCGTGGTGTATCGCTCGACGGGCGCGGCGCCCGTGCTCAACGACAAGCTGGCGCTTTCGCGCGGCGATATCGCCGTGGTGGACGAAACCGGCGTGCTCAAGGAGTTCGATACCGTGAACCCCGACGAACTCGTCGATGAACCCACGTCGAGCACGGATTGGGTCACGCGGCACTGGGCGCGCTGGGGCATTCCGGCCGTGCTGCTGATTCTGCTGCTGCTGCTGATCGCGCTCGCGGGCAATGCACGCCGCAAGCATCGTCTCGAACAGCAAAGCAGGAAGGACGGCGCGTGACTCTGGAACTGCTCAGATGGTACGGCCGGCTCGCGCTGGCCCAGTACTATCAGGGACTCGAATACGTCGCCGCGACGGTGGCCGCCATCATCCTGTTGTCGAGCCTCGACGATCTGTTCATCGACATCTGGTTCTGGACGCGCAAGTTCTGGCGCAAGGTGACGGTCGAGCGCCGCTATTCGCCGCTCACGATCGAACAGCTCTATGCGCGCGATGAACAGCCCATCGCGATCATGGTGCCGGCGTGGCAGGAGCATGACGTGATCGCCGCGATGATCGAGGACATGGTGCGCGTGCTCGATTACCGCAGCTATACGATCTTCGTCGGCACTTATCAGAACGATGCCGCGACCATTCGCGAAGTGGAGCGCATGCGGCATCGCTATAAGCATTTGCATCGCGTGGAAGTGCCGCACGATGGGCCGACTTGCAAGGCCGATTGTCTGAACTGGCTCGTGCAGGCCATTTTGCATTACGAGTACGAAGCGGGCGTGGAGTTCGCGGGCGTCGTGATGCATGACAGCGAGGACGTGCTGCATCCCATCGAACTGAAGTTCTTCAACTATCTTTTGCCGCGCAAGGACATGATTCAGTTGCCGGTGGCATCGCTCGAACGCAACTGGTTCGAACTGGTCGCGGGCACGTATATGGATGAGTTCGCGGAGTGGCACGCGAAGGATCTGGTGGTGCGCGAAAGTCTGGCGGGTGCGGTGCCTTCGGCGGGCGTGGGCACGTGCTTTTCGCGCCGCGCCATGCTTGCGCTCGTCGAGCAGACCGAAAGCCAGCCGTTCAATACCGAAAGCCTGACCGAAGACTACGACATCGGCGCGCGCATTCTGAAGATGGGCATGTCGTCGATTTTCCCGCTGTTTCCGGTGCAATTCACGTCGCGCCGCAAGGTGTGGTTCGGCCTCGGCCCCGTACGCGAGATTCGCACGACGATGCCGTTATGCGTGCGCGAGTTCTTTCCCGATACGTTTCGGACAGCGTATCGTCAGCGCGCGCGCTGGACGCTCGGCATCGGTTTGCAAGGCTGGGCGCTGACGGGATGGAGCGGTTCGTTCGCCAATCGCTATCTGCTGCTGCGTGATCGCAAGGGCGTGGTGACGGCGTTCGTCGGCATGCTTGCGTATTTGCTTGCGGTGCAGTTCGTGTTGTTCGCGGCGGCATCTTACTTTGGATGGACGGCGGATTTCTTCCCGTCGCCGTTCATCGATTCGGGTTGGCTGAATGCGCTGCTGGCGGCGAACTTCGTCGCGCTGTGCGTGCGCGTGGTGCAACGGATCATCTTCACGACGCGGCTTTACGGCTGGGAGCATGGCGTGCTGGCGGTGCCGCGCATGGTGATCGGCAACGTGGTGAACTTCATGGCCGTGGCGCGTGCTTGGCGGTTGTTCATCGTGCATGTGGTGACGGGGCGTCGCCTTGCATGGGACAAGACGATGCACGATTTCCCGAGCGCCGATGCCTTGCGCGACACGCGTCAGGATCTCGGCGATCTGCTCGTCTCGTGGCAGGCGATCGACCCCGAACGTCTCGAAGAAGCGATGCAGACCGAACACGCACGCGAAGCGCCGATTGGCCGCGTGCTCGTCACGCGCGGCTGGCTCGACGAAGAAACGCTCGCGGAAGCCATCGCGTTTCAGGCAGATTTACCGCGCGCGCGTTTCGATGCCGCCCGCATGCAGGAAGAACCCGGCGTCGCGGTGAAGCCAGAAACGCTCGTGCGTTTGCGCGCCATGCCGCAAGGTCAGGACGCAAGCGGATTTGCGGTGTTCGTCACCGCGAGTCTTCTGGACGATGCCGCGCTCACCGAATTACGCAACGAGGTTGGCGGCCCGGTGTCGATCCATGTCGTGCGCGAAAGCGAAATCGCGGCGGGCCTTCGCCTTCTGCGCGGCTTCGACACGACCACGTTGACGGATGAAGGCGCACACGCCGACGATCACGAAGAAGCCATGCGCGGCGTGCCTTTGCTCGGCGACATCATGATCGAGATGGGGCTGGTCACGCGCAAAACGTTCGAGAACGCGCTGCGTGAATATCGGCCGGAGCGGCATGGGCGTATCGGTGATTATTTGGTGGCGCATGGCGTCATCACGGCGGAGGCGCTGAGTCTCGCGGTGCGCGAACAGAAGCGGCGATATGCGCGGCGGGCGGCTCCGCGATGAAACACACGTTGATGCGCGCAGCCGTGTGCACGGCCATCGCGCTTATGGTTTCGTCGGCGGCTCGCGCGGATGTGGATTTGCCGTTGCCGTTGAGCGGCGCGCCGTATCGTATTGCACGGGAAGCGTATGAGGCGTATGACCAGCATCGTTATGTCGATGCTGCTGCCAGTGCACGCGAAGCGATTCGTCAGCGGCCCGATGTCGCGGATTTACGCGTGTTGCTTGCCAATTCGCTGGCGGCGCGTGGACATCTTCAAGACGCGAGTCATACGTTATCCGAAGCAATTTCGGAGCTCGGTCCGTTGCCTGCGCTCGTGACGCGTCGGCATCAGATCGATACGTTGATCGCGGGAGGCGGCGAGGGCGGCGGTGGCGGTGTCGGCGATCTTCAAGGTGCGGCGCTGAAGGCTGCGCGTGCTGCGTATAGCGATTACGCGCGCAAGGATTACACGGCAGCGGTAAGCGAAAGCCGCGAAGCCGTGCGGCTCGCGCCTAAGGTCGAACGTCTGCGTTATCTGCTGGTGGATTCGCTCGCTGCATCAGGCGATGACCGCAGCGCGTATGACGAAGCTCAAACCGCCGCGCGTTTGTTCGGCGATAGCGAAGGTCTGCGCACGCGGCGTCGCTATATCGGCGATCGGCTTGCGCCGCCGCAGTCGTTGGCGGCTTACGATGCGCGTCAGCGCGGCGATCTCGCCCAAGCCGAGAAACTCGCGCGCAACGCGGTGGCTTATGCGCCGGACCGCACCGATTTCCGCTTGCAGCTTATTGAAATCCTGTTCGCGCGTGACGATCTTAAGGGCGTGGAAGCCATCGCGCCCGACCGCCACGATCCGCTTGCATTGACGATGCGCGGTTATGCACGCGCCGCGCTCGGCTCACGCGCGGGTGCCGATGCGGACTTCGCGCAGGCGCTTGCGGTCGCGCCGGCATCGCTCCCTCAGGCAGGCGACACGCGCGCAAACGATGAGCCGCAACCGGACGCGCCTGCATCGCCCGTGAATGCAGACACGCAAAATATCGATGCCGATATCGAAGCGCACGAAGCCATGCTTGCGCATGACGAGGCGGTTCGTCGCTGGGGCGCGGCGCATCCGAACGCGATGAGCGTGGAGGAAGAGCGTTCGACGGTGTTGCAGCCCAATCTCAACCGGAACCCTAGCCCGAGCGTCACGCATGCGCCGGACGATGCTCAACGCCATTACCGCGATGCCCGCGTGGCGCGCACGATCATTGCCGATGTGCGGTTCGCGCAAGGCAATCCGCAAGCCGCGCTCGATGTCCTCGCGCCGGTTGCATCGAACAAGCAGAACTCCGCGCCCGACGATGCCGATGCCGCCATCGCGCTGCGTCGCCTTCGTGCACAGGCCATGCTTAAAGAAGCACCGACGCCCATATCGGTCGATCCGCGCGCGCGCCCGACGTTCGATTGCCGCGAGGACCGGTTCGGCGCATCGTGCGATGTCTACGCGCACGACCCCGCTTTCAACTCCACACGCGAAGCACGGCTTGCGCAACAACGCGGCGACCGCGCCGAAGCCATCGCCCGCTGGCGCGATGCCGTGAGCGCCGTTCCCGACGATCCGCAACCGCGCATCGCGCTGATCGATGCGCTCGCCGCCGATGGACAGACGCGCGCGGCATCGCAGGAAGCACGCGCGGTCATCGATACGCATTTGCTCGATTCGATGAGCGAGTTGCAGGCCGCTTCCATCGCGCAGCGCGCGGGTGACCGGCAACTCGCGCTCGATCACTTCGCGCGCGCGGAACAGCAAGGCCGTTTGACCGCCACCGCCGAAGCCGATGCCGGTTATTCCGCGCTCGCGCTGCATCGACCGAAAGAGGGCGCGACCTATATCGAGCACGCAATCGATAAAAGCGCGACCGGGCCATCCGATGAAGCGCTGTCACCGCTTTCGCTCTACGATGCCCGCTCGGCGCACGCGGAAGCCACGCGCAACTGGGGTTTCAGCGTGAGCGTGAACTATCGCGGCAACGGCGGCCAGCCGGGTTTCGCGACGAACCCGACGCCAGGTCTTTCGGACAACTGGCAAACCGGCGCGGAAGTGTACTGGCGTCCGTTCGGCAGCCTCGGCGACCGCATGTTCGAACTGTACGCGCGCGGTTACGAGAACTTCGGCGTGAAGGGCGGCGGGCCATCGGGCCTCTCGACTTTGCAAGCGGCGCTCGGCGCGCGTGCGAAGCCGTTCGCGCCCGTCAACGCCATCTTTGCCATTGAAAAGATCCTGCCGATAGGCTCCGATGTGCGTTCCGACTGGCTCGCGCGCGCCGCGTATTCGACCGGTTTCGGCGATGCGCGCAGGCTCGACGTGCCAAGCTGGTGGACCGGCACATTCTATGGCGAAGTGGGGCATTACCTCGTGCATCCATCGACGTATGGAACGGCGAGCGCGCGGCTCGGGCGCACGTATCGCGTCGATTCGGTGAGCCCGCGTCTGACGGTGTTTCCGCATGCGGTGATCGGCGCGGACTACGATTCCGCCATCGATCACAGCGTGCCGGTGGGCATCGGCGCGGGTGTCTCGGTACGATACTGGTTTCGCGGCGACAATTACGATGCGCCGCGTTCGTTCGTCGACATGACCGTGCAGTATCGTTTCCGCCTCGCGGGCGACGACCGGGCCAAGGGCGTGTTCTTCAGCGCGGTGCTTTCATATTGACGATCGATGAAGCCATTCGCCACTGCCAACGTTTCGCTGCGTCGCACGCTCGCGGCGGCCTCGCTGTGCGCGCTTGCGCTGGGGTGCGCGGCGAGCACGGCGCATCCGCAGCAGACGCCGCATATCGTGGATGGCATCGTCTGGCAGCCGGATAACGCGCACGCCGATCCACACGGCGACTGGGACCGGCTGGGCGCGCGTGAATTGCTCGTGCAATGGACTGCGGTGGATGGTTTGTCGTTCGTGCCGGGTGCGGGTTTGCGGACCGCGCCGAGCATGCCGGATTGGGCGCGTATTGGCCACGAGCCGTGGGCGCGCGATGTGATCGTGGGTCTGGCTGGCAACTTCAACGAAGCGGTGGCGCGCGCGAGCGTCATGCAGCTTTTTATCGAATCGATGCGGCTTGCGGATGTGCGTCCGCCTGTGAACGTGACGGGCTATTACTTTCCCGTTGAGATCGATCCGACATGGCAGGACGCCAGCACGTTGCGAAATTTGCTCGATGCGTTGCCGCGTCCGTTATGGATCAGCGTGTATGACCGCGCGAATGTGGGCGGCGTGGCGATTGCGGATTGGCTCGATCAATGGCTGCCGGGTGATGTCGGGGTGCTGTTTCAGGATGGGTGCGGCGTGTACGCGCGCGAGCCGGGGGTGGCGCGGGAGTATGCGGATCAGTTGGCCGCGAAGCTCGGGGCGGGGCGGGTGAGGATCATTGCCGAGGCGTTCAGGCCGCAAGTGGGGGGTGGGTTTCGCTCGGCGACGGCGGAGGAACTGAAGCCGCAGATCGATGCTTATCGAGGGTATCGGACTTATCTTTTCGATGGGCCGCATTATGTGACGGCGGGGGTGGTGCAGGGGTTGGTTGATCTTTATTCCAACGCTCGGCGGTGAGGGGGCTTCTCTTGGTTGTGTGTTTATTGCAGTAGCCGCCTCCCCGGCGGGGGGGTAACTTTCTTTGCTGCTGCAAAGAAAGTCACCAAAGAAAGCAGCTTTTTACACCATGCACGATGGCTGGAGAGGGTTGGTCTGGATTAATCGATACAGTGGCCGCAATAGGACGTCGCACGTTTAGTTAAGCGTGTGGGCAACCTAGCGATTACGCGCTCGAATCCTTGAGCCTTAGTGGACCGCATTCATTCATTCGGCCATGCGCTGCGCGCGCCGAGAACTTAAGAACGGAATCCCGCGGCGTATGAGCGCCCAGCGACCTCACACCTCACCGTTATGTCGTCATTCGGCCCTACCTTGGCAAGCGCTTCTGGGCAAAGCGCACATACCAACGCGAGTCACCTTTTAGTCGGAGCACTAACCAAGGTTGGGCCGAATAGCAATCTTGCGGGGAAGTGTGATTTGGCTGGGCGCTCATAGGCTGCGGGATTCCGTTCTTAAGTTCTCGGCGCGCGCAGCGCATGGCCGATTGAATGAATGCGGTCCACTGAGTGTTGATTCTTCGAGCGCGCAATCGCGAGGTTGCCTAAGCGGCTCGTTACGCGTGGCACGTACTATTGCGGCCACTGTGACGTTAATCCAGACCAACCCTTTCCAGCCATCGTGCATGGGGTAAAAAGCTGCTTTCTTTGGTGACTTTCTTTGCAGCAGCAAAGAAAGTTACCCCCCCGCCGGGGAGGCGGCTACTGCAATAAAGACACTGCCAAGAGAGGCCCCTTGCAACACAGCACAACAAAACCAAATACAACCACAGCAAAAGCAAAAACCGTCTGCTAGGGCGAGCGAACGCTCACAACATCGGCATATGCAAATGATGCGGGTCCGCCAACATATCCGCCACCCGCGTCAGCGCCTCACGACAATCCTCCCGATCCTGCGGCCCACCCAGACATAACCGCAACGCATTCGGCGGATTGCCATCAGTCGAAAACGCCGCACCCGCCACCGCGCCGATCCCCTGATTACGCAACCGCAACGCAAGCTCCGATGCGCTCCAATCGCAAATAGAAGGCACCGGCAGCCAAAGATGAAACCCATGCGGATGCGCATCGAACGGCAAGCCGTCGAGCACTTGCGCCGCGATGGCTTGCCGCGCGATACCTTCATCGCGGATCGCATCGAGCACATCGAACGCGGTGCCATCGTTGACCCATTGCGTCGCGAGCAGCACGGTGAACGGACTCGGCATAACAGTGGTCGCGCGCAACGCACCCGCGATGCGCTGCGCCTGCCGCGCAGTCGGCGCTTTCAAATAGGCCACACGCAACCCCGCACCCACCGTCTTAGATAAACCCGTGACGTGATACGTCAACTCGGGCGCAAGCGCGGCAAGCGGCATCGGGCCATCGGTAGGCAACATCACATACGGCTCGTCTTCGATGATCGGCACGTTGTAGCGCAACGCGACATCGGCCAATGCTTCACGACGCAACTGGGGAATCGTCAGCGTGCTCGGATTCTGCAAAGTAGGATTGCAATAGAAACCGCCGGGCTTTTCCGACTTGCACAACGCTTCGAACGCATGCGGCAGCGGTCCTTCTTCATCACGCGCGATGGTTTGCAGCTTCACGCCAAGCTGCGATGCAATCGCCTTGATGCCGGGATACGCGAGCGAATCGAGGCAGATGGTCTCACCCGGCCGCGCAAGCTGCGACACGAGCGCCACCAGCGCGCTATGAATGCCCGGACACACCAGCACGGTGTCATCGTCACAACGCGGCACGCGCGCTTCGATCCATCGACGGCCCGCCGCGCGATCCGCTGCCGTACCGCCGAAATCCTGATAGCGCAGAAGCTGAAACGGATCGGCATCGCGCATGAGCTGCGCCGCGGATTCGCGCAGACGCGCCGCGAGCGCGGGCGGCTCGGGCGGCATGTTCATCGACATCTCGACGCTGCTGCCACCCGCGAGCGGCAAGGTCTGCGTTCTGCCACGCACGAAGGTGCCGCTGCCCGCGCGCGCATCGAGCAGGCCGCGTCTGCGTGCTTCCGCATAAGCGCGCGCGACGGTCGTGTAGTTGAGCTTGAGTGCATCCGCGAGATCGCGCAGTCCGGGCAAACGATCACGCGGACGCAAACGCCCGCTCGCCAGGTCTTCTTCGATGAGATCAGGAATCGTCAGATAAGCCGGCTTGCGGCTCTCTTCGAGTTTGCGAATCCAGTGATGCGCGTTCGATGTCATGACGGCGAGGTCCTTTTTCAAGCGCTATTTCGCGCGTTCACAACTTAAACCGATCGCATGCGCGCATGCAACTTGATCGCATTGATCGCACCGATGCACGGATTCGGTTCGCCGCGCACCACGTCCACGCGCGCCTGCGCAGAAAGCGTGCGTGCGATCAACGCTGATCCCATGCGTCAAATGCCGGACAAGGCCGTGGCGCATGACGCCATTAAAATTTTTTCGAGTCCCGCAAGCACGTTCGTTTTCATTGATTGCAAAGTGATTGCATTTCGCGGGCCAATCATTGGCATATCCGTTGCGTTTAAAGGCTCGCCGTCGCGATCAAAGCCGACGCACCACGCACAGACACCATCGGAGAATGCACCATGCCCGCAGTCACTCAACCGCTCCACAAAAACGGCGATTATCTGGTCGATTACGAAGAGAAGGTTTTCGAGGACGTGAAGGCGGAACCGGGCGAAAAAGCGCTCGTGACGTTCCACACGGTCGCGTTCGAAGGCTCGATTGGCTTCGTCAATCTCTTGCAAGCGACGCGTCTTCAACGCAAGGGTTTCGATACATCGGTGCTGCTGTACGGCCCCGGCGTCACGCTCGGTCTGCAGCGCGGCTTTCCCACGCTCGGCGACGAAGCGTTCCCCGGCCATCTCAACTTCAACAAGCAGCTTCAGAAGTTCATGGCCGAAGGCGGCAAGGTTTATGCATGCCGCTTCGCATTGCAGGCGCTTTACGGTCACGGCGAGGCATCGCTTATCGAAGGCATCAAGCCGATCAGCCCGCTCGATGTGCTCGATATCCAGTTGCTTCATCGCAAGGACAACGCGCTCATCATCCACACCTGGACGGTTTGACGATCATGGCATCGTCCGTGGACAAGCGTATCGTGCGCGCGGCCGCCGTGCAGATCACGCCGGACTTCGAGCGTCCCGAAGGCACGCTCGACCGCGTGTGCACGGCCATCGACGAAGCCGCCGCGAAGGGCGTGAAGCTCATTGTGTTTCCCGAAACGTTCGTGCCGTACTACCCGTATTTTTCGTTCGTGCGCGCGCCGGTTGCAGCGGGCGCGGATCACATGCGGCTTTACGAACGCGCGGTGGTCGTGCCGGGTCCGGTCACGCAGGCAGTCTCGGAACGTGCGCAGCTCGCGAAGATGGTCGTCGTGCTCGGCGTGAACGAGCGCGATCACGGCAGCCTCTACAACACGCAACTCATCTTCGATACGGACGGCAAGCTGCTGCTCAAGCGCCGCAAGCTCACGCCGACTTATCACGAACGCATGATCTGGGGACAAGGCGATGCAGCGGGCCTCAAGGTCGTCGATACGGAAATAGGCCGCGTGGGCGCGCTCGCGTGTTGGGAGCATTACAACCCGCTCGCGCGTTATGCGTTGATGACGCAGCACGAAGAGATTCATTGTGCGCAGTTTCCCGGCTCACTCGTCGGGCCTATTTTTGCTGAGCAGATCGAAGTAACGATTCGCCATCATGCGCTGGAGGCGGGTTGCTTCGTCGTCAATGCAACGGGCTGGCTTACCGATGCGCAGATCGAAGCCATCACGCCCGATCCCAATCTGCAACGCGCGTTGAGAGGCGGCTGCAACACCGCGATCATCTCGCCCGAAGGGCAGCATCTCGCGGAGCCGTTGCGCGAGGGCGAAGGCATGGTGATCGCGGACCTGGACATGTCGCTCATCACCAAGCGCAAACGCATGATGGATTCGGTCGGACATTACGCGCGGCCCGAGTTGCTGAGTCTCGCGATCAACGATCGACCTGCATCGCCCGTCACTTCCTTCAAGGACACACAAGACGATGAGCGCCTTCGAGAATCTGCCGGCATCGAGCCGGCAATTGATGACTGAGCTGCAATCGACGGGACTGAGACTCGTCGATCCGCGCGCGGGCGTGGCGAGCCGTCGTGGCGGCGCGGGTCCATCGGATCACAAGGCCGTCACGGTCGATGGCGTGACGATCATGGTCCCCGTGCATACGAGCACCGCGTGGGATTCGCCCTTCGTCGCAGGTCAGCCAGATGCGCACGGCAACAGCGCGCTCATGCGCAACGCCATTCCGATTGCCAGCATCAGCTTCCCGAAGGCCCCGCGCTTCTACGCGATGCAAACACTCGATGGCGTGCCGTACTCGCATATCGCCACGCTGCACAGCAAGGACGTGCTCGCGACGACCGTGCTGCAAACGTGCATCCGCTATGAAAGCCGCCGCAAGTCGTGCAAGTTCTGCGCGATCGGGCAATCGCTGGCGGCGGGGCGCACCATCGCGCGCAAGACGCCGGAGCAGTTGGCCGAAGTGGCGCGCGCAGCCGTGTTGCTCGATGGCGTGAAGCACATGGTGCTGACCACCGGCACGCCAGCGACATCCGACCGTGGCGCGCACGTGCTGTGCGAAAGCGCGTTCGCCATCAAGGCCGCCGTCGATCTGCCGATTCAGGCACAGTGCGAGCCACCCGACGACGACCGCTGGTTCGAGCGCATGAAAGCGAGCGGCATCGATACGTTGGGCATGCATCTCGAAGCGGTCACGCCGGAAGTGCGCGAACGCATCATGCCGGGCAAGGCGACGGTGCCGGTTTCGCGCTACATGGAAGCGTTTGAAGCGGCCGTGAAGGTGTTCGGACGTGGACAGGTGAGCACATACATTCTCGCCGGTCTCGGCGACGGCGCGACGGCCATCGTGCAGACGGCGCGCGAGTTGATCGCCATTGGCGTATACCCGTTCGTGGTGCCGTTCGTGCCGATCAGCGGCACGCCGCTCGAAGACCATCCCGCGCCTGCGCCGGAATTCATGCGCTCGGTGCTTGCGCCCATCGGCATGATGCTTTCGGATGCGAACATGCGTTCCACCGACATCAAAGCAGGTTGCGGCAAGTGCGGCGCGTGTTCGTCGCTTTCGTCCTACGAGGTGTGATGATGTTCGTCGAGGCCACTGCGGAAGATGTAATCGATCTGCCTTACGCGCCTGTCGAGTTTCGCGTGAAATGGGCGACGCTGCCTTGGGAAGCTCAGGAAGCCTACACATTGCGGCGTGCGGTTTTTTGCATCGAACAGGGCATTTTCGTGGGCGATGATCGCGACGAGATCGACACACACGCGAAGCTGCTCGTCGCGGTGAGTTGCGTCGCGGGCATGCCGGAACAAGTGGTTGGTACGGTGCGCATTCACGAAGATGCACCGGGCGTCTGGTACGGCTCGCGGCTCGCGGTGCATGCGGCGTTTCGCGCGCATGCGAAGATCGGCGCGACGCTGATTCGGCTCGCGGTATCGAGCGCGCATGCGCAGGGATGCGAAACATTTCTCGCGCATGTTCAGGCGCAGAATGTGCCGTTGTTTCAGCGCCTGAGTTGGACATCGCTGAAAGAGGAAAGCATCTTCGGGCGCGCGCATCATTTGATGCAGGCTGGTTTGCATGCGTATCCGCCGTGCGCGACGCCCAACAGCGGCTTCGTCGCACTGGCGCGGAGAGCGGCGTGAGCGCGCTGGCATCGCTCGTGACAAGGCTGCGGGATAGTCGCGGCTTTGCTCATAAGAGCGATATTTCCGGCGTGCTTTCGCGCTTGCCGCAGGATGCGCAGGCCGTGGCCATTGGCGACGATTGCGCGGCCATTCCCGATGGCGATGGCTTTCTGCTGTTCGCCATCGAAGGCATGGTGAGCGATTTCGTGCGTGCGATGCCGTGGTTCGCCGGTTACAGCGGCGTGATGGTCAACGTAAGCGATATCTACGCGATGGGCGGACGCCCCATCGCCGTCGTCGATGCGCTGTGGAGCGGCAGCGCGTTCGAAGCGGGCGATGTGCTCGCGGGCATGGCGGCGGCATCGAAAGTGTATGGCGTGCCGATTGTCGGCGGGCATAGCAATGTGCGCAGCGATGGCGCGCAACTCGCGGTATCGATCATCGGACGCGCGCGCAAGCTGCTGACCAGTTTCGATGCAAAGCCCGGCGATGCGCTCGTCATGGCCGTTGATTTGCGCGGCAAGTATGAAGAGCCGTATCCGTTCTGGAACGCGTCGGTGGGTTCGCCCGAAGGCCGCGCGCGCGCTGATTTCGAAGTGCTGCCATTGCTGGCCGAAGATGGTCTTTGCGATGCCGCGAAAGACATCAGCATGGCTGGCGTGCTTGGCACAGCGCTCATGTTGCTCGAATGCTCGAAGGCCGGTGCGTGTATCGATCTCGATGCCTTGCCGCGTCCCGACGATGAAGATTTCGAACGCTGGCTGAACGCGTTTCCGAGCTTCGGCTTTGTGCTTTCAGTGCGCCCACATCATGTCGATACCGTGCTTGCGCGATTCAAGGCGCGTTCGCTGGCTTGCGCGGTGATTGGCGAAGTGGATGCATCGCGCGAAGTCGTGCTCACGCGTGGCGGCGAACGTGCGTTGCTGTGGAATCTGAGCGAGGAGCCGTTCATATGCGCGCCGTGAACGCCTTGCGAATCGGCTTGCTCACGCATTCGGTGAATCCGCGTGGCGGTGTGGTGCATACGCTCGAACTTGCACGCGCGTTACATGAGCGCGGGCATGAGGTGACGGTGTTTGCGCCTGCGCGTCATGGTGAAGCGATGTTCCGCGCATCGCCATGTCGTGTGGTGCTGGCGCGTGTTGAGGGTTCATCGGCAGGTCTCGTTGCAATGGTCGATGAACGCATCCGCGCCTTGAAAAAGGCATTGATCGATGCGGGTCTGCATCACTTCGATGTATTGCACGCGCAGGACAGCATCGGCGGAAACGCTTTGGCGGAACTTAAGGAAGCGGGCGGGATTCGCGGTTTTATGCGCACGGTGCATCATCTCGATCATTTCGACGATGCGCGTCTCGCGCATTGGCAACGTCGCGCGTGGCAGGACGCGGACGAAGTGCTCTGCGTGAGCGATACGTGGACCACCTCCATGCGCGATACATACGGCGTGCAGGCGCGCACGGTGACGAACGGTATCGATGCGAGCCGATATGGCGCATGCTCGGATGAAGGCATCGCTCATTTGCGCGAGCGTTTCGGATTAAACGATGGGCCGATCGTGCTTGCGGTTGGCGGCATCGAGGAACGCAAGAACGCGCTCATGTTGCTCGAAGCGTTCGCGTTGTTGCGTGCGGATCGTCCTTCGGCGCAACTGGTGCTTGCAGGCGGCGCAAGCCTGCTCGATCACGATGCTTACGCGCGGCTTTTCTTCGCGCGTGCCGCTGAACTTGGCCTGCAAGCAGGTGCGAAAGGCACGCCTATCGTCATCACAGGTCCGCTCGATGACGAAGACATGCCCGCGCTTTTCCGCGTCGCCGATGTCGTATCGATGATCTCGCTACGCGAAGGCTTCGGCCTCGTCGTGCTGGAAGCGTTGGCGAGCGAGCGTCCGGTGGTGGTGTCGCGCATCGCACCGTTCACGGAATATCTCGACGAAGACGCGTGCTTCTTTAGCGATCCGAACAATGCCGAGGAAGTTACTCACGCGCTCGCAAAAGCACTCGACAGCCCGCGCAAAGCGGCCCCCGCGCTGCTGCAACGCTTCACATGGCGAGCCAGTGCCGCTCGTCATCTCGACATTTATCAGGAGTGGTTCGATCATGCCCGTCATGCATTTCCGGATTCGTTGGCCTGATGGTGTCGAGGCCAACTGCTACTCGCCATCGACCGTGGTCGGTGAATTTTTCAAGGCGGGCGAGCACTATCCCGTCGCCGATTTCGTGGCGCGCTCGCGCGAGGCGCTGACGATCGGTTCCGAGCGTGTGCGCGAGAAATACGGCTTCGCGTGCTCCGCTGCGCTCGATCAACTCGCGCGAATCGAAGAGGACGCCAGCCGCTTCGGGCATGAAGGCGATGCGCGCGTCACCGTGCTCGGGCTGGAATAGCGCCCGACTCACTTAACGACTCACGTAGGAAGAGGAACCGGAAATGCCGAACATCGACATGAAGGACGTGGCCGCGCATTACAGCGTGATTGTCATCGGCGGCGGGCAGGCGGGTTTGTCGGTCAGCCATTTCTTGCAGCAGGCGAATATCGATCATCTGGTGCTGGAAAAGCACACGCTGACGCATACGTGGCGCACGCAGCGTTGGGATACGTTCTGTCTCGTGACGCCGAACTGGCAGTGCGCGTTGCCGGGGCATCCCTATACCGGCGACGATCCGCATGGCTTCATGAAGAAGGACGAGATCATCGCGTATCTGGATGGGTTCATCGCGAAGGTGAATGCGCCGGTGCTCGAAGATGCGGCGGTCACGCGCGTGACGCGTGGCGCGGATGGGCGCTATAGCGTGCATAGCACGCGCGGTGCGTTCACGGCAGATCAGGTGGTGGTGGCGTCGGGCGGCTATCACACGCCGATCGTGCCGCGCATGGCCGAGCGTTTGCCTGCGCATATCGTGCAGGTGCAGTCATCGGACTATCGCAATGCGGATGCGTTGCCGCCGGGTGCGGTGCTGGTCGTGGGCTCGGGGCAATCGGGCGCGCAGATCGCGGAAGATCTGCATTTATCGGGGCGCAAGGTGCATCTCGCGGTTGGCGAAGCGCCGCGTTGTGCGCGCTTTTATCGTGGGCGCGATGTGGTCGATTGGCTCGCGGACATGCGCTATTACGACATGCCGGTGACCGATCATCCGTTGCGTGAAGGTGTGCGCGACAACACGAATCATTATGTGACGGGTCGCGATGGTGGACGCGATATCGATTTGCGTCGCTTCGCGCTCGAAGGGATGGAATTGTTCGGACGACTGGAGGATTTGCGCGAAGGCAAACTGTGTTTCGCGCCGAATCTGCGGTATGTGCTCGACGATGCGGATAAAACGTATAACGGTATTAATACGAGCATCGATAACTTCATTGCGAAGCATGGAATCGATGCACCGGCGGCCACGTGTTACGAGCCGCTTTGGGAGCCGCAGGAGGAGCGCGCGGAACTGGATCTGGAAGCGAGTGGGATCAGCGCGATTGTGTGGTGTATCGGATTTCGGCCTGATTTCAATTGGTTGGATGCCGCGGTGTTCAATGGGCGTGGGCATCCGTCGCATATGCGTGGGGTGACTTCGGTGCCGGGGGTTTATTTCGTTGGGCTGCCTTGGTTGCATACGTGGGGATCGGGGCGCTTTTCGGGCGTGGCGCGCGATGCGCAGTTCGTGGTGGATGCGATTTGCGCGATGCGGGGGAATGCGGTGGGGCAGGAGGTGGGGGTGGTGGATTGTGTTTGAGGGTGGCCGTCATGCGTCTCGTGCCTGTTCTTGCCGTGCTGCATGAGTTAACGCTGACACTTCCGCCCTTCGCTTTTCGGAATTTCTCACTTGTTTAGCTGCGTTCTGTTGAAGTAGTTTCGTTCCGCTTCTAACGACAATGAAGAGGAGGAGCGCGGCACATGTTTTATCTTGGTCCGTTTTTTGGTAGCCGAAGCGAACATCGCCAGTACGCGCAGCTATTTTGGAAATGCATCAACTATCCGATCTATCTGAGCGTGGTGGAACCAGGCATGTTTTACCCGGACGTCCACTATTGTTTTGGAACCGAGCGGCACTCGAGCGAAGTCACACGCGACGAGCTGGCGGACATTACCTTAGCCATGCACTCTGCCCGAGAGGCATTTATTCAATGCTTTGACATCATCCGGATGTCGTGCTCGGATGCAGACTTGCGCTCCGTGCTTGCCCGCTCACCCGAGTTTTTCCCGGAATGGGTATGGCGGAACCAAGGGGAGATGGCCGAAAGCGTGTGCAAGGAGGTAGAAAGGGGCAATCTGATCTTCGTGCCAAGGCACGAAGCGCTGCGCGCCTGTGTCAAGGCCATTCAGGAGGCACGGCAGGAGCGAGCGGGGCCCGGTGCGCCGTCTGAGCGGTTCGATCCGTATTCAGCCGCGAAGTTAATGATGGGCAAGCCGCCGCGTATGCCACGGAATATCGAGATGCTGTCTCGGCCCGTAGCGGCTACATCCTTTGACGATGCGCAACTATTCGAATACGTGCCCGATGAATTGCAAGGCGAAGCCGTGGATGTCGCGGCTAGCACGAACAACCCGGGCTACGCCGCGCAGATGCTCGGGTATGACCGAAAGACATTTAGGAAAATGGTTCACACCATGAAGGATGCGAATGACCTTGGTGGCGCAGACAACGTAATCTGGCACGACGATGGAAGCGTGTATTTCCGGGACATCTGGATCGACAACATGTACAACTACGCACCCTGAGACAACCCACATGACAATCGATCCATCACTCGCTTATGCGTCGTTCACGATCTATCAAGATGTCGAGCGGCCCGAATTCTGGACAACTTATTTCGGCGTGACACCCAATCGCGCCGGGGTGAAAGGAGAAACCAGAACGATGCCCTCGGGCCGAATCGCCGCGACGCCCTGGCGCCTCGGACAGTGGAGCGTAAGCAGCGAATCGAAAATCCAAAGCGATCTACTCGAACCGCATTTGCGCTATCTGGCTGGCCTTTTGTGCTTGCCACGTTCCGACCTTCCTGCCATCGCCAAGCGAACCGGCGCAAAGATGCGATTTTTCTGCTATTGGGCAAACGACGACAGGACCCGCGTGCCCGATATACCGGAAGACATCCGACAGATGGCTAATGCAATGAGCATCGACATTGAGATTGATGAATATCGTTAGTCGAATCGCTCAGTTCGCTTAAGGAACGACGCAGCGGCGGCAAACCCAGGATCACGAAGCCTCGTCAGTTACGCAACCTACGAGGCGTCGACTCTCTCATTTCGCCGAAGCAGTATTCAAAGCCCGCCCCGACTCCTCCGGCATGACCGACGTCAACACCGTCGACGGCACATGCCGCGCCTCCTCCTGCGACACCGCCCCCACAAACTTCCACCCCGCCGGCATCTTCACAAACGTATAACCCGTCGGCTGATCCACAAACACGGAATACGGCGCCGGGCCATTTTGCGTGGCTACATCCTGCGCAAACGAAACAAGCGGCACAGCCAACAACAACGCAGCGCCCAACGCGGACAATGACTTTTTCATGATGACACTCCTGAATGCAGTTATTTTGTAACGATCAACACACATATTGAAGCACCGCTTCGCGCACACGTCCAGAATTTTTGTTACGATCGACACATAATTCTGAATTGCGGCAAGTGCATCAATGCGCAAACGCTGCAGGAAGAGAGACATCATGCCCGCCAACGACCCGAAAACCGAACCCCAAAGGCCACGCGGCCGGCCACGCGCATTCGACCGCGATGCCGCCCTCAGAAGCGCGATGGACGTGTTCTGGCTCAAAGGCTTCGACACCTGTTCCATGTCCGATCTCGTCGATGCGATGAACATCAACTCGCCGAGTCTTTACGCGGCATTCGGCAGCAAGGAAGACCTCTACCGCGAAGCGCTTGACCTCTACACGGGCGCCGAAGGCGGCGAAGCGCTCAGACAATTGCAATCGCACGAATCCCTGCGCGACGGCCTGCGTGCGATGTACCGCGCGAGCATCGAGTTGTTTTCGAGCTTCGACAAACCGCGCGGCTGCATGATCTTTCTCGGCGCGATGTCCATCGGCCCCGAACACGAAGCACTGCGCGAAGACTTGCGTCAACGCAGGCGTCGGGCCGCCACGGCCGTCGCCGCATGTCTCGCGAAAGCGGTGAATCGTGGCGAACTGGCGGCGGACACGAACACGCTGGCGCTCGCCGCGCTGTGCGTCACCGTGTTCGCGGGCCTGTCCATTCAGGCGCAGGACGGCGTGCGCAAATCGGCGCTGTACGCGGCGGTCGATCAATTCATCGCGACGCTGCCGTTCGCCGCCGTGCGCGCATGAAGTCATCGCCGAAAGCATCGCCGAAAGCCGACACGCAAATCTGGCGCGCGCCGGAACTTGGCGCGGAGCTGCTGCGCGGGCGTTTCGAAGGCTTTTCCTACGATGTCCACGCCCACGACACCGCCTGCTTCGCGCTACTCACGAGCGGCGCGATCCGCATCCGCATGCGCGGCACGGAGTTCGTCGCGCGCGCGGGCGATCTCTACGCCATCGACGCCGACGAACCGCACGCGGGCTGGCCTGTCGACGAACAAGGCTGGACGCAGCGCACGGTGTATGTGGATGTGGCGCATCTTCGCGCGCTCACCGGCGATGAAACCGGGCGCAGCGGCCTGCGCGGTCCCATCATCCGCGATCAGGCGTTGAGCGCGGCGCTGCACGATGCGCATCTCGCATCCGAACTGAACGGTCCGCCGCTGTATCGCGATGAACGTTATTTGTGGTTTGCCGCGCGTCTCGTCTCACGGCATACGCAGGAACACGCGCATTTCGCGCCGCCGGGACGCGAGCCGCGTGCGGTGGAAGCGGCGCGGCGGTTCATCGACGATCGGCTGGGCGATCAGGTTCATCTCGACGATATCGCGGCGGCGGCGGGCTTGCCGCCGTTTCGCCTGTTTCGCGCCTTCAGCCGCGCGATGGGCATGACGCCGCACGAATATCAACGTCAGGCGCGCGTGCGGCACGCCATGGCGTTGATCCGGCGCGGCGGCGCGTTGAGCGACATCGCGGCATCGGCGGGCTTCGCGGATCAGGCGCATCTCACGCGGATGTTTCGCCGCATGCTCGGCGTGACGCCGGGCGCGTACAAGACTGCCACGCGCGCTACTTGAGCAAGCCGAGATTCGCTACCGCGCGGCTCACCGGCTTGCGCTCGCCGACCAGCGCGAGTCCGAGATATTCCAGATCGCCGGTGGCGACGGTCGCGACCGCATCGCGGAAAGCGGCGTAGTCGGTGGTTTGCTGCCCTTGCACGGGGAAGGTCACGACATCGCAAGCGGCCTCGACGGCCTTGGCGCGGATCGCGGCAAGCTGCGCCCGGTTCGCCGCCAGCACCGCGATGCCGACCGGAATCAGCCCCGGATGCGCGCAGCCCGATGCATCGACGAGCGGCGCACCGACCAGCGCCGGATGCCGCTGGCCCACGGTCAGCGCAAGGACCGCCGCCGCGTTGGCCGCTTTTCCCGCAGGCAATTCGATATCGACCACGATGACGCAGCGCTCGGGCCGCGCGGTGGTTTCGGAAGACGTGCCGCTCATCAAGACGCTCCTTTTATGTGGACGTTGACGATTGTCCGCAACCCACAGCGAGCCGTCTTGAATCCTGTTGCACGCCTGCTTTTTTGAACCGCGCAACCAACCATCGGCGCGCGCATCGCGATGAAACAAACTGTCGGCGCGCTTGCCGTCGGCGCAAACCGCGATGCAGAATTTCCCCGAACGCGCTCGCGAACATCGCCGGCACAAGGCCGAGTCCTCGTGCGAGCGCGTCTGCCCGGAGCATCATCATGACGACGACAGTAATCAGTTTCTTCGCGGACAATCAGGCCCGCGCGTCCTTCGACAATCACAGCCGCTACTGCGCGATCCGTGGCTACCGGCACATCTATTTCGATGCCAGCGCGAGCGGCTGGGGTCAACTGCGCATGCTCCAGAAATACCAGTTGCTGCTGCGCACGCTGCGCGAATGCGCCGAGGGCGAGCTGGTTCTGCTGCTCACGCAGGATTGCCTGATCCTGCGCGACATACCCTGCGAAACGTTGATGCGCGACCCGTCCCGCAACTGGATTCTCAGTACGACGGGCGATCAGGAACACGACTTCGTGCTCGCGAGTTTCCAGCTCTGGCGCAATTCCGCGCATGTCCGCGACGACGTGGGCCGCCTGTGCGACGCCACGAAGTTCGGTGGTTCGCTTCACAGCGAATCGACGATGCTTCGCGCGTTCCAGCCGCCGCATTTCCTGACGCAGATCGACGGCTATTGCGCGGTTGCGCATGCCGGGCTGCATGTGGACCCGAAGTGGAGCGAATGGCCGGTGTTCGCCATCGCGCTCGGCGATATCCCGGATGCGCCACCGAACCTGCCGGTGTTCGCCGGTCTTCGCGATCTGCTGGCGCGGCACATCAACGCGTGTCAGGCCAGCGGAAGGCCGTACCTCGACATCCCCTCGCCGGGTTTGCCCGAAGGCTCGGATGCGCCGTTCGAATCGTGGCGCGCCGATGCGCCCATCGCGCTTGTCATGCATTACACGCCCAATATCCGCTGCTTCGGAGCCATCGCTGAGCGCAACCTTCGGCGTTATTGCGCGCGGCATGGCTACGCGCTGCACCTTTATCGCGAGGTGCCGGCGGAAGCGGGCCACGGCGTAAGCGGGACGTGGCTCAAGCCGTATGTGCTGCTGCGCCATCTGCCGCATCACGAGTGGGTGTTCTGGGTCGATGCCGATGTGCTCGTGACCGGCCAGCATATCCCGCTCGAATCGCTCATCGAGGGCCGCGATCGCGTCCTTGCGGTGGACATGAGCTGGCGCTTCAACGCCGGCATCATGGGCTATCGCAATACGCCGGAAAATATCGCGGTGCTGCGCGAAGTGGAGCAGCGCATCCTCAACGTCGAGGACAAGTCGAGCACCTACGCGAGCGGCGGCGATCAGTCCGTTTTCGTCGATGTGCTCGGCCGCCACGGCATGACCGACAACGCGCAGATTTTCGACTGCCTCACGCTCAACACGCCTTACCAGTTGCAGAGCGCTTCTAGCTTCATGGTGCATTACATGCACTGCTGGGCGTCGCTGCGCGCGCTCATCATGGACGACGCCGACCGCGCCAGCCAGATGCGCGACACACGCCAATAACGGAAGCAAACCGAAAGGAACCGCAAATTTTCCCGGCGGTTGTCGTTAAAACGTTAAACCTCGGGAAAACCTGGCCGTTATCAGCGTGATAGACCCAGTTGTTTAATGCACACTCAAGTTTGTTAAGAAGATTCGGCACGCGGCCCGCTTGCGTTTCCTTTGAACAGATCGAACCGATTAAACCGTCATGCTCGCTGATACGTTATCGCCTTCTGCCGTTTCCTCCGTCTCGCCCGTCTCGGACATCGAGCGCCGCGCGGAAGAACAGGCGCGCTTCGCCCGCCTCACGCCCTCCGAGATTTCCATCGTTCTGCGCATGATGGTGCAGCGCGGCGACATGCTCACGGTCGCGGGCGCGAAAGGGCAGATCGTCACGCAATTGCTCGAAGTCGATATGCGCGAGGCGCGTATCGTGTTCGATTGGGGTGGCGTCGAAGAAGCGAACCGCATGCTGCTGCTCGAAAAGCAGTTGCAGTTCAAGGGCGCGCCCGAAGGCGTGCGCGTGGAGTTCGTCACGGACGCCGCGCAGGCCACCGAGTTCGAAGGCCGCGCCGCGTTTCAGGTGCCGTTCCCGGACAAGCTCTACTACTTCCAGCGCCGCGAGTATTTCCGCGTGCCCACGCCGATGCTCGATCCGTACACGGCCAAAGGCACCTTCGATGACGGCGCGGTGTTCCACTGCGAGTTGCAGGACGTGTCGCTCGGCGGCATCGCATTGCGCACGGATTCGACGCGCCTCGCCGAAAGCGAGAAAGGCACCGTGTTCCACGGCGTCGCGCTGAATCTCGGCCCGTTCGGCACGCTCGCACTCGATCTCGAACTCGTGTCGCCGCGCAGCTTCACCACGCCGCACGGCACCGTGCGCCATGTGATCGGCTTTCGCTTCCTCGAATTGTCGAGCGCGGCGGAAGGCACGCTGCAACGGCTCATCACCAAGATCGAGGCCAAGCGCCGCAGCCTGTCGTCGTAAAAAGGCCGTCATAAGGGCGCGCGCAACGCACTGCGCGCGTCGTGCAGTAAAATGCGGCCTCCCTTTCTCGGCATGGCGGTGCATGTTGCTCAAGGCCTGGCGCGGCGAAGAACGCTTCTGGAAAGTCTGGTGGTTTCTCGGCGTGCCGCTTCAGGTGGCATGGTGGACGCTTTACTTCTATTTCTGGTCGGGCTCACTCGCGCCTGAAACCCTCTTTCTCGTTACCGTCTGGTTCTGGCCGGGCGCGCTATACGTGCCGGGTATCTTCGCTGTCCTCTTTCTTCTGTGGTCCGTATTGGCGTGGCGCTGCGCGGGCAATGTGACCAACATCGTCTGGGCGCATGTGGCGCGCGTGTTGATCGGCGTCACGTTCGGCTCGTTCTTCATGGAATGCGTGCTGATTTTCACGACGCCGTTGAACTAGCGTAAATTCGTGCAGCATACGGAGACGCCGCGCATGCTCAACGAATTCGCCAAGACCGTGCTCGTGATCGTCGCGGGGCTGCTGCCGATCATCAATCCACCGGCGACCGCGCTTGTCGTGCTGAGCATGCTCCCGCATATCAGCGATGACGACCGCGCCGAACTCGCACGCCGCATCGCCATCAACAGCTTTGTGATTCTGCTGGCGTCGCTGTCAGTGGGCGCGTATGTGCTGAGCTTCTTCGGCATTTCCATTCCGGTGTTGCGCGTGGCGGGCGGTCTGGTCGTCGCGCTCGCGGGATGGAACCTCCTTCAAACGCCCGATGACGACGGCAGCGAGCCGACGCCCACGCCCAAACGCGGCGCATCGCTGCGCGCGAAGGCGTTTTATCCGCTGACGCTGCCAATCACCGTCGGTCCGGGCGCGATTGCGGTGGCCATCGCGCTGGGCACCGGCTCGCCGCGACAAGGCTTGCAGCCGGTGCATCTCGTGGGCGTCGGCGTGGCGCTGGTGCTGCTGTGCGTGAGCATCTATGTGTGCGTGCGCTTCGCCGGGCATCTCGAACGGCTGCTCGGCACCGCGGGCACGCAAGTCGCCATGCGGCTGTTCGCCTTCGTGATCTTCTGCATCGGCGTGCAGATTTTGTGGCTCGGGCTGGCGGAACTTATCGGGTCGGTGCATCTGAACGTCAAATGAGCGTGCGTGCGGCTCGCGGAAAACCCTGAGCGACGTCATGCCGTCCCGGCGTTTAGCATGATGCGGGCTGAAATGGTAACGCTATCATCGAGGAGACGGGGTTGGGTTCCGATCAAACGAAAACACGCAAGAAGCCCGAAGAATTGCGCAGTCATCGCTGGTATGGCGTCAACGATCTGCGCTCGTTCGGGCATCGTTCGCGCACGGCGCAGATGGGCTATCACCCGTCGGATTATCGCGGCAAGCCGGTCATCGCCGTGGTCAATACGTGGAGCGAGATCAACTCGTGCCATACGCATTTCAAGCAGCGCGTGGAGGAAGTGAAGCGCGGCGTCTGGCAGGCGGGCGGCTTTCCCGTCGAAATGCCGGTGATGACGCTCGCCGAGCCGTTCCAGAAACCGACCACCATGCTGTACCGCAATTTCCTCGCGATGGAAGTCGAGGAATTACTGCGCTCGTACCCGTTCGATGGCTGCGTGCTGATGGGCGGCTGCGACAAGACCACGCCCGGTCTTTTGATGGGCGCGATCAGCATGGACGTGCCCGCGATCTATCTTCCCGCCGGACCCATGCTGCGCGGCAACTGGAACGGCCGCACGCTCGGCAGCGGCTCCGACACATGGAAATACTGGGCGGAACTGCGCGCCGGAAAAATCACCGAGGACGAATGGAAGGGCGTGGAGAGCGGCATCGCGCGATCGCCGGGCCATTGCATGACGATGGGCACCGCCTCCACCATGACGAGCGCCGCCGAAGCGGTCGGCCTCACCTTGCCCGGTTTCGCATCGATTCCCGCGGTGGATTCGCGCCATGCGCAGTTCGCGTCGCTCACGGGGCAGCGCATCGTCGAGATGGTGTGGACGGACCTGAAGCCCTCCGACATCCTCACGCCGAAGTCCTTCGACAACGCCGTGACCACCGTGCTGGCGCTGTCGGGATCGACGAACGCCATCGTGCATCTGGTGGCGGTCGCGCGGCGCGCGGGCGTGCCGCTCACCACGGCGCGTTTCGACGAACTCGCGCGCAAGACGCCGGTGATCGGCAACATCCGTCCGGCGGGCAAGTATCTGATGGAAGACTTCTTTTACGCAGGCGGGCTGCGCGCGCTGCTCGCGGAACTGGGCGAACTCATCGATGGCACGCAACGCACGGTGAACGGCCAAACGCTCGGCGAGAACATCGAAGGCGCGGAGATTTTTGATGACGACGTGATCCGCCGTCGCGAGAATCCGCTCGTGCCGAACGATGGCCTCGCCGTGCTCACCGGCAATCTCGCGCCGGATGGCGCGGTCATCAAACCAGCGGCGATGGAAACGCACTTGCTCAAACATCGCGGGCCGGCGGTCGTGTTCCGCGACTACGCCGACATGGCCGCGCGCATCGACGACGAAGCGCTCGACATCACCGCCGATTCGGTGATCGTGCTCAAGCACGCCGGGCCGGTCGGCGCGCCCGGCATGCCCGAGTGGGGCCAGTTGCCGATTCCACAGAAGCTATTGAAGCAGGGCGTGCGCGACATGGTCCGCATCTCGGATGCGCGCATGAGCGGCACGAGTTACGGCGCGTGCGTGCTGCATGTCGCGCCGGAGTCGTTCGTGGGCGGGCCGCTTGCGCTGGTCGAGGATGGCGACATCATCGAACTGGATGTGCATGCGCGGCGTCTGCATCTCGATGTGAGCGACGAAGCACTCGCCGCACGCCGCGCCGCCTGGACGCCGCCGAAACGTCACTTCGAACGCGGCTTCGGCGTGATGCATCAACTGCACGTGACGCAGGCCGACAAAGGTTGCGACTTCGACTTCCTCGAAGAACAGACGCTTCCCGACAGCGACGAACCCGAGATCCACTGAACCATGACACCCATTTCCGACGAAACCATCGCGCTGTTGCGCCACGTCAGCACCGCGACGCTCACCACGCAACTGTTCAAGCGCGGACTGCGCAACGTGTTTCTGCAAGGCGTCGCGCCGCTCGTGAAGCCCGCGAAGGGCGCGCCGAACATGGTCGGGCCTGCGTTCACGTTGCGCAGCATTCCGGCGCGCGAGGATATCGATCATCTCGGCGTGTTCCAGAACCCGGAGCATCCGCAGCGCAAGGCCGTGGAAGTCGCGCCGCCGGGAAGCGTGCTCGTGCAGGATTGCCGGGGCGAACGCGCGGTGGCATCGACGGGATCGATTCTGGTGACGCGGCTCAAGATGCGCGGCGTCGAAGGCATGGTTTCGGACGGCTGCGTGCGCGATTCGGGGAGCATCGGCGAGATCGGGTTGCCGCTGTTTTGCGCGGGTGCGGCCGCGCCGCTCAATCTTGCGAAGCATCACGCGGTCGATATGGATGTGCCGATTGCATGCGGCGGCGTGGCGGTGTATCCGGGCGATATCGTCGTCGGGGATATCGACGGCGTGGTGATCGTGCCGCGCGAGATGGCGGAGCAAGTCGCGAAAGATGCCGCCGAGCAGGAGATCATGGAGGCGTTTCTCGCCGCGCGCGTGGCGGGCGGCGCGATGCTGCGCGGCACGTATCCGCCGAACGAGGAAACGCTCGCGGCCTACGCCGAATGGCGCAAGCAGCGCGGCTGATTCGCTTACTTCTCGTCGACGAACGCCTTCAGCAAATGATGCGCGATGGCGAACGGCTGCGGCGCGGACAGCCCTTGCTCGTGCGTGCCATCGAGTAACTGCGCCACTTCCGCGCGCGAGAACCAGCGCGCGTGTTCCAGCTCGTTCAGATCGACGGTGAGTTCCGTTTCCGTGGCGCGCGCGAAGCAGCCGATCATCAGCGACGATGGAAACGGCCACGGTTGCGAGGCGAAGTAACGCACCTCCGTGCAACGAATGCCCGCTTCCTCCAGCACTTCGCGAAAGACCGCGTGCTCGAACGTTTCACCCGGTTCGACGAAACCCGCGAGCGCCGAGTACATGCCCGGCACGAACTGCTTCTGACGGCCGAGCAGACAACGATCGCCATCCGTCACGACCATGATGACCACCGGGTCCACGCGCGGGAAATGCTGCGCGTGGCAATTGCCGCAGACACGCCGCCAGCCTGCGCCGGCATCGTCGGTGGACGTGCCGCAATTCGCGCAGAAGCGGTGACGCTTGTGCCAGTCGAGCATGGAACGCGCTTCGCCGAGCGCGCTGATGAGCGGCGGCGCGACGAGCCCTTGCATCGCCACTGGACGAAGCTCGATGGCTTCGACTTGTTCGAGCGCGGGCACGTTGTCGAACGACAGCGCGAACAAGGCGTGCTGCTGCGCGTTCAGCCCGAGCAACACGGTTTGCTGCGGCGTGCCGAAGCCTGCGGACTCGGCGGCATCGAACAGTGGATCGTGACCGGCGGCGCGCTTGAACAGCGGCACGTTGTTCACGAACAGCAGGAAGCGGGTGGAAGCGTCGTTGCGCAGTTGAGCGATGTAGGCGTCATCGTCGCGCTTTTCGGAGACGCGGTCGAGCGGGTCGAGTGTGAATCCGATGGCTTGCGGGGGGATCGGCATGGTGGATGCGACTTTTTGGATATGAGTCAGTGGTGCATCGTAGCGGAGTTGGGGGTTATGTGCTGGTGTACTGTGTGGCTTACAGCCTGAAGGTTTTTGTTTTGTCGTGCAAAGGGTTGCTTCTGTTTGTGCTGCTTTTTCAGTAGCCGCCTCCCCGGCGGGGGGGTAACTTTCTTTGCTGCTGCAAAGAAAGTCACCAAAGAAAGCAGCTTTTACCCCCATGCTCGCTGGCTGGAAAGGGTGGTCTGGTTTAACCATACAGTGGCCGCAATAGGACTTTCCACGCATGACAAACCGCTTAGGCAACCTCGCGATTTCCCGTTCGAAGAATCAACGTTTAGTGGCTCGCGCTCATTCTTTCGGCCATGCGCTGCGCGCGCCGAGACAGTAAGAACGGAATCCCGCAGCGTATCAGCGCCCAGCCACCTCACACTTCCCCGCAAGATTGCTATTCGGCCGTACCTTGGTTAGTGCTCCGACTAAAAGGTGACTTGCGTTGGTGTGTGCGCTTTGCTCAGAAGCGCTTACCAAGGTTGGGCCCAATGGGAGAGGTGCGATGTGGCGTGATGTGGCTGGGCACTCATACGCTGCGGGGTTCCGTTCTAAAGCTCTCGGCGCGCGAAGCGCATGGCCGAAAGTATGAGCGCGATCCACTGAGCGTTGATGATTTGAGCACGTGATCGCTAGGTTGCCTAAGCGACTCGATATGCGTGGCAAGTCCTATTGCGGCCACTGTGTCCGTTAGTCCAGACCAACACTTTCCAGCCAGCGAGCATGGGGTAAAAAGCTGCTTTCTTTGGTGACTTTCTTTGCAGCAGCAAAGAAAGTTACCCCCCCGCCGGGGAGGCGGCTACTGCAATAAAGACACAACCAGAAGCAGCCCTTTGCACGACAAAACAAAAAACAACCCAAGCGCCGCTGTGAAAAATCCTATTCCGGCGCCACCTCCGCCTCCGCCGCAATCCAACTAATACTCGAAACCCCACGCTCCATACTCATGCGGCTCGCCATGCGTTCGAGCTTCGCCTGATCCTTCGGATGCATGCGCACGCTAGCCGTCACCTCGATGCGCGGCGGCTCGCCATCGACATCCACGCTCGTGAGACTTTGGAAGGACAGCGGTTGCGCGTCCATCGCGTTGGAAAGCAGGGTGCGAATGTGGATCTCGTCTTCCTGACGGCCGATCACGGTCAGCCGGTATTCGCGCACGAGATCCGCACTGCCGACCGGCGTCGCGTTGATCGCGCGGCTGACTTCGCGCAGCAGCGTATTCGTGGCAAGCACGACGAGCGTGCCCGCGAACGCCGGACCGTAATGACCCGAGCCGCACAAGACGCCGACCGCCGCCGAGCACCACAGCGTCGCCGCCGTGTTGACGCCCTGAATCGAACCCTTGTCGCGCATGATGACGCCGCCGCCGAGAAAGCCGACGCCGGACACCACATACGCCGCGATCTGCGTGACGCCCGCTTCGCCATTGCCCGTCAACATGCCGAGCGTGACGAACAGGCACGCGCCGCTGGCGACGAGCGTGATGGTGCGCAAGCCCGCCGTGCGCTGGCGAAGCTGTCGCTCAAGACCGATCGCCACGCCACAGGCAAACGCGGCGAGCAAGCGCAGGGCGAAGTCGAGACTCATCGGTGCGGGGCCGGTCCTGTCGAAGAAAACCGGCGACGATGACACACGCATATGTCGCCCGCGTGAAGGTGCGGGCGATGCACGCATCGTATCGATCAGCGGGTCAGTGGAAGATCGCCCCGAAGACCGCGCGCAGACGACGCCAGCACGCAACCGTGCGCGATTCGCGATCGTTCAGGTCGAGCATGTCGTTGTAGTGCGCGCGCGATTCTTCGACGCGCGGCAGTTGCGAGAGCAGAAGGAAGTTCATGAGAGTGCTCCGTGCGCCGATTGGGCGCATTTTGAAAAGCCGCCGCCGCACGGAAGGACGCGTCAGGGTCGCGTCAACACCGTCGGGCAGCGGACTTTTCCGGTTTCGATGGCATCGGAAAAGCAGGCATAAGGTAAAGAACAACTGTCACTGTCAGGCATGACGGCTCCTTTCGGCAAAAGTTGAGGGCAAACGGTTTCGCGCGCGAAAAAGCAGCGCAAAACACGCGGGAAATGAGGTGCACGGAGAAAGTTACTGCGATGCGCACCGTCTGCCTGTCGGCGGACGGCGGCTTGGGATGCTTTGATGCAAAGCGAGCGCGGACGTCCTGCCTTCAGGCAGTCAAACAGTTCGAAGATCGACTACTGGACGGTTCCAAGGAACGGCTCCACGTTTAAAGATGCGCGATTGTAGGCAGTCCGTGCTAATTGCGTCAACCTCCGACTGCGAAAGGCCGTACGCGGACGCGCACGCTGTGATACTCCCGCCCCGTGTGATAGGCACGCGCCGCGTCCCACAGTTCGGCGATGCGCTTCGAAAGCACGCCTGTCGCGCCCGAAATCACACGCGTGCAGACGCGTTCGAGTTCCTGCGCATCGTCCAGCCGTCCGACGATGCCCGCCGCGCCCGCGTCCTGCTGCGCGCGCAGAACGCGCAAGTCCGTGTGCGCCGTGAGCACGACCACCGGCATATCGGGAAAGCGCTGGCGCAGCGTGCGCAGCACCGGAAACTCCGTCATGTGCGGCGAGGTATCGCCGGTGGCGGCAATGGCGCTGCTCACCACGATCAGGTCCGCCGTCTCGCGTTCCAGATTGGCCAGCAGCCGTTCCGCGTTCGTCGCGGTCGCACGGACGTGATATTTCGGGCGTGCATCGAGCCATCTCTGCAAGCCGCTGAGCATGAGCGGGCGGTCTTCCGCGATGACGATTTCTATCTTGTTCATATGCCTCAATCTTCTCAGGGACAAGCCCCGGCAACGCGGCGAAAGCAGGAATCCTTCGCGCGGACCGGCGCGCGCGCACAGTAGCAAAGGACGCGCGCGGCGGCAATCGCGCGCTTTGGCGGCATCGCGCGCTGTCAGCCTTGTCCCGTCTCGGTTTGCGGCGGGTTGGCCGTGCCGGATTCACTACAATTTTTACGAATCGTGTCGATTCGCGGCCAGGCGGTTCGTCGTTCTCATGCAAGGCCGACATCGTTCCGATCAAAGGGAGACCGCCCGATGAGTTTGATTTTGTACGCCCATCCGTTTTCTTCGTACTGCCAGAAAGTGCTGATCGCGCTGTACGAGAACGCCACGCCGTTCGAGTACCGCGCGCTTTCGCCCGGCGGCGACGCCGTGCGCGAACTCACCGAACTCTGGCCGATGAAGCGTTTCCCCGTGCTCGTCGATGACGGACGACCGGTGATCGAGGCGAGCGTGATCGTCGAATATCTGGGACTTTTGCATCCCGGCCCGGTGCGGCTGATTCCCGACGATCCGCGCGACGCGCTGGAAGTGCGCTGGATGGACCGCTTCTTCGACAACTACGTGTCCACGCCGCAGCAGAAGATCGTGTTCGATGCCATGCGTCGCGACAACGAGCACGACCCCGCCGGCGTCGCCGATGCCCGCGCGATGCTCGATACCGCGTACGCGTGGCTCGACCGCACGATGGCGGCGCGTGAATGGGCGGCGGGCGAGCGCTTCAGCCTCGCGGATTGCGGCGCCGCGCCGTTTCTGTTCTATGCCGACTGGACGCATCGGATCGGCGAGGCGTATCCGAATGTCATTGCGTATCGAAAGCGGCTGCTGGCGCGTCCTTCGTTCGCGCGTGCGGTGGAGGAAGCGCGGCCTTATCGCGCGTACTTTCCGCTCGGTGCGCCGGATCGGGACTGAGCTTTGTCGCTCGTTATCTTCATTAAAGGAGACACAGGACCATGAATTCACCAAGCAATCTCGTTCCGGCCGCCGAACTTGCGCGCCGCGCCACCATGACGTTTCCCAACGAAAGCGCCGCTTACCGGCAGGCGCGCATCGACTTGCTCGCCGAGGAGATCGAATTGCGACGGCATATCGAGCGCGTTGCCGAGTTGCGCCGTGCCTTGCCGCCGGGCGGTGAAGTCGTTGGCGATTACCATTTCGAAGGCGAGCGCGGCCAAGCGGATTTCGCCGCGCTGTTCGGCGACAAGGACACGCTCGTCACGTACAGCTACATGTTCGGACCGCAGCGCGAACGGCCTTGTCCGATGTGCACATCGCTTTTATCCGCGTGGGAAGGTGAGGCGCGTGACATCGGGCAGCGCGTGTCGCTGGCGGTCATCGCGCGTTCGCCGCTTGCGCGGCTCGTCGCGTTCAAGCAGGAGCGCGGCTGGCGCGACCTTCGCCTATACAGCGATATCAACGGCAACTTCAGCCGCGACTATCACGCGATCTCCGCCGAAGGCGGCGACGAACCCGCACTGAACGTCTTCACGCGCCGCGATGGCGTCATCCGCCATTTCTGGGCCGGCGAGATGGATTTCGCAACCGCCGATCCCGGCGAAGACCCGCGCGGCGCACCTGATCCAATGCCGATATGGACCATTCTGGACATGACGCCGGACGGGCGCGGAACCGATTGGTATCCGAAGCTGGATTATGGTCCGCGTGAATAAAAGCGCGTCCGCCCGTATTTTTTTGCCTTTATGACGCTGGAATGACAAATAGCGTACCCTTTAATTTGTAACGCTTTGAAACCGGGATTGGCGAATACGGGCGGCAATGCAGATTACGGAATCGACAGGACTAATGGCCTATTAACAAGGCATTCCTTCGTTGATATGGCCATTGCCGTGCGTGAATAGTCGCGATTTTACCGGACCGGAAGAAACAAAAATTTACAATGTAAATTTTGCAGAAAAGTATAACGAATCGTTTCTGACCGATTTGAAGCCGGGGCATTTACTCGGAATTCGTCCGATTTAAAGCACGCTCGTAAGCCTGCGGAAAACCCCTAGATGAATCATAGGCTTGCGTGCACCAAAAAAGATCCGGACGGCGAATTTTTCCTTCAAGCATCAATTCTTTTGAGCTAGGCAAATCCCTGATTCATCAGATGTAAAAAGGTGCATTTGCTTAGCAAGATAACCACTTAGTGTCGCTCTAAACGTTGGGTTCTGTCACATCCGTATAAACCAGAGCAATGGTATGCTTTGTGCACCATATCTCCACACACAAGCGAGATCACGCATCTTGCGTGTTTATGGTTCAAGCCCTGCACCATAAAGCAACCCCGGGTGACTTTCATGCACCAGGTTGTCCATAGTTTGGGCAAACGTTTGCGAGTACCTCAGGTCTCTCGATATCGCGCTTAAGCCGTATATGCGACTTTCCCGTCGGCATTTCGTTCCGGCGAGCCCGTCGATTTATCCGCAGCGACGTTGACTGCATGGAGCAAAGCAATGTTTTTTAGCGAACTCAGTAATGAAGAGTGGAGCTTGGTCTCCGAGTTGATCGGCGAAGACGAAGTGCGCGAGCATCGTCGGGGAAGACCCAAGTCGCCGCCGCGCACGGTGGTCAACGCCGTGCTCTGGATTTTGACGACCGGCGAAGCGTGGTCGCGGTTGCCGCGTCATTTTCCGACCGTGCCTACTTGCCGCCGGCGCTTCGTCGAATGGCAGGCGAACGGCACGCTGATCGAAATCGTCAAGGTGCTGTCGCAGGCGGGGCGCTCGTTTGCCTACGTGCCGCGTCAGCGTGTGCACGAAGCGCCGCCGCGCCGCGAGCCTGCGGCGTTCGAATGCGACCGTCTGCGTGGCGTGTTCTGGCAGAACCCGGAATCGTGGCGCACGCCCGATTCGCTGCCGTTCAATCGTGCGCCGCAAGTTCAGCAAGTTCAGCAGGTCCAGCAAGAGTCGATCGAAACGCCGCAACAAGCCCCGCAACGTCTGCCCGATGCACGCGATGTCGCGCAATCCCACCGCATCTCGCCGGAACAGGGCGTGGCGCGCGGCCTTCGTCCCGTGCAGTCGCTCGATGCCGGTACTCCGGCCGAAGCCGCGACTGCTTCCGTTGGCGATGCGCGTGGTTACAGCGTCTACCCGATCGCCCGTTCGGTGTCCGGCGGCATGTATCGCGGCTGGGCGGAAGTGGTGAAGGACGGTCAGCGCGTGGAACGCTCGGGCCTGATCGGTCCGCGTTTCGTTTCAGCGGACGAGGCTCAGGCCTACGCGCTGGAATGGGCGAAGCGCTGGATCACTTCGCGCGAGGCACGTGCCGAGGCGCAGCGCATGTCACGCAGCATCGCGCGGGCGGAAGTCGCCGCAACGGCGCGGGCCGTCGCGGACATTCACGACTGAGATTGAAACGCTCGAGGTGTCATCGCAGTGATGACACCCCGAACGCCCTTACTTGCGGCCGTACTTGTCGTCGAAGCGGACGATGTCGTCCTCCTCCAGATACGTGCCCGACTGCACCTCGATGATCTCGAGCGGCATCTTGCCCGGATTCTCCAGGCGATGCTGCACTCCGATCGGAATGAAGGTCGATTCGTTCTCCGCGAGGATGAACGTCTCCGTTCCGCGCGTGACCAGCGCCGTGCCGCGCACGACGACCCAATGTTCCGCCCGATGGTGATGCATCTGCAACGAAAGCCGCGCACCCGGCTTCACGACGATGCGCTTCACCTGAAAGCGGTCGCCATGATCCACCGAATCGTAAAAGCCCCAGGGACGATGCACCTTGCGATGATCCGCCGCCTCCGTGCCTTGCTCCGACTTGATGCGCCCGACGATGGCCTTCACGTCCTGCGCGTGCGACTTGTCGGCGACGAGGATCGCGTCGGCGGTTTCGACCACGACGAGATTCTGCGTGCCCACGCAGGCGATCAGGCGTCCTTCGGAATGCGCATAAGTCGAGGTCGCACCCTGGAACATGACGCGGCCGCGCGCCACGTTCGACGAATCGTCCTTGGGAAGAATATTCCAGATGGCGTCCCACGAACCGACATCGGACCAGCCTGCGTCGAGCGGCACCACCGCGCCGTTGAACAGCACGTTCTCGCGGTCGGTGGCGAGCTGCTCCATCACCGCGTAGTCGATCGAATCCGAAGGCGAGGCGGCGAAGGCATCGCGGTCGAGGCGGAAGAACTCGCCATCGTCCACGCCCTTGTCGCACGCTTCGATACACGCCGCATGCATGGCCGGATGGAAGTGCTCGATGGCCGCCAGCCAGATCGACGCACGCACGATGAAGATGCCCGCATTCCAGCCGTATTCGCCCGATTCCATGTACTTCCGGGCCAGCTCGAAATGCGGCTTCTCGACAAACCGATCGATGCGCCACGCGCCGCCTTCGGGCAACGCCGCGCCGATCTTGATGTAGCCGTAGCCGGTCTCGGCGTGCGAGGGCACCACGCTCAGCGTGACGATATTCCCCGCTTCCGCGCACTGTGCGCCGGTCGCGATGGCGCGATGAAACGCTTCGGCGTCCGTCACGACGTGATCGGCGGGCATGACCACGAGCACGGGGTCGTCGCCGTTGCTCATGGCGCGATAAGCGGCCACGGTCAGCGCGGGCGCGGTGTTGCGCGGCACCGGTTCGAGGACCATCTGCGCGCTGCGTCCGCGCAATTGCTCGGCCGTGGTGAAGCGATGTTCTTCGTTGCACACGACGATGGCTTCGCCGATACGCGCGGCATCGGCGTTGGAACCATAGCCGTCGAGGCGGTGCGCCGTCGCCTGCAGCAGCGACTGATCGCCGATCAGCCCGATGAGCTGCTTGGGGAAGTGCTCGCGCGACATCGGCCACAGACGCGTGCCCGATCCTCCCGCAAGGATGACGGGTTGAATGGCGAGCCGTGTGCCGGTTTGTCCAGCGCGCGTCGTTGAGGACAGCGAGAGATCTGATGCGGGCATGAAGGAACTCCTGTTGCGGGATCGATCATGCGATTTTTAACATGGAGAAAATGCATTGTTAAAGCTAAAAAACCCAAAAAATGCCTTGGCGACAGCGTGCTTTTTTTCTTTGGGCCTGGCGGATGCGGACGGATGCGAAGGTCTCCCGAATTATTTCTTCCGCAATGCGCCATCTCGCAAACGCCCGCCAGGCAAGGCTTGATCAGGAAAAATATTCGAAAAATATCCGCGTAGACGCTCAGACATAATTTCGCGGTTGCAGCGTCATATTAATTCCAGTTTTATAGACGAAACAGTGACAAGCAAGGTGCATGAAATATTGCGCGGCCTTCTTCTGTCGCTCCCTGAAACGTGCGGTTCCCTATAAGAGTTGCTTGCGATGCTAAGCGTGATTTGCAGAGTCATCGACATTGCCATGGCGGCACTGGGCGCTTCGCTCGGTGCATCGATCTATAAAGGCGGGTTCGTCTGGCTCGACGATATTCAAAGCACCATGCTGGCGTTTTCGTGTCTGCTGACGATCACGACCTTTCCGGCGCTGGGCATTTATCAATCGTGGCGTGGCAAGCCCTTGCACGAACTCATGCTGCGCGTGAGCGCTGCGTGGATTCTCGTGGAAAGTGCGGGCGTGTTGCTTACGTTCAGCATCCATCGGTCGGAGTCGTTGTCGCGGCTTTGGCTCGGTTACTGGGCCTTGTGCACGATCGTGTTGCTCGTCGTGAGCAAGATGGCGATTTATTCGGCGCTCAAATTCATTCGGCGCGAAGGCTTCAATCACAAGACCGTGGCCATTGCCGGTTCCGCGCCGTATGCGCGCTTTTTGATCGAGCAGATGCATGGCCGTCCCGAAGCGGGCTTTCGTCCCGTGCTGGTTTTCGATCTCGCGCTCGACGATGAAGCCGCGCTGCCGCAGGAAGAACTCGCGGGCGTGCGTATCGAACGGGATTACGACGCGCTGGTGAGCGCCGTGCGCAGCCGCGAGATTCGCGAATTGTGGCTCGCCTTGCCGGTTTCGCAGGAACAAACCATTCACCGCTTCGTCAGAGAGTTCAAGGACGACTTCGTGAATGTGCGATTCATTCCCGACGTGCAAAGTCTCTCGTTCTTCGGCAATCCGACGGTGAATCTGCTGGGCGTGCCCGCGATCAATCTCGCGGCGTCACCCATCACGGATGTGAAGGTGCTGCCCAAGCTCGTGTTCGACCGCGTGTTCGCGGCGCTCGCGCTGATGAGCCTCGCGCCCTTGCTCGCGGGCATCGCGCTGGCGGTGAAACTCTCGTCACCGGGGCCGGTCTTCTTCAAGCAGAAGCGCAAGGGCATCGACGGACACGAGTTCGAAATCTTCAAGTTCCGCTCGATGAAAGTGCACGCAGAAGTGGTCGGACAGATCACGCAGGCGCGCAAGGGCGACAAGCGCGTGACCAAGGTCGGCGCGTTCCTGCGCCGCACGAGTCTGGATGAACTGCCGCAGTTCATCAACGTGTTGCGTGGCGAGATGTCGGTGGTGGGTCCGCGCCCGCACGCGCTCGAACACGACAACATCTACAAGGATCTGGTCGCGGGCTACATGCACCGCTATCGGATCAAGCCGGGCATCACCGGTTGGGCGCAGGTGAACGGCTTTCGCGGCGAGACGGACCGCATCGAGAAGATGTCGGGACGCGTGAAGCTCGACCTGTACTACATGCAGCACTGGACCTTCGGCCTCGATATGAAGATCGTCGCGCTGACGCTGTGGAAAGGCTTCGCGGGCGCGAACGCGTATTGAGCACGCAGGACCTTACGAATCAAATGAACAACATGAACTTCTGGAGCGCATGACATGAAACTGACGATCATCGGCAGCGGCTACGTGGGACTCGTGACGGGCGCCTGCCTTGCGGACATCGGCAACGAGGTGGTGTGCCTCGACCTCGATCAGCGCAAGATCGCCATTCTGAACAGCGGCGGCATTCCCATTCATGAGCCGGGGCTCAAAGAGGTGATCGATCGCAATCGCGAAGCGGGACGTCTGTCGTTTACATCGAATACGAAGGAAGCGGTCGAGCATGGCGAGATGCTGTTTATCGCGGTGGGCACGCCTTCGGACGAAGACGGCTCCGCCGATCTCTCCTACGTGCTCGCGGCGGCGAAGGATATCGGCCGCTACATGAACGGCTTCAAGACGATCGTCGATAAATCGACGGTGCCGGTGGGCACGGCGCGGCGCGTGAAGGAAGTGATCGACCGTGAGCTGAATGCGCGCGGCGAGCGTCACATGTTCTCGGTCGTGTCGAACCCCGAGTTCCTCAAGGAAGGCGCGGCGATCGAAGATTTCACGCGACCGGACCGCATTGTGATCGGCTGCGATGACGACGTGCCCGGCGAACGCGCTCGCGAACGCATGAAGCGTCTCTATGCGCCGTTCAACCGCAATCACGAACGCACGCTGTACATGGATGTGCAATCGGCGGAATTCACTAAGTACGCGGCGAATGCCATGCTCGCCACGCGCATCTCGTTCATGAACGAACTGGCGAACTTCGCTGACCGCGTGGGCGCGGATATCGAAGCGGTGCGTCGCGGCATTGGTTCGGACCCGCGCATCGGCTATGACTTTCTTTATGCAGGCTGCGGTTATGGCGGCTCGTGCTTCCCGAAGGACGTGCGCTCGCTCATTCAAACCGCGTCCGGCTTCGGTCATGAGATGAGCATTCTCAAGGCCGTGTCGAACGTCAACGAAGCGCAGAAGGACACGCTCACGCAGAAGATCGTCGCGCGTTTCGGCGAAGACCTCACGGGCAAGACCTTCACGCTGTGGGGCCTCGCATTCAAGCCCAATACCGACGACATGCGCGATGCCCCGAGCCGCGTGCTGGCCGCCGCATTGCTCGCGCGTGGCGCGAAGATCGTCGCGTACGATCCGGTTGCCGTCGATGAAGCGCGCCGCGTGTTCGCGCTCGATCTGCACGACGATCCGCAGGCGCGTTCGCGCCTCACGTATGCGTCGCATCACAAGGATGCGTTGGATGGCGCGGATGCGCTGATCATCGTGACGGAGTGGAAGGTGTTCAAGAGCCCGGACTTCGACTCCATCAAGCGCCGCCTGAAAAACCCGGTTATTTTCGATGGCCGCAATCTCTACGAGCCGGAAACCATGAGCGAACTGGGCATCGAATATCACGCGATCGGACGCGGCGTGCAGCACGCCGCGAAGGCAACGACGCCCGTTGCGTGACGCCCGGTCCTTTAAACTTTTCGTCAGGACGATTGAATATCGATCATGGATACACATGTCTTTGCTGGCGTCGCAGTGCTGCTGATTCTGGTCGCCGTGTCCGCTTATCGGGACGCACTGCGTAACGATCCGTTGAACCCGCTTCGCAAGCGCGGCTCGGGCGGTTTGCCCACGTCGAAAATGGAGGAAGCGGAGTAATTCGGCGTGACAGCAGGCAACACGATGTAACGATGTAAAAGTGAGTCATATCTACGCGCGCCGGGTCAACGGCGCGGCGTGGCGGCCGTTAGGAGCGAGCCGGTTTCATGGATCGGCAATTCATGAAACTCATGGAGAAGTTCGCTCATGCAGGCCTATGGTTCATTTGGGCGCCGAGCCGCTGTCGCGGTCATCGGCGCTTGTTTATTTTTGGGCGGATGCGTTGCGCATCGTCAACTTGACGCGTCTGATGCGCCTGTCGATGTACCTGCTGCTGTTGCTGCTGTCGTCGAAGCGCCGCAGGAAGTGGCTGCACCACGCATCGTTCCCGTTGTCTTTCAAACCGGCACGGCTTCGTATTACGCAAGGCGTTTCGATGGACGTCGCACGGCCAGCGGCGAGCGCTACGACATGAACGCGTTTTCGGCGGCGCATCGCACGTTGCCGCTCGGAAGTTATGTGCGCGTAACGGACTTGCGCAACAAGCGCTCGGTCGTCGTGCGAATCAATGATCGCGGGCCGTTCGTGAAGGACCGCGTGATCGATCTGTCATTCGCGGCGGCGACGCTCATCGGACTTCGGCAAGCGGGGCATGCGCCGGTGTCGCTCGAACGTGTGTCCGCTAAAGATGCGCAGACGCCGCCCGTGCAGAAGGTCCACGCACCGGTCCATAAGACCAAGGTCAAGCGACATGGCGCCAGAAAGAAACACCACACCTGAAGCGATTCCGCGCAGACGGATACAATGCGGCGGCGCGTTGCTCATCCGATCCGACACATGAACTCATCTTCCCGGGACTTTCTGCTCGGACCGCTTTTGAAGAGCGTTTCGCGCTCTTTCTATCTCACGCTGCGCATCTTGCCGGGATCGATGCGCGATCCCATTGGGCTTGCGTATTTGCTCGCGCGCGCGGCGGATACCATCGCGGATACTTCGCTGGTGTCACCGCAGCGCCGGCTCGAACTGCTGTTGTCGCTGCGCGCGCAAGTCAACGGCGCCCGCGATGACGAAGCACTGAAGCGCATGGCAGGCGAAGTCGCCGGACAACAAGCGCAGCCCGACGAACGCGCGCTGCTCGAATCGCTCGGCGATGCACTCGCCATCCTGCCGCGCCTGAGCACCAGCGATGCAGCAGCCGTGCGCGAAATCGTCACCACGCTCACCACCGGCATGGAGTTCGATCTGCGCACGTTTCCCGATGAAACCTCGGGCCGCATCGGCGCATTGAACGAGCCGGAAGAACTCGAACGTTATACGTATCTCGTGGCGGGTTGCGTCGGCGAGTTCTGGACGAAGATGATTTACGCGCACATGCCGGGCGTGCTCAAGGCCGCGCCGGATTTCATGCTCACGCGCGGCGTGCGCTTCGGGCAAGCGCTTCAGATGACCAACGTCCTGCGCGATTGCGCGCGCGATCTGCGTATCGGCCGGTGCTATCTGCCGGTGTCGATCCTCACGCGTCACGGTCTCGCGCCGCAGGATTTGCTCGACCCGAACACGTCGATGCGCGCGCGTCCCGTGCTCGACGATCTGCTGCGCAAGACGCTTGCGCTGTATCGCGATGCCATCGACTACACGCTCGCCATTCCCGCAAGCGCGGTGCGTTTGCGGCTGGCGTGTCTGTGGCCGATCATGATCGGACTCGATACGCTCGTGCTGCTCGCCAACAACGCGGCATGGCTCGATCCCGCGCAAGTCTCGAAGATTCGCCGCAACGATGTCTATCGCATCATGGCGGTGTCCTTGCCGCTGGCGGCATCGAACGCAATGGTGCGGGCGTGGGCGGCGCGGCGCATCCGCCAGATCGAAGCCTCGCTCAACGCCGCAATTCCGCGATGATCCGTTCCGCCAGAAAGTCGCACGGCGGCCGTTTCGACGCCGCACTGCGCGCGAGCACCACTTCCAGCGTGCCGATTTCCGGCAAGCCCTGCGCCTGACCGAGCAGCGTGAAATGCGCGGGCACGGCGCACCTGGCGAGCGGCGTGACGGCGAGACCCGCTTCGGCCATCGTCAAAAGTCCGAGCAGACTCGGGCTCTCATACGACGTGCGATAGCCGATGCGCGCCCGCTCCAGACTGCGAATGGCGTTCTCGCGCGCGACGCTGCCCGGCAGGAACACGGCAATCGGCAGAGGCCGTTCCTTCCAGATATCGGTGGCACCGGGCGCGGCGGCCCAGACCATCGGCTCGTGCCGCAGGAATTCGCCGCTCAAACCCTTGATGCGCGTCGCGCAGACGAGATCGACCGTGCCGTCCTTCACCATCGGCGCGAGCGCGACGCTCGGCAGGCCGACCACCTGAATCTCCACCTTCGGGTACGTCGCCGAAAATTTCTTGAGGATGGGCGGAAATAGCGACGACGCGTAATCGTCCGGCACGCCGATCACCACGCGTCCGGTCACGTCGGGCCGCACCACCGCCGCCCACGCTTCATCGCGCAGCGCGAGCATGCGGCGCGCGTAGGTCAGCAGCACTTCGCCGTCCTGCGTCGGCACCACGCTGCGCGGCTTGCGTACGAACAGCGGACGGCCGATGGCGGTTTCCAGCGTCTTGATCTGCATGCTCACCGCCGATTGCGAGCGATGCACCAACTCTGCCGCGCGGCTGATGTTGCCCGTGTCGGCGACGGCGACGATCATCGAGAGGACGTCGAGGTCGAGTGCTTTCATGTTTCAACGTCTATGAATTGCTATCAGAAAACCTGAATGAATCCATCAATATTATGCGTTTTTCTTTTAGCTCACAGGCGGGCATAGTGACGCAAAGGAGCTTTTCGACGATGAACGCCCGCACCGATCCCGCCATACTGAGCGCACTCAACGCCTTGCCCGAGCCGTCCTTCGCGACCATCGCATCGGGCATTTCCGTGCCTTATGTGGAGTGTGGCGAAGGCGAACCGCTGGTCTTCGTGCATGGTTCGTTGTGCGATTACCGCTACTGGAACCCGCAACTCGCGCCGCTGGCGAAGCAATTTCGTTGCATCGCGCCGAGCCTGTCGCATTACTGGCCCGCGGTCGATGCCTTCGTGCAGGGCGAATTCGGCGTGGAAGCGCACGTCGCCGAGATGGCCGGTTTCATCGAGGCGATGGACCTCGCGCCGGTGCATCTGGTCGGGCATTCGCGCGGCGGGTGTATCGCGTTTCATCTGGCGCGCGAGTATCCGCGCCTCGTGAAGACGCTCACGCTCGCGGACCCGGGCGGCCCGCTGCAACTCACGCCGCAGACTTCGCCCGCCACGCTGCCGCCCGCGACCAACGCGCTGCGCACGCGCGTGGCGGAATTGATCGAGCAGGGCGAACTGGATCGCGGTCTGGAAATGTTCGTGGATTCGGTGAGCATGCAGGGCTTCTGGCAAAAGAGCACCGCGAGTTTTCGGCAGATGGCGCTCGACAACGCGCTGACGCTGCCCAAGCAATTCCGCGATCCGTTGCCCGCCTACACGCGCGAGGCGGCGCGCGACATCAAGTGCCGGACGCTGCTCATCGACGGGCAGAAAAGCCCGCGCATGTTCCGCAACAACGTGGACAAGCTCGTGGAGTGGATCGAGTTCGCGGAGCGCGTGACGATCAACGGCGCGTCGCACGGCATGAATGCGGCGAATCCCGCTGCGTTCAATCGCGCGGTGCAGGCGTTCGCGGGCGCGTGGTGAAATCGCACGATCGTTCGGCCATCTGACTATTCGTCTACGTAATTCGCCTTGCAATGGCAAGCGCTTTCGTTGCTTTTCTCGTCCGACTTTTTGTCACCATGTTGTGACAGGACAACGTCGGAACCCGGTGGCTCAAGCTAACATCGTCGAACCTCATCGCCAAGAAGAGGGCACCTGTGAGCACGGGCAACGACGATCTCGAAACATGGAAACGCCAGCGCACCGCCGCGCTGGCCGGTGAGTTGGCCGATAGCGGACGCTTCGACGACTTCACCGATATCGCTTACGCGCTGCAATTCGAGCACGGGCTAACGAACGTTCAGACTTTGATCGGCGATGCCGACATGCGCCGCGCGCTGAACCAGCGATGCGCCGCCGCGCGTGAAGCGCTCGCGCCGGTCGTCATCGAACCGGAACCGGCCGCGCCCGAAACGGCGCCGGTTGCAGAACCCGCGCTTCCGACTTTCGAATCCGCGCCTTCCATGCTGCGACGTGCCGCGACCTTGTTCAGGCGCTCAGGCATGAAGCCTGCCCTCAAGTCCGCAAACGCGGCAGATCTGAACTCCGCTGCGCCTTCCTGAAGGCGCGCACACGTGCACCGCCGTGCGCTGAAGCCGTAGAAATGGCGGATTTGCACGAGAAAGCCGCACGTCAAAACCAGTACACTTGGAAAAGGTGGAACCAGCAGCCCGGCTCGCGTTCGCGCGCGTTCCGGCGTTTGAACTTTGAGGAGGTGATGTTCGTGGCTAAGGAAAAGATGCTCGCGCAAATGGCCGAGAAACAAGGTTTCATTGCTGCTCTGGATCAGAGCGGCGGGTCCACGCCCGGCGCATTGCGGCAATACGGAATTCCCGAGGACGCCTATGACGGCGACGCCGAGATGTTCAAGCTCATGCACGAAATGCGCGTTCGGATCATGACCGCGCCGTCGTTCTCGGGCGAGAAGGTCATCGGCGCGATTCTGTTCGAGCGCACCATGGACGGCGAGGCGGAAGGCAAGCCCGTGCCGACGTTCCTGTGGGAAGACCGCGGCGTGGTGCCGTTCCTGAAGGTGGACAAGGGTCTGGAAGAACAGAAGGACGGCGTGCAGGTGATGAAGCCGATTCCCGGCCTCGACGCGCTGCTCGAACGCGCGGTGAAGCTCGGCGTGTTCGGCACCAAGATGCGCTCGGTCATTCACGATGCGTCGGAAACTGGAATCGCGGCGATTGCGGCGCAGCAGTTCGAAGTGGGCAAGCAGATCATCGGTCACGGTCTGGTGCCGATTCTCGAACCGGAAGTCTCGATCAAGAGCACGACCAAGAAGGCCGCCGAGAAGATCCTGCGCGACGAACTGCTCAAGGGTCTGGACGCGCTGCCGGAATCGAGCAAGGTCATGATCAAGCTGACCATTCCCGATGAAGCGGATTTCTATCGTCCGTTGATCGAGCATCCGCGTGTGGTGCGCGTGGTGGCGCTGTCGGGCGGCTATACGCGCAGCGATGCGTGCAAGAAGCTCGCGGAAAACCACGGCATGATCGCGAGCTTCTCGCGCGCGCTCATCAACGAGCTGAAGAAGTCGATGAGCGAAGAAGAGTTCGACAAGACGCTGCAGGCGTCCATCGACGAGATTTATAACGCGTCGGTCGAGAAGGTCTAAGGTCTAACTCGGGCTGTCGTTTCGCGCGGTGGGCGGCGGCGCTTGCACAACGGGCGCCGCCGCCCTGAACAAGGCCTCGCGCGTGCCGTTCTTCGGCGGATAAATGCGCTCGCCATTGATGGTGCGTTTGGTCGCCTTGGCTTCGTCGCCCTCCGAGACGAGATGCCTGTCCCATCCTTCCGTATAGACCGCGCCCCACGGGCCGAGATCGCAAATGGTCGTGTACCAGTCGATTTCGAGCGGCAACATCTCCAGATCAAACATATCGCACACCGCGTTGTTGCCGGCGTAGCGTCCCATCGGGCGGCCGTGCTGACATGACATGACCGATGGCCGCACGCCATCGATCAGAATGCGCGCGCAATCGCCCGCCGCGAACACGCCCGGCAGCCCTTCCACGCGCAGGAAGGAATCGACCGGCACGCGGCCCATCGGGTCGAGCGGCACGGGAAGCTGCGCGGCGAGCGTGTTGGCGCGCAATCCGCCGCACCAGATGACCGTGCAGGCGTCGATGCGTTCTTCGTGCGCGCCGTCCGTGATCGTCACGCCCTGTCCATCGAGCGACACCAGCGACGTGCCCGCGCGCATCTCCACGCTGAGCGTGTTCATCGCTTCTTCGATGACGGGTTGCGCACCGCCCATGGCCTGCGCGATCCGCGTCGCGCGATCGACCAGCACCACGCGCACCTTGTCGCGATCGGCATCACCCACGATATCGCGCATGCGCGAGGGCAACTCCGCCGCCAGTTCGATGCCCGTCAGCCCCGCGCCGATCACGACCGCCGTATAGCGCGCGCAGGAATCCGACAGCACGGGCAAGGTTTGCAGATGCGCCTGGAGCTTGCAGGCGCCGCCGTAGGTATCGACATCGAAGGAATGCGCTTCCAGTCCGGGGATGTCCGGCCGCAGCAGTTCGCTGCCGACCGCGAGAATAAGACGTTCGTATTCGAGCGTGTCGTTGATGCCATCGACTTCGATATGCACGAGACGCTTCGCGGTGTCGATGCCCGTTGCCTTGCCTTGGATCAGCCGCACGCCGGTGGGATCGAGCACGCTGTCCAGCGGCACCAGCGAGGAATCGAGCGGTTGCTCGTAATTGCGCACTCGCACGCTGTGATAAGGCTGCGGATTGACGATCACGACTTCCGCTTTTTCTGCTGGCTCGTTGAGTTCATCGAGCTTGCGCGCGGCGGAAAGCGCGCTCCATAGCCCTGCAAAGCCCGCGCCGATCACCACGATTCGCTTCATGGCCTTCCCCATTCGAGTTCGTGCCTTGTCTACCCTCCGGCATGGACAGACGCGCTTAGCCGTTGCTTATTTTATAGGCGATTCGTGAGGGGAATGGGGCCGCGCGTGAATATTTGTTCAGGGACACTAAGTTCTGTCTAAGGGAAGCGCTGGAACATGAGTCATGGATTGGTCGGGTTTTCGCCAAAAGTGATTTCGTTCTTTCGGTATTTACCCTGATCTCCGACCTTCCTAAACTGTATTCAACGGTCGCTTAGGTGTCTTGGGACATCGAAGGCTGGCAAACCTTATTGGAGAAGGATCATGAAGAAGCTTATTGGTGTTGCGATTGCTTTAGCGCTGGCGGCGCCGGTTGCGTCGTTCGCGCAGTCGAATCAGCCGGTCACGCGCGCGCAGGTGAATGCGCAAATCGTGCAATTGGAGCAGGCCGGGTATAACCCCGCGCATTTGAACGATGCGAAGTATCCAGGGGATATTCAGGCTGCGGAAATGCGCGTTGATGCCGCGAATGGTTATGGCGGGGTGAATGATGGCGTGGCGCAATCGGGTGTGCGCGTTGCGGTTGCGCAGGATGTTGTGCCGACGTTTGCGCATCATTGATCGGGCGATGATGAGCCTGAGCGCCACGCTCAGGAAAAGCGCGGGGCGGCGAATGTATTGAGCCGCTCGTCATTTTCGACACGTGCAGCCCCGCGTGCATTTCCTCCTGTGCGTCGCGTTACTCCATAGCTCCGCAGGCGATCGATTCTTTTGGCAAACCTTATGAACCGGTCGGATGTCCCGGTGTCTTCGTTTGGTCCGTGAAAATCCCGCAAGCCGCGTCATCTACCGCAAAGGAATCGAGCGAAAGCCCAGGCCTTGATCAGCATAGTCCGAAACGATTGACAGTCGGCACCGAAATTAGGAATTTTCGTGGCTATCGGAATGTTTGCAGACCTCCGATAATTCGGCAGTGGTACCAATCATTTGGCAACGATTAGCCCTGTCCGATCATCGTTGCGCAGTCTTTTCCGGACGTGATCATTTATCGCCAGTCATGTTCGTTAAACATTGCAGAGTAGAGGAAGTCGATTTTCGGTTAGTCAGTAGTATCAACAAGCAAGATTCCGTCTGATGGACCCGCGTCTGCTCGCGGCCTACCTCGACGAAATTCGCTTCATGCAGGCGCTGGGTGGTGAATTTGCGCGGGCGCATCCAAAGATTGCTCGTCGCCTTGGCATGCTCGGAGAAGATGCAGAGGCCGAAGTAGGCGACCCCTACGTGCGCCGTCTGTTCGAGTCTTCCGCGTTCATCAACGCGCGCACGCAATTGCGCTTCGAGGACGAGTTCCCGCTGTTGACGCAAGCGCTGCTGTCCTCGGTGTATCCGAATTATCTGTCGCCCACGCCTTCGATTTCCATCGCACGGTTTTATCCCGGCGGCAAGGCGGGCGGCTTCACAACCGGCTATACGCTGGAGCGCGGCGTCGAGCTGAATGCCCTGAACTTACCCGGCGGAGAAAAGACCGCCTGCACGTTTCGTACAACGCAGGATGTCTCGTTCTATCCGGTGTCGATTCTGGATGGACGACTCACTCACGTTCCCCCTGATCTCCTGGGCCAGAGCCGTTACGTGCCGCCCGATCGCCCCGTATGCGGCGCCTTGCGTCTGCGCTTGCGCACGATCGGCGGCGTACCGTTCTCCTCGCTTCGCGGGCTGGACCGGCTGCAAATCTATCTGGCGGGCGATGAACGCGTCGCCTCGCATCTGCATGAGCTGATTCACACGGGTGCAGTGGTGTCGGTGATCGGCGGGCCGGGGCGCTTCAGCGAAGCGGGCTACGTGCCGCACGTCGTTCGATCGGATGCGGTCGTTCAGGACGGGCTCGGACCGGAAGAAACCGTGCTGCCGCTGGGGGCGCGCAAGTTTCTGGGTCACAACCTCGTGCAGGAATACTTCGCGTGTCCGAACCGGTTTTACTTCTTTACGCTGACGGGGCTCGAAGCCGGACTCGCGCGCATCGCCGGAAGCGAGGTGGAGATCATCGTGCTGCTGGACCGCTCCACGAGCGAACTGGCGCAGCAAGTGGATGCGTCGATGTTCGCGTTGTTCTGCGTGCCCGTGGTGAATCTGTTCAAGGTTCGCACAGCGCCCACGAAGCTGAAACAGGAAAGCAGGCAAGCGCGTCTCGTGCCGGTCGAGAACCGGCCTCTGGACTACGAAGTACATTCGGTGGAGATGGCCATCGGTCAGGTCGATAACGAGGAGGATTCGGAAGAGCTTCCCTTCTATCCGCTGCACGAGGCGCGCTTGCGCGATGAAGACGAAAACGGACGCTATTTCACCGTGCGTCGCGAACAACGCCTGAGCACGGCCAAAGGACGTTCCCATGATACGCGCGCACCGTATATCGGCACGGATTCGTTCCTGTCGCTGGTTGGCCGCGACGGCTTGCCCTATGTCGCGAAGGAATCTGGCGATAGCGATGAAGATCGCCGGATCAACTACCTCTCGCTGGACGCGTGGCTGACCAATCGCGACCTCGCAGGCCGCCTCGAATGCAACGGCGTGAGCGATCTGGACCTGCCGGAATCGACGCCGTTCTCGAGCGCGGGGCTGGTGCGCCCGCCCAGTCGATCGTTGCCACCGCTTGCCGTGGGCCGTAAGGCTTGGCTCATGTACGCGCAACTCAACATCGAATACGCGCACTTCGACGATTCCCACGACGAACCAAATTCGGGCGAAGGACTGCGCAGTCTGCTTCGGCTTTACGTGTCCGACGACCAGCCTGCGCTCAAGCGTCAGGTCGAAAGCCTGAGCGCGGCCACGCTCACGCCGGTCAATTGCGTGATACCCGGCAACGTGCCGCCCGTGGTTCGCGTGCTCGAATGTGCCATCACTTTCAATGAAGCCGGCTTTGACGGCGTGAGTCACCCGGCTGCTTCAGTCTGCGGCAGGTGATGCGCACGTTCATCATGGTCTCGTTGCCTTGGGAACGATCACCGAACGTCCTGTCGTGCCGGTCGAGCTTACCGGCTCGTTCACGAGGATGCGCGCTTCGGTGATGCGCCAACTGGTCAAGGCATCCGGGCTCAGGAACGTGAGCGAGAACGCGTTGGAGCGGGAAGTCACCTATGCCTTGCGCAGGCTGAAGATTCAAAAGCAACCGATGAACAAGGCCGTGTCGGTCAGGATGATGGTGATGATCGACAAGGAGACGCTCAAGGACATGCCTGCGCGTTTGAGCAAGGCGAAGCAGGCGCAATGGGCGGCGAGTGCGCTGCGCACGGCCGAGCAGGTCGAGGCGATGAACGTCGCCGCGCGGGAGCGACTCATCGCCGAGATACCGGTGACGGCGGCTGCGGCGAAGATGGGAGCGGGCGTGGCGAAGGCGGTTCCGGTGGTGGGCAATCTGATTGCAGCGTATGTGCAGATCGCGGGGATTGCCAGTACTGAGCAGGCGTTGGGAACGGCATCGGGGTTGGCGGAAGTGGAGAACAAGGCACGCGTGGCGGGTTCGGTGTCGCTGCTGGCGGCGACGTTTGCAGATACGGCTGATCGATTGATGCAGGCGATGGGGATTACTGAGTTGTCGGCGGGGCGGAGTGCTGTTCTGCGATTCATTGCGCGCTGGGCGCCGTTTGGCGCGAAGGTGTTTGGGGTGGTGGGGGCGGTGATTGGGGCGGTTTGTGATTTGCGAGAGATGCTTGTTGCTTTCGGCAAGGGCAAGCCCGGACTTGTCGCAGCCTATGGCTTGTCAGCGATAGGCGGAATATTGATCGCGATCGCCGTTGGCATCGGTGCCGAAGCTCTTCCCCTGTTGTTGGTTGGTGCCCTCGTATATCTGATTGCACAAATTTTGATCACCAAGTTTGGTGACGACGAATTGGCTACTTGGTTGAAGCGCTGTATATGGGGCAGAGACATATCGAACCGATATAAATCGTCTCAACAGGAAATGAGCGAGATGCCATCGTTCGCAGGAGTTTAAGATGGGCCCCAAAGAGATTTCTCAAGAAAATTTCCCCATTAACAGGGCGCTCACTGCGGAGGAACGGCAGAATCAGCTACGTCAGAAAGAGCGTCTGGACATTGTGCCGTTCTACAACGTATCGACGATTAAGTTCAATTCCACTTTTATGGAGCTGGTCGACCGCTGGTTTATATATCGGGGCTATGTGACGTTTGTTGGCCTATTTTTTATCGCGCTTACAGTGTTTATGGCGTTTATTGCGCTCACGGTCCCGGATTGGCATTTCGTGCCAACTTCAAAAGACTGGCTGGTTATCGTGTGCTGGTGGGCTATCTGTAGTCCAATCTGGGCCGGCCTGGTCTGGATGCTGTTAAAAGAATCATACCGCTGGACGCACTATCCGATCCGCTTCAACTACCGCAAACGCATGGTGTACGTCTTCTGCCTCGACGGCGTGATTCGCTCGGCCAAGTGGGACGATCTCTTTTTCACAGTCAGCCGGTGCACGCGGTCTTACACGGGTTCAGGCCCACAGATCTGGGACATTCGCGGCCACGCGCTCAAAGCAGACCGGCAAACTGTGGAATGGACCTTCGCCCTGCATGGAGACAGCGAAGAACCACGCCAATTGAAGAACTGTTGGGAATTCATCCGTCGCTACATGGAAGAAGGCCCGAAGGCGGTGTATGGCGATGTCCACTGGTGTCATCACGTCGCAAGCAGACGCGAGACGTTCCGCGAAGGCTTGTTCGCGCTGAACTTGAATCTGAACGGACTGCCCCGACTCATTCAGTGGATCTCCGCACCGGTGGTATGGCTCATTTCGATAGGCCGGCTCGTCGCGATCAGGACCAGCAAGATTCCGCAATGGCCGGCCGAAATCGAGGCGAAGTGCCAAATCGATGCATCGGACCCGTATCAGCGCACGGCAGCGCAAAACCCGCCGAAGTTTCCGATGGACCCGATCAGTGTCGTGCGTGAGCAGATCAGTCAATGAATGCTTTAACTAAGTTGGCTGAAGGCCCCGTTGTTACGGCGGGGCTACCGGAACCGCTCAGAAGAAGCACTTGGCATTACTCATCCTTCGGTATAGTACGCACTCAAAAATGACCAAGACCTTTCCAAGACGCATGAGATGAAGCGAATTTCTTTCCAACTTTGAAGTATTCCAGACGCGGAGGGCGACGATTGTGTATTGCATGACTTTAACAACCAAAAAGCGGATAAATACTGCCTTTAAGCATCGTATATCCACAATGCGTTCAAAAACTTCATAAAATCTCACTCAACAAACTCTATCTCCATATTGCGACAAACCTTATTTCCACATAGGATTGTCAAAAAGAGGCATGCAGTGATGAACACTGAGAGAATAGAGACATGAGTTTCGCGGCAATTAAAGAAAGTCGATGCTTCGAATCGAATTTGGAGCAGGGAGACAGGCAAGTACCGATGACCGGCAACCGCTATTTTGTGGGCCGATCAGCATTGCCCAATTAATTCAAAAGCCAGCGTCTCACACCTTCGAGAATAAAGGGTTTATATCCTATTCGGCGGCCACCACGTTCGCTGCGTTTGATTGCGTGCGGCTAAAGCTAACGTAGACATGCAAGAGCATGAGTCGGGCATCGCGTTGCTTAAAAGAAAAAGGAATTCGATCTTAGGGGATCTCAATGGCCTTCGATACTCCCATTACCCGCCGGACTTTCCTAAAAGTCATGAGCAGCGGCGCGGTAATTGCAATCTCAATCAGCAATCTACCCGCCGCCATGCTCGATTCATCGATGCAAACCATCGGCGACAACGACCCCGAATGGGCACCGATACCGGGAAAAGCACGCTTCAGAATCGACGGAATCCCAAAAGTCACCGGCCAGAAAATCTACGCACGCGACTTCAAAGCGCGCGATTTCCCCGGTTGGCCGCAGGAAGAAAACTGGTTGTACGCGCTGCGCTGCGACCGCGTCGATCGAGTCTATGAAGGCTACGACCTGAGCATGCTGCCGCCGGAATTGCGGCCCATCGCCATTGTCGATAACGATGCACTGCTCGCCCGAAAAATCGCGCTCGCGCCCGAACCCGATCCGATCGCGAATCAGGACATCTACTGGTTCGCCCGCAAGAGCAAGCTGGCGGATTGTTATGGCCAACCCGCCGCGATGTTGATCTTCGCAAACTTCGACACCTACCGCCGCGCCCGCACCCTGCTCGAATTCAACCATGCCGTGATCCGCTACGGCGCGCCGATCGAACCGCACGAGCGTGCCGCACCCGTCAAGTTCTCGCCGACGGCCACCTATGTGCGCAACGACGACACGGACTTCAACTACGTCAAGGATTATCAGACGGGCAGCGACGGCAAGCCCACGCCTCAATATCTTGAAGCGCTCGCCGCAGCCAGCGACAACATCGCGAAGACGATCAGGCGTAACGAGGATGCGGGCACGTGGTTCAAGGTCGGCGCATCGGGTGACAAGGGTTTCATGACGCCCGCCATGGACCCGATGTTCATGGAACCCGAAGCAGGGCTCGCGTGGTATGACGCGTCAAGCAGTGAACTGCGTCTGGTCCTCGGCACTCAGTCCGCAGGCGAGGATGCAGGCAGCGCAGCCGGACTGTTCGACAAAAGCGCGGTATCCGTCAAGAGCGTGCACATCTGCGCGTGTTACCCGGGCGGCGGCTTCGGCGGCCGCGACCGTTCCTACTTTCCGCTTTATTTGGCATTGGCCGCGCCGTTCGCGCGTGGCGCGCTGCGCTGGCAGCAATCGCGCTACGAGCAGTTTCAGGTCGGACTCAAGCGTTGCGAAACTCAGTTCACCGAGTCGCTCTGGTTCGATCGTCAAGGCAAGATTCAGGCAATCGATTGCGATTTCACGATGAACGGCGGCGGCAAGAAAAACCTCTCGCCGTATGTCGCGCAACTCGCAGCACTCAGCGCAATGAGCTGCTATGAGATCACGCGTGCGAGTGCAACCGCCGCTTCGCTATACACGCCGGAAGTATTCGGCGGTTCGCAGCGCGGCTTCGGCGGGCCGCAGGCGTTCATGGCCATCGAAACATTGATCGATGAAGCCGCGCTCAGGCTCGGCATGTCGCCATTCGCGATACGCCGAATCAATCTGCTGGGCAAAGCGCCTTCGCTCGGCAGAGGACGCGCGATCACCGGCGCACCGATCCTCTTCGATCTGCAACTCGATCAGGTGTTGGACGGCCTCGAAACGCATCCGCTCTGGCAAAACCGTGAGGTCATACGAGCGCAACGTCAGGCGCAGGGTTTGAGATACGGCGTCGGCGTCGCGATGGCGAACGAAGCGTTCGGCACCTCGGGAGACGGAATGTACGGCATGGTGGAGATACTTCCGGACGGCGGCATTCGGGTGCTCACGACCTATACCGATATGGGCAACGGCGCGGCGACCACGCTCGGGCTCGCTCCTTCCGAATATCTGGGACGCAACGCGCAGACCATTTCCATGAGCGTGGTCGAGCCGTTCAATGCGCTCGGTCTCGTCGGCATGAAGACGCCACGCAATCCTAACGAAGTGCGTTTTACCTCGGGTTCTTCGAGTGCATGTCTTGGCGCGTTCCATCAATATCACGCGGTAAAAGGCGCGGCTCAGGCGCTGCTGCTGCAAAGCGTGCTACCGGCGGCGTGCGCGCTTTGGCGCGAGAACGTGAAGGCATCCGAAATTAAATGGATGGACGGCGCGCTCACGACGAACAGCGCGAACAGGCCGCTTCCGTGGCGCGACCTTCTCCAGCAAATGCGCAACATGAACCTGCCGATCATCGCGGCCGTGCATGCGAGCTATGCCGGTTCGTTCTGGACGGGCACCTATCCGTTCGCGTCCGGTCCGGCGGATATCGAATACGACTACGTCGCCGTAGGCATGGACCCCGATCACCTCACGCCGCTTGATCGCGATCTGCATCAACCGATCGTCGATGGCGCGAAATTCCAGCGCACGACTTACGCGCCATCGGCGGCGCTCGTCGCCGTGTCCGTCGATGCGCTCGGTCGCGTGAAGGTCGAAGAAGTGGTGTCCTCGGTGAGCGTCGGGCGGCAGTTGTGTCCGGAACTCGTGCAAGGTCAATCGGAAGGCGCGGTCGCGATGGGCATCGGCAACGTGCTAACCGAAACGTGCCCGCTCGGCAACGAAGGACCGGGCGGCGGACGATGGAACCTCGATCGCTATCACATCACGCGTCTGACCGATATTCCCGTGCAGACCTTGCTCGCGCTGCCGCCACCCGGCGACGATCCGGCCAACGCGCGCGGCATCGCGGAGGCGGTCATGTGTCCCATCGCACCGGCCTTGCTCAACGCACTCGCAACGGCGACCGGCCAGCGTTTTCGTGAAACGCCGGTGACCCCCGAAATGATCAGGAGAGCAGCGTAATGAGCGGCGTTATTCGCATGCATGTAAATGGGCGCGCCGTCGAAGCATCGGCGGCGGATGGCGACATGAACCTCATCGATTTCCTTCACGAGCGACAGGATTTGACGGGCACGAAGCTGTGTTGCGGCATCGGCGTATGTCGTGCATGCACGGTCGGCACACGCAATCAGCCCGATGCACCGATGGAAAAAACGCTCGCATGTTCCACGCCCGTGAGCGCCATGCAGGACATGCACGTCTACACCGTCGAAGGGCTGGCGCAGGCGGGCAAACTGTCGCCGCTTCAACAGAGCTTTCTCGAATCGTTCGCGTTTCAATGCGGTTATTGCGCGTCGGGCTTTCTGATGGCGGCCACCGCCATGCTCGACCATCTGAAGGCGAACCCGATCGACGCGGCGCAACTCGATTCGGCAATGGAAGAATGGATCGGCGGCAATCTATGTCGCTGCACGGGTTACGTGAAATATATCGAAGCGATCCGAAAGATCGCGAAGCCTTATACCCGCGGCGGAGCGTGACGATGAGAACCTTCCTTCGCGCATTGCTAATCGTGCTCGCCTTCGCATCGCATTCGGTCTTTGCAGCCGATAAAGCCGAGCAATCGATCACGCAATACGGCCAGGAATGCGTCGATGAAATCGGCGAGATTCCCGCATTCGACTGCAACGCCGGCACGAACGTGCCGATCACGGTCAACAACAAGGTGCCGGAGCGCTACTTCGCGAACATGACCTGCGACCGGCCCGCTTTATTGCCCTACGATTCGCCGACCTCCGGACCCTGCACGCCTTACTCGAAGATCCTGAACCTCTCACACGGCGACACGCAGATTTCCGCGTTCTGCCGCAGAAAAATGATTCGCGCGGATAAAAGCCCGAATTACGATGAAGTCGATATCGTGTTGCATCACGCGAGCAACGGCAAGACGTGCTGGTTTCATGCGGAGCATTCAGGCAGCGCGAGCGGCTTCAATGCATCGCGCGTCCCGCCGCCGAATGAAAAGACGCCGCCGCCGGGCCACGTTTCGGCAGAAGCGTTCTGGTGGCCGCCCGCCGCGACGGCGACCAAGAAATGCATGTCCTGTCACGATGCAAGCCCGGTCATGTACAGCCCGTGGATCGGTCAGGTATGGAACCATGTGCCGACGGACCCGTGGGGCAAGTATCAGAATATTGGGGATTCCTTTGCATCGTGGACATCGCATGCGATCAGCACGCCGGGGAATACGTGCATCGGCTGTCACCGGATTGGCGACCAGCATAGCTGCGATATTTACGTGCCGCTCGCAGCGGGAATGCTGCCGCCGCCGAAGGGCAGCAACAAGCTCGCCGCGAGTTATCCGCTCAATCACTGGATGCCCATCGACAACAACAGAAGCAAGGCTGAATGGGACGCGGCGAACGTGGAGTCAGTGAAAAACCTGCTGACGTGTTGCTCGCCGGACGGCAAGAAGGACCCGAACTGTCACTTCTCGCCCGCCGCGCAGGGAAGTGCTAAACCTTGAAATCGGCCAGCATTACACCTTGTCGAATATTGTCGAGCGCGTGCGCGATATAGTCGATGGTCGGCTCAGGCGGTTCTTCCAATGGCGCCCAAACGAACCCGGAACACTTGTGCGGTTCCATGTTCGCGAGGGTGCCTGTCCATTCCCGGCACGTCAGAAAAAAGCTGATGCGGTTCTGTTCCGCATCGCGTCGCATCACCAGCGTGAATTCGAGTGAACCGGGAGTGATGATCACGCCCGCTTCCTCTTTCGATTCACGGATCGCACACGCTTCGATGGATTCACCGGGTTCCAGATGACCCGCGATCAGCGAATATTGCCCGTCTCTGTGCCCGGTGTTGGCTCGCTGAATAAACAGCACTTCGTTCCTTTCATTGCGGAACAACACGTTCACATCGACCACACTTTGCATTCTCGTCATTTTGTTCAGTAACCTAAATCCAAAGACTCAAAGCGGAAACCCGCTCGCAAACGCCTCGCGCAAATAACCGACGAATAGCGCGACCGCACGCGGCACATGCGGCGTATAAGGTCTCACCACATACAAATGCTCCGCGAAGCCGCCCACGGGCCGCCAATCCGGCAGCAGTACCACCAGCTTGCCCGACTGCACCGCCGCCTGCGCGGTGAAATCCGGCAATAGCGCGATGCCCAGATCGTCGAGCGCGGCATCGCGCAGAACTTCGCTGTTGTTCGCCGAAAACGGCCCATTGACGGCCAGCGTATGCGGCCCCGCCGATGACCGCCGCGCGCCCTTTCGCTCGAACGACCATACCGCCGCCGCCTGCGTGCGCGGATAAAACAGACAATCGTGCACTGCAAGCTCGGCGGGCGTGACAGGCGTGCCGCGACGCTTCAAATAAGCACGCGTCGCGACGATGACCGAATGCGTATCGCACAGCTTCCACGCGACATGCGTTTCCGGTGCCTGCGCGCTGTGCCGAATCGCCAGATCGAAGCCTTCGGTTGCAATCGAACTCAATCGGTCCGATGCATCGAGTTGAACCCGCACTTCGGGATGCGCATGCAAAAAGCCCTGCAATCGCTGCACGAGTTGTTGGCGCGCGAAGGCCATCGGCGCGGTCACGCGAATCAGGCCACGCGCCACGCCCGCCATTTCCCGCACGCTCGTGAAGCTCGCGGCAATGTGCTCGTATTGCGCGCGCGTGTCGTCCACGAGCCGGCGTCCTGCCTCGGTAAAGCGCACACTGCGGGTAGTGCGCGTGACGAGCGGCACGCCCGCCGCGCGTTCCAGTTCGGCAATCCGCTGGCTCATCGCCGCCTTCGACACGCCCAACCGCGCCGCCGCGCCCGTATAGCTGCCCTGTTCGGCCAGCACGGTAAGCCAGTGCAGATGCGTCCACAATGTTTCGATCTTCTGCTCGTCCATGCGTGGATTGTTTGTGGTTGCGAACAATGAGTTCAATCTTAACGTCTTTCCAGCGAACGCCGACGTTCTTACACTAGGCGTATTGTTCATCCAATCATCAGGAGACGAGATGCAAGCCTTCAACGATACCGCCGACGTGGTCCATTACATCAACGGCGAGCGCGCAAACGGCTCGGGCTCGCGCTCGCAGCCGATCTTCAATCCCGCGACGGGCGAGCGCCCGCGCAAGCTCGTGCTGGGCGAAGTGGCCGATGTGAACGCCGCCGTCGCGAGCGCGCAGGCCGCGTTTCCGGCATGGCGCGATACGCCGCCCATCCGCCGTGCGCGCGTCATGCTCAAGTTCCTCGAACTGATGAACAAGCATCGCGACGAACTGGCCGCGATCATCACCGCCGAACACGGCAAGGTCTTTACCGATGCGCAGGGCGAAGTGTCGCGCGGCATCGACGTGGTGGAATTCGCGTGCGGCATTCCGCAATTGCTGAAGGGCGATTTCACCGATCAGGTGTCCACCGGCATGGACAACTGGACGCTGCGCCAGCCGCTCGGCGTGGTCGCGGGCATCACGCCGTTCAATTTCCCGTGCATGGTGCCGTGCTGGATGTTCCCGGTGGCGATTGCATCGGGCAATGCGTTTATCTTGAAGCCGAGCGAGCGCGATCCTTCGGCGTCGCTGTTCATGGCGAAGCTGCTCAAGGAAGCCGGCCTGCCCGATGGCATTTTCAACGTCGTGCAGGGCGATAAGGTCGTGGTCGATGCGCTGCTCGAACATCCCGATGTGCGCGCGATCAGCTTCGTGGGCTCCACGCCGATTGCGAATTACATCTACGAAACGGGCGCGAAGCACGGCAAGCGCGTGCAGGCACTCGGCGGCGCGAAGAATCACATGGTCGTGATGCCGGACGCCGATCTCGAACAAGCCGTCGATGCACTGATCGGCGCGGGCTACGGTTCGGCGGGCGAACGCTGCATGGCCATTTCCGTGGCCGTGCTGGTGGGCGATGTCGCCGACAAGGTCGTGCCGATGCTCGCCGAACGCGCCAAGACGCTCAAGATCAAGAACGGCATGGAACTGGATGCCGAAATGGGTCCGATCGTCACGAAGCAGGCGTTGGAGCGCATTGAAGGTTATATCGCGCTGGGCGTGGACGAAGGCGCGAAGCTCGTCGTCGATGGACGCGGCTTCAAGGTGCCGGGTCACGAAGACGGCTTCTTCACGGGCGGCACGCTGTTCGATAACGTCACGCCGAACATGCGCATCTACAAGGAAGAAATCTTCGGGCCGGTGCTCTCGTGTGTGCGCGTGAAGGACTTCAACGAAGCGGTCGAACTGATCAACGCGCATGAATTCGGCAATGGCGTGTCGTGCTTCACGCGCGATGGTCATGTCGCGCGCGAATTCGGGCGTCGTATCGAAGTGGGGATGGTCGGCATCAATGTGCCCATTCCGGTGCCGATGGCATGGCACGGCTTCGGTGGCTGGAAGCGCAGCCTGTTCGGCGACATGCACGCGTATGGCGAAGAAGGCGTGCGTTTCTATACAAAGCAGAAGTCGATCATGCAGCGCTGGCCGGAAAGCACGGAGAAAGGCGCGGAATTCGTGATGCCGACAGCTAAGTAAGACTCCGAAGCAACATAGAACGCCCGCTCTTTCCGTGCAAGGATGAGCGGGCGTTTTGCCTTAAAGGGATATTCAACAATGAGCAAGAACGCATTGCTAAAGCTTCTTCGCATCGATACACCCATCATTCAAGCGCCGATGGCCGGCGTCAGCACGCCCGCGCTCGCGGCGGCGGTATCGAATGCGGGCGGTCTCGGCTCGCTCGGCGTTGGCGCGATGAACGCGGAAGGCGCGCGCAAGGTGATCCGCGAAACACGCGCGCTGACGGATGGGCCGTTCAACATCAACGTGTTCTGTCATGCGCCTGCCAAGATGAATGCGGACATCGAACGTGTGTGGATCGACTGGCTCGCGCCAGTGTTCGCGCAATATGGTGCAAAGCCACCCGAAACGCTGAGTGAAATCTATACGAGCTTCGTTGTCGATGAAGCCATGCTGAAGGTGTTCGTCGAAGAAAAACCGGCGGTGGTGAGCTTTCATTTCGGACTCCCGTCGAAGCGTTATATCGATGCGTTGCGCGAGGCGGGCATCACGCTTCTTGCATCCGCGACGAATCTGCATGAAGCCGAACAAGTCGCGAACGCGGGCATGGATGCCATCGTCGCGCAGGGCATCGAGGCGGGCGGCCATCGCGGTGTGTTCGATCCTGATGCGCATGATGACCGGCTTGGCACGTTCGCACTGACACGGCTGATCGCCAGCAAGTTCGACGCGCCGGTGATCGCAGCGGGCGGCATCATGGATGGCGCGGGAATTGCCGCTGCACTGGCACTCGGCGCGCAAGCGGCGCAACTCGGCACGGCGTTCGTGCCTTGTACAGAGACATCGATCGATGCGGGTTATCGTCGCGCCATTCTCGGCGATGCCGCCAAGCAAACCACGTTCACCGCCGCGATTTCCGGGCGTATCGCGCGAGGTCTCGTCAACAAATTCACCGCACTCGGCGACACCAACGATGCGCCTCGCGTGCCCGCCTATCCCGTCACCTACGACGCAGGCAAGGCCCTGCACGCAGCAGCAAAAGCACAAGGCGATTTCGCGTACGGTGCGCAATGGGCCGGACAAGCCGCAGCCCTCGCACGCGAATTGCCCGCAGCCGAACTCATGGCGAAACTCAAAGCTGAATTGCAGCAAAGCATAGAAGGATTGCAGCATTACGCGTCGCGCTGAACTCATGACGCAAACGATGTAAAGCTAAGTCGAAACGCTTCGTTGGACAGTGGGAAATCGAGTGCTTCAATGTCTGGACCGCATTTCAAGCGGCTCATTCGATTTCCCCCGCATTCCTACGGAGACCTTTCGATGTCCGACTTCGCCACGCTTTCAGCCAACGCCGCGCGTCAGCCTGCATCGCAACAAGAACCCTTTCAAGTGCGTCCCATCGGCGGACGGATCGGCGCGGAAGTGCGCGGCGTGACGCTCTCGGGCGCGCTCGATGATTCTTCCATCGCCGCGATCAACAGCGCGCTGCTCGAACACAAGGTGCTGTTCTTTCGCGGCCAGTCGCATCTCGACGACGAAGCTCAGGAAGCCTTCGCCGCGCGCTTCGGTGATACCGTGGCGCATCCCACGGTGCCATCGAAGGAAGGCACGAGCCGCCTGCTCGAACTCGATTCGAAGCACGGCACGCGCGCCAACTCGTGGCACACCGACGTGACCTTCGTCGATGCCTATCCGAAGATTTCGATCCTGCGCGGCGTGGTGATTCCGCCCGCTGGCGGCGATACGGTGTGGGCCAATACGGCTGCGGCTTATGGCAATTTGCCGAAGCCTTTACGCGATCTCGCGGACACGTTATGGGCGCTTCATTCGAACGCCTACGATTACGCCGCGACGCGCAACACGCCCGCCATCGATAACGAATCCGAGCGCGCCTATCGCAAGCAATTCACCTCCACGCTGTACGAGACCGAGCATCCGGTGGTGCGCGTGCATCCTGAAACGGGCGAACGCACGCTCGTGCTTGGCCACTTCGTGCAGCGCTTCGTCGGCCTGTCGCAGCGCGATTCCGACCGCTTGATCGAACTCTTTCACGATCATGTCACGCGTCTGGAAAACACCGTGCGCTGGCGTTGGACTCAAGGCGATGTCGCGATCTGGGACAACCGCGCGACGCAGCATTACGCCGTGGCCGATTACGGCGATGCGCACCGCGTCGTGCGCCGCGCGACCGTGCATGGCGATGTGCCGGTGAGCATCGACGGACGCAGAAGCCGCACGGTCAGGCAGGAAGCGCGCGCTTGAACTTGCATCGGCGATGGCATGCGTCATCGCCGCTTTCAAAACATACTTTCTATCGACGATGACATTGGGCCTGTTCAAACGCGCGCTGGGCGCGGCATTTCTTTCATTGTTCATCATGCATGCGCAGGCGGCTGAACCTGAAACCGTGCGTATCGGCGTGGCGCAGCAAGGCATGGGCGATCCGCCTACGTTCGGCGGCTCGCCTGCCGCGACCGCACAATTGCAGCATCGCGTCGAGGATGCGTTGCAACCGCAGCACGTCAAGGTCGAATGGGTCTTCTTCAAGGGCGCGGGACCGGCGGTGAACGAGGCGCTCGCGAACAAGCAAATCGACTTCGCGTATCAGGGCGATCTGCCTTCGGTGCTGGGTCGAGCGAATGGGTTGAAGACGCATTTGCTGCTCGCGTCGAACGTGCGTGCGGGCGTTTATCTCGCGGTGCCTGAAGGGTCCGACATCAAGAGCGTGAAGGATCTGAAGGGCAAGCGTGTCGGTATCTTTCGGGGAACGAATCTTCAGCTTGTCGCAGATAACGTGCTGAAGGAAAACGGCCTCACCGAGCGCGATCTTCACGTCATCAATCTCGATACGGCAGCGTCGCTCGCGGCGTTGGCATCGAAGGGCGTGGATGCAGTGTTCTCCGATTACACGCTGTTCAAGCTGCAACGTCAGGGGCTTGCGATGGTGATCTATGCATCGCGCGATGGCGGCATGCAACTCACGCGTCAGGCACATTTGCTCGTGCTCGATGACTTCGAACAGGCGCATCCCGATACGGTGCAGACGGTCGTGACCGCCGTCGTGCAAGCCGCGCAATGGCAATCCGACGAAGCGAACCGCAACGCGCTGTTTGCGCTGTGGGCGAAAAGCGGCGTGCCGGTGGAATCGTGGCAGGACGAGTACGCGAAGCAGCAATTGAAGGATCGTGGCTCGCCGCTGATCGACCCGTTTCTCGTCGCGCGTTATCAAGCTGTTGCCGATGACGCCTTGCGCTTGAACCTGATTCGTCAGCCCGTGAGCGTGAACGGATGGTTCGAGCCGAAGTATCTCGACCAAGCGTTGAAGACGCTCAAGCTCCAGAGCTATTGGCCGCGTTTCGATGCGTCGGGCAAGCCGCTTACGTCCTGATTTAACGGAGAACCGACTCATGGCGAACGCGCTTACCCGTGTTTTTCTGCCTGCGGAACGCGCTGGACATACCTTCTCCGGCGACACCTTGCGCGCGCTTGGTTGGTCTGCGCTGCCGTGGTTGCTGCCAATCGTGCTTGCATTGCTATGGGTGCTCGGCTCGCGCTATGGCTGGATTTCAGCGCAAGTGTTGCCGCCGCCTTCGCTCGTGTTCAGCACGCTCGGCGCGCTGGCATCGAGCGGCGACTTGTGGATGCACTTCTCCGCCAGCATGACGCGCGTCGCAGTGGGCTTCGGCGGCGGCGTGGTGCTCGGCGTGCTGCTGGGCGGAGCGCTCGGCTTGTCGCGCACGCTCGAAGCGTACGTGCTGCCGACGTTTAACGCCATCGTGCAAGTGCCCGTGCTCGGCTGGCTGCCGTTTCTGATGATCGTCGTGGGCATTGGCGAGCCGCTCAAGTTCTTGCTGATCGGCCACGCGGCGCTCGTGCCCGTCACGCTTTCCACGATGCAAGGCTTTCGCGAGACGCCGCCCGCGCTACGCGAAGTGGCCGCCGTGTACCGCTATTCGCGCTGGCAGACGGTCACGCGCGTGACTTTGCCATCGGCGATACCGGTGATCGGCACAGGCATCCGGCTCGCGTTCACCAAGGCTTGGCTCACGTTGGTCGTGGTGGAACTGGTGGCGTCGTCGGAAGGGCTGGGCTATCTGATCGTGTATGGACGGCAGCTTTTTCAACTCGATCTCGTACTGGCGTCGGTGCTGATCGTGGGCGCGGTCGGGTATGTCGCGGATCGTTTGCTCAGTCTGCTCGAAAGCAGGTTGCGGCGCGGTGAATTGAAAGGAAACTAAGATGTCCGATGTATCTATCGAACTTCAGGCGGCTCCTGCTAAAAGTGACGGCCAACGTTGGCGCGGCTTCGTGCTGCCGCTCGTGGCGCTCGCGATATGGTGGCTCGTCGCGCGCGACGTGAAGGGCGGGCATGGCATTTTTGTGTCGCCGGGGCAAGTGCTGCATACGGCGATCGAACAGGCGAAGAGCGGGGCGTTGGTGCGTGCGTTGTCGGCCTCTCTTGCGCGGGAGTTGACGGGGTTTGTCATCGGCACGAGTCTCGGGCTTGCGCTGGGCGCGCTGCTCGGCGTCTCGAAGCTCGCGAACCGCGCCATTGCGCCAAGCTTCAACACGTTCAAGCAAGTGTCGCTGTTCGCGTGGATTCCGCTCATCAGCGTGTGGTTCGGTCTCGGCGATGTCGCGAAGGTCGTGTTTCTTTCGCTCGCCGCATTGGTGCCCGTCGTCGTGCATACGAGCGATGGCATTCGCGCGGTGCCGCCGCGTTTGCTCGAAGTGGCGCGGGCGTTCCGATATAACCGCGTGCAGATGCTTGCGTATGTCGTGCTGCCGGCGTCGTTGCCGTCCATTTTCACGGGCGTTTATCTCGCGCTGATTTATTCGTGGCTCGCAACGCTCGGCGCGGAATATCTGTTGGTAGCGGGAAGCGGTATCGGCAATACGCTTGTGGATGGCAGCGAGCAGTTTCGGATGGACCTCGTTTTATTCGGCGTGATCGTGGTGGGCTTGACGGGCTGGGCGTTGAATTCGATCGCGCGTGCGGTGCAGCGGCGCTGGTTTTCCAGGGGGATATAAAGGATGGCTAAGGATGATGGACTCGCGTTGCATCACGTCAGCAAGCGCTATGAAGGCGATGCCGCCGCGCCGGTGCTCGAACGCATCGACCTCGATATTCGGCGAGGCGAATTTGTCAGCATCGTAGGCGCGAGCGGATGCGGTAAATCGACCTTGCTTCGGCTGATCGCGGGACTGGATGCGCAGTTCGAAGGCGAGATCGACTTCGAAGGCGAACGCGTGGTATCGACGGATCTTTCACGCGGCATCGTGTTTCAGGATCATCGGCTGTTTCCGTGGTTGAACGTGGAGCAGAACATCGCGGTGGCGCTGCGCAATGCGCCGCTTAATAAGCACGATAAGGCGCGCGCGGTGCAGGAGCATGTGGCGCTCGTTGGGCTGAACGGTTACGAGGCGCTCTTTCCGCATCAGCTTTCCGGCGGCATGGCGCAGCGGGTGGCGATTGCGCGCGGGCTGGTGAATCGTCCACGTTTGCTGTTGCTCGATGAACCGTTCGGCGCACTCGATGCCCTCACGCGCAGCCGTCTGCAACACGAGTTGCAGCGTATCTGGGCGCATGAGCGAATCACGATGGTGCTCGTCACGCATGATGTGGAAGAGGCGGTGCTGCTGGCCGATCGTGTCGTGGTGATGCAGGCGCGGCCGGGGCGTATCGGGGAAGTGATCGATGTGAAGCTGCCGAGGCCACGCGAGCGGAGCCATGCAGAGGTTGCGCGGTTGAGGGATGGGATTGTAGAGAAGTACTTCTCCGAGATTGAAGAAGCGTAGGGGATCACCGCCCCACATCAAGGCGGCGTGGGCGCGGCGCACGCACCGCACCGGCATGGACCGGGCTGCGGATGCGGTGCGAAACCTTCAGGCACAAGCGCTACGCCCACGGGCGTCCGTGAAAGATCGGCCACTGAGTTATTTCGCGCCAGCCAGCGAGAAGGCATCCCACTTCGGATCGATGGGCGTGTGTGGATTGTGGGCGAGCGCTTCCGCGACGAGCGGCTCGCATGCACCATAATCGGACCCGACGCTGTCGCTATGGGCCTGCGGGAAGTTCAGTTGCGTGACGCGTCCGCCCCAGCGATCCACCGTCGCCGTCATGCTGCATTTGCCTGCGCCGCCGACCTTGAGATCGAGAACGAGCGCGTTCAGGTCGAGCGCGGCATCGGAATTGGAAAAATTCCACTGCACTTCCATGCGGTCATCGGGACCGCCGTTGCTGACGAGTTTCATCGTCTTGTCAGGGATACCGACGGACTGCACCAGATCGAGCACATTCGAGCCGATCAACTGGCCCTGTGGATCGCGTGCTTCGTGAGTACGGTAGGCGCTGCAACCTGCGAGCAGCGAAACAACTAGCGAGACGGCTAGCGTCGAACGAGGCATGGAAACTCCTTGGGTCGTAGGGCGCGTTGGAATGCGGGTGGTGCGTGCGCGTTGATCGAAAATCGGTCCGACAGGAAGGGGAACGCACGGTTCCCGGGAATCGGTCAATCGTATGTTCTTTGGCAAGGGGTGTGCCTGGGGGCTTTGCGTTGATTACGCGCGCTTACTTAGTGAGTTGACAAGGAGGTTGAAAGGCGTTCGCTAGGAAACCACCGCGCCTGCCTTACGCTCAAATAACACGCGATCCAAGACCCAAACCAAAATCATCGTCCCTCCCATCAACGGAAACACCACGCCGAGCACAACCATCCCAACCTTCCACCCCCGCATCGGCGGCGACGACCGATCACGCGACGGCGCTCCAATCGCGCCTTTCGGCCTTCGCTTCCACCACATGACGAAACCGGTGATCGCCATCATCGCAAGACCCAATGAAATCCCCGCGCAAACGATCTGATTCGCCAACCCGAAGTACCGTCCCATGTGCAGCGACGTTCCATACGACACCGCCTGCGCCACGCCTCCATAGTCCTGATAGCGAATATCCTTGAGCACTTGTCCGCTGTACTGATCGATATAAACCGTGCGCTCTAGTTTAGGATCGGCGGGAAACCACGAAGCCGTGAACACGCCACTCGCCGAAGCAGGCAACACGAGATCGTATCCACCGCCGCCGCCGCTCACGCCCACTGAAGCAAGAATGTCCTTCACACGCTGCAAAGAAAGCCGCGTGCCCGCAGGAGTTTGCGAATCAGGCACCGTCGCATGGCTTACCGCCCAGGGCGTTTGCGTCAACGGTAAGTCGTCCATCACCATTCCGGGCATGGATGCATCGGCGTGGTGAGCGGTTGTCCCTGATTGCAACGCCAACCCGCCCCACGCACCCGCTGGCGTGCCCATGTTCGCACGCGTCGCCAATGCATTGAATTGCTTGCCCCACGATCCCGACCACGGCAACCCGCTCAACACGAAGAACAACGCACCGAGCGCGAGCCAGATGCCCATTACCGCATGCAGGTTCTTCCATAGCGGTCGGCCCTTGAGTGACAGACGCGGCAAAAACGCATGACGTGCAGTGGTTTTCTCGCGCGGCCACCATAACGCCACGCCTGTGCCGATCATCACGAGCGTCCAGCATGCGGCAAGCTCCATCAGCAATTCGCCGGTCTTGCCGAGCAAGAGTTTGCGATGAATCATGCGGTCCACCTGCATGAAGCGATCTTCTAAACTAAGCGTTCCGAGCACCGCGCCCGTGTACGGATTGACATAGACGCTTTGCTTTGCGCCGTCCTGGAGCTTGAATACGAACTCTGCGCTGCGCGATGGATCGTCGGATACGTGTAGGGTCGATGCAACCGCATTCGCTGGCATAGCGGCGCGCGCGTGTTCAAGCAAGGCATCTGCACTCAGCGCAGGCGTCGCGTGCGGCGTCACGATCAGCCGATCGTGATACAGCAAAGATTCGATCTGCGGCTGAAAACAATACAACGTTCCCGTTATCGCCAGCACAATGATAAAGGGCATCACGAAAAGCCCCGCGTAAAAATGCCAGCGCCAAAGCGTGCGGTATGCGTTCATGTCATGTTCCTTTTGATTCGGTGTCCGTTGCATCAAAACGCGTAGCGCATACCCGCGAAAATGCTGCGCCCTTCGCCCGGATAAAAGATCGCGTTCGATGCGGTGCGCGCATCGGCCACCGTGCTGATATCGCTTACGTAACGCTTATTGGTGAGGTTCCGCGCATCGACGAAGACTGAAAGGCCGGTGCGGAAATCCATGCCCGCCTGCACGCCAAGGAGCGTGTAGCCGGGCACGCGCAAGGTGTTGGCATCGTCGGCCCACGCGCCTGCGGGCACCCAATCCACGGACGCGGAAACGTGAAAGCCGTTGGGCCGCGAATAGCCGAGCATCGCGCGGATTACATTCACCGGCACGCCGGCAATGCGGTTCGAGCCGTATTGCGGATCGTCCTTGAAGCGAAAGTCGCTGAGGTTCCACACGCCCGACAAGGTGAGTTTGTCGCCCGCGCCCGCCTGCGCGAGATCGCGCATGACATCGACGGACACGCCTGCCTCGATGCCCTGCAACACGGTCTTGTTCGCGTTGAACGTGGCGGCGGGAATATCGGGATCGGTCGTGTATTGAAGCAGTTGATCGCGCACCAGCGAGCGATACGCGGTCAGATCCCAGCTCACGCGGTCCCGCGTGCCGCGCGTGCCGAGTTCGAGCGTCCACGCATGTTGCGACGCAAGCGGCGTGAAGCGCGTGGTGTTCGAAAACGTCTGCGTGAGATCGCCGAAGTCGGGCGTGTCCTGACTGCGCGTGATGTCGATATAAGCCTGAATATCGCGGTTCGGCTGCCACATGAGGCCAAGCTTCGGATTTACGCCGCTAAAGGCTTGGCTCGTCGATCTATAGTTGGGATCGGCCGCGAGACCGCCATGATCGACATACTGGCGCACATCGCGCAGCGCCTTGAAGCCTGCCATCAGCGCCACGGTCGGCAGAACGAACAAACGGTCCTCGACATACGCTTCGTAGTTATAGGCGCTCTGCGTCGAGTTGAGCGTCTGCGTGCCTTCATTGCCCGACACGTTCACATATTGCCGCGCCTGCGTGTTGCCGCCGAAAAAACGCGCGCCCGCGATCACGTCATTGCGCATGCCGCCGAGATCGAGCGTCGCCGTATAGCGCGGCGCAATGCCGTACGTCCAGCCGTCCTGATCGATCACCTGGAAGATCGGGTGATACAGGCTCTTGTGGATGCCCCAGGTCACGACGTCGAGTTGTCCCACATCGAGCTTGATGGTGGTTCGATTGGCGATGCGCTCGGTGCGCGTATCGCGCGCCTGATCGCCGGACAGGGCGCTTGCTGCTGCCTTTGTGGGATTGTTCAGCGCATCGCTCAAGGAAAGCGTGCCGGGCAGTTGTTGATCGATGACATATGCGCCGAGATAAAAGCGCGTCTCCACGTTCGGTGAGAATCGATAGCCGATGTTCGCATTGAATTGCTCATACTGGCCGCGATCGTGATCGCGATACCCGTCCGAATGATTCACCGAAAACGTGCCGATGAAATCGAGCGGCCCGGCCACGCGCGAGAACTGCGCACTGGCGCGCACGGTGCCGTAACTGCCACCTTCGAGGCGCACGATGTTGGGCGCTTCCGCCGTGTAGGCGCTTGGCGTGAGAAAGTCGATGGCACCGCCCAGCATCGATGATCCATACGCGAGACCGTTGCCGCCTTTGTACACATCGACGGACTGCAAGGCGAGTGGATCGATCTGATAGTAATCGCCGCTGCCATCCGCGAGATTGGTTGGAATGCCGTCCTGCAGGATTTCGAGCCCGCGCGTGTGATAGCCGCGCGCGATGCCCGAGCCGCGAATGGACAGCCGCAACTCTTGTCCATAGCGATTCTGGACGAACACGCCCGGCACGTTCTTGAGCACGTCGCGCAAGGTGAAAGCATAGGTGTTCTGATAATCCTTGCTATCGACGAAGCCTACCGAACCCACGGTCTGATCGATCGCGCGCTTTTGTTCGACGACGGTGGGCGAGGTCAGGGCGCGCTCGGCTTGGCCTTCGACGACGACGGCGGGCAACGTGGCCGGCGCGTCTTGCGCAAACGCTCGCGTGGCAAGTAACGCTAAAGCGAGCGCGGGCATGGACGGCACAAAGCCGCCGCGCGTGAATTGAACGGGCATGGGTTTTCTCTGATTGTTATGGTCGAACGTGGGCCGCACGTTTCATGGTCGACATGAAACGCACACAGGCACCGCTCTAAAAGGAAGCAACGATCAGATCAGAACCGGAGGTGCGCGAGGCTGCGCGAGGGTGAGTGGCGTAACGCGGCGTTCGCCTTGCACGAACGCGATGACGGGCGTTTGCGTTGCGTGGACGTCCAGCACGAAAAGCCCGCGCAGCGTGGGCAGTGCGGGCGCGTGCGCGAAGAAATGACAGTACGCGCAGGCCTGACCATCGAGATGCGCGAGGGAATCCGACTCGTGATTGCTACTGCCGGAATGATCGGCGACCTTTGCATGTGCCGAACATAGCTCTGTCGACAGATCAAAGGTGTGCTGCTGTGCTGCCAGCACTTGCGAAACCATCGGCGCGAACGTAATCAGCAGCATTGCGAGCAATGCAAGCATGAAACCGGTGCGTTGATGGAGACGGCGGCGCATGTGAAGCAGAGTCGTTGTGAAGATGGGAGTGTGCCGATTATGCCACTGACTTACGCTTGATTACATGCCTTTCGCGTGAAAAATTCCCGGTATTTTATGGGGTGTTGCTAGGTATTTGGCGAGGCTCGGGGTATCGGATAGCGGTGGGTGAGGTGTGGCGTTGTTCGTGCAATGGGCTTCTCTTGTATGTGCTTTTATTGCAGTAGCCGCCTCCCCGGCGGGGGGGTAACTTTCTTTGCTGCTGCAAAGAAAGTCACCAAAGAAAGCAGCTTTTTACCCCATGCACGATGGCTGGAGAGGGTTGGTCTGGATTAACGGATGCAGTGGCCGCAATAGGACTTCCCTCGCATAACCAGCCGCTTAGGCAACCTCGCGATCACGCGTTCAAAAAACAACCGCCAGTGGACCGCGCTCATTCATTCGGCCATGCGCTGCGCGCGCCGAGAACTTTAGAACGGAATCCCGCAGTCTATAAGCGCCCAGCCACATCACACTTACCCGCAAGATTGCTATTCGGTCCTACCTTGGTTAGTGCTCCGATTAAAAGGTGACTTGCGTTGGTATGCACGCTTTGCCCAGAAGCGCTTACCAAGGTAGGGCCGAATGACGACATAACGGTGAGGTGTGAGATGGCTGGGCGCTCATACGTTGCGGGATTCCGTTCTTACGTTCTCGGCGCGCGCAGCGCATGGCCGAAAGAATGATTGCGGTCCACTAGGCCAATAGAAATCGAGCGCGTGATCGCTAGGTTGCCTAAGCGGCTCGTCATGCGTGGACAGTCCTATTGCGGCCACTGCATCGGTTAATCCAGACCACCCTCTCCAGCCATCGTGCATGGGGTAAAAAGCTGCTTTCTTTGGTGACTTTCTTTGCAGCAGCAAAGAAAGTTACCCCCCCGCCGGGGAGGCGGCTACTGCAATAAAAGCCCAGACAAGAGAAGCCCCTTGCACAACAGAACAACAACATCACCCCGGCAACGACAGAAAAAACCAACCACCGTCCATCAGCCCAAGCGCCGCTGGCAAATTTTCACCTCTGCGGCGCCCCCTCCCACGCAGGCAAAGTCGCCCCGTGATAAACCGCAAGGATCGAAGAAGCCACATTCGCCTGCTGATAACTCTCGACAAGCGCTTTCACCCACGGCGCCTGCGCATCCTTTTGATTCACCGCGATGAAGTTGCGATACGGATTCCCCGTCACCTTCTCCTGCGCAATCCGTTCCTGCGGAATCTTGATTCCAGCCTTGATCGCCCAGTCGGTATTGACGACAGCAGCATCCAGATCGCCGATGGCGCGGCCCACAATCCCCGCATCCAGTTCCTTGATCTGCACATGCTTCGGATTGCTTGCAATATCGCGCGCGGTAGGCAGAAGCCCCACATTGTCACGCAGCTTGATGACACCATTGGCCTGCAACAGCAAAAGCGCCCGTCCTTCGTTGCTCGGATCGTTCGGCACGCCGATGGCCGCGTTCTGCGACAACTCATCGACGGACTTCACCTTGCGCGAATACAGACCGATGGGCTGCACATACGTGAATCCAACCGGCACGATAGCGTAATGACGCGCCTGAATCTGTGCGTCGAGATAAGGCTTGTGCTGGAAAGAGTTGGCATCGAGGTCATGTTGGGACAAGGCCTCGTTCGGCTGCGTGTAGTCGGAGAAGGTCGTGACCTTGACGGTCAGGCCGTGTTTCGCCGCATTCGCCGCGACCGCGCGCCACACGTCTTCGTCTTCACCGGACATGATGCCGACGCGCACCGTTTGATTCGCCGCGAACGACGGCTCCGCGCTCATCACGGCGCACGCGATCAGAACGGAAAACAGCACGGTTTGAAAGGGTCGCTTGATCTTCATGAATGGCCACGCATACGGGTTGAAAGAGACGTGATGCTAGAGGCGCGGCGCATGCACGGCAAATAACTTCGAACGCTATCGATATGCACGGAAGCCATTCAAGCGCTCTTTCATGAGTTGGAGTAACTTGGCGCGAGATTCCTTTCTCAAGCGACATCTCATGTCTTCAACCCGACAACTTCATCTCGGCGCGTTCATGCGCCCGGTCAGCCTGCATACCGGCGCATGGCGCTATCCCGGTGCGTATGCGGACGCCAATTTCAACTTCAAACATCTGAAGTACTTTGTGCAGACGCTCGAACGAGCCTGCTTCGATGCATTCTTCATGGCCGATCATCTCGCCGTGCTCAACATGCCCGTGAACGCGCTCAAGCGCAGTCACACGGCGACTTCCTTCGAACCGTTCACGCTGCTTTCGGCGCTGGCATCGGTCACGGAGCGGATCGGGTTGATCGCCACTGCATCGACCACATTCGACGAGCCGTATCACATCGCGCGGCGCTTTGCCTCGCTCGATCATCTGAGCGATGGCCGCGCGGGATGGAATCTCGTCACCACGTCCAATCCCGATGCTGCGCGCAATTTCGGACGCGAGGAGCACATGGAGCACGACGAGCGCTATCGCCGCGCGCGCGAGTTCTACGACGTCGTGACGGGCCTATGGGACAGTTGGGCCGATGACGCCTTCGTGCGCGATGCGGAAAGCGGTCTGTTCTTCGACCCGGAGAAGCTCCATGTGCTCGACCACAAGGGCGAATATCTTTCCGTGCGCGGGCCGCTGAATATCGCGCGGCCCGTGCAGGGCTGGCCGGTCGTGGTGCAGGCGGGTTCATCGGAAGCGGGCAAGCAGCTTGCAGCCGAAACCGCGGATGCCGTCTTCACCGCGCAATCGAATCTCGCTGCGGGCAAGCGCTTTTATGCCGATGTGAAAGGCCGCATGGAACACGCGGGCCGCGCGCGCGACGATCTGAAGATCTTGCCGGGCGCGTTCGTCGTGGTCGGCGAATCGCGCGACGAAGCGCAAGAAAAGCGCGCGCGGCTCGATACCTTCGTGCACGACGAAAGCGGTTTCGCGTCGTTGTCCATCGCGCTCGGGCATGACGTTTCCTCGTTCGATCCAGACGGTCCGTTGCCCGATATTCCCGAGACGAACGCCAGCAAGAGCGCGCGCGAACGCGTGATCGAGATGGCGCGTAACGAAGGTCTGACCGTGCGGCAATTGGCGCAACGCGTCGGCGGTTATTCGGGATTGCAGATGATAGGTACGGCATCCGACATCGCCGATGAAATGGAGCAATGGCTCGTCGAAGAAGGCAGCGACGGCTTCAATGTGATGTTTCCGTTCCTGCCGGAAGGGCTGGACGATTTCGTCGGCAAGGTCGTGCCGGAATTACAACGGCGCGGCATTTTCCGGCGCGCGTATGAAGGCACGACTTTACGCGAACATCTCGGTCTGACAAGACCCGCGAACCGTTTCTTCGATTCTCGCTGAAGCCATATCGTTATCACGATTCCTCGTTTAGCGGCTTGCTTGCGTGTTGCTAACATCGACCGAGTAAGGCATCGACGTTTATCGAGGAACTCACGCAATGTCCGATCGCAACACTCCGCCGTTTGTCCCCGCGCGCCGTCGCGCTATCTTCACGCTCGCTGCGCTCGGCGCAGGTTTATCGGCGGGATTCGCGCGCGCCGCCGATGCACCCAAGACCTTGCGCGTCGGCTATCAGAAGTACGGCAATTTCGTGGTGTTGAAGGCGCGCGGCACGCTCGACAAGCGGCTCGCGGCGCAAGGCGTGACCGTGCAATGGCTCGAATTTCCCGCCGGTCCGCAATTGCTCGAAGGGCTGAACGCGGGCGCGGTGGATATCGGCACCGTCGGTGAAACGCCGCCGATCTTCGCGCAGGCCGCGGGCGTGGATTTTGTGTACATCGCGCATGAACCGCCCGCGCCGCACGCGGAAGCGATCGTCGTGCCGAAGGATTCGAAGATTCAAAGCGTGGCGGAACTGCGCGGCAAGAAAGTGGCTTTAAACAAGGGCTCGAATGTGCATTACCTGCTGGTCGAGGCTTTGAAGAAGTCGAATTTGAAATGGTCCGACATTCAGCCCGTCTATCTCGCACCCGCCGATGCGCGCGCCGCGTTCGTGCAAGGCAGTGTGGATGCATGGGCCATCTGGGACCCGTATCTCGCCGCCGCCGAGAAGCAGGCGAACGCGCGCCAGTTGACGGATGCGAACGGCATAGTCAGCAACGTGCAGTATTACCTTGCCACGCGCAAGATCGCCGCCGCGCAGCCGCAACTCGTGCATGCGGTGCTCGAAGAACTCAATCAGGTGGATGCCTACGCGCGTGACAACGTCGCCGCCGTGGCCGCGCAGCTTTCGCCTTTGGTCGGTCTCGATACGGGCGTGCTCGAAACGGCGCTCAAACGCACTTCTTATGGTGTGCAGCAAATCGAACCGGCCACGCTTGCGTACCAGCAAAAGATCGCCGATGCCTTCACGGAACTCAAGCTCATTCCAAAGAAACTGGATGTGACCGAAGCACGCTGGAACGTAGCGTAAGCGTTCCTTATCACATCCGCATACATCCTTAGCGCGATTCAATGGTTCGCCCGTGGCCGACGCGTCGTTAGACTCGTCGGAGCGCTGGCGCATGCCCGCGATTTTTTACATCAACGTTACGACGAATTCGAAAGGCAGATTCCGCGATGAATGTTTTCTGGTTCATTCCCACGCATGGCGACAGTCGTTATCTCGGCACATCGCAGGGCGCGCGCTCGGCCAACTATGACTACTTTCGCCAGATCGCGGTCGCGGCCGATACGCTCGGCTATGAAGGCGTTTTGTTGCCCACGGGCCGTTCCTGTGAAGACGCATGGGTGGTCGCATCGTCGCTGATTCCGGCCACGAAGCGGCTCAAGTTTCTGGTCGCCATTCGTCCGGGATTGAGTTCGCCGGGATTGTCGGCGCGCATGGCATCGACCTTTGACCGGTTGTCGAACGGGCGTTTGCTCATCAACGTGGTGACGGGCGGCGATCCGAACGAACTCGCAGGCGATGGCGTGTTCAACGATCACGACACACGCTATGAAATCACCGATGAATTTTTGACCATCTGGCGCGGCATGCTGGAAACGTCGCATGAAAACGCAGGCTTCGATTTCGACGGCAAGCATCTGCGCACGCAAGGCGGCAAGGTGCTGTATCCGCCTGTGCAGAAGGCGCATCCGCCGCTGTGGTTCGGTGGTTCTTCACCGGCGGCGCACGAGATCGCGGCGAAGCACATCGACACGTATCTGACGTGGGGCGAGCCGCCCGCCGAAGTGGAAAAGAAGCTCGCAGATATTCGCCGTCGCGCGGCTGCCGAAGGGCGCGAGATGAAGTTCGGCATTCGTCTGCATGTGATCGTGCGCGAGACCGAAGAAGAAGCTTGGGCCGATGCCGACAAGCTCATCAGCAAGCTCGACGATGAAACCATCCGCCGCGCGCAGGCCTCTTTCGCGAAGATGGATTCGGAAGGCCAGCGCCGCATGGCCGCGCTGCATGGCGGCAATCGCGACAAGCTGGAGGTGTATCCGCATCTGTGGGCGGGCGTGGGCCTCGTGCGTGGCGGTGCGGGCACGGCGTTGGTTGGCAATCCGAAGCAGGTTGCAGGACTGATGAAGCAATACGCCGATCTCGGCATCGATACGTTCATTCTGTCGGGCTATCCGCATCTGGAAGAATCGTATCGATTCGCGGAACTCGTGTTTCCGCTGTTGCCGCGTTCTCAGCGCGAACAGGTGACCGGGCCGCTGTCGGGGCCGTTCGGGGAAGTCATTGGCACGTCGGAATTGCCGAAAGTTTCGCAAAGCTGAATATCGACATGAACGTGAATCCGAAACTGCGCCGCGTGGCCGCGCGTGCGCTTCCGTGGCTCGTGCCGGTGCTGATCCTGATTGCGTGGGAAGGCGCGGCGCGTTCGGGCGGTCTGTCCGTGCGCGTGCTGCCCGAACCGCTCGCCGTCGTTAAGGCTGCCTGGACGTTGATACAGTCCGGTGAGATGTGGGCCAACGTGAAGGTCAGCGCATGGCGTGCGCTGGTGGGCTTTGCGATTGGCGGCGGCATCGGCTTCGTGCTGGGCATGGCGACGGGGCTGTTCAAGCCCGCTGAAATCGCGCTTGATTCGACTGTGCAGATGATCCGCAATATTCCCGCCCTCGCGCTCATTCCGCTGCTGATTCTGTGGTTCGGCATCGGCGAGGAAGCGAAGCTCGTGCTCGTTGCGCTGGGTGTGTTCTTTCCCGTCTACGTGAACACGTATCACGGTATTCGCTCGGTGGATCGCGATCTGGTGGAGATGGCGCGAAGTTATGGCTTGTCTGGCTTTGCGCTCTACAGGCATGTGATTTTGCCGGGCGCGTTGCCGTCGATCCTCGTCGGCGTGCGTTTCGCGTTCGGGCTGATGTGGGTGATGCTGATCGTCGCCGAAACCATCTCTGCGCAAGCGGGCATCGGCTATATGACGATGAACGCGCGCGAATTCCTGCAAACGGATGTAGTCGTCGTCGGCATTCTGCTTTATGCGCTGCTCGGCAAGCTGGCCGACATGGCCGCACGCGCGATCGAACGCGTGACCTTGCGCTGGCATCCGGCGTATCAGAACGAGGCGCAATCATGAGCACGATTCATTCGACACTTGGCGGCAGAGCCGATGCGTTCATTCAACCGGTGCCGCGCAGCGCGCCGGTCGCACGCGCGCCTTCTTCCGGTCGAGATGCCGCGGTCAGTCTCAAAGGCGTGGAGAAACGCTTCGGCGAGCGTGCCGTGTTGCACGATCTCGATTTCTCGATCGAGCGCGGCAGCTTCGTTTCCATCGTCGGACGCAGCGGATGCGGCAAGTCCACCTTGCTGCGCCTGATCGCAGGACTCGATCAGGCGACGAGCGGTGTCGTGAAGCGCCATGCGGCTGCATCGGCGAACGAGTTGCAGGTGCGCATCATGTTTCAGGACGCGCGGCTGTTGCCGTGGAAGAGCGTGCTCGACAACGTGATGATCGGTTTGCCGCGCAGCAAGCGTGACGAAGCGCGCGCGACGCTTGCGGAAGTGGGCTTGTCGGAGCGCGAGAAGGATTGGCCATCGCGCTTGTCGGGCGGTCAGCGTCAGCGTGTGGCACTGGCGCGGGCGCTGGTGCATCGGCCTGATTTGCTTTTGCTCGATGAACCGCTTGGCGCGCTCGATGCGTTGACGCGCATCGAGATGCAGGGGCTTATTGAACGCTTGTGGCGGGAGCATAAGTTCACTGCGTTGCTGGTGACGCATGATGTGCAGGAGGCGGTGTCGCTGGGCGATCGAATCGTGTTGATCGAGGCGGGGAAGATTACGCTGGATGCTGCTGTGGCTTTGGATAGGCCGCGTATGCGTACGGCGCCGGGGTTTGCGGAGCTTGAGGAGAAAGTGCTGGAGAGGGTGTTGGGAGGGTGAGGTGTTGCGTTGTTCGTGGGAAGGGCTTCTCTTGTCTGGGCTTTTATTGCAGTAGCCGCCTCCCCGGCGGGGGGGTAACTTTCTTTGCTGCTGCAAAGAAAGTCACCAAAGAAAGCAGCTTTTTACACCATGCACGATGGCGGGAAAGTGTGGCCTGAATTAACGATGCAGTGGCCGCGTTAGGATGTCCCTCGGTTGATTAAGCGCGTGGGCAACCTGGCGATTTCGCGCTCGAATTCATTTACTTTAGTGGCCCGCATTCATTCTTTCGGCCATGCGCTTCGCGCGCCGAGAGCTTTAGAACGGAATCCCGCAGCGTATCAGCGCCCAGTCACCTCACACCTCCCCGCAAGATTGCTATTCGGCCCTACCTTGGTTAGTGATCCGACTAAAAGGTGACTTGCGTTGTTGTGTGCGCTTTGCCCAGAAGCGCTTACCAAGGTAGGGCCGAATAACGACATAACGACGAGGTGTGATGTGGCTGGGCGCTGATACGCTGCGGGATTCCGTACTAAAGCTCTCGGCGCGCGCAGCGCATGGCCGAAAGAATGATTGCGGTCCACTAACACGAAGGATTCGAGCACGCAATCGCAAGGTTGCCTAAGTGGCTCGTGATGCGTGGCAAGTCCTATTGCGGCCACTGTATCGGTTAATCCAGACCAACACTCTCCAGCCATCGTGCCTGGGGTAAAAAGCTGCTTTCTTTGGTGACTTTCTTTGCAGCAGCAAAGAAAGTTACCCCCCCGCCGGGGAGGCGGCTACTGAAATAAAGACACAAACAACAGCGGCCCCTCGCACGCAAAAAACCAACCCATCAACGACAGCAGACATATCAAAACGAGTGCCGCTGTCCACAGCTAATCGTCTTCCAAGGCGGCCATAACCGCCGCCTCCCCCACATGAAAAGCACTCAACTCATCCGGTTCGCATTGCGCGATCAAACCGGTCTCCCACGCGAGATATTGCCGAGCTGCATCGAGATTGCCGTCATGGCGATCATGCACGAAGAACAGATAGTCGATGCGCTCTTTGGGGTCCAGCCGGAACTCACTGCGATCCACTTCAAAACCAGCACTTTCCCAAGCATCCATCCCTTGAGCGAACACTGTCACATCGATAAAACCCGCATCGCGCAGATCCGCAGCAATGAGACTGGCTTGTCCCTTGGAATCGGCGAACAGCGTCAACGGCGTCGACTTTTCCGCATCGGCGTGAAGCAACGTATCGAACACGCGCGGACGAATGGTCCAATACGAATGCGCTGGACGTTCACGTTGATGCGCGGCACTCGACCGAACATCCAGCACGAGCGCATCGGGCTTGGGCGTACCATCGACGTCATCGAATTCAGGCTTGATCAAGCGCTCTTTCAACGCAAGCGTCGCATCCACAGTCGCGACTTCATAACCCATTTGCACAAGCCAATGCGCGACAACCGGCGCGCGTATGCCGTCATGATCGAGCAGCAGCAAACGCGCACCGCGCACCGCCACGTACTGATCGGTCGCCTGCACGAGCTGACCACCGGGCGCATGCTGCGCGAAAGCCCGCCCATCACGCTCGTATTCCTCGGGCGGGCGCACATCGAGCAGATAGGTGGTGCGGCTTGCATCGTCGATCCACGCGCGTGCGGTGCGTTCGTCGAGCGTGATTACGCCGAAGCGCCGCGCCAACGCCTGCGCACGACTCCGTGAGTCCGGCGATAATGATTCGTTATCCATATAAGTTCGACGGCTGCCATGTTCCAGTTCCAGCCCCGCGAGCGCCCAGCCTTGTGTACCGTTTTCCAGCGCGAATACATCGCGCCGAATGCCGAGATTGCGCAGGGTCTGCGCGCCGATGATACTGCGCGTGCGCCCCGCGCAATGAATCACGATGGTGGTATCCGGCGATCCGGCGAACGCATCGATGTGCGCGGCGAGTTCGCCGTTAGGCACGCACACCGCCCCGGGAATTGCCATTTTGCGATGTTCCTCGCGCGTGCGGCCATCGATCAACGCGATCGGACAGCCGCCACGTTCGGTGCGCCAGCGCTGTAATTGCGCAGCGCTCACATGCGGTGTGCCGTATTCGTGTTCGACGAGTTCGCCGAACGTCTTCGACGGCACGTTGACGCCGCGAAACAGCGTATAACCCGCACGTGTCCACGCATTCACGCCACCGTCGAGAGTCGAGATGTCGCGGTAGCCGAGTGTTTGCAATCGAATGGCTGCACGACGGGCGACCTGTTCGTCGCCATCATCGAACACGACGATGCGTACGCCCGCGCCCGGCAACAAGCGCGGCGCATCGAGTTCGAGACGGCTGAACGGCAGCGGCACCGCGAAGAACGGATGTCCTTCGCCGAACTGTCCGGCTTCGCGAACGTCGAGCAGGGCAAGCTCGCCGCCGTCGTTGAGCCAGGCGCGCAGGGTGGGTGCATCGATGAAGCGTAAGGCGTCGATGGGCATGGACAGGTCGTGTAAGTTGAACCGCGGTACAACGCTATTCTAGAAACGGTTCGGTTTCCGAAGGAACGAAACAATCATCCTATCGTTATTTCAACGTGTTCAAACGCTCACGGCTGCGCTGTGCCGTGGACGTGCCGAAGTCCACTACATCGATGGAATGAAGGCCATCGCGTTCGAGCTGCGCGACGAGCTGCAATTCCCACGCAAGATAGCCGTTCATTTGCGCGGCGACCTGATCGGGCTGCGCGTGATACGGGCTATACCACGCATCGTCGTCGCCGGTGAGGTTGTCCGTATCGCCCGAATCTTTCGGAAAGCCAAGCGCGAGCCAACGGCGCGTGCCGCCGATCAACGCGGCTACATCGTCGCGATGCCGCGCGAGTTCTGCCGCGACGACACCCGCGAGCACGCCATCGTTCGATGTCAGCACGAGCGGCGTATCGCGCGAAAGCCGGTGCAGATGCGTCGCAAGTTCGCTCGCCGCAATGAAGCGCGCACCCGCGATATGCGCACGCCTGAACGCAAGACTCCGATCGATATCGACCACTTGCGCACGCCCGTCGTTCAAATCGCGCGCCAGATGATCCGGCTCGATCCAGCGCGTGCGCGCACCATGCGGACGTACACGTAGCGGCTCCGGTCCTGCTTCGAACGATTCGGTGTCCAATGCATTGCTTGCCGCATCATCGAGGATACGCACGTCGAGATAGCCCAACTGCCTGAGCCACGACGCTGTCATGCGTGCGCGCACGCCATCGTCGTCGCGCAGCACCACGCGGGCGTGCAGCGTGCCGATGTATTCGTCCGTCGCCTGGACGAGTTGGCCGCCCGGCGCGGACCGCCAGCCTGCCGGATGGCCCGCCTCGTATTCGAGCGGGTCGCGCACGTCGAAGCGATACAGCGTGCGCTCCGTGCTTTCCTTCTCCAGCAAGGCAAGCGTTTCGCGGTTGATGACCGGCACGTCCGCTCGACGGGCGGCCGCCGCCGCGAGTTCACGCGCACGAGCAAGCGCGGCGGCACCCGGACGCGGCGCGGTGCGATTTCCCCCGTGTTCGAGTTCGAGTCCCGATAGAAGCCACGACATCGACCCGCCCGTGAGCGCGGCGACCGGATTCGGCACGCCCGCATTGATGAGCGATTGCGCGCCGAGAATGCTGCGCGTGCGCCCCGCGCAGTTCACGACGATCAGCGTCTCAGGCGAAGGTGCTGCCGCCAGCGCGCGATACACCAGTTCAGCGCCCGCGCAGTCGATGCCGCCAGGAATGTTCATCGTGTTGAATTCGTCGAACGGACGTGAATCGAGCACGACGAGATCATCGCCCGCATCCTGACGCGCCTTGAGCGTGAGCGCATCGATATTCGGCGTGCCGAGTGCATGTTCGATGACTTCGCCGAACGCCTTGCCGGGCACGTTGGTGCCGCTGAAGACTTCGAATCCCGCCTGCGCCCAGCCGTCCACGCCGCCTTCGAGTATCGAGACATCGGCATAGCCCCAGCGCGCGAGCAACGCGGCCGCGCGCGGCGTGTGCTCGCCGTGGGTATCGACGAGAACAACAGGCGTGCCGCGCCTCGGGACCAGGCGTTCGATCAGGAGTCCGAGCCGCCCCACCGGCGCGACCGATGAGTAGAACAAACGGCGACGCGCGGAAACACCTTCCTCGCGCACATCGAGCACGGCGAGTTCTGAACGTTGAGCAATCAGCGTGCGCAACTGCGCAGGGGAAACGGAGCGGGACATGAGCAGGAATCCTTTGCAATATAAAATCAGAAGAACGCGGCATGCGGCAGCGCGGCGCCATTCACGGCATGATCGCCGATGGCGCGCGCCTTGTAAGCCACCGGATTGTGCGAGGCAATCGTGCGGATGTTGCGCCAGTGACGGTCGAGCCGCGCGCGTTGCGTCGCCGCCGATGCGCCGCCTGCATCGAACAGACGCGTGGCCGCTTTCAACGCAATATCGTCGATGGCGACTTTCGACTTGGCTGCCTGCAACGCGGCTTCGATATAGAGCGCGTCGTCCTGCTTGCCCGCGAGCGACGAATCGAAGGCCGCGCCCAGCGTCGCGCCCGCGCGGAGCACGGCAGATTCCGCGATGAACGCCGCGCTCTGTAATTCGCCGACGATCTGTTGCAGGAGCGGATCGTCGGCGGGACGTTCGGCGCTTGCGTGGTAATAGTTGCGGCCGCGCGTCGCGACGAGCCGCGCGGCATCCGTTGCGATTCGCCGCACGATGCCCGCGATGATCGTGGTCAGCCACAACTGCGCGAAGGTGGCCTGATGCGCGATCTTCACGTCTTCGTCGAGCGGGAGTACGTCGCGCGCATCGACTTCGACATCGGTAAAGACGGTTGTGCCGCTTGCCGTCAAACGCTGACCGATGCCGTCCCAGTCGTCGCGCACATCCACGCCCGCTTGCCGCACGCCCACGCGCGCCACGACGAAGCGGCCATCCGGTGTCTTCGCATTCACCATGATGTGATCGAAGTACAGATTGCCGGTGCTGTAGAACTTCGTGCCGGTGAGACGAAAGCCCGCACCGTGCGGCACGAGGCGCGTGTTGCCATCGCCATCGCCGACATGTTGCGTGCCGTTTTCGCTTGCGCCGAGGCCGAACAGCTCGCCCGCGCGCACGCGTTCCAGCCAGCGCGCATAGTGCGGCAGATGCGCGGCGCGCTTCGCCTTTTCGACGAACGCAAAGTGATTGCGCAGGATGTGGGGGATATTCGAATCCGCCGCGCCGAGTTCGAGCACGAGTTCGTAGAGTTGCGGCAACGTGGCGCCCGCGCCGCCTTCGGAAACGGGCAGGCGGAATAGGCCCAGACCCGCTGCGCGAACGCGTTCGATGGCATCGCGTGTATCGGCTTCTCCCTGATCGCGCGCTTCGCTGCTCGCGGCGATATGGTCGATCAACGCGCGCAGTTCGCGGCTTCCCGGAAGGACGCTCTGCAAGGCGTTTCGAGGTGAGACGACGGCATTCATGTTTCGATTTCCTTATAAAAATTCAGCGATCGATTGCGATGCGCAAACCCGCTTGTTCCATCAACGGCAAGACCGCTTCGCCGAAGTACGCGAGATCCGGCTCGAAGTCGAAGAAGGTAAGTTGCACACCATCGACGCCCGCTTTTTTAAGGCGCAAGAGATCCTCCACCACGCGTTCCGGCGATCCGATGATCTGAATGTTCCCGCCCAGCACGCGTTGTTCGCGCTGATGGTTCGCCCACGCTTTCGCATCGCTACGGCGTCCGGTGAAGCCATCGACTGCGCCGAAGTCACCGTGCGAGAGAATTGCATCGTGATAGGCGTGCGCTTCGCGTTCGGTCGGGCGACACACGATCGTCGGATTGATCAGCGTGCGTATTTCGCGCTGGTTATCCGCTGCCGCTGCGCGAATCTGCGCGGTATGCGCGGGCAATACATCGAGCGCGGCATCGATCTGCGCGCCCGCCGAACTCGTGATGAAGATCAGGTCCGAATGTTTCGCTGCATATGCAATGCCCGCGGGCGAACTCGTCGCGTTGACGAGCACGGGCCGTCCATAACGCGGCTTCGGCGACGAGAACGCGTTCTTCGTCGAATACCATTCGCCGTCGAAGGTGAGGTTTTCGTCGAGCGTCCAGAGCTTGTCCATGAGTTCGACGAATTCAGCCGCCATGCGATAGCGCTCGTCATGCTCGAAATGCCCGCTGCGCCCGAACATTTCCGCTTCGTCGATGGAATGCCCCGTCACCATGTTGAGGCCCCAGCGTCCCTGCGAAATATGATCGAGCGTTGCGCCGAACTTGGCGAGATGCAGCGGATGCCAGTTGCCATAGAGAATGTGCAACGTCGAAACGAGCAGGATGCGCTCCGTGATCGACGCCAGCGAGGCAATGGTGATGAACGAATCCAGCGACAGATTGCGATAACGCATCTCGCCGCCGTGGCCGTCGCGCCCGAGCCATTGTGCAAGCCCGAACACAAGATCGAAGCCGAGCGCTTCGGCTTTTTTGGTTAGGCGTGCGTTGTAGTCGAAAGTCCAGTCGGTGGTGCGCGGCAAGGTGGACATCGACCAGCCGCCGCTTTGAATGGGCAGGAACAGGCCGAGCATCAAGGGCTGGCGCATGGCGCGCGAGAGCGGGCTGTCGGGAAATTCGGCGGGAGAGTTCATGCGATGTCGTGACCTGTGAATTGAACGGGACGTCAGGCGTTGCGCACGCCGGCCAGCGACGAATACGCGCCCATCGGCGTCGAACTGAAGCCGGTGAGATCCGCCGCGTGGATCGAATACAAGTGCAGTTCGAGCAGGTTGATCGAGGGCACCTGTTGCTGCGCGATGAGTTGCATGGCGTCGATGAAGGGCTTGCGTTTGACGGGATCGGCCTCGCTCACCAACCCTTCGATAGAGTGGTCCATCTCGGGCGTGCTGTAACCGCTCGCATTGCTCGACGTGGAGCCGGGCTTGATCTGTTTGGTCCAGTAGCGGCGCGTCACGCCGAGTTGCGGATCGGCGAAGGCGGAGTACCAGTTCGTGAGCGTGTCGAAGTCGTAATCGGCGTAGGCGCGGCGATTGAAGGTCGGCACGTCGGTAGCGATCAGTTGAAGCTCCACGCCGATTCGCCGTAACTGCGCCTGAATGAATTGCGCCGTCAGCGTGTATTGATTGCCGAACGGAAGCGGCAGATTGTTCAGGCGCAGGCGCACGTTGTCGCTGCCGCGCTTGAGGCCCGCTGCATCGAGCAAGGCTTCGGCCTGCGCGGGATCGAACTTGTATTGCGGCAGGTCCGGCTTGAAGAAGTCCTTCTGATAGCTCGGAATCGGTCCTTGCGCGGGCTTCGCGAGGCCATACCAGACGATGTGTGCAAGGGCATCGCGATCGATCGCATGCGCGAACGCTTGTCTCACGCGGATGTCCTGAAACTGCTTGCGCCGCATGTTGAAGTCGAAGAAGCAGACCGGCGCGATGCCATCGAACGCGCGGCTCGACACGACGAAACGCTTGTCGTTTCGCAGACGCGCGAGGTCGGGCAACGAGACGGCATCGGTCGGTGCATAGCGCAGGTCGCCGGATTCGAGCGCGGTCAGGCGCGCGCCCGCATCGGGGATGATGCGAAAGATGATCTGCTCGAAGTGCGGCGGATTGTTCTTGTCCCAGTAGTCGGGATTGCGTTCGAGCGACACGTAATTGCCGCGCTGCCACTCGTGGAACTTGTACGGTCCGTTGCCAATCGGCCGCGCGTTCAGCGGATTAGTGAGCGGCGGAGTGCCTGCGTAGAGATGCTTCGGCAAGATCTGTGTTTCGAAGCCGCCGAGTGCGGCCCACATGGCGGGCACGGGTGACGAGAAGCGAAAGACGGCGGTGTGCGCGTCGGGCGTGTCCACTGCATCGAGCGTGGCGAAGGTCGCGCCGCCGCGTGGATGGAAGCGCTTGGTCACTTCCATCAGCGAATACTGCACGTCGGCGGACGTGAAGGGTTGGCCGTCGTGCCACTTCACATCGTCGCGTAAATGGAAGGTCACGGTCTTGCGGTCGGGCGTTTCTTCCCATGAACGCGCGAGTTGCGGAACGGGCTTGAGCGCATCGTCGTATGTGATGAGACCGTCGAACAGATTCACCGACACAATGACCGCCGGATTGGAAATGTTCAGTCCTGCTACCCAGCCCGCCGGTTCAGGCACGATGCTCGCTTGAAGCACCGCGTGATCTTTGGCGCTGTCAGCAGCGAAAGCCAAGCCGGGCAGCATCGGCGCGGCGGCGGTGGCAGCGGCCATCTGAAAGAACTGACGACGCGTGATCAATTCGAATACTCCCCGTTCATGCAATGACAATAGGTTTAGCCGCGCTTTCTCCGGGCGCGACGCTGGTTGCTTCCTGATGCAGATGGCACGCCACTGTATGTCTGCGCGATAACGTCACCGGCTGCGGCTCGAGTTCGCCGCACACGCTCATGGCATGCGGGCAACGCTGACGAAATCGGCAACCTTGCGGAATATCGAAAGGGCTCGGCAATTCCGCCGACGTCGAATTCGATTCGGATGACGAACGAGATGCGCGAGAAGGAATGGAATCAAGCAGCAGTCGCGTGTACGGATGCGCCGCGTCCTTCCAAAGCCGCGCGCGCGGCACCACTTCGACAATACGCCCGAGATACATCACGGCAATGCGGTCCGCGAGATGTCCCACCGCCGCCAGATCGTGACTGATGAACAGATACGCCATGCCGCGCTGCTGCTGAAGGTCGCCAAGCAAATTGAGCACTTGCGCCTGCAAGGACACATCGAGCGCGGAAACCGGTTCATCGCAGATGACGATATCCGGGTCGATGGACAACGCCCGCGCGATGTTCGCGCGCTGCCGCTGTCCGCCGGAGAGTTCATGCGGCAAACGGTTCGCGAGCGATGGCGCGAGTCCCACTTGCGCGAGCAAGGTATCGATGCGTTCACGCCGGTCCGCACGCGTGCCGATGCCATGCAGTTGCAGCGGCAGAGAGAGCGTCTTGCGCACCGTCTTGCGCGGATCGAGCGCGGAGAGCGGGTCTTGAAAGACCATCTGTATGCGCTTGCGCCAGGGCAGTAGGCGGCGCGCGTTCAGTTGGGAGATGTCGGTGCCGTCGAGTCTTATCGCGCCGCTGTCCGCATCGATGAGACGCACCAGCGCACGGCCGAGCGAACTCTTGCCACAGCCGGATTCGCCGACGAGGCCCACCGTCTCGCCACGCGAGATGCCGAGCGAGACTTCATCGACGGCGGTGAGTACGCCGCGTCGCGTCCGGTAACGCACGCTCAGCGTGTCGATATCAAGCAGCATGAGCGTGCCTCGCTTCGATAAGTTCGGTATCCTGAGCGCGAATGCAACGCACGCCGTCTGCGCCGTGCACGTGCCACGGCGGCACGGCATCGCGGCAACGCGCTTCGGCGAACGCGCAGCGCGGAGCGAAGGCGCATCCGCCAGGTGCGAGACCGGGTGCGGGCACGGCGCCGGGAATTTCGGAAAGACGCGTGCGCGCGCCGCGTTCTTGCGCACCGTGCGGCGGACGCGCGCGCAGCAAACGCTGCGTATAGGGATGCAGCGGCGCATCGAACAGCGCATCGACGCTGCGTTCCTCGATCTTGCGGCCGGCGTACATCACCGCGACGCGATGCGCGAGTTGCCCGACGATGCCAAGATCATGCGTGATGAGCAGCAGCGCCATGCCCGTTTGCCGTTGCAAGGACGCGAGCAGCGCGAGAATCTGCGCCTGAATGGTGACGTCGAGCGCGGTGGTGGGTTCATCGGCGATCAACAGACGTGGTTCGCCCGCGAGCGCCATTGCGATCAGCACGCGCTGACGCATGCCGCCGGACAGCCGGTGCGGATAATCGTCGATGCGTCGCGCAGGCTCGGGAATGCCGACGAGGCGCAGCAATTCGAGCGCATCGCGGCGCGCAGCACGTCCACGCAATCCACGATGCAGCGTGATCGCTTCCTCGATCTGCCGTCCCACCGTGCGCACCGGATTGAGCGCGGAGAGCGGGTCCTGAAAGATCATGCCGATGCCGCCGCCACGTAGCGCGCGCCAGCCGCGTTCGTTGAGCTTGGTCAGGTCTGCGCCGTCGAAACGCATCGCGCGGCTCGTGACGTTCGCATCGGGTGCGGATAAAAGGCCCATGAGCGCGAGCGCCGTCGTCGATTTACCGCAGCCGGATTCGCCGACGAGCGCGAGCGTTTCGCCGGGCGCGATATGCAGCGAAAGCCCATCGACAGCCAGTGCCGATGCGCCATCACGCGTACGAAACGCGACGTTCAGTTCGTCCACCTGAAGAAGCGGTGAAGTCGTCATGCGCCGCTCCGCCGTGCGCCATGATGGCGCGGATTGGCCAGATCGTTCAGGCCGTTGCCGAGCAAATTCAGCGCGAGCACCGTGACCAGCACCGCGCCCCCGGGAATCGCGGTCATGTACCACGCGGTCTGCAAGGCTTCGCGTCCCGAACCGATCATGCTGCCCCACGTGACCACGTTCGGGTCGCCGAGACCAAGAAACGACAGCACGGCTTCGGTGAGGATCGCGTTGCCCGCGAGGATCGAGATCATCACGATGGCGGGTGTCATCACGTTCGGCAGCACGTGTGTCATGACGATGCGCGCCCGGCCCATGCCGATCACGCGCGCGGCCTGCACGTATTCCGCGCGGCTCACGCGCAGCGCTTCGGCGCGCACCAGACGCGCGACCTGCGGCCAGCTCGTCAACGCCACGCTCAGGACGATGGTCGGCACGCTCGGCCTCACCACGACCACCATGACGATGGCGAACAGCAGCGCGGGCATGGTCTGGAAGCATTCGGTGAGACGCATCAAGGCTTCATCGACGATGCCGCCATAGAAGCCTGCAACCGCGCCCACCAACGCGCCCGCGAGCGCCGCCAGAACGCCCGCCGCGATGCCGATTTCCAGCGACACGCGCGCCCCGTAGGCAATGCCGCTCAGAATGTCGCGGCCCATCATGTCGGTGCCGAGCGGAAACGCGCGGTCGGTGCCGGGCCACACGAACGGCGTGCCGACCATGTCCATCGGATCGTAGGCGGTCAGATGCTTCGCCGTTATCGCGATGATCAGGATAACGATAAACATCAGCGTGCCTGCAAACAAGCTCGGTGCGATGCGAAGTCTATTCAAGGTAAGGACGTGGCTCATCGTTCCACCTCGATACGCGGATCGAACCAGCCATAAGCCAGGTCCGCAAGTAGATTTACCGCAAGCACCAGCAACGAACTGACGAACAGAATGCCGAGCAGGAGATTGAGGTCGCGCGATGACACCGCATCCAGCGCGAGTTGCCCGAGGCCCGGCCAACTGAACACGGTTTCGATGGCGACGGACCCGCTAAACAGCGTGCCGAACTGCAACGCGGTCATCGTGACGATGGGCAACAGCGCGTTCGGCACCACATGCGACACCACCGCGCGCCAGCGCGATACGCCCTTGGCGCGCGCGGTGCGCACGAAGTCGAGCCCGGCCACTTCGAGCACCGAAGCGCGCATGAGCCGCGCGTAGATGGCGAGGTAATACGCGGAGAGGCAGAAGACCGGCATCGCCATATGCGCGGCGATGTCGCGAACATGCGCCCAGCCGTGCAGGTTCGCGCCGAGCGTGGTCATGCCGCCCGAAGGCAGCCAGTGCAGATGTGCCGAGAACAGCACCATCAACATGAGGCCGAGCCAGAACAGCGGCGTGGCGAAGCCGAGCGTCGCGATGACGGACACGAGCACATCGACCCAGCGCCAGCGCGATACGGCGGCCAACGTGCCCGCCGCGCAACCCACGATCAACGCGATCACGAGCGCGCTCACGAGCAGCAACGCGGTGGCCGGCAAGCGCTGTCCGATGAGATGCAGCACCGATTCGTTATAGCGGAACGACCAGCCGAGATCGAGATGCGCGAGGCGCTTGAGATACGCGATGAATTGAATCGCGAGCGGCTGATCGGTGCCGAACTGACGGCGCAATTCGGCCATGTATTCGGGGGTGGCCGCGCCCGCTTCCCCTGCGATCACGTCGGCAAGATCGCCCGGTGCGAGCCGCAGCCAGAAGAAGTTCGCAATGGCGATGACCGCGACCAACGGCAACGCCTGACACGCGCGTCGCAATGGATAGGGCCATGGCCGGTGCGTTACCGCGTTCGTGCTCATGTCGCACTCAGTCCCACATCGTCGAGCGACGCATATACGCCGATCGGCGTCGTGTTCACGTTTTGCAGACGCTTCGAATAGATGCGGAAGAACTTGAGTTCCGCGAGCGTGATGGAAGGCACGTCGCGCTGCGCGAGTACCTGCAATCGGTGAATGGCCTGCGTGCGCTTTTGCGGGTCCTGCTCCGTCTGAATGCTTTCGACGACCGCATCCATTTCCGGCGATGCATAGCCGGAACCGTTACTCCACGCCGCGCCCGCGATGATGTTCTTCGACCAGAAGCGGCGGATCACACCAATCTGCGGGTCGGCGAAGGCGGCGTAGAACGCGCTCATCGTGTCGAAATCGTGTTCGCTGAAAATCTTGCGCAGGTATGTCGGCAAGTCGTAGTTGATGAGCGTGACCTCCACGCCAATGCGTTTCAACTGCTGCTGAATGAACATGCCCGCGCGTTGATAATCTTCGCCGTACGTATGATTCAGATGATTGAAGCGAAGGCGCACGCCATCGGCGCCACGCTTCAAACCGGCTTCATCGAGCAAGGCTTCGGCACGCGCGGGATCGTAGGGATATTGCGGCGTGTCTGCTGTATAGAAGTTCTTTTGATAGCTCGGCACCGGCCCGGTCGCGGGCGTGGCGAAGCCATAAAACACCGCTTGCGCAAGCTGTTTCGTGTTGATCGCATGCGCGATGGCCTGCCGCACGCGCACATCCTGAAAGCGCTTCTGGCGCAGGTTGAAGTCCATGAAGAACATCGGCGCATTCGAGCGCCAGCCCTTCGAATCGATCACGAGATTCGGGTCTTGTTCGAGTCTGCGCGCTTCGATCAGCGATACCGGCGTGAGCGGTGCGTATTGCACGGTGCCGCTTTGAAGCGCGACGCTGCGTGCGCTTGCATCGGGAATGATGCGGAACACGAGTTCGTCCACGCGTGGCTTGCTCTTGTCCCAGTAGTCGGGATTTTTCGTCAAGCGGATGTAGTTGCCGCGGCTCCATTCCTTGAACACGAACGCGCCCGTGCCGACCGGTTTCGCGTTGTACGGATTGGTCAGCGGATCGGTGCCCGCATAGAGATGCTTCGGGAAGATGAACGCGGAGGACGTATCGAGGTAAGCCCAGATCACCGGCGATGGCTGCGCGAGACGGAACACGGCGGTGTGCGCGTCGGGCGTATCGACGGCGGTGATCTGCGCGAAAGTGGGCCGCGCGATGGGATGCACTTTCTTCGATACTTCCATGATCGAATACTGCACGTCAGCCGAGGTGAACGGCGTGCCATCGTGCCAGCGCACATCGTCGCGCAGCTTGAACGTGATGGTGCGGCGATCGTCCGATTCGGTCCATGAACGCGCGAGTTGCGGCACGGGATGGAAGTTTTCGTCGTAGGTAATCAGTCCATCGAATAAATTGCTCGATACGACATTGGTCGGATTCGCGGGCGTGGAACCCGAAGCCAAACCGGCTGGCTCGGGCAACGTATTGGCGACGAGCACCGTCGGCGCCGCGGCGTGTGCGGTCAAAGGCAATTCGAGCAAACCGGCGCTGGCGAGCGCGCTGCTTCTGATAAGAAATTCTCTGCGGCTGGGCATGGGCGATGAAGACGCGACTGCGTTGAGGCGGGAAGGGGAGAGAGAAATCGTAAGCCGCGTTCGACACCGTTCACAACGTAGGAAAAGTGATATTCGCTTCACATGCCACATGGAAAGCTTTTCAGCGTGCACTACGTTGGTTAAGCACTTTTGCTTGGTTTGAGCGTAAAGAACGGGGCGGGAGAATCTCGTATTTCTTTCATTCCGCTCACTCAGGTCGATTCTTATGAAGGCGTCTTTTACGAATCGCGTGCTTGTCATGGCATGCGCTTTCGTCGTGCTCGCGCTATCGGGCTGCAATAAATCTCATGAAGAACAAACGTCGTCCGCGCAAACGGAGGTGACCTACTTCAAGTATCCGGACAATCCCGCGTTCGATCTGGTGTATCTCGCCGACAAGCTCGGTTATTTCGATGGCACCCGCACGCGTCCGAAATATGTCGGCAAGATTTCCGCGCCGCAGATCATTCCGCTCGTGGGCACCGGCGAGATCGATTTCGGCACGCGCATGGTGCCGCTCGTCATATCGGCGATAGCAAGCGGCGCGGATATCAAGGTGGTGTCGGCAGGCGGTGAAACGCTGCCGGATGCACCGCATATGAAATATTTCACGCGCAGCGATTCAGGCATTCGCGGTCCCAAGGACTTCGAAGGAAAAACGGTAGCGTTCAACAGCTTCGGCGCGTGCGCGGAATTCGTCACCAAGAAATATCTCTCTCAGCATGGCGTGGACGTGTCGAAGGTGAACTGGCTCGTGGTGCCGGATAACCAGTCGCAACAGGCGCTCGTCACGAAGAACGTGGATATCGCGATCATTCATCCGCCGTTCTCGGGCGCGGCGGAAGCGGACCCGCAACTGCACAAGCTATGGAGCGACTGGGATGAGGATGGCGGCCTGGGCGGCATGGCGCCGTATAGCGTGAATGGCGCGTTTGCGCGGGCGCATCCGCAGGCGGTGAAGGACTTCGTCACCGCGATTGCGAAGGCGGGCAATTGGGTCAACGAGCATCCTGACGAAGCGCGCAAGCTCACGGCGGAAAGGCTCGGCATCGACGTGAAGCTGGTCGAGCGTTACGCGTATGTGAAGGATCTCGTCGTGACGGAGCCGCCGATTCAGTATTACATCGATATTCTTGAACAGGCCGGCAAGATTCCCAAGGACAAGGTTCACGTCAAGGACGTTTATACGAACGAATACAACGTGTATGCGGGCAAGCAGGCCACGGCAAGCGTAGCGACGCGCGCCAATCCGTCATGAGCGTGCGCAACAAGATCGTCGTGCGCGATGTCTCGCTCACGTATGTCAACGAAGCCACCGATGCGCGCCATACCGTGCTGGAACGCTTCGATCTCGATGTGCGCGAAGGCGAATTCCTCGCCGTGCTCGGTCCGAGCGGATGCGGTAAATCCACTTTGCTGAGTGTGCTTGCGGGACTCGTCGCGCAGACATCCGGCGCTGTCACGGTGGACGGCGAACCGGTGAGCGCCGCGCGCCGCAAGCTCGGCTTCGTGTTTCAGGGCTATGCGCTTTTTCCGTGGCGCACGGTGAGGAAGAACGTCGAAACGGGTCTTGAGATTCGCGGTGTGAAGCGCGCGGAACGGCGTATCGAAGCGGAGCGGTTTCTGCGACTCGTGGGCTTGCTCGATTTCGCGGAACACTATCCGCACCAGTTGTCGGGCGGCATGCGCCAGCGCGTGGCGATTGCACGCGTGCTGGCGTATGGCCCCGAGATTCTGTTGATGGACGAGCCGTTCGGCGCGCTCGATGCGCAAACGCGCGAATCGTTGCAACAGGAATTGCTTGGCATCTGGGAGCAGAGCGCGAAGACGGTCGTGTTCGTCACGCACAGCATCGACGAGGCGATTTTTCTGGCCGATCGCGTGGCGATCATGGGACGCGGGCCCGGGCGCGTGAAGGAAATCATCGATATCGATCTGCCACGTTCGCGCGATGCTTCCATCCGGCATGGCGCCGCGTTCGTCGCGTTAAGGCAGCGTGCCTGGGAGAGCTTGCGGGTCGAGCTTGCAGATGAACGAAAGGTGGAGGTTACGCTTGGCTGATCTTGCTATACCGTCTCGCCATGCGCGGACCGTGCGCATACGCTGGTCCGTGTTCGTCGAGCGTTCCATTGCGCTCATCGTGTTTGCGCTGTTGTGGGAGTTGTTGCCTCGGCTTGGAATAGTTAGCACGGCGTACCTAAGTCCGCCGTCGCAGGTCGCGATAGCGATCGCGCATCTCGTCGAAAGCGGTGATGTCTGGCAGCATCTCGGCGCAAGTGCGATGCGTTCCATCGCCGGACTCTTGCTGGCGGTAGCAGGCGGTGTCGCGTGCGGCTTCGCGCTTGGCTGGTTTCAGCGCGCGGAGCGTATCGTCGATCCGCTCTATCAACTGCTGCGGCAGGTGTCGGCGTTCGCGCTGTTTCCGGTGTTCATGCTGTTTCTGGGGATTGGCGAGGCATCGAAGATCGCGATCATCGTGTGGGCTGCGTTCTGGCCGGTGTTGCTCAATACGATTTCGGGCGTGAAGCAGGTGGAACGCGTGTTTGTGGATTGTGCGCGGTCGATGGGTGCATCGCAAGGTTTCATCTTCGCGAAGGTCGTGTTGCCTTCGGCGTTGCCCGAGATATTGACGGGTATCCGGTTGGCGGGTGCGTATAGCATCACCGCGCTCGTGGCGGCGGAAATGATCGGCGCGCGTTCCGGGCTGGGCTTTTATACGCTCAATTCGCAGGAGACGTTTCAGATTCCCGATATGTATGCGGGTATCGTGCTGCTTGCCGTGTTCGGGCTTGCCATCAATAAAAGTCTTTCGATGCTCGAGCGCCGTTTGCTGCGCTGGCGCGTGGGGCTTGCGCAGAATGGATAGGAGCGTTTATGCGCTGGCGGGTTTGGTCGTGCTGCTGGTGTGCATGAGCTTTTGTTCCGATGATCGTCCGTTCCCCGAAGCATTTGCGCGCGGTGCGTTGATCGTCGCGGTGCCATCGCGGCCCGCGCCGGCATTGACGGTCGGCAAGGTCGATCGGTCCGTGCGTTCACCCGATGCGTTCGCTCTGGCGTTGGCGGAGGATATGGCGCATCGGCTAGGTCTGCCTTTGCGCATCGTGCTTGCGGAGTCGAATGAAGCGCGTGCGGCCGTCGAATCGGGTCACGCCGATTTGGCGATTGCAGGGCTTTCTTTCGCGCCCGATGCATCGATTGCGTTTGCGCCGACGGCTTATACATCGGGGCGCGGTGTCGCGCTCGTCTTGCGGCATGGGAACGTGCAACGTATGAGCGATCTTAAAGACCGCGTGATATGCGCATCGCATGGGAATGAGTTTGCGGCGCGTGCCGGGCTTCGCTATGGCGCACGCGTGCAGGACTACGATCGTCCGCTCGATGCCTTGCTCGCCTTTCAGGCGGGCGAATGTGCCGCGCTCATCGATGATGAACTTGTCGTACGCGCGTTGATGAAGCAGCCGGACTGGGCGTATTACCGCATTTTGCCGAGCACAATTGCGCCGGTGCCTGCGTTCGTTGCATCGAAAGGCGGGGATATGGCGAGCGCTGCGTTCGTCGAACGCACGGTGAGCGGCTGGCGGCGCGAGCGGCGGCTTGAATCATTGCGTGAAGATCAGGCCACGCGGCTCGCGTTCGAGATGTTCAATGCGCAGAACGATCTGTACTGCCATTGAATGATGACTGACTTACTCGTGCACCACGGCAAGCTGTTGTTCTACGTCGTGGTAACCATCCGACTGCGCCGCGCCGAAAGCCAGCGCGAAGCTCGATGCCTGACGTCCCACCGTGCGAAGCTGTTCGACGACCTTTTCATCCGAGCACGTATCCGCCGTTTCGAAGCGCGTTTCCAGCGTGTTGACCGCGGCGCCGAAGGGCGTGGGCCATCCGCGCAGCGCATGCACGATCGAGCGCAGCGACGTAAGCACCGTGCCCGCCGCCTGCCATCCATAAGCCGTGACGATGCTGCCGACCGCGCGGCCATCGAGATAGGGACGTTCGTCCTGACGCAGTTCTTCCAGCGTATCGAGCGCGTTTTTCACGAGACCGGAAATGCCGCCGTGATAGCCGGGTGTCGCGATGATGAGTGCATCGGCCTGACGGACGGCTTCGATGAGCTCGCGCTGAGCGTCGGTTAGTTCGCGCGATTCCGGTGCGTAGTGCGGCAGGCTGTGCAGAAACGCGCCGCCGAACAGACGCACGCGCGCGCCGGATTCCGCCGCACCTTTCAACGCGAAGCCGAGTGCGCGTTCGGTCGATGAAGCGGGACGCGTCGTTCCACCGATGCCAACGACGAGCGGCCGGCGCGAAAAGTCATTTCGGGTCAAGGTTGGGGCTCCGGAGAAGTTTGCGGTGCTGCTTGGATTGGGTATGGTAGCTCGCGCGGGTGGGGTGTGGAACGTAGGAATGGTGTTAAGGATATGGGGATTTGGGGTTAGGGATTATTGTGGTCCGGAAGGGTTTGGGCTGTCTTTATGTCATGCAAAGGGCTTCTCTTGTTTGTGCTTTATATTCAGTAGCCGCCTCCCCGGCGGGGGGGTAACTTTCTTTGCTGCTGCAAAGAAAGTCACCAAAGAAAGCAGCTTTTTACCCCATGCACGATGGCTGGAAAGTGTGGTCTGGTTTAACGATACAGTGGCCGCAATAGGACTTGCCACGCATAACAAGTCGCTTAGGCAACCTGACGATTGCGCGCTCGAATAATCAAAGCTAAGTGGATCGCATTCATTCAATCGGCCATGCGCTTCGCGCGCCGAGAGCTTTAGAACGGAATCCCGCAGCCTATAAGCGCCCAGCCACATCACGCTTCCCCGCAAGATTGCTATTCGGCCCCACCTTGGTTAGTGCTCCGACGAAAAGGTCTTGCGTGGTGTGCGTTCTTTGCCCAGCAGCGCTTACCAAGGTAGGGCCGAATGACGACATAACGGAGAGGTGTGAGGTGGCTGGGCACTAGTACGCTGCGGGATTCCGTTCTTACGTTCTCGGCGCGCGAAGCGCATGGCCGAAAGAATGAATGCGGTCCACTAAAACCAAAGGATTCGAGCGCGCAATCGCTAGGTTGCCCACGCGCTTAACGAACCGTGGGACATCCTAATGCGGCCACTGTATCGTTAATCCAGACCACACTTTCCAGCCATCGTGCCTGGGGTAAAAAGCTGCTTTCTTTGGTGACTTTCTTTGCAGCAGCAAAGAAAGTCACCCCCCCGCCGGGGAGGCGGTACTGCAATAAAAGCACAACCAACAGCAGCCCCTCGGCCCACTACCGCCAACACTTTAAGACTATTCTGACTATCGAACCCACCCCAAATCCGATAAGGTCTGGCCCCCTAAGCGCGCGCACGCGCCAAGGGCTGATAAACGCTTGCTAAAAATGCACGACGCACCCGTTCCACTAAGAACCAACTACGCCGCCGAGGCCGATCTCCTGAAAGGCGTCGATCCGCTGTGCCTGCTTCCTGCGAGGCTTCACGAAGAAGCGCTCAAGTTCCTGACATGGCTAGGCGCGGTCAACGACATGATCCCCGCCGCGTGCCCGTATTGCAGCAGCACCACGATCAAAGCCGGAAAGCGCAGGAAATGGTCATCGCGGCGCGCCGAATATGTGTGCTGTGTCTGCGAGAAGTGGTTCACCGCATCGACCGATACCGCGCTCAAGGGATTGCTTTACCCGCATCTGTGGCGCGTGCATTTGAGTTTGTCTCTTGCAGGCTGGTCGGAGCCGCTGATCGCCACGCATCTCAGGATCACCCCAGGCGCCGCCGGACATTGGACGCAGGCCTTCCTGAGCGAAATGCAGCGGCGCGCGCCTTCCTTGCATGATTGGTGGCGCAGCCGGCCTCATCAAAACGATTCGAGCATGCCTCCGTCTTTGGAAGAGCAAGCTCGTGAATTTCTCGGCTGGATCGATGAATTCGCGCGTACGCCGAGCCTCTACGCAGACACGCTGTTCGACACGCCGCTCGTCGAGCAATACCTGCCTGCGGTGGCGCGCTTGCTCTTGCAGGGATGCAGCGTCGATGAAATCGAGCGGGATCTGGATTTGCGCCGCTACCGGTTCGTCGAATGGCGGCGCGGACTGGAGGATATCGTCCACGCGCGCTGGCCGTTGTTGCGGTCGTGGCTCGACTGGCAGCGAGAGCGGCGTTATCGTGCGGCGCGAACCGGACGCGCGGCGAAGAAAGCTGAGGCCAGCACTCAGACTTGCAATGAAGATCAGTGATACGAAGCACTCAAGAATAAAACGAAGGCTTCGGCACCGCCCCATTCAGCGCCCAGTCCCCCAACTCCCGCACCTTATAGTCGATCGGATCGTGCAGCGTATGCACGCGCACGTTCCGCCAGAACCGGTCGAGCCTGAGCGCCGCCGTGGTCGAACGCGCGCCCGTCACTTCGAACATGCGATGCGCGACATCCAGCCCCGCACGCGCCGATGCGACCTTCGCCGTCGCCACCGCAAGCGCCGCTTCGCCACGCTCGTCCGATGTCAACGCAAGACCGCGTGCCCATGCGCCATCGAGCGTTTGCATCGCGCGTTCGCAGAGCAGGCGTGCGCCTTCCAGCGCGACGAAGAACTCGCCGAAATGCGCCAGCACATACGGATCTTCGGCTGGACTCGCCGCCTGCGATGCAATCCACGGCCGCGTCTGCGCGCGCGTGGCTTCACGTGCGGCCTGCAACGCGCCTTCGCCCAGCCCCAGATAGATGTGACACAAGATCGACTGCGCGAGTAGCGGACGCAATGACGCAAACGCACTCGACATCGGTCCGGGATCGTTGAGCAATTCGTCCGCGCTTATTCTCACGCGCTCGAACAGCACCGTGCCGCTGTCCGTCTGACGCTGACCCATGTTGTCCCAGTCGTCGAGCACGGTGATGCCTGCTCGCTGCGTCGGCGTCACGCCGATCTGCAAGCGCCCTTCGTCATCGAACGCGGAAGCGATCAGCATGTCCGAATCCCGCGCGCCGGAACAAAAGCTCTTGCGGCCATCGAAGAAAAAGCCTTTCGCATCGTCCGATAGTGCACGCACGCCCTTGTCCAGCGGATTGAGCGCATTGCCCCAGAACCAGTCTTGTTCGACCGTTTGCGAAAGCCAGTGGCGAATCTGCGTATCGCGCGCAAAAAGCCGAATGGTTGCGAGTTGCAGATGATGAAACGCAAAGAGATGCGCCAGCGAACTGTCCACCTGCGCCATGCGCCGCACGACATCGAGCGTGGTGGCCCAGTTCGCGCCGTCGCCACCTAGTTCGACGGGAATGCTCAAACGCAGTAGCCCGCTCTCACGCAACAGCCCGCGTTCGTGAAACGCGGTGCCACCGGCTTTGTCGCGCGCGGCGGCGGTGCGTGACCATTCCGCGAGCATCGCGTTGAGCGGTTGCATCCACGCGGTGTCGTCAGTGCGGCTCATTCGGCGTCTCCTGTGCGTATTGCCTCAAGGGTATCAGCGAATGTCCGCTCAAGTCACTTGCCTGAAGAGCTTTTCGCGAAAGGTGCCTTCCGCATAAGCCGTCTTGTAGATGCCGCGCGTCTGCAATTCAGGCACGACCAGATCGATGAAATCCTCATGGCATTCGGGCGTCACGGTGCGCGCAAGATTGAATCCGTCGATGCCGGTTTCATCCATCCACGATTGCATGGCGTCGGCCACTTGCGATGCCGAACCGACGAGCGTCGTATAGCGTCCGCCGAGTTTGAGTTGGTCCAGCAGACGCCGCACGGTAAAGCCGCTCTTGCCATCCGTCACGCGCTGCACGGCAGTTTCGATGCCGCGTGCTTTATGCCCGCCCGGCGGCGCGAGTTCATCGTCGAGTGCGAAGGTCGAATAATCGATGCCGCTGCCCGCCGCGAAATGCGCGAGCCCCGCTTCAGGACTCGCATAACGCGCGTACTCTGCGAATTTCTCTTCTGCCTCGGCCTGCGTGCGCCCGACCACGACTGTGATGCCCATGATGATCTTGAGCGCCCCCGGCGCGCGTCCCGCAACCGCCGCTTGACGACGCAAGGCATCGACGATTGCGCGCGTGCCTTCCTTGCTCTGACTCGACACGAACACGCATTCGGCATGACGCACGGCGAACGCCTGTCCGCGTCCCGACGAACCCGCCTGAAACAGCACGGGCGTGCGTTGCGGCGACGGCTCGCACAGGTGATAGCCTTCGACATCGAAATAGCGGCCATGATGTTCGATCTTGTGCACCTTCGACGGATCGGCGAACACGCGGTTCTCGCGGTCGCGCTTCACGGCATCGTCCTGCCAGCTTTTTTCCCACAGTTTGTTTAGCACATCGAGATATTCGTCGGCGCGGTCGTAGCGCTCGTCGTGCGCGATCATTTCCGTCTGGCCCATCGCGCGCGCGGCGCTGTCCAAATAGCCCGTCACGATGTTCCAGCCGATGCGTCCATCGGTCAGATGATCGAGCGTGGAGAAACGCCGCGCCAGCAGATACGGCGCTTCATACGTGAGATTCACCGTGATGCCGAAGCCCAAGTTGCGCGTGACGGCGGCCATCGCGGAGACGAGCATCATCGGATCATTGACGGGAAGCTGCACGGATTCGCGCAGGGTGACATCCGCGGACTGCTGATACACGTCGTACACGCCGACAATATCCGCGATGAACAGGCCATCGAAGAGACCGCGTTCGAGGCGCGCGGCAAGCTCCGTCCAGTACGAGAGCTTGCGATAGTCCGTCGAACGGTCGCGCGGATGCGTCCATAAACCATGATTGATATGGCCGACGCAATTCATCTCGAACGCGTTGAGGATGAGTTGTTTCTTGCTGTGGCTCTGGCTCATGAAGGGAAGATGGCTCAGTTCTGCGCGTCGCGCTCGCGAGTGTCGGCGGGCGGCGTGCTGAAGCGTTCGCTCTGTGCTTCGCCATTCAGATAGAACGCGCCGATCGCCGCTTCGCGCAGCATGGCCGGATTGTGCGAGGCCAGCACGCGCGCATTGCGCCAGTAGCGGTCGAGCCGCCGCGTTTCGCTCGTCGCCGATGCGCCGCCCACTTCGAACAACAACGTAGTGGCTTCCAGCGTTTGTTCGATGACGATCTGCTGCGCCTGAAACGCCTGTATATCGAGGCGAATGTAGGCATCGTTACCGGCGTTGCCGAGCGCGCGCGCCGTGACGATCGCATCGAGCGATGCCGCGAGCGCCGCGACGATGCTCTGCGTCGAATAAGCAAGACTCGCGAGCCTGCCGATCACGCGTTGAACAAGCGGATTGTCGCGCGGACTGGACTTGCCCGGCACGCCGAAGGTGCGCGTATGGTTGCGAGAGAAAAGCGTGGCTTCATGCAGCGCCGCGCGCGTGATGCCCGCGAGATTGGCCAGATGCACGAGCTGATAGTACGGCGTGAGCAGCGTGCCGCGACGCGGTGCGCTGGCATCGAAACGCTTGTACAACTGATCGGCGGGCACGCGCACGCCATGAAAACGCGTGGTGCCGCTGCCGGTCAGACGCTGGCCGAAACCGTCCCAGTCATCGACGCGCTCAAGGCCGGGTGTATCGGCCTGCACCAGAATGCGCACATCGCTCTGGCCGTCGTGGGCGGAAGCATCGACCCAATCGGCGTAAAGGGAACCGGTGCTGTAGAACTTCTCGCCATCGAGCCGCACTTCGCCGTTCTCGTGCGTGGCCTTCAGCGTATTGCGCGTTTGCCCGGTACGCTCCGACACCGCCCCGCCGACGATCTCGCCCCGCACCACGCGCGCGAACCAGCGTTCGCGATGCTCCTCGTCATGGCTCTCGATCAGCGATTCGATGAAACCGCCGTGCACGCGCAGGATTTGCGGCAGGTTGGAATCCGCCTGACCGAGCCGCGTGACGAGCGCGAAGAATTGCGCGATGGATATGCCTTCGCCACCGTATTCGCGCGGCACGCGCAGGCGTGTATAACCGGCGTCGCGCAGCCATTGCACGGCGTCGTAGGCGAGCGTGCGGTTCTGCTCGCGCTTAATCGCGCCTTCCGCGATGCGGTCGAAAACCGGCTGGAAACGCTGCGTGAGCGGATCGGCGCCGAATAAGAGCGTTGCGTCGGCAATATGGGCCGGGGCATCGGGATAAGTTGTTTCGTGTGCGGTCATGTCGAGGCTCGAAGATGAACTCGCACGTTAGGCATTAAACGTGCATCAGGCAACGAAGCATTTTTTGGAAGGTTATGACGCGCGCGTTTAAAACCGGCTGCGGCGCGCAGGCCGGTTCCTCGCAATGAAAGACGCGTAAGATTGAGACGCCCTGACAGGTCATCGTCGCGAAACAACAGGACAATCCATGCTGCAGCCCTTTGCGTCGTCCGAGGCGTTCACGATTGGAGTCGAACTCGAAATTCAGGTCGTCAACACGCACGACTTCAATCTCACGAAAGCGGCAACGGAGTTGCTCAATCTCGTCAAGGCGCAGAATTTCGCCGGCGCGATCAATCCCGAAACGACCGAAGGGATGATCGAACTCTCCACCGGCATTTGCCGTCATTACGAGCAGGCGCGAAGCGAATTGCTGGTGCTGCGCGACACGCTCGTTCAGGCAGCCGACTTTCTGAATGTGGGCGTGTGCGGCGGCGGCACGAACTTCTTTCAGAACTGGTTCGATCAGCGCTCCGACGGACGCGAACGCTCGGACTATCTGATGGGTTTGTACGGCGCGCTCTATCAGCAATTCACCATCTTCGGGCAGCACGTTCACGTGGGCTGTCCCGATCCCGATTCGGCGCTCGTGTTGCTGCATTCGCTGTCGCGTTACGTGCCGCACTTTATTGCGCTGGCGGCATCGTCGCCGTATGTGCAGGGCAGCGATACGCAGTTTCAGTGCGCGCGTTTGAATTCCGTCGCGCCGTTTCCGTTGTCGGGACACGCACCGTTCGTCACGCGCTGGGCCGACTTCGAACAGTATTTCAATCGCATGGCGGACACGGGTCTGGCCAAGAGTCTGAAGGATTTCTACTGGGATATTCGCCCGAGTCCCGGCTTTGGCACGATCGAAGTTCGCGTGATGGATACGCCTTTGCGCGTCGAATGGGCCGCTGCAATTGCCGCTTATATTCAGACGCTTTCACGATATCTGTTGATCGATCGGCCTGTGAATCTTAGCGAGCGGGATTACGAGGTGTATCGCGCGAACCGCTTCATGGCGTGCCGTTTCGGATTGGATGGAATGTGCGTGAATCCCGAGAGCGGGCAGCGCGCGTCGATTCGCGATGACATTCTGGCTACACTCGATACCATCGGAGAACATGCGCAGGCACTGGAGGCGGAAGCCGGGCTCGATGCAATTCGCCATGCAGTCACGCAAGGCACGGGGGACGCCATGCAGCTAAGGCGAATTTATGGCGCGCATGACTCGCTGCACGAGGTGGTTCGTCAGCAGTGCCAGATTTGGCGAGGGAAGGAGCCGGCTTGAGCTTTTTTTCGACCACGCATGAACCGACCGCTTAAAGGCAAAGTTTAGAAAAAAGGCGCAATATCGCTTGCCGAATGATTTGATCGGCTAAGTCGTTCGATACTTTGGTATGGGTTTCACGGCGATTGAATTCATTCAATTCAAAAGAGAGGAAGACATGAGAAAGTCCCTGATTTCAGCCTTGATGATTGCGCTTTGCGCCACGGCTTCTGTCGGTGCGTATGCGCAATCTACCGACGCGCCGGCCATGACGGCATCGAAGAAAGCCACGCCTGCCGATCGTACGCTGGCTAAATCGGTCAGACGTGCGCTTGCCAAGTCACCCGGTTTCGATGTTTCCGGCGTTTTTGTCAAAGCCCGAGGCGGGGCGGTCACGCTGAGTGGCTCGGTGAAGAACGGCGATCAGATCGATAAGGCCGCGGAGATCGCGAAATCGGTCGATGGTGTGACGTCGGTCAATAACAAGCTCGGCTTGTTCCATGGAGGCAACGGCTGATATTCAGTTTCGCCAGACCATGCATGATGGTCTGGCGTTTCTGTGCATGCAGTCGCTTTTCAATTTGCCGATGCAGCGTTTCTCGGCGAAGCGAACAGCGCAACTAATTCCGAAGACACCGCGTTAAGAATCTGCTTCGATGCTTTCGGGTCCGGCACGGCACGCGCCAGACCCAATGCGCCGACCATGGCGCTGTAGATAAGAATGGCCTTGGCTCGCCGATTACCGTCTGTTCCTTCGGGCAGCTTGCTTTCCAAAGACGCCAGGCTCGCTTCCAAACGCTCGGCATAAACTTCGCGCGCATCTTCGGTACTTCGGGCGATATCGTTGACCAGAGAAGACATGGGGCATCCGTTGCCCACGTCTTCCCGGTGCTGCTCCGAGAGATAAGTTTGAATGCTTTTCTTGAGCGTGGACTGGGCGGTCAGAAAGGATTCTTCCATCTCCTGGCAGGCGGCCGCCATGGCTTCCGCCACGAGGTCATCGCGCGTGGCAAAGTGCTTATAGAAGCCGCCCACGGTCATGCCGGCTTCCTTCATGATGTCCGCCACGCTGATACCTTCAAGACCTAATTCGCGAAAACGCCGCGAGGCAACGTCCAGAATCCTTTGATGCGATTCGGCCTTTTCTGCCTGGGAATAACCCATAATCATTGCTCCTGCGCTGAGATTGTTGTGGAGAAATATGATAATCCACAATCCTCTATTCTCGCAGGTCTGGCCGATACGCGTCATCGGGTTTTTAGTTCGCGCTGCTCGGCCATGGGTGCTTTACGCGAACAAGCCCTGAGCTTCTCCATAGGGCAATGGGTTGTCATTGAGAACATCGGATCGGCCGTTGTTCAGGAAGTCCAGCGCCAAAACCTTTGTCTTGCCGAGAACAACCTGTGAGATGCCGCTTCCCGCGCTCAGCCGACGGACGCCGAGCTTGCCGAGCGTCGGCGCATCTGCGAGTCCGGGCAAGGCCATGACATTGAGCGGCAATGGAACTGCGTGTGCGATCTTTTCGATATCCGAAGGATTCGTGAGTGCAGGAAGGAACAGGCCGTCTGCGCCCGCCGATGCATAGAGATTGCCTCGATTGATCGATTCGTCCACCTGAGCTTCTTTCGCCACGAGACTGGCGAGAAACACATCGCTGCGCGCGTTGACGAATAAATCGACTCCTGCATTCGCTACTGCATTCTTGATCGCTTCGATTTTCTTCGCGAGAATCGATGGATCGTCCATCCCATCTTCGATATTGATTCCGGCAATGCCGAGTTCGACCAGCCCCATCACGTTGCTGGCGACCGTTTGCGGGTTATCGGAATAGCCGTGTTCGATGTCGATCGAGAGCGGCACCTTCAATACACGCACGATTCGGCGCACGGCACCGGTCACCTCCGCCATCGGAAGTATTCTGCCATCCTGATAACCCAAAGCCCACGCGAAACCTGCACTCGTCGTCGCCACGGCTTGCGCGCCCTGAGCTTCGATCAGTCGTGCGCTGCCGGCATCCCATGCATTCGGAAGAAGCAACGGAGTTGAGTTCTCGTGCAGCTTGCGGAAAACGCTTGCGTCAGACATGTGTGTGCCTCGATTGGATTAAAGGTAAGGGTGCCACGCGCTGTGTTTCTTCAGGCTGCCATTGCGTTTTTGCAGGCTGTTCTATTCGCGACACGCGCGATACGACGACTCGCGAGTTCGGACACGCCGACCGCCAGAAGCACCAGCCCGCTGGAGAGATACCCGAGGTTATGACTTCCGATGACCGGAATTGCCGCCGCGCCAATGACTCCTGCAAGCGAGACACCGACATAGGTCGCGGACGTATTGAGACCGACCAGCACCGCGGTCATCGGCGGATTGAGGCTTGCAAGGCGGAATTGTTGCGGGACCAGCACGCCCCATGCACACGCGCCCCAGATCGTCACGACCATGGCTGCGCTCCAGAGATGCGCGCTGGTGACCGGCATGGTGACGATGACCGCTGCCACCACCAGCAGTTTGACGATGACCACTTTACGAGCGCCGATCCGGTCGAGAATGCGCCCTGTCAAAAGGTTCGAGATCGTGCCCGCAAGCCCCCACAGCACGAGCAGCGCGCCGAGAACGATCGGATTGCCAACGGTGGCGCGATCGAACACCACAGCGAAGTAGCTGAAGATAATAAATGTTCCGACCTGCGCGAGAACCGTGGTGGCAAGCGTGAGGCCGACGCGGCTATCGGTCAGAGGTGAGAGGCGCTTGCTCAGAGAGATCGCGGGAGGAAGCGCGACTTCAGGCATGAAGGCCCAGATGCCGAAGAACGCGCCCGCACCGAGCAAGGCGACGAAGACCAGTGTCCAATGCCAGTTCGCCAGACCGCCAATCAGCGCGCCCAATGGCGAGCCAAGCGCCGTGGCGGTGGTGAGCCCGGCCACGATGATGGACAGCGCATAACCGCGTCGTTCGGGCGGCACGAGCATCGCAGCGGTTCCGCTCGCGGTCGGCGAGAACATGGCCGCGCCCAGTCCGGCCAAAGCGCGGGTCAGTAGCGCCAGCCCCAGATTGGGCGCCACGATGGTGCCGAGATTGGCGATGACGAAAAGCCCGATTCCGCTCAGCAATAGCGGCTTTCGCGGCACATTGGCGGCCAGTGCCGCAATGGTCGGTCCGAGCAAGGCGTAACTCAGTGCGTAGACCGTAATGAGTTGTCCGGCAGCGCCGATACTCACATCGTAAGAGCGAGAGATTTCCGGCAATATTCCGGCGAAAACGAAGCTGTCCGTGCCGAGCGCAAACATGCCGAGTGCAAGGGTAAGAAGACGGCGATCCATTTTGATTCCTTCAAAACCGAAGATCGGTTGCATGAAGAAACTATATGGAGTTCTTTCGCCATGCACTACTGAGCAGAAGCAGGAAGCTGTTCCCCGAAAGATGGTTAGATCGAGCGCTTATGAGCCGTTCGATTACTATTAGTATCTGGAATGTGAATGTAATCTAGGAGTTTCCCTTATCTTTAAGAATAGCAATGTGGTTCAAGTGCATCATCGGCGCAACGCTGATATTCTGGGCATGCACGAGACTATTCAAGGAGGTCGACATGCGCAGGAATGTTGAATTGCTCACAAGCATCCTATCCTTCATGCAAGATCACGAAAGCCCTACCCAGTGCTGTAAGGATATCGAAAACGGTGCGGGAAAAGCCGAAGGGTTTAGCTGGCCTGAGGTCAGGCTTCATCTTGCCTTGTTGAAGGACATGGGACTCGTGACCGAATGCACGACGCCAGCCGAATATCGATTGACCAGTGCCGGATACGACGTGATCGAAAGTGCCGATCCGGTCGCACAGATGAGTGCGTGGTCGAGGGTCGCCAATAATCCGAATACGCCGATGACAGCGGCGTTTGCATCGTCGCGTCATCCGCTGCCGCCGGGGATTCGCAGTCAAAGTTTTACTTGAGATGGATTTTTTGCATGGTGTGGAGAGTGGTGTTTGGTTTTGTTGTTCTTTTCGTGGAAGGGGCTGCTAGTTTTTGGGCTTTTATTGCAGTAGCCGCCTCCCCGGCGGGGGGTAACTTTCTTTGCTGCTGCAAAGAAAGTCACCAAAGAAAGCAGCTTTTACCCCTCCGCACGCTGGCTGGAAAGTGTGGTCTGAATTAACGATGCAGTGGCCGCAATAGGATGTCCCACGTTTCGTTAAGCGCGATGGCAACCTGACGATTTCGCGCCCGAATCCGTGAGTCTTAGTGGCCCGCAATCATTCATTCGGCCATGCGCTGCGCGCGCCGAGAACGTAAGAACGGAATCCCGCAGCGTATTAGCACCCAGCCACAGCACACCGCATCGCACCGCTCCCATTGGGCCCTACCTTGGTAAGCGCTTCTGGGCAAAGCACGCACACCAACGCCAGTCACCTTTTAGTTGGAGCACTAACCAAGGTAGGGCCGAATAGCAATCTTGCGGGGAAGCGTGGGGTGGCTGGGCGCTGATAGGCTGCGGGGTTCCGTTCTTACGTTCTCGGCGCGCGAAGCGCATGGCCGAAGGAATGACTGCGGTCCACTAACGCCAAAGGATTCGAGCGAGTAATCGCCAGGTTGCCCACACGCTTAACCAACCGTGGGACATCCTAACGCGGCCACTGAATCGTTAATTCAGGCCACACTTTCCAGCCAGCGTGCGGAGGGGTAAAAGCTGCTTTCTTTGGTGACTTTCTTTGCAGCAGTGTATAGACGGGAGACATCGCTGACAAACGTACGAGGACATGGTTGACACTTTCGGGTACTGAAACCCCGGTGCCGACCATGACTTGGAACATAAAAGACACGATGAGCCTGCGACAAGAATTCGTTCATTTGGCCACTCAACACACCCTCACGATGACGGAGTTGTGCGAGCGCTTCAACATCAGCCGGCAGACCGGCTACAAATGGCTCAAGCGGGGCGAACAGGCGCTGGCCGATCGCTCGCGCCGTCCCGCCAGCAGTCCTTCGAAGAGTTCTGAGGCTATCGAGCAGGAAGTGGTTCGACTGCGTCTGGCCCATCCGTGCTGGGGCGGACGCAAAATCAGCCGACGCCTTCAGGATCTGGGCTTTGAAGGGGTGCCGCACCCCAGCACCGTGACTTCGATCCTGCATCGGCACCAACTCATCCTGCCGGCCGAGTCGGCGCGGAGCGAGCCCTGGAAGCGCTTTGAGCACGCGCAGCCCAACGCGCTCTGGCAGATGGATTTCAAGGGACACTTCGAGACGCTGGACAAGCAGCGCTGCAGTCCGCTGACCGTGCTCGATGACCATTCGCGCTTCAATATCCTGCTGCGTGCCTGTGGCCCGACCGACACCGCAGCCGTGCAGGCGGGGCTGTGCGAGGCGTTCGCACGGTATGGCTTGCCTGCGCGCATCAACACCGACAATGGTGCGCCGTGGGGCTCGCCCAGCAGTCCGGGGCAACTCACCGAACTGGCGGTGTGGCTGATCCGGCTGGACATCGGCATCAGCTACAGCCGGCCCTATCACCCGCAGACCAATGGCAAGGAGGAACGGTTTCACCGCACCCTGAAGGCCGAAGTCCTGAACGGGCGATGCTATGAGAACCTGGAGCGCGTGCAGACGGTGTTTGAGCGCTGGCGCATCGTCTATAACTGCGAGCGGCCGCACGAGGCAATCGGCATGGCCACCCCCGAGAGCCGTTATCGGGCAAGCTCGCGCGCGTATCCCTCCGTCCTGCCGGAGATCGAGTACAGCCCGGACGACGTGGTGATGAAGGTCAGATCGGGTGGGCGCGTGGACTTCGAAGGACGACGCATCAAGCTATCCAACGCGCTTTATGGGCTGCCGGTTGCGGCTCGTGCAAAGCCGGGTGAAGACGGGGTATTTGACGTCTGGTTTGCCCATCATCGGATCATGACACTTGACCTGAGGAGCGAAAAAGCCTGACCATAAAACTGTCAACGATGTCCTCGTACATCTGTCAACCATGTCTCCGGTCTATACACAGCAGCAAAGAAAGTTACCCCCCCGCCGGGGAGGCGGCTACTGCATAAAAAGCCCAAACACCAGCAGCCCCTTGCACGCCAAAAAACAGCAGCCCTCGCCCCGACACACTAATACCTCAAGCACCCCCTAATACCCCTGAGCAACCCGCTCAGCCCCACCCCATCCCCCGCCCAACGCACGAAATGTCCTCACCGCTGCACGCGCCGCGTCGGCCTTCGACGCATCCAGTTCGTCACGGGAAAGCAGAAGCTGGCGGTCGGCATCGAGCACGTCGGTCAAGGTAATCGAACCTGCACGATAGGCTTTCTCCGACAGATCGCGCGCCCTGACCAACGCATTCACTTCTTCCTGCAACTCCTGCGTTCGAAGCTCCGTCTGCGATAAAGTCACGAAAGCATTTTCGACATCCTCGGTTGCCTTGAGCGCTGCCTCTCTATACTGCGCCAGCGCTTCCGCATAGCCGCCGCGCGCGTTCCTGACTTCGGCATCGACCTTGCCGAAATCGAACAGCCGCCAACGCAGCGCACCACTGCCAATCGGTTGAAACGCTTTCGCGCTGAATAAATGGTTGGTGGTCAGGCTGTCGAATCCCAATGCGCCCGACAATGAGATCTTCGGATAGTAATCGGAGAGCGCCACGCCAATTTCCTCGTTCGATGCCGCGAGGTGCCGCTCCGCCGCGATGATGTCGGGACGCCGGCGCAAGACATCGACGGGTTGATCGCCCGTGCCGATTGCGGGCACGTCAGGGATCACGGCGAGATTCGTCGAGTTCAGTTCCGCCGCATAGGTGCCTGGCTGCACGCCCATCAACACGTCGAGACGGTTCAACTGAGCTTCCAGATCGACACGCAATTCCGGCATGCTGGCACGCGCTTGTCTGAGCAGCGCCTGCGCCTGAGCCACCTCGCGCTCGGTCGCGGCGCCCGCTTTCTTGCGCGCCTGAACCAGGTCGAGCAAATGCGCGTCCGTATCGATCTGGTCCTGCACGATCAGAAGCCTCGATTGCAGTCCCCGCACCTGCATGTAGGCGTCGGCGGCATCCGCGGCAACGGTGATACGCGTGCCGGCTTGCGCGGCCTCCGCGGCTTGCTCCTCGGCGCTGGCCGCCGCGCGAGCGCGCCTCAATCCGCCCGCCAGATCGATCTCCCAACTCGCGGTCGCGCCCACCACGTATTCCTTCTGGTCGCGGCTGTAGTTCGGAAACGCGCTCGCAATGGAACCCAAGGGGCTTTGCGTGCTCTGATGCAGCGCCGTGTATGAAGCGCCCGCATCCACGGTCGGCAGCAGCGCCGCGCCCGCAGCCTGCGCCGCCGCGCGCGCCTGCGCCACGCGCGCAATGGATGCCTGCAGGCTCAGGTTCTGATCCAGCGCGCGCTGCACGATCTTTTCCAGCATCGGGTCATTGAAGCCGGTCCACCAGCTATCGAGCTTCGGCGCAGCGAGGGTCGTCTGGCGATTCGCCACGGCCTCGGCATTGTGGAACGGAGCCATTTCGGTCTTGGGAGCCACATAGTCCGGCCCCACCGCGCAGCCGGCCAGCGCCGCGCTCACGATCAACCCGCTGACGATCGCCTTCGATGTCCTGACGAGGAGATGATTCATTTCGCTTCTCCGCCCGTGAGTTTGGAAGGCGCGGCGGTTGACCCCCGGTTGGCTAACTTGCGAACGGCCGCATAGAAGGCCGGCGTGAATGCAAGGCCGAAGATCGTCACGCCGAGCATGCCGAAGAACACCGTCGTCCCGAGCGACTGCCTCATTTCCGCACCGGCGCCCGAGGCGATGGCAAGCGGCGCCACGCCTGCAATGAACGCAAAGGAAGTCATCAGAATCGGCCGCAAGCGGACATGCGCGGCATGGGTCGCGGCATCTTCCGCGCCGACGCCATCTTCCTGCTGACGCTGTCTTGCGAACTCCACGATCAGGATTGCGTTCTTGGCGGCGAGCCCCACGAGCACCACGAATCCGATCTGCGCCAATATGTCGATGGGCATGCCGCGAATGTCGAGGCCGATCGCGGCCGCGAGCAGGCACATCGGCACGATAAGCACGATCGCAAGCGGCGTGGTCCAACTTTCATACTGCGCGGCAAGCACGAGGAACACGAACAAGGCCGACGCCGCGAAGATGACCAGCGGAGACATGGTCTGCTCTTTTTGCTGGTGAGCCAGGTCGGTCCATTCGAGCGCGATTCCATTCGGAAGCACCTGTTCCGCGAGCTGTTCCATTCGATCCATCGCTTCGCCGGAGGAATAGCCGGGTCCGGCACCGCCCATCACTTCGGCTGCGGGATAGAGGTTGTAGCGCGGCACGCGATACGGCAAGGTCGTCGGCTTGAAGGTGGCCACCGAACTGATGGGCACCATCGCACCGTCTGCGTTGCGTACCTTGAGCCGTCCGAGATCTTCCGGCGTCTGGCGGAACGTTTCATCTCCCTGAACACGTACTTGATAAGTACGCCCAAAGTAATTGAAATCGTTCACGTACTGCGAGCCGAGATAGAGTTCCATCGTCGAAAACACATCGGTGGGAGTCAGCCCGACCTTTTCTGCTTTCAGACGATCGATATCCGCGAACACGGTTGGCGCACCGGCGTTATAGAGCGTGAACACGCCGCCGAAAGTCTTGTCCTTGTTGGCCGCCGCGACCAGCGTGTTCGCCGCCTGCGCGAGCGCTTGCGGCCCGAGCCCCGCACGATCTTCGAGCATCAGCTTGAAGCCGCCCGCCGACCCCAGACCTTGCACCGGAGGAGGATTGATGACGATGACCGTCGCGTCCTTGATGCCGGCGAGCCGTTGACGCAACCGGACCAGCATCGTCGCGGCGGTCACACCCTTCACGTGCTTTCCATAAAGCGATGGCAGCCCCGTGAACACGGTTCCCACATTCGGCGCAATGGTGTTGGTGGTGACGTCGAATCCCGTCACCGGCGAAGTGTGATCGATGCCCGGCGTCTTCAGCGCGATATCGTTGACTTCACGAACGATCTTGTCCGTGCGTTCGAGGCTCGATCCCGGTGGCAGCAACACGACGATGATCTGATAGCCGATGTCCTGTTCCGGAATGAAGCCCGTGGCCATTCTGGACATCTGCAATCCGGTCAAACCGATCAGGCAGGCGTAGACGACCAGCATCACCGTCGTGGCGCGCACGAGACGCGAGGTGACTTTCCCGTACTTCGTCGAGAGCCACTCGAACGCCGTATTGAACCGGCCGAAGATCGCATGGTGCAGACGTCCCATCGCGGTGCTTCCGCCATGCGTTTTCTCCATGTCATGCGGTTTCAGCATCACCGCGCACAGCGCGGGACTCAGCGTAAGAGAGACGAAGCACGAGATGACGGTGGAGGCCGCGATGGTAATGGCGAATTGCTTGAAGAACAGGCCCGAAATGCCGACCATCATGGCCGCGGGCCCGAACACCGCGCACAGCGTGAGCGCGATGGCGATGAGCGCGGTCGAAACCTCGTTCATGGTCTGGTGCGCGGCTTCCCGTGGCGTCATGCCCAGCGCCATGTTGCGCTCCACGTTCTCCACCACGACGATGGCGTCGTCGACCACGATCCCGACCGCCAGCACCAGCCCGAACAAGGACAGGTTGTTGATCGACGCATGAAACAGCGCGAGGATCGTGAACGTTCCCACCAGCGACACCGGAATCGCGATCACCGGGATGATGGTCGAACGCCAGTTCTGAAGGAACACATACACGACTCCGACCACGAGCAGGATGGCGATCACAATGGTCTTGATCACTTCCTCGATCGACTGTCCAACGAAGGTCGTCGGATCGTAGATGTTGATGTAATCCACGCCGGGCGGGAACGTTTTCTTGAGCTCCGCCATCTTGTCCCAGATCGCGTGCTCGACCTGAACGACGTTGGCATCGGGCGTCGCGATCACGAACCACGGTGTGCCGGGGTATCGGTCGGCGTAAGCCTTGGAACCGTAGTCCACCGAACCAAGTTCCACGCGTCCGATATCGCGAATACGGGTCACGCGGCCTTGCGGGTCCGACTTCACGATGATGTCGCCGAATTGCTCGGGCGAGGTAAGCCGGCCGAGCGCCTCGACATTGATCTGATAAGCGCCCTTGCTCGTGATCGGCGGCTGATTGAGCACCCCGGCCGATACCGGTGCGTTCTGTGCGCGAAGCGCGGCGAGGATCTCATTGGCGCTGATGTTATAGGACGCGGCACGGTCCGGATCGATCCAGATGCGCATGGAATACTGCCGCTCGCCGAACATCTGAAAATCCTGCACGCCGGGCAGGCGGGCAATCTGATCGCGAACCTTCAGCATGTAATTCGATAAGTATTCCGGACTTCTTGAGCCGTCCGGAGAATACACATGCACGCCGAGCAGCAGCGCCTGAATGGTCTTTCGGACCTGAACGCCCTGTGCCTGAACCGGCGCGGGCAAGCGCGACAAGGTATCGTCGACGCGGCGGCTCGTCAGCACGAGCGCGGTGTTTGCGTCGGTGCCGACCTTGAAGATCACCGTGATCGTCACCGAGCCGTTGCCGGTCGATTGGCTCGAAATATAGTCCATGTTCTCGACACCGTTGATCGACTGTTCGAGCGGCGTCGCGACGGTGCGGGCAATGGTCTCGGCCGATGCTCCCGGATACGAGGTCGTGATCTGAATGGTCGTGGGAACGATGCTCGGGTATTGCGCAATCGGCAGCGACACCATCGTGACCAAACCGATCAGGACGGCAAAGATATTGAGCACGGCCGCGAAGCGCGGATGCTCGATGAAGAAGTGAGTGAGTTTCATGATTTGCTTTCTCCCTGCTCGGGGGAAAACTCTATCGTTCCATCGTGCGGTGCAACCTTGGCGCCGGGTCTCACGGCCGGAATGCCGTCGATAATGATCTTGTCGCTCGCAGAAATGCCTGACGTGATGACGCGCAGACCACCGCGCAGGTCGCCCACTTCGACCTTTCTGGGCGTGGCGACATCGTCCGTGCCGAGAACGTAGACCATGTGATCCGTCTGATCCTGCAGCACGGCGGCATCCGGCACGAGCAAGGCAGGCTTCGGTGAGGAGGTCGCCAGACGAACGCGTGCGAAGCCGCCCGGCGTCATGCTGAAGTCGGCGTTGGGAATCGTGGCTCGCGCGTGAATCGTGCCGCTCGAGCGATCGAGCGTGTTGTCGATGAAGTTGAGCGTGCCTTTCTTTTTGAATGTGTCGTCGCCCGTCGGCGCGATGTTCACGGTGTCCGCCAGCGCGCCGGTTTGCCCTTCACGTGTGCGCTGAAACGTGGCGAAGTCGTTTTCGCTCATGTCGAAATCCAGATAGATCGGATCGAGCGAAACGATCGTCGCGAGCAAGGTCGTGGGGCTGCTGGCGGCGCGGCTGCCGGAGATCAAGTTGCCGGCCGATACCAGATGAGTGCCCATGCGGCCCGTGAAGGGCGCGACGATCTTGCAGCGAACCAGATCGAAGCGGGCGTCTCGAATCAGCGCGTTTGCGTTCTCGACCGCGGCTTGTGCGGCACGTTGCTCCGCGACTTTTTGATCGACGTTCTGCACCGTGCCTGCATCCGAACGCTGTAGCTCCTGCGCACGAGCGAGTTCTCGCGTGGCGAGCGCGGCGCGGGCGTTTGCCGAGGCCAACTCCGCAGTGGCTTCGTTCAGCTTGATTTCATAAGGTTCGGGATCGATCTCGAACAGCACATCGCCCTTATGAACGATATCGCCGTCCTTGAAGCGAATGTGCGTGAGCGTGCCGCCGACCTGCGCGCGCAACTCGACGCGATCGACCGCCGAGAATTGCCCGAGAAAACCAAGCCGCCCTTCGATGTCGCGATTCAATGGCGCACTGACCGCGACGGGCGTCGGTGGAATGTCGGCAACGGGCGCCGTTCCCGACTTGTGAAGATGCCACGCGGTGGCGCCCACTGCGACGACCACGGCGAGTGCAACAGCCTTGCCAACCCAGCGCGTTTTGCCGGGCTGCGTCGCGCCGGGATTTACCGGGACATCGGGGGCAGCGCTCCCCATCCCGGCTTGTTCTATACGATCATTCATAGCAATCCCAATGAAGTGAACAGGCCGGTGACGATGAGTAAGTTGCCCCGAGTCTGTTTAGAGTATCGACGTTTACTATCCGGCTGCAAGATAATAGGTATAATCCAGAATGTCAAGGCTAACGGCGTTGCGATAACTGTGGAACGATCGGAAGCAAGGAGTACCGTATGAAGAAGTCGCGTTCGGACACCGAAGAGACCCGCAAGCGAATCGTTCGCGCGGCGGCGCGCGCGTTCAGAAGTAACGGAATTCAAGCCACGGGTGTGGCGGAAATCATGTCGGCGGCGGGACTGACAGCCGGAGGCTTTTATCGTCACTTCGCGTCCAAGGAGCACTTGATAGCAGAGGCCTGCGCGGCGGGCATGGCATCGACCATCGAGTCGATCGATGCATCGGCAAGAGCAGGCGAGCAGGCTTTCATTGATCATTTCGAAGCCTATCTATGGGACGAGAATCGAAAGAACACGCTGATCGATTGCCCTTTGATCGCGATGGGTAGCGAACTGGCGCGAGCCGACGCCGAAACGCGACGCGCCGCCACGCGTGGATACCGCGAGTTGATCGGCTTGATGGCGTCTGTCGGCGCGTCCGACGAAGGCTCTGCGATGTTCGCGTTCTCGGCGATGCTCGGTGCGCTCACGATTGCGCGCATCGTCGATGATCCGGAGCTTGCGGGGCGTATCCTCGATGAGACAAAAAAGCATACGGCGGCGCTTTGGCCTATCGCGGCGGCGATCGGTTTCGTGAAAAAACTATAAGAGAAAGCATTGCGTCACACTACTTATGAAAAGCAGGAAGGTGTTCCCCGGAAAGCGGGAAAGTCGAAGCGCAGTGCTTAAAGTAGTATCGTTTTCATCATGTACAGAAAACGGCTTGACGGAATCGACTGCTCTGCTGCCCGCGCACTGGACGAAGTGGGCGAGTGGTGGACGCTCTTGATTGTCCTGCAGTGTCTGCAAGGTAAGTCACGATTCGACGAATTGCAAAGCAGCCTTGGCATCGCGCGAAACGTCCTTAGCGCTCGCCTCGAACGCATGATCGAACTTGGCGTGCTCGAACGCTTTGCCTTGACGGAACGTGCGAACACATGCGGATACAGACTCACACAAAAGGGAATGGATTTAAACCCAGTCCTGATCACGCTGACGAATTGGGGCGACAAATGGCTTTGTCCAACAGCCGCGCTGCCTGCGACCTTCGTTAAACGGAATTGAAAATCGCCGACAATTGCACCACAGTATCGTCACGAGCATCGTTCGAATGTTTATGATGTGACGATAAGGCCTTCAAAAGACGAGCGCGCATGCGTTCAAGCGAGGGGCAGGTGGCAATTCAGGCAAGGCAACGAATCAGGATCTTCGTGCAGCGCTTCTGGCAACCCACCAGCGCCTGCATGACCTGCATGGTAGGAAGTTGGGGAAATGTCTTTAGCGTTCCGCATTGGATCGTGGCGCTGCACACGGGATTACTCACCGGTATTCTCGCCGTGCTGCTGACGTTCACGCCTGTGCGCAGAATGTACGAGAACCGCTACGGCAATGCTTTCCTTGTCGGTTGCCTGACGGCCATTGGCGATGCATACGCGCACGTGAGCGCCTATCACTTCCACCTTCTGGAGCATCTGCTTACGGGTCTTGTCTCTGGCATGCTGGCGCTTGCGGCTTCGTTTGTTCTGGAAGACCGTGCGCGACGGTTGCGCGCAATATGGACGCGATTGGCTAGATAGCATGAGGCGGCGGCAGCGAGTCAAAGCAATGCATTCACCACACGCCTGAACTGCCACGGCGATGACTTCCGATCAGATGCGTATCGATCATTCCAATGGCTTCCATCAGCGCGAACATATTCGTTGGACCCACGAACTTGAAGCCGTGCTTGCGGAGCGCCTTGCTCAATGCAATGGATTCTTCGGACGACGTAGGTACATCACTGAAGCGCTCGGGCGCTGGAGTGGAGGCAGGCTTGAAAGACCAGATCAGATCCGGCAAGCCGCCTTGTTCGCGAAGACGAATAGTCGCTTTCGCATTGTCGATCGTTGCGCGAATCTTGGCCGTGTTCCTAACAATTCCTTTGTCCGCCAAAAGACGCTCGATGTCAGCGTCGCCGAAAGCCGAGACACTATCCGGGGAAAAATGGTGAAACGCGTGGCGAAATGCCTCGCGCTTAAGCAATATCGTCGACCACGATAGTCCGGACTGGAACACTTCCAGCGAGACTCTTTCGAACAAGCCGCGCTCGTCGCGAACCGGCATGCCCCATTCGGTGTCGTAGTAAGTTCGCATCGGACCTTCGCTGGCCCATGCGGGCCGCGCGAGCCCGTCCGGGCCTAGAATCAAAGCATCGGAATTCATGGGTATTTAGCCTGTATGCATGTTGCGTCATGCCTTGATGACTTTCGTCGCAAGCGATTTGCCTCCGTCATAGCGGGCATAAAGAAAAAGAGTGCTCCAGGTCCTTCCAAGGACGCAGATCTTATTGCATCTGGATGATACCGATCATTCTGAGTAGGCGCTTGCGGCTTTTCGTTTGATGACCGCTTGGTAGTTTGCAAAAGAAACGTGGTCTAGGGTGGATTATAAATTGTTGATTTTTAGTCGTTTATTTTGACCTCACCTTTTGACCGGTGCAAAGAAATTTGATCCGGCTTCCAATGTCTAGTCGAGCGGATTGGCAAATAAAAACTGTTCTGGCACGTAAGTTGGAGACTCGCGTAACAGAGCTTATCGAGGCCACGCATCGACTTTTGCCTGTTGCCAACAAGCTACGCGAGCGAACTGGTTTTAGGTGCCGTGCGGTCTGCAGGGGGAACGATCACGGCGTTCGCACTGATTCACACCTGCCAACACTGCTAGCACTTGCATGCGAGTGAGTCACGGACGCGTACCGCATTACTGATTCATAGACACGGCGAGCATCAGCTGAAGCCCCGACCGTCGCTAAGAAAGTGCGTCAGACCTCGCCGCCATCATCACTATTTCGTTTCCCATGGAGCCCACACAGACTCGGTACGCGGAAGTTCGATTAACGAGAGAATCCCAAAATGCTCCGATGCAATTTTCATTTCCCGCACCTTAGTTTTCTCGTGAGCATCGGGAAACCATATTCTTGCGTCGAGCGGAACGCCTTCCGTTTCGCGACTTATGCTTTCTTCCGCTGCAACAGAACCCTTGGGCACCTCGATGACACTCATCCGTGCCCTGAGAAACGCTCCCGATTCACGGGCTGATTTGCTCGAAAACGACCAGCGAATGAATCCGTCCACTGAAGAGACGAGCACAAGCTTCGCGTCAGTCGCGTCAACCCAGCGTAAAGCAGCGGCTGTCAGCGAGACACCGTAGCGCGTGGCGCAAACACCAATTTGGTCGAAATCTACGCTATTGGATATTTGTTTGCGGAAATCATCGAGAGGCATCAACAGGTTTGCTGCGAATCTGTCGGCCTCGGTTTCAATTATTTTTTCGTCAGCTTGCCAGTCATCCATGTCGTCGGAAGTGCATTCGAAGCTTGTACGGGTCTTCCGATGGAGGATGTAGTGCCCTAACTCGTGGGCTTGAGTAAACCGAATCCGTCCTGAAGACGCTGCCTTATCGTTATAGATAAGCGCCCATCCTTTATCTTTGCCACGGAAAGTCAAGCAACCGTCAAAGCCCGGCAGATCAGCGCCCACAACTTTCGTGATGGGATCGTTCCATTGAAATAGTTCGTGACATCCCTCGGCAAGGCGAGGCACGTCAATGGGGAAACGCTCGTCACCATGGATGGTACTCAGATGGTTGAGCACATTCGTTAACTTGAAGGCTGCTTTCTCTGGCGTCAGCGCAGTTGACTGCATCTTAATCTTTCAGGGCATCAAGGATTTTTCGAAGACGCTCTTTCGAGTCCGAATCGAGCTTCTTGTAATTGCGATAGAACGCTTCGTCGAGATGGTGCTGTTCTGGCGTCAACACGTCATCCTCAACCAGAAAATTAGAGCTGACTCCGAGAGCGTCTGCTAATGCAAGCAACTTTTCAGCGGATGGCCGCTGCGACTCACGATTTTCCAGCTCCCATAAATAGCTCTTGCTCACGCCTGCCTGCGTAGCTAAAGCCTCAAGGGTCAGTTTTTTCCCCTTACGCAACTCGCGAAGTTTTTCGCCGAGCCGTGTGGCCATGGTGGTCCTCCGAAGCACATGCCACGAAAATACCACGATTCCGAACTTCCTAATAGTCGTTATCGAAAAAAACTTGTTGACTTCGGAGCAAAGGAATAGCACACTACAAAAAAGTTCGGAGTAGCGGAAATAGGTTGACAAATTTAACTCATCCCGTTGGTTGCAAACTTTCTTATGGGAGTGTATCACTATGACCAAGCACTATCCGAAAGGTCTTGACGGACGTCAGCGCGATGCCGATGGCGAGATTCGTAGAAAGCGCGGCGACACCAAGGTAGGTACACTTCGCAAGGAGTATGGTGACAACTTTGCTGCGGGTGTGCGCTCGGATGCTCGGCTTGACACAGTGCTGAAACGCACTGGTGCAAATTCCTTGAGCGAACTGCTGAAGACGAGTAAGTAGAGCGATAGGTAAAAGGTACCGGTAATTTATTTGACAATATAGGTAAATTCTTTTTATCGGAGCCATACTGCATCTTGTGCGCAGTATGCTCAGCGGACACAAGATGTGCTTATTGTCTTCGAGAGTTCAGCCGTTCTCCTGCGAGGGGGGCGGATCGATGCCTGGATGTGCGACTTTTGATGAAGTGAAGTGAGCCAGGCCGTAAACCCCGCTACGAGCGGATAAGGAAAACCAAGTGTCTGATATTGCCGACGCGCATCTGACGCGCATCCACATTAACCGCGAACCTTACAAGTCTCCCAATCCGACGTCAGGAGAGGCGCTCTACGCTCTCGCTAACATCGGCAAGCGTGAAAAGCTCTACCGTGAAGTTGATGGTGACGAAGAAGATGAGCGGATTCCGCGCGATGAGGCACAGATTCATCTGACGCAGGATGCACACTTCTACAGTCAGAAGGTGTTGGACATCCTCGTCAACGGTGATGACCACGAGATCGACACGGAAGAGATTACTTACGCCCGGGTTGTCGATCTCTATGTTGGCAGCGGCGGTAAGCCCTCGAATGAATATCTCGTCAAATACTCACACGGTCCTGTCGAAAATCAGAGCGGCACGTTGCCGCCCGGTCAAAAAGTGAAGGTGAAAGATGGCATGCGCTTTCGGGTTGCTGGAACTGGCGAGTCATAACGCCTTCATCAAGGATCTTCAGGAGACTGGATACGAAATCGACTTCGTCGGCGCGTATCTGGTCCTGCACGGTCTACCCTATCTCGACAAAGATGGGCAGCTCCAGCATGGCGATTGGGTAAGCCCGGTCGACTTGAGCGGGGCGCTCATCGATCCACCCTCAAACCACCAGGCTTGGTGGCGTGGCAGCAGGCCCTGTGATCAACAAGGGCGCGAGCTTAAATTAGGCGGTGGCCCACATAGCATCACGGTTACGGCTGGTCTCGTCACCGATTGTTCATTCTCCTACAAACTGCTTGACGAAAACGGTGCGATGCGCGTCTACCAGTCGTTTGAGGAAAAGGTTACGACCTACCTTGATACAATCACGGCTCCAGCGTTGAGCGCCTATCCTCATGCAACGCCCTTGCATGGCATCACGGTCCAAGCTGCCGCTCAGGGTTCTCCCCTCAGGTTTCCCGATACGATGTCGTCGCGGTATCACATCAACGACTTGTCCTCACTCCTTCGCGGCAAAAAAGTGGCGATCATCGGGCTCGGAGGAACGGGTTCCTACATCCTCGATTTCATTGCACGCACGCATCTGCAGCAGATTGCATTGTTCGACGATGACAAGGTGCACGTCCACACTATATTCAGGCTTCCAGGGTTCATTCCTAATGCGATTGGAAAGCTCAAAGTCGAAGCACTGGCTCAGCAATATGGGCAGTGGCGCTCGGGAATCGAGCCGGTTGTTGAGCGTATCACAGTAGAAAACGTCGAGCGCCTGAATGTATTTGATTTTGTCTTTGTTTCGGTCGATGACGGGCCTTCGCGCCTGCTGATCGTCGATTGGTTGAGTTCCAACGGTGTTCCGTTCGTCGATTGTGGGATGGGCCTCACTCGCTCGACTGTTGGTCTCAGCGGTTTTGTGCGTATCACCGGCGTCGACCGTCAGGCCTTTGACGACAACGCCGGAACGGTGCGGCTGCCTACTGAAAACGCGAAGGACGACGAATATCGCAAGCGCGCTCAAATCACTGAATTGAATGCGCTGAACGCAACGATGGCTGTCATCAGGTTCAAGCAGCATTTCGGTCTGTTCGACCGGGAAAGCACGGCGACAGCAGAAATTTTCGATTCTGTGACGTTCGAAATCGATTGATAGAAGGCCGTACGATGAAATTCGTTTATCAAGCCGTTGAGCGCCTTCCCAAACAACTGGGTAGCGGCGTGGTTTACCACAGCCAAGAGTTCGAGGTCGGCGCAATGCTTTGCGCTTGCGGTTGTGGTCATCGCGTCAGCCTCCTAGTGCCTGACAGTCATCAGATTACGTCTGATGGCACCTTAGCGACGATTCGTCCATCGATTGCCGTGTGTGACGCCCCCTGCAAATCGCACTATTACATTACGGCAGGCCACGTGGAGTGGCTTCCGGCTTTTTCAGACGCCATAGCGGCATCTGTTATGCATAACCAGATATCGCGTCATGTCGGCAATGACGCAACTGTCTCGAGGGACGCAAAGGCACCGTCTTGGCGGAGCCGGATCCAAGCTGCAGCCGCAAAAATCTACGGCATGCTACGGTCATTTCTGCGATTCTAAATGTTCAGCCTTGGACGAGTTGAACGTTGTCCCACGGCTGTGCCGACCTTGTCAAACTGCTCGGTTCGCCATGCCGGTCCCTGGATGACGACGCCGAGCTTTTTCGGAAGTGTGAGGTACACCTAAGCTTCGCACCAGAAATCGCGGGCGCAGGTGACACGACTATGCCGCGCATGCCCGCGCCTGCGCAGAACGTAGACCTCCCCAATGTTTGCAAAGGCCGATGACTTCTCGGCGAGTGCCGGCTCGGAATGACCGTTCCACTCCGCTGACAGCCATCGGTCATGTGCAGCAACGAACGGCTGGGATGGATGTGCGCCGTAAAAAGGTGGCGCTTTCCAGCGGGTGCAAGCCCCGCCCGGCAGCCGCTTCAGCCGGAAGCAACTGGAGCAGCGATGGAGTAGGCAGCGGCGGCATCGCACGTACAATTCTCGCGCAGCCTCACTAACGGGAGAAACGCACGGAGCAGGCTTACGCGGCAATCGGGCGTGCGGTCATCGCGATGCAGATGTTCGAGGTGGCCTTCGTGTCGATCCACGAAGGCTTCAAGATGATCACCGATCCCGCGTACGTTCAGGCGACGGGCGGGATGATCGAAGAGGGGCGGTACAAAAACGCAACCGCGAACGTGGTGAAGGTCCTCTCCCAGCGCGGGCAGATCGCGGCAGATTTGGAGGACCGACTCAACACCCTGATTGACCGCCGCAACCAACTCATGCACCGCTGGTTTCTTCGCAACGGCTGGCCCGCGAACGACGACTATGACCCGGCCAGCTATGCGGACGTAATTCGGCTCGCGCAGTGGGTCCGTACCGAGGCGGATGCGATCACGCACATGATGGCGGGCTACATGCTGAAGTACGCCCATCCCGACCAGCATGAAAAGAACCCCGAGGCGGTCAACAAGGCCGTCACAGAGATGTTCCATCGGCTTCGCGTGCAGGAGTAGACGAAGATGCACGTGACAAAAATCGACGCCGCCCGACGGCAACTCGTTACTGCCATCCGCCTTTTTTTCGATGGCGGCGATCCCGTTTCCGTGTACTCGCTGGCATCGAACGCATGAGAGGTCATCGATGTGCTCTGCACGAGCGCGGGCGTGGAAAGCTTCTCCAAGCAGGCCCGCGAAAATCTGCCAGCGGGACACACGCTGAAGTACTACATCAACGAGCCGTGTCGAAACTTCTTCAACCACGCCGAGCACGACCGGACCCCGATAGCTCGGTCGAACTGCGCGAGGCCAACGTTGCCGCCATCCTGTTTCTGGCAGTTGAGGATTACATTCGATTTCGTCAGGGCGGCCCCGTAGAGGCGCAAGTCTTTCAGCTGTGGTTTATCGCCGTCTTTCCGGAGAAAGTCGCCGAAGATGATCCTGTGGCTCAATCAAAACTCGAAAGCGCCAGACTCGCGTTTCCCGGCATCGCCACCACTTACTTCGTCCGATAAGAACGAGATGGGGCGGCAGGTACTGGAGGCCGCGCGCAAAGATGTCGGACTCGCGGCTGACCCGAAACCGAGCCAAGCCTCTGACCCTCCATTAACCTCAGCGCATCCAGGTTGCTTTATGCCATTTGCATAAGAGGCCAGACCTCGTGGCGATCTCCGCGCTCGGTCGTCGAGCGCTTGTCGGCCCAGAGTGTGTCAAAACCCCAATAACAAGGGTTGGCCAGAACAGTGTCAACGGCGGCGGACGAAGCGTCGTCCGTAGAAGGTTCTGGTGCCGTAGAGTCGCGTGTGCGACACGATGAGGTGCGATCCTCCTGCCTGCCCATCAACTCGCTGCTTGCACGCTTCGATCTTGAATTGCGCAGATCAAGTCCGCCGAGCCGAGTAGTTTGATGACCCGCTTCATGTTGTACGCCAGCACGTGCAAACTCATCTCAGTGCTGACCTTCTCAATAGTTCTGGTCAGGAAATGTGTTGCGCCCATCCAGGCCTTGATCGTCCCGAACGGATGCTCGACGGTTTGCCTCCGGATACGCATCATGTCCGGTGCATGGTCAAGACGCGTTTGCATTTGTTCTAGAACGGCCTGATGTTCCCATCGGCTCACCCGTCGTTGAACGCTGGGAGTGCACTTCTCTTTTAGCGTGCATTGCTGGCAATTCGAACTCCAGTAGCGATGAAGTCTCAGACCGCTCTCCACGGTTGCATACCGCCAGATCAGACGCTCACCCGCCGGGCATGAATATTCGTTCTTCGATGCGTCATAGATAAAGTCGTCTTTGCCGAAGCGACCATCGGCAGTGGCACCCGAGGTTACCGACTTTGGCACAAACACTGTGATGCCTGCTTCATGACACGCGAGGATTTCTTCGCTCTTGAAGTACCCTCGGTCAGCGACGACGGTGAGGTTATCAACTCCCATTTCGGCTCGCGCGAGGCGCGACATCGACGTGAGTTTGTCCCGGTCGAGGCCGGTGTTAGTAACTTCATGGGCAACAATGAGATGATGCTTTGCATCGACTGCCGTTTGCACGTTATAGCCAACCACGCCCGTGCCTCGCGTCTTCATTGAGCGGGCATCAGGGTCGGTCAGCGATAGTTGTTTATCCGGTGACGCATTGAGCTTCACCTCGATATCCCTGAGCACCTGCATCTGCTCCTTCAGCGCCGAAATTTTGTCTTGCAACCGCCCTGCCTTTGCTTTGGCGATCGTCGGCTCCTGACGGTCAGCTGTCTCAAGCGCCACGAGATAACGGTTGATGCTTGACTCGATATCTTCCATACGCCGCTTCAGCTTTGCGCTCGTGAAGTTGCGGTCCCGGTTGTTGACCGCCTTGAACTTGCTGCCATCAATTGCGACGAGCGCATCGGCGAATAGATCCAACTGTTGGCACAGCATCACGAACTGCCGGCACACGGCACGAATCGCCTTACCGTTATCTTTGCGGAAACGGGCAATCGTTTTGAAGTCTGGCATCAATCGCCCCGTCAACCACATCAGTTCGATATTGCGTTGAGCCTCGCGCTCCAGTCGTCGACTGGACTGAATGCGATTGAGATAGCCGTAGATGTATATCTTCAGCATGACTTCGGGATGATATGACGGCCTGCCAGTATCAGCCGGTTCAACACCGTCAAAACCCAGTTGACCAAGGTCGAGTTCGTCGACGAACACGTCGATCACGCGGACAGGATTCGTGTCCGTTACATAATCGTCGAGCGATTCAGGAAGCAGGATGCTTTGCGTACGACTGTCGCCTTGAACAAAACGCTTCATCTCGTTCACCCTGTAACCTGATGCCACCATGATAGGTGTTCAAAATGCGTTTTGACACACTCTGGGCCAGTTTCGGTCGTTCGCCGACCGTCTTTCACAGTCGGCCGAATGACTCCGTGACCCCGGAAGCGGACAAACCCCACGCCACTCAAAACGCACCATTATTAATGGGATGGACGCCCCCACCCCGAGCCGCGATCTGCCAAAGTGGGCACGTTTTTCCCCGGCCACTTGAACGATGGGAGCGTTTGATATGAAGATCACGACTATCGGCATTGATATCGCGAAGAACATCTTCGCATTACATGGTGTGAACGATCATGGCAGAGCCGTGTTGAAGAAGGTGCTCAAACGCGATCAGGTTCTGCCTTTCTTCACGAACCTCTCGCCCTGCTTGATCGGAATGGAAGCGTGTGGAGGCGCGCATCACTGGGCCCGCAAACTCCAGGCTATGGGCCACACCGTTCGCCTCATTGCTCCACAGTTCGTTAAGCCGTATGTCAAAACAAACAAAAACGACGCGGCGGACGCGGAAGCAATTTGCGAAGCCGTTGCACGTCCAAACATGCGGTTCGTGCCAATCAAAAGCATTGAGCAGCAGTCGGTCTTGTCGTTGCATCGAGTGCGCCAAGGCTTCGTGCGTGTCCGTACCGCGCAGGCAAACCAGATCCGTGGCCTGCTGAGCGAATTCGGGTTAATCGTCCCACAGGGAATTTCGCACATCGCCCGGCGAGTGCCCGAACTGATTGAAGACGCGAGCCACGATCTGACCGGTTCGTTTCGGCTGCTTATAGTCCGCTTGATGGACCACCTGAAAGAACTGGACCGGCAGGTCAAAGACCTCGAATCAGAGATTGAAGCATGGCACCGCGAGAGCGATGCCAGCCGCAAGCTTGCAGAAATACCCGGCATCGGCCCGATCACCGCAAGCGCACTAGTTGCTTCCGTTGGCGACGCGAAAACTTTCGCAAACGGTCGTCAGCTCGCCGCATGGCTTGGTCTTGTGCCCAGACAGAACTCCAGTGGAGGCAAGACCGTACTGCTCGGTATCAGCAAAAGAGGCGATACGTACCTTCGAACTTTGCTCATTCACGGGGCGCGCGCAGTGATGCTGGCTGCTAGCCGTAAGGAAGACAAGGGAGGATGGTTGCAGCGCGTGCTACAGCGTCGGAATCCGAATGTCGCGGCCGTGGCTCTCGCGAACAAAAACGCACGCGTTGTTTGGGCCATGTTGACCAGCGGAAATCATTACCAACGCGGACATACCGCGACAAGGCTAGTGAGTCTCGCTCGCTGACCGAGACCGCAACTTTCTTGCAGGAGACTTCAACCGATTGCCAGGGCAGTCGTGACGTGATGGCTAACAGGTAAGACCGTGGTCGGGAAAGTCTGATTACTCGAGGTGCGCGACAGCACGCATTATTGATAAGACCCCGTCCAGCAAATTCCATCAGGGACCGCCGGCTTGCGCCGGACATCAAAGTCCGGATGCATGGCTGCAATCTTATCCTTCGCCGTTTCACACGAAAGCTTGGCAAACCGGGGGCCTCCATGCATGGAGTAATGATGCAAAGTAAAGAAAATGCAGGAGAGTTACAAGTGTCGAATCGTGTCGAGATTCACCTAACTCTGAACATTTTCTGAACTCCCGAGCTGCGTAGCGCGCGTGGCTCGGTTGGACCCAGGCAGTTCGACCGAGCGCAGGTGGAGATTTTAGAGGGGGCAGATGGAGGGCGGGCGAAAGGCTTGGGCGCGGTAGTCGGCCGAGTCAGTGTCTCCCGGCCCCGTCATCCCAACGCTTATCTGCGCCGACAGCTTCTTATTTGCAATCTTCTTTCACAGACGGTTGAGTTCTTCTTCGAAGGCCTTCCGGACGTAACTCATAGAGTCGCGCATACGTCCTTCTTCGTGGCTTCGAGCCGCCACTACACGGTAGTGGTCGGGCGAGTCGAGCTTCACGGTAATTTTCTTGGCGGCGAATGGGACGAGGAAGTCGATTGGGGTCACTGTTTCCCCGTACTTTTTCATCGGCACGGCGTTCTCGAGGCGCTTCACGAAATCCTCACCGTGGGTTGTGTCATGATCTTCGCCAACAAGATAGCGAGCCCGAGGCACCGGATGTGACCTTCGCTGAGGACCTGGAGCGCGTCGCGTTTGTCCCCATCCTCGAACTCGATCTCTATATTTTCGCCTACGGCCGTCGGCGACCTCAAGGACTTGAGCCTGTCGGGAGGGTGGTCGCTCTTGTTGATCTCGTTGTAGAACTTGAGCGTCTTCTCGTTGAGATCCGCAGCCAGGGCCAAGGGCAGTTCTGCGTTGTAGGCCAGGAGCTTCCCGCGGAGAGAGACGTAAGCGATGCTGTAGCTCAAGTTTCTAGCGACTCCCAGTTTCTCTGCTTTCACCTCCCTGATGAGCTCCTCGTTCTCCCGGTTGAACTTCTCGATAGCCTGCGTCGCCTCCGTCTCGCTCTTCGCATTCGCAGCGACCAGAATCGCGATGGCCACAATTTCCTCGACCTCCTTGGCGATCGCGACGCTATCGTCCTCGAGCTTCTTGATCGCGGCTTTGGATTGTTCGACCTTTCCGTTATGAGCCGCAGTCGCGTCCTTCAGCGCCTGAAGTAGTTCGCGCTTTGCCGGCACGGCTTGGAGGAAGGTATCGATGCCCGCAGCGTCCTTTGCGTCGGAAGCCTCGGCGTTGAACGAGCCGACCTCATGTGCTCCGCCGAACCCGACAGCACCGGCGGAAGCCGGAAGCATGGCGATTTTCGAAAGCAGGTCCGCCACCCGAGGTTGAGGAACTCCCGGATTTCCTTTATCCGCCCTTCGGCCTTCAGGGCCGCGTCGAATTGCTTCAGCTGTTCTTGGGCGTTGCCGTACGGATCGACAGGAACCGCGAGTCGACCGTCGCGGTAAAGTGCGGAGGCGCACGCGGGACACTCGTTCCCGAACCTTTCACGGTTCCCCAAAATCGCGCCGTAAAGATCTCGCATTTCCAAAACGCCGCGGACGCTTCCGCTTATCATTTCATGTGATATGATACAAACAACGTGAAAAAATTTGGAGACGATAGTGAAGCTGCGCTTAGAACGACACGATTCATATCCGGTAATGGAGATGTGCGTTGGAGACGCATTGGACGAAGCGGCACGGAAATGGTCTGGTCGGGTAGGTTGGGTTTTCGAGGACTACAGGATCACCTTCCAACAGATGAAGGAAGAAGTCGACCGCGTTGCTCTTGCGCTGATGGCTTCCGGAATTGGACGGGGTGACGTCGTTGCTGTATGGATGCCAAACCTTCCGCACTTCGCGTACATTCAGCTTGCTTGCGCGAAGATCGGAGCAATCATCGGAGCCATCAACACACGTTCGAAAGTGTTCGAGGTCGAGCACTTCCTTAAGCATAGTCAGGCAAAACTTCTGATAATGACTGATCGGTTCCTTAAGCACGACTTCGTCGATACGCTCGATCAAGTCTGTCATCAGGGGACGCGTGAGACCGACGGCGAAGTCACTGAAGGCGGAATCGGTTGTCTACGGAAGGTAGTCAGCATATCGCCAGAGCCCGACAGCCGCGCGCTGGCGTGGGAAGCTTTTCTCAAGCTTGGCGAAGCAGTGCAGGTAGACAGAGTGGCGGAAGTTCAACGCCAGCAGAACATCGAAGACCCGATTCTAATCCAGTACACATCCGGTACGACGTCCCTGCCTAAGGGGGCGTTGTGCAATCATCGCTATGTGCTCAACTTTGGCGGAGCCCTTATGCAGCGACTCGGGATGGAAGAGGGCGACGCTTTCCTGAACACGCAGCCGTTCTACCATGTCGGTGGTTCTTGCGGTGCAGTGCCTGCTCCACTCACATTAGGGTGCAGGGTTGTAAGCGCCGAATACTACGAAGTGGAACGCGTCCTATCATTGATCGAGCGCGAACGGTGCGTAGCACGATCTGGCTATGGCGCCATGTACGTTATGGAGATGAATCATCCGCGATTTCGTGACTTCGACTTGTCCAGCTTGAAAGCAGGTTGGTGCGTCGGTACTGCTGAACTGATGAACAGGGTACGGCGAGAGATGGATATGCCTGGGCTGCTTCAAATTTACGGAGCAACAGAGGTCGGCGGTACCAGTGCTTGGGTCGATGATCCGTGGGAACTCCGCTCCGCTGGCTGCGGCTCGCCGATCCATGGCACAGAGTTGAAAATCGTCGATCCGACCACAGGCAAGGAATTGGCGCCGGGCGAGATCGGCGAAATCTGCATGCGTGGTTGGTGGAAGATGAACAGCTATCTGAAACAGCCGGAGGAAACCGCCAAAACAATCGACGCCGACGGATGGGTGCACACCGGCGACCTTGGGCACGTGGACGATGAAGGGAATCTGTTTTTCTCTAGCCGTTTGAAAGACATGCTGAAGATTGGCGGCGAGAACGTCTCAGCTCAAGAGGTTGAAGCCGTACTGCTCAGCCATCCACGGGTTGCGCAGGCTGCGGTGATCGGCGCGCCAGATGATCGGTTAACCGAAGTTGTCATGGCGATTGTCGAACCACGCCACAACGAGCAGGTGACCGAAGAAGAACTGATTAGCTTTTGTGCGGCACGGATGGCGAATTTTCGCGTGCCTCGCTACGTCCGTATTACTCAGACGTGGCCTCTCACTGACAGCGGAAAGATCCAGAAACACAAGCTGCGTGAGACATATCTAAGCTGACGTCCCGGTGAAGTTGCCCCGTTTGGGCCAAATGTAAGCCCATGATCCAGGACGACGTCGCGCCTGCCGTACTCGAGGAGTCATCAAGTGAGGAACGTTACGTATCCCAGGTCGTCGCTAGACAGCAAGCCGTACTGGGACGGATGCAATAGCGGAGAACTTCGTTTCCAGCGATGCCTTCAGTGCTCCGAAGTCGTATTCCATCCGCGAGCATTATGTCCCTACTGTTTGTCCGACGCACTGACTTGGTCTGTATCACGCGGTAGAGGGAAAATCTATTCGTTTTCGGTGCAATACATTGCGCTGCAGCCAAAGGACGGCGGGAACGCTTTGCGGGCACTTGGAATCGCCGAAGTCGACGAAGGATTTCATATGTTTTCTGAATTCCTTTGCGAAGATCTCGCTTCCCTAGCAATAGGAGATCCTCTAGAAGTAGTATTTTCTCGAGTTGACGATTCGCTGGTCCTTCCCAAATTTAAGGTGCTGGCACGATGAGCGCGACTACATTGCGTGGCAAAGCGGCTATTGTTGGGTTCGGCGACAGTTACTGTAGGCGTGGGGAATTCAAGACCGCGCTAAGGCTTGCGCAAGAAGCAACACGCCGCGCGTTAGACGACGCGGGCCTTAGAAAGGACGAGATCGACGGCTTGCTGACCGGTCGGGCACCGATGTCGGATCAGCGACATCAGTGGAACAATATATTCGCTGCTTATAACAAAATCACGCCGCGCTATGCCTCGGAGATCACGATCCACGCGGCGGGGATGAACTCGATGCTCAAGCACGCTGCGCTTGCGGTCACGAGTGGCGTTGCGCGCTTCGTTCTGTGTGTTGGGGCAGACGCGGTTGCTGCCTCGCCAACCGCGCGCTCTCAGATTGGAGCCATGGATGCGGATCCAGAGTTCGAGCAACCGTACGAGCCGATAATTCCGACCCTTTACGCGCAGATGGCACGTCGGCTTATGCATGAATATGGCCTCACCGAGGAAGATTTTTCGGCGGTTTCGGTGCAATGCCAAGAATGGGCGGTCCATCATCCCTACGCGGCCAAGGCGCACAAGGGTCTCGTGACGATTGACGATGTCATGCGGTCGCCGATGGTCGCATCGCCTTTGCGCTTGTGGCACTGTGCGCCGTGGGGCCCCGCTGGTACTGCTGGCGCCGTTATTGTGACTGATGCCGACACTGCGCGTTCTATGTCGGATACACCAATCTATCTGCTTGGCGCGGGCGAATGCCAAACGCATGAATATTTGACAGATCGCATGGCGTTGCGCCGCAGCGCCTTACCGCTCGGAACACTTCCAAACATAACGTCGACAGGATGCAGGGCTGCGGCTGAACAGGCCTTTCAGATGGCGGGTCTGCGGCATGCCGACATCGATATCGTGCAAACAGCGTCGCAATTTGCCCATGTTGAACTCCAGGTTCTCGCCGAGCTCGGTTTTACTGAGCTGCATGGGGCAGGAGAGTTCGTGCGTTCCGGTGCGACCGGCCCTGGAGGCAGCTTACCGACCAACACAAACGGCGGGTGGCTCTCCTTCGGTCAGCCAGGGGTTTCCTGCGTCATGGACAGCATCAGCGAAACAATACGGCAGTTGCGTCAAGAAGCTCTAGGCCTCCAGGTGCAAAACGCGAGTGTCGGACTTGTGCACGGTAACGGGGGCATACAAGCTTGCCATAGCGTTGCAATCCTCGGGCGCGCGCCATGAATCCGCTGTCGCTCGCTGCGATGGGCAGCTATATGGTCGGTGGACGCGCTGTCACGGTCGCAAATCGTCCAAGCCGGACGATAGGGCTCTCGGCAGGACTAGGCATTGAGCACGATCCAAACGGAACGTTCTGGATCGAGCAGGCATATGTTCAATACTTCGTACCGGAGGTGCGGCGCATTGACTATCCGCTCGTACTAATCCATGGCGGCGGACTGACCGGCAGCGCATGGGAGACGACGCCGGACGGGCGCCCTGGCTGGTTGCACGATTTTCTGTCCGCTGGCGTGGTAGTGCATGTAGTTGACAACGTGGAGAGAGGGCGATCCGGCTTCTGCGCGCTCGATGGAGAGTGGGACGGAGTGCCAATCGTGCGCAGCGAACAGGAGTCGTGGTCGCTATACCGCATCGGTGACGCAGTTGACTTTGAGCGTCGCCTTCCATATGCCGGGCAACGATTCCCATGGATGCAACTGAACGAGCTAACGCGGCGAACCGTGCCTCGTTGGTCGACGACTATAGACGCGCAACGTCGTGCCTTGCTCAACTTGATCGAGGGACTTGGCTCGTGCATGGTGCTTGGGCATAGTCAGGGCGGAGGCTTTGCCATTGAACTCGCTGCGGCTCGCCCAGACCTAGTGCATGCGGCGGTTGCATTAGAGCCGCACGGCGACTTTTCGTCGATAGGATCCGTGGACTTAGACGGTCGACCGTTGCTTCTTGTAACAGGGGATTACGTTGAAAAGTCGTCGCTTTGGCAAGACTTGACCATCAAGGCACAAAGTGCGCTTCTCGCCTGGCAAAGGGCGGGCGGGAAACCACATACGCTAGATCTCAACAAGCAGGGAATGCCAGGCCATTCTCATATGATGATGATGGACGAAGGCAGTGACCAAATCGCGAAGATGGTTGTGGACTGGCTTAGCGACGTGATGGCGAGATAAAATGGATAACAAGATGAGGCAAGAAATCCCGTCGGACGACACTGGAAGTCCGCTTATCTCTACGCTGGACAAAGGGCAGCTACGTTACATCACCATTCGCCGCCAGCATCGCGCGAATGCGCTGTCGATAACAATGCTCGATGCCATCGCGAATGCGATTACATCACTCACACACTGCAAATCGATCGGTGCGGTTGTACTGTCAGCTCCCGGGAAGACGTTTTGTGCGGGCGCTGACATGGAAGAACTCAGATTCAATGGCGATAAGCAATATGAAGCATTGAGAAACTTGATTGAGGCGTTCCACAAACGATCGGTACCGGTCGTGTGCGTTATGCAAGGAAAGGCTTTTGGAGCCGGATGTCTGCTCCCTGCGCTGGCAGACGTCGTGATCGCCTCCGATGCCGCAACATATAGTTTCCCCGAAATCAAGTTTGGTTTGTACCCCTCTCTTATTTACGCCGTGCTCACTGAAAAGCTGTCAGAGCAACTGGTTTATTCCTTGTGCATTGGTGGGAAGTCGCTAAGCGCACACGATGCGTTGTACCACGGACTGGTGACAGAGATACTTCCTTCGATCGATTTTTCGGCTGAAGCACAGAAGCAGGTGGACTTCTATACGGCCAGGACCACCGCCCTCAACAGTGGGCGCGAGATGAGAGTTCGGTCGGCCGGTCAGGCATTGATGGAGCGAATCAGTACAGCCGAGGACGTCATCGCGCGCAACCTTGCTGCGCCCGACGTTGACGCAATGCTGACGGAGTATAGGAAGTAATGCGATGAAACAGGATCTTCCGGAAGAAAGCGATGGGTGGTTGATGGCTACGCCGGCAGCAGTGGAGGAGGCATGGATTGACCACAACGGGCACATGCATTTGCCTTTCTATACTGTGCTGTTCATCCGCGCGATCTCCGAGGTGATGGAATTGCGCGGGGTCGGCGAATCGTATGCGTCGCTGGGCCAAGGCTCGTTCTTTGGAGCGGAAAACCATATTCGTTACCTTCGAGAGTTAAAGGCAGCCGAATGGGTCAATGTCGAAATCTGCTTGCTTGAATGCGATGTGAAGCGACTCCACTGGTGGGCGCAAATGGTAACGGCAGCGCGCGTGCCAGTTGCAACATTCGAACTGCTATCGATGCATGTCGACCAAACTGTGCGACGTGCCGCGCCGATGCCGGATGCGCTCCACAGCGAGATGCGCGATCTTGCACGTCGGCAAAGGAATGTTGGTCCCCCTTCCAGCGCATGGCGCGTCGGAAAGCTTGCAACGCCGCTTTAGCCGATTACTCGTTCACTAACAATTCCGGCATCGAAGCGTCCCTCAAGGAATTTGTTCATGCAGTCTCTCAGGGGCCCCTCTTCGGGGCCATTCGCCGGCGCTAGTGCGCCGGTCTTTTTCGCTCGCGTTATATCGGCACCTGAAAACTACGTCATGACGAGCACAAAATCATCTGCGCTGGGGACCGGCTGTGTCTCGTCCGATACACTCCGACGGAATCCCGCCCTATGGTTACGGCTATCGCGTTGCATGGCACGCGTAGCCGAAGACACAGCCTTCGTATTTGTTGAGTAAGAGCCAATGACTCGCAACCTCCCAACAGCCTGCGCGTTGAACGAACGGGTAAAGGCAGGCCCGATATGACATCATCGCGCTTGATTCGACAACTCGACCTCACAACGCTAAGTCTTTTCGTGGCCATCTTTGAGGAGGGGACACTGACGCGGGCGGCGCAACGGGAGGCAATCGCTATATCCGCAGCGAGCAAGCGCCTCGCCGCGTTGGAAGATGCAGTCGGCACAGCGCTCTTGCAACGCAGCGCTCGAGGTATGGCGTTGACTTCGGCAGGAGAGTCTATGCTGCATTATGCCCGTCGGCTGCTCTGTATGTTTCAGAGCATCGATTCGGAACTGGCTGGACACGCCGCCGGCGTTCGCGGGTATGTGCGGATGACGGCAAATCTCTCAGCGATCGTTGAGTATCTGCCAGAGGACCTCCGTGCGTTTCTGACGATGCATGATCAGATCAAAATTGATCTCGAGGAGCGGCCGAGCAGCGCTATCGTGGACGGCGTGTTATTGGGTCTCGCCCAAATCGGCGTTTGTTCTGGGGATGTTGACACTTATGGGCTTGCCGTGGCGCATTACCGGTGGGATCGGCTCTGCGTCATTACGCCCAGCGATCATCCGCTAAAACAGCACAAGAGCGTCACGTTTGCGGAAACTCTCGATTTCGATCACGTCGGACTGAACTCAGCAAGTTCTATCAACGCGCGAATCCACCTTGCCGCGCGACGGGCAGGCAAGGCGCTGCGATTGCAGATTCAAGTACCGAGCTTTGACGCCGTCTGCCGCATGGTGCAGGCGCGTATGAGTGTGGCAATCATCCCGCACGCGGTCTTTGATGCGATGGGGCGGCACTTAAGACTTGAGGTAGTCCCCCTCACAGAAGAGTGGTCGACTCGAAACTTGGTCATCGTCGCACGCGAGATTACGGCGCTTTCACCGGTTGCCCGCCTGTTATTCAATTACCTCGGTTCAGTGGAAGCGGCCATAAGTTGAAAGGGGCACGCGTTCGAGTTTGACGAAGGGATGTTGCCGAAACGCGGTTGGACACAGGGTGGTTAGGACTTTTATCATTAACATAACGACATGTATTCGGAGACGAACGTTATGAGCGGACCTCTTCAGGGCATTCGCGTCATCGAAATCGGCACGTTGATCGCCGCGCCGTTCGCGGCACGCATGCTGGCCGAATTCGGCGCGGAAGTCATCAAGATCGAAGCGCCGAATACCGGCGATCCCCTGCGCAAATGGCGCAAGCTGCACGAGGGCACTTCGCTCTGGTGGTACCTGCAATCGCGCAACAAGAAGTCGGTGTGCGTCAACCTCAAGTCGCCCGAAGGCGCCGGCGTCATCAAGCGGCTCGCGGCGGACGCGGACATCGTCATCGAAAACATGCGTCCCGGCGCGCTCGAAAAGCTCGGCCTCAGCTGGGACGTGCTGCACGCCATCAACCCGAAGCTGACGATGGTGCGCATCTCCGGCTACGGACAGACCGGACCGTACCGCGATCGTCCGGGCTTCGGCGCGATCGGCGAAGCGATGGGCGGCATCCGCTACACGACCGGCGACGCCGAAGGGCTGCCGGCGCGCGTCGGCGTGAGCCTCGGCGATTCGCTCGCCTCGCTGCACGGCGTGATCGGCGCGCTGATGTCGGTGCTGCGCGTGAAGACCGGTCAGGGCGACGGACAAGTGGTCGATGTGTCGCTCGTCGAAAGCGTCTTCAACCTGATGGAAAGCCTCGTCCCCGAATACGACCTGCTCGGCCATGTGCGCGAGCGCAGCGGCGGGGCGCTGCCCGGCATCGCGCCGTCGAACACGTATCGCACGGAGGATGGCGGCTTCGTCGTGATCGCGGGCAACAGCGATCCGATCTACAAGCGCCTGATGCACGTGATCGGCCGCGCCGATCTCGCCGAGGATCCCGCGCTCGCCCACAACGACGGCCGCGTGAAGCAGAGCGCGATGCTCGACGAAGCGATCACCGCGTGGACTTCGCATCACTCGATGAACGAGGTGCTCGCGACGATGGAGCGCGAGGAAGTGCCGGCGGGCCGCATCTATTCGGTCGCGGACATCGTCGAGGATGCGCACTATCAAGCGCGCGACATGCTGTTGCAGGCGGACCTGCCGGGCGGCGTCGCGGTGAAGATGCCGGGCATCGTGCCCAAACTCTCCGACACGCCGGGCGAAGTGCGCTGGCAAGGCCCGGCGCTCGGCGAGCACACCGCGCCGGTGCTCAAAGCGCTCGGTTTCGATGCGGACGAAGTGGAGCGGCTGCGCGCCGCGGGAGCGGTGCAATGAATTACGAATGCAAAGACCCCTTGATCGTTCAGGAAGTCGCGCCGCGCGACGGCCTGCAGATCGAAAAGCAGTGGGTCGAGACGGAAGACAAGATCGCGCTGATCGACGGCCTTTCCGCGTGCGGCTTCAAGCGGATTGAGGCAGGCTCCTTCGTGTCGCCGAAAGCCATTCCCGCGTTGCGCGATGGCGAGGCAGTATTCAACGGCATCCGTCGCGGACGAGGCGTGATCTACGTCGCGCTCGTGCCGAACGTGAAGGGCGCTGAGCGCGCGCTCGCCGCGGGCGCCGATGAGCTGAACCTCGTAATGTCCGCGAGCCAGACGCACAACCGCGCGAATATGCGTATGAGCTGCGACTCGTCGCTGGCCGGTTTCGGTGATATTGTGCGGCTCGTTCATGGGGCCTCCGATGTCACGATTAACGCCACCGTCGCCACCGCATTCGGGTGTCCGTTCGAAGGGCGCATCGACGAAGAGCGCGTCGTGTCGATCGCGCGGACGTATCGCGAAATGGGCATCAAGGGCATCACCCTCGCCGATACGACCGGCATGGCGAATCCGCGTCAGGTAGCCAGGCTCGTCGCGCGCGTGCTTGAACACGTGCCCGCCGCCGATCTCACGCTGCACTTCCACAATACGCGCGGCCTCGGGCTCGCCAACGTGCTCGCCGCTTACGACGTTGGCGTGCGCCGCTTCGACGCCGCGCTGGGCGGTCTCGGCGGCTGCCCGTTTGCGCCAGGCGCATCGGGAAATATCTGCACCGAAGATCTCGTCAACGTGTGTGACGAGATGGAGATTTCCACCGGCGTCGATCTGCAAAAGCTGATCGCGCTGTCGCGTACTCTGCCCACGCTTGTTGGACATGACGTGCCCGGGCAGGTCGCAAAGGCCGGTCGGAATTGCGACCTCCACCCGGTCCCCAATCAGGTTGCTGCCTTGTAGTAGATAACGCGGGACTCGCGCAGACCGTAGAGTTGCTGCGGCAAGCGTCTTCGTTTGAAGCGACTAGCGTAATGCTATTGCATATGCCCGCTACCAGCGGTCCGCAAACCGGCATCTATCAGAGAGCGCAGATATGACGGAAGTATCGAAAACCGACCGCATATCAGGTGTGTCGAAGGCGAAGGGCTAGCAAACCGAAGGAAGCCGGGACCTTGATCCTTCAAAAAACCGCGTTGTAGGACGAGGCGGTCATCGCCGTTCATTTTCCTGCGATTGCTCGCCACAGTACGATTGGATAAACCACCATCCAACTTTTCAAACTACCGAGTGGTGACGGGAAAACCGCCCAACGAGAAAAACGCCGGCCGGGGCTGTGCTAGCTGACAACTATAGTGCTCCCCGCGCTTGAGATTCAGAGCACCGCGTCGGCGAACAAGCCAGATATCAAATCCACAGAATGGACAACCATCCAACAATCAACCGGCGATTCGAACCTGACTTACTTGGACTCGTCATCGAGGACGACGTCAGGCGGAAACGTCTCGAAAGCCCGGTCAAGCTTTGCAATGAGACCGAGCAGTTGCTCGCTGCCCTCGGCGTGGATAGCGGCCCGCACTTCACTTTCAAACTGCTCGAGGACTTCCAAGATGCCGCTATACAGAGCCCAACCGCTGTCGGTCAGCGTCAGCAGAATCAGACGTTTGTCGTTCTTGTTGACTGCCCGCGTAAGCTGGCCACCTGCCGTTAGGCGTTGGGTAGCGCGGCTTACTTTGGCGCGGTCCATGCCCGTATTGTCGGCTATCTCGAAGGTAGACATCGGCCCCTTTGAAGCGAGGACATTGATAACGCGGGATTCGGCAATGGTGACGCCCAGCCGATCCGCGTAACGCTTTGATGCGATCGCGGTGAGACGAGCCGTAATGCGGAGCAGGCGATAGGGCACAAAACATTCAAGGTCGAAAGGGGGTGCAACTTTTTTGGGCAATTTTTCAGTTTTCGACGATCGCTTAGCTGTATTCATTTACTGTATTAATGTTGGAACGATCGAGCAGCCCAGGCCACCTTCGACGGCGGGGTCCCATTACTAGCGAGATCGTATCATTGTAATTGAAATCGTCTTAAAGTGAATTGCCAGATAGCGCTCGTCTCGTGTATCGATGAACTTGGTTGCCCTTTCAAAACAGAGTGCGCATCCCAAGTTGAAACACCCTGGAAGTGGTGTCTGGCACGGCGGGGGCGCCGTAGTATAAAGCGGCGCCAAGCGAGTACGCCGATCCGTTTTTGTTATTAACCTGGCTGTACCCGCCGTATACAGCAGTCTTCTTTGAGATCTGATAGTTCATTTCGATGGCTTCGACATATGCGTTTTGCGATGCGGTCAGTCCTTCGGATGTGTTGATGATCTTCGACACCTGTCCGATCAGCGCGAGAGATGGGGTGATCGCGTATTTGAGACCCAGATTCGCGATTGCGAACCGCTGCGTATTTTTTAGGGTTGCCGGCGAGGTCGTATCTGGGTAACTATCTTTCGTGTAACCCACAAAAAGTTTGGCTGGACCTATGGCATAGCTTCCGCCTACCCCCCATTCGACGTACCGGCCCACATCAAGTGGGTCTTTCATATGGATGTAGCCTGCGTGTAGTGCGAGCGGTCCGTTTGAATAATTCAGCGCTCCGCTGAGGGTAGTGCCGCTGCTGATGGAGCCGGGGACTCCGCCGACACCGTACATTAGGCCGAAGGAAACTCCCCGTATATCAGGTGATGAATAGACAATCGAATTATTGGTTCGGCAAGTAATGATGTTCGTCATAAGCGTACTTTGGACAGTGCCATTGGCCAGCGTCCTATCGACGTTCCAGAAGCTCCCGCCCAGGCCGGCACTGAATGCATCGTATTCGCTCACCGCGAGGAACTCCGGCGCATATTGTCGTCCGAACGTAATCGATCCTTGCGGGCCCTGCAATCCCACCCACGCTTGACGGCCGAAGAGGGCGCCGCCTTGTTGGATAACGCCGGTATTTGGCGCAAACCCGTTCTCGAGTTTGAAGATCGCTTTGTACCCCCGCCCAATATCCTCCGCACCGGCGAACCCAATCCGGGATCCAGCGAGGCCGCCGTTTGTCATTCTGGTCAGTGTTCCATGTCCCTGATTGGAGATATCTAGAAGAATGTCGACCATTCCATATAGAGTGACACTGCTTTGCGCGTGAACAGCGCACACGAACCCGCCGATCACGACGGCTACTGCCGGCCTCAAAAGTCTCAGCATAAAGTCTCCCCAGCCGCGCCGCCTTTGTCATGCGGCGCGGGGTAACAAGGTTTTTTTTGGTTAGTGACCGGCGACGGCGTCGCTCTTCGAGCCCAGGCCGATCTCGGTATGCAGCCGCAGGCGCTGAAACCGCGCGTCTGTGTCAGTGTCGGGCCGAAGTACCGTCCCGAGCCAGCAGAGTACAAAGCCTATTGGGATGCTAATGATCGCGGGGTACTTGAGAGGAATGACGGCTGCTGCGCCCATGACCATCGGTGAGAGTACGATGACAGCGATAGATACAACGAGCCCACCTACAAGTCCTGCGATTGCACCCGCACGAGAGAACTTTGGCCAGAACAGGGTACACACCAGTGTGGGTAGGTTAGCGCTTGCCGCGACCAAGAATGCGAGCCCTAGCAGAAAGGTTATGTTGAAACCAGTACCCACCGCGATGCTGAGTAGTGTGGCCAGCATTCCTACCATGACCGATGACAAGCGCGCCATCCTGCGCTCGAGATGTTCAATGTTGGGGCGGTCGCGCCAAACAATGCCCGCGAAAATGTCATGGGCGACGGTTCCAGAAGCAGATACCAGAAGTCCCGAGACTACCGCGAGAATGGTTAAAAAGCAGACACCGGAGATGAAAGCCATAGCAAGAGCACCGCCTACGGAGCCTTCGCCGCCGGATAGCGCGGCCGCGAGAATCGGCGCAACGAGGTTCCCGCCGACTGCAGCAGCAGCATTTGCATCACTGCCATGCAGGATTGCACGCGCCCCTATCCCAAGGACAACAATCATGAGGAAGAAGGTGCTCATTACCGCTACGGCCCAACCCAACGAGCGACGCGCCGCGTTGCCGTCCCTCACCGTAAAAAACCGAATTAGCACATGCGGCAGGCCCGCAGTGCCGAGCATGTACACAAGGCCGAACGACAGAATATCTAGAGGATGAGAAGGCGACAGGAGCAAGCCCGGCTTGAGGTACTCGACTCCTCGAACATGCGCTGTCGCGGCCATCTGCATCAAGGTGCCAAGTTGCCAGCCGCTCCGTGAAAACACAGTTACGGACATTACGGCGCCGACGATCAACAGGATGACGGCCTTTATAATCATCACCCAGGACGCGCCAAGCATTCCTCCAAAAGCCACGTATATCGTCATCAGGATGCCGGTTATTACGACCGCTACCGAATACGGAAGGTTCGTCAAAGCTTGCAACAAGATTCCAGCGCCCACGAGTTGAGCAATGAGATACAGGAGGCTCACGGCGAGTGACGTGAGCGCAGTGACGCCGCGCAGCGCCTGGTCGTCAAACCGGCGCGCGAGCACTTCCCCAAGCGTGAAGGCACCGGCGTTTCGCAGACGCTCAGCAATTAGCAATAGCGGTAGAAAGCCGAAGATGGCGGCCACTAAAATAAGCGTGCCGTCGAATCCGTAGAGATAAATCAGTCCCGTCGTGCCAAGAAAAGTGCCGGCGGACATGAAGTCGCCGGCTATCGCCAGGCCGTTTTGCGCCGCGGAGATGTTGCGTCCAGCGGCAAGGAAATCGGCGGATGTTTTCGTTCGTCGGGCAGCGCGACCTATGATCACGAGCATGATCAACACGAGGCATCCGAAAACGACCATCGTGAGTGCGGCGTTATGTCTCATTTGGAGGAATCCTTACAATCTACTGCGGCTGACTTCCGGAGCAACGCCTCGCGGACCTTAGTCTCCAATGGTTGAATTCGCTGGCCGCTGTGTCGCAAGTATTGCCACGTGGTCGCCCAGGCGACAACGTACATAAAAATCATCGCGACGAAAGCAAGCGATCCCCACGCGCTTATCAGCATGCCAAGCCACTTATAGGCGAATGCAACGAGTAAGAAGAAGCCGACATAGCTCACCATCACGACGATGATAGTGATACGGCCGAGTCTTTGACGGGCACTGACAAGTTCGTCAAGTCCTGGGACGACGACCTCGGCTCCCTCCGGTTCTTCGGGCCAAGTCGATGAGGTGTGTATCGAAGTGGTTGGCATTGTCCCCTCCAGTTTTGAGTGTCGGTATGAGTGATCCAGCTATTTCGATTTCATCTCATTTGAAATGAATTGACAAACGGTACTTACCCGAGGTGCAACAACACAGACCATGTCACGACTTGCATCATTTCATGTGATATGAGATAAAACGGGTGGACGCTTTGGCTTTTTGCCGGGAAAGCGCACTCGTGCGCGCTGCGGGCTAGCAGTGCGCTCAGTAACCGACCTGTTTAGAGGAGACACCGATATGACACGCTCGCTGGAAGACAAGGACCAAATTCACGATCTGCTGTCGAGCTTTTGCGACACGATGGACCTGCAACGCTTTGACGAATTCGCTTCGTTGTTCACTGAGGACGGGATCTTCTTCGCTGATGACGTGGGTCAACCGAAGGGGCGCGCAGAGATACGTGATTTCGCAGCCGCGATTCTTCCCGTGGAGGGAGAGGGACCGAAGCGGAAGCACATCATGACAAACATTTTTGTGAACGTCGACGGAGATGAGGCACGCTCGAACAGTACGTTCATTATGGTAAGAGAGGGGGAGGGGAATATTGTTATTGCGGCTGCCGGGCGTTACGAAGACGAGATCGTCCGTGACAAAGGGACTTGGCGTTTCAAGACCCGGCGGCTAATCATCGACTTCAGGATCGACCTGGGCCTAAAGGACCATAGGTCCGCGCAGTAGGTGGCTGCTTCGACCCTCTCCGGCGATGTTGCAGGCACGGCATGTATCCGAACGTTCGCTTGCAGCTGTGCGTTGAGGCGGCTGTCGCCGAGTTCTCAACATGCTGATCATCGCCGCATTTTTTTGCGGCCTATGCGCGTGATGTTTGACTGATCGGAGATTCCCTCGATGCCCGTTGAGCCCCCTCAAACACTGCTAGACAAACTTTGGAGAAGCCACCTGGTCGACGATCCAACCCATGGCCCCTCGTTGTTATACATAGATCGGCACCTTGTTTATGAGGTGACGAGTCCTCAAGCGTTCGAGGGCATGAGACTCTCAAAGAGGAGGCCGTGGCGTACTGAGACAGTGCTCGCCGTTGTCGACCACAATATACCCACCGTGCCTGCCGAGCGATCGAGCATCCAAGCGATTACTGATCCGCTTTCCCGAGCACAGGTCGCTCAACTCGATGCAAACTGCAGAGAGTTCGACATTCGGCTGTATGGCATAAACGATGCTCGACAGGGAATCATCCATGTATCCGGGCCTGAGCAAGGGGCAACTCTGCCGGGAATGACCGTAGTTGCAGGAGACTCACACACGAGCACGCATGGCGCTTTTGCATGCCTCGCATTCGGCGTCGGGACGTCCGAAGTCGAACATGTGTTGTCCACGCAGTGCTTGCAAGTCGAAAAAATGAGCTGTATGCGTATTAAGGTGGACGGCGTCTTGAAGCGCGGCGTAACGGCGAAGGATATCGCACTTGCGATCATAGGCCGGATCGGTGCCGGCGGAGGCACTGGGTGCGCGGTTGAATTCGCGGGAAGCACCATTGAATGCCTATCGATGGAGGGGCGTATGACCCTCTGCAACATGGCTATCGAAGCTGGCGCGCGCATAGGGCTAATCGGAGTTGATGACACGACGGTCGAGTACCTAAAGGGGCGGCCCTACGCGCCTAAAGAAGCGCATTGGCCCGCTGCCGAGGCCTATTGGAGAACGCTCGTCAGCGACGACCGTGCGCGATTCGACAGGGAAATACTCATCGATGCCAGCGAACTACGTCCGATGGTTACTTGGGGAACGTCGCCGGAAATGGTCGTCTCGATCGACGGGGCCGTCCCCAATCCATCCGATGAGCCAGATCCAGTGCGCCGCGCCGGAATGTCTCGCGCATTAGCCTATATGAACCTTCAACCCGGCAGTCCCGTGGCGAGTATCGTGCTCGACAAAGTCTTTATCGGTTCCTGCACGAATGCTCGCATCGAAGATCTTCGTGCTGCAGCAGCCGTTGTGAAAGACAGGCGCATCGCGCCGAATATCATACAAGCGCTGGTCGTGCCAGGATCAGGACTCGTTAAAAAGCAAGCAGAGTCGGAAGGGCTGGACATAATTTTCAAAAACGCCGGCTTCGAGTGGCGCGAGGCGGGTTGCTCAATGTGCCTGGGTATGAATGATGATCGTCTGCGTCCGGGCGAGCGTTGCGCATCCACCTCAAATCGAAATTTTGAGGGCCGACAAGGTCCGGGCGGCCGCAGTCATTTAGTAAGCCCTGCGATGGCGGCGGCCGCCGCGATTGCAGGTCACTTTGTCGACATTTCATAAGGTTTAGCGCGATGAGACCATTCACCACGCTGGAGTCGCTTGTTGTGCCGCTGGACCACGCGAATGTCGACACCGACGCGATCATTCCGAAACAATTCATGAAATCGATAAAGCGGACGGGCTTTGGCGATAACCTCTTCGACGAATGGCGCTACTCCGATCACGGAGTGCCAGGGCAGGATATATCGACTCGAAAGCCAAACCTTGGGTTCTCGCTTAACCAACCTCGGTTTGCCGGCGCACAGATCCTTCTCGCGCGAAGTAATTTCGGTTGCGGATCGAGTCGTGAGCATGCGGCGTGGGCGTTATCCGACTTCGGCATTCGAGCTCTAATAGCGCCAAGTTTCGCAGATATTTTTTACGGCAATTGTTTCAAAAATGGGTTGCTTCCGGTCAAGCTGGATGATGCTCTCGTCGGAGACTTGTTCATTAAGGTAGATCGCACGCCAAGCTTTCGGCTTGCGATTGATCTTCACCAGAGGCGAATTCGACTGCCGAACGGAGAAGAGATCGAGTTCGATATAGATGAGGAGCGCCGGCATCGCCTGCTTAATGGCCTCGATGACATTGCACTTACTCTTGAGAAAAGTCATCTCATTCAAGCTTACGAAGCTGCCCGGCGTGCTCGGGAACCGTGGCTTTTCGGGCCGACGTAGTCACGCGCGTGGGTCGCCGATCGATGGGAACGATTCATGGGGCGGCCGTCGACGCCGGACTGCAGTACACCCAACGAGAGTTGGACAGCGATGCTGTACACGTGGCATCAACTGCAGCTAGAAAGTTGCAACTGAGCTTAACGATCGTCGGAGGATAAGTTGACTCGATGCAGGATCAGTCTTGATAGGCAACTGACCATCCGACTGTCGGTTTCACCTGTCTTTATAAGGCGTATCAGCCGCAGGCGGTAGGTAGCATTCGTTGATGTCCGAGACGCTCCTGTAAATCGCGCAAGCATGCTGCTGGGCGACCACTTCTCACGTAATAAGGCCGGCGTACGTCAGGGGCTATAGAGGAACATTGATCGAGATATGGTAGCTACGTGCCTGGTAGTCTGCGAAAGGATTGAATTCAAGAGCGATGAGATCGACAATCACTGAGTCATTGAGGGCTTGACCTCCCCCTCTCGGGCGGTTGAAGGCCGAGGCCGAGTTGCAACAGGCAGGGGTGCGAATCAGGAAGGCTAAGTGCAAAGCGGAGTTGCATTTCCCGACTATTAAGCTTTGGAGAATCTGTACGATGCTGCTCTATCAATTTCGAATGGGTACGAACCCGCGGCGCGTCATTCTATATCTAGCCGAGAAGGGTATCGACGTTCCACGTTACGAGCTCGATTATGCGCACGGCGAACATCGTTCGGACCGCTACCTGAAGATAAACCCGGCAGGCAGGGCGCCTACGCTTGTGACTGATGACGGCGACGCGATAACAGATTCTGCGGCCATCGTTGAGTACCTTGAGGAATGCCATCCGGACAAGCCGATGATAGGCTCGGGCCCTCAATCGCGAGCGCGGGTGCGTTCGCTTGAGAGGCTTGGAAGTGATCTTGTCGCGCGAGGCCAGTTGTGGCTCTGGAATGAAACTCATGCATTCTCAGGAAAGGAGCCAGATCCGTCGAAGGACACGGCGGATCGCATCTCCCGCTACGTCTCGGAAGTTCTCGATGTCTTAGAGACTGAAATCGGCGAGAACGAGTTCCTTGCCGGTCCTGAACCAACGATTGCCGACTTCACCGTCTTTCCGATCTTTCAAACGGCGCGCGAGAGGTTCAACCTCACGTTCGGAGAGAATCACCTGCGCTTGGACACTTGGTACAAACGTTTCCGGTCACGTCCGAGTGCGGACTATTAGACAATAACGAGAGCTGAGCCCAAACCAACGGATCGCCTGACCCCGAAATGTCGCGTTTTCGAGCCGCATATAGGGTCGTCAGGCTCATTCGCAGGGGCCGACCTGCCGTCGACCAGGCCGCCGGCGAACGATAGCAAACGGACGTGCAGCAGCCACATAGTCCGTGATTGGCAAAGTGTGGCTATGGTGTTGATTTGCACTGGAAACTGACCCACTGCAACGCGGTCTCTTTTTGGCTGCCTTACATGATTCGCATGTTTTTAAGTAGGACGGCGACTCGGGCAGGAGAGGAGCCATTACAGCGGTCAGCAAGATTGGGAGTACGCCGCCGAACCGGAACACTCCCCGCCAACCGGTCACGGGAAGAAGGAAGGCAGCAATCACTCTGCCAAACGCAGCGCCCAATGTGAATCCGAACGAGACCCACATCATCAAAGATGTTCGTTGTTTTGCGGGCTCAATTCTTCGGCCAGTGCAATAGCGTTACCCATGATGCCGGCAAGAGAGAAGCCTGTCAGAAGGCGCAACACTATCAATTGAGTGAGAGACTGAGCAGCAGCAGAAATCAGCATGAAGACGCCGACGAAAGACATGGTGACGATCGAAACTGGCCGTCGACCAATTCGGTCGGCAAGTGGACCGAGGGCTAGTGATCCGATCATCATCCCGACGAGACTGGCTGAGAAAACCGGGCCGAGTTCAGCTCGGGAGACGGACCAGCTGTGGATGATGGAGGGTGCGATGAAGCCCATTGATTGCACGTCAAATCCGTCGACAATCAGGCACAGCGCGATCAGGACGATTGAGGGGACCCAAGCGCATGGCGCCGGAGTTGTAGCCTTCGCAGAAGAGACATTTCGGAAGAATCTTTTTGCGTGTCTCGTGAGCAGCCCGCGTTTGGCTTTTTTTCAGCGCCGTCACTTATAGGTTCACCGTCGATGAGTTCGGGCGGCTGATGGCTTATAGGGGCAGACATTTGGCTCTGTTGAACTTAATCGGATGCGAGATAGGCAGACGAGCCCGCTGCGTCACGCTTCTTGGACATTCACCATCAAGGAAGCCCCTAGCAATTCGTTTCGCGTCCGGAAAATTGGATCGCCACCACAAGGTTACGGATACCCATGGATTGGAAAAAGATACACAAAGGAAAGAGTTTTTCAGTTGATGGAAATCTGCGAAGCCGTCACGATCGGTACGAAGGCCCTTGGACGTTTTGCATGCGTGAGTCATTTGGCGGAAGCCGTTTCCCAGTTGGAAATGTCGATGAGTTTTTCTCGCGTACGCGGGCGAGGTGCAGCTGGCATTGGGATGGTGAACAAGCCATTTCCACATTTTTTAAGTGAAAATTATTTGTGGCTCGACGGACGATGTTGAGCGGCTTAAATCAAGAACGATCAACTTATACTATTTATATAGTAATAAAGTTTATTAATATTGCACCGTTACCCGAATAATGGTGCGTTCTGCGCGACTTATATGTATCACAATCGCCTACGCACGCCGTAGAACAAGGTATCGCGACATGATTACGGTGCGTCAAATTTTGTTGATCGTTTCGGACGTTCAGATGACGCATCCAAAGCGGATAGCGGCCATAACGTATGGCTTTGAGCGACCGGCGGCTAAGGGTCGTCAAGACTCGTTCGCCGATCCAGGAAGCCGACGTTTGACTGCGCCGCATCGCGAACGACAGCGAAGTGGCGAGCTGCAGCCGTACGGACGATGAGCGGCGAGCGCCGGCTATGGTCGAAACGCCAACATTCAAAAGTGCGACAAGAAACTTGAGCAAGGCTTGGCGATTCTAAAAAGATTTGCGTCACAGGCCGCTCTTGCGACGGCCTTCCAAAACCGGCGCCGTCCGGACCTCTTTGGTCAACGTCGCAGTCACATGCGGCGTCCTGAAGCGTAAGATCGGTCAGCATTGCAATGTGGTGCAGGACGGAGTCGGTTTAGCCGCACATGCCGAACCTGCTTCGAGTGATAGGAGAGCCCGTTGGCAATTGATGACGCACTTGCGGGCTCGGGTAGGCGTTCAACTTGCGCGTGCTAAATCGTCTAAGAGCGACCGATGGAGATAGCGAAGGCTGCTAGCGGGCTCGACGGGCCCGATCGGCGCTTTGAGGTAACGCCGGATTCTGCCGGGAGGTCCTCTCACCGACGTCGGGAGCATAGCGGCTTACCCTATCTTAGGCAGGATGGCATGATCGGCTTGGGGTCGTACCGGAAGGTCGCTGTTGGATTGTAGGCAGCCACACCGTCGACACGGCGCGGCTCACCAGGCCGGTTGCCAGCGCGGCTGCGATCGAAACCGAGAGACGCGCGACGGGGAATGAAGTTCTAACGCTCAATGCAGCGCCGTAACTATCGGCTCGCGTAGCGGACACCAATTTGACCGTACGATAATCAAGGTTACTCTAAACTCGTGATGTGTGTAGTCACACGCAATTGCGCGGGCTAAGAAGTCAAACAATACCGAGCTCGCTGACCCTGCTCCCCGTCGACCTCGCTTCAAACACGCACCAAAGTAAAGAACACAGTGACGCTCCGCCGAGATGCAGATTGCATGGACGTCGCGTACCCCTGTATGTGGCCAAGCCTGTTTGACATGCGAAGGCTCTGCGGGACCATAGTGTCTGCGATGATCCGTTCATGCGGAGGTCGTTGCGCTCGCTCGCGCATGAACACACTGTCTCACATCCAAAGCGCTTCGGCATATCACAAACATGCGGACGGCCAGATGAGCAAGAATATCGGTGATGGGCAGCCAACGACTCAGCTGCCTTCATCAGACGACGTCCCAGGGCAAGAGCATTCTGCTTCAGCACGGCTGTTGCGAGCAGAAGTGCTGTGGCATGACAGCCGCATGGCCGAAAGCCCGCCATCGGCACGCATAGTGGCCGCGTTTGATGTCATCTATTTGTGCTGCCTGCACTGCAAAGAGCTGACTCCGCGCGAGGAAAATGACGATGTACACGCGAACTCCGATGTTGTATTGGCCGTGGCAGATCTAATTGCACCAGCGATCGGAAAGCTTAGCTTACCTGAAGACGACATTGGCCTTGCCCTCCGACTTATGCAGTGGAGTTTTTTCGGGCTTGCTGAAGACACACCATGCACGCCCGGGCGCGCATCGGATCTTGCGCAAGATGTTTTACGTTCAACACAGCAGTTCCATTCGAACAGTGGCGATAATCGACGATAGCGGGCGCTCGAACTCATTGGCGTTCCGGCTCTTCGTGGAGGACGGGAAGCCTGAACACCGTCTTTTGCATCGAATTGCAACGGCCCGATAGCGCACGTATTTTTCTATCTGACCGAACACGTAAGCGTTCGCTCTGGCGAAACTACAGCCTTCACCAAAAAGCTTGCGCGCTCGGGCGGTCAACTCCCCAACGCATTTTGTGACTTCGAGGTCACTTACGTGCTGCGCTGACGTGTGCGTGCAGAGCTTCTCCAAATTGTGCAACGCACCGCCTAACAGCAAGATGGCGGCCGATTCTCTTTTTCTTTCGTAGCCAATCAAGGGGGAAAGGGCGGCTGCAGGGAAAGTTAGAAGGCAGAGCGCTTCTTATCCCCTCGCTGCACCACGCCAACAGCATTGCTCAGAAGGAAGAATTCGAGCGTGCGGCGACAACTGGCTCACCAGCCGGGGACGCAACGGCTGTTTGAGTTGCTTCGCGACTTTTCTGCCGCCGCGATAGCTGCCTCGGAAACGCTTGTGCCCGCGATACTGTACGCGCACGCAAGTGCAATCGTGCTCGGAGATCGCTGACGATCGGCGTCGACCGCAGATCCGAGCTGTAACTCTACAAGACTAAGCACATATACGGCCAGTCGCAGATATTAGAGACTCGCCGTATCTCTTTCCTAGTCGTTAGCCAAGTCAGAAGCAACCGCGCTTTCATTTGAACTTTGGCAAGACCGCGTCAGCCTGTCCATCGCCTCAGCAAGAGCCGTAGGAGATGGGACTTGAGTGAGGTCATGGACAGTCGTTGCGAACCGAGGGCGTGGATTCAACTTTTCAAATTCTTCCGCTTTCGTCCATTGAACCCATTCTCTTGGAAGGTTGCTAACAGCGGCTAATTCGAGGAATAGATTAAACTCATAACCTACAAGGGCCGTCTGCTCTCGAAATACATACAGTATGGGAAGGATGCGCTTAAACCTAAATAGATGTGGCCATAGTGACGCCGTATGGACATAAAGCGCTTTGTTCAGGCGGAGAAACAGTCCGGAGTCTTCGTTGCAATCCGCTTGATAGCCTTGGAGGGTCAGACCGTAGTCGGATTCCAACATGTCTTCCGCGTCAAGCCAACCTTCTGGCGCCTGCACGATAAAGGCAAAACCCTCATGCACGAGAGACGAAAAAGGCTGAGGAAGTGATGACCTCTCCACAACAAAGCAGTTGGATGCCATCATCTGGTCGCCACGGATGGTTCGGATAAGCGCATTGGACTCGCTACTCAAGATAGGCACCGCAAGCGCGTTCTTCGGTCGAATAGCACGGCGTTTTACCATTGCCCATACACGTTCTGCCCAAGCATCACCGAGTTTTCCTGGGGGAAAGTCTGTGTTTCTAATCAGGGCGTTAATGATTTGCGTTACAAGCGCCTCGTCGTTCGAACGCAGCAGGAGCATCCGTATTGGATAGCTCAGCAATGTCCAATACCGCTCCACGTTAAGCATCTGCCGTACAAATTCTCTTACAGTAGCGGAGAACGATTCGACTAGTCCGTCCGCGATAATCCGCGCGGCGGCCTCTGGCATATCGTGCGTAAGCCAATCACCCGCGACGGTTGCTTGAGTTGCGTGCCAATATCGATGTGCCCCGTCATCGCATGCGAGAAATTGCGCCTTGGCATATTGAAACGCAGCATCAGTACCCATCGGAAGCTCTGCGTCAAGCAGGTCGGGAATGGCAGGCGAAGTCGAGGTCGCATTCGGTGGCACTAGCGTTGGGCCAGTGAATTGAAGTTCGCCTCCCACATCGCGTTGCGGGAACGGACGATATTTTTCGTCGCCATAACGCGAAGTTGCCGCACGAATTACGCGCTCGATTGAACGTTTTCCGGAAATATTGGTGCGCCGCCACACCCTAGACCCGAGTTGATGGCAAAGATGCTGCAAAGTCAGATAGCCTTCATCTTCTCCCGGAACACCCCAGAAGACGGCTTCAATATGGGCGCGCCGGAATCTCTCGGCTGCCTCACGAAGCGGTCGGAGGTGTTTGAGCATTTCCAGAAACTGCGCATAGCCGCCACTTTCGCGTAATGGCGCTACAAGTTCTGGCTTGACTTGTTCAACTGCCCACGCGATAACTTCGGGAACGTCGGTGGCATTTCCACTGCCAGCGCATTCGTCCATGCGCGCCATGAAGCGAATGGCGTAATATAGAGCACGTTCCACGTGGTTGAAATTTTCAGTTATATGGTCCATCTGTTCGATTGCGTTTGTTTCAGACAGTCCAGTTAAGGGAGCGGTGTTTAAACGCTCCCCGTCCTTAAAGCGTTAGTGGTTCCAGATTTTCACTTGCGAAAACTGGAAAATCGGGCCGTCCAGGTGTATTCGACTTTGAGTTGCTGCGGTCAGACGCTGGTGTCGAGAAGCGGGGTAGCCCGATGCCGCGGATTAGCCATTCGCTCAGCGGCTGAGAACGCGGGGCGCCTCATGGTGGGCTCGAGTCTCCTGCGAGGAGCGTGCGAGGCGTCCGAAGATCGCGGGTGGTGGGTGCAGAGAGCCGACCGATTAACACGGTCTTGCACGAGGGACGGATGCAACTGGTGGCTCACGCCGAGTTGCGGCGACTTTCCCAAAGCGGGGAGCGGGAAGAGCCCGTGAGCTAACCTCCAAAATCACCAGGCGGAGCAGAAGAACGTCTCTTTGAGTAAGTGCTCGAAGACGCTCCTCAGGAAATTCGACCGAACCTCATATAAAGCGCCGCCCTACACGTCCTCGCTAACAGGGAGGACAATTTCAATGCTTGGACTTCAACCGTTTCAATATGCAGCCGGCGCGTCTGCCAGTGCGCGACGCGTGTCCCTCGTCCAGACCCCGGAGTTCAATGACCTACTCAGCACCACGACTGAGCATGGCGACGTCGGGGATCTTCACTGCTTGTGGGGAGCTCTTCCGCGGACTACCGCGTCTCGCGGTAGAAGATGATGCCCTGATGGTTGTGACCGTTCCACAGCACGTCGAAGTTGATTGGCCTCACCAAACTGCAGATTGGCTCATTCCATTCAACTCGTCTGATTGGGACGGTGGGCCCGTGCAAACAATGCTTCGGCTCGGCACCGGCTCAATCGCCCTCGACTACGTCGCGGCCTCACCAATCCTCGAGCGGGCGGTTGACGCTTTAACCGTCGTATATGTGCTTTCAGATTGCGTTGCATCGGTACGCTACCGATGGAATTCCTTGCTGCTGGACTGTCTCAAGGGACTGTTCCAAGCGACCAAGTTCTACGCTTCCGTCATCGCGGAGAGCGCGACTTCCCTTGAGCGAACAAAGCTTTTGAAGGACCGGAATCACCAGCGCCAAGTCTACGGCTCTATCAGCGCCGCCGGTGCTGTGAGCTTCAACTGGTAGGCAAGGTCTATCTCTACGGGCGACTCCGCCTCGACCTAAAACGCGTTGCTAAGGCATGAGCTGCGCGTGGCGCTGACTCGCAGCGTCTCCCCGTTTTAGATGAGCATGATTCTCCGTTTTAGGAAAACGATCGCGGTGTAAATCGCTATATGTCAAGGAAGCAGCGTCGCGCGACCAGTGACAACAGCTGTCCAAGACGTGAATTGTAGAACCGGTAGGCAACCGGAATCCAAACAAACTTAAGGTAATTGATGAAAAATAAGCTCGACCAGACCACGGGATTTTTTGCGATGGGGGAAATTGCCACAGCCTCGCATTTCAGGGAGGGATTCCAGATGGCTCGGTCTTTACCTAATGATTTCCCAGTTCTAACCGCCTCACTTGAGCATCCTAATTACGTCGCTCTGTTGGCCGCGCTGAACGCACACGGTCCCGTGTCGTTCACGTCCCAGTTAGTGCAGCACCCCTTGGCCACGTTGCGCCATCTGACGCTAAGAACTTCAGGCCTGCATGTCCATTGGTTATCTGAGCCAAACGCCACGGAAGTATGCTCCGCGATGCAGACCTGGAGCAATGGTGGCAAAAGTGCTGTCGCCCTGTTCTTGCCGGACGGAGCCCCATGCAATTGCTTTTTCATCGCGCCGCACAATAGTCTGTCGGTGCAGACGGAAACGTCGCAGTTGCACGAAGCCCAACCGACGACATTAGGCGCGCACGATTTGATGACGGCCATAGTGGCGGTTGGAAACGGCCTTAAATCTAAGAACACCTCGGGGAAGAGGGCGTCAAGTCCACGGCATCTGGTCACCGTGCTATTGACGAGCAGCATCGCAGAGCATTTGAGCGATACCGGCTCGTTTGCGAGCGCCCTGCTCACAAGCCGTGGAACAAATGTCCTTCATTGAACTGGACGCAATAGCGCCGCTGACAGTGTGCGCCGCGGCCTGTATGCAAAATGTACGTGGGTGTTTGGCCAGTGCTCGGCACCCGCTTACGATGCAACACTTGCTAAAACGCCGTTTGATGAGCGTACTGGCGCAATCGGACTTCGCCGACCGAGCTTTCCCGGCCCGCAACCCCGGCCTTCAACACTTAGAAACCTGCGGTAGCTGCACTGCGCCGCCATTTAGCGATCAACCAAGAAACGAAGGCTCCGTAAATACTTGTCATGCGGCTCGATCTGCGAAGGCCTACGAAAGGTTAGCTGTTGTTCAAACGCGCGAGCAGTTTGAGAGCCACCAGCAGAGATAAATAACTCGGCTACACGGCCAGTAGTAATTCAAACAACTTATCTTTATGAATCAAAATATCAACTCTATACCTAAAGCGGACCATAACCCCCTTGATAACGTAGCAGATGACGGGTATGTGCTTATCATCGCCGACGATAATGACGGCTGGTGCCCTTTTGACCCTTACGACCCGACGGTTGGCATGGAACCGTTGACGCTGACGTCGCTCTTAGACTCGATAGAGGAATTTGTGTTTGAAGCAGCCTCCAGACGAGAAAATTATAAGGATGCTTGGAATGCACTCACTGCAACTAACGTCGTCCCCATTATGCAAAAAAGGCTTTGGCTCGTCTCCGAGCAGCTATGGCGAAATCCTGCGGTAGAAGAAGCGTTCGAGGAATTACTACCACGTTGGCTCGACCGAATGCAGGCCGTTGCATCAGAGGTACAGCTCGTCATTGATTCATGTCGACTATCATCAGAAAAGGGTGATGTGGAAAAATTGCGCAAAGCAGACACAAGCCAGCAATTTGCCTTCACCGGAGCCAACGAACGCAATGCTGAGCTCCATGAATTTGAATTTGCTTATCGGAAGATGCTTAACGCGGCGCTTGACCGTCATGTGGCGAAGGGAAGTGACGTGAAAATGCTCTATTGGACAGAAGATGCCTCCGAATCGATTAATCAGCTTCGAGAGAGCAAGTACAAAGACAACACATTCTACGTGTTGCATAAGGAAGCTCTCCCTGTGTCGTTGCGGGACCACATTGCGGGAGATAACTGCGTCGCGCTGTTTGTACCGGAGGAATGGCTTGAGAATTGCCGGTCTTACATAACCTATGATGCACCTTCCCTTGCAACTGTCCCGGCGGCGAGGGAATATGACTCATATGTCATGGAACTTGCGTCCGGGACGATACGGTTAAGCGCACACGAACTATACTGGTACTTTCTAAGGCATCGCAACCGCGATGTGCCTGTTGTGTTTATTGGTGCGCAACGGTGCTGCCTTGCGCTTCATGATTTTGAATTTATTCCCGAGTGTCTACACATGTCCGCGGTATTGCACCCCAATACGCATGCAGCAGTGTACGGTGAGGAGGTGCGAACATTGAGCATTCCACTTAGAGAGAAAGGCTGGGTGGACGTGCGGGGTAGTCGCGTAATGACCGTTGAACGCTTGGTCGCCTTTGATAGTGTGTTCTATGACGGCGCTTTAACTGACGACCCTGCGAAGAGTACAGAGATTCCGTGCTAGGCGGCTGCGGAAAGGTTTATCGAAGTGCCTGGCGGTACCTACGAAGTGCGGTAGGTGGCTACCTATGAACTGCTCACCATCAGCGTCAAATTGCTCTGTTGAGTGGAATGTTGGCCCCATGATGCTTGTCGTGCATTCGAGAGGCCGAGGCGTATGCTTTGGCTCTCATCGGCGTTCCGTTCGTCGAGCCTGACCTCTGCCAGACGTATCGCGTCTGCAATCAACATAACGGCGGGCTGCACGCCCGCACGTTGTAGTGGTTCAGCTTGACCCGCATCTGCGCGCGCTATAGAGCAGAATGATAGCTAGAGTGCTGTGCCGGCCGTTGTGTTCTACGACGCCTCGATAGGTTCCACGGTCGTTGAGAGAAGCGCCGCGCATTGCCGCAGATCGGCTTCGAGCCCGTTGAGGAGATTCACCCACTGAGCCGCTGTTGGGCGCCTGGCGGGATCGAGGCCGAAGGCAGCTTCAAACGCTGCGATCAGGGACACGGGAAAATCTTCAAGTCCGATTGACCCCGAAGGCGGGACGGTCCGGGTTGCGCTTATCAGCTTATCAGGCGATCGAGAAGGCGAGCCGATCTTGCGCGATCGACTCCCCCGAGGCTCAGATCGGCGTCCAAGCTGCGGCCGGCATAGGGCTGCCGCCCCACCGCCAATGACTAAAAATGGTGACCTAAGCCGAAAATGATCGTGCGCTTCTGTCCGCTCGATTCGCTTTCCATCTGCGGCTCGTTGATCGTCAACCAACTGCGTCCGGCAACACTGCGGATCAGATCTGCGAACGCTTGAGAATTGCGGAGCTGAATGGCCCAACGTGTCGTGCTTGCGAGACGCAGAACGAAAGGGTTTTAGTTTCCCACAGTCGCAACAACTTTCCTCCTTACGCCCCGCCGGACCTTAGATCTCGCTCCCGGCTGCAGCCAAAAGTGCGCGGACTGAACCTTCTTCTGTTCGTGCAGGTACAGGCGCACGAACTATGTTGGTCTCATTTAGGTTCACGTCAACGTCGGGCGCTGTCTTCGCGCAGCCAGCGATCATGCAAAAGCAGGCGTTGCAATCGCGACGGGAGATATTCTCGGATGTTTCATTGCGGTTGTTCTTTTTGGTTGTGGGATCGAAATAGTTGCGCGCTCGGTCGCGACGCGTTGAAGCGGACAAGCTCATAACGAGTTGAAGTGGGCGCGACGTTCTTGTTGTTCGGATAATCGACGTATCGCTCTTTGACCACACGGCCGACGCTCGGCGCATACCAAGCGGTTTCCTTGGCGCGACCTGCGTCGCTGCCACCTGAGACACCGCTCCACGTGATCGTGGATTCAATGCGAAATGTGTCAAATGAACCGGCCGGCGTCTCGACGCGCTCGAATGAGACGACTTTCGCTTCGCGGCGATCATTTGCTTCCCAAGCGCCTCCTGTGAAAAGGTAGTCTGCCGACCAAGCTTTGCCAATGAACAACGGGAAACGAAGGGCCTCGTTGTTTGGCACGAAGGCGACCCCAGGGCCGTGAATAATGCAAGCGTTTTCGTCGAGTTCCGCAACGCCGGGAGCGCCATTCACAAGCACGGCAAGAAAAGCGTGGCCGTTCTCGACGCGCTCGACGCGCTGCGAGTAACCGCCGCTCTTCGATGCGTCGATTTCATTGACGAACGCGAAAACCCATTTCTGGCCAACTTCAAACACTGGCGCGTCAGCGCGCGGCGCCGGGGCCGACGCGGGGATTGGCGCTGGGAATACCGGGGGCGAACTTGGCGCGCAAGCCACGAGCCCCGCGCACGCGAATGCGAATGCGAATGCGATCAGGCGTCTCATGGTGGACCGCCTCTCAGTCCAAAATTCGCGGCAATGCGAGGCCAGTCGGCGCGCGCACAGCCTTCGAGACAGGGTTGATTGTCGTGCCCGTCGTGAACGACCAACTCACCGAGAAGGGCGTTGCGGTCGGGATCGTCGTGTTAGTAAGCGTGCCCGTCGTCACGACCTTGTAGGTAGTGTTGTCGGCGAAGACAATTGGTGAAACGCACATCGCCAGGCGCGTCGCTTCGCTGTTGTTGCTATTATCCGTCTCGTCGCATGGCACGTTGTTGCCGCTCGCGTCCGTGATTTTGAAGACCACGTTCGAGAAAGCGCCGTTGCCCGAGGCGCTCAACGTGATCGGGTAGCCGACGTATTGGCCGACCAGATTTGGATGGTTCTTCGCGATCGGGTTTGGCGTTTCGATCGCTTGCCACTGCGGCTTGACGTTCTTCTGGCCGTCATACGGGTAGGCGATCAGCTTGTTGTCCGGCGTCGAAGCGACGTAGTCGACGAAGTCGCCCACGAAGGTCGAATATTTCGACGAGTCGGTGGTCGTCGCCTGACCGAAGCCGACGCCCGTCGTGTCAAACAGGAAAATAGCGCGGTGGAACGGAGCGTCGAAGAGGCCGTCGATCGCTTCGGTCGAGCTTGCAAACGCTCCCGGAAAGCCTGCGGCAATTTCGCCAACCGAGTTGGTCGTATATCCAACGGCCGCAACGCGGTCGGTCGGTGAGACTCCCGTGAAGTCGGGCTGGCCTGCGACTTCATAGTGGCCAATGAGGCCCGTCGCCTGCATGTTCAATGCATGATGTGCCGCCGCTTCCGCCGCAGCCGGCACATATTTGAGTTGCGCAAGTCCGAGCTGAGCGCGCATCGCGTTGGTGTAGGCCAGCGAGTCGTGGACTGCATCGCCGATCGCGGTAAACGACGCCGCGCCCGCGCCCGCTGGCGTTAGTAGCGAGATCGCCGCAGTCGTCGTAGTCCCGGTGCTTGTGCCTGCGCCTGCGTCCGTGTTGCTCCCCGATCCGTTGCCCGTCGTCGGCGTGCCGCCGTTGGAACTGCCGCCCCCTCCACAGGCAGACAGAAAAAGCGTGAAAGCAACCGTTACGGCAATTCGTTTCGTTTTCATTTGATCCTCGGTTATGGCAAGGGAGGCCGCAAAAATTCGCAACAATTAGCGTGAGCGGCGAGAGTTGCTCGACGCGACGACCCGCGCCGCAAGGAAGAAGCGCCCGTTTAAACGTCTCTCAGGCAGTCCGCTTGTCAATCAAGAAGTCTTCCTCGCGCAGAGCGATTGCAGTCTTTCTAATCACCCATCGGCGTCCCTTTCTGTTGGAAGCCGCTTTGCGCGGTCGTCGTCGAATGACGCAATCTTCTTTCAAGGGGGCGGCGCGTCGCCACTCGATTTGTCCGCGACTTACTCTCATTTCGTCCCGCGCCTGTCATTTCGCCGGCAATGACCTTCGCGCCGTCGCTCTCGCCGAATAAAATTGCCGAAAAACAACGGAGCACTAAATGCCGAAGCCATTGCAATTCGACAGCGACATCGTCGGTCGAACCGACGCAGAAGATATTTGGCGCGAGGCGTTGCGCGCCATCTACGAGATTGATCGCTCGAAAACAGTGTTTTCTGCAAGGATCGAGACGTGGGACCTCGGCGGGAAGATGCTGCTCACCAAGCATTTCGCGCAAGATGAAGTTCAATTCAAAAGAACTCGTCGTCGCATCGCGACTTCCGGAGTCGACCACTATCTCGTCCACTGCCTTCTGGGCGGCAGCCTTGCTTCCGAGTCGGCTGACGGTCAGCAACGAGTGGCGCTCAACTCCATCGCCGTACGCGACACTCTCGTCGAGAATCTTGGGTTCGCAGTAAATGCGCCAATGCTCACCCTGAGCGTTCCGCGAGCGGCTCTTGACCGATTGATGCCTCAGCATGCCTCACTCCACGGGGCCACGTTCGCGGCGGGAGACCCCGTGGGCGCAATGATGGCCTCTCACGTCATCGCTCTTGCGAACCTGCTGACCGACATGTCGGCGGAACAGTCGCGCGTTGCGGCCGAAGCAACCATCGGACTGCTTGCGTCGTGCCTTTTGCCGCAGGTCGCGACTCTGGAGTCAAGCCGCCCCGACGCACGACTCGCGCCGATGCTTCGCGCGCGCGCGTTGTCGCTGATCGAGCGGAGCCTTCTGGACGCCGACCTTGGCGTCAATTCCCTCTGCAGGGCGTTGCAGGTGTCGCGGACTTCCCTCTACGATTTGTTCGCGGAGCTGGGTGGAGTGGCCACCGTGATCCGCAGCAAGCGTTTGGATGAGGCCCTGAGGCGGTTAACCGATCCCACGCGAGCCCGCGAGCGCATTGGGGAAATCGCCTACTCGGCTGGATTTTCTAGCGAGTCGACATTTCACCGGGCGTTCAAGGAGCGATTCGGATGTTCGCCCAGCGAGGCGCGCAGCGAAGGCGCCGACCCTAGGCCGGCCTCGGCATCCGAAAATTTGGAGGCGTTGGCCGCAAAATATGAGGCGGCTGTTCGGAATATACGAGGCTGACGTTGCGGCCGCCTGGCCCACCGGCTTTGCGAGCAGCGCTGGCTTGACTGGATGTGGCGACTTGTCGAGTGCGCCACCAGCGAGCCATCTGGCCTCTAAACTGCTGGCCCCACAGATGTTGTAGTGGCTGCTCAACCCATGGGAGGGGCATGGCCAATCAGTCCGCCAGCCTCCTCATATCGTACTGCCAGCGTCAGTCGGATTACGTATCTCAAGCAGAGAAAGATGTTGATAGCCTGCTCGCGGGCCTAACGCGTGAATATCGGCCATTGCTCAAGCTGCGCGCCCGAGCGCGGACAACGAAAATGAGCAACGATCAAGTGCTCATCCTTGGCGAGCCGACCAGCGACATTTGGCTATTCACTCAGCACTATCCGGATTTGGTTACACGATTGACTCGGCAAAAAGGCCTGTCGTTCATTAAGCTGAATTTGAAGCGGCGAATCCAGGTGCGCGGTTCACTTTCGAGATGACAGACCTTTGGGTCCAGCTGCTCGACGAATCCCGGGAAGATTTAACTCAGGCGGATGAAAATGACAATTACTGGTGGCCGTTGTATCTTCGCGTCCGGATGGTGCCTCCGGCATCTGACCGCACAAGAGCTGGACGAGAGCGTGGAGAACCGGTACATGGTAAGCGTAACCTATCATGAACAGCATGTACCTAAGGACAAGGTCGCGCGTGTACACGCCGCGATGGTCAACACCTTTCCGGAACCGGATAATAACCGGCGTCAGAGTGCCAACCTGCGCCGGATTGCCAAGCAGGAGGTCCTAGAGAGCAATCCGATCGACGTGTTGCAACGCAGGTATCGCTTCCTTGCAATCGCACTGCAGGCGGCATAGGAGTGAGGAAGGATGATCGAAGTGCCTTGTTAGCGGCCCTCGAGTGCTCTACTGTCACCCGGCGGTAGTGGGTCGCCAAGCGAAGCCCGCCCGCTATCGCGTTCAGCGGCGTGCCGCGCATCCGACGAACTTCGGGTATCGGCCAAGGGATCGCACCAGCCCCAAGATCACCGCGGACGAGGCAACGCCGTTGTAACGCCAGATAGCCTAGTTCTTCGGTCTTGGAAACAAGGCGTTCCAAGGTTCCTGCCCGCTTGTACTAGAGTGGAGGAGAGGCAGTGTGTTATTTGGAACGGTATCGGGGAATACGAGCAGAGCGCCTTGGTCAGCATATCCCAATGGAGCGCTTCTTTGGACGCGCTGTCCTATGCGTTGACAGAGTTCTTTAGCGCGCTCGCGTTCCACCGCCGATTGCCAGATTTTCTCGCCCCCATCCTCAAATGCCAAGCACGACTCGTCGATCGGATGAAGCACCGTCAGTTCCGAGTCAATGTCCAACTTGCTCAGCGTCTCTCGCACCTTTTGTTCGCCGCGCTTTGTTGCTGTTAAGGCAACTACGAGCAACACCATGTGTCGTTCCATGAACAGCGCGTCGTTGTGCTTGACGAAATTCTCGACGTTCGAACTGAGCGATCGTCCCGATCCAATAAAATCATCGACGATGACTACGGCGCAAACGCTGCATTCGGCTTGATCTTCATATCGTTGCAGAGCCTTCTCGAACCCATCTGCTGGAAGAAGGGCTTTGCTCCAGATCTTGTTCTCTTCTGCATAAAGAGCTGCGTGCTTATTGCCACTTTTTCCCTCACCATCGACCCAAGTGATCGCGATGTCCTTCCGTCGGTCGGTACGTTTCTCGGACACAAACGGCGCGATTTGTCTCGCAACAAGTGCATGAGCGTCGCGAAGAGAATGCCTCACTTCTAAAGAAGAAACGAAACGTAGCGTTTTCAGCAACTTAAACAGAAGCCGCTGCTCCTGCGGCGACTTGACTTGTTCTAACCATGACCTGATCCTTTCGGCACCGACCTCCCGGCCTTGGTAAGGGCCCCAGCGATCTGCGAGTTCCACCAATTCCGATGAAGTAACTCTTGCTTCCTCATCAGCCTGTTGCTCGGCAGTTTCGTATTCCTCGGCCAGAGCGTCGGACATCAGTCGTGCTGCACCTGCCTCTGTCAGCCATCGCTGGAAGATCGGGATCGAGAACTGGAACGTGTTGTGTTCAACGGTTTCCACCACGATTCCGCGACGTATGTAATCGTTAAAAATTGGAGCTATCTCGTGTTGTGCGATCTTCAAACCTTGGCGGAACTGCGCGATTGTCTCCACACTGACAGATTGACCGCTTTTAAGAGTTCTAGCGCAGGCGGATAGAAATCGTCGGCGATTTAGCTCGATTATCTCAGCACGTTCGCGGTCTTCACTAATCCCGTCTTTCCATAGGTGCGCGAACGAATTACTGTCGATCTCGCTTACTACTCGGTCCTCACACCGGTGAACATCGGTATCCGTAACAACGGCATCCCTCTCGTCCACGGCACGTTGATAAACCGCGGCACAAAGTAGTTTTGTGTAGTAAGGATGGCCGTTTGTAGCGTTGAATACGGCCTGAACCGCTGCATCGCTCCACGTCAGGACACCGCGCGAAGGTTTCCGGACGAGTTCAACGTAATCTTCCCACTCCGAGGCGCTGGAAAAATAATCAAGTCCTTCGCTGACGAATCGATTCAGTTGGTCACCTTGTGCCGACATGACAAAAGGCATTTTCTCGCCACCCACCAAGAGGAAGGATATGTTTCGCTTCGAACTCAAAGTTCGGAGGTTTGAGAAAAACGCCTCTGCCAATGGACCGAACCTATACATCTCGGGATGTATTTCGTCGAATTCATCGAGTATTAGAAGAATTTTACGACCTGGCGACTCTCGCGCAAGCACGTCCGCTAGTCTAGAAAGCGGAGCAAGAGAGCCTCGAAAGTTCAGCTTTGTCTCGTCGACGTCCGCTTGGATGTAGGAAGCAAGGAATATTGCTATCTCGGTGCCAAGTGCTTCGACCGTCTCGACCGGGTCCATACGGGAATATTGACCCCATTCAAGATAAAGGACCGCAAAGCGAGAATCCGCAACGGTCAGTACGCTTTCCACAGCGCGAGCAAGCGACGTTTTACCGACGCGCTTTTGGCCAGTGATGAAAGAGGAGCCCATCCTGTCCTTCTGGAAGCGACCGCACAGCGCGTTTAATTTTGAGGTCCTTCCGACAAATTCCTCGCCTTCGGCGACGTCTGTATTATAGGGATGATGCTGTCGGGCCTCCAACCAATTGATGTTTGTATCTTGACCCATCAATGTGACTGGCAGGAGCACAGATCGACGCGACGTCTCTCCCATGACGTCCCATTCGAACGTGACGGCGAGTTTTGCGCTATCGGTGGCCTTTAGGACCATCACTTCGAACGACAGAGAGAAGTTGCCTGGAGGAATATCTCCGAGGCTGACAGCTGGATCAAAGTCAATGCAGTCCGAGGTGGTGCCGAGATAAGCCATGCAATTGCCAGCGACGCCGGGGCCATCATTTCGGAGCGGAATTGAGACACGGACAATTCGCTCTACCTCGTGCAAGGGATAATGCTTGTCCGCAATGTCTCGTCCACTGCCCACAGCAGTAATGTTACAGACGAACCTTGACACCGCGGCAGCCGCAAGCTCTTTCAACGCACTCCGAACGACTGTCAGGCTTAACCTGTAATAGTCGATCGTAAAGAAGTTAGGACACGCTTCGATCCAAACGCTTTCCGCTTCGATAAAATCGGATAGTGCGTCCACTCGAGAACTAAAAGAATGGTCACGGCAGGAGAGAATTTCTTCAGCGTCCGAGAGTATTTTGGTAAGAGCTGCCTTCACACGCTGTTGCTGGAACGGCTGAAGATAAGCTGCGTTCCGGTCACTGGAGACCGCTTTGATGATTGCTTGCCGGTTGGTAAGGATCAGAGACAAGTTAGGCGTTAGCGACCGCAGCACTCGCAATGATTCACAAATTTGCGAGTGGAGCGCAGTCATCGCATCAAACTTCTCGAAGGTCTGCGCATTCCTATCGAAATTCAAACGCCTACAAAGATCTGGCGCGTGTCGCTCGACCAATTGGACAAGCTTTCGATGCAGCTGATTCGCGGTGCTGTTCTCTGGAAGAACTCCCGGTTCGCCTGCGATTCTGAGCAGCACAATGGCGGCCGTGCGTGACGCCACCGACGCTGGCGATTCTAGCGCGATGCCTATCGCATCGGGAAGCGACATGTTCAATGCCGACTCTGCGTCGAAAAGAGACACAACGTAACGGCTTACGCTTCGCCTTGCGTTGTGATAGATGTTGTCCGGTCCGCCGCCCTGCGGCAAAAGAGACAACTCATACTCGACAGACTCCAGTGACGGTTGAACCTCGGAGTTAAGATCCATTCTCTTCTCGAAATAAGTCCTGTAGACCGCTTCTAACGGCAGCTAGTCGATCAAGAGTTGCCTGATTAAGCGCTTAATAACGTGATGGCATACATATTAACATTGACTGTCGCGCTCTCGCCGTGCGCATTGTTAAGGCACGTTAACGACGGCCTTGCCCAACAATTGCCATTGCTTTATGTCAGCTCGGATGGTTTAGTCGGCGCAGGCATTTGCGATTCACCTGCCGCGCGTAGCCATGCAAGGTCAGTAATAGACGGGCTGCTGGACGTTAGCGATAACTGCTCTTAATGCACGCGAACGCCAACTATCGGCAACCAACCAAACCTGAACGAACGGCTCCTGGACTTGGGAAGCGGTCATTGGCACGCCGGCCAGGCCAGTGACGGTAACGGGTCGGGCTGCGTCGGTCTGCTTTAAGAATTCATCGCCCTGAAGAGGCCACTGAGATTCCGCAGCCCCAAAGCAGCCAGTCGCAAGCGCGTACTCCCGGCCAGGAGCGGCCGGTCGACGAAACACCGTGAATCGTCGACAATCATAGTGCGCATGGCATCAATTTCTTTCATTTCATCAATCGCCGATGCAAACAGAAAATATGAGGCAACGCCGCATCAGTGTGCTATCGCCCATTGTCGTTGCACTAGTACTGCTCGGCTCGCTCTTTTTGACACGAATCCGGGAATGGCCAGTGACCGTCGAATTCAAAGACTGGCGCTTGGATGCCGTGTTCGGTTGCATACTGGCCAGTTCTGTCGGCCTTTTGGTGGCGTTTTTCGCACGCACGCTGCGTCGGCAAATAATTCGTGCTTTTTTAGGTTGGCTAGGGATAGCGCTCTCTATTGCTTCGCTACTAGTTTTGCTGATTCGCTTGCAAGGGCCGACTCAACAGGTACAAATGGAGTACAGGGCACGGAGCGGGCACTACCGTCTTTACCTTGATCAGTCGGGTGGCATGTTTGCGCCACCCTTCGCTGTGTTGAAGCAGGAATGGGGGCCCGTCTTGGGGGTCAAGCTAACTAGTCAACTTTGGGCAACCACGTACGATTGCTGCGATTTGGAGATCAGGGGCCGGGGTGCTTCAGGGATTAGCGTGGTTGATCGCAAATCCGGTGAGAGCGTGGTCTCATTTCCGTGATGACGCCGATGTGGCGAGCTTAACTGATGTTATTGTACAGAGTGAATGACTGCTTGAGCGAATGGCGGGTGTCGCTTTTGGGTCGTCAAGACCCGTTCGCAATTTCCTGGATCCGACATTCGACTGCACCGCATAGCGAATGTCGGGAATGCGGTGCGCTGCAGTCCTACGGCTGCCTAACACCGATGGTCGGCAAAGGCCGAGCTTGCGGCATTGCAATTCGGTGAGACCCTTCCGCGTGCTGTGATCGACGCGCGGTAGATCGCGTGCGTGCATTACTTCACGGCGCTGGTTGCTGCACCTCGCCGGATGCGCAACCGGCGCGCTCTGCGTTCGTTTTCGACAGCGCGATCGCCACGCCTCCGGCCATTGAAGACAGGCCGAGCGCAAGCAGCGACAGCTTGTAGTCCGATGACATCGAGCGCACATAGCCGACCATCAGCGGTCCGAGAAACTGGCCGATCAGATTGCCGACACCGCTCACGAAGGCGATGGCAGGCATCGCCTTACGCATCGGCAAAATTTCGGTCAGCCGCGCGAAGATGAGCGGCATCAGCATCTTGAGCGTGAACCCGAGCGCAATGAATAGCGCGATCTGAAGCCAGAACAGCGGCGCGGGCACGAAGGCGGCGGCGATCATGAGCAGGCCGGTGAGCATCGTTGGCACGGCGGCGTGCCAGCGGCGCTCCTGACCGTGACGATCCGAGCGATGGCTGATGTAATAGATGCCGAGCATCGACATGACGAACGGCGCGCCGGCCAGAAAGCCGATCGTCGTTTCGCTCAGTTGCCCGTAAGATTTCATCACCGAGGGCAGCCACAGTGTCGTTCCGTACAGGAGAATCGTATTGAGCCCGAAGCCGATCGTCATCAGCCAGACGGCCGGTTCGCTGAAGATGGTCCACCACGGATCGCGTTCCGGCGCGGCGTACGCTGCCTGCTCCTGGGCGAGATCGCGGCGGATGAACGCGCGATCGGCATCGTCGAGCCAGCGTGCGAGGTCGAGGCTCTGCGGAATCGCTCTAAACCAGACGATGCAGAAAATCCACGCGGGCAAGCCTTCGGCGATCAGCATCACGCGCCAGTCGTAATGCGAAATGAGCGCCCCCGAAATCGGACCTGCCAGAAAGCCACCGAGCGGCGCGCCCAGATTCCAGATACCGAAGGCGCGGCCCCGTTCGGCCTTGATGAACCATTGCGCAAGCAACATGGAGGTCGCGCCATAGACCGGACCTTCCGCGCAGCCGAGCAGAATACGCACGCCGAGAATTGCCCAGAACGAGTGCGCGATGCCGGTCAGCATGGCCGCGCCACCGAACAGCACGAGACAGATGGCCACCAGCCGCCGCGCGCCGAACCGAAGCGCGAGCCAGCCCGCGAGCAATTGCGTGAACGCGTAACCCCACGCAAACGCGCCACCGATCCAGCCCGCCTGCACCGGCGTGAAGCCCAGCGCCTTTGACATGTGCGGCAGCGCCATCGCAATGTTCACGCGGTCGAAGTACGACAGCATGTAGACAGCGAAGGTCATCGGCAGCACGATGAGCCATCGGTTCCTGCCGACGCCCTCTCCCTCGGTCACGATCGGGTCCATTGTGGTCTCCTGTAATTGATTTTGTAACGCGCGGTCGGTTGCGACTTATTGGTCGAACGGTGCGCCGTCAACAGTGCGACGCATTGATACCGGACGATGCAGCGGTTCGCGGCGCGACTCGACGTCGTCCTGCAATTCCACGCCGATGCCGGGCGCATCCGGCACCACGATGAATCCCGCCGTCGGCACCGGATGACTCTTCACGAGGTCGGAGCCGAGCAACTGCTTGCCCGACTTCAGCACGAGATTTTCGAATCCGGTCGGGTATTCCTGAATCGCAAAATTCGGCACGGCTGCGGCGACCTGCATGCAGGCGGCGAGGCTGATCGGCGAGAGCGGGTTATGAGGCGCGATATCGACGTTTTGCGCTTCGGCAAGCGCGGCGATCTTCTTCGCCCCGGTGATGCCGCCACACACGCATACCGATGTGCGCGCATACCGCACGCCGCCGCCCGCAAGTTGCAGATGAAATTCGGCCGGCGTCGAGAAGCGTTCGCCCGTTGCGATCGGAACGCGGATCGCGTGGCCGACCGTCGTCATCTGCGGATAGAAATCTGGGCGCAGCGGGTCTTCGAGCCACATCGGCGTGAGCGGTTCGAGCACCTGACCGATCGCGATGGCCTCGGCAGGCGACAGACGGCGATGCATCTCGATCAGCAGATCGACGTCCGGCCCGACTGCCTCGCGAAACGCCATCACGCGCTCCTTCGCGTCGCTCACCTTGCCTGCGTGCGAGCGGAAATACGCTTCGCCTTCGGGTTCGTCGAGGAACGGGTTGATATGGCCAACGGCCGTAAAGCCTTCGCTGCGCAGACGACGGCATTCGGCGAGCACCTCTTCGAGGGTTTCGGCATAGACATGGCCGTACACGCGCAGCTTGTTCCTATAAGCGCCGCCGAGCAGTTGCCAGACGGGCGCCTGCAAGCGCTTGCCGAGTAGGTCCCACAAGGCGATATCGATCGCGGATACCGCCGCATTGATCGCCGTCCCCCGAAAATGCGAGAAACGCTGCATCACGTTCCAATGCAGTTCGATTTGGTTGGCGTCCTGACCCACCAGATACTCGCCGAACTTGTCGAGCGCCGCCTTCGCTGCTTCGATATGCCCCCACGAGCCGGCTTCGCCGTAACCGGTCAAGCCGGCTTCGGTGCGGATGCGCGCGTAAAGAAATTGCCCCACGTGAAGGGCTTCGACGGAAGTGATGCGGTGGACATGTCGATTCATGAGCGGTCTCGATAACCTGTTCAATGTGTTGGTCTTATCGACAGGGGAATGAGCGCCCTGCCAATGTCGAAAACACTCTATGAAATAACGCCTAGCTTGAGAATCAAATTCTGCAGTGAAGCATCTGCATTCTGTATAGAATTGAGCGATGGACTTTCTCGATCTCAGCCCGGCCTTCGTGCGGCTTGCAAGGCATATCCGTGACCGGATCGTTGGCGGCGAATGGCTTCCCGGGCAATTGCTGCCGGGTGAAGAAGCGCTTGCGAAGGACTTCAAGGTCAGCGTGGGAACCGTGCGCAAAGCGTTCGATGTGCTAAGCGGGCAAGGGCTGGTCACGCGGCATCGCGGACGTGGAACGTTTGTGGCGCGCGCGACCAACGAACGCGCATTCACAAGCTTTTTTCGGCTGGTCGATCGTGAAAACGGAGTGAAGCGTCTGCCTGTGGACACCATCCTGCTGCGCGAACGTGCTGCCGCCGATGCGGACGAGTGCAAGGCGCTCAGGCTTGCCGCCGGTGCGCTCGTTTATCGCCTACGAAGGCGGCGTACCCTCGACGAGACGCCGCTTGTCGTGGAGACCATCACGTTTCCCTATGCGCGTGTGGGCGAAAAGGAGTGGGGCGACGATAGCGCGAGCGCGCATCTGGTCTACTCGTTTCTGGAGCAGCAGTGCGGCGTGTCGGTGAGCCGCGTCGAGGATCGCTTGCAGGCTTGTCTGCTTCCGGATGACATCACCGACGATCTCGAACGGCCCGCAGGTCATCCCGTGCTGCTTTCGGTTCGCACGGCATTCGACTTGCGCGGGGCGCCGGTCGAATATCGCCGTTCGTGGATCGTGACTGATGCACAAGATTATCTGAGCGAATTGCGCTGGGTGGCTGGCGAAGGGGAGGGCTGACCCGCTATCGGATCGGACTATACACGGGGGCTCGCGTCGCGGAAGAAGTACGAGTGGGAATTCAATCGTGACCGAAGGGACAGCGCGAGTCCGGCTACATCCTCGGACTATCGTCGTGGAATCACAATGCGTGCGTGCTTATTCCACAGGCACTCGGACGATGTCTGCAATGACGTACGACCTTACTGCGATTGAAAGAGCCCTGCTGTTTTCCCGAAACGTATCCCCATAATTACAGTTGCACTTCGTTCGCTCGCTCGAAAAGTGACCACAAAACAGAAAGTTCGCCAGACTAAGCAGCTCCACTGCAGCCGATCATATTGCTTGCTTCGCGGGCAGGACACAGGTAGAGATTCGTGCCTTTCATGGATTGAATGGACGATCTCCTCCCTATCAATTTTTCGTGGTCCTTCCGTTGAAGGCGGGGTTGGCGAAGATTGCTTAGGTTCAGCCGAGCACATCCTGCAACTCGGAATTCTTAGGCTAGGTCACCCGCATCGAACAGGTAAAAGCCGGCAACCCTGTTCGGCACTTCCTGTCTAGCCACGAACGACGCAAATCGCAACCGCTTTGGGACTATCAGTGCTCGCTTATCAGCGATGGGTACTACCGACGCAAAGGGTTTAGGACGCGACGGATAACTTTCCATGTCCAGTTTTCAGCGGCCGTTGAAACATTAGCCCCAAAGTGCGTTAGAGCCGAGAAGGAATTCTTCGCTGGGTTCCGGCATACTGCTGGTTCTCGAAACTTTAGGGACACAGATGAGACAGGTGACCGAAGTATGGATTATCGACGAAGCCGTGAGCGGTGACTGGAGCAAAATCGGCATCAAGGCCGATGATCACATCTATATGGGAATAATCTCCCGTACTGCCTTGGCAGTAATCGAGAAGCGTGTTTCCAGCGATCTAACTTTCGACGAACTCCTACTTCGAGCCGTAAGGAACTTCGTCTCTCAGAATCCAAACGATGATAAAGTTTGGATCGGGCAGTTCTTAGATCTTTCGTAGCAACACCTGTTCATGGATTGTGCTTCCTCAGCAGACCGGCACGGATTTGCTCTTGTGCCTGACATTTTCGATTGCTCATTCGACTATCCTCTTCGAAGCCTCGCCGAGGAAACCGTGAGATCCGGACGCGAATCGGATGAAAATGTTTTGGAGACACCACACTTTAAAGTGTTCTGTTAACGAACAACGTCAGCTGCGGCTTTATCAAACTAGGCCGGCACCGCAAATTGTTGGGTGGCGTGTTTCTGATGCGCGGCGACATCAGGTATGCGAACAATGCAAACGCGGTTTTGTGGAATGTCGCAGCCCCAGCTCGATCATCATCGGTCGTGAAGACAAGATGGATTCGGCCTTTCTGAAACTTATGCGCGGGCTTTATGCCGATGTTTCCACAAGTGCGGTGGTGCGGTCCTGTGGGCAAACAGAGTGCTTCAGCCAATTTTTGGCCCTGCGGGCAATTCAGAGGATGACGTCCTCCTGCAGTGGACGGCTATTGATCACCGACCGGCCGGATCACCCACCGATTGCCGCTTGAATCCGTCCCTTCCTGTCTTGCCAAACCTATAGTAAAACAGCGTCGAATAAGTGAGCCCTGATTTCTCTCACCCATGCCGTTTATCAAAACCGACGACCATGCCCAGCGCGCTTAAATACTAGTGCCATAGCGCAAGGCATCAACAGGAGCGACGAGAGTCTATTGTACTGACCCATTTCTAAACCAACTACTGTCTGAGTATCAACCGACCTATAACATTGTTTAAAATGTGATCCGAGTCAACCCGCTTTCCATATTAACTTGCAAGTTTGAACGATAAGCGCACGCATCCGTTTATGAGCGGAATCGCGATCATATCGTGTATGCCAGGCCATGGTAGAGTCAAACGGTGCGATCGTCAGTGGTACATCACATGAGTAAATCTGGTCCTTGAGCGGGTGATTTCGCACCGCGCCTGCAGGCAGTATGGCAATCAGGTTCGATGAAAGCAGAAGCGATTGCGCGCCCGAGAAATTATTCAATGTGATCGCGACCCGGCGTCGCTTTCCTGCACGCTGAGAGCAGCATCCGCAATGCCGACCGGGTCACCTGAGAGAGAAACGAAAAAAAGGTGTTTGGCTTCGAGAAACCTTTCCTCGGTCAGCGGAACCTGCGCAAGCGGATGGTCCAAGCCCATCGCGCAGACCTTCCTCTATGAAAAGCCGCACGAGCCGAATTCATCGCTCATGTTAAGGAGACAACGCAAGGCATATGTCGATATTGTTGTCCCGCAAGGGGATATTTGTTTCCTGACTGGTATGGGCACCGCAAGAATTCAAATCCCCGGCGCGTGCCGCCTGACATGCCGACGCATGGAAGGCCATAGCGAACCCAACAGGTAATCGATGACTCCGACACGAAAAGCGCGGTTCGACGTGGACGCATCAAATTGGTCAGGCGACGGATGGCAAGGCGAATCGCGCCAGCGGTTCCCGAATAGCCCGCCAACGTTCGCGCGCTCTTGCGGAGGGTTTGATTTTACGGCCGTATTGGGTGAAATGCGGGTCGTCTCAAATCACCCGCATTCGGGCAATGGCGTTGCTGACAGCGGACTGCGTGAGCGCCGGACGGTCCACCGCCTTCGTCACAGCCCCCTTCGTCATGACCGCATCGAATATCGAGACAAAATGGAGATAAAGATTTTTCATTCTCTGGCGTGCGCAGAACTCTTCATCGATTATCAATTGGCGCGTGTACCGGTGGCGCGGTGGCACACACCAATGTAGCGGAACCACGCTCGGGGCGCATCGCTAGAGTTCGGCATGTCATTTAAAAGGCCGACGTCGATGCGTTGATCTGTTGACGCGCAGCCGACTGTCCACGATTAATTAAACCTGAAATAGACATGTTGCAAAGAGATCACGACGATGAGCGAACCACGGACAAAACGCGATCCGGAGGTGACGCGTCGACGCATCCTGAATGCGGCTACGATGTAATTCACAACCTACGGACTCGCAGGTGCGCGGGTCGACGGCATCGCACATGCGGGCGACACGAACGATCGCATGTTGTATTATTGCTTCAGAGGAGGGGAGCGCTGTATATTGGCGGGCTGGAAGAGATGTACCAGCATTTCGCCGAGAGAGAAAGCAAACTTGACTTGTCAGAGTTAAACCCGAAGAGGCGATTTATGAGCTTGCGCCGTCTATCAGAGCGCATTCGGGAGAAAATCCTCAGCCGCTGCGACTCATCAACAACGAAAATCTTTACGAAGGCCGTTATCTCGAAGGGTTCAGCGAGCAACCTGAGACGATTTCGCCCGTGGCGAGATAGTTCAACCACGCTTGCGCGTAGTGCAGCAAGCGGCGTATTTCGCCAAGACGGTAGTCCCACCGATTTCTATGTGACGATGGTCAGGATGGGTTTCAACGTCGTCTCGCGCCGTTTAATGTTCAGGCATTCGTGGGGCTAAGACGCGGAACAGGGAAAGCATCAATCCATTGCAGAGATGCAGATTACGATGCTGCGCAACTTTTGTCGTGCGCCGGCATAACGCTTGCGATGTGTTCATCCAGTTGTGGCGTCGAGCATTTCTTTGCCCGGCCTGACGGATTATTTTCTATTCTGTAGAACAACGAATCGGAATAAGCAAAACATGGGATATCAAAGTTCAGAAGTGACAGCACTGATGGCGCAACAAAAGGCGCTCGACGAACAACTGGAAGCGGCGAAGGAAAAAGAGACGCGGCTCGTGCTCATCGAGATCGTTCAAAAGATGCGTGAATATGGCATCAGCTTGAACGAGTTGATGGGCCGAAAATCTGGTGAGCATCCGGACGAACCGGCAGCGAAGTATCGCGACCCGGTGAGCGGCGCGACGTGGAGCGGCCGGGGACGCGCGCCTCACTGGATCGTCGGCAAGGACAAGAACGAGTTTCTCATTGACCGCCGCATCGCTTCGCGCGAGATGATGGAAGAATCGCTGTTTCGCAATTAGCACAACTGTTGCGCCTCTCGGATTGTAGGTCGCGCTGGACGCTCCGGCGAGCCTGTTCTATGCGCGTGGTGGGAACGGATAAACAAAGATTACCGATGCAGAAAACGCCGCCAAGATTTTTGCTCCAGACGAGAGGCCGGAACGACACGCTCATTCGCGTGTCACATCGACCCGGCACACCCGGAGCCAGTCAACACAGTTCCGATGCAATTCTACTGGGCTAAAGTGCTCTGCGAATCCCCATTGAGATGCTGTTGAGCCAGCAGCCAAAACTCATCGGATCGTCCCTCGGGACTACCCGCTTCCTCCCACATCAAGTAAGCAAGCGTGCGAATTTGTTCTTCGGCTACGGGCATATCCATGACTCTCATCCTTGATGATAATGAATTATTGTGGCCAGGTCAGATCAGTGCGAGAGGGTGAGCCACCTCAGCGCGATCTAAACAAGTATGAGTTAAGGCATGCGAACAGTCTACCGGCCCAAGATAAATATGCGTGCAGCCCGCCTCGCGCAGGGCGCGCTCTGAGAAACACCCCGACAGACAGGCAATCGCCGTCATCCCGGCTTGTGTCGCTGCCTGTGCGTCATACGGCGACTCGCCAACGGCAATGATGTCGGCAGGCGGAAGACTTAGCTTGGTTGCAGCAGTTTAAAATCATCGGGTGCGGGGCTTTGATGCCTCAACGTCCTCGGACGAAACGCAATCATCCAGCAGAGACTCGACTTGCGCGATCTTTTCATAGACCTCAAGCTCGTCTTTCTGATCGGACGACACGACGGCGACTTTGATCCCCTTTGCGCGCCGCGCTCGGAATAGCGGAGGAACAGCAGAGAATGGCTGCACTCGGCAAAGGTATTCTGAACTCTTCCCGCGCCATTCTCCAATGGCGGACCCTATTGCCGTCAATCTGCTCGTCGGACAAAAATTCGGGAAGCAGATTGTCGCCACCTTTGCCTATCTGACTGCGTGCTTTCGGCACGCTCACGTCATGACTGAGTGGACAAAGGCCTCGTGCCAAGCAAGCGCATGTAGGTCGACCGAGTCCACCGGTGTGTCGTCGATATCAAATACAGCTGCGTTTTGCATAGGGTCATTTCCTTCACAGCGTTCCGAATCGCCATAACGGTGGAAGGTTCAGACTACATCGGAACACTTTGCGGATTCGTCCCTTCGGGCTTATAGGACGTCTGCCGTGGCGTCTGGGCGAGTTGACGTGCCTATGGATCAGGGCAGGCATCCTCAACCCTAAACAGGAGGGCACCTGTTTAATGCATTGCAAACACTTTCAGACGACCGTTCAGCTTCTCGAACGGTCATTCGATCACTGTAAGTCCGCATCGCCTCATCGGCCTTTGCCGACGTTCATCGATCCACGCTGGGATGGCTGTTGAATGAAGGAAACCGGCCGTTCATATCGCCGCCGCGTGGAACGTCACCCTCCCCCAAATGTGAAAGGGCAAGTTCGACCCGTTTCTGTCGTTCGAGACAGTCCCACTGAAAGTCTGCTCCTCATCCCATAGCTACCGTCGAATGTTGGGGCAATATGGAAGCGATGGCCGCTATCTCTCACTGTCGATCGTGTGCAACCAGGCCTCCGGATAGCGCGTTCCCACGACTGCACTTGCAGGCACAGCCTGCTCCAGCGCCGCGACTTCGGCGGCATCAAGAGACACATCGAGACTCGCGATCACGTCGGCGAGTTGCACGCGGGTGCGAGCACCCAGCGTCGGAACAATCGTCACGCTGAGTTCCGCGCCACGGGCACGGACCCAGGCAATGGCCAATTGCGCCGGCGTTACGTTCTTTCCGGCGGCCACACGAGCGAGAGCATTAACGAGCGGTTCGTTTTCTTTTGCAGACTCGAAGCGTGGGAGCTGTGTGCGGGCGTCTCCTTGATCCTTCGGTCTCGCGGCCGTTAGCAGGCCGCGCGAGAGCACGCCATAGGCCGTGATGGCGACTCCCAGTTCCGCGAGTGTCGGGACGATCTTCGATTCAATGCTACGGCTAATAAGGCTGTACTCAAGTTGGACGTCACAAACGGGATGTACCTTGACAGCGCGACGAACCGTGTCGGCGCCGACTTCGGACAAAGCGATGTAGCGGACGTACCCTGCCTTCACCATTTCGCTCATCGCCCCCACCGTGTCCTCGATGGGTACGTTCGGGTCCAATCCCGTTCGATAGATGTCGATGTAATCGACGCCCAACCGTGACAGGCTGTGAGCCAAAGCATTCTTCACCGCCTGCGGTCGGGCGTCTCGACCCACGATCGCGCCATCCGGTCCACGCTGTGCACCGAACTTGACGCTGAGCAGTGCCTTATCGCGTCATCCCTGTAGTGCCTTGCCAAGAAGGAGTTCGTTACGTCCCATCCCGTAGAAGTCGCCAGTGTCGAGCACATTCACACCGTGCTCAAGTGCCTCATGAATCGTGGCGATGTTCTCGGATTCATCGCTCTGGCCGTACCAACTGGTCGCGCCCATGCCCATGCAGCCCAGTGCGATAGGGAACACGGTAGGGCCGGTTGCGCCAAGCTTCACTTCAGGTTTCGTCGACATAGGTTCTACTCCAGGTTGCGTCGTCCGGTGGGATCCATGTCGACAAGATATCGATCGAGATGCCTGCGCTCAAACCAGATCGCGCCGTTCATTCATCCAATCGCGCCACGAAACTCACGCCACTGTTTCGGCGTCTTGCCCTCCCAGTTTCGGAAAGCACGCGTGAAGGAGTTCAGTTCCTCAAACCCAAGCAGGAAGGCAATTTCGGCGATCTCGATGCTTGTCGTACAGAGAAGGCGCATCGCCGTGTCACGGCGAATCTCGTCGAGCACCTGCTGGTAGCTCGTGCCTAGCGCCCCGAGGCGACGCTGAAGCGTGCGCGCGCTGGTCGCAAGTTCATGGGCAACCTTATCGGCGCTCGGTCGCTCTCCTGACATTCGTTTGGCGACTGCTTTGCGAACTTCCTCCAGGAAACCATTCCACGCTTCTGCGCTACCTGCTCGTCGAGTATGGGGAGCAGCGCGTGAAGCAGGTCGGCGTTATGCGTGACGAAAGGCGTACCCAGAACGTGGTCGTCAAAGATCAGTGCGTCGCGCCTCGCGCGAAACTTCAGCGGGCAGCCGAAGAACTGCATCAGCATGGATTCATCCGAGCGCGCCCGTGTAAGTTCGAGACGCCTCGGGGCAAGTGCCTGGCCAGAGCCTCGATGGAGCAGCACGAGCAGCGTTGCGAACATGACATCGACAAGGCGCGACGGTGGCGGCGTCGAGGCTTTCAACCACGCAGTCGAAACGGCGACTTCGTTCGGAGAAAACTCCAGGTGCAAATCCTGTGGTCCGCAGAGGCGCTTGTAGCGCGCGAGCTTTTCGAACACAGTTCGCACGTCTGGCGAATGCAGCGCCGCAAGTAACGACAGGTCGTACTCGTGTACCGTTGTCACTCCTGCAAGCCGAAGCCCGATGTCCGGGGGTGAAGAGGCGCCCAGTGCCTCCCAGAATGCGAAATATCGAGCCGTGTCTACCCGACCCGACGTGGCCACACGTGCGGTTGCCATGGCTTGGTCGACATTTGCTCCAAGGCGCACGAGGCGTGAAAGAACGGCGGGCCGCACATGAATGAGGTCGAGGTTCATGCTCCGAGTGTACGGAAAATTTCTCTATGATCGCCAATCCGATCGCGCCATTCGAAGCGTTGATAAATGCGCTCCCCTTTTACAATAGCGCCGCCGCCTTCGACGTCGCAGCGGCACGCATCGAATATTCGAGCTTGCGAAATACGCTTCCCACGTGGGTGCGGACGGTCGACTCCACGCCCACACATCGGCAGGCGTTGCTATTCATCATCATGTACGTCGCCGAAGACGGATCTAAACCACATGAATGGTAGAGAGCATCAGGACATAGGCGTGACGTGTTTTGAATGCGTCGACGCGCGACGCTAACTCGCCTTCGGCGCGTGCGGCAACGGCCTTTCCATCAAGGATGATTCTCTACGAGCACGCCAAAAGACCTGTACGCCCCTACCTTAAACTTTCACGCGCGCTCAGCACTCGCTATTTGGGCAAGTGACCCCAAACAACATAACGAAGAACAGAACGGAGATGTCTGAGCGAAGATTGGTGAAGTGTTGAAACGAAGACCAACCTTCTCAGGCGATCTGCTACGCTTTTCAATGGTGGCCCCTCGTTTCTCGCCATTTGTGGCGCGATCTAATTCGCTGACTTTCCGCGGGTAACGTCTGCGTCTGCAACGCGACGCATTCCGGACGACCGAATGCTTACGCTGAACGGCAGAAGCTCGCCGGCTGCCGGAAAGCGCAGTGCGAACCGCGCCTCTGCGATGACCGTGGCCCGAATTGCCGGATGCGTAGTAGACCAGTCGTTCGAGTAACCGCCCAATGACTCAGGCGAGCGGCAGAAACTGGCCGGCTACTGCGCGATCTGGATCGACTCAGCTCGACCCCGAACGAGTTCGCTTTCGGTTCTGCGCGAGTCAGCTACTGTGCGGAAAGACGACGTCCGGTCGCTAATGGTCAAACTCCCAAACAAAAAACATGCCGAAAATTCTCTCGCTAGAAACATATATTTCGAATATATTGGAAATATGGAAGAGAAAAACATCATTCGCGCCCTAGCGGCGCTCGCGCACGATTTGCGTCTGCGTGTGTTTCGCATGCTGGTTGTCGCCGGTCCGGAGGGGCTGATACCCGGCACGATCGCGGCGCAGCTCGACGTGCCCAATGCAACGCTGTCGTTTCATCTTAAGGAGTTGATGAACGCGGGGTTGGTCACGCAGGAGCGCGACGGACGCACCTTGATCTATCGGGCCGCCTACGACCAGATGAATACCGTGCTCGGTTTCCTGACCGAGAACTGCTGTCAAGGTCAGCCGTGCCTGAACTCTGGCGCAAATCCGTGCCAATGCTGACCGAGAACACCCACGACGCGATGCAATGGCATTCCTTGTTCCTCAACTCAAGTCTTCATGACCACCGCAAACACCATCGCCGCGCGAAAAAAGACGTCTGAACCGGCGATCAGTTTCTTTGAGCGATATCTGTCCGTCTGGGTCGCACTTTGCATTGTCGTGGGCGTTCTGCTTGGCCAAGTACTACCCGGCGTCTTTCAGACAATCGGACGTATGGAATACGCTCAGGTCAATCTGCCGGTCGGCCTGCTGATCTGGGCGATGATCGTCCCGATGCTGGTCAAGGTCGATTTCGGCTCGCTGCACGAAGTACGTCATCACATCAAGGGCATTGGCGTCACGCTCGTCGTCAACTGGCTGGTCAAGCCATTCACGATGGCATTCCTCGCGTGGGTCTTCATCAAGAATCTGTTTGAGCCGATGCTGCCGGCCGTGCAACTCGACAGCTATGTGGCCGGACTGATCTTGCTGGCAGCCGCTCCCTGCACGGCGATGGTGTTCGTCTGGAGTCGCCTGACAGGCGGCGATCCGCTCTTCACACTCTCGCAGGTCGCGCTCAACGACAGCATCATGGTGGTCGCGTTTGCGCCACTCGTCGGGCTGCTGCTCGGCATATCCGCGATTACGGTGCCGTGGGCGACGCTGCTCACGTCCGTCGTGCTCTACATCGTCGTTCCGGTCATCTTCGCGCAGATCTTGCGCAAGGTTCTGCTGGCGCGCGGCGAGGCGACATTCGAAGCGACGATGGCGAAGATCGGGCCGTGGTCGATCACGGCGCTGCTCGCCACGCTGGTGCTGCTCTTCGCTCTTCAAGGCGAGGCCATCCTGAAACAACCTCTCGTGATCGTGCTGCTCGCCGTGCCGATCCTGATTCAGGTGATCTTCAACTCCGCGCTCGCATACTGGCTTAACCGCGCGGTCGGCGAGAAGCACAACATCGCGTGTCCGTCTGCGCTGATCGGCGCGTCGAACTTTTTCGAGTTGGCCGTCGCCACGGCAATCGGCCTGTTTGGATTCAACTCCGGCGCAGCACTTGCGACGGTCGTGGGCGTGCTGATCGAAGTTCCGGTTATGCTGCTCGTGGTGCGCATCGTCAACCGTTCGAAGGACTGGTATGAGTGCGCCTGAACGTTACGAAAGCATGGCAATGAGCGAAGTCACCATCTATCACAACCCAGATTGCGGCACCTCGCGCAATACCCTCGCGATGATCCGCAACGCGGGCATCGAACCCGTCGTCATCGAGTGCCAGAAGAATCCGCCTTCACGCGAAAGGCTCGTCGAGTTGATCGGGCAGTTGGGGCTAAGGGTGCGGCAAGTGCTGCGAGAGAAAGGCACTCCCTATACCGAACTGCACCTGGACAACACGGCATTGACCGACGACCAGTTGCTCGACGCGATGATGGCGTATCCGATACTCATCAACCGTCCCTTCGTGGTGACGCCGATGGGCGCGCGCCTGTGCCGTCCGTCCGAAGTCGTGCTCGACATCCTGCCCGATGCTCAACGCGGCGCATTCACGAAGGAAGACGGCGCAGCGGTTATCGATGCGGAGGGCAAGCGTGTCCAGTCCGTCAACTGATCTCACAATCGAGCTACCGCAAATCGATGCGGCACTGTTCCGCGTACCCGATATCTCACGCCTTCAGGCTACGAAAACATCCTTCCATCCGCCCCGTATTCTGCTGCTCTATGGTTCGTTGCGTGAGCGCTCGTTCAGCCGTCTGCTGAGCGAAGAAGCCGCCCGGCTGCTGACGGCGATGGGCGCGGAGGTGCGCACGTTCAATCCGAGCGGCCTTCCATTGCCAGACGATGTGCCCGACACGCACCCCAAGGTAGCGGAACTGCGTGAACTGGTTCTGTGGTCGGAAGGCATGGTCTGGTGCTCGCCGGAGCGCCACGGCGCGATGACCGGCATCATGAAATCGCAGATCGACTGGATTCCTCTTTCGCTTGGCGCGGTGCGTCCGACGCAGGGCAAGACACTCGCGGTGATGCAAGTGAGCGGTGGCTCGCAGTCGTTTAACGCCGTCAATCAGATGCGCGTGCTCGGGCGCTGGATGCGCATGCTGACGATCCCGAACCAGTCGTCGGTGGCGAAGGCGTTTATGGAGTTTGACGAAGCCGGCCGCATGAAGCCATCTACCTATTTCGATCGTGTAGTGAACGTGATGGAGGAACTCGTGAAATTTACGCTGTTGACACGCGATATCGGCCAGTACCTCGTCGATCGCTACAGCGAACGCAAGGAAAGCGCTGAGCAACTGATGAAGCGAGTCAATCAGGAAAGTATCTGACTCGCGGCTGGCCGCAATCAAGCACGAAGCGGACAATCGGTGACGCAATGTCGATGTCCGGAATTGGCCGGGTTGAGGCAGTGCCACCGGCAATTTGCTCGCCGGAAACCGGCCATTGAGCGGGGGCGGTCGAGACCTTGGCTATTTATATTGGACGGCGACCTCGACCGGCGGCTCATGGCCGCGAGGAGCGGTGCGCTAAAAGCGCGAGGCGGCCGCAGCGACCAACAGCCTGTCGCACGGCCGCGGGACCTCTTAGATCTCAGTTTGCTCGGAGATCTCAAGCGCATCGTCGACCTCTATACCGAGGTATCGAACGGTGCTTTCGAGTTTGCTATGCCCGAGCAGAAGTTGAACCGCTCTCAGGTTCTTCGTTCGCTTGTAGATCAAAGTCGCCTTTGTCCGCCGCATCGAGTGCGCGCCGTAGGCGGTCGGATCCAGGCCGACTGCGGCGACCCATTGATGTACCTTCCGGGCGTATTGCCGCGTTGAGATATGCGGCGAACCGGAAAAGCGGCTTGGGAACAGGTATTCGTCGGACCGCAGCTTAGCCTTTTCGATCCATGCAGCGACCGCAACCCGAGCGGGCTCGGTGACCTCGAATTGCACTGGCCGTTTGGTCTTGCGCTGCATTATCATCGCACGCGGCAGGCTGGACCTGAGCGGCAATACCTCGCTGACCGACATCGAGCCGTATGATGCGAACAAGCACGCCGCGTTCGATGACACGTTCATCGCAATCAAAGTTGAGTGGAAGATGTCGTATGGCATCACGAAGGACGTTGTGACGGTCGAGTAGGTCGACTCTTTCCGAAAAACAAAATCCGCCTGCGAGGCGGATTGTTCAATGCAGAGCTGTGTCGCAGCCCTACGGGAGTTTGCTGCCTAGATCAACGGTCCCAAATGCGCCACGTGTGCGCCATAATTTTTTCCTTCGCGGTGGACTTCAGCATCCACAAAAAGGTATCTGAGTTTTCTTCGTCCTCAGTCATGCATGCCGAAGAGAAGATATGGCAGTTGCGCCACAACAATGCGTAGCCTTCGCCACGCTGCGTTCTCTCGAAGTACTCTGCCGTATCGGCAACATGCTGGAAGCCGGTTGCTTGAGTGTTGTAGCAGGACGTGTAGATGATTCTGCCCGGCGTTTTTGCGAGGAACTCGCGCGCTGTCACTCTGCAGATCACGCCTCTGCCGTCCCGGTGCATGATTTCGCCATCGCCCATATAGATACCCGAGTGCTCGGCATAGCCGGCCGCCAGATCACAGTACACGACGCCGCCGACCTCCGGTTCGTGCACCTTATCGCGAATCATGCCGTCGATGACGGCTTCGGTGATTGAGCTACCGATGACCAGCCGGGTCAACATGTTGATAATCATGGTGAATCTCTTCTTGTTCTTTAAAAACAAGAAGATCGGCACGAGCGCGAGAAACTTGAGCAGAGGTTAGTTTCAACTCGAAAATCTCCGGCTATCGCGACTTATGCCCGAAAGGGCCGTCCGGGTCAACGTACGGGTTCTCGGCCTTCCGCTTGATATGTCACACGCTATCTCGGCCTGCTCAATCTCGCTCGACTTATCCTGTTTTTGGGTCCAACATCATTCTGAAGTAGAGGTTCTGCTGAGCTAGGGTCGGCCGCCTCCCAGGACACGGCAGAGTGGTCCGGCATGAGAGCTTTGATGATATCGGCAGCCTGGGAAGTCTTGCTGCCCCAGAGGGCATGGAAAACGTAGGTATTGCCGGCAACGACGAAGCGGTCCTGCTCGCTCAGGAAGTATTCGCTCGCATCCTCATACTTGGCCTTGAATGCTTCTGCATCAGCCTTACCGGGTAGCGTCAGAAAAACCTTAGGCCGCTTCCAGCGAATGCCCGCCATGATCTGCTCTGGCGTCACGCTTTGTCGAATCGCTTCGCGGACCAACGCGAGCAGAAAGTCTGCACGCGCCAAATTCAGGGTAACGCTCTCGCCAATCGTGATGTTGTAGATAAGCGTCTTACGGGACGCTGCGATTCGGACCTTCTCCTGGTCGACAGTCTTTTCGCGCACGCTGACCGTGTACTGCTGCGCCTGTGGAAGCGGAATGACCTGTTGGATGTCCAAAAACACCTTTTCTTTAGCCTTACCCTCGATGGAATACGGAAGCATCTGAACACATCGGATGTCCATCGAGTACTTCTCGTTGAGCCAGAGCACGGAAGTAGTCAATTCAGGTGAAAAGTCGGCAGAGGCCAGAACGATTCTGACTTTGTCGTTGAACACGACAACCTCGTCGTCCTCCACGTTGAGAAACTTGCGAATCGCTTGCTCGGGATCAGCGTTGGACCGGCGTTCCGCTAAGAACGTGCGGTGCGCCTCGACCGCGTGCGCCCACAGCATCGTGGACACCATCGCGGCGTAGCGAATGGCTTGAAGATCCATATGTACCGAGGCATCGCGCTTGAGTTCCACGACCACGAGGTTGCGGTTGGAATCTAGGCAGAGCAGGTCGATCCGGCGGCGGCTTGCCTTGTCCCAAGAATTGAACTCTTCGGCAAGAACCATGGTTTTGGTGCCTGGCGTAATCGCGCCGATGTTGTCTCTGATCGCCGCCTGGATGTCGGGACGCTCGTGGAGGCCGAGAACGCCGAAGTTAGCCGACTTCAGAAGCTGGAGCTTTCCGCTGTTCAGTTCAAACAACGCCATCGTGTCTCACCCTCGTCTGATGAATAGGACAGAAGAGTAGCAAGTCTCGCAACGGGCTGCCGGCGGCCAGTCCATATCAGGCTTGCCGGCAAGTCATATTGCAGATTCCCCGCTATCATCAACCGTCAACAGACGAGGCAGTTTGTATGACCGTTGGACGTTCTCGCTTAGCAGGCCCGCTACGCTAAACAACAAAGAAACGGGAGAGAACTGCATGGATAAGCAGAAATTCACACTTGCGTTGCAGGGTGAAGGAATGGACCCAGACCACGCCGACATCATCGCGCGCGAGCTGTATGCGATCTATGCGCATACCGTCTTAGGTGGCGTGTACAACCCCGTCGATTACGGCGACTCCGATACGCTGAAGTTAAAGGCCCATCTTAGGGTCGAGCACGCGCGCGCGATAAACAACTGTATGCGCGCCATGTTGAAAAACGACAGCGCGGACGAGGCCAAATTGCAAGCTCGACAAAAGGAGATTGAAGCCGAACAGCGAGCCCGTGGCCTCAGGACGTGATCCGTTGGGCGCAGTAGGAGGACAGCGAGCCACACCCAACTTTCGCCTAACCAGCTGTTTCTAATCGAAAGTCTCTCGCATGCGAAATGAAGATTTCATCGTCCTCGAGCAGGGCAGGACTGACCTGACGCTACTATCCGAGTTGGAACTCAACCGGCTGCGGGAGATCAATCGACGCCTTCAGGAAACGGAGAGGTGGATTCACGATCGAGCACGTCGAGCACTTGCCGATTACCGCGAGCGCGGAGGCAAGCAGAGCTGCCAGCTTGACGACTCGAGTTTTGAGGACGTTTTGGTGGACGTCACCGTTGACTTCATTTTGTCGCGCGAGCATTGTCGGTTCCGCGCGGACGACGACAACATCATCGCGCGACTCGACTATGACGAAAGTCTGGAGGAGCACCTCGGCGGCCATGATTGGAATGAAGGACCGCATCCGAATGCGCTTTCGACTGAACGCATTTGCTGGCTGTTTCACGATCTATGCTGGCACACCTTCGGCGGTGACTACGACAAGGTTTTAGCGGTTGGTGGTGTTTGGGTCGACGTGCACGTCATTGAACAAAGGATCGTGTCCTGGATCTGATCGTACGCGCGATCCAAGACTACCAACGAGGGTCGACATCGATGTCTTCGATGAAGAATCCCATTTCAGGTCTGAACGGACTGTAGTCGTCGAAAATTGAATTCACCTTTCTTCGCTCAAGTTCGTCGGCGATGGAAAACAGGAAGCGCTCGCCCGAGCGTGACACCACGTCAGCCACGATGCTCAGCGTTAAGCTTTTTTCGAAGCGACCCCCGGCCGCGTACAGCCTGTCGGTGAACTCTTCGAGCGCTTTCAGTGCAAATTGCGCGATGACGACGCAGAAGTCGTGGCTGCGGTGCTCGTCGCGGGTCACAACCTGAGGATGATCCTCCGGAGGCTGAGGCTTTTTTATGTCTTAATGCTGAGCTTGTTCTTAAGCATGCATCCTCGAACGTTCTTCTCGTGACTCAACTCGCGCAGGGCTCGGCGCATTGTTCAGGGTCGACTCATTAACCTGCCGCTTGCCGATGACGGGACGATCGTCAGCTTTGGGTCGCGAGTTCGCATTGGCGGACGGCGTGACCGGTCATTCGAGACAGGCTGACGCGCGAACGGCCGGAAAGCGGTGGTCAGCCGCCAGACCAAAGCCGATGCTCGAATGACGGCAAAGGCCGAATTGAGTGCGAAGCTCGTCCGGCAGGTTTCGGAGTACTGCAGCCGTTCAAACGGCAGGTCCCCCGCTCGCTGAACGGCCGGCTGTGGCCCAGAGTGTGTCAAAACCCCAATAACAAGGGTTGGCCAGAACAGTGTCAACGGCGGCGGACGAAGCGTCGTCCGTAGAAGGTTCTGGTGCCGTAGAGTCGCGTGTGCGACACGATGAGGTGCGATCCTCCTGCCTGCCCATCAACTCGCTGCTTGCACGCTTCGATCTTGAATTGCGCAGATCAAGTCCGCCGAGCCGAGTAGTTTGATGACCCGCTTCATGTTGTACGCCAGCACGTGCAAACTCATCTCAGTGCTGACCTTCTCAATAGTTCTGGTCAGGAAATGTGTTGCGCCCATCCAGGCCTTGATCGTCCCGAACGGATGCTCGACGGTTTGCCTCCGGATACGCATCATGTCCGGTGCATGGTCAAGACGCGTTTGCATTTGTTCTAGAACGGCCTGATGTTCCCATCGGCTCACCCGTCGTTGAACGCTGGGAGTGCACTTCTCTTTTAGCGTGCATTGCTGGCAATTCGAACTCCAGTAGCGATGAAGTCTCAGACCGCTCTCCACGGTTGCATACCGCCAGATCAGACGCTCACCCGCCGGGCATGAATATTCGTTCTTCGATGCGTCATAGATAAAGTCGTCTTTGCCGAAGCGACCATCGGCAGTGGCACCCGAGGTTACCGACTTTGGCACAAACACTGTGATGCCTGCTTCATGACACGCGAGGATTTCTTCGCTCTTGAAGTACCCTCGGTCAGCGACGACGGTGAGGTTATCAACTCCCATTTCGGCTCGCGCGAGGCGCGACATCGACGTGAGTTTGTCCCGGTCGAGGCCGGTGTTAGTAACTTCATGGGCAACAATGAGATGATGCTTTGCATCGACTGCCGTTTGCACGTTATAGCCAACCACGCCCGTGCCTCGCGTCTTCATTGAGCGGGCATCAGGGTCGGTCAGCGATAGTTGTTTATCCGGTGACGCATTGAGCTTCACCTCGATATCCCTGAGCACCTGCATCTGCTCCTTCAGCGCCGAAATTTTGTCTTGCAACCGCCCTGCCTTTGCTTTGGCGATCGTCGGCTCCTGACGGTCAGCTGTCTCAAGCGCCACGAGATAACGGTTGATGCTTGACTCGATATCTTCCATACGCCGCTTCAGCTTTGCGCTCGTGAAGTTGCGGTCCCGGTTGTTGACCGCCTTGAACTTGCTGCCATCAATTGCGACGAGCGCATCGGCGAATAGATCCAACTGTTGGCACAGCATCACGAACTGCCGGCACACGGCACGAATCGCCTTACCGTTATCTTTGCGGAAACGGGCAATCGTTTTGAAGTCTGGCATCAATCGCCCCGTCAACCACATCAGTTCGATATTGCGTTGAGCCTCGCGCTCCAGTCGTCGACTGGACTGAATGCGATTGAGATAGCCGTAGATGTATATCTTCAGCATGACTTCGGGATGATATGACGGCCTGCCAGTATCAGCCGGTTCAACACCGTCAAAACCCAGTTGACCAAGGTCGAGTTCGTCGACGAACACGTCGATCACGCGGACAGGATTCGTGTCCGTTACATAATCGTCGAGCGATTCAGGAAGCAGGATGCTTTGCGTACGACTGTCGCCTTGAACAAAACGCTTCATCTCGTTCACCCTGTAACCTGATGCCACCATGATAGGTGTTCAAAATGCGTTTTGACACACTCTGGGCCGCGTGGAGCCCACGACCATCGCAGCAACTCGATCCGTTTTAGCCTTGTTGGAAGCGCGTTTGACGGGCTTCGATCCGATGTGACAGCGGTCACGATCACATGGGAAGGCTGCATCGTCTTCGACTGAAGCCGACGGCTGAGATAGGCGCTGGCTGGGCTCCTAATTTGAGCAGCGATCTTCAAATACGCGAGTAAGTATGTGGATTAGCAAGCATACGGAAAGATTCGCTCCGGGAGATGATGGGCGGCGGGGCAAAAGCAGCGATCGGTATTTCGAGCCTAGATAGCCAAACATGCCGCGCCGTGGTAATAACTATCCGGAAACGCTTTCCAATAAACTAATATAATGATCGAAAATGTAAATTCAAATCCGCTGAATTCGAATCTATGAAGGGTTGCAAATCCTTTTGTTAGATCAATTCGGATAAGAAAATGCGAGCGTGCATACATCGGGGCAGTAAAGAGATCGGGGGCAGTTGCATTGAGGTGGAGCAGTCCGGTCAACGCATCCTGCTCGACCTTGGGCTGCCTCTGGACGCGGAGTTCAATACCCCGCAATTCCTGCCGCCCGTGAGAGGCCTTGACGGAAGCGATCCATCCCTGCTCGGGATCTTGATCTCTCATCCTCACCTCGATCACTACGGCTTGCTGGCCCACGTCTCCCCTGCGGTCAAGGTCGGCCTTGGGGCATCGGCCCGACGGGTATTGCGCGCGGCTTCCGATTTCGTACCGGGAGAATGGCCATTGCCCAATGCAGGTTGGGACTACCGCTCGGGAAAAAGCTTCGATGTAGGGCCGTTCCGTGTCACACCGTATTTGGTCGATCATTCTGCTTACGACGCGCATGCGCTGCTTATCGAATCCGGAGGAAAAAGGCTTTTTTATAGCGGAGACTTCAGAGGTCACGGACGGAAGTCCGCTTTGTTCGAAAGGATGGTTGCAGATGCGCCGCGTGACATAGATGCACTTCTGGTCGAAGGCTCATCGTTGAGCAGGCTAGACGCCAACGGGACATTCCCGACCGAGAGCGATGTGGAGACACAATTTGCCGATGCGCTTCACCAGACGCACGGGCTAGCCCTCGTCCACACTTCCGCTCAGAATGTCGATCGAATCGTCTCCATTTATCGCGCTGCGAAGCGGACCGGCCGGACACTGGTCATCGACCTTTATTCTGCTGCCGTTCTGGAGGCGACCGGAAACACCAACCTTCCTCAATCCCATTGGGACAGCGTGGCGTTATATGTACCGCACACGCAGCGGCTACACATCAAGAAAAATTTCCTCTTCGATCTACTTTCCAAACATTCGAACAACCGCGTGTTCGAACGCGATCTGAGCGGCGCTCCTGATCGCTACGCTCTTCTTTTCAGGCCGCTTCATCGCAACGATCTTGAGCGCGCACGTTGCCTTGCCGGAGCGCACTACGTCTATTCGCAGTGGGAAGGCTACTGGGACCGAGGCATGTACGATTACTTGCGGGCGTGGCTAGAATCTCATGGCATTCCGAGAACTTGCATTCATACGTCCGGCCACGCATCGCCCCGAGATCTGAAGACCTTCGTCCAAGCCATCGATGCGAAACACGTCGTGCCTATTCATAGCTTCCGCCCTGACTTGTATCCCGATCTATTCGCCAATGTCGAGGCGCATGCCGACGGCGAATGGTGGCGCGTCTGAGCGAGGCAAGAGATCTTCCTACACGTTATTTATTCAAAAGGATTAGGGAACACAATGGACATCAGTATTCATGATAAAGAACCGAATTGGCTTCGTCACCTGAACAACATGACAGCTTTTGCACGTCAACGCCATCAGCATCAGGAGCGGCTCGTCGAACTCGCCGAACGTCATTGCTATGTTCGTATTGGAGGCAACGGCTTCCGGCTCGTCTCGATTCATCTCGACAACCCATGCGGAAGTCTCTACGTTGATAACCGGGCGATCGGCAGTAATTCGTCACTCGACGCTGTGCTCGTCCAAGCGAAGGTCGCGAGCCAACGCGTCGGTCCTCCGGGCAACGGAAAACGCGAACATCGCGTACAGGCTAGTCTGATCCATTGCGCCCTCACCCAACCGGGCAAACTCGCATCCGTGCTGGGCTGCACAGCTCTTTTCGACGAATTGATCTTCCTTTCCGACGAATTCCGTCTAGATGAAATTCGCGCCGATGTCATTGCCTTAGGACGGAAAGGATCGCAGTATTTTCCGGTTTTCGTTGAACTCAAAGCAACGCGCACTCTGAAGCGGGTGATCGAGCAACTTGAGGAAATCACGCAGCGGATGGTGGAGCAACCCGACGCCGTCGCTGAATTTCTCGCTGCGGCTTCGGGTATCTCCGCGACTAAGATCGAAATGACTCCGCTGCGACTGATCATTTGGCCGAGCCGAGGGAATGGCAAAGAAAGTGCAAGCGTGTCGATCGCACGCAGCAAAGGCTTCCATACCGTGGGCTTCAAAGAGCCCGCTCCAGGCACGTTCGAATTCGTACTTGAGTGCTGATGGCACAAGCATTCTCGCGTCTCGAGCCGAGGCGGTCGATGTTGCGCGGTCCGAGTGTTCCATGTGTTTGTGCTTACGCCCGTTGCGATCCACGATGTCGCTGGTCAGGAATGTCGAACCGGGTTGGCAAATGTTCGAGCACGTTGGTCGCCAATGCTTTATGGAGGCATCGTGATTCATTGCATGACCGATGCGGCCGGCCCCGGCACCACCTTAGCCTGCCTGTCGTGCCTGTCACGGATCGAAAATACAGCACAACGCGCCAGATTAATCGCATTCGCCATCGACATGAACGAGACATTGACACAAGCCTTATACGACGAGTTTCCCGGTCTTTATGCGGGTCGTGCAAAGCCTCCAACCGACAGTTCGATGTGTTGGGGAATTCAGTGTGGCGACGGCTGGTTTGGCCGATCACCCGTCAGCAAACTGCGCCTAATGGACGTCCGCTGAACGTTGAGAAGAGCCATTTATGCCTCGACGTCCCGTAGGACCATTGAGAATCGAACAGCGAACAGTTTTCTAGGGCGCAAAATCCAATCTTCGTTCATCGAAGAGGAAATTGTCATGGAAACGACTAGTTCGTCGGACACGCGCCGGGTGCATTGGAACAACGGAAGGCTGACCGGTCAGAAGCCGCCATTGAAGCTCCGTGAGATCTGGGCGATTCGGACGAGGCTTCAGATGTCGTCCAACACTCGTGAGTTGGGCTGTTCAACCTTGCGATCGACAGCAAGCTTCGGACGTGCGATCTGACTCGACTGCAGGTGCAGGACGTCTACATGGGAGGGCATGTCATCGCCCGCACGACTTTCATGCAGCACAAAACGCCTAGACCGGTGCAATTTGAAGTCGGAGCAGACACATCAAAGTCTTTCTGCCTAGATCTCGGCGCGGGGGTTGAAGCCCGGCCGATTATTTGTTTCCAAGTCGGCCGCATGCTTCGGCGCACGTCTCGACGCAGCGGTATGCGCGCGTCATTCATTGTTAGATCGCATCGATCGGACTCGAAAACAGCGCGTATGGTATGCACACCATGTGACGGGCGAAAGCCTCGTTGATCTATCGACGCACCAAGAATCGGCGTGGCGTGCAATTGCTGCTGGGGCATACAAAAATTGAGAGCACGGTGCGATACCTTGGGATGGAGGTAGACGACGCACTTGAGATGACCGAGCAAACTGAAGTTTGTTAACCGGTGGACGGCGAGCGTTCCCTTCGCGGCCACGTGCAGCCCTTCGTTCGATGCATTGCATTGTCATTCGAGAAGCCGTTGGACTCAGTAAGCGGGTGTTCGGTTACCTGTCAGATGGCTGAAGCGGGCGAACCGCGTCACCGAATCGATTCTCTCAGGGCCTTGTTTGTGCGTTGTTTTCGTGGCAAATAAACGTTCAAAGTGTCGTTTCGACGATATAAAAGGCATCCGCCTCGTGGACCAACACACCGTCGATATGCAATTTAGCGGAGTAGACCGGATTTTTTCCAATGTCGAGCCGAGCTTTGCACACGGAGGTGACCTCGCGGCTAGCACCCCTCCGGTCAATGTCTGCATATCGACTGACGCGGCACGCACGGCGACAACGATTGGTTTGTGCAGGAGGTAGACGTTCTCACCTACATCAAGAAGAAACGCGCGGAAGCTAAGGAATGGATTGCCGGGTGAACGGAAGATGCGCAAATCTCAGATCGATGAGGTTTTGCGGTGCGCTCCACCGACGGCATCAAGCCTGCGATGCGAGCAAAGTGTAGTAATGGGATAAGCGGGCGGCGATTAGCAATACTGGAATGGATGTTTGCTTTTTTTTGCAAGCTTGCCTGACATCAACTTGATAGCACGGCTTACCTATTGAGCTTGTCCTAATGGGCTCGGAACACACCGACAACGAATGCAGCCCCACCCGGATGCCTCTGCGATCGCTGCGCCTCGCCACCATGCATCTGGTCAAACGCGCCTGGCACTTGCCGCCGTGACTGCATAAATAGCGATGGTGAAGAAGGTTCGAAGCCTCAGGACGGATGGGGCGACGTCGCCTCCCAAATTGTCTTGGCCGACAGTGTCGGGGCTTTTGCCGCCCATTCAGGCCGGCTGGTTTCAACAAACTCTCGATGGCTTTTTGGTAACCGATGCGTTTTGGGATATACGTCGAAATTTTTCGGAAAGTCGCTGTTGGCCCGATTAAGAGCGAGCACCAGACGCCGCGGGCCGCAACGAGCGAGTCAGGTCGGCGCTTTGTGCGCGTGAAGCGAGATAGTTCATCTCTTCACCCTTCCGTTTCTGCCACGTTCTTCTGCGCAGTACGTAAAGTATTTCCAGTGCCTGGGTTGAATTCTATGGAAGTTCTCGGTGTCCGCAAGGTCGTCGGTTAGGGAACAGCAGGCAGCAATCCGTTTCGGTTCCAACTGCAATATGCAGTCACTCGCACGATCGACAAAAAAATGACCCATTCTTTAGGTCAAGATTGGGTCACTTCTTCGATCCAGACACTTGGTGAGGGAGCCGTCGATAAACGTTTTATCGATGCGACTCCACTACCATCAGCTGAAGATTAAAGTCAGCTTGCTGACGTTGCGTCGCTGGAATCATTTGACTGCAAAGAATCGGCGCCCGTACTTGGCGTATCGCCTGACTTCGCCGGTGCTTTCTTCGAGGCGGCTTTCTTAGCGGGCGTCTTCTTTGAAGCAATCCCAGCTGCCGACTCTTTCCCAACGGACTGTGCAACGGGTTCGCGTTTGCTCGCACTTTTCTTGGCAGACGTTTTTTTCATGGCAGGCTTTTTCGCGGTCGGCTTTCCAGAGGAAGTTTTTGAGGCCGTTTGTTCTATCCCTGAAGCTGATGCATCGGCCGCACCCTCAATCAAAAATTTCGTTCGATCCTTCGCGCTGGCGAGCCACCCTGGGGCCTTACCGCGGCCGCTCCACTCAGCCCCGGATTTTGGATCTCGGTACTTTGCAGGTTGCGGTCCCCTCAGATAGTTGCCGGGTTTTGTCGAAGCCTTTGCGGCAGCTGACGCACTGGCCCCACCGGCAACAATCAAATAAGCATCGCGGCTCTTTGCGTTCGCGATCCAGCCCGGGACCCGACCGAAACCACTCCAAGTAGAACCCGATTTTGGATCACGATACTTGGGAGGAGGCCCTGATTTGCTGCCCGAATCTGACTTTGTGTCTTTATTTTGACTATTGGCCGCCGACCCGGTCCCGTGGCTGATGTCGGCGATAGTGAGCCCATGCGTATTCATCAATTCATGAATCTTCTTGACGACGCTCGCAGACTCCTTCTTCGCAAGCGCCTCAGCCTGCGCTTCTAGTTTTGCAATTTTCTCGCGCAACGCCCCAAGAGTCGCCATAGCTCTTCTCCGTTTGAGTAGATTCAATGATGCGACTATGCCACATTCATACTAGCTATTGCTAGAAAGTTGCAGTCGAATTAAACGTCAACACCTTGCTCGACGGACGTGCTTAGGTTGAACGTGCGGCACGTTAGCCGTCAATCATCATCAAACGAATTTAAGAACAGGCCATTACATATGCTCTGCCGTGGACGCGGCTGCCTCGTAAGGATGTCGCTTCAGTACGGAAAGCACCAGAGGTCAGACTAAAGCGTCTTGCGTGGACGCAACCTTATTCTTGGATTATGCGGGAACAGCACAGCGTCTTGGCGCGGCCTCAAGGGGGGTAGCTTTTTTCCTTGTCGCAAACAGAGTAGCGCGGCTTCGAAATCCTCCCATCGACCAGATCGTCGAAGATTTTGGTAAAAGGAGCTGACTCTAGTTGCACCCTCTACCATTCCGTTCGCGCTGCGCCATCCCATGCCCGTTGCAAGTTTGATGAGTATCGCATCGACTATCGCTCGGTTGTCGTTTGGGCCGTCTGCGGGGTTGGCGCGGATGATGTGGTTCAATCGCAACCATTCGGAGTCTGCGAGGCGCCAGCCATTTGGTCCTTCAATGAGCTCGGATTTCTTCAACACGGGATTTAGTTGCGTGCCGGAGCGATCGGCAGACGGAAGGATGAATTGAGTCGGTTGTTCGCCCGCCCACGAGAAAGCGTGTTCGTTCGGTTCCAAGCGATGCAGAGACATCGCTGAGGCGACAAAAACCCTCCCATGAAGCGTACCAGTGAGCACTGCATCTCCGACCAGCTTCGGCAGTGCAAGGCGAATCGCTCTACGCAGAGCGTTCGCGTAGACGGAAGCAAACGCCTCACGTGCCGATGGAAAACAGTACATCCACTGCACACGCGTTGGTCCAGACGCTGCCGCCCCTATGCGGCGCCTAAAGTCACGATGTAACGGTGCGCAAACAAGGCCTGTTGCCTGCAATACCGGCGCGACAAGTTGGTCGAGGCTTGACGGACGATAAAGATGATTGAAAAAGATAGCATTCGGCATAAAGAGCGCCCTCGTTAAAACTAAAGCAGGAATCAGCAGGCGCAAGCCTAAATGGCGAGTGACGTAGATTTCATGAGAGTCATCCCGCAGGTGGTATTGCGTGCCCGATAAGGCTAAATATTCGGTTGAGTCCGAGGCCTGCCAATCGTCAAGATTCGTCGTAAGCCTAAGCTTAGACTTACCAGACTCTGGCATTTGCAATTGCCATAACGACGATGCGTCAACCCAACTTATGTCGCCGTCGCTGTGAATGACTTTTCCCTCTAGTCGCCCGTCCTTGCGTTCAATCGAATGCAGCCACATGCTTTCGCTCCTTGATTGTGGAACGTATAGCGACCGCCCTCATCTAAAATGGCTGCAGCCGGATGCCGTATGCCTTGTCAAAAGAAAATTAGGCCGATGACTGCGCAGTCGAGCGATCAAAAGACGCCGTTAAAGTCCAGACAGTTTCAATTCAGATGGCAAGCGAATCTATCGCGAAAGGAGCCGTGGCAGCCAAACACCGACTGAACCGACTAAGCCATTGTCTAGCCTTTTTGCCGCCTGATTGCGCGGCGTCCCATGTCCAAGATCGGTCGGTTCAGCCGCCGTCTCAGACCGAGCGCGCACAAATTCAGACGCTCGACGACAGTCTCTGCCAACACGCGTACAGCCACCCGGGCGGTGCGCTCCTCCGCTCGCGGTACCGCTTAGACTGTTTCGGTGACATGCCGCGTTTCGGAACCAAGCGGGCGAGATGGGCGATGCAACGGTCGTCGTATTCCGACCTGGAGCGCCACTGCCGCCAATCGGGTGGTCCCGCTCTGTTGCAAAGAGCGTGTTCAGGCCGAGATCGTGCGGTATTGCCTCTCGGCTTAGACGGTAAGCCGCCCGACGCATAAAATAGGATTCAATCAACCTCAAGCGAGCCGAATCGGACATTTTTTGGAAGCATTGACTCCGACTGACTGAAGGAAGTGCAGTCGATGTCCCCAAACGTTCCGAAAAAGGCTGCAAGCAGTCGCTGCCGGTCACCGTCCGTGACGTCGAACCGAGCGATCGTCCACCCGACTGCATGCACGAAGAGGACCGAAAAGCATTGCCGAGAGAGCAGGTTGACTTCGAGCGAGTCCACGTCCATCGCGATTGACGAGTTTCCCAAAAGGATTAGAACATTCCGGTTCGGCTGTTCCGGGGGGCCGTAGCACCTGATTTCAAAATCTTTAGACATGTTTGCGATGTCGGCAAGCTCTGCAAGAACGGCGACACAGGGCGGGCTGTCGTACTGCTGACACACGCCAACCGGCAGGTCTTTCGCCGCAATAGAAAACGTTCGTCGCATTCCTGTGTCGCCAGTCGCTCGAATAAGCTCGACGACATTGGTCGTCGTAATGCCGCTTTCCAGATCGGCTGGATGAATGGCGTTACCGCTGATTCGCTGATGTGATTGCATTGATGCTGTCCATTCTTTGACGCGCACTCGTGTGTAGTGAGCGGCGAGATTTCGTCGCTGACGTAACAACCTATGGCGGTTGGCGTAAGCGATTCGTCGGGCATTGAGTCGCAAGAAACGACCGCCGAGCTCGAGGCGCGACGGTCGCGAAGAGAAGCGTGATAGTTCAGCGGGGACTTCGTGCACGACCGAGCGTCGTACGCTGGTGACGCTTAATCGCTCCAAGAACACGCGTCGGGACACTGCTCAGCGAAAAGGTCGGGTGCCGACCGAGCACGTGCCGATGCGAAATACTGGGCAAGCCGTCCATCGCTTCCGATTTCGAAATATGCGGCCGGTACGATAGCGATATTATCGGCCGCTCCGCTGACGGGTGACCCGAGGACTAAGATGCTCCGTGCCGCTCTTTCGTCGTCGTGTTGATAGTTCTCTCCGGCCGACATCTCCAGTGCCTCCCACGTATTGAGAAAACGCTCGCTCCAGTTGTAGCGGACCAAATAGGTGGCGGCTCGATGCAGGAAGAAAACGAAGAGTGAGCCATCGGAGCCGAAAAGAGGTTGGAATCCGTACTTCGGCTCGAACGCGATAGGGCCGTTCCCAAGAAGAAACAAGGATGTTGCCTGGCGGTGCTCGAAGTCGATTTCGTTATGCGGGACAAGCAAGTCCGCAGCTTGTGCTTTCCAGTCAATGTCTTCATTGGAAGGAACGGCAAAAGCCAAAACATGTGTCTCTGAAATCGCTTGCTGCAACTCTCTTGGGAGAAAAACCTTGGCTACTGCAGCGCATGCGGTCAAACCAGCATGCTCCGCACAAGCTGCAAGTTCGTCGAACAGCGCGATGTTGTCTACAATAGTAATGTCGTCACGTTGACGACTTGCAGTTCGGTTGATGGCTTGGGTCATTTTCTGTGTCCTTGCAGTGTGGTTGGGCTCGGCGTGTAAGGGATCCGTTTTAGCCTTTTCCGCTCATTTTCGAACCGAAGCCCAACCTGTCAGCGATCGACGCTCGCGCGCCTCGCCTGGCGCTGCGAAGATATTCAACTGAGACAGGCGATATGCAGCCTCAGAGGCCGAAAACGTCGTCGTGCTGGCATGCCGCCCCATCGTTACCAGATTTAACAGATGACTGAAAGCAGTCGTACCATTCGCTTTTGCTCGCAAAATCGCGAGACGGAAGTTGTCGATGGCAAGCGTTAGAAGGCACTTGGTCGCTCTCCTCTTGCTGTGGGCGGGTGAGCTGGCTTTATCAACGCTAACACGGCTTCTGCTCCAGCCGCGACTCCTGTGACCTTCCCAGCGGTATCAACTTTTTCTGCGGCCCATGCCGCTCGCTCGTCGTCGATGTTTGCTTGCTGAAGAACTCTAGCAACGGGGGGATGAACTCGCCATCTCATGGTCGAACGCTTGTGGCACGTTGACGAAAACCCTCGAAGCTAGCGAGTCGTCCTCTCGAGAAGTGAGCTCAAATACAGCGGTGGTACGTTGTCATATGCGCGCAACACTTGGGTGTCGCTCGTACGCATTGCATCCAGAATACGCGTGACGGGTTCGAGATCGGCGCGGATAGACCCTCATTGAGCGATCCGACAAGCGTTTTGCAATGTCGGCCTAGGTTGCACTAGAATACCGTATGAATGCTCGTTAAATCGAGCATAAACGCTTTTGTGACTGATTTTACGAACATGAAAGTTGACCAAGCAGCTAGCCTCCCCTCCCACTTGCTCGAGCAAAGTCGACAGCTCGGCGAGCTTTTGAGTCGCCTGCGCGTGGCGCGCGGTATCAAGCAAACGGAGGCAGCCGCAAGGGCTGGATTGTCGCGCAACACGATCTATCGGCTGGAGCACGGAGATCCAGGGCTCGCGGTGGGTCAGATTTTGCGCTACCTCGAAGCCATCGCGCCGGGGACCACGCTCGAGAGTCTCTTTGAACAAAAGGACCCTGCATTACTCGCGCAAGCCGCTCGTGAACGAAGAACCCGCGTAAGGGGTTTGAGTGCCGCCGAGCTCGACGAGCTGAACTTCTGAGAAAGACATCGGCACCCGGTAAGCACCGGGTGGCCACTTCACGCTCGCCAAGATGCCTAAGCCGGGATCAATGTCGCCCAACTCGTACCCTGCATCCGCAGGCCTACTTTGGCGCGTGTTGAGGGTGTGGCGACGAGCGACGGTGCCGCTCGGTAGCCTGAAATGTGGGCCGCAAGTCAATGAAGATAGGTTGATGTGGATTGTGCCTGTCGAATGTTGATGGGGTTACCCGGCCAGAAATCATTGGGAAACGTGGCAGATCTTGGCCGTCCCGCTCGAGTCGCGTGACGCGTGACGGCCCAACCGTAACTTGTGAAGTGCGGCAGCTTGCACGAATTGTCTTCCGGGTGCTGATAAAGCTCGACCGCCAGCTGTCGCGCGGCTTCATAGGCCCAGGACCTCATCCAGTCGGCACGCCGCTCCCATCGCCACCAGATGACTGAACGCGCTGCTACCGTCAGCCTTTGCCCGTAATATCGCCTGGCGGTAGTCGTCTGGAGCAAGCGTCACGGGTGGCTCGTCAAGCTTCTTCTTGCTGCTTTTCGTGATAGCGCGCGGCTTCGTCAACGCCAACGCTGCCTCTGCGCCAGCAGCGATGCCAGTGACCTTGCCGGCAGAATCAACCTTCTTTGCGGCCCAGACCGCTCTGTCGTCTTCAATGCCAGCCTTCTGCAAAACGCTTGCGACTGCCGGAACAAATGCTTCATCTCCCGGGCGCACACTGGCGCCACGCTGGCGAGTGCCCTCGAAGGTGGCAAGCGTGTCATCCAGCAGCGATGTCAAGTGCACAGGCGGGATGTCTTGATATCTACGCAGCGTTTGCGCGTCACCAGTGCGCATTGCGTTCAGCATCCGTTTCACTGGCTCGAGCTCGGCTTCAAATACGGAGGTAATGGTCGCGCTAGAAAATGTCTCACTGCGATCAAGCATCGCTCTCCATTGGGCACAAGCAAACAATTTGATGGCGATGTCGGGCACTCCCTGCGAGCAAGCCAGCATCGTGTTTGACATGCCCTGAGTTAGGGTGACGGGCTTCTTGTTCCATTGATACGCGAACAATTCGGTAACAAAATCTTCCCATTCGCCGGGCTCATTGAGGTCACCGCTCGATTGAAAGGTCGACCATGTGGGGAAACCGTGTCCGGCGCTGCGTCGGCCTTGTCTGAAATCGAGCCCCAGAAGTTCGGACGCTTTATGGGTACCTACAAAGACCATCGGAACGCCCAGTTCGTTCGACCCTGTGACCAGGGCAGACATCAGCGTCTGCTTCGACGTACCAGCATTGCTCAGATTTTGGATTTCGTCGACCACGGTCACGCCGACGAAATGGTTATGCATGGCGCGAGCAGCCTGGTTCAGAAGCAGTTCTCCGCTGTTGCCACGTCGGTTGACGTGCATATCGAAGTACCCGGCATCCGGAACGAGCTGGTCGATTTTGCGCAGTATCGAGGCAGCGAGTCCCTTCGTCGACATGCCATCGTGGGGAGCCTCAATGTGCAGGTAAGGTATCTGGTAGCAATGCCATTTCTCGTGGTAAATCACTGGCGGATACCACGAAAAAATTCGACGTATCGTCGTCGTCTTTCCCGTACCAGACATCCCCACGACACGCGACGACAGCTGCTCCTCGGTAGGAGGCAGATAGGGGGCATTAAAGGCTCGACCGGCCTGCATCGCCTCGTACAACTGTTGAAATACGCGAACGTGTTCCGCTGATGAAGGGCGTCGCCCTACATAGCCGGAACGGATAAGAGTGTCGAACGCACGTGCGAGCTGGACATGCCGCTCCATCGGTCGGAGAAACGAAGACAGACCGGCAACCATTTGAAGTCGCTCGTGCGTTTCCCATTCTCGCTGCTGCTCGTCAAAATCAGGGACGACCATCAGCCTATCGATAAGCGTGTCATCGTCCACAGACGGAGGCAACGCTTCAATGAGAGGGTTTCCACGATAGCGTGGAATACGTTGGGGCGAGTACTGTGCCTCAACAACAATCTTGTTATTCATTGCGTGCATTCAATTTCTCCTGAGCCTTGCGGCGTAACATGTCGCGCAAAGGCGATGACGTTTTACCCCCGGTGGGACTCGCAGTGGCGCCTGGATCCAACCCCGGTGTCGGCTGGGATTCGCCACCGTCAAAAGGCACTCGGTTTGCGGTTGTCATCTGCGTTTGCAAAGGGATGACGTTTTGGGGAAGCGATTCGGGAATTACCGGCATAGCGGCATCTTCGCGCCGACGCGCCGCAAGTTCAGCTGCGCGAGCGAAAGCAGTGTCCGCCCGTCTTCCGGAGCGCGATTTGCCCTTGCTTGCCGCCTTGCGTTCTGCGACCGCGTTCTCACTCAGATTTCTGATGTGCTGACGCAGCTCGGCTTTTGCCTGGTCGGCGGTGGCTTTGTTCGCAAAATTATTCTGCTCTGCGCGTCTAAATATGTACTCGACCTCAGCAAAGGAATAGCCCTCGAACGCTTTGCTGGCCGGCGCGAGCTTGCACTCAAAGCTCTGTCTGCGATCGGATGGGTTATAGACGATGATGGCGGATGCCGAACGCGGGTCGAACGACACGTCGACATTGAAGGTCCCTCTGCGGCCCGCTTGGACGTACCAACCGAGTTCGGCTGCGGAAGGGCAGTCAAAAACGAGTTTTTTGAATCTGATGCCATCTTGCGTAACGGCCGCCTTGTCTTTCGGCAGCAGTTGCAGGCGGAGAAAATCGTAGTCATAACGCGCGAGAGCGCCGCTACGACGAGTGACGTCGTCATTCCAGAGGTCAAGCGGCACGGCAGGCGTACCAGACAGAACGTGTCGTGGTTCAAGCCGGTAACCTTTCATGACCTTTCGGTTGTGTGCGATGACGTGCTTGATAATTATCGAGGTGAATTCGTCCAAGGTGAGCGACGCGTCGTGGTAATAGCGCTTTTGCCGACGCATGATTGCATTCATCGGCGGCTCGTAGCCAGGGGTCACATCGGCGATCGACGCATGAAGGAGCTTAAATCCGCATTCGACAGTGCCTTTCCGGTGCGGTAGCAGGGATTGCGTATTGACAACAGTAGATTGCATGCCGTCGCAAATTCGATAGCTGTTGCTGCTGTTCATCTCTCCGCGGTCGCCGACCCACTTCTCCGGGAAAGTCGCATCGGCGGGCCAATCTTCCGGGTCATAAGGCACGCCGTACCGGGCACACAACGCCCGCTTGTCCGCCGCAACGCTGAGAATCGTGAGCATCGCGCCTGTCCACGAAGCGTTTTCAAGACCCACGTAGAACCCCACTACAAGGCGGCTCCAGCGGTCGTAGATGAGATAGAGCGTTGGCTTTCCAATAATCGTAGACCGGTCTTCCCGTGCCACGACGAATACATCTGCGATAGTCGCGTCAATCTCATAGATATGACCGACACCCACCGCCTCTTCGAGTGCACTTCCAAGATGCGCGCCGTGTTCTCGATCAAACTCCTTCGATCCGCGCTTCTTGCGGAGGATTTCGGTCAGGGTAAATTTGCTCCGAGCGATGTGTCGAAGCTGATGTATCGACGGGCATTCGCCGTCGGGACGCAGAAACCTGACTCCGTTGCCATCAACGTATGAATAGTGCTCTTCCCGCATCCGGAAATGCGCGCCCGCCAGCGTCGAAATTTCCCCATCGAGGTAGAATTTCTTGATGGACACCTCGACGTTCTTAACATCGTCTGGCGTCATCTGGAATGTGCGGTACTTGCCATCTTTCGGTCGGCGTCCACGGCCCGCGGTCAGCTTATCGCTTGAGCGACCTATCTTATCGAACTCGGGGGCAAGCGCAATTCTGCTTTGGCCGTTGCGCCAGTACATGCGAAGGTATCGATAAAGAGTCGTCTCCGACATCCCAATTTCTTTAGCGCGCGCTTGCACTAACGATCCTCGGACCGATGCCACAAAAATCTGGGGATTTTTGATGAGTGGTTCGATAGCGTCGTACGCTTTTAACGCCCGCTTTCGCGCTGTCTCTGAATAGAAGGCGAGGTCCGGCCGCTGAGGGCTCCCAAAGCCACGAATTGCCGTGACGTTTGCATGGCCGGTCAAAACACCGAAATTTCGGTACTGCGGCCATCCTCTTGCGCCGCTCAAGGGCATTACCCAGCCCTGAGCACCATCGGACTCAATGGTCAAAACGCGATAACGCGTTTGATCAGCAGCATCGAAAACATCGTTCTTGAGCAACATGGTGATAACGGCTATCGCGTAGGTAAGGTTTAATCAGGCGTTCGAAGCGCGATTGAGCGAAGGCCAGTCGCCGTCAAAGACAGCGAAGCTGCTGACAGGCGCCTGGTCAAGGTGAGGAACATTCAGGTCACAGCTCAGGCTCTGCTCCCATAGAAGGATGCGGGCAGTTCGAAGGCCTAGGCCGGGCGTAATTCCATGGCGGCGGTCAAAGTCATTGCAGTAGTCGGCTAGCGAGTCGAGGCGCGATGACTGTGAGAATTCATGCAACATGAGGTTGCACAGCTCTTGCAGCTGCTCGAGCGACGGGGACGTTTGACCGGGTTTCCAGATGGCGCCCCGTGCCCACTCGATATTGCGCACTTTCTGCATCGGAAGGGACGAGTGAAACACCAGATGGTGCTGGACGTCGCACCCTGCGAAATACGCGTGCGAGATTTGCAACTTCTCCACGGCGCGCTCATTCTCTGCGTCTTCTGTGCGCTTGCAGTCAATGGCCGCAAGGCGAGGGCCACTCTGGTCCTCGATCGTTGCCAGGAAATCTACAGTCATCACTGTCGGCACAGATGTGCCGGGGTAGTAGGGGTGCTTGATCCCAAGCGCAGCGGCGATCTCCAGCGTTGTCTCTCGCGGCAGAGGAAATCCCTCATAGACCGCCGTGACGTTCTTCGAGAACTCGAGCAGGACAAATGCGTTCCACTCGACGTCGGACACCATCTCGATGGTTCTGCCAAATCGCTGGCTGTAGGCGCGATGGGTACGCCCCAGCGATGAGAAGTCGGCCGTGCTGACCCATGGTTTGTAGTTCGCTCCCTCGCCGTCACCAAATCCTTCACGGATGCGACGTGCGACAAGTTCTTCGGTCCAGGTTTTGATTCCTCGCGGCATGCCTTCTCCTTGAATAGATGGAACGCGAAAACCTGCATTCCTGAGGCATATAGCGCCGTGTTTTTATGGCAATGGCCGAGCCACGCGCTTTAGATTCGTGCGAAACGGATCATGGGCTTTAGACGGCACGTTGGTTCCGTGTCCCGGTGAGACCGAGCAGCTTTACGAAACACGCATAGCCCGGCGATCCGAATAGGACAAACTCCGTAGCTCCCGCTGTCAGCTAAAATCAACAAGCGGGGAGAGCCGAAGGCGACCATGGCAAGAACGCAGTGACCGTTTTAGGGCCAGATCGCGAGCTGGCGCCGGATATGGGATGATCAGTAGCTTACTGCTCAGGTCTCGGGCGCTGCATGGTTAGCCGAGTGAGCTTTAAGTAAAAGCGCAAGCTTGGTGGTGACGTCGCTCACTGAGGTTGAGTGGGCGGGGTCTAGTATCACCGCCTGTGAGACGTATTCGAACGGCACCGCACGCGCAAAGGCGTCCACAATTGCTAGACGATCGGGCTGGCGCCGATTGATATCGGCTCGGAGAATGTCGACACGGCGTCGTTTGTCGTTTGGGTTTCGATGCTTGCGGTTGCCGGGTAGTGTGGCGCCGATTGTTCTTGTAGCTAGCTCGGGTGGCAGCATGCTGAGCACTGTACGAAAGCCGACGTCAGCTACTGCCCACGAGTTCAAAACGACATCGGCATCGGGTAGGGCTTGAAGGATATCGACAATGCCATGCAGCAGTTCGAAGTTCTTCGGTGCGAACGCAGAAGATTGTTTTTTAGAGGTTGCACCGGGGCGGTATGTGAAGAATATGCCTTCCACACCAAGGTAAAGGATGGAGCCCATGAGAAACAGCGCTCAGGTTCATTGCAAGGCGACGCGCGATCTCTGCGGCGGCCGGAGGGCCGACACATGCAAGAGACGCGAAAGCCGATTCTCTCCTACAGGTATTTGACTTTTACAGAGAGCGCGCGTGCGTTTCTACACACCACGATAGTACATGTTGACCCAAAAACAAACGAGAAATGTGGAGAAAATAGACGCAGCGTGGGCCAAGCTGGTGTCACGTGCCGTTCGCGTCGCGCTCGCGAGGCAAGATGTGAGCTACGCGCAGCTCGCGACGGAACTGACTCATCTGGGCGTTGCCGAGTCGGCGCGATCGGTCGAAGGAAAAATACAACGAGGAACCTTTCGCTTTTCCTTCTTTCTTCAAGCGCTTTCCGCGTCTCGAGTTGACATTCCGCCTAGCTGGGCAAGCATTCTTCGGAGCGACGGGACGTGGGAGGAGCATGCTCGTTCCGTTTTAAAAGACGCACTTGCACAGCAACCTTGGCTCGATTGGCACCAACTCGCGCGCCGTCTCGACGAAATTGGCGTCGATCTCCAGCCGGATGTCCTGTGCGCTCAGGTGGATGACGGCTCATTCCCCGCGACACTATTTTTCCAATGTGCTGCTGTGTGTCGCTTTGACGGCGTTCACCTGTTTTTGGATATCTCGGCACTCAACGGGGCGGCGCTCGCGGGGAAGCAGTGTGCCTAGGGCTAGGCTAGGCCAGGTCTCCCTTTACGAACGCAGGTAGTTCGACTATATTTAAGGCGCGTGTAGAATTACACGCGGAATCACGAGCCAAAAGCAAAATTAGATCAGCTCGTGACGTCGCGAAGGCTTCGTTCGTAGCCTCTCGATCCGATAGAACCCGATAGAAGCTTGCGTTGCTGGAGACTTTGATGCCGGCTTGCGGCGTTTCCCCTGTTTCAGTTGAGCCAGAAATTTGTCTCATCCAATGGCAAGTCATGGCGATAGTACCTGATGGTACTTTCCATTTCGTCGGTCGGAACCTTGCTACGAAAGACGGTCGCGTTAGCTCGGCAATCGAGGCATTCGATTCGCGGACTGGTGCCGGACGCACCTTTTCTGGTCGGTGCTACCGCTTAGTCGGTGATAGCGACTGCGCCGGGATCGCGCAGTACATATGGACGGTTTGGTGCACGAAAAACAACATTGCAGAATCCATTGACGTTACGCATATGTACAAACCGGAGTTAGGGTATGACTACTCCATATGAACGGACGCACGCTGTATTGAAAACACGCGATTTCTTGGAGACATTGGCGAGCGGCGGCGAAGTCACGATTCCAGGATTGGTGGCGACCTACGCTTTGCTTCTACTCAAACACTTCCCCTCTGAGTGTGAACTAGCCGCGTCGGCATCCACTGCTCCAGAGATTTGGTCGCGTCCACCGGACGGACAGGTACAAGCGATGCGCCTAGCTGGCAAGCTCGGCGCACCGCGTAACATCACGCCGACCAAAGGGGAAACTAGTTAATGAGCGAGGGCTGCGGGGCCGACCCGTACGCTTCCTCATCGACCACAACCATAGCGATATACCTTGGCGACGGCCACGGCCCAAATCTAACGCTGGTTTGCGAGGGCGTATCGCAGGAAGAAGGAGGGTCGCTTGGGCAACGTGCCATCAATGCCTTTGAGCAACGTTTTCCGCGTGGGCCCTATCCTGTTTCGACTCGCTTCGCGATATTCGTGCATGAGGTAAATGAGACTGCGCCCGCCGGCGAGAGAGTGCTCAGCATGGTGCACATCGATGTCTCATGCGATCCACAACCCGCTTGTGCAGTTGTATCTACCCGACAATCGAAGCGTTCTGTCGAGGGTAGGTTTTACGTGATTGGCGATGACATTGTGACGGTAGCTCGGCGGGTTCTGGTTGCTACCTTCGGTGAATAGCGGTCGGATGCTCGCCGCGGCAGTGGGCCATTCTTGTTGCTTATTTCGCCAATAGGTACGACACGGGCTATCGTGAAGCCATGGTTAGCCTGCTCGAGGAGATACGAAACAAACATGGATGAGCGGCTTTGGTCTCTCGCCATGAGACGAGTTGATCTTGAGTTCGACATTCCGCAGTCCGTCGGGGCTTCGATCGTGCGTGAAATTCTCGACAACAACCTTAGACTTCCGCCGAAAGTTCGAAGCCGCTATTCGCAGTTGCCTGACGCGGTAATCGAACGCATCGAGCAAATTGTTTACGTCGCCCATCTTGAGGCACGAACAAGCAGCTCAAGGGAGAGCCGAGAAAGGTCGACCGTCTTCCCGGTGAGCCGGTCCGACTTGGAACCTCTGGCGTCCGATTGCGTGAACCTTCTTTCACGCAAAGCTTTTTGTGAGCGACTCGGTATCACTGGGCAATGGCTGGACGCTCTAGTCGCAAAAGGAAGCTTGTTTGCGTTAGAAGTGAAGGGTGACGACCGCTTTCCCTCGGTCCTAGCGGACTCTTCACTCGACAGGCGCCGGCTACAGTCGCTTTGTCGAATTCTGGTCCCAGCCCCGGCGGCCTCAAGACTAGTCTTTCTTGTCGCCGGCCACGCTGGGCTAGGGGGATTCTCGCCGGTGGAGATGCTTCGATCAAGGAAACAATTCAGTTTGGTGCGTGAAGCTGCCGGCGCGTGGGCCGCAGAATGGTCTCGCACATCCGTCAAGATTTTCATTGGACATCATCTTGCGCTACCCAGCTCGTTGCCACCAATCTATGTTGCCATTGACGAAGTGGATCCAAGACGCGACGTGTGGAAACGGATGGAAGGAGCAATGCAGGCGGGCGGATACATTGCACCGGATGGGCTCTATCCTCTCGTGAGCGAAGCGACGGCGTTTGTTGTTCGTCAAGTTGCGGGTTCCCCAAGCAGCACGATCGACGCTCGGCTAGAGGTAACAGTCGATGGTAGCAATAGTCGCGCTCTAATTCAGCTACCCGGGCAGCGGAATCTCCTACGAAATATACCGCTAGAGCGCAGTGGTCTTGACATCGTAGAGATTGTCGGCACGATTGTGAACGCACTGAAGAGGCGTTAGGCAAGACGGATAACAAGCGGCGGTAGTGCCAGGGTCTGCGATGAGTGAATGTGCCTGTTGGTAGGAGATCACCCTGAGCGCCAGTTGATTTTAAGAAAGTTGCGCAATAGGATATGTGCCAACACAGCCTGTCTACGTAGCGGCTTGCCGCGAATCAGCTTTAACACCCAGTTTTTGGCCAGGGGAGTCGATAAGGGGAGCTCAAGCCGCTCAAGAAGAGCTTTTCCGTAGGTTGCCTCGCAGTCACGCATCAACTGAAGTTGAACGTCGCGGCGATCGACGTCTTCATACCCGCGGGACTTTAATGCTGCCGCGTACTGGTGGCCACAGTCGACCCAAGAGCTGGAGCTGCGCGCGATTGCGTCGACAGCCGCTTTTGAAAGTTCTCGCAGCAGGAGACGGGGCGGATAGTGCTCGATTCTCACACCTTGCGTGACGTCCGGCAGAACGTTCGACTTATTGTCGATGCTGGATAGCAAAAACGTGGACGTTGTCATAAGCCTGGATAGATGTTCGGGACAGGTGAGAACGCCAGGTATGTTGTGAGAACGGTGCCAGTAAGTCTCGCCCAATTCAGCAGCCTCGCGAGCCGCGCAAGCAATGCAGAAGCGTAAATTCGAGACGTGCCCAGGTTGCCGAGGCAACTGGGCGCGGTACGCAGCGAGGCCGCGCACCCAATCGCCTCGGAGAGCAACGGCTTTAAGCCGCTCGACCTCGCCAGTATCACAGGTAAGAGCGACGAAAGGGAAAAGGGTATGCTCCATGAGAAGCGTATCGCCTACCACGCCTGCTAGCTCCCCTAGCCGCGCTAGGTGGCCAGGAGCAGCGAATGAAGGTTTTGCCGGGGGCGTGAGGCCTGCCACTTGAGTCAATCGTCCCACCGAGATACCCATTCTGCGTGAAGACCGTATCAGTATGCTTCCGATCAGTTCGTCTGGATACGGTCGAGGCAGAAGCATCGAAGCACCGTCGTTAGGTGTTTTACGGGAGAAGTAAATTGAGGGCCGCCAACCTCGCAGCAAACCAGCGACGTAGTGGTCGATAGTTCTCGACTGACCTTTAACTATTAACGCCTGCTGCACTAGCGCAGTACAGGGTAGATTCCGCTTCATTTTAGGCGTTTTAGTAAGTGTGCAAGTTCTTCAGTGTCTGAAACACTCGTCACTGGCGCTGACGAAGCATCACTGCGTCGTTCGAGCATATGCATCGATTGAGATGCGATATCGATGAAGTGGTCCAGTGCACTGCCTCGCTTGAGATACTGGGCCGCGTCAAAGGAGTTTCACGAAAACACTGTCGAACTATCGCATTTCGCGTAGTGGCTGTGGAAGGTATAAAACGACTTCCCTATGTTCGTTGCTGGAGGAGGGGGCTAAATACACCGCGACCAGCGAATCGCACCGAGCGGGCGTTCATGGTGCACCCTGGGGCAAAGGTTAGAAGGGGAACGGCGGGGCGCGCATGGCCTCGGACAGTCTGACCGCGAAACGGCCGTGCGCTGGCCGTTGACCTAGGCGAGAGGTTGGCTCGGCAGTTCAAACCAACGCTTTCTAGGTAGTGCTCTCGATAGGACCAAGGTCCTAGGGGGAGCTCTGCCCAGAAAACCAATAGTCTCTTAAATAATCCAAATAAGTTGTTTTTAACAATGGATACCGCTTGCCTGGACGGCAGGCATAGCTCAACGCTCGATAGCGACGACCTTGTCCGGTCGTTTCCAGGTCTGCGCTTGCCTCGAAGCTGACTTGCAACGTGGGCGTTCAGTTCTCCCACCTGTGTCCTGCAAGGGCAAAAAAGTCTCGATGCGAATCAGGCCGCATGACTTAGGCAGTCAGAGAACCTAAGAAAGTGCACGGTTATGAGTGGTCTCTGTCTGAGATTGACCTGAGGAAAAGTTCCGCCGCACTAAGCGCGGAGAAGTCCGGCGCACCACCTTTACTCTCGATGAGACGGTGGACTTCGCGGGAATGCTCCTTTGGCACAAGGATCCACTCCGCTTGTATGCTCTCCGCAAGCGCGTCCAACATCGTTGCGAGGGTTTCGTTTGATCCCGCCAAAGCCGAGTTCAACTCAGACGGGGCAATGCCCGTGCGCTTGCTGACTTCCTCTAATGTTACGCCTCGCTGGAACAGCAAAGAATCGATTTGCGTAGAGAAGGACATTGTCGCATTCCGCATTTTGAAGAAGGCCGCCAGATGCGATATCGCCGTCCGCGACGTGAAAGACCTCGAGTCTGCAAACGGGTTGTTTATGCGCTCGAGAGCCACCCAACAACGAAACAACCATCATACGCGTGATATTGAGGGCCGCCCAAGGTACTCTCGTTTCTCGAGCCGGCGCTGGCATTGATAGCGCGTGAGCGGCTATGGCTGACGGTGCCTCACAGTGCTCCGAAGTAACTTCGGTCAACGCTGCTCGCCACGGCCTTCAAAGAGGTGGATGTCGCGGTGGCGCCTGAGGCTCCGGCTAAGCCTCGGGTCACCGAGCTCACGTCAATCGAGTCGGTGGTCGCCACAGCGCCGGTCATACCGAACACGACTTAAGCACCATGATCTAGTCAGAGCCAAAGATAGGTGCGATGGGCCGAAGTTGCCCAACTTCTTGGCCGCCACTTCGATCGCGAGCTGCGCGCGTCCGGCGCCGCGTTTCAGAACCCAAGGCTTATGCAGGCAGATGTTGCCGGCAGCGAAGCTGGCGTTCGCCTGGTGTTCGCCGCGGATGCTATGGGAGCATTTCGCTGGTCTCCTTTCTTGTTATTCGCCGGTAGGCGACGGTCAGCAGGACACGAACACGCGTGATTGGCCTCCATCTCATACATAGAACGTCTCGGCATTTGCGTTCTATCCGTCATGGTGGCGAACATGGTCGATTTGACTGCAGCGCCGCCTCTGTTTAAAATCGCCATCATGTGCTCCCGCTTTCTACCCACGCTTTGTATTCAAGCTGCCACTAGACACGCTTTCTCAAGCGTAGTGAGGCCGCGCGTGGGCGCGTCGCAAATTCGCCACTGCGTCGGCTGTTTCCAAGTCTGCGCCAAAGCAAAAAAACAGTTGCTCATCTGACCGGAGCATGCTGTTCCGTCATCAGATGTGCGACGGAGCAGCGGTCAGACGCATCGCGCGGCCTGTACTCAAACCTCCCTCGTACCACTGAACGGATTTAAACGGTCGTTCACGAGGTAAGCGATGTTTGATTTTTCAGGTATCTAGATTCCGCTGATTACGCCATTCCGAGACGGCGCAGTCGATCACCCTGCGCTGCGCGCTCTAGTCCGTCGGTACGCTGGCTTGGGCATTGCGGGAATTGTCGCGTTAGGAACAACCGGCGAGCCGGCTGCGCTCGACGCTGCCGAGCAAGACGCTGTGCTGCTGACGATACTTGACGCCGCTAACGGCTTATCAGATGCGCCTGTCTTGCCAGTCATCGTTGGCGTGTCAGGAAATCACACAGCGACAATGCGCGAGCGAATCTCGGAAATCAACCAGATGCAAGTCGCGGGCATACTGGTCGCAGCGCCGTATTACATTCGCCCATCGCAGGCCGGCATCGTAGGCCACTTTACTGCACTTGCCGATGCAAGTGAAAAGCCCATCGTGCTGTACGACATCCCATACCGAACCGGCGTGCGGCTCGAGCTTGAAACGCTGCTGAGACTGGCCGCACATCCACGCATCCAGGCGATTAAAGACTGCTCAGGATCGCTTGACACGACCCTTGCGTTGATCCGCGATGGCCGTCTGCAAGTGCTCGCAGGCGAGGACGTCGCGATGTACAACACCATATGCCTTGGCGGAGCCGGGGCCATTGCTGCTTCCGCGCATCTGTGGCCTGAACGATTCGTCAAGATGTTTAACGAGTTGAACGATGATCGACTTGCCGACGGGCGGCGAACCTTTTTCGAACTTCTGCCGCTGATCCAGGCGGCGTTCGCTGAGCCGAACCCGGCGCCGATCAAGGCGGCGCTTGCCACACAAGGGCTTATATGCGACGAACTGCGCATGCCGATGACGCGTGCAAGCGCTGAAGTCGCTGCTCAGCTTTCGGCTATCCATAGCCCTGCTGCACTAGGGTACTAGCACTTTCGTGCGGAACCTAATTGACGTGTAAGCTTCGATTGACCTCATCGAGGCTATCCACAACCGGAAGTACGGATTGGATAGTCTCGGTCGGCAGACCTATGCCGAGGTCCGCTATGTCGCGCGACGTGCCGGCTTACCAGCGCGCCGAGAAGTGCATCGCGAGAGGCCTAACTCTTACCGCTACGACCCGGAAAACGTCTTGGAAATAGGTTACGCGCCGCGACATTTGCGTGCTGACGGTGCCCGTTCCAAAGGCACGCGAATTTCGCTTGCTCGATACTGAAAGATGGTGATGCCGGCCAGAGCCAATGCGTTGATCATGGCCAGCAATAGCGAAAGGCAGGGCAGGATGCGGGCGAAAGGCAAGCCGTAGAACATTCGCACAGCAATATGGCCGAACTAGTGACCCATTGTGTTCGTCGTGATCAAATAGCTCGAAATCACAAATAACTCCGTTACCCTGTAGTTGCCTTTCGGGCGAAGGCGCGCGCGTCCCATCAGTACACGCGCGACAGAGCCGCGTCGTCGAGCCAGTAAGCCATATTAAAGTGGCGGAACAGCACAGGAAGAATCGATATTCCCCGCACGAAACCAATCCTCCGGTTTCATCAACTTGTGTGGTTCATGCTGCGTTCAGGGTCCACTGTACGAAGACCGACCCTGCCTCGCGCAAAACGGCCTCACGCGTGTCCATGCTGACGCTCGGCGCATCGTAGTAAACGGCAACGAGCAAGGGCGCTCGTGCCGGTGGACGAACAAGTGCGTAGTCGTTGGTCTCTCCCTCGACACTGGTTCCAGGCCGGTCGGAGGCCTGCCAGCCAGTCGGCAACACCGCGCGAATCTGGTTGAGGCCCGGCTTGCAGTCGGACATGCCGCGCTCCAGTAGCGCGCGCGAACCGGCGCTTAGGACGTCGCCGAGCAGAAGGCGCTGCGCGGTGGTGGCGATTGCCTTCGGTGTCGTAGTGTCAAGCATGCCGCGACAACGGTTTGATTCGGGCTCGTAGCGGTCCGAGCGCGTGAACCTATCGCCAAGTTCGCGAACGAACCCGGTCAGCGCCGCGGGGCCGCCGGCACTGCGCATCAGGAGTACCGCGGCCGTATTGTCGCTTTCCACTAAGACCGCCCGGCAGAGGGCGTCGATCGACAGCGCGCCGCGCGCGACACTAGCCTTGGTCACCGGCGACGTGAAGATAAGGTCCTTCTCCGTGTAATGCACGAGACGGTCGAGATGCTCGGCGCCGCTGTCGACGCGTGCCAGTGTCTGCGCCGCGAGCAGTCCTTTGAACGTGCTGCACATTAGAAAACGTTCGTCGGCGCGGTGGCTCAGCGTGCGTCCAGAACCGGTGTCTACGGCGAATACGCCGAGGCGTCCGCCACGCCTGCGCTCGATCTCCGCGAATGGGGATTCGGCCGCATGCAGCACGGGGACGACGCCAGTGCCGACGAGCAGTGGCAAACCAATCAACAGTTTGCGACGCGTGATCGAGTGAGTCACGGTTAGGTCCAGTTATACGAGTGGGGATCGTTGGTGAGCGTCAAGCTGGTTTGCGCATAAGTAGCAGTCGTCGGATGAGACAAACCGTGTGCGACGCTAGGATAAACGAAAGCCATCAGGTTGATTTTATTGAGCTTGGTCAGTAAGGTCGTCTGGCCATCGCGGCCGCGCGACAAATAAACTGGAAGGGCCCTACTTATGTGCCAACGAAAGTGAAGATGACGACGGTTGCACGGGCTGGCGGAATATGACGCTGCAAAGCCGGGTCCGGCCAACAGCCTTCATTCCTGTCATCCGCCTAATTGCATGGACGGTTGTGAGAATCTAGATCGCTCATATAAGATGACCCGAAGACGCGCTTCTCGCATTCGAGAACGCTTGGAACAGTCACGACATGGAGTCGTTTGGGGCGCTGTTCCATGTCCACGCAACCTTCGTGAGCAGGTTTGGCCATTACGTGCGCGGCGTCGGGGCGATCATCAACTTGCATGCGCCGATCCATGCAAGCATCTATAGCGACTCGACGTTGAAGAACGAACAAATCGACGTGGTCGCGATCAACGACGATGCTGCGGTCATACACTTCTGGAGCCGCCTCACGGTTGGTGCGACTCATCTATTGTGCCCGCACGCCGTCGACACGCCAATGCTCGCAGTGCTGACGCGGCAGCCATGGGAGTGGCGAATCAAGGCGCTCGAAAATGTCAACTTAACAAATCCTCGCACGGGCGAAATTGTCTTGCGAGAGGACCGGGGTCTCTGAGGGAGCAGTCATGACCTCGATGGTGGTTGGCGGCGTAGGTGTTTACCCAGTCAGTTGGGGCGTCGCGGAATCAAAGGAGGTCGCAAAGCAGCCAAACGACGAAGCGCAATCAGGAGCAGACGGGGCGCGCAGGGACGGCGGTGCTGATGCAGTGATTCGGGGCAGGAGTTCGTCGAGCGACGTGGCGCCATTTCAATTGCCGCTCCACTGAAAATTCCGCTTATCGAACGATGTTCGCCGCGTTACGGCACCGCCTGGTCTGCGCCTGGTTGCCTTTGGCTGGCCTCAGTAGCGCCAGAAAATCGCAATTGCTATTCCGCCGAATAGCAGCCACTTTACGATGTAGTACACGATCCGGTTCCACGCCTTCAGACGCTTGCCGACGATCCGGATCGAATACAGATATTTGAACGCGCGATTCAGACCGCCGGTACGATCACCAGTCTCGTTCGGCGAGGTCGCCGCGCGCATCAGGAAGCCGCCTACCACGTGGTTGAACGCCTGCGCCCATCGGTATTTCATCGGCCGCTCGATGTCGCAGAATAGGATGATGCGGTCCTTCTCTGTTTTGTTTTCGGCCCAATGCAGATAGGTTTCGTCGAAAACGACTTCCTCGCCGTCGCGCCATGAATAGCGCTGGCCGTCGACGATGATCGCGCAGCTGTCGTCGTTAGGCGTCACGAGTCCAAGGTGATAGCGCAGCGATCCTGCGTATGGATCGCGGTGCAGCGTAAGCACGCCGCCGGGCGGCAGCATGGCGAACATCGCCGCCTTTACCGTCGGAACCTTTTGCAGAATGGAGACCGTGTTCGGACACTGTGCGACGGCGGACGGATGAGGGCGGTCATACCATTTCAGGTAAAAGCGCCGCCAGCCGCGCCGGAAGAATGAGTTGAAGCCGATGTCGTTGTACGCGCCGGCCGCCTGAATCTTGCTGGCTTCGTGAAGTGCGATGGCCTCGGCGCGGATGGTTTCCCAGTGCGCCTTGATCTGCGCGAGTTCGGGAAAAAGAGAAGGCTCGAGGAATGGTGTCGACGGCACGCGCGAGAACAGGTAGACAAAACCGTTCAGCGGCGACATGAAAGTCGAATGGTCGGAAAGCTGGCGGAAGAATCCGTGCCGAACCCTACCGCGCCAGTGAGTGTAGGCAGCGCAAGCGATAAAGATCGACAACATCACCCACCGCATGGTTTCTCCCTTCGCAGCTCGTCTCTCGCTTAGCACAGCGTTTCGAAATTATACGAACCAATGGCGGATGCCTGCTTGGACGACGGCGGGGCAATTTCCTGGGCAGGATTTGCGCGTCCTAACCAGATCAAGACGTAGGCGCACGTGAAAACTCTGCCGAAGCTGTGGGTGCTGATGACCATTGGGACGTTCCAGCCCGCATCCAGCACGGACTCCATGATTGCCAGCTTCGTTGATGTGTCATTCGGCGGCGCGCTTACCTGACGCGCTCCAGTCGCCGCCAAGGGCGATAAGCAGACTGACGGACGCGATTACGCGTCGCGCGTCGATCTGGTCTGCCGTTTTTTCGTTGCTCAGGGCGATCGTCTGTGCTGTCACGACGTCCAGATAACTCACGGCGCCTGCCTGAAACCGGTTGTTGGTGAGCTTGAGCGACAGCGCGGCGGCATCGGATGCGCGGCGCTGGCTTCGGGCTTCCTCCGCGAGCGCGGCTAGCGCGGTGAGCTCGTCTTCGACCTGCTGAAATGAGGTGAGCACGGTCTGGCGATAATCGGCGGCAACGCCTTCGTATTGCGCGCGTGCATCGGCGAGCGTCGCGGACCGGCGGCCGCCGTCGAAGATTGTTGTCGCCAGTTGAGGGCCGAGCGACCAGAAGAGACTCGGCGCGGTCAGCCATGGCGCGAAGAACGTGCTTTCAAGGCCGACGTTCGCGCCGAGCACGAGGCTTGGAAAGTATGCGGCGCGCGCCACGCCGATTTGCGCATTGGCGGCGACGACACGCCGTTCCGCGGCGGCGATGTCTGGGCGGCGCTCCACCAGTTGTGAGGGCAGCGCCACGGGAATCGACGGCAATGCAAACGGTTGGACGGCCGGCGCAATGGAGAAGGTCGAAGCCGGCTCTCCGACCAGCGTTGCGATCGCGTGTTCAGATTGCGCTCGTTGCGAGGCGGCTTCCGTTGCCTGCGTGCGCGTGCTTTCGAGTTGCGTCTGGGCCTGCGCGACCGCCGAGGCGTCGATTGCGCCGTTCGCGAGTTGCTGATTCAGCAGCTTAAGCGCAGCCGAATACGCATCGATCGAATCGTCAAGAAGCTTCTTCTGTGTGTCCAGGGAGCGCAGGTTGAAGTAGTCGATGGCGAGCTGGCTCGTCACGGACAGACGAACCGCTTCCAAATCGGCCGCGCTTGCATCCGCGTTGGCTTGGGCACTGAGCGTTGCATCGCGGATTCGACCGAAGAGGTCGGGCTCCCACGATGCCGACAGACCGACGGCATAGTCCGGCACGGTCTTTCCGGCGAGCGATTTCCCTTCCAGATTCGCCGATGTCCGTGTGCGATTCTGGCTGAGGCTCGTCGAAATCGTAGGCCAGAAACCGGCCCGCTGATAGTCGACCATCGTTCTCGCCTGTTGAAGCTGAGCGACGGCTTTCTTGAGCGTTTGGTTCGATACGTCGACGCGCGCTTCGAGCGCTTCGAGCGTCGGGTCCCGAAAGAGCGTCCACCACGGACCGCGCGCCTGCTGATCAGACGGCGAAGCCACAGACCAGCCGGGCGCGGACGCGAAGTGCGCGGGCACGGCGACTTCGGGCGGCCGATAATTCGGAACAGTCGAACACGCCGCGATAAATACGCAAGCCAGTCACCCTCCGCCATTCCTTCGTGAATTAGTGAGGGTAGAGACGATGAACAAGTTGATGAGTGCTGTGCTGGCGGCCGCGACCGTGATGCCGTGCGCAGCTTTCGCGCAATCGGCGCCGGGTCACGTGACGCGTGCGCAAGTGCGAGCAGAACTCGCTCAGGTAGAAGCTGCGGGCTATCGTCCGAGCACGCACGACGCCGGGTATCCGCAGGCGCTGGAAGCCGCCGAAGCAAAGGTCGCCTCGCACGCTGCATATGGCGGCGCGTATGCCAACACCCAGGCAAGCGGCGATTTCAACAACAGTGAGGCATCGCAATGATGCGATGGACCGCATACGCGAGCGCTTTTGAGCCTCGTTTGCGCGCTGAGCACAGTATCGCACGACGCCTTTGCTCGCGATCACGGCCCGCGCTTCGCCAGCTCTTCCTGCAAACCAAACTAACGCATTTAGTTTTCGAAGGACCGATCGTGAAGAAGACGCTTTTGTTGCTTACCGCTTCTTTAACCGTTGGCGTCGCAGTCCATGCGCAGGCGCAGACGCAGACGCAGACGCAGACGCAGACGAGCGGCCTCACGCAGGCCGAGGTCAAGCAACAACTCGTTCAAGCCGAAGCGCAAGGTCTGCTGCCTTCTAATGGAACGAACTATCCCCCAAGCGCGCGCGCCATCGCGCGCAATAAAGCCACTTTTGCCGAGCAACATGAAAGCAAGGGTGCAACGGCCTATGGCGGCGTCGACACGCAGACCAATAACTAAGCGGGATGGGTGCGACACGCAAGGCGGCGCGCCGCAAGCGCCCGCCCGTCGCGCGGATATCGTGCGCTGCACGTCAACAGGTGCGAAGCTGTCGCAAGGCTTAACACCGATCGAGCATTCACATCAGACTGCGTCTGCGACGCGACGCCATGCGCATAAGGTGAATGCTGCAGGCGGCGTGGGTGAAATAGCTCGTGCGGACGGCTGAAGCCGGCCACCGATCTATCGCACCCTTTCGCCGGGCGGCAACCCGACGCTCGAGATGCTGATCGCGCTGCTCAAACGGGCGAGATGACCTTTTCCTATCGAAATGAGCGAGAAAACTGTACCCGGATGGCCGAGTACCTCACGCGGGAGGGGTAGCTGTAATCCGACTGGTGTTTGATAGACGGGGTATGTCGCCGACCACAGGATCGAATGGCCGCTCTAGGGAACCTACGCCTTAGGAAGGAATGATCCGCTCGCGCTTTAGTTTATTGAAGAGCGCGAAGAACGCATCTTGAGTTGACTGATAATCAAGGAAACCGGCTTTTCGGCTCTTGCCCATGTCAGTCAGCACTTCCATCGGACGCCCGAGATCGGCGTCCGTATGCCACCACGACACGAGCTTTTCTATAGCCGGTTCCTTCAGTTGGTAGCGGCCCGCGATGTCCGCCCACTGCCTGTCCGCATTCTGCATGCGATGTTCAAGCGGACGCGTTTCACCGTCGAAAGGCGCGGGCTCGATGCCGAAATACTGCGCGAGTTGTGACCACATCCACTTCCACCGGAACACGTCTCCATTGACGACGTTGAAGTCCTCGTTGCGCGCGGCGGGCGTAGTGGACGCCCACTCCAGATGCCGCGCAAGCAGGCGCGCGTCGGTCATATCCGTGAGATAGTTCCATTGAGCGGCCGAACCCGGAAACATGAACGGCTGCCCCGTTTCCTTGCACAGCGTTGCGTAAACGGCGAGCGTGACGCCCATGTTCATAGCGTTGCCAAGGGCGAAACCGATGATAGTGTGCGGTCGGTGCACGCTCCAGCCGAAGCCATATTGACGCGCGGCTTCGAACAGCCGGTCTTCCTGCTCGTAATAGAAATTATCGACCGGTTGCCGTCCTTGTTCCTCGCGAAACGGCGTAAGCGGGACGTTGCCTTGTGCATAAGCTTCAAAAGGCCCCAAGTAATGCTTGAGACCCGTGACGAGCGCGGCGTGTTCGAGCTTGCCCGATGGACCGAGCGCATCCAAGACATGGTGGACCATTGCGCCGTTTACTTCGATGTTCTCGCGCTCGGTTGCCTGTCGCGACCACGCGGTGAAGTACACGTGCGTGAAGTGCTGACCTTGCAGCGCATCCGTGACAGATTTTGAGGAAGTGAGATCCGCGGTAATGGACTCGACGCCATCGGCCACTTTCGTGCGTCCGCGTGAGAGACCCGTTACATGCCAGCCTCCGGATGCCAGCAGATGTTGCGCGAGATTGCCGCCGACGATGCCCGTCGCGCCGATGATGAGTGCCCGTTTTTTCATGAAGATCGATGTCGATAATATTAGTGTTGGCAGGAAGAATCTGCGAATGCTCGCTTTCGCCAGCGGAAGCGGACTACACGATAGGAAAGGTCCGGCTGTCGGGCCGTATGCCGTCGAAAGCACATGTCAGCAGGCGATGCACCGCTGCATGCGAGAGGGGTCTGGGGTTGTAGTACGGAGTCTGCATCGCCACCGTGGCGGCGGCATCGATGTCGGTCAAACGAAGCCCTAGCGCGCCGAGAGACGCGGGGGTACCGAGCGAGCGGCCAAGGTCGTGCAGGGCGGCCGCTGGTTCTCGCGTTTCCAGCGCCTTGCACAGCCGTTTGTGTGCGTCTGGTGCGGAGGGCAGATTGAATGCCATCGAATAGGGCAGCATGACCGCATGCGTCTCCGCATGCGGCAGATTAAATGTTCCGCCGAGCGTGTGACACAGCTTGTGATGCAGCGCCATGCCGACACTCCCCAATACGGTTCCGCACAACCACGCACCATACTGGGCGGCTTCGCGTGCCGCGGTGTCGTCGGGCTGCCTGACGATACGCGGCAAGGCATTCGCAAGGCTGCGAATGCCTTCTTCGGCGAACAGCGACATCACGGGATTGGCGTCTTGTGCATAGAGCCCCTCTGCTGCATGCGCAATCGCGTTGAGCCCGCTCGTCGCCGAGAGCGACGCGGGCAAGGTCAGGGTGAGGCACGGATCGTAGATTACGGTGCGCGGTAGCACGCGATAACTCTTGCCGGTTTTCTTCTCGCTCGCCGAAGTCATTCCGTAGATAGGCGTAACCTCGGAGCCGGCATACGTGGTCGGAATCGCGAGAATCGGCAGCGAGGTTTCGAGCGCAATGGCTTTCGCGAGTCCGAGCGTGGAGCCACCACCCGCTGCGACAAGTCCATCCGCGCCCGCTGCGAGCGCGGCCGCGACCCCCTCACGCGCGGTTTCAACGGGTACATGCATGACGGCCCGATCGAATATGTCGGCGCAGCGCTCGCCTGCGAGCTTGCGCACGCGATCAGCAAGAAAGCACTGCTCGGGCGTGCACATCACGAGCGCGCGCCGGATGCCCAGTTCGTCTAGCTCAACGGCGAGGCGCTCGATCGCCCCTGTGCCGAAGACGATGCGACCGGGCCGGCTGGTGTAGGTGAAGGAATTCATGAGGATTGACTCAGAACGAAGTCGAACGAGAGCGTGCTGAATGGCGTCGTCATCACCGTGCCGTCGGGCGCCTTGCCGCAATCGTGACGGATCCAGGGCGCGATCAGCGACGAACGCACGCCGAACACGGCGTCCGAGTCCAGGTAAGGATCACCGTCTCGGAAAACGTGCGTGACGAGTCGGTCATAACCGGGCGCCGTAATCATGAAATGCAGATGTGCCGGGCGCCAGGGATGTCGCCCCAGCGCCTTGAGCATGCGTCCGACCGGACCATCGTGCGGAATGGGATAGGCCTCTGCCACGATCGACCGAAAGTGATAGCGGCCATCGGCAAGGCTATGCAGCACACCTCTTGCGCGATGCGTCTCGGCGTCACCTGTCTGGACGTCGTAGAAGCCATCGGCATCCGCCTGCCAGACTTCGATGCGTGCACCGCTCACCGGCTCGCCGTCTTGGCCGCGCACGACACCCGACACGAAGCACGGTTCGCCGCGCGCGCCGTTAGCCACGTCGTCGCCGTTACGATATTCCGGCGCATTCTCGACGAAGAACGGGCCGAAAACGGTCGCTTCCGTGCAGCCATCAGGCTTGCGATTCGCCATTGCCGTCACGAGCATCGACAGGCCCAGCGTATCTGACAGCAGAATGAACTCCTGACGGCGGTCGTCAGTGATATGACCGACGTCGGTCAGAAAGCGGATGCCGGCTTCCCATTCGCGTTCGGTCAGACCGACTTCGCGAGTGAAGGCGTGCAGATGCCGCACGAGGCTCGTGACGATTGTCTTGAGCCGTTCATCGGGTGCATGCTCGTGGCGTGCGAGTACCGCATCCGTGATGGTGTTCTCGTCGAGGTTTTGCATGAATCGATTAGGTTGATATAACTAGCGGTTGTCGACGCGCTTGAGGAACGGACGGATATCAACGCTGCGCCAAATTGCGGCCTTGTTGAAAGGGTCGTTGCTGTTAAAACGCATGACATCCTCAATCTCGTCGGCTTCGAACAGAAAGAAACTGCCAATCATCGTTTCCTCATCGCCTGCCAGCAGCGGGCCCGACATGACCATCTTGACGGGTGAGGTGGTCAGATAGGCCTTGTGTTCTTCGTAGTGGGCAAGGCGGCGTTCGACCATGTTGTCATGGTCGAGGCAGTAGACGGTGTAGTGCATTCCAACTCCTGGTTTAGATTAAGAAAGTCAGCGACAAATTCCGGCCTGCGCCTCGACAGCGCGCACAATGGAAAAGAAATCCAGATCCGCGCCATCTCCCGCGGCGTAGCGTGCGAACTGCTCCCGTACGAGCGCGGCGGCTGTCATCGGTACGCCGGCGTCCGCCCCCGCATCGACCACGAGTGACATGTCCTTGAGCATTTGCCGCGACGAAAAGGCAGGGGAAAAGTCCCGCTTCTTCAGCGGATCGAGTTTGTATTTGACGAGCGGGGACGCCGCGACGCTATCGCCGATCACCTCCAGCATCTCGGCCCAGTCGAGGCCGCCCTTTGTGCCGAGGGTGAGCGCTTCAGCCAGCAGCACGGCCGTGGAGCCGACGAGATGATTGATGGCGAGCTTCAGATAACGTGCCTGCTGCTCCTCGCCGACGTAGTACTGGCGTGCCGACATGGCCTGGAAGACGGGCAACGCGCGGCCGTACGCGTCTCGAGGGCCGGATGCGAACACGGTGAGCTGCGCCTTCTCTGCAAGGACGGTGCTGCCCGAGACGGGCGCGCAAATATAGCCAATTCCGCGCTCGCGCGCCGCGTCGCGAACTTCACCCGACGCTGTGGGCGATACCGTGCTCATGTCGATATAGACGGCGCCCTCGGGTGCGTTTTTGATCACACCGTGTGCGCCGAACGCGACCTTACGCAATACGGCGTCGTCGGGGATGATCGAGAACACGAGCGGGACCGAACGCGCGACGCTGGCGAGGTCCTCGGCGCCGCGGGCGCCAAGCCGAACCCCTTCGTCAATGCGCGCTGGGTCGACGTCATAGACGGTCACGTCGAAGCCCGCGGCGAGAAGATTGCGCAGGATTGGCGTGCCCATCTTGCCGAGGCCGATCCAGCCGATCTGTTGTGCGTTGTGTTTCTCTTGCGTTTGGGGCATGTCGTCACCGTACTTGGGGATTGATGAGGATTTTCATCTTGTCGCTGCCTTTGTCGCTTAGCACGTCAAAGCCTTTTTCGACGACATCGTCGGCATTGATCAGGTCGTGGATGAGCTTTTCCACCGGAAATTTGCCGTTCGCAATCATGCCAATGATGCGCGGCCAGATGGTCACGGGGTAACACCACGTTCCCTCGATTCGAATGTCCTTCAGCGACCATTTCATTGGGTCGACTCTGGCTGTGCCGACGTGCAGACCTGCCTGGACCACGGCGCCCGCCGAACGCACGGCATCGACGCAGGCGTTCAGCGCATGCTGGTGGCCCGCGCATTCAATCGCAACGTCGACGCCCACGCCTTCTGTCAAATCGCGAATCTTTTGCGGCAGGTCGCCGTCGGAGGGGTCGAAGATTTCAGTCGTGACGCCAAAGCCGGCCATCTTTGCGGCGCGCGCCGCGTTGGGTTCGCTGACGAAGATCTTCGTGGCTCCCGCTCCGTGACAGGCGAGGGCAGCGAGCACGCCGATCGGGCCCGCCCCTGTAATCAGCACCGTCGAGCCGACCGTGACGCCGCCCCGGTCCACGGCATACAGCGCGACGGCGGCTGGCTCGATCAGCGCACCCTGCTTGTCGCTGACGGTGTCGGGCAGGCGATTCGCGTGATAGTCGTTGAGCACGGTGTATTCCGCCATCCCGCCGCCGTCCCAACTGAGCCCGACGCAACCCATCTTCGTGCAGAGATGGCGCATGCCGCGCGCGCAGTAGTAGCACTGACCACACGATGCGAGCGGCATCACCGAGATGCGGTCACCGCGCTGCACATTCTTCACGTCCTTGCCGACTTCGACGACCTCCGCACTGAACTCATGACCGAGAACCTGAGGCGCTTTTGCTCCCGTCAACGCATGCGGCTCGGTCGGCACGACGATGGGACCCGCCTGATACTCGTGCAGGTCGGTTCCGCAGATGCCGCACCACAGCGGTTTGACGATCATCTGGCTCGCGCCCATGCTCGTCGGGTCGGGGACGTTCTCGACCCGGATATCGTGCGCACAGTGAAAACGCACTGCTCTCATATTCGACTCCTTGGTTAGACGGGCCATTTCGAATGGCCTCGTATGGATCTGGAAGATTCAGCGTTGCCGGCGGCTCACGTAGCACGCGGATGCGCCGATGATGATGACGCCCTTGACGATGATCTGCGCCTGCACGGGCATGCCGATCAGCAGCACGATGTTGAAGACGATGACGAGAATGGCTGCACCCGCGAGGCCGCCCAGCAGCGAGCCGCGGCCGCCGGAGAGCGCGAGCCCGCCCATCACAGCGGCGACGATCGAATCGAGTTCGAAACCGCGCCCCACCCAGTTGTCGACGATGCCGACATAGCCTGACAGGATCAGTCCCGCCAGCCCCGCAAGCAGCGCACTAATCACGTAACACGCGATACGCACGGTGTCGGGGCTCACGCCGACCAGTCTCGCGGCAACGGCGTTGCCGCCCACCATGTACACGCGCCGTCCGAACGTGGACAGATGCAGCAATGTGCCGAACACGATAGTGCACACGAACAGCAACAGCACGTTGACGGGCACTGCCGCGATCGAGCCTGTTCCCATCACGTGAAAAAGCGGTGGTACGTTGCCGGAAGGCGCGCCCTGCGTGTAGGCGAAGCGCAGGCCGTCGAGCACGACGGCGGTGGCGAAGGTCGCGAGAAACGGCGACACCTGACGCTTCGTGACAAGCAGGCCATTGAGCAGCCCGGAACCAATGCACAGTACGAGCGTGACGCCAAACACAGCTGGCGCCGAATGGTTCGTATCGTCGAACGCAGTGGCGGTCACGGCCGCCGTCGCCATCACAGAGGCCACGGACAGATCGAGTCCGCCCACGAGAATCACGAACACCTGGCCAATCACGACGATGCCAAGCGGCGCGAACTGCACCAGCATGTTGACGACGTTATCGGCACGAAGGAAAGTGGGCGACCACGCGCCCGAAAGCGCAATCAGCACCACGAGAAACAGATAGATGCCATAGCGCTGTATGACACGCAGCGACAGCGTGCGCAACGGTGTGGCTTCGCTGCGCGGAGCAATCGAGTTCATGCGAGCCTCCGTTTCTGCTGAACGTTGACGCAGACGGCCGCGATGATCGCGATGCCCTGCACGATGAGCTGATACTGGGACGGCACGCCGGCAAAGTTGATCAGGTTGTTGAGCATGCTGAGCAGGTACACACCAAGCAACGTGCCGACGACGCCGCCGCGCCCCCCGCTCAGAATCGTGCCGCCGACGACCACGGGCGTTATGGATGCAAGCGTGTAGTTGGCGCCGAGATACGGCTGACCCGAGCCGAACTGGGCGGCGAGATAAATGCCCGTGAGGCCGGCGCAGAGGGACGAGAACGTGTAGACGGATAGAATCACCCGTTTGCGCGGAATGCCCGAGAGCGTTGCCGCGTTGTCGTCGTCGCCGACGAGATAGACGTACCGGCCTAGGCGCGTATTGCGCATGAAGTACGACACACCGGCATAAAGAAGCAGCACGACGGTGGCGGTGACGGGCACGTTGGCGTAGCGTCCATAAGCCAGCGCGTCGAAGCCGTCCGGCACGCTGCCTGCGGGGCCGTTCGCGTAATACAGGATGCCGCCTTGCAGAATGGCACCCATACCCAGCGTGATGATCAGCGGATGCACACGCAGCGAGAGCACGAGCAGACCATTGGCCAGTCCCACCAACGCAGACAACGCAATCGCGGCCGAAATCGCCGTGCCCCAACCGCCGTGGGTCGCATCGGAGATGCCGGATGTGAGCGTGGCTGTCACGCTGATCAACGAACCAACGGACAGATCGATGCCGCCTGTTAGAACGGCCAGCGTCTGCCCCAGCGCGACGAGCGCAAGGCCCGTCGCCTGCTGATGGACGTTCAGCAGATTGGACAGCGTGGAGAAGCGGTCGTTGACGCTTGTGCCCGTGACGAACAGCACCGCGATCAACACTGCGACGATGAATGGCGCTGCGTTCGGTGCGACGTGGCGTCTAATGAGCGTACGCATGAGCGCCTCCCGTCTGCGTGAGCTGCGTGCCGCCCGTCGCGAGCGCCATGATGTCGTGCTCGGTCATCTGCTGGCCGCTGACTTCGCCCGCGATACGCCCTTCGCGCATCACCAGCACGCGGTTGGACATGCCGATGACTTCCTGTAGCTCGGAACTGATCATCAGGATGCCGAGGCCGCGATTCGTCAGTTCGCGCATGAGGCGATAGATTTCGGCCTTTGCGCCGATGTCGACCCCACGGGTTGGTTCGTCGAGAATCAGCACGCCGGTGCACACGCGTACCCATCGGCTGATGAGTACCTTTTGCTGGTTGCCGCCCGACAGCGTTGCGACGCTGCCCGCCGGTCGGGCGCCTGCGATGCCGTATTCGCGGATGGCATCCGCGCCTGCCGTGCGCTCTTCTTTGGCTCTCAGCAACCCGAAACGGGACACGCGTCGTAGGGTAGTCGCCGTGACGTTCTGCGCGACGTTCAGGTACATCAGCAAACCTTCGGATTTACGGTCTTCCGTGACGAAGCCGAGACCGAGGCGAATCGCCGTTGCCGGCGTCATACGCGTATGGCGCGTGCCACGCACTTCGACCGTGCCGCGTGCGGGCAGCGCGCCGAACAAGCCGGATGCGAGTTCCGTGCGGCCCGAGCCGACCATACCCGCGAGCCCGACAATCTCGCCAGCGTGTACACATAGCGACGCGTCGAAGACGCGATCTCCAACGTTCAGACCGTCGACCTTCATGAGCACCGTGCCGCCAGGGGGCAACGTAGGCTTGGGCGGATAGATGTCTTTCATTTCGCGGCCGACCATCATGCGCACGAGATCGGCGCGTGTAGTTTCCGACACTAGCTGTGTACCGATCTTGCGGCCGTCCTTCATGACGGTCACGCGGTCGCACAGTTCGAAGATTTCGTCGAGTCGGTGCGAGATGTAGATAATGGCGACGCCTCGCTCGCGCAGCACGCGCAGCCGTTCGAACAGAAGTTGCACCTCCTTGCCGGCGATGACGGCAGTCGGTTCGTCGAGGATAAGGACGCGTATCTCGCTCGCCATCGCCTTTGCAATCTCAACCATCTGCTGGCTCGCGACAGAGAGCGCGCCGACCCGCTCGCGCGGATCGAGTTGTACGCCGAGCTCATGCAGCAGCGTCGCGGCGCGCTCGTTCATCTTGCGGTGGTCGATCGTGCCGAGCCGTGTGCAAGGTTCGATCCCCGCGAAGATGTTCTGCGCGACGCTCGACTGCGGAAACAGCACGAGTTCCTGATAGATGATGTGAACCCCGTGCGCCTTTGCGTCTGCGGGGGACTTCCACGCGACGGGCTGACCGTCGAAGCACAATGCGCCCTCGTCTGGCAGATACACGCCCGCGAGCACTTTCATCAGTGTCGATTTGCCCGCGCCATTCTCGCCGACCAGTGCGTGAATTTCTCCGCCGCGTACGCCGAAGCTCACGTCATCAAGGCTCTTGACGCCAGGAAACTGCTTGACGATGTCGCTGACCTGGATCACGTCGGGCGGTGGAGCGCTTCCACCTGAAAAACCTATTATGTTCGCGTTCATTTTTCACCCGGCAGCTTGATCTTGAACGTCGATGGGTTGTAGTCCGCTCCCATGCCGCCGTCGATGATCTTGTCGGGCGGACCCTTGGCATCAACCACCTGATCGATGTACTGGTCGGGATGCGGCACTGATGCTGTCTCGTCGCCGCGCGTCAGCGCGATCTGCGGGCTGATCTCGAAGATTTTCGGCAGCGGTTGGCCCTGCAAAACCTTGAGCGCGACATCGAGTGACGTACCGCCCATTGAAGGCGGATAGCCAATTTCAAGCATCGGAATCTTGTATTGCAGCGCCAGTTGCAGCGGACCGTTAAGGTCGGCTGTCGTGTGCGGTGGAATTTCGCCGGGCTTGAAGCCCGCCGCGAGGAACGCTTCGATCGAGCCTGCGACGGGCAAGCCGTGCGCGCACCAGACGGCATTAATTGAGCGCCCGTATTTTGCGATCATCGCCTGCATCTGCTGCTTGGCCTTTACGGGGCTCCAGTCGGAGTAGACCGTGTCGAGCACTTTGATGCCGGGATATTGCGAGAACACTTGGTGCGCGGCCGCTTCACGGTCGGCGCTAACGCTTGAGCCCGCCTGGCCCGCCAGCATGATGACGTTGCCCTTGCCATGCAGCTTCTCGACGATCCATTGCGCCCACACGCGGCCCATCATCGCATCGGATCCCGTCACGAATGATACGAAGTTATCCGATGAAATGCGCCGGTCAACCATCACGACGGGAATGCCCTGTTTCATCGCGCGCGTGACAACGGGGTCGAGCGCCTTTTGCGTGTTCGCACTGACGATGAGCAGGTCCACGCCGCGCGAGATCAGATCCTGAATGTCGGCGGCCTGTTTGGCGTCGTCCATGTTCCCGTTGGTGATGAGCAATTGTTTGATCTGGTCGGGATGGTCTGCCGCAGCTTTCATTAGCGAGTGTTGCATCACAACCCGCCAGCTGTCGCCGAGTCCCGCATTGGAGAAGCCAATAACATATGGCGGCTTCTTCTTGAACTTCGAGGTATCGGAGAACGGAATCTGCACCGCCGGATTGAACAGGAACGTGCGCGCGGCGCCAGTGTAGTCTGCTCGAGCGGCGCAGGAAGCCGTCAATGTGATTGCTGCAGCGGCAAATATGCTTGCGCGCTGAAAGCGGGTCGAACGACGCATGAGTGTCTCCGTAAATGTTTTAATATCCGTCGGGGGAGCCGCGCGTCGTTGTACCGACCTTCCAACGAGTCTAGCGGTCAGACGCACCGGTTAGGGCTTCGATGGCCTGCGTTGCCGCCGCTTCGGACACGGCGTGCTCCCCGACGGCGTCAATTTGGCACGGTTGTCGGAGCGCATCTAGCAATTGGCATTACTAGTAATGGCAGTAACAGGGAAAGAGTGAGGAGACGAAACATGGAAAAACAGCAGCGTCTGAACGAACTGGCCGATTTCCTAAAGACGCGTCGTGCACGTCTTCGGCCCAAGGACATCGACTTTCCAAGCGGCACGCGGCGCAAAACACCAGGACTGCGCCGCGAAGAGGTTGCGGAGCGCGCAGGTATCAGCGTGACTTGGTATGCATGGCTCGAACAGGGCAGGGAAGTGAATGTCTCGTTTAAGACAATCGAAAGCCTGGCAAATGCGCTGAAGCTCTCGCCGCACGAGCGCACGCATCTGTTCGAGCTCGCCAACCATTACACGCCGCCTGGCCCGTATCCGATTGCGCAAAACGTGACGGACACAGTTCGTCGGATGCTCGATCAGCTTGGCAACATGCCAGCATATGTCGTCGACGGCAATTGGAATTATGTGACGTGGAACGAAGCGGCTGTACGGGTGTTCGCCGACTTTCGCAAAATGCCCGCAGGTCGCTGCAATCTGCTGTGGTTCACGTTTCAGCAAGACGGCGCGCGTGCGCTTTTTCAGGGCTGGGATGCCTACGCGAAATGCGTATTGGCGCAGTTTCGAGGCGACTATATTCTTCGGCCTTCCGGAGAGGTTTTTCTGCGTGATCTCGTCGAAGAACTCAGCGATACGGATGCGGACTTCTGCCGCTGGTGGGCGGAGCATGAAGTGCTCAAGCGCAGCGACTGGCGCAAGGTGATCGAGCATCCGGTGGCAGGGTTACTCGAACTCGACGCCCTATCGCTGGAAGTGCCTGATGCGCCGGGGATGCGCATCATGGTCTACACGCCGGCGCCTTCAACGGATACTGCTCAGCGTATCGAGGCGCTGATGAAAGCCAGCAATGCGGCTGCTATTCCTGTTCACGCTGCAACCGTACTTGATACGTTCCGGAAGTCTCGAGTTTCCAAATCGGGGCGCAGTGGATAGCTCCTTGAGGGCGAGCTCTACTGTTTTCGGCGTGATGATAGGAAGCCAACGCTAAGAATGGGCACGGCGACGCGCGGCGCATACGCCTGCCCGTGACACGGACTCCCGTCGTATCGCTGAGTAAAGCCTGTCTCGGCGGGTCGAATGAGGTGGGACGCGTACAAGCCTTGATTGCTGTCGTGTTAATAGACTCTGGCATGTCTTGCTGGGCTGCGGAGAAACGTCAGAATAGCGCAGATCAAGTGGTGCAAAATGCCCCACCTTGCGATTAGCACGCGCAATGCTTTGCCGTATTTTCGGTCGGTACCATCACTAACCAATTTTTGGAAGTGAGGCCGTCGTAAATGCGATACACGCCATCGAATGAGGCAACGAGAGATTAGAGAAGTGCACGATCTTTCATATACTTTCGCTTTCGTGGTTTCGAAGGGACGCTCATGTGGCAGACGCAATGGCACCAGGTGCCGGATTTTCTGGCGCAGATCAACTGGCCGGACTGGATTTCCGTTGTCGCGACGTCCAGTGCAGTAAGTTCAATTGTTGTCTTGCTCATGCAAGGTCTTCGGAACAGATTTTCACGCCGACGTGAACGTGGCGACGCAGCGCTTGAGGTCGCGCTCTCGCTCGAAGCCTATGCACGTGCGTGTCGCGCCATGATACATCGAGCCGAGTGGGCACGAAGCGCCGGGGAGGGCAATGGGTTCGAGCGCGATGGCATCGAGCGCGCGGGTCATCAAGAGATGATGGCGAGTGTCATGCTCCCGCCCTTCCTCTTTCCCGAACGGATCCAATGGCAACGCTTCAGCCGGCGCGTCGTGTCAGATTTGCGGGATTTTCCCGCGCGAATTCATACGGAGCGGGAGGAACTGTGCGTATTCGCTGACTTCGGCGATTCGATCGGTCTTTATGATGAAGTGAACCTTGCAAGCGCGAGGGCAGCGCGCGATGCCTTAGCGTTGGCGCGGGAAACGCGGAAGAAAAACGGCTGCGTGCCGTGGCGTCCCGGCGCCAAGGATGCAGATCTTAATTGCGAACTCGCAGCGTTGATCGCGCGCGCGGAAGAGCGTCGGCAGGCGCGTCCAAGTCGTTCGTCTGCGACTTCTATAAGTGACGCGGGCACTATCTCGACCGTCAGGGAGACAGTTCGAGCAAGCGGATGCCCGTGACCTGAAGACATTGCGCTTGGTGACCACCAATCCAAACAAGGCTGAAGAACGACCGAATGTGTTTCACGATGATGAGACACCTGTGTACAAGGGCAAGTCCGTCGAATGGCCTACGCTGCTGCCATGGTGCAGGCATTAAATTCTTTTGGATGATCGATCGGTCGCTGTGCCGTGCAGGGGTGCACGCGTAAGCGTCGGGACAAAGTAAGAGGACGGGATGAGTTCGTCAGAGATTTCTCGTATTAGAGAGCGGTCAAAAAGCAGAAAGAAGTTGAACGAGATCTACGATGATTCGATCAACGCATATTTGATCCATTACTCATGCGAGTCGTTTTACGTAGCTCCAGGGCAACCTGCGGTAGGCGGATCGACTCGAGTCACATCTATCGCCGTTCGAAACTTGAAATCCGCCCAGACAAAGACATGGTCAATACACAAATCGGCCGAGCTGAAGGGGCAATTACCGGCTTTGACGGCGATTCTTCCTGCTGCCGGCGCGGCCGCCGCAGCAGCTGCTGCAGCAGCAGGTCCGGGAGGGTCCGCAGGCATTCCTGCAGGGGTGCTTTCGGCGACTCTTGATCCGTTCGAGCGAGACATGCTCGATGGCTACTTTGATTTTTTGTCGAGAAACACCGACAGCACGTTCATTCACTGGAACATGCGGGACGACAACTACGGATTCTCCGCGCTGGAGCATCGATACCGAGTGCTCGGCGGGCAACCGACGGTCTTGCAGGATCATCGCAAGTTTGACTTGGCCCGAGAACTCGTCACGTTGTACGGCCTGACGTACGCACCCCACAAATCACCGAGCGGCCGAAAAGGCCGGTTGATGAGCATAGTCGAAATGAACCGTATTTCGGACGTTGATGCTTTACAGGGCGCAGAAGAAGCCGAAGCCTTTGTGAACGGTGAGTACTTGAAACTGCACCAGTCGACCCTTCGAAAGGTCGATATTCTTGCGAATATTTTTGACCGGACACACGATAAAAGTCTAAAGACGAATGCGACCTTCACTGACAAATACTTCGTGCATCCGATAGCTCTTGTCGAACTTGTAAAGAATAACCCCGTTGTTACTGCGCTGATATTTATTTCAACGTTGGGCGTAGCGTTTCTAAACTATCAAAAGATCATCTTCGGCTTAGCACATTGGGGCCATTGAGAATAGCCGTTGCGCGCGTGCAACCACGCCAGAGACAAGGAGGAGTCAGCCATACCGCGGACTGTTTTTGTCTTCGTAACATGCGTTTAATCCGCGGTGTCGCTGATTGCGGGAATAAGGGGTTGAGCCAGCGCCATTTCAATAAAAACGCGCATGGCATCAGTGACGTAGCGCTGTTTGTGTTTCAGTAATAGAAACTCTCGTAGATACGCAGGTCGGTCTACAGTAGCAAGGGTTCCCGCGCGAAGCGACGCGGCGGCGACAAGGCGCGACATCACTGTCGCACCAGCGCCAACCTCTACCGCAGTCCTTATTGCTTCGTTCGAAGGTAGTTCCATGCCTACCCTAAGTTTTGAAGCATCGATACCGAAGCTTTGTACGAACTTCTCAAAAACTCGGCGTGTGCCTGATCCTTTTTCGCGCAAGACCCAGTCCGTTGATCGTAGGTCAATCTCGGAAGGCGAGAACGCTGGATTAGCCCATGGATGGCTAGGAGCAACGACTATAATGAGCTCGTCGCGGGCAACTGTTCGGATCTCCACGGCGTCGGCATCTATCTGGTCTTCCACAAAGCCAAGGTCCACCATTCCATCATTTATCTGGCGAACGACATGATCTGTATTGCTAATTGACAGTTTCAATACAATCCCGGGGTACGCCTCCCGAAAGCGCTGCATTACCATCGGCATCCAATAATTCGCAACTGTTTGGCTCGCTGCAAGCGACAGAGTCCCACGACGCAATCCGGCTAGGTCCGCTAGAACGTTCGACGCAGCTAGTGAGCGCGCTAAGACTGCTCGAGCCTCTACGAGGAATGCCTGTCCCAGGTCGGTCAAGACGATGCTTCTGCGTATGCGGTGAAACAATTTAACGTCGTATTGTGCTTCCAACGCAGAAATAGAACTGCTCACTGCGGACTGGGACAACGCTAACATGTCGGCAGCGCGAGTCACATGCTGCTGCTCGGCTACCGTGACAAACACGCGAAGTTGATCGAGGGTCATATAGTTCGGAAGTTGGGTGCTGGCGATCCACCAGAGCGCTTCTCAAGATCAATCTCACGGACGATAAGTCTACACGCGGAGCCATCTAAGGCTCCTACTGCAGGCAACATAACGCGCCGAATACAATTTTTACTCTCACCGAACAGCGCTTCTTGGCAGTCGCCGCATCGTGACTTGCTATTGGGTCACATACACGGAGAATCGCTCCAGCTGCGCTTCGCTATTAGAGATTTCTTCCAGCATCTCCTCTTTACCTTGTGCCACCATCAAATTTGCCAGCATTTGCGCTACTGCGATAGCAGGCAAGATTGATGGAACGAGGGAGGGGCTAGCGTTCGGAGCCAGCAGAATAGCGTGCGCACCCACAGCAATGGGTGAAACCGTGCTGTCCGTGACAGCTACAACTTTTGCTCCGCGATCGCGCGCATAGTCGCAAGCCTTCACTGCGGTTGCGGCATAGGGCGCCAGGCTAAAAGCAAGCAAGACATCTGCGTCACCAATCCTTCGCAATTCGTCAACAATTGTGCCGCCTACACCTGTAAGCAACGTTGTGTTGCCGCGGAACATTCCACACACGTAGTGAAAATAATAAGCCGCGGGAAAGAGACTTCTCAGCCCGAGTATATATATGGAGCGTGCCTGACCCAACAATTCCTCTGCCGATCGAAACGCCGAAGCATTCTGATTACCGAAAGTCTGGTCAAGGTTGGCGATCTCAGTGTTGAAAGCCTCAGCTAGGAGCGGATTCGCGTCATCCGGACGCGAACGGCGACGTAAGCTAGCAGCGCGCTTCAAAAAAGTGCTGTCTTGGTTCGACAGCCACTCTGTATAGACGGCTCGGAAAGCCTCGTAATTCTCGAAGCCCAGTACCCGTGCAAGTCTCAGCATGGAAGCCGGCTGCAAGCCGGCGTTCGACGAAAGCGAACGCATCGACAATAAGGCAACCTCTTTTGGTGCATCAAGAACGTAACGCGCAGCCGCACGCAGTTTCGGCGTAAGGCTCGAGAAGTTGCTCTTGATCAACTCCTCCAAGCTTTCCTTGTTCATCGCGCACTCCTGTGAGCCTGATTAACGCGCCAGTCAAATTTACCAAATGGTAAATCAGATCAGTTGAAACACGAACCCCTAAATAGGGATCGGTGCTTCGCTTCCAAGGCTACGTGCTCACCAAAGGCCCCAACGCCGCTTGTCCCGACCAACAACCCGCCAGATCGTTTTGGCGGGTAAACCCTCTAGTGCGCCGCACAATAGATCATGTGTGAAATTATTTTGATAAATTGAACAGATGTTGTATCGTGAGCAGCAAGCTAGGCAGGCAAATTTATGGAGGTAACGTGGTGCGCGAGAAAGACGTGGTCATGCATACATGGTGCATTCAAACCACATGGAATGCGCCGACGATTGTCGGCGGTCGGGGTGCGTTGTTTGTTGACGAGCAGGGCCGCGAATATATCGACATGAGTAGTTTGGCCGAGTCGAACAACCTTGGGCATCAACACCCTCGTGTCATCGCGGCGATCAAAAAGCAAGCAGAGGAGCTCTGTTTCGTTACCTCGGAGTGGGGTGCAAAAAGCCGAGCGGAGCTTGCGGCGCGCCTGCTTGAAGTCAGTGGCTTCGAAGGCGGACGAGTGTTCTTCACGCTAGGCGGAGCAGACGCGAACGAAAATGCAGTCAAATTCGCGCGCTGGGCTAGAGGGTTGCCCAATGGCAAAGTCATCACGCGCTATCGGTCGTATCACGGCGCATCGCCTTCGACAAGTGCACTGTCTGGCGACCCCCGGACGACTCAACAAGCTCCGGGAATGGCTGAAGTTGTCCACGTACCTCCGCCGTACTGCTATCGCTGCCCATTCAGCTTGAAGTACGGCGAATGCGGTATCAGGTGCGCCGACTACATTGATGACGTAGTAGGTTGGGAAAATCCTGGCACGATCGCTGCCGTCCTGATGGAGCCCAGTGCTGGTACTAATGGAATTATCGCGCCACCTGAGTACTGGCCAAAGTTGCGACGCTTAACTAGGAGTCATGCAATTCCGCTCATCGCCGACGAGGTAATGAGTGGTTTTGGCCGAACGGGACGATGGTTCGCCTGGCAACGTTACGGCGAGGCTGGCCGTCCTGACATGATGACCCTCGCGAAAGGGTTGACGGGCGGGCATCTGCCTTTGGGTGCGGTGGTCGTGTCAGCAGACATCTCTCGGAAGCTCGAGGGACAAATGTTGTACACGGGATTGACCTACAGCGGCCATCCGCTGTGTTGTGCTGCTGGATTGGCAGCAATCGAAACATACAAAGAGGAGCGGCTGATTGAGCGCGCGGAGGACATGGGCGCACTGCTTTGCGCTCGCCTGCGAGGCATGAAGTCACGCTTCAGGATGGTCGGCGACGTCCGCTGCGACGGCCTTTTTGCAATCATTGAGTTAGTTTCAGATCCTGAAACTGCAAAACCGGTTGTTCGATGGGGGGATACGTCCGCTCTCCTGCGCCGAATCGTCGATCGCGGTCGAGAGCGCGGCGTTTCGTTTGCAGTCAGAAGCAACCTCATAGTCATTGCACCACCGCTCAACATCGAAGAAGAACAGCTGCAATATGCGCTGGACGTTCTGGAGGAGTTGGTCGGCGAGTATGAAAAAGAGCTCTATCCAATAGCACAGGAGATTTGAAATGAGTGACTTCAAGCTCACTTATTCGACGATGTTTGATCCGCCAGCGGAACTGCATACCAATTTCGAAGCCGAGTTGGAAGCTGTCAATCAGCGACTCGGGGAAGAGTATGCAATGTACATCGATGGTCAATGGTCTGGCGGAACGTCTCATATTGAGGCTAGAAATCCTGCAAATAGGGCGAGTGTGCTCGGCCGTTTTGCACTAGCTAACACCGCCGATGTAGAGGCGGCCGTTCAAGCTGCAAAGCGGGCTCAGCGCGCTTGGAGTGCGACCCCCCTTGCCGAGCGGATCCGGCTGATGCGTCGCGTCGCCGAATTGGTACGTGCGCGGACCTACTCTATTGCGGTGGCCGTTTCGCTGGAGGTGGGAAAAAATCGAATGGAGGCGATCGGGAAGGTTGCCGAGGTCGCGGAATTTTTCGAGATCTATGCGCTCGCAATGGAGACGAACAACGGCTTCGACCGGAAGCTTCCGAACGACCCGATGCGCGATGTAGTGATTCGGAACCGCAGCGTGCTGAAGCCCTACGGTGTCTGGGCGGTGATCGCGCCGTTCAATTTTCCTTTCGCACTTGCTGGTGGCCCGACGGCGGCCGCGCTGGTTACTGGGAACACAGTCGTTCTGAAAGGCTCGACTGACACTCCATGGGCAGGATACCTGCTTGCGCAATGTATTCACGATGCCGGGATCCCCGCAGGCGTGTTCAACTACCTGGTGGGTGATGCTACGCCGGTGGGCGAGGCGCTTGTTAGCCATAAAGACATTGGCGGTGTTACGTTCACTGGATCGTACAAGGCGGGGATGAGTATCTCCCGTACACAAGCAGCCCAAAAGATTCCGCGTCCGATTATCGCAGAGATGGGCGGAAAAAATGCTGTGCTTGTCTCTGAGCATGCAGACATAGATGTAGCTGCACAGGGTATTGTCCGTTCTGCGTTCGGAATGTCCGGACAGAAGTGCTCGGCCCTATCGCGCATATATGTTCACGAAGCCGTAGCGGACAGTCTGATTGCCCGACTTCTCGCTGAAATGAAGAAGATCTCGATTGGTACTCCGCAAGCGGCCGCCAATTGGATCGGTCCCGTCACCACTCGGCGAGGATTCGATGGCTTCAAAGAGTTTTGCGGACAACTGCGTGAAAACGGTTCAACTATCCTTGCGGGCGGCAATACACTGACAGACGCGGGATTCGCAGAAGGCTTCTTTTGCGAGCCGACTTTGGCTGAGAGCCCACTCAACCATCCGCTGTGGCAGACGGAAATGTTCGCCCCAATCGTAATGCTGGCCAGGGTAAGCAGTTCGGAGCAAGGCTTGGATCTGCTGAACAGAAGCGACTTTGGTTTGACGGCAGGATTCTATGGATCGGAAGCGGAAGTTGACTGGTTCTTTGAGAACGTAGAGGCGGGAGTTACTTACGCAAATCGCCCTCAGGGAGCAACAACTGGAGCGTGGCCGGGCTACCAGCCGTTCGGTGGATGGAAGGGATCGGGCACTACGGGCAAGGCTATCGCGTCTGACTACTATCTCCCAATGTATATGAGGGAGCAGTCTCAAACCCGAATTCATCCACAAATCTAATAGACATAAGGAAGACACATGAAATCCGAACATATCAAAACCAAACTGCCAGGCCCGAAGGCAAAAGCTATGCTGGCCCGGGATCTGGCGGTTGTCTCCCCCTCGTATCCGCGTGACTATGAATTCGTTATGAGTCACGGGCGCGACACCGAGGTTTGGGACGTCGATGGCAATAGGTTCATTGACTTTGCGGCGGGCATTGCCGTTTGCTCGACAGGCCATGCGCACCCGGATGTGGTCAATGCAATCAAGGGAGCGACCGATCACTTCCTCCATATCTCTTCGGACTATTGGCACGAGGAACAGATCGCTTTGGCTGAGCTGGTTGCTGAAATTGCGCCGTTCGGTGAGCCAGCAATGAGTTTTTTCTGTAATTCAGGCACAGAAGCCGTCGAAGGCGCATTGAAGTTGGCGCGCAGCGTGACTGGTCGCCAACGGTTCATCGGTTTTCTTGGTGGGTTTCATGGCCGGACGATGGGCTCGCTGTCTTTCACGGCGAGTAAATACACCCAACAAGTTGGCTTCTTCCCCACGATGCCTGGGGTGACGCATGTGCCTTATCCGAATAACTATCGCCCCTTGCTCGCGGGTGCAGACCAAGGGAAGGCCGTACTGGACTACATCGAGAACGTGCTCTTCCAGAGCAACGTTCCGGCCAACGAAGTGGCTGGCATTCTTGTAGAGCCCATTCAAGGCGAGGGCGGTTATCTGGTTCCGCCCGACGGCTTTCTTGCAGGCCTGCGAGCGCTCTGTGACCGTCACGGCATTTTGCTGATTGCGGATGAGGTTCAAGCTGGTGCCGGCCGCACTGGGAAAATGTTTGCATGCGAGCACTGGAACGTGCGGCCGGACATTGTCACGATGGCGAAGGGGCTGGGCTCCGGAATGCCCATTGGTCTCGTCGCCGCTAAACGCTCGATTATGAGTCAGTGGAAGCGTGGCGCACACGGAAACACGTATGGTGGAAATCCCGTGTGTTGTGCCGCTGCTTCCGCCACATTGCGCCTTGTACGAAACGGCCTCATGGAAAACGCTGCGCAAATGGGCGAGTACATGATGGGTCGTCTGCGCGAACTCCAGACGCGTTACCCCGACGTAATCGGCGAGGTTCGCGGCAAAGGCTTGATGATCGGCGTTGAGTTGATTGAGGGCCGTAGCACGCGCACGCCGGCGAAGAAGCTGGCAAATGATCTTCTGACACAGGCTTGGCGGAACGGGCTGCTTTTGCTCACGTGCGGAGCGAGCACGCTGCGCCTCATGCCGCCACTTACGGTCTCGAAAACCATCGCTGATGAAGCGCTCACAATCCTGGAAGAGTCGCTGAAAGAGCTTCTCTAAGGCAGCAAGCACTGACCGGGGTCCACCGGTCAGCTAAAACTAGATCTCAGTGGAGTGCGATATGAAAATGATGAAGTTTGCGTCTGCCGTACTTGCTCTTTCCTTGTCAATGGGCGCTTATGCCAAGTCTTGGACAGACATTCGTTTGGGCGTCGAAGGTGCGTATCCTCCGTTCAATGAAATGGGCGGCGATGGGAAGCCTAAGGGATTCGACGTAGATATTGGGAACGCCTTGTGTGCGCAGATGCATGCAAAGTGTACTTGGGTAGTGCAAGATTGGGACGGAATGATCCCGGCACTGTCCAGTCGGAAATTCGACGCAATCCTTTCGTCCATGACGATCACCAATGAACGTAAGGAAAAGATTTCATTTACCGACAAGTACTATGCTGCTAGTGCTCGGTTAGTCGCTGCGAAGGGCGCAACATTCGATGCAGCGAAACCTGCGACCTTGGCCGGGAAGCGTGTCGGTGTGCAACGCTCGACGCCGCATGAAGCATTTGCAAACGCCGTCTTGGCTCCGGCGGGTGCGACGGTCGTTTCTTACCCGACACAAGACGAGGTATTCGCTGATCTCCGCACAGGGCGCATCGATGCCTCTCTGCAAGATACGCCTCTCGCCGCTTCCAGCTTCTTGAAGACTCCGGATGGGTCCGCATTCGGTTTCGCGGGTCATGCCGTTGACGATCCGAAGTACTTTGGCAGTGGCGTTGGCATTGGCGTACGAAAGACTGATCCCGACCTGGTCAATCAACTCAACCAAGCTCTCGCACAGATTCGGGCGAACGGCGTCTATGAGCAGATCGCGAAACGTTATTTCACGTTCGATATCTACACCGGCAACTAACGTCGCGTTAAGCCGATTATGAAAGATCGGCTATACGCAACTTCTTGCGTGGACAAGATGACGTAGATTCAGGAGACAAGAATGCTTTACGGCTATAGCGACGCCGTCATCACCGGGGCGGTCGTCACCATCAAGGTAGCGTTCGGAGCATTGATTATTGCTTTCGTGCTTGGGCTCGCTACCGCGGCGGCCGGGACATCACGGAATGGCGTACTGATTGCGGTTGCCAAAACCTACACGAGCCTGGCTCGATGTGCGCCGGACTTTGTTTGGCTATTGTTTCTCTATTACGGCGGCCAGGCTTTACTCAATACCGTCGTCGAAAAAGTTTCACCCGACACCCATGTCGACATTGATGCGTTCACGGCTAGCGTCACAATCCTAGGATTGGTCTATGGAGGCTACCTTGCCGAGACGTTTCGAGGAGCGATTCTCGCAGTGTCAAAAGGGCAGATGGAGGCGGGTTACGCTTTTGGATTGCGCCGGTCGACGGTCATGTTTCGCATCTTGTTCCCACAGATGATGCGGTTTGCCTTGCCGGGTATCAGCAATAATTGGCTTGTGCTTGTAAAAGCCTCTGCTATCACGTCCATGGTAAGTCTGAATGAGCTCGTGTTCTTATCAACGGCAGCTGGTCGTGCGACACATCACCTTTTGATTTTCTTCTGTGTCGCAGGGTTAGTTTACCTCACCATAACGAGTGTGTCGCTATGGCTGTTGCGTGGATTAAACCACCGTTACTCGCTTGGTACCCGTGAGGTGGTGCTTTGAACTTCAACATTGTCTTCGACAACCTTGCGATGTTCTTGTGGGGTAGCAACGGCGTTACATCCGGTTTGCTTCTCACCGTCGAGCTTCTACTCACCTCCCTGCTTTTAGGGTTCCTGCTCGCGTTGCCGCTCACTGTCATGCGCGTTTCCAAGCGAGTCTGGGTAAGCGGTCCGGTATGGATGTTTACCTATGTGTTTAGAGGCACTCCGTTGCTGATACAGCTGTACGTGATCTATTACGGTCTTGCCGAAATCAGCTTCGTCCGGGAGAGCTGGGCGTGGACGTTTTTGCGCAATGCCCATATTTGTGCGTGGCTTGCTTTCAGTCTGAACACCGCCGCCTACACATGTGAAATATTCGCTGGCTCGCTTCGTTCTACCGCGCCAGGAGAGGTTGAAGCGGCAGTTGCGTATGGTATGAGCTGGTGGGGAAGGATGCGCTACGTGCTGCTTCCCGGTGCACTCAGAAGGGCGCTTCCAGCTTACAGTAATGAAGTGATTTTCACCTTGCATGGCACAGCCTTGGCATCGGCGGTTACGCTTTACGACTTGGCTGGAGTAGCTCGCGCAGTCAGTATGAGATACGCCGCTCCTTACGAGCCGTACATAGCAGCCCTTATTTTGTACGCAGTGTCTACATTTACTCTCTTCCAGATCTTTCGTATGGCAGAGAAGAAATGGATGCGCCATTTGACCGTAAGCCACGGCTCGCAGTCTTCAAAAAAGCGTGCTTCCAGCAAGTCGCCACAACCAAGTGAAAAGTCGTCGTTAAACGCTTTCCATAGTCACGAGGGTAATGATGTCCGCTCTTGAGCTTGTTAATATCCACAAACGCTTCGGCGATCACGAAGTGCTTAAGGGCGTTTCGATCAGCGCTTCGCGCGGTGACGTAATCAGCATCATTGGCTCGAGTGGATCCGGTAAGAGTACGCTGCTTCGCTGCATTAATCTGCTTGAGCATCCGTCGGAAGGAAGCATCACTGTCGGAGGTGAGGAGATCCGTTTGCGACCGACCCGCGACGGCCTAACCGCAGTCGACCGCCGACAGCTTGAGCGCATGCGGACCCGTCTCGCCATGGTCTTCCAGCACTTCAATCTTTGGGCACATCTGACCGTAGCAGAGAACATTATGTTAGCGCCGATGCGCGTCCAGAATGTATCTCGCGGTGAAGCTCAGAGGACTGCTCGGGAGATGTTGGCGAAGGTCAAACTGGATCCTGACAAGGTGATGGACTCTTATCCATCTCAACTGTCAGGGGGCATGCAGCAGCGAGTTGCGATCGCGCGTGCTTTGGCTGTTGACCCACAGGTCCTACTTTTCGACGAGCCCACGTCAGCGCTTGATCCTGAGCTGGTCGGAGAGGTGCTTGGCGTGATGAAAGATCTCGCACGCGAGGGTCGGACGATGGTGGTGGTTACGCACGAAATGGCGTTCGCGCGTGAAGTGTCGCAGAAAGTGGTTTTTCTACATCAGGGCGTCGTCGATGAGGAAGGGGCGCCAAGCGAAGTTCTTACTAACGGAAAAAGCGAACGGCTTCAGCAATTCTTGCGGGGCGCGCTTAAGTAACAGTGAGATAAGTAGAGGGACGTGGTGCGAGTCCGATCTCGCACCCACCATTTGCGTTTTAGAGTAATGGTCCTCTTGGTTCTGCGTGCCAGAAACCCAGAGTTGAACTTGCTCGAGAGACGCGAGATGTTCAGGATGACGCTAGTGGGAGTATTGCTTATCGACTTTGTGGGAGTTTGTGATGGCATTCGAAGCAATCATAGCAAACATGGATTTGCTATGGAGTAATGCGCTAAGCGGAGACGCTTCTTCGCGAGAAAAAGAGTCCTTGAACAAGTTCCTTTCACAGGTACGCGATGAGGGCTATCCGGTCTTGCTGTTAAGCGATTTTGATGCCGAAAAGCTTAATAACGCGATCAGCGAGACATTGGGCCACAGTGGCGTAACAGAATTCTCCGCAATCTTATCAGCAGTCAGCCACGGACCACGGTTTGCTGTTGCGATCCAAACGCTTTCAGTCCCAGCGGACCGGATAATTGCCATTGGCATGGATGAGCACGAGATGGAGGAAGCTCGCAACGCCGGCATAAGCAGCTTCGTCAGTCTAAATCAAGCGCTAACTGATTCATCGGCAATTTTCTAGCGCTCGTCACCATCGAGCCCTCAGAGCAATGAATCTGACGAGTCAGGACAAGAAGATCCATTGTGAGACTCGTATTGATGTAAGTTGGCAAAGCGAACAGGAGTGAAGCAGTGACTGAATCCAAACATAATGCCTTTCCCGATTTTGGTCTCACCCCTGCCCAGCAAGTTGCCGCTGTTCGCGAGCATCGCTACGAGTACCAAGGTATGGACGGGCACCGCGGCGAGATTTGGTGCTATACCGACCGCTATTCATATCAGCCTGGCTCACTGGTAACGTTGTATGTTAGTTCCACATCGCCAACGTACGAGCTCAATATCGTCCGCGACGGAGCAGTTGAAACGAATGTGCTCCGCGAAACCGAGCTGAAAGCGAATTGGCAACCCGTCAGCGAGCAATGTTCCGTACTAGGCTGCGGATGGAGTGAGTCATTCCAATTCGCGATACCTTCTTCTTGGTCTTCGGGCGGGTATCGCATCACGTTGAAAGCAGATGGCCTGGACGGCGGACTCATCGAGTGCCATCACTTTTTTATCGTGCGCCCCCCGCTTGGCAAGCGATCAGGACGGTATCTGCAAGTGGCCGCTACAGGGACATGGACGGCCTACAACACTTGGGGAGGCTCAAACCATTATGAAGGATTTACTGGGCCAGATAAGAACCTTTACGCGACCGCGGTGAGCACTCAACGTCCGTGGGGCAGGGGCTTCATTAGCCTGCCTCCAGACGCTCCAAGGGTTCCATTGAAATTTGCGACGCCATTGGGTACTAGGCCGAGGTATCCCCACATGGAGTGGGCATATGCACATGGCTACTCAAAGAAATACGCGTCCGCCGGTTGGGCAACCTACGACAGCCATTTTTTTCGTTGGGCCGAACGTCACGGTTTCGGTGTCGATTTAGTAAGTCAGCACGACCTTCACTTCGAGCCCGAAATACTCGACGGCTATGACTGTGTCGCGTTTGTTGGTCACGATGAGTATTGGACGTGGGAGATGCGCGACGCCGTCGATAGCTACGTCGAGCGCGGCGGCAAAGTGGCGCGTTTCGCTGGAAACTTCATGTGGCAGGCACGTCTTGAGGATGAAGGGAGACGGCATGTTTGCTTTAAGTACCGAGCGCGCGACGAAGACCCGATATACCGGAGTGACGTCAAGCATAGGACGACGACCGCTTGGGAGGCGCCCGAGATTCAACGGCCGGGCGCTCTGACTTTCGGTCTCAATGCAACGAATGGCATATATGCCGGCTGGGGCGGCTGCGCGGCGCGCGGTGTACGAGGGTTTCCAGTTTATCGCCCAGAGCATTGGGCCTTCAAAGGGACTGGGCTCTACTATGGAGATTTGCTCGGGGCTGACGCACAAGTCTACGGCTATGAGGTAGACGGTCTTGATTATGTGATCAGAGGCGGGCTTCCGTATCCTTCGTCAAGATCTGGGGCGCCAGGAGGGTTAGTCATTCTTGCGTTGGGGGTGGCCTCGCTGATAGAGGAGAGCGCCGACCTTGTGATGGAAAGTTCGTTTCTCGCAGACGACGACGCTAGGTTCGTCGCAGAGACAACGCTCGGCGGCACAACGCGCGGAAATTTAGATCGCGTCAAGAGAGGCTCGGGAATGATCGTGAATTTCAGTAGAGGGAAGGGCGAGGTCTTTCATGCGGGAAGTTGTGAGTGGGTCGCAGGTTTGAAAAGCGAAGATCCCATGGTTACTCGCGTCACAGCAAATGTGCTCGAGAAATATCTGGCATCTGACTGACCTCGATGTCGGAGATCATGTGCTTTTCGCGGAGTACATGTGCTTTCTGTTATACGGACCGGCACGTGTTTGACCTAGCCTGTACTTCTTTCTCCATCGGATTACTTCTGTCTCACTGGAATATTGAGCAACTATTGGCGCGGTTGTCGGCGGGTGGCCGTTTTATCAAGCCCATCCTGAACTTTTTACGGAAAATCAAGCCTCGATGAATAGATCTCAAAAGAGTGTTGGATGTACCCGCTTGGTAAAAAATGATTTGGCGAATCCGGAAAGCGAAATGAAGTCTGGAAAGCCTGCTCAAAATTGGGCTTGGTCTACAAAGAGTCATTTCGACTGGATGGACATCCATGCTCCGTGGACTGACATTGACATGGCGGACCATTCAATTTGCCAAACATCGATTGGGCTCTTAGGGCCGGTCTAAGATACGTAGCGGAGGGCGTGAACATCCACGCGAAAACCTTGGGGAGCGCGTTGCAGTATCGGGCTAGTTGAACCAAAACGAGGCAACGAATAAAGATCAAAACCGTAGATATTTTCGATGTGGAGGCTGTCGCGCCGTTGTTCGACCAATACCGAGAATTTTACGGTGAACGCGGGGATCTGGAGGCAAGCAAACGATTTCTATATGAGCGCGTTGTCAATCAACAGTCAATTATCTTGCTGGCGCAAGGCGATGCCGAGTCGGCTTTGGGCTTTACGCAACTTTATCCGTTCTTTTCGTCCGTGTCGCTTCGCAAGAAATTCATTTTGAATGATCTGTTTGTGGTGGCGGGCGCGCGGGAAATGGGTGTCGGCACGGCGCTACTGGACCGCGCCAAGGCTCTTGCGATAGCTGCCGGGGCCCTCTCGTTGACCCTTTCAACGTCGGTCAGCAATCACACGGCTCAGAGTCTGTATTGTGCAAACGGCTGGCAGCAGGACAAAAAGTTTTTCAACTTCGACTTCACACTCGAGAGTTGACCACGCTGCGGCGCGAAAGCGCTGCCGGCAAACGGAGGCAACAGCAGCGAACTGTTCGCCGTTTGCATAGTTGGTTGATTGAACTCGGCGCTCGAAGTACGCCTCCGATACTTTTACAAATATTTAATTCTTTATTGTTCTGCTTTCTGCGAGGTTTCGGAGGCAAGCTGCTCATGTACGTCATGGGATATAGCCAGCAGTTGCGTTCGAGAAATGGCGCCCGAAACTGCATACCCGAAACTCCCATCAACCCAATAAAACACGTTCACCAAACCTTCTTGATACAGCTTGAACGCGGTAACATCGGGGCTTTGCTTGCGACGCGACACATTCAACGTGATGCGTTCGCCCGCAGCATTGTGGTACATAAACTGGGCAATTGGCCCCTCGTCTCCGGGCAATAGGCGACCGCCCATGAGGCTGAAGCCCACGCGCGTAAGCACTGGCGCATGCACGTCAGTCCCAAGCCGGTTTGACAACCACGTTATTAGTTCATGCTCTTGTTCCGCGCCCACTTCGACAGGGCGTGTGACCATCGGCGCATATGTGACATAAGCGATGGCCGATTGTCGCGCAAATGATTCATCCCGGGACAAGCTAACGCGATTGAACGGGGCACCGGTTTCGTTAGGCATTAACATGTTGCGCGCCGTCTGGCTAAGCATGCCGCCAGCGCCTATGCCCACACCTAGCAGTAATGCGGCCGCAAGCCCTGCAAAGCGCGGCCAGTTGGATGAAACGGCACGGCCGAAACCGACTTGCTTAGGCGTCGGTGTACATAAAGCAGCAAGACGTTGCGGAATCGGTTCCTGCAGCGCATGATCGTATCGCGCGTGCAGCATCGTGGTGAGCGAGATGTAGTCACTGGCGCGGCTTGCCAGTTCGTCGTCAGATTGAAAAAGCAGTTCGATCTCGTCGCGCCGTTGTTGATCGAGTGCGCCATCAACATAGGCATGGATTTCGTCTTTGCTAATAGAGGTCGATTGTCTGTTCATCGCACCACCTTCAGTTGAGGGCTCTGCCGTGTGCCCGCCATCAATGCGCGAAGCCGATCACGCCCGCGTGACAGCCGCGACATCACCGTGCCAAGCGGTATATCGAGGGCGAGGGCCACCTCGGCATAACTCATCTCTTCAAGGCCAACCAGGAGCACCACTTGACGTTGTTCCACCGGTAAGCGCTGCAGTGCGTAGTCTAGGTCACGCATTTCCAGTGACTGCGTGACGCGACTCGCTACCGCAAACTCGTTTTCACTGAGCGGGTCTTCGTCGACGGAGACGTGAACAGCCCGTGCAGAGGTGCGCCGACTTTGGTTGGCAAAGACATTGTGCATAATGGTAAAGAGCCAAGCACGCAAATCAGTGCCTGAGTGAAACTTTTCTGTATTACGCAATGCGCGTTCGAGTGTGTCCTGTACAAGATCATCAGCAAGTTCCTGGTTGCGGACGAGAGCACGCGAATATCGTCGTAGACGCGGCACGTGATCGATAAGTTGATCGCGCACGGTCATCGCCCATCCTCAGTGCTAATTGATATGAGCGAGACCATGACGACAATGCCGATGTTCCGCACACTAGAATGAATAAGCGTGCTCACAAAGCCTCCTGCAAATCCACCGCCGCATAAGTCACCGTTTGCCTACGTGTGGACCAGTAATCGTGCGCCCTGCGAGCTATCAAGTCCATTCAAAAATGCCGGCTCTGGGCGATGATGTGCTGGTCGGCCTCTTGCAAAGGGCGCTCGCGAAAGCGCGTACAACAGCACGAGCTGGCTATGCGCGCGCCATGTTATATGATGACGCTGGCCTTCGAGAACTCGCGGAGCATCATGGTTCCGTACGAATGGCACAAAAGCCAGCGGAGAAAAGCCCGACGCGTCATGAACGTGCGTAGACGTAGCGTTGAAAAAGCCCGGAAAGCTTTTCGACGATTGCACACGCACATTACAGCAGCACGTTGACATGCAAGTCACCAGCGATCAGGACCCCGCGTAGAGATTGCAGAAGCTGTAAGGACCGACGCATTGCGACGCGCCGATTTTTGTGCCCATATTGCCGGTTGGCCTCTCAGCGTGGCTGCCGTTCGCGACGGCGCCATAAGCGTTCATGTCGGCTGCTACGGGCCTCGCCACTTGATTCTGGTAGATGATTCCAATTTCCGGATACGAAGCATTGGTGACGAGTTGCGAGCCGCTCTGTTCTGCCTGTACGAGTTGCGCACGAACGTCGGCACGTGTGAGGCTCTGCGCCGAAGCGCCCGTCGCCAGAATGAGAGCGCTGCTCAGAATCGCGATTTTTGCGGTATACATGTGAACCCCTTTTGGTTGCGTTAGTAGACTTACATTGAGGTGAACAAAGTGGGGGATCGATTTATTCCAAAGAATTTTCACTCATGTTATGAAGCAGCGCGCGCAAGCCGCAATTGCCTCAAAGGCAACGAATTCGGCGCTCTATTGGTTGCACGTAGATACATCGTCAACCCGAGGTGCTGCGCGAAACTGATAATGCGTAAGGCCATACGGGTGGCGCAGGAGGGTCGCAAAGCTCACGGTACCTTCGTTTGCGGAGCAATAAAGTTGACACCGGGCGGGTCAGTTGCAGGCACTGATGGCCGCAGGGTCGGCATACCACAAGAAGCACGAAGGCGTGTCTTGCAAGCGCTGGTGTGGTAGCTAGTCGACGCCTGCAAAACCGCGTGCGCTCGATACTGAGTACTGCGTCGCGGAAAGCTGAGCCTCGAAGACCATCGACCTGCGCTAAAACAGCGGGACGAGTCTTACGAAGTTTTCGTGCCGTAACATCGGTTGACGCTGCAAATTTCGGTTAATCAGATGCAATCGGTGAGCTTGCTACTGGATGTAGCCCTCACAGCGGCGCATGCATCACCGCTGTGAGGGCGCTGTTGACATTAGACGAGCGTAAGAGTCACGTCGATGTTGCCGCGGGTTGCATTCGAGTAGGGGCAGACGTTGTGCGCTTCGTCGATCAGTTTCTGTGCCGCATCTCGGTCCATGCCAGGTAGGGAGATCGTCAGCTCGACTTCGATTCCAAAGCCACTTGGAATTGCGCCTATGCCCACGCTGCCGTCGACTGCGATGTCCGCAGGCAAGCTCACCTTGTTGCGGGCGGCGACAAACTTCATCGCACCCAGGAAACATGCGCTGTAACCTGCTGCAAAGAGTTGCTCAGGATTGGCTCCATCACCACCGGCGCCACCGAGCTGACGCGGCGTGGTCAGCTTGAAATCAAGATTGCCTTCGGCGACAGTGGCTCGGCCATCGCGGCCGCCAGTTGCATGAGCATGGGCGCGGTAAAGAACTTTTTCGATTGACATGTCTGACTCTGCGAATAAGGGAAGATATCTAGGGGTGCCTTTAAAACTACCTATTCACAGATAGTTTTGAAGGCCGACGAAAGAGGCTTTCACAAGCCACTGCTTGCAATCGCAGGCGCTACGAGTAATGCGGTTGCCACAACCAGCAGAATCGCGAAGATATTGGCGCCGGCAATTAGCAACGACGCAGTGAGCTGTGTGTTCATACGGTCAAACTCCGTTCGCTTACCGGCCGGCGTAGATCGAGCGCAAACCGATCGTCGCATCGGAGCGGGTTCCTGTTTCTACTGAACCACTGCTCACTCCACCAAAGCCGGTTGCCGGCATCGACACGCGTGCGATGGCTGCCTGAATTTGATTGGGGTAGCTGGACTGGTCACCGTCCCCAACGTGGTACCCCGACTTCTCCAACTGAACCAATTCGGCACGTACCTGAGCGCGAGTAAGTTGCGTGCTGGACTGAGCGAACGAAACGATTGGGGCGGTCAGTGCAACGACAACAGCAACAGCATTTATGAGCGATTTCATGATCTTGTCCTTGATGGTTGATTAACGTTTCGACTCGTAAGGGTTTCAGATAATTCGGGCCTTAATGATGCGCAAAATCCTTCGCTGCGTGGTCCACTGCGGTTCGTGCGCCGCTGCTGACATGGCCATCAACCGCACCGCCGTATGCGTGGAAGCCCGTTGTCGCTTGAGCATCGAGAGTCAGCACGTTAGGGCCGCTCTGTGAGGCGGGCGCTCCAATGCTCGGATTGTAGGACGGGGCCGGGCCAAAGCCGCTCGCAAGCGCCGGAGTGGCGATAGCGACAATTGAGGTGGCCAGCAACGAGGCGATGAGCTTATTCTTCATGATTTCTCCTAGCATTAGTTAGTGGAAACAACAAGTTGCGATCTATCTATTCATAGATAGTTTAATTCGCCAATTAAAAGGCGGGAAACCGCCTTCTGCTTTTTCCTTCATGTCGAAGCTTTGAACATCCTCGGCACGTCATCCAGCCGGGCTTTCGTGTTGAATAACCGACTAGTCAGAATCGCACCCTGGAAGCTTGCAAACAGTACTCTGGCTGCATGCTCCGCATTGCCGTTGACTACTAGCGTACCTTCCAGAACTCCTTTATCCAACACGCCCGCTAGCCACTTTTCGTTAGCCTTGAAGAACGATTGAACTGCGTTGCGAATGTTCTCCGGAAGCGAACCTAAATCAGCAGCAAGCATCCCGCAAAGGCAAATTTGCTCACCATCGCCCAAGGTCCGACCCACTAGTTTCGTATATCGTTCTAACTTCACATCAGCGGGTAGATTCGGATCAATCCCGTACACCGATGCCAACACCTTACTGCTGTACTCGCTTACCGCTTCGCGGACCAGATCGTCCTTGGTCGGGAAGTGGTAATGAATGCTCGAGGTCTTGACGCCAACTAGGGTCGATAGATCTCGATAACTGAACCCGTTGTATCCCCTCAGCATTATGAAGGTTATGGCGTGGTTCAGTAGCTTCTCTCGTACCGGTGATGTCGTCGTGTCCATGTGGTGTACTGTACCTACTGGTAGATAGTCTGTCAACACTCTTTTTCGACTTTTCTACCGCTCGTCACCGGACGACATCAGCTACTTTGTACTAACGCTTAGCCTTGCATTGCCTCAGCTACAACGCCGTTGGGGTTGCAGTAGGGAGGACTCACGCCTCCCGTACGGACCAGCACGGCGATGTAAGTCCCTACCTCTACCGGGACTGCGGCGATCGAGCAGGAATCACTGTAACGCCAACACCAGGCTGCGGTCCCTGCCGCTTCGTTCGGCGGAGGCCCCGGTTCAAGCGTTATTCAATGCGAACGGCTGCTTGTTTCATGCAATGCCCAACACCCGAATGAGAACGAGGCTGATGACGGCGAGCGCAACGATTGAAAGCACAACCGCAAGAGTCACACGAGGACCAGCTTTGGCAACCATTCGCACATCGACTCCCAGCCCCAGGGCTGCCATTGAAATAATGGTCAATACATTCGCCGTACCGCTGATTGGTTGCAGAGCGGCCGTCGGAATGAGATTGGCCGAACGAGCCGCAACCATCACCAAGAACCCGATGATGAACCAGGGCACGAGCTTAGTCCATGCCATGCCTTTAGCCTTCGGTGCATCTGACTTCGGATCAGGGTTCATGCGACGTGCGCCGATTGACAGCACGAGCATCACCGGACCAAGCATAAGAACTCGTACGAGCTTGACCAACGTGCCAAGATGTACGCTAACGGTAGAAACCGGAACGGTAGCAGCGAGCACCTGCGGGACCGCGTAGACCGTCAACCCGGCGAGGGCGCCGTATTGAAGATTACTCAGGTGAAGCAAAGGCACCAACAGCGGCAAGCCTAACACCACCATTACACCGAACACAGCAGTGAAGGCGATTGACGCAGCCACGTCATCGCTGTGCGCACCGATGACAGGCGCTACTGCAGCGATCGCTGAGTTACCACAGATTGAATTGCCGCATGCCACCAGCAATGCCATCCGATTATGAAGTCCCAACATTCTCCCGATGGTGTAGCTTATGACGATTGCAGCGAAGACCACCGCCATAATGCCTAGGAGCAAGCCGATTCCGGCAGCCTTGAGCGTCTGGGTGCTAAGCGAGGCGCCTAACAATACCACGGCGACCTCGAGCATCGTCTTGGCACTGAACTCAATTCCGGCATGCCAGTGCTGAGCGGGCTTCCAGAGACTACGTACAACGGTTCCAATGAGGATGGCAAGGACCAACGCCTCAAGCCAGGCTCGACCGAACAGATGTTGCTCAAGCCCTTGCAGCCCGAATGCGGCCAATGTCACCGCGATGCAAAGCACGATTCCACTTGCATGATTCTGCGCCCACGCAAGAATTCTGGATTCAGTCGGGGCTTGTACTCGTGCAGTTTGGTTGGCGACGGTAGTCATGGAGGTCTCGATCTATGAGTCGGTGTGAAATCATTATCGCCAGCTCCTTTGCTTTATTCCAACGAAGAATATAGAACGTATCAATCGGTCATATAGAACAATGGCTGCAGAACTTGCTTACAGGTGTAAGGCGGACGTGCATTGGCGGTGACCGTGCACTCGATTGCCAACGGTGAGGCGAATCGTTATGGAGGAGAAAAAGCGCGGGAGGGCCCGAGATTTCGTCGCGCTCACCCATGGCCGTCCCACCGGGTCCTCGGCATTGTCATCCACCGTCTCGAATGAGAAAGACAAAGGCGGTCGGGAAAGTGGCGCTCCAGCACGAGGCTGCGTTGGGAGCCAAAAGCGGCCTGACAGTTTGAACTCGAGCGGCCTATGAGACATTGAACAGCCGAAGCGCTTCCTTCAAGGTCCCGCGATGTCGAGTAGATATCGCAGACTCGCGGGTGCGACATACAGCAGCCGCATCTCAACCTTGTCACATCGGCCGCCGCCCATCGACCCCTTTCAAGCCAAAGTCCTACACGATCCGTGCTGACGTCATCTCAGTCCGTTAGCTGGTGAAAGGCGAGATGATTTAGTCAGCCGACCTTCGGGGCGTGCCGTTGAGCGAGCGCATGAAAATGATCCGTTCCGCAATTGCCGACGATCGCGACACCCGCAGCGGGTCGCGCCCGTCCGCGCTGCGCTCGATGCTTGTGATTGCCTCCAGTCTTCGAACAACAGTAGAGGAGTCGGCCGAAAGGCTGCCTGCCGCGCATCAGACCAGGTGATAGCCCTCATACCGGGATGTCGCACTGAAGGCTATTCCACACGGGTCGGCGCGGTCTTCCACGGCACGAAAACATCGCTGAGTCTAATTTGTCCTAGTTCTTTTCGTATCGATTTCTCGATGTCACTTTGCGCCTGTGTGAGTGCACCGTGCACGCCGCAATGTTCCGACCACTGAGAGAACGGATTGTCCACGGAGAATTGAAGCAATCGGTCGCCGATCGCGTCGTAGATGTCGAGCAGTGATATGTCGTTAGGGTTCTTCGCGAGCCGAACGCCGCCCCCACCACCTCGTGAGGCAGTCAAAAGCCCTGCCTTTACAAGACTTGATACGAGCTGACGGACCCGCGTGGCATGGGCATCGACCCACCTGGCTATGACCTCGGTTGTGAGGACGCGCGGATCGTGGGCGCCAACAAAAGACATGACATAGCACGCTGTTACGAACTTTGTCGATTTCAACTTGCGCTCCGTTTGGGTAAGCCCAACGTGGGAAGCCTATTAGGTGTACGTCGTAGAGACGCATTGACTTCCACGCACGGCGGGGCTACCCTGAATGTTAATGTTACTATGACTAATACATGTAGACGAGGTCGAACCATGACAGATCGCGATGTTGAAGCTCGCCGAGTGCTTATCGTTCACGCGCATCCGGAGCCGCATTCCTTCACTTCCTCGATGTTTCGAGCTGCCGCCGAAGTGCTGTCGGGTGCAGGCGCGCAGGTGCGTACATCTGACCTGTATTCGAAAGGATTCGACCCCGTGGCTGGCGCTAAAGACTTCGGACTGCGCGCCAGGCCGGATTATTTAATCTACGCGATGGAGCAGCGAGCGAATTTCGAAGCGGGCACTCTAGCGACCGATATTGAAGAGGAGGTCGCAAACGTATTGTGGGCAGACCTAGTGATCTTTAACTTTCCTATCTTCTGGTTTTCGACGCCGGCCATCCTGAAAGGGTGGATCGACCGGGTATTTTTGTCGGGGACGTTCTACGGCGGTAAGCGATTCTACGACCGTGGCGAGATGAAAGGAAAGCGGGCGTGGGTGACAGCAACCCTAGGCGGTAGGCCTCATATGTTCGGCGATCGAGCGGTGCATGGCGAGATCGAAGGGATGCTATCCCACCTTCTTCGCGGTACTTTGGCATACGTCGGATTCGACGTATTGCAACCGTTTCTCGGTTACCACATCCCGTATCTCAGCGATCGGGAGCGTGCGGAGATTCTCGCACGCTTCCGACAGGACGTTGCTAACTGGCAGACGCGCGAAGTTCTTAAGTTTCCATCGCTCGACGCCTTTGATGAGCGGCTTTACCCGTTATGAATCAGGAAGCGGACTAGCCTCGTATCTACGGACGGCAATTTGGGTTGCATCACACGGTGGCGCGGAATGCACAACCAGGCCGTGAGCGGGCAGCTACGGGCCCATGGCCGTATCTTGCCCTGAAAATTGAAGGGCACGTTCTGACACCGCACCCCAGCCTGTTTTACCGCCTCCCTGGGGCTTGACGGCGCCGCGCAATTTCGGTCCCAAGGGCCGGCCGGTTGTAGTCGACGGCGATATTTGCTGTGACGTAGCGTCGGTCGCCTTGAATGACTTGAGGCTTCGCTAACAGTCGGGCACGCTTGCCTCTGATGTGCGGGATAGCCTCAACCAGTACCGTCTTTGCAGTTGGCGTCGGGTCGGCGAAGTCAGATCCTGTTTTGGCCTGCGCCCGCAGCATGGAATTAAGATAGGTAGACGAGTTCATCGAGCGAGCACAGCGCCTTTCTCCGGTTTTTAAAGGGTCTCTGAGGTGGCTGTTCGATGAAATAACTGATGAGAAGGTTCATGTAGCGAAGCCGCCACCAGAGAACGGTCCTGAGCAATCGTCCTTACCGCTCACCAGTTCGATCACCTTGCTTCGAACCCAAATGCTTGCCTTATCCTGCTCGCTGCTTCGATGCCAATACAAGTGCCATTCGAGGTTAGGTATGGGAAACGGAAGGTCGAACATCCGCGCGTCGTACCGCTTGAGCAATTGCATTGGCGCAGTCAGTGCGAGGTCGGTTCGCAAGGCAACGAGTGGAGCGACCATGTAGTGCTGCACACGCATCTGTATGCGCCTGTGCTTGCCGAGCCTTTTGAGCTCCGCATCGACGATCCCACTGCCCTGACGTCGGCTTGACACCTGAATGTGGCCGAGCGCAAGGTAGTCGTCCATCGTGAGCGTTTCACCGGGAAAAGGATGATCGTGGCGCAGCATGCAGGCATATCGGTCGCGGCCAAGGCGCGTCTGATGCAGTTGCGGATCATCAATGAGAGGCACGTCGATGGCGAAATCGATCTTTCCGCTGGCGAGCGCTGTGCTGACCTCGCTGCGCGGCGTAAAGTAGGACTCTATGCGCATTCCCGGCGCCTGCTGTTGCAGAAGTTCGCCGAGCGTCGGGAGCAGGCTCGCCTCAGTCAAATCCGGCATGCTAAGGCGAAAAGTGCGCTCCGACGCTGCCGGGACAAACACGTCGCCTTCTGTCGCGCTCGCCTCCAGCAGTTGCAATCCTTGACGCACGCGCCCGATGATGTTCTCTGTGAGCGGCGTGGGAACCATGCCCGACGAAGTGCTCACGAACAGTGGATCGCCGAACGCCTTGCGCATGCGTGCGAGCGCATTGCTGACCGCGGGTTGGGTGATGAAGAGCGCCTCGGCCGCGCGGGTCAGGTTGCGCTTCTCATAGATCGACTCCAGCACGACAAACAGATTCAAATCCAGCTTAGGTAAGCGCATGCACAGTCTCCGTTTGCCTATCATGATAAACGGGAGACGCTGTGAGCAAGCGTACGCTTGCATGTGATCAGCCAGAGTCAGCCACGCGGCGGCGTGTTCAAATACTTTGCCATTTCGCCCAGCCTTTTCTTGCCTTGCGCTAGTTCTATTTTAGCGATCGCCTGGAGATGCACTTCGTCGGGACCGTCTGCGTAACGCAATGCGCGGCCCCAAGTCCAGTGGTCGGCGAGCGGCGTATCGGGACTCACGCCCATCGCGCCGAATACCTGCATCGCGCGGTCGCAGACGGCCGTATGCACTTGCGGTATCAGTGCTTTGATCATTGAAATTTCCTTGCGTGCGGCTTTGGCGCCGACCTCGTCGAGAAGCCACGCTGTCTTTAGCACGAGCAGGCGTGCCTGATCAATTTCGATGCGTGACTTCGCGATCCACTCGCCGATGGTGCCGTGCTGATGCAGGTACTTGCCGAAGGTCTTGCGCTCTTCGGCGCGCTCGATCATCAGTTCGAGCGCGAGTTCGGCTGCGCCGATCGAGCGCATGCAGTGGTGGATGCGACCCGGTCCGAGCCGCGCCTGCGCAAGTGCGAAGCCGCTGCCTTCCTCGTCGAGCAGGTTCGACGCGGGGACGCGCACGTTCGTAAACGTCATCTCGCAATGTCCCTCCGGCGAGATGTGATTCATGACCGGAATATTGCGCACGATCGATACGCCGGGTGTACCCGCCGGCACTAGGATCATGCTCTGCTGCCGATGTGTTTCGGCATCTGGGTCGGTCTTGCCCATCACGATAAACAGCTTGCAGTTCGGATGTGCCGCGTTCGTGATGAACCATTTGCGGCCATTGATCACGTAGTCGTCGCCATCGCGGCGAATGGAGGTCGTAATGTTGGTCGCGTCGGAGGAGGGCACGTCCGGCTCGGTCATCGCGAACGCGGAACGGATTTCGCCATTCAGCAGCGGCACGAGCCACGATTCTCGCTGCGCGGGCGTCGCGAACATGTGTAGCAATTCCATGTTGCCGGTATCGGGCGCATTGCAGTTGAAGACCTCAGACGCCCACGAAACGCGGCCCATGATCTCGGCAAGCGGCGCGTATTCGAGGTTCGTAAGGCGCGTGCCCGGCTCGCCTTCCTTCAGGTGCGGCAGGAAGAGATTCCACAGGCCTTCTGCCTTTGCCATGGCTTTGAGATCTTCCATAAACGATACGGGAAAGTGCCCCGCGTGGACCTCTTCGTGCCAGTGACGTTGGCGCGGCACGATATGCTCGTCCATGAACATGCGCACGCGTCGCATGAGGTCTTCGACTTTCGGGCTATGAGCGAAAAACATAATGGGTTCCTTTTTGCGCAGTGCGCTAGATCGTTAGCCCGCCATCGACGACGATGCATTCGCCATTCGTATAGCTCGCCGCATCGGATACGAGGTAGAGGACAGTGCCTGCCATTTCGTCGGGTTCGCCGTGACGGCGTAGCGGGATCGAGTTGATCCAGCGCTCGTATGCAGCCTTGTCGTCGAACAGCGCGCCGGCGAACTTCGTTTTAGTGAGACCTGGCAGAATCGCATTCACCCGGATGCCGAGAGGCCCGCACTCCTTCGCGAACGCCTTGGTCATGTTGACCACGGCGGCCTTGGTGATGGAGTAGATGCCTTGCTGATCGCCGGGCTGAAGTGCGTTGACGGAGGCCGTGTTGACGATTGCGCCGCGGCCCTGTGCCTTCATCATTTTGCCGGCCTCGACCGACATAAAGAAGTACCCGCGCAGATTCACATCGACGGTCTTGTTGTAGGCGGCAAGGTCCGTATTGAGGATATGGCCGAAATACGGATTGGCTGCGGCGTTGTTTACGAGGATGTCGAGACGACCGTGCTTCTCGCGAATGTGATTGAACATGACTGCGATGTCTTCGAGGCGGCCGACGTGGCAGGCGAATGCTTCCGAGCTCGCGCCCGACGCGCGGATGCGCGCGGCGACCGACTCGCTATCCTCAAAGTTGCGGCTCGATACGATGACGTGTGCGCCCTGTTCGGCCAACAGCATCGCGATGGACTCGCCGATGCCGCGGCTCGCGCCTGTCACGAGGGCAATTCGTCCCGAGAGATCAAAGAGCTTCGTAGTCAATGTCGTTCCTTTTGACGAGTTGGGAGAGATAGCCCGTTATGCGAGCAGTTCCTCGGCGAGTTGTGCGAGTGGTTCGACCATGCGGCCGACTTCGTGTGCATCCGCGCTTGATGCATTGCCTTGTAACGCACGCGCCTTCACGCCCTGAGCAATTGAAGCGAGGCGGAAGAAGCTGAATGCTAGACAGAAGTTCCAGTTCCCGATGGTGCTGAGGCCGCGCAATGCACAATACTGAGCGAGGATGGCCTCTTCCTCAGGGATGCCGAGCGCGGCGCGATCCAGACCGCGCAGCCCGGTGATATGCCCTTTCGATGGCAGGCGCAGACACATGCAGAAGTAGGCGAGGTCCGCGAGCGGATTGCCGAGGGTCGAAAGCTCCCAGTCGAGCACGGCACGCACTTGCGGTGCATCCTCGGCGAAGATGAGGTTGTCGATGCGGAAGTCGCCATGCACGAGCGCCGGGCGTGGGGAATCGGTTTGGCAATGGGCCGGCAGCCAGTCGATGAGCGCCTCCATCGCCGCTATATGCTCGGTTTCTGCGGCGCGGTACTGCTTCGTCCACCGTTCGACCTGTCGCTGAAAGTAGTTGCTGGGCCGGCCGTAGTCTCCGAGGCCGACGCTTTCCGGTTCGACATTATGGAGTGTCGCGAGTGTCGAGACGATCGATGCGTAATACTCACTCCGCGCATCGCGATCGATTTCCGGGAGGGCAGGGTTCCAGAAAATGCGCCCCGGCTCGTAGCTCATCAAATAGAAAAGGCTGCCGATTATTTCGCGGTCTTCACACAGATGCCAGACGCGCGCAACGGGAACCTGCGTTTTCGTGAGTGCGCTCAGCACGCGGAATTCGCGATCGACTGCGTGAGCCGACTTGAGCAGTGTCCCAGGCGGCTGGCGGCGCAGTACATAGCTGCTGCGTTGCGTGTCGAGCCGCCAGGTCGGGTTGGACTGCCCACCGGAGAACTTCGTCGCGTGCACCGGCCCGCGAAATCCCGGAAGATGTTGTTCCAGGTAAGGCGTGAGCCGGTCGATGTCGAGAGACTGGCTGGATGGTTCGCTGGTCATATCGTTCGATGCGTGACGGATGGACTAACCGTAGGTTTGGAACGCGTGACGTTGTGGATCGTCAAGATGTGCGATGCCGTTGAAGCTCGATAGCTGAATCGCATTGCGATTGAAATAACAATGCGTGACGCTGCTGTTACGAATCTGCATATTAAGTTCGATGGCCATCGCAGCAGGGGCTTGCAAAATCTGCTGCGTCATCGTGCCTATGACGCCACCGGAGGTGACCACGAGAACGGCTCGTGCACCGCTTTGCTGGATGGTGGCGCGCGCAGCCGTCACGCGCGACTGAAACGCTCGCCACGTCTCGGGCACGCAAGTGTCGAGCGCGCCTTCGCGCCAGAGGTGCAGGACCGCCCGCAAAGCTCTGAAAAATTCCCGAGGACTGCCCCTGGCGGATTCGATGAGCCCGCGATCTTCGTCGCTCAGGGCGCGAAAGAGGGCGGTGAAGTCGTATTCGTCAAGTCCGGGATGAACTTCGCATTCGACATTTGCACCCGTTGTGGCAAGTCGCATCGCATTCAGCGTCTGGGCATGACGCAGCAGTGAACCCGTCATCACCCGATCGAATCGGATACCTTTGCGCGCTAGGTGCTCACCGAGCCAGATACTCTGTTGCCTGCCGGTATCCGAGAGATGATCGTAGTTCTGGCTGCCTAGTGACGCCTGTCCGTGTCGTATCAAAAAGAGTTCGGCCATCGCTTCTTCCCGCATCCAGATCGTCAACCAAGCCTACAAAGGAGCACGGTATAAATGAACTTTATTTTTTGAATGGACGGGCATTCATAGCGGTGATGGTTTTTGGTCGCCCGAGAACAATGCTTCGCTAGGCGAAAAGGAGAATTCGATGTGAGGATGCATCCTGTTGCGCGCGGGGACCCTTAGTGTCCTGCCATGTCACTCGGGCGTGGGACAAGTGGTTGTTAGTCGGAACTCTTCGACGTGGAACCCAGAAAGCGGGCGTATCAGTTCAGGCTGCAATGCCATACTGCCGTTTAATTGCGCCCGAATCCCTTAAGAGATTTGTGGCCGCCGCGCCTTGCAAATTGTGCGCTCGACCAATGTAATCAAAGTCCACGTCATGAAGCAATTCTCGGCCACTGTTCCGATCTCAGTCGTCAACGGCTTCCTTTCTGGCGCCGACCGGGCTGCAGTTGCGCGTCTCGCAGAGCATTCAGGCATCCCGCACGATCTGCTTGGTATGCCCGCTGCGCGCGTCACGCAGGAGCAGTTCTCGACGCTCTACCGGCTGCTCGCCATGGAACTCGATGATGAAATGCCGGGTATATTCGCGCGTCCGCTACGCAACGGCACGCTCAAGTTCTTGTGCCTAAGTCTTATCGATGCGCCGCGGCTCGAAGTGGCGCTGCATCGTTTCGGCCAGTTCTTTCATCTGGTCCTCGATGAATTCGAGCTTGTGTCACGGCGGGAGGGCGCCTATGCGATTGTAGAATTCGTCGCGAATCCGCGGGGTCCGAAGGCAAGTGCGCTTGCGCGTGAGCTCGTGCTGAAGCTCGTGCATGGCGTCGCGTCCTGGCTCATACGCCAGAAGATTCTGCTCGCCGAAGCGGCGTTCGAGTTTTTGCGGCCGGCGCAGTCGGGAGACTTGCTTTACTTGTTCCCAGGTCCAGTGCGTTTTGGCTGCGATCGCACGCTCATCGCGTTCGACGCCGCTTATCTCGACCGTCCCATCCGGCAGCGAAAATCGGATCTCGACGCATTCCTTCAGCGCGCCCCGGAGGACTGGATTTTTGTGTCGTTCACCGACGAGATGGTGTGCCATCAGGTGCGCCAATGCATCGCCGCGGGCCTGCCGAAGACGCCGACCGTCGATGCCGTCGCGCAGCAGCTGCATTACTCGGTGCGGACGCTATGCCGGCGTCTAGACGCGGAGGGCACGTCCTTCCAGGCAATTAAGGACGAAGTGCGCCGCGACATTGCCATTCAGCGTCTCACCCGTTCGGACGATGCAATTACGGCGATTGCCTTCGATGTCGGGTTCGACAACTCAACCGCGTTCCATCGCGCATTTCGCCACTGGACCGGCAGCACGCCGGCCGCCTACAGGCAGAAGAAGGCCGGCTGAGCCGCGACCGCAGATCGGCGGGCGTCGATTTCATCTTTGGCAGATTTTGTCAACGAAAGGGCAGATTCAGATAACCGGCATGCACGGAACCGTTGTTACCATGCGCGGCAACACTTCCATATTTGTCGCCACTCGGCCTTGTGATTGTCGGGCCATGCATCTGGAGTCGACCATGACTTATACAGCTCCCGTCAAGGACATGATATTCGTACTCGAAAAGCTGGCAGATATTGCAAGCGTCAGCGAGCTCAGCGGCCTTGGAGATTCGAATGCCGACACCGCAGAAGCCGTTCTGGACGAAGGGGCAAAGCTTGCCGCCGAAGTCATCGCGCCGCTGAACACGCGCGGCGACCAGCAGCCGAGCACTTGGCACGACGGGCAGGTCACCGCGACGCCCGGTTTCGCCGACGCATACCGCCAATACAGAGAAGGCGGCTGGCAGGGCATCGGCCATCCAACCGAATTCGGCGGACAGGGACTTGCGAAACTGATCGCGGCGCCGTGCCTCGAAATGCTGAATGCCTCGAACCTATCGTTCGCGCTGTGCCCGCTACTCACCGACGGCGCAATCGAAGCACTGCTGCTCGCCGGTTCCAATGAACTGAAGGCGCGCTATCTGCCGAAGCTGATTGAAGGCGTGTGGACCGGCACGATGAACCTCACCGAGCCGCAAGCGGGCTCTGATCTCGCGCTCGTGCGTTCGCGCGCCGAACGGCAGGGCGACGGCACGTACAAGGTGTTCGGCACCAAGATTTTCATCACCTGGGGCGAGCATGACATGGCCGAAAATATCGTCCATCTCGTGCTGGCGCGCACGCCGGATGCGCCCGAAGGCGTGAAAGGCATTTCCCTGTTCGTCGTGCCGAAGTTCCTCGTCAACGACGACGGCAGCCTCGGCGCGCGCAATGATGTCCATTGCGTGTCGATCGAGCACAAGCTCGGCATCAAGGCGAGCCCGACCGCCGTGCTCCAGTATGGCGACAACGGCGGCGCGACTGGCTATCTTGTCGGCGAAGAGAATCGCGGCCTCGAATACATGTTCGTGATGATGAACGCGGCGCGCTTCGGCGTCGGCTTGCAGGGCATCGCGCTGTCCGACGCCGCTTATCAGAAGGCCGCCGACTATGCGAAGGAACGCGTGCAGAGCCGTCCCGTCGATGGTTCGAGCGGGGGTTCTGTCGCGATCATCCGTCATCCCGACGTGCGGCGCATGCTCGGCACGATGCGCGCGATGACCGAAGGCGCGCGTGCGCTCGCCTACGTCGCGGCCGCGCACGCGGATATCGCCCATCATCACGGCGACGCCGACACGCGCGCCCGCCATCTCGCGCTCAACGAATTCCTTGTGCCGGTCGTGAAAGGCTGGAGCACCGAAATGGCGAACGACGTGACAAGCCTTGGCGTTCAGGTGCACGGCGGCATGGGTTTCATCGAGGAGACCGGCGCGGCGCAGCTCTATCGCGACGCGCGCATCCTCGCGATCTACGAAGGCACGACGGCGATTCAGGCGAACGATCTCGTCGGCCGCAAGACGCTGCGCGATCGCGGCGCGACGGCGCAGGTGCTGCTCGCGCAGATCGACGAGACGCTCGACGCTCTGAAATCCGTCGATGCCGGCGATGCCGCGCGCGTGTTCGAATCGATGCATCGCCGTCTCGCCGATGGCCGCGACGCGCTCGCGAACGTCGTCGCTTATGTCCTCGAATCGGCGAAGCGCGATCCGAACGCGGTGTTCGCGGGCAGCGTGCTGTATCTGAAGCTCGCGGGCATCGTGTTGTCGGGTTGGCAGATGGCGCGTGCGCTGCTCGCGGCGCAACGCAAGCGGGACGAAGACCCGCAGTTTTACGGCGCCAAGATTGCGACCGCCCACTGCTTCTCCGAATACGTGCTGACGCAAGCCCGTGGACTCGAAACCGCTATCACGTGCGCGCGCGGCGACGATCCCCTTTTCGCATTGAACGAAGCGCACTTCTGACGCCTACGCTTGTCCTGAGCCTGAGAGGAGGAGGCGGTATGACGGTGGGTAACGCTAGCACGCAGGTGTCGACGAACTGGATCGAGCAATACGGTCCGCGTGAGTCGATGGACTACGACGTGGTGATCGTCGGCGGCGGCCCCGCGGGACTTTCCGCCGCGATTCGCCTGAAGCAGCGCGCGGCGAAGCTGGGCGCCGAGGTCAGCGTGTGCGTGCTCGAGAAGGGCTCGGAGATAGGCGCGCATATTCTGTCGGGCGCGGTCATGGACCCGCGTGCGCTCGACGAGCTCCTCCCCGACTGGAAAGCGCAAGGCGCTCCGCTCAATGTCGCGGTGACTGAGGACCGGTTTTTGTTTCTGTCGGAAGGGCGCGCGCGGGCCGTGCCGAGTTGGGCGCTGCCGGAGAACTTCAGGAATCACGGCAACTACGTAATCAGCCTCGCGAACCTGACGCGCTGGCTGGGCCAGCAGGCCGAAGCACTGGGCGTCGAGATCTTCGCTGGCTTCGCCGCCGCTGAAGTGCTCTATCACGATGACGGCTCGGTTAAGGGCGTTGCGACGGGCAACATGGGCGTCGGCCGCGACGGACAGCCGACCGGGGCCTTTCAACCCGGCATGGAGCTTAACGCGAAGTACACGCTGTTCTGCGAAGGCGCGCGCGGTCATCTCGCGCGGCAGCTTTCGGGGCGTTTCGGCCTGCGCGACGGCGTCGATCCACAGGTGTACGGCCTCGGCATTAAGGAGTTGTGGGAGATCGATGAGGCGCAGCACAAGCCGGGGCTAGTCATTCACACGGCCGGCTGGCCGCTCAAGTCCGACACTTACGGCGGCTCGTTCCTCTATCACCTAGACAATCGCCAGGTGATGGTCGGCTTCGTCGTTGGCCTCGGATATACCAACCCGTATCTCTCGCCATTCGAGGAATTTCAGCGCTATAAGACGCATCCGGCGATCCGCGCGTTCCTCGATGGCGGCAAGCGTTTGTCCTACGGCGCACGTGCGATCGCGGCGGGCGGGTTGATGTCCTTGCCGAAGCTGGTGTTTCCGGGCGGCGCGCTTGTCGGCGACGATGCGGGCTTTCTTAACGCATCGCGCATCAAGGGGTCGCACGCGGCGCTCAAGTCGGGGATGCTTGCCGCCGATGCCGCAATCGAGGCGTTGCAAGCCGGGAGGGAATCGGACGAGCTTGATGCCTATCCGGAGTGGTTCCGGCGCTCCTGGCTGCACACGGAATTGCATCGCGCGCGCAACTTCAAGCAATGGATGGGCAAGGGCCTCTACCTCGGCACGCTGATGGTGGGCATCGAGCAGAAGGTGCTGGGTGGCAAGGTCCCGTGGACGCTGCATCACCGGCGCGCAGATCACGAGACGCTCAAGCCTGCCGCGCAATGCACGCCAATCGTCTATCCGAAGCCGGACGGCAAGCTGACGTTCGACCGCCTTTCTTCGGTGTTCATTTCGAACACAAATCACGACGAGAACCAGCCAACGCATCTGACGCTGAAAGACGCCAATGTGCCCATCGACGTCAATCTTCGCACTTACGCAGGCCCGGAAGCGCGCTTCTGTCCGGCAGGCGTGTACGAGTTCGTCAAGGACGAGACAGACGGCAAAGGCGAGGACCGCCTGCAGATCAATGCGCAAAATTGTGTGCACTGCAAGACCTGCGACATCAAGGACCCGACGCAAAACATCGTCTGGGTGACACCGGAAGGCGGTGGCGGGCCCAACTATCCAAACATGTAACCGCGCGATGCGCACGCGCAAACCAACCGGAGCGAATCAATGAGCGAAGCAAATCGTGAAGTAGTCGTGGTGAGCGGCGTACGGACCGCGATCGGCGATTTCGGCGGCAGCCTTAAGGATTTCGCACCAACTGAGCTGGGCGCGATGACCGTGCGCGAAGTGCTCGGGCGGGGGAACGTAACAGGCGATGAAGTGGGCCACGTTGTATTCGGCAACGTGGTTCATACAGAGCCGAAGGACATGTATCTGGCGCGCGTCGCCGCGATTAACGGAGGCGTCGCGCAGCACGTGCCGGCGCTGACAGTGAACCGGCTGTGCGGCTCGGGCCTGCAGGCCATCGTCTCAGCCGCGCAGACTATCTTGCTGGGCGATGCGGACATCGCCATCGGCGGGGGCGCCGAATCCATGAGCCGCGCATTGTACGCGTTGCCGGGCGCGCGCTTCGGCCAACGCATGGGAGACGGAAAGTTAGTCGACATGATGCTCGGCGCGCTGCACGACCCGTTTCAGACGATTCATATGGGCGTGACAGCGGAGAATGTCGCGCGCAAATACGACATTGCTCGTGAGGCGCAGGACGCGCTCGCGCTCGAATCGCATCGCCGTGCGGCGCGTGCGATCGCGGAAGGACGCTTCCGCGACCAGATCCTGCCGGTCACGCTGCGCACGAAGAAGGGCGAGACGGTCTTCGACACCGACGAGCATGTGCGCCTCGATGCGAGCGCCAAGGACTTCGAAACCCTAAAGCCGGTGTTCGTCAAGGAGAACGGCACGGTCACGGCTGGCAACGCCTCGGGCATAAACGACGCGGCGGCGGCTGTGCTCCTGATGGAGCGCAGCGAAGCCGAGCGACGCGGCGCCCGGCCGCTTGCACGGCTCGTGTCCTACGCGCATGCCGGTGTCGATCCTGCATATATGGGCATTGGCCCAGTTCCGGCGACGCGCAAGGCGCTCGAACGCGCAAATCTCGACATGGCGCAGCTCGATGTAATCGAAGCCAACGAAGCATTCGCCGCACAGGCATGCGCGGTCACACAGGAGCTGGGTTTTGATCCACGCAAGGTTAATCCGAACGGCTCGGGCATTTCGCTTGGGCATCCGGTCGGCGCGACAGGCGCGCTTATCACCGTCAAGGCGTTGTATGAACTGAAGCGCATCGGTGGCCGCTATGCGCTCGTCACGATGTGCATAGGAGGCGGTCAGGGAATTGCCGCAATCTTCGAAAATCTTCAGTAATCGAGTCGAGCGACACTCTATGAATATCGAAACGATTGGCGTTGTGGGCGCCGGTACGATGGGCAGCGGCATCGCGCAGGCGGCGGCCGTCGCGGGGCTGAACGTCGTTATGATAGACGTAAGCGAGGCGGCGCTCGGCAAGGGTAGTGAGACAGTCCGGGCGAGCCTCGCGCGGCTTGTGACCAAGGGTAAGCTCAACGCGGCTGCGCAGGACGCCGCGCTCAGGCGCATCGCGACCTCGACCGACTATAAGCGGCTTGCTTCGGCGGATATTGTCATCGAAGCGGTGACCGAGAACGTCGAACTGAAGAAACGCATTCTCGGGCAGATCGAAGCGGTGGCGCGGCAGGATGCGATCATCGCGACGAATACATCGTCCATCTCGATCACCGAGCTTGCCGCACAGCTCGCCGACCCGTCGCGCTTCATCGGCATGCACTTCTTCAACCCCGTGCCGGTGATGCCCCTCGTCGAGATCATTAGCGGCCTGCAGACGAACAACCAGACGTCGGCGGCCGTGCGCACGCTCACCGAGCGCATCGACAAGTCGCCGATTGGCGTCCGAAACTCGCCCGGCTTTGTCGTGAATCGCATTCTCGTACCTATGATCAACGAGGCGTTCTTCGCCTTGCACGAGGGAGTGGCGAGCGCGGCGGAAATCGACGAAGGCATGAAGCTCGGTGCGAATCATCCAATCGGTCCCCTTGCGCTCGCCGATCTTATCGGGCTTAACGTGTGCCTGTCCGTGTTGGACGTCTTCCTGAAGGACTTTGGCGATCCGAAGTACCGCGCTTGCAACTTATCGCGCGAACTTGTCGCGGCCGGACGGCTTGGCCGCAAGTCAGGGCGTGGGGTGTACGACTACCCCGCGTAAATCGCATGTTGAGCGGTGGCGCCTGTCGAGGAATTCTCGCGGCCATAGCTCAGTTAGATTTTAGCGCCGATGGACGACTAGGAGTCGCTTGGCGTACGCGGTGGCCCTCTGACTGAGAAAACCGCTCGCTTGTCGGTGCCTGGGTGACGAGGCAAGCGCTGCGCAGTTCATCGAGCGACCCGCGCGCGATTGTTTTGGCGTTATGCGTGGCGGCGCATCCGACGCTTTCACTCGTTCAGAGCAGGCGGCCGGCTTCGGCATCGTCAAACTATGCGAGGAGGGAAGTCGACTTCACTCTCAGGACTTTTGTCCGTGTGCACGTCCAAACTCGTCGCGCGTATCAAAGTGAATGCGTGGACCTCGCTTTACGGACTTTCTGCTTGACCTAACGCGGAATTCGTTTCCTCGGAGGGAGCCGCGCTGAGCATGCTTTCGAACGTGTCGAGCATCCCGGAGATGGCGTAGGGTGTCGACCAAAGAGGAGCCAATTTGCCTTCCGAAGAACTCGCTTCCCAGGCTGCCAAGATTGCGTTACCGGAAATCCCGAGTAACGACAACCGCTGATCGACCACAGGTTGCGGCACGTGCATTAGCAACTCTCTCAAATGGCTAAGACAGCGCCGGTACCCGATGTTCCATGTATCCGCCAGCGCAGCGCGTAAGAACGCGCGGTCGTTGAGTTGCAGGTTAGCAATCATTCGAATGTATGTTGCCTGCCCAGTATGGCTTGCCAGATTCAACACTGGGAGAGTTAGTGCCTTAAGCACATTGCGGATCGTTACTCTTCCGTCCGCTTCGAATCCGTCCAGTAGTGCCTGACGGTCTTCGTCTATTAGCCGAGCGCCATCAATAACCAGCTCTCTAGCAAGTTCCGATTTGGTGCCGAAGTAATAGCGCAGTGAGGCGCTATTTCGCTGTCCGGCAGCGGAGATGATGTCTTGTACCGACACACCCTCCATCCCACGCTCAGCGAAAAGTCTTTGGGCCTCTTGTTTAAGTCGGGCGCGTGTTTCAGCACCGTCTGTGCGAAGGGTTTTCCCTACGGTCGTCATTATTTACCACCATCGGCTAAGTAACTATACTGGGTTAATTAACCCGACAGGAGAAACTGTACATGAAAATAGTCATTGTTGGTGGCGGCGTCGGGGGACTCACGACGGCCCTAGCCTTACAGCATCATGGAATTGAATCGATTGTACTGGAGCGCGCGCCGCGACTAACGGAAGTGGGTGCCGGCGTGCAAATCGCCGCAAACGGCACACTTGTCTTTCGGAAGTTGGGACTCGAGGCGGCCCTCGCGAATGCATCGATGGTTCCCGAACGATTCGACTACCTCGACTTGGCCACAGGGAAGCTCTTGTATCAGGCGCCGCTTGGCGAGGCAGCTGCTGACCGTTACGGAGCTTTGCTCTATAACATCCATCGAGCCGACTTGATCGACCTTCTCGCCAATGCGCTACCAGAGGGCGTCGTTCGCCTAGGTGCCGAATGTGCATCTGTAACCCAAGATCAATCTGGCGCGTATGTAACGTTGAAGAGCGGTGAGACAATTCGAGCCGACGCTGTGATTGGTGCCGACGGGATTCACTCAGCTGTCAGGTCTGCGTTGCGCGGTCCAGAAGAGAAGCAGTTCGCAAACATCCTAATGTGGCGGTCGCTTATCCCTGCAAGCAAACTCACGAGTTTGAACCTACCCGTTGCCGGAAATAACTGGTTCGGCGTCGGGCGGAATGTGGTGTCTTACTGGGTTCGCAAGGACCTGTATAGCGTCCTTGCCTCCGTACCCGCGACCGAAGTAAGCCGTGAATCGTGGACACAATCCGGCAATGTGGAGGAGTTGAGGAGGTCTTTCCTCGGCTCTGAGCCGCGAGTAATGGCGATGCTCGAAGCAGTTGAATCGGCATTTATCACAGGAATGTACCACCGCGATCCAATCGAACGCTGGAGTACGGGGCGCATAACACTGCTCGGCGACGCAGCGCACGCGATGGTGCCATATCTGGCTCAGGGTGCGTGTCAGGCGATTGAAGATGCTTGGGTGCTGGCATCGTGTCTCGACTCTCATGGTGAGTCGGGCGTCGCCGAGGCACTCGTGGAATACGAACGTCGTCGTCAACCCCGCACTACGCGTATTCAGGCCGGAGCGCGGTTCGTAGTCGATTGGGCACACGAGCCAGACGAGCAACGGGTGCGCCAGCGCAACGCTCGAATGAAAGGTCTTTCACGAATCGACCCGTTGGCTGAAGCTTCTTGGTCCTTTGCTTGGGGACATGACATCCTGAAAGCAGCGAAATTAGCTCCCGGCGAAGTGGTGGGTTTGAGTGCTGCCCGTGAGGGAGTTGTTATGGCACGCCCCGAAAGCCAGCGAGCCTTTTCTCTATGGAAAGGGGTTTTTAGTCCAGATGACATCGCCCGCGGGGACCGTGGCCAACGGGCGGCTTACGAGCGGTTCCTTGAGACGCAATTTCCGCGGCCAGACGACTGCGAAGTAACCTCGAGCGAACTCCGCGACGTGAACGTATTGCGAGTGGTCGCAAACGGCGCAGGCGACAGCGCAACTATCCTACATTTTCACGGCGGCGGATATGTGTTGGGCTCTGCGAAAAGCTCCACTGAATACGCTTGCAGACTCTCGGAGACATTCGACGGACCCTGCTTTACCGTCGATTATCGACTCGCCCCCGAACACCCGTACCCTGCGGCAATCGACGACGCCTTCAGCGCCTATCGCGGTCTGCTTGCGACAGGCGTTGATCCTTCGAGGATCTTCCTAAGCGGAGAGTCATCCGGTGGTGGACTGGCTTTGGCACTCGCTCTCGCTCTCGGGCGTGCCGGCCTTCCTGCCCCGGCCGGTGTTATTGCGATATGCCCGCTTACTGATCTTACGCTCAATGGCCCCTCGGTGTCGCTTAATTCAGGAAACGATCCTGCCGCAAGTCGAGAAACCCTTATCAATTTAGTAGCGTCGTACTTCCAAGGCCACGAACCGACTGATCCAATGGTGTCTCCATTGTTCGGGGACCTTGCTGCTTTGCCGCCAGTTTTTCTATCTGCAGTTCGCGGCGAAGTCCTTGAGAGCGATACGACGAGATTCGCTGAGCGTGCGATTTCTGCAGGTGTCAACGTGACGCTAAAGATGGTATCGGACTCGGTTCACGTTTTCACTCTCTTTCCATTCCTGCCGGAGGCACGAGAGACGCTGGCAGAAATCGGTGCATGGAGTCAAACAATTTTAGGCGTTGATCGGCGGGCCCACGTCGCCGGACTGCAGGAGTCGGCGGGAGCGCGCGTCGTTTAGCTCGCGTCAACTGTCGGTGCTGACCATCCGTCCGGGAAAAACTCATCCTCGGACGGCATATGGATCTGCCATCGCTCGCCCTGAGGCGATAAGCGGTAACGCCTCACGTTTTTGATTGGAGGAGTCGTGACAGCAAATACCAAAAGTACATCTCTGCATTGGCCGCCGACGCTGCCACAGCAGATTTCTACGCCACTGACATCCCTATACGGCAATCTGGAAGTGGCGGCGCGGCGTTATCCAGACAAAACCGCGATTTTCTACTACGGCAGCGGTTTGAGCTACAGCAAGCTTCTTAACGACGTCGATGCGATGGCGGGATTTCTTCAAAAGCACTGCGGCGTTGTCCGCGGTGACCGCGTTATTTTGTATCTGCAGAACAGTCCGCAGTTCATCATCGCCTATTACGCGATACTTCGTGCCGACGCTGTAGTCGTGCCTGTCAACCCGATGAGCGTGACCCCAGAGATCAAACACATCGTTGAGGACAGCGGTGCCAGGGTCGCTGTCGCTGGCGGCGAAATTCTCTCCCAGATTCTTCCTCTTTTAGGCACTGCGCTCGATTGGATACTGCGCGTGCGCTACGCCGACTATCTCTTTGAAGAAACCGATCTCCGCTTGCCTGACGCCTTGGTCTCCGTCGACCGACCTGCAGCTTCTGTCGACGATCCCAAGCCCCAACTAGTGGAGTGGGGGGATGCGCTAGCAAACAACTATAGTCCTGATGCGCATCAGGCGGGGCCTGAGGATCTTGCTGTAATTCCCTACACATCCGGAACGACGGGGCGACCAAAAGGTTGCATGCATACGCATCAAAGCACGATGCACGCCGCAGTGTCGTGCGCTGAATGGCCTAGAACGCCCAAAGATAGCGTCTCCCTCTGCTCGTTGCCCTTATTCCATGTCACGGGCATGCAAAACTGTATGAACATGCCGATCTTTCTCGGCGCGTCAATGGTCCTGATGAGCCGCTGGGATGCTGAGTGTGCAGCGCACTTGATTGAACGTCACCGGGTGAGCATGTGGGTCACGATCCCTACGATGCTCATCGACCTTCTGAATCTACCTAACGCTGGTGACTTCGACCTGAATTCGATTTCTTATCTTAGCGGCGGAGGCGCGGCGATGCCACAGGCTGTCGCACAGCAAATTCAAACCCAATGGGGAATCACATACGTGGAGGGCTACGGCCTGTCAGAGACGATGTCGGCGACTCACATCAATCCGCCACACCGGAGCAAGCAGCAGTGTTTGGGAATTCCGATTTTCAACGTCGAGTCTCTTATCGTTGAGCCGCATAGTCTGGAGCCGGTAGGGCAGGGTATCACCGGAGAAATCCTTGTTCGAGGCCCCCAAGTATTTAAAGGATATTGGCGATCGCCAGAAGCGACACGTGAAGCATTTGTCGATGTGGATGGAAAAAGATACTTGCGGACGGGCGATCTAGGATACGCCGATGAAGATGGCTATCATTTTATGATCGACAGATTGAAGAGGATGATCAACGTTTCCGGCTTCAAGGTATGGCCTGCTGAAGTCGAGGCTGTGTTGTTTCAACATCCGTCTATTCAGGAAGTTTGCGTCATAGCGGTGCCCGACGCGCGTCGGGGCGAAGCAGTAAAAGCTGTTGTTGTATTAAGGGATGGACGGGACGTTAGCGAAGAAAAGCTAAAGGAGTGGGCCCGCGAGAACATGGCGCCGTACAAAGTGCCTCGTTTTTTTCAAATTGTATCTTCTTTACCGCGCTCCGCCAGCGGGAAGGTCCAATGGCGTGCACTCCAAGAGCTAGCGCTCTCACAATCCGCGGGCGTTTAATACGTTAACTTCCGCGGTCTGTTTTTCTAGAGGCTGAAGGCAGGATCGAATGATCCTGCTGGTGACGCTGTTCGCGTCAAGTAGACGAGCGGGACCGATTGCAAAACCAAGGTGCCTAATTGCACATAGATTAGTTGTACTAACGCTCTGATGTACGGTGCATTCCTGACTTTGACGAGCACATCATAACCGATTAAAAACGCAAGCGGACGTTCAAGAATTGCCACGAGACAGGCATTGAGGCTTTTCTGTCGAGTAGTCTGAAGTTATTTCAAAATAAAAAAGTAACTTATAAATTGGAGATTGAAATGAAAGATGGTAAGACTATGCAAACGGTTGGCATTACAGCTATCGCTTTACTTGCAAGTATTGCGACGACGCCAGTGCGTGCGCAAAGTAGCGTCACCCTATATGGGGTTGCAGATATCGGCGTGTTATATACCAGTAAAACCGCGAACAAAGCCGGGCAAAACGAAGGATCGCAGATTTCGTTAATAGAAGGTCCGCTTTCTGCGTCGAGGGTCGGGATAAGGGGCGTGGAGGATCTAGGCGGAGGCCTGAAAACTGTGTTCACACTCGAAAGCGGGATTGATATGGCTAACGGTGGATTTGCGGACTCAAACGGCAACTTCTTTGGCCGACAAGCTTGGATTGAGCTCGAGGGAGGTTTCGGTCAGGTCAGAGCTGGGCTGCAATATTCCCCATTCGTCCTTGCGCTGATTGCGACGGACCCACGTGATATTTCCTATTTCGGCAGCGGCGCCATCAACTACGTGGACAATGTGCTGGCGACTGGTTTATTTAACCAGAACGCCATTTCTTATACATCACCATTCCTAGGCGGCTTCCAAGGAAAAGCGATGCTCGGACTGGGCGGAAAAGCCGGAGACTTTCAGTCAGGCAGGCAATATTCGGCCAGCTTGTCGTATCATCTCGACGGCTTTGTCGCGAACGTTGCATACTATGATGGGAATGCTGGCGGGGCGACTACCACACCGATTCCGAGCAATGTGCCGTTCCAGGGGCGAACGATCGGGGTGGCATACACTTATGGACGTCTGACGTTAAAGGGATCATTTGTCAATTACAAGGTGTCGGGGTCGTTCGACAACCGAGTCTATGGCGGCGGACTGAGCTTCAACGTTACCCCTTCATTCAACGTGGATGGTGGGGCCTGGATTACGAGTGACGGGAACGATACTTCGAATCACTCTGTGTTGAGCGCGGTCGGTATGCGATACAGTCTGTCGAAGGCGACGGCGCTATTTGCGCAGGCGGCGTTAGTTAATAACCATGGAAAGATGAACACGGGTGTAGCAATCAATAATGCACTTTTTAGTGTTTCGGGGACCACCTACAGTGCGACCGTTGGCATTGACCATGTGTTCTAGCATGCATTAGTCAGTCTACGTTTGTTTCTTTCCGAGACAGCCATGACATCGGCTTAGGATTGGTTCGAATGCATGGTGGCCAACGGACAAGTGGCAAGTTTGCGCAAATGGAATCGATGCGTGAAGACCGGCGAAGGTTCAAACGCTTCTGTGTGCGCTGCCGGTCTTGGAAAGGCTTCGAATCAAAGCTTCCGTCAGCTTGGAGCGGTACCGTCCTCATCAATCGCAAACCCGCGCTTAATTAGAAGTCAGCCTTCCGATCGCAGCACTGTTTATCGTAGGCGGGCAGGTTTCCTTCCTACGGTGACCATAGAGCGACAGATGCAAAGACAGAAATGTTCCAATCAAGAAAGAAGCTGGCGTAGTTTCTCGCGGCCCCTGTGTAGTTGAGACTTGACCGTCTCTACAGGGATCTCGAGGGTTAATGCTGCTTCAGCATAGGTCATTTCTTCAAGGCCCACTAGGAGAACAACCTGCCTTTGTTCTACCGGAAGATATTTCAGAGCGGTCTCGATATCGAAAATCTGCTCCCGCAAATGCGTCTCGCTATTCGTCCAGAATGTTCCTAGCATCTGCCTGACACTCAAATGGATATCATGACGCTTGTCGTTGGAAAAAACATCGTGAAAAAGCCCAAATAACTCAGCGCGATCGGTAAGCCCGCTTCTCAGATCCGCTCTTAGCAAAGGATGCTCAAGCGTTTTTTGAACGAGGTAATTTGCAACGCCATCGTCGTGCACTAGACTCAATGCATAGCGGCGCAATCGGGGTATCCAATCCACCATTTGCGATCGTTCGCTCACGATACCTTGCCCAAAACAGTGAGATTTTGCGTGGTCAGGCGGTTATCCATCCGACTTCCAAGCGTTTCTGAAAGAAGCACGGCAACGCAACTGATTACGTGCCTCGCAGTGGATCGTATAAGTTTGCTTACCGTGCAGCCTTTGTTTCCGCGTTATTAATAAGGATGACGGGCGACAGTGTGGCCGGAACGATCCCCGGGGCGCTGAGCACCCCGGTCATGCTTCTCTGAATCCAGAACGAATTCGTGCTAGCGCTGAATCCTTGCGCCCTGTCTATTGCAGCAGATACGCCTACTTAGACAGGTGCTCTCTGATTTCGTCGGAGATGACGGTCAGAGCGGCCTGCGTTGAAGGCACGGTCTTCAGCGCATTCAAAAGCACAAAGTCATGGATGGTGCCGTTGAACCGAATCGCTGCGGTGGGCACGCCAGCAGCTTTCAGCTTCCGTGCATAAGCTTCACCCTCGTCGCGAAGAGGATCGTTTTCCGCGGTAACCACCAATGCCGGCGGAAGTCCTTTCAACTGTTCGGGAGTAGCGCGCAGCGGCGATACATATGGGTTATTGCGAGTCGCCTCGTCCGGCGCGTACAAGTCCCACCCGTATTTCATGAAGTCTCGTGCAAGGAAGCGGCCGGTTCCAAACTCCTTGTACGAAGCGGAATCAACGCTGGCGTCCGTTGCCGGAATAAGAAGCGCTTGATAACGAATCTTTGGTCCGTTCTTGTCTTTGGCCATTAGCGCAAGCGCAGCGGCCATGTTACCGCCGACTGAGTTGCCGGCGAGCGCGATACGATCCCCATCAGCACCGTATTCTGCCGCGTGATGTTTGACCCAGGTCAGCGCAGCATAGGATTCGTCCAATTGGGTCGGGAACTTTGCTTCCGGCAGCGGTGTGTATTCTACGAACACACCTACTTGGCCTGATCCGACAACAATGTCACGGAGGAGACGCTCATGATTTTCAAAATTACCGACGATCCACACTCCGCCGTGGATGAACAGAACAACGCCCGGATTCTTCGCAGGCTTGTTCGGCTTCATCACATACAGCTTGATAGACCGCCCATCCACTGTAATAGACGTCTGGGTTGTTGAAACACCGGATACGTCTACAGGAGTCTTCTTTTGCAACCCCGTCAAAATGTCTTGAGGTTGTGGCTGCGGCAGTTTCCAAAAGGGGCTGCTGTCCTTGTTGATTTCAGCGAGGAATTCCCGGACTTGAGGGTCGATGCGTGCATCGGACGTCGGGTCAGTGGGCTCCGCGGCTTGCGCCCCGGCAGACGATGCAATGGCAGAAAAAGTAATTCCAAACAATGCACTTAGGACAGTCTTCTTCATAAAGCCTCTCTTGGTTTTGAGTCGAAGGGAAAACATTGCATGTATGTCACTAGTGCCTTGGCATGCTGATTCGGCAATCATGCGCAACGCCGCCGATCTTAAGGGACATCAGTAGATTTTGCGGCATGCGAAACTCGCAAACATGATTGCGTAAAGCGCAACGTGTAAACGAATAGAATGCTTGAATTGTCGGAAATGACATACCATTCGTCATCGATGTCCACGCTCCATTGATCAAATGAATCATGACCCAACGAAAGCGACCGCCCCTGGATTCTGGACTTCTGCATGCCATGAGGCTGTTTGTACGAACCGCAACCTGCGGCAGCATTTCCAGTGCTGCAGTAATAGCGCAGCTCACTCCGTCGCAAGTCTCGAGGATGATTACCGAGCTGGAAAGCCGACTCGGTTGCAAGCTACTGCATCGGAACGCGCGTGGACTTTCACTAACCGCGGTTGGGAAGCGTTACCTGGAACGGTGTCGGGTGGTGCTCGACACAGTTGATGACGCCGAGCGCGAAGCGTCCGACTTTGCAGGCGAACCTAACGGTTTCGTGCGCGTTGCGAGCATGGATGGTCTCGGAAGGCGTTACGTTCAATCCGTTCTCGCGGCGTACGCTTCCCGGTACCCGAACGTATCGGTCGAGTACATCACACGCCAAAGCCCGGCAGACCTGGTCGCGGAAGAGATCGACTGCAGTGTTTTTTGCGCAGTGAGTCTTCCGTCATCCAACCTCATGGCCCGCAAGGTAGGGGCAGTCAGCGCGGTACTTTGTGCCAGTCCCGCATATATTGCACGGCGCGGTTCGCCAAGTGCGCCATCCGAACTCCTGTCACATACGTGTCTCAATCTATCTACGACTCCGTTCGAAGGGTGGCCGTTGCAAGCCGGCGTGTCCAGCCAGACAATCCAGGTGCACACTTCGTTTGCTGCTGATTCGCCGGAGTTTTTGAAGTCGCTCGCTATCCAAGGGATGGGTATCAGCCTTTTGCCAGTGTATTCGGTGATCGATAGCCTTGAGTCAGGTGAGTTAGTTCCGGTCTTACCTTCGTGGCGTACGCAAAGTGTTCCAGTTTTTGCGGTGGTGCCTTCTCGGAATCTCCTGCCGGCGTCAACACGGGCGCTAGTAGATTTGCTCTACCAACACTTGCCCGATGCGGTTGCAAAGGACGAAGACAGGGTCCGACAGCTTACCAACATTGTAGGAGCCGCTCAGGAACATCAGCTCATTCATGATTAGGCCGCTCTCGTCCCGATTTGCTACGGCTTGTTTGTAATGCATTTGCTAGCTATCCACAAAAAGTGACAAGGTTATTGCTGGCCTATTAGGACTCCAGACGAAAAAACCCTAAAGGATTGACAACTCTTACCGTAAATGTCTTTGCAAGTGACAAACGGCCCGGTTCATCTTGCGGAGAGGCACGAACGCCGTTAAAGCGTTACGACCGAACAAATGGCACGTCGGGGCTTGTTCGATCTGTAGCAGCCTGTTGAAATACCCCCTTCCAAGTCATCCATACGCAAGGCAGAAACGTTGATCTAAACAATCGAACGACACAGAGACCAAAAGCGATGCGCGGCCCCGACGGCTATACCGAATCGATGTTCACGATGTCCAGACTGGACGATTTCGTTCCGGCCAATCATCCGCTGCGACCCATTCGCTTGTGGCTGAACGAGGCGCTCACGCGCATGGACGCGGTGTTTTCGCGCATGTACGAAAGCGAGGCCAAGGGCGGTCGCCCGAGCATCGCGCCGGAGAAACTGATACGCGCGCTGTTGTTGCAGGTGCTGTATTCGATTCGCAGCGAACGCATGCTGATGGAGCAAATCTCCTACAACATGCTGTTTCGATGGTTCGTCGGACTGGCGATGGACGATGCGGTCTGGGACCACTCCACCTTCAGCAAGAACCGCGACCGGCTGATGGTCCACGATGTCATGGTCAGCCTGTTCAACGAGACTGTCGAGACGGCGCGCGGGCGAGGTCACCTGTCGGGCGAGCATTTCAGCGTCGACGGCACGCTCATTCAGGCGTGGGCGGGGCACAAGAGTTTCGTGCCCAAGACGAAACCGGATGACGATTCGCCGCCTGAGGGCGGAGACGGCTCGCAGGAGAACTGGCGCGGCGAGAAACGCAGCAACGACACACACGAATCCAGCACGGACAATCAGGCACGACTGTTCCGCAAGAGTCGTGGCACGGGCGCGGTGCTTTGCTACATGGGTCACGTGCTGACCGATAACCGGCATGGTCTCGTGGTCAACGCGCAGGTCACGCAGGCCAGCGGCACGGCCGAACGCGACGCTGCCGCGCAGATGCTTGCGGATGCTGCGCAATGTGCCGGTACGACCATAACGGTCGGTGCCGACAAGAACTACGATACGGCTGGCTTCGTGGCGACGTGTCGCGCGAACAACGTGACACCGCACGTGGCGCAAAACGATGCCCGCGCGGGCGGTTCCGCGATTGACGCTCGAACCACGCGATGGCCCGGCTATGCAATGAGTCAGTGCAAACGCAAATGCATCGAGCAGGTGTTCGGATGGGGCAAGACCGTCGGGCGGATTCGGCAGGCGATGTATCGAGGTCTGAAGCGAGTCGACCAACTCTTTCTGCTGACTCAGGTGGCGTACAACTTGACCCGCATGCGCACGCTTGCTGCTCGCGCAGCTTGAAAGCGTAAGCGAGAAGCAAAGCGGCATTGGCAGCAGATGAATCAAGGAAAAGTCGGCGTCAATTCATTTGGAACACCGCATTGTGCTAGCTCTTGCGGATAAACAAGCGCGCGTTCATTTAGGGTTATTTCAACGGCCTGGTAGGGATGAGTGTGTTATCTAGAGTCATGGACAAAAACTGTTCGTTGAGCCAGTTGTGCATGATCCATTCAGACTTGTATGGGTTTTCAGCAGGGTCTCGGAATGCCTGAGCTTCGTCGTCAAGGAGTTAGCGCGTTAGTGATTCTCGGCGCTACGCTAGCCACGCTGCTTCCCACTGCTGCCGGTGTTTTGGAAGCAGAGCAACAAGCGAAGCGTCATGAGCTCGCTCAAATCGAAAGATTTGCTAATGCCACTATCGGTCGTGTAGGCACAGTGGTTGATCAGGCAAACCATGCCCTTGTTGAAATGAACAAGCACAACGGTTTGCCTTGTTCAGCTATTGATCTGTCTGAGCTCAGAAGGATTTCGGCAGCGTATCGATACATCCACGATGCAGGGGTTTATGACGCGCGTGGCTATCTCTGTTCTGCGGTAATGGGAGCCCGATCTATCGGCGAGTTGCCCATGCCGGCGCCGGACATCCAACAGCAAGACGGCACACAAATTTGGCTTGATGCGCCGAGTCCCCTTGGCGGGCGACGCCGTGTCATCGTAGGCAGGAACGGCTACTTCGTTTCTATGGACAAAGACTCTTTGGTTGACACCGTAGACCTGTCCATGCGCAGCCTTGCAGCGATTAACACTAGCAAAGGAGATGTCTTTGCGCACTCCGGTAGTTTGACTAAGCAGGAAGCGACCGATGCGATTAATGCTGTTAAGTCGGGCGCAACCCTTACTGACACGCTTCTGATCAAGCAGTCACCGCATTTGCCCATAGCCGTCGCAGTGGCTGTGCCAAGACCAAGGTTCATAGAAAACGTGAGAACTTTGTTTTCGGCTTGGGCGCTATGCGGCGCGGCGTTGGGAATGATGTGCGGCTTAGCGGTCGCTAGATTGCTCAGTCGCAGCCTCTCTTTTGAAAGCGAACTGGCACGTGCCATTGACCATGGACAGCTTGAAGTTCACTATCAACCGATCGTAGATCTTGACACGCGACTATGGGTTGGGGCGGAAGCACTGGCGCGATGGCGCTACCGAGGGGAGTATGTTTCGCCGGATATATTTATTCCTATTGCTGAACGTAGCGACCTAATCCAAAAAATCACCAGTGCTGTTTTGCGAAACATAGGCGCCAATCTCTCAAATTATTTGAGAAAGGATCAACATTTTTATGTCTCTGTAAATGTTAGTTCCCGCGACTTGATGGGCGACGAACTGTTAAATAATTTAAGGGAGACGGTCAGAAAATCGAAAATCTTGCCTAAGCAAATTCGCATTGAAGCTACCGAACGTGAACTGCTTGATGATTCTCGCACCGAAAGCGTCTTCCAAGCATGTCGCACTGCGGGACACCCGCTCTATATCGATGATTTTGGTACGGGCTATGCCAGTCTGTCCTACTTACAAAGGTTCAATGTCGACGCACTTAAGATTGATAAGAGTTTCGTAGATACTATCGGGCATCATTCGGTCACAAGCGACGTAACGCCTCATATTGTTGCGATGGCTAAGGCCCTTCAGACAGATGTAGTAGCAGAAGGGGTCGAGACGACGCATCAGGCCGAAAAGCTTAGGCAGTTCGGAGTGAAGTATGGGCAAGGATGGTTGTATTCAAAAGCGATCCGGCCGGAAGAATTGGTTTACTACCTAAAAAACAAAAACTGCAAACGCAGTTAGCAAATCGAGCCGTTGGGCTGATGTGTTGTAGGCTACGCCCGACGGTGCAAGTCAGAAACGGTGAGAAAACATGAAAAAAGCTTTGTCTGTCCGTACAAAATTGGCGACGGTCCTGTCGATTTTAGCCGGATTTCTTCTTGTACTTGGTTCTGTAGCAATTATCGGACTTCATGATACAAATAAGGATTTGGCTGAAGTGTCCGAGAATGTTCCGACGGTAACCGAAGTCCTTGCTCAACAGGAATCACTTGCACGGGCTCGCCTAAAGCTTGACCGACTGACGCTCAGTACGCAAGGTGATACCGCCGTTACGCTACAGTCCGCGCGAGATTTGATTGCTGAGTCGGACGCTCGCTGGAAGCACTATCTATCTTATGAGGCGGGCCCATATGAGAAAGAGCTTGCCGAGGGCGTTAATCAAACACGAACGCAGCTTATAAACGAGGGACTAGTCCCAATGATCAATGCACTAGCGCGAGGGGAAGGGGCGACAGTTCAGGCACTAGCTTTCGACAAGGTTCCAAGTATGTATGCTCGTTTCAGCGAGCAGACAAAGAAATTGTCCGACTTCCAGGTAAGCGACTCCGCTAGCCTGGTGGCGCGTGCGCGGAAAAGAGAACAACTTCTCTCAATCGTATCTATCTTCTTTGGACTTACTGGGTTAATAAGCGCGATTATTAGCTGGAGACAGTTGGCCAAAGCGATTTCCCTGCCTCTTGCTGACGCGACTAAACATTTTGAAGCGATCGAGCGCGGGGACCTGACTTCCAAAATCGTTATAGCTCGCGATGATGAATTAGGGAAGCTCTTGGGGGCATTGGAGAACATGCAGAAGGGCCTGCGCTCAATGGTGTCAGAAATGTCAGTGGGAGCACGTGAGGTGGCGGAAGTTGCTTCAAACATAGCTGAGGGAAACGGAGACCTTTCAAAACGGACCGAGGAGCAAGCAGCCTCTCTCGAGGAAACCGCTGCCAGTATGGAGCAGTTATCGTCGACCGTGACGCAAAATGCGCGCAACGCGCAGCAGGCTAGCAGCCTCGCGATGTCGGGCAGTAAAGCTGCGGAACTCGGCGCCGAGTCGCTACTTCGCCTCTCGTCAACTATGAATGATCTCAAAGACGGTTCGGGGGAGATTGCAGAGATCACTTCGCTAATCGAGGGCATTGCCTTCCAGACAAATATCTTAGCTCTCAACGCCGCCGTCGAAGCCGCCCGGGCGGGTGAGCAGGGCAAAGGATTTGCTGTCGTAGCTAACGAGGTTCGCGCTTTGGCACAGAAGTCAGGCACCGCCGCCCGCGAAATCAAAGAGCTGATCGACAGTTCGCTAGCCAAGGTTAGCGCAAGCGCAGTTCAAGCCACTGACGCCCGTGCAAAGATGGATAACTCGGTTGAAGCGATTACCGCAGTCTCAGGGTTATTGCAGGAGATTGCTCAAGCCTCAAAAGAGCAGGCTCAAGGCGTTGAACAGATCACTGTAGCGGTATCTCATATGGATGAGGTTACACAGCGGAATGCGACGTTAGTAGAGAAATCCGCGTCGGCGGCTAATGTCATGAGCGACCGCGCTAAACTGATGCAAGCCTTGGTCGACGGCTTCCGGGTTGATAACGCAAGCGAATACCGAACCGTGGAGGCCAGGCTCGGCAACTCGGAGCGGTAGTCAGCCGAGGCTTGTAAAAGCATTCCACGGTAGAAGACGCCAAAAAAATGCCGCTGTGGAGTGCGCGCCGACCGGATCGGGCGTCTTCGCCGCGGCGATCACGTCGTTCGATGACCGATGGGGACGCTTTTCAATCCAAAGGCATGTTTTGCCCATTTGCATCTTCACAAATGGATCTCTGATATTTACCAGGGGAAACATTCGTGAACCTCTTGAACGCGCCACTAAATGCGCTTTCAGACGAATAACCAATCGCCGATGCTACCTGTGAAACCGAAGCTCCTGTGCGAAGCTCCCTTTTAGCCAGAGACATTCGCCAAGCCGTTAAATAGCTAAGCGGAGGTACGCCCATCATCGTGCGAAAACGGACAGCCAACGAAGTCCTGGACATTCCCGCTTTCTTGGCAAGCTCCTCAAGACTCCAATTTTTTGAAGGCTCACGGTGAATGCAGCTCAGAACGATAGCTAGTCGTTGGTCGCCGTATGCCTTCAGCCAGCCATCATCGTCGGCATCTGCCTGTAAGAGATAAGCTCGAAGCGTCTCCACGAACAAAAGCTGCGCTAGGGAAGAGACGACAAGTTGGCTTCCTGGGCGCCGCCATTCCATCTCCGCGACCAGTTGTTCGAGAAGCCAAGAGAATCGTTCGGCGCCCACCGCGGACTGCCGTACATGTATCAATGGCGGAAGGCTACTGAGCAACATCGCCTTTCGGTTTTCGTCGATATGGACCGTACCTCCGACCAAAACAAAATCACGGCCTTCCCCTAGGATAAAGCTGTGCTCACTATTTTTAGATAGTGGCGTTGCTGTCGCTCCGACTAGCAAAGAAGGAGAGCTTGCAAGCTTTAGAGCTCGTGTGCCGCTCGTAATGAGAATATCGCCAGCAAAGACCTGCTTGGCTTGATCGGTCCCCTCGAGTGAATACCAGCACTCGCCCTCCGCTATCGTGCAGAACTTCACAGCGCCGACATTGTTGAACTTGCGCGCCCACTTTCCTCCAGCGACCATGCGCCCTGAAACAGTGCACTCAGGCTGGAGAAAACCAAGCAAATCAGAAAGTGGATCAACACTCACGTGAACTCTCGCGCATAAATTTCGAACCTTTGAAGCTGTTCCGTACACAATGTGCAGTGTACCATTTGCTCGATGCACCGGCCTAACGATTCGGAGATCAGCGCATTTTTCGGAGCGATTATTACGGTCATAGGCGTCAAGTCGCCTTGCGGAACACTGACCTTTCTGCGTAAGCGATGTATTGGTCGACCGCTCAACGCGAAACGCACCAATATAAGCTGGAATCTGAGAGATAAGGTCATTTGTAACTCGGAATCCTTGATGGAGCCGATAAACGAGTAATGAAGGAAGGAACAATCTATGACAACACCTCAAATCGCTATTAGCTCAGGGTTCGACCGCTCATCGACGACGGTCGACGTCATTCGCGGAGTCGATTTAGTGGGCAAGGTCGCCATTGTGACAGGAGGGCACTCCGGACTCGGCCTGGAAACTGCGCGCACTCTCGCAAGCGCGGGTGCACGAGTGATCGTGCCAGCACGTGATTGCGACCGTGCGACCAAGGCGGTGTTGCAAGCAGGAGCTGGCATCGAAGTCAAACCGATGGACCTAAACAACCGATCGTCAATAGACGACTTCGCTCGAGAGTTTATAGATAGTGGTTTGCCGCTACATATCATGATCAATAACGCAGGGATCATGGCATTGCCGTCTCTGCAACGGGATCGTCACGGAAACGAGATGCAGTTTTCAACCAATCACCTCGGGCACTTCTATCTAACGTCGAAACTGTGGTCTGCCTTGAAGCGGGCAGGAGGAGCGCGAGTGGTATCCGTTTCTTCCGCGGGTCATCGATTTTCGCCGGTTATATTCGATGACATCAATTTTGAACGGAGGCCGTACGACCCATTCAAAGCCTATGGACAATCGAAGACTGCGAATGTCCTGTTCGCCGTTGCGCTTGATAAGCGAGGTGAGCGCGACAACATCCGAGCGTTTTCGCTTCATCCGGGCGGAATCGCGGGAACCAATCTTGGCACCCATGTTGGTACAGAAACGCTGAAGAAAAGCGGATTTTTGGATCAAGACAACCGGCCAGTTGTCGATTTGGCACGGGATATGAAGTCAGTGCCGCAAGGAGCAGCAACGCATGTCTGGTGTGCAGTCAGCCCGCAGTTGCAGGGTAAGGGCGGTGTGTATTGCGCTGATTCGGACATCGTTTCGATTCTCCCTGAGAATGAAACGGTTGATCTGTCTTCCGAGGATCGCAGCAAACGGCTCCCTGGTGTGAAAGCATATGCCGTGGACGGGGAAAATGCAGAACAGCTTTGGCGAGTTAGCGAGCAATTGACTGGCGCGTCCCTGGCCGCGTAGTCATCCCCGTAATTGTCTGCTGTTCATCACTGGTTGCCGAATCGGCAAGCAGTGACCAAGACGATCTAATGAAGAGGAGCGTGCAATGCTCCTCTTTTCGATATTCAAGCTTTCAGTTGAAGCTTGAAAACCTGATCAAGTTTTTTCCTGCAAGGGGAGTCAATGCCTCTCGATTCGTATATTTCGCTTGGGAAATCAGGACTAAGAGTAAGCCGTTTTTGCCTTGGGACAATGACATTTGGCGAAGATTGGGGATGGGGTGCGACCGTAGCTGAGTCAGAGTCCATCATGACCGAATACTTCGAGCGAGGCGGAAACTTTATCGACACGGCGAATTTATATACAAACGGCCATTCTGAGGCGATCATAGGGAATTATTTTTCCCAACGCAAAGGCACGCGTAACAAGATCGTTTTGGGAACCAAGTTTTTCGGAAACTTGGAGCTGGGAAACCCGAATGGCGGTGGTGCAGGGCGGAAGGCAATTATCAGGCAATGTGAGGAATCACTTCGTCGCCTTCAAACTGACTATATCGACCTTTACTGGTTACACAACTGGGATCGAGGTGTTCCGATAGAAGAAACACTCCGAGCTCTCGACGACTTAGTTACTCAAGGCAAAGTACGTTACATCGGGCTATCTGACTTGCCGGCATGGAAGGCTGCGCAGGCACAGATCGTTGCATATTTCCGCGATTACACACCGGCGATTGCGTTCCAAGCGGAGTACTCACTCCTTGCTCGCACCGTGGAAGGGGAGATCGTACCTATGGCACAAGAGTTAGGTTTAGGCTTGATGCCTTGGGGACCGTTATGTGGTGGAAAGTTGTCAGGTAAGTACGGGAGCCACAATGCTAAGTCTGTTAGGTCGGATCGAATTGGATCGAATATAGAATTAAACGAGAAAGAAGCCCTCGTACTTGGCGTCTTGGGTGATGTCGCCGCTGAGCTCGGTTGTAGTCGTGCGGCAGCCGCGTTGGCTTGGGTTCATGCACAGCCTGCAGTGTCATCGACGCTCATAGGTGCGAGGCGGCTAGATCAAGTCAGGGATAATCTAGATGCGATCAATGTGGTGCTCAGCCGCGACCAAATTGATCGCCTGAGCGCCGTCACTAAGCCCGCACTTAATTTCCCTGCGGATAACAACCGCGACCTAGCACCTAACCTGGCTTTTGCCGGCGCCGAGGTAGATGGAGTCCAGACTCGAGCACTGCCAATGTTGCAAAACAGTTCTACGCGCTATTAGCCCTACGTCTCCAGCGGAGTTTTGTCAATCGTGAAGGAGAGGCGGGGTAGGGACCAGTTTCTTCGCCTGCAGCAGCTGAGATGGGTTGGGGCTTTTCAGCCTGTCTCCATCGATGCAGTCGCGATTTATTTGCACTGCGCAGCGCTCGATTTTGCTTCACCATAGGTCGCTCATCAAGCTGAGACTGCAGGACCGGTCCGCAACAGAACACATGCGATGCAGCCATGCAATGGAACGAGCGCCAATCCCGACGCTCTGTTTCACTTAAGCTCAATATCGTTTGGTTTCGAGCCAAATGATGAAAGCGTCAACCTTCTTCGGCAACTGTGTTGACAAGCGTGCCAACACTGCTAACCTCAACTTCAACTCGATCGCCAGCTCGCATGAAGACCGGAGGTTCCCGTTTAAATCCTACTCCGCCTGGCGTCCCGGTCACTATGACGTCACCCGCTTGAAGCGTTGCAAAACGCGAGAGATAACTTACCAGGTACGGGATCGAGAAGGTCATCATGGCGGTTGTAGCTCGCTGCATCTCTATACCGTTCAGCCGTGTCACGAGCGCCAACTCAGAGCCATCAGCGATTTCGTCGCGCGTCACCAGCCAAGGACCAAAGGAAGCAGTAGCGTCGAAGTTCTTCCCAGGAGTCCATTGGGTCGTATGCCTTTGCCAGTCACGGATCGATCCGTCGTTGTAAACGGAATACCCCGCAATATGCTGCCAAGCGTCGGACTCGCTGATTCGCCTGCCGGCTCGGCCAATAACGACGGCGATCTCGCCTTCGAAGTCAAACTCTGTTGATTCGCGGGGGATGATTAGCGGCGCGCCGTGGCCCACCTGCGATGTGGCGGTTCTCAGGAAAATGGATGGCTCGCCGGTCTTCGGCCGATTTGCTTCAACTCGGTGAGCCTCGTAATTGAGTCCGACGCAGAAAATTTTTTGCGGTTCTGTAATCACTGGAAGCAAGCGCACGTCAGTAAGCTGATATTCGATTGGCTTCCCTGGTACTTCGTCTTCAAAGGTAGAAAGCACATCAGCCGAGATCGCGCTTCGTAGCGTCGGGTACCGCCCGCCGGACAGTCGCCCGAGATCAACGATACCTTGCTCGTTCACAACCCCCCAGCTCGCCGTACCACCCTGCTCAAAACTGACTAATTTCATTTCAGCTCCTCCATGGTGCTTTTGTGGCCTCGATCTTATGGCGACGGAGCAAAGGCAACAATACTCATTCGCTTATGAGTCGATGAGTTATCTTGTTAGGTGCGGACAGCCACTTCGGCCTAGCTTGGGGGGTTAAGCCGATGCGATAACGTGGGGGCTGCCGTGTAGTGCAGTAAAAAGTCGTGAAACGATTGGGCAGCGGGGGACAGAGTCTTACCCCGTCGCTGAAAGAAGCTCACCTGCCGCTCGACGATGGGCGAGGTCACCTCAAGAACCGTCAGCTCGAAGAGGGTGACTATCGGCATGGCGGACGCTGGAAGGGCTGCGATACCGTGACCGAACTTTACCATTCCAAGTGCCGTTGTCAGGAACGCGACTTCGTGTGCAGGGCGCAGCAGCAACGTAGGCGAGTGCGAAGCTAAGTCAGCTTGTAAGCGCGCTGTATAGTCGCTAGTGAGCGTTACGAACGGATGTTTGAGTGCATCTTCCCACGTGACGGCATTTGAACTTGACAAGGGGTGGTCCGAACGGCAGACCAGCTGGAATCGATCCCGAAAAAGTGGTTCTTGGAGGATGTCTTGTGAGGTCGGCCTAGTCGGCGCCACTGCAAAGTCGACTTCATCTCGAGCTACGCGAAGCAACGCTGCCTCGTTCAAGGAATCAAGGAGGCGCACATGGATCGCCGGAAATTCGCGCTGATATTCGCGCATTGCCGCAGGCAACAATCCGCTGCTGTAGAGCGGTGTACAGGCAATGCGAAGCGTCCCGCGTTGCATATCCTGCAACTGGAGCGTGCTGTTTACCGCGCTGTCAAGGTCTTGGAGTACCCGCAGGGCTAAAGGGTAGAAGTCCGCCCCCGCAACCGTCAATGTGATCCGCCGTGTACTGCGATCGAACAGACGTAAGCCTAGCTCAGTCTCAAGCTCCTTGACCAACAGGCTAAGTCCGGACTGCGTCAGGTACAGACGGGTCGCCGCATCCGTGAAACTCCCGGCGTCTGCGACGGCTGTAAACGCGCGCAGCTGTTTGAGCGTGATGTTCATAAGTTTCTGTCATAAATCGATGAGCAAGCCGGATTGGATGATAGGCCGTCCCGTTCTACGCTGTCACCTGTGGCCGACCCAGGTGTGATGGCGGATGGCGGCACATTCGAACAACTTTGACACGAGACTCACGATGCTACGATTTGATCCCAATTTGCGCTGGCTCTATACGGAGCTACCGATGGAAGAGCGTTATCGAGCAGCAGCACAGGCCGGCTTCAAAGGCGTAGAAGTGGCGTTTCCCTATGAGACCCCAGCTTCTGAGCTCGCAAGCCGTCTACAAGATAACGATTTGACCCTGGTGCAGATCTTGACCCCGTTCGACTGGGCAGCAGGCGAGCGTGGCATTGCAGCGTTGCCCGGACGTGAAGCCGAATTCCGTAAGAGCGTAGATGTGGCGGTCGAATACGCGACCCAGGTTGGCAAGCCACTATTACATGCAATGGCAGGCAACTTGACTGAAGGCCTTTCGCGCGAGGCTTGCCACGACACCTTCTTGAAGAATATTGACTACGCTGCGCGTACCGCCGCTCGTGAGGGTATGACGATCATTCTCGAACCGTGCTGCAGTGTACGTTTCCCAGATTACTTTTACCACCGGCTCGAAGAGGGCGTTGCTGCGATTGAAGCTATTGGTCATTCGAACGTGAAACTTTGCTTCGACACGTTCCATATTCAAAACGAAGAGGGCGCGCTGGCACAGAAGCTCGAGTCAACTTTCGCGCATATTGGACACATTCAGGTGGGCGATGTCCCCGGCCGAGCCGAGCCGGGTACTGGAGAAATCAGGTTCGCCTATCTTTTTGAGCTTATCGAGCGTCTCGATTGGCAAGGATGGATAGGTTGCGAGTATTCACCGTCGACACAAGACACAAATGCCGCGTTGGACTGGGCTTCAGCGTTTGGCATCGGCGTCGACAATTCCGCAGAAAAGAACTAGGGGGTTCGAGATGCTAAGTTTCCAGGACAATGAAACGCTGACCCGGACCGGCCCAGGCACAAGCATGGGGCAACTGTTCCGCCGCTTCTGGCAACCAGTCGCACTTTCCCGTGAGCTCCCCGAGAATGACTGTCCGCCGATCCGCGTGCGATTGCTAGGGGAAGACCTAGTCGCGTTCCGTGACTCGAACGGGCGCGTCGGTCTCGTAGAGCCGAAATGCCCGCATCGAGGTGCTGACCTATTTTTCGGCCGTAATGAAAAATGTGGACTGCGCTGTGTCTTTCATGGATGGAAGTTCGATGTTGACGGTCGGGCGGTTGACCTCCCGAACGTCCCGTCTGACTCAAATTACCACCAGAAGATTTCAATCCGAGCTTACCCAACTCGTGAATTTGGTGATGTGGTTTGGGCTTGGCTTGGACCGCGCGAGGCGATTCCCGAGTTGCCTCAACTCGAGTTCGCGACAATGCCCGCCTCGCATCGTTACGTCACGAAAAAGCTCCAAGAGTGTAATTGGGCTCAGTCAGTTGAGGGCGCACTGGATACGTCCCACTTTTCATTTTTGCACATGCCAGCGCCGAGTGTACCGTCGAACCATAACCCTGACGCTCCCGCAGACGAGCGCCGGTTGCGATGGATACGTGAGGATCCGATGCCGCGCTTTTCAATTCTTGACCATGAGGTGGGTTTCGTCGTGGGCGGGGCGCGCCGCACGGACAGCGAGCAAGTCTACTGGCGCAGCGCTCAGTTTGCAGTTCCATCGCACAGCACGACGCCCTCTACGCTACCTGGCGAAAATCACTTCGGGTACACGTTCGTGCCGATTGACGACGAGAATTGCTGGATTTACACGTATGTGTGGAATCCAGAGAGGGAGCTCACCGGTGAGGAACGTGCGCAGTTGCGCGGAGGTCATGGGGTCGTTGCGGAAGTGGACGACAGCTACGTTCCCTTACGCAATCGCTCGAACAATTATCTGCTGAGTCGTGCGGACCAAAAAACTATATCGTTCACCGGTGTGCGCGGCGTTGCAGAGCAAGATGCAATGGTGCAGGAGGGGCAAGGTCGCATTGCGGATCGCACGCGAGAGCACCTCACCGCGACTGATGCGGCTGTCGTCCGTTTTCGTCGAGTCATGTTAGGGCTCGCTAAGTCACTTGTCGCTGGCGAGGAACCGCAAGCCCCTTGGCATGCTGAAAGCTACAAATTGCGCTCGGGAAGCTGGATGGCCAGCGAAGGGACTTCATTTGAAGATGTGATGCGAGAACGCTTCGGTGACCCAGTTGGCCGAGTGCACAATCGTTAACTAACGTATTGGTCAAATGTAGTCATTCTCGCATCTTGCGAGAATGACCTGCGCGTCCGTAGTGCACGAAACATGATAACTAGAGCTACCGGAGACTCAAATGGAGAATTTAGTCGGCCCCCTCACTTCTGACGTGCCAGGCTCAAAATTAAGCGCAACAACCTACGCATTGGTACAGCGGAGGCTGCTGCCTTTTTTGTTTATCTGCTACGTTTTGAACTTCATCGATCGAGTTAATATTAGCTTCGCTCATTTACAGTTCAAGACGGATCTCGGTTTCAGTGACGCCTCGTATGGGCTTGGCGTTGGACTTTTTTTTATCGGCTATGTGTTGCTCGAGGTGCCCAGCAATTTGCTGCTGCAGAAAATCGGAGCACGCCGTACGATCGCGCGAATCATGATTTTATGGGGGCTGATTTCCGCGGGAATGATGTTCGTACGCACACCAACCCAGTTTTACATTGCTCGAATCTTGTTGGGGGCAGCTGAAGCAGGTTTTTTCCCCGGAATCGTCTTGTATCTAACCTATTGGTTTCCGGCTGCCAGGCGCGCTCGTATCACGTCCATCCTATTATCTGCGGTTGCTGTGTCTGGCATTGTTGGAAGTCCGGTGTCCGGGTGGATAATGCAGCACATGGGCGGAATAGGAGGCTTACGTAATTGGCAATGGCTATTTCTGCTTGAGGGAGTGCCCGCAGTCATCGCCGGAGTTGTGGCGCTCTTTTATCTCACCGATCGTCCAGCAGATGCCCGCTGGTTAACAGATGCGCAACGTGGGATCATCGAGTCGGCGTTGCAAGCCGACGAGCGCGGAAAGAGCACAGCCTCGCCGCACTCCTTTCGCCGGGCATTGTTAGATTACCGTGTTTACATCGCCGCACTTGGTTACACGGTAGTGCCGTGGGCGGGAAGCGTACTCAATTTTTGGGCGCCATCGATCATACACAGGTCTGGCGTCACAAATGTATGGCATGTTGGTTTGCTTTCGATGATCCCATTTGTTGTAGGTGGCCTTTTGATGATTGTGATAGGAGGCAGCTCCGACAAACGGCTCGAACGGCGTTGGCATTTCGCGGGCTGCGCTTGCCTCGCGGCGATCGGGATCGCATTCCTTCCTCTCGCCTCGGCTAACTGGATGGCATCAATCGCGTTGTTGAGCGTAGCGACAGTTGGTTACCTGTCGGCTGTAGCCCTGTTCTGGACTATTCCTCCGGCCTACCTCAGCGGCTCTGCAACGGCTGGTGGAATTGCTCTAATTAGCTGTTTAGGGCAAGCTGGCGGGCTCATTGCACCGGTCGTCATTGGAAAAATAAATGAACTAACCGGCAGTTTCACTTTGGGCCTTTATGTGGTCGTTGCAGTCCTTCTTACCGGTGCACTGGCGGTCATTGTTGGAATACCTGCAAAAGCGCTGCGTGAACGCTCCAATGTCTGAGTCAACGTGTATCAACGCAGCGATGTAGCGAAATTCGCAATCCAGCACTCGGGCAGGTCGCCTTATATGCCTCGGCGACCTGCAGAAAAGGCGTATATGAAACCGACGGTTTGCTATGCAGCTCGGGACTTTAGACAGCTCGCACTACCATTGTGGCTTTAAAACGATAGAAGCGCATCCCCGACCGGAAAAGCAGCGAGCTTGTTTATCGCCATGTCACTCGTGGCTTGTTAGCTTGCAGGCGAGAACATGAGCAAGGCCCACTGTTTCACCTCAGTGAGGTCACGCCTTGGGAGTAAGCGTCGCGGCACGGCCGTCTTGATTCGCGCAATCAGAGACGCCAAAGTGGTTCCCACCACTTCAAGTAGCGGGAATCATTTTGGGATCGGAAGAGAAGCTGGCCTCAGGAACGCGTAGAGGAAGCCCAAACCACAGCCCTGAATTTCGACGCCGTCTGGCCGCAGCGGCGTGTGAGCCGGGCGTCTCGGTTTCGAAACTCGCTAGAGAGCATGGCATCAACGCCAATATGTTGTTCAAGTGGCGACGTCGATATCGGGCCGAGCAGCTCGCCGTATCAACCGAGCTTGTTCCGGTGACGGTCGTGGAGGACGCGCCGGGCACAGTCACTCCGACACCGTCGGTCCAACAGGAACAGCTAATCGTAAAGCCCGCCGCGAGCGTGGGCACGATCGAAGTCCGGATCGGACGTGCTGTGGTCAAGGTCGATGGAGCGGTCGACGCCGAAACACTACGTACGGTACTGAAGAGTGTGCGATCGTGATCGGGCTTCCAATGGGTACGCGCGTGTGGATCGCAGCAGGTGTGACTGATATGCGCAGCGGATTTCCGGCGCTGGCCGCGAAGGTGCAGACCGCAGTTGAAGACAATCCACTGGGTGGCGACGTGTTCATTTTTAGGGGGCGTCGCGGCGATCTCGTGAAGATCCTTTGGGCAACCGATGACGGACTATGGCTGCTTGCAAAACGACTTTCGCACGGGCGATTTATCTGGCCCCAAGCCGATGGCGGCAAGATCTATTTGACGTCGGCGCAGCTATCGATGTTGCTGGAAGGCATCGACTGGCGACAACCCCGTCGCACGGCTGCGTTGTCGATGTTGTAAACCAAGTCAAAGGCTCGTAAACTGCCGTGCATGCCCGATCATGCTCCTCTTCCGGACACCGTTGCCGAGCTCCGCGCCTTGGTGCTCGAGCAGCAGGCGTCAATGACGAAGATGCGTCAGGAGATCGCCGAACGCGACCGGGAGATCGTTGAGCGAGACCAGGAGCTCGATCGCGTGAAGGCACAGATCGACAGGCTCCGGCGCATGCACTTCGGTCGCAAATCCGAACAACTCGACCGGCATATCGATCGGCTCGAAACTCAACTTGAGGACCTGGCAGCGGGTAGCGGCGTCGCCGATGTTCGACGCGCGCGTGCTCGTGCATCGAGTTCAGGCGCGTCTGCCACATCTTCGAAGGAAGCCTTAGCGCCGCATCTTCCACGCGAAGAACGAGTGCTTGAGCCCAATCCGATCTGCCCGAAATGCGATATCGGCATGGACCTGCTCGGCGAGGATGTATCTGAACAACTCGCGCGCGTCACAGCGATGTTCAAGGTAATTCGCACGATCCGTCGCAAACGGGTGTGCGCCAACTGCGGTCATATCGAGCAACGTCCCATGCCCGGGCTGCCGATTGAGCGCAGCATCGCACATCCGAGCTTGCTGGCCGAGATCCTTGTTGCGAAATATGCGAACCATACGCCGCTGTATCGGCAGTCCGAGATCGCGGCGCGCGACGGCGTCCGTCTCGATCGAGCGACCATGGCACGTTGGGTCGGGCAATGCGAAGAACTGTGTCGACTGCTGACCGAAGCTCTGCGTCGCTACACGATGGCGACTGCGAAGCTCCACGCGGACGACACACCGATCCCGGTGCTCGCACCCGGCAACAAGAAAACCAAAACGAGTCGGTTGTGGGTCTACGTGCGTGACGATCGACGCTCAGGTTCGAGCGAACCTGCTGCGGTCTGGTTCGCGTACTCGCCGGACCGCAAAGGCATCCATCCCCAGACCCATCTTGCCGAATTCCGAGGTGTCCTACAGGGTGATGGCTATGCAGGTTTCAACGAGATAACCGAAAGCGGCGAAGTTCGACTGGCATCGTGCTGGGATCACGCTCGACGATACGTGTTCAATGTGCACGAGACGGCGCCATCGGACACCACGAAAAGATGGCTTGACATGATCGGCGATCTTTACGAAATCGAAGCTGCTATCCGCGGTAAGCCACCCGATAAGCGGCAACGCGTCAGGCAAGAGAAGAGCAAACCGCTGCTCGATGGCATCGAGACGTCGATGAGGGAGAAGCTAGCGACGCTATGGCCAAAGGCGCCATTAGTCGAAGCTATTAACTACTCTCTAAATCGCTGGGACGGACTCACGCTATTCTGTGATGATGGCCGGGCCGAGATAAGCAACGTCCTTGCCGAAAACGCTTTGCGATGCGTCGCGCTTGGTCGGCGCAATTTTATGTTTGCTGGCTCAGACAGTGGTGGTGAACGAGCCGCCGCGATGTACAGCCTCATCGGCTCGTGCAAATTGAACGACGTCAATCCACGCACCTACCTGGAATACGTGCTCACGCACATCGCAGATCATCAGGCCAACCGCATCGACGAACTGCTGCCTTGGAACGTCGCGAAGCACCTGCACAGGCCTGCAACGCTCAACCTTTGAACCCCTCTGCCGCGCGCCACTCCGCAGGTGCAGCGCTTAACGTCTGTCCAGGAAAATCTTAACGGCCCTCACGCGACGCTTACCCTTGGGACTTGCTTTGCGACGGACCAAAAGCACGCAGCGTAAGCCGCTGTAGCCGAAACCAGCAAGCCGTGCTGGATATACTCGGATAAGGGGAGTACTAGACTGTGGCGCGACAGTCCGGATAAGAGACCTCATCTAGTTTGACGCGCGGCACTAGACAGAATGCCATCTTTGAAACACGCTCACTTACTTCGATTGGTTAACGGCTTTCCGCAAGTGCAGAGACGTCTGACCCGACTGAAGAATCCCGCCAAGTGAACGTCAAGTTCCAATCGTGCGAGCAGATAACTCGCTCGCCGGTATGCGAAGCGCGAAGAGGAACGCGGCTCGTTCTGTCACATCCATCGTCCGAGCCGGTTCCGAATTAGCACTTATCGCATGCAGCACTATCCTCGCAAGACCGCCACCTCGATAGCTGTACCCACGTGGCTGGTGTTAGCGGTTCCACCCAAGTCAGGCGTGCGGGGGGCTTCCGAGTCTAACAATACCGATTCGATTGCCTCAGTAATTGCATTGGCCGCCTGTGCATGGCCCAAATGCTCAAGCATCATTGCACCCGACCAGATTTGCCCAATCGGGTTTGCAATGCGCTGGCCAAAGATATCGGGTGCCGACCCATGCACGGGCTCAAATAAAGACGGCAGTTCGCGAGTAGGATTGATGTTCGCTGAGGGAGCAATACCAATTGTGCCAGCGGTTGCGGGGCCAAGATCCGAAAGGATGTCGCCGAACAAGTTTGATGCGACAATCACATCAAAGCGGCCTGGGTCCAGGATCATTTTTATCGTTATTGCATCTACATGATACTGGCTCGTCGCCACATCAGGATACTGCTTTGCCATTGCAGCAAATCGCTCATCCCAAAACGGCATCGTGACCGATATCCCATTGGACTTACTTGCGGAAGCGATCAGTCGTCGCGGCCTTTTTGAGGCCAACTCGAATGCATACTTCATGATACGATCGGTTCCGTATCGAGAGAATATAGACTCTTGCACGGCGATCTCTCTCTCGGTTCCCGCATACATTCGACCGCCGATGGATGAGTACTCGCCTTCTGTATTCTCTCTCACTACGTAATAGTCGATGTCTCCGAAGTTCTTCCCTCGAAGTGGCGAGACCACATTGGGCATCAACCTCACGGGCCTAAGGTTGACGTACTGATCGAACTCTTTGCGAAATTTTAGCAACGAGTCCCATAGTGAGACATGGTCGGGGACACGGTCCGGCCAGCCGGTGGCACCAAAGTAGATAGCGTCGAATGTTGCAAGTTGCGGAAACCAGTCCGCAGGCATCCATGCGCCAATCCGGTCGTAATTGTCGCAGCCCCAATCAAAATGCTGAAAATCCAACTGGATATCGAAGCGAGAGGCTGCCGCTCTCAAAACCTTCACTCCTTCTGGCATAACTTCTTTACCGATTCCGTCCCCCGCAATTACTGCGATGCGCTGACTCGTCATTTCTTCCTCCGTAGGATATGTGCCGTTAGTGGTGCGGTTTGCTACAGGTCAAGAGAAAGCGACGCACCCTTGCACCCAGAACAGCAAATCATCATTGAGCGGTTCGCGGCTCGCTCGCTCTCACTTAGCACGCTGTCGCGATGCTCGGGTATGCCTTCGACGACTCGGGTTTCGCAACTCCCGCAAACTCCTTCCTTGCATGCGTGCGCCACGTTTATCCCATTATCGAGCAGTGCATCAAGGATCGTTTGCCCGCTCGTCACCGTCACGGTCTTGCCAGACCGAACCAAGTGCACCTTGAAGCCCCCAGAAGTGTCCGGTGCACTTTCCGCAGAAAAGCGTTCAACGTGTACATGTTCTTTTGCACGCCCAGAGCACCTCTCGAGGAAGACGTCAAGCATCGCTGACGGACCACAGGCGTATAAATGGGCGTCGCGTGGAGCCTGGTTGATGCATTCATCAAGTGACATCCGCGTGCTTGGCTCAGCATCGAAATGAAAATGGACAAGCCCGCATTCGTCTTCGGCAAGTCTTTCCAAGGCATCGAGATACGCCGCGCGTTGGCGCGAGCGGGCAAAGTAGTGAAGATGCCAATTACGCCCAATTTCGTTCAGCCTCCTCGCCATTGATAGGAGGGGTGTGATGCCAATTCCACCGGCGACTAGAAAGCTCAAGTCGGCGCTCTCGTTGAGCGGGAAGTTATTGCGTGGGGCATCGATTTTCAACGCATCGCCCGCCTTCAGATGCTCATGCAGGTACTTTGAACCGCCGCGCGATGCGTTATCCAGATTCACAGCAATTACATACCGATGCTGTTCCCACGTCGAGTTCAAAAGTGAATAACTCCGTGTTAGTCCGTTGGGCAACAGTAAGTTAATGTGGGCGCCTGCGTCAAAGCGCGGCAAAGGGGCATTAACAACCGGTCGCAGATCGAACGAGCGAATGCACTCCGATTCAACTCGGACTTCATGCACACGCACATCGATCGAGGGTCCAATGGGAGGCAACATAGCTTTGATAGACCGTAAAAATAAGTCCCATCATAGATGCGCGCGACGAGTCGTCCCATCGCGAAATCTTCATCGATTCACGACTGCTGCTTATGGGATCAGGTGTCAGTTTGGCTCGATAGCCCGTCTGATCCGTTTATTCTTGTTACCCCATGCGACTTGGCGACGTCAGCTTCCGAGGGCAACTGCCAGCGCGGTTGCCACACTAGAATCGTTCCTTACTGTTCGGTCCACACCGCCGTCGGAGCGGCAGGTGGCGTAACGGGACACTTACCTCGCTTAATGCCCGCATCGAAGGCCTTCACGGCGCTTTACCCGCTGCGCGGCTTGTCCGCGGACTTGCGAGATGCCGGTTACAGATGGCTTGACGGTCTCCACTCGCAAACGCACATATGGCTCACAGCCGCCGTCTCCTATATGTGCGCCCCGCTCGACTGTCGCCATTCCGGGCAGACCAGGCGATACAGGTCCCTTCGCGGAAGTCGGTTCGTCGCTGCTCCGTATTAGGTTTGAGATGCTCCATGGACCGAATCTGACAATGGAAGCGGCCCAAGCATGAAAATTTGCCTCGGTCTGGAATAAAACGGAAGGCGGCGCTGTTTGCCGCGCAAAGAGGCAATCATGGAGGAACCGATGATGAGTTCACGACGACCGATACGGGGCGCAGCGTTATTCGCGGTCGCGCTGCTCTCTTGCGCTGTTGTAAGCGTCTCGTACTCGGCTGAACCGGAGCTTGCAGCCGGGCGGTCAGTAGACAGCGAATTTATGAAACTGAACGACGAGGCGATGGCACGGATGATGGAGGGCATGGACATCTCGCCTTCAGGAGACGTAGACCAGGACTTTGTGCGCATGATGATTCCACATCACTCCGGTGCCATCGAGATGGCTCAAGCTGAACTTCGGTATGGCAAGAACGAGCAATTGCGACGGATAGCGCAGGAGATCATTGTCGAGCAGCAGCAAGAGATTGCGGCAATGCATCTTGCGTTGGGCACGGCCTTGCCACCCCCAGCGCCGGCGCCAGACCAAATTAGTCCGGCTGCGAAGCAAGACTCGATGCCCATGCATACCCATACGCCCTCGCATTCATCAACTCCCAAGGGAAATCAATGAAGTCACTTACGTTGCGACCGAAGCTTATCCTGGGTGCAGTCGCATGGGCTGCCGCGTCCATGGCGTTCGCTGGCCAGGCTCCTGGCGCGGATAGCGCGCCGGATATCCCGGTGACCCACTACGATCGCGTCTACGCCGCCGAGCAGTTCTCGAACACGGTCTCCGTGACCGATCCCGCCGACAATCGCCTGTTAGGCGTTATTCGTTTGGGCGACCCGTCACCGATGAACTTTAGCCCGCTTTACCGCGGCCAGGTGCTCGTGCACGGCATGGGGTTCTCGCCGGATCACAAGACAATCGCCGTAGTTTCGATCGGATCTAACTCGGTCTCGTTTATCGACACGGCGACCAACGCGGTCAAGCACGTCACCTATGTTGGGCGCTCGCCTCATGAAGCCTTCTTCACCCCAGACGGCAAGGAGGTATGGGTCACGGTGCGCGGTGAAAATTATGTGTCCGTGTTCGATGGTTCGACCTATGAAGAAAAGACACGGATTACTGTCCCCGCCGGGCCGGGTATGCAAATTTTCTCGCCTGATGGGAAGTACGGATACGTTTGTTCGTCCTTCAACCCGGAGACGGATGTCATCTCGGTAGCCGATCACAAGATCGTGGGCAAGGTAAAGCAGGACAGCCCATTCTGCCCAAACATCGCCGCTACACCGGACGGCAAGCAGGTATGGTTCACGCTTAAAGATGTAGGCAAGACACAGGTCTTCGATGCACTTCCGCCTTTCACCTTGCTGAAGACCCTCGATACGGGACCGATTACCAATCACGTGAACATTGTCAAGAACGCAAACGGGATGTTTGCGTATGTGACGGTCGGCGGACTAAACGAAGTGAAGGTGTTCCGAACCGACACGTATGAGCTAGTCGCAACGATACCGGTCGGCAAGTTGCCGCATGGCATCTGGCCGTCGGGTGACGGAAGCCGAGTCTATGTTGGCTTAGAAAACGCCGATGCTATGGCAGCGATCGACACAATGAAAAATACGGTCATCGGTCAGGTGCCCATTGGGCAGGCGCCGCATGTGCCGAACGCGGTTCCGGATGGCGATGGCATGAGCAATCTTCAGCCATTAGGTGTTGCGGGCGACACGACACACTTGACGTTGTCCGCAGTTGGAGACAAAACGCATGGTGAGCACAACGCTCCGACGAGCGTGTCGCTTTTCAATCAAGGCCTTCTCGAGGTATTGCAGGCGTCGGTGACGGGCTTGAGTCCCAAGCAGCCGTACGTGCTCGGCCTTGCAGACACGCCCGACGGTAGCGGTAACATCGAAAGCCTCGCAAACTTCACGACGAACCCGGCCGGATCCGCGATCGTCAATGCTATCGGCCAGATTCGACAGGTGGTCTCCGTTAATGATCCAGAGCGACCAAGCACGCGTCGCTACCTTGTAATAGCGCCTCAAGTCGATGGCAAGCCTAGCAAGGCAGTACAGGTTCAAGCCTTGTGATCGTAACGAAAACGTCCGGGCGTCAGCGGCTTTGTGGATGGGACAGCCCGGACCGCTGTTGTTTGTGCCCTAAGGGAGCGGCGCGAGACGTGACCGATGCCGTGCGAGGAGGCCGCCCCGAAACCCCATCACCGTTGATTAGGAAATGGGCCAAGCCGCCCCTACGACCGCGGGGGTGAGCGAGGACTCCCTTTCAAACGCAGACCTGCTGACACGTAATGCAAAGGTTGCTATAACTCACCTGGTTGCGGTTTTCGAGAGGGAAGCTGATGGCGCGTTGGATCGGCTTCGCACCAGTGCGACCCGCTTTTCAATCAGTCAGTCATCAAGAATTGGCAGGCCGTTGGGTCCGGCGGGTTGGAGTTCCGGTTGGCTGTTTCGTTGCTTCTCAACGCTGAGACTGCGATCTCTTCGGCTGCTTCTCTACGCCAATTGCGATCGACGACGACATGTTTGTCGCATACCGCATCATGATCTTGGCGATTGGCTCGATGCCTTGTTGGAGCACTCGCCCGTACGGTCCAGTGATGCCAAGACTGAAAATCACCTCTCCGTCACCGAGCATGAGCGGCACCCCCACAGCAGCTAGTCCCTCGTCGATCTCGCCCAAGCATGTCGCATAGCCGCGCTCGCGCACGAGAGCAAGCTCCTCGCGAACTTCCTTGGGATCGGTCTTTGTCTTGCTGGTGATCTGGGTCAGCGGCTGAGCAAACAGCAGCCCAAGCGTTTCTTCACTTTGATATGCAGCGATCGCCTTCGCAGTTGCCGCGGAATGCACATGCATTTCGCTGCCAGGCAACACATAACCACGCCACGGTGTATCCGGCGCCTCGGTCAGGATCGACCGGACTACACCGTTCTCTAATTTAGTCACATAGGCGGTCTCGCCCGTCTCCTGCACAAGACTGCGTAGATCCGTGCGCACCAGCGAGTCGAGCCAGCCGTCCTCAGCTGTCGCAAAGATCAGACGGCGCATGCGTCCGCCGAGCTTGTAGCTTGTAGCACCGCCTTTGCGCATTTCAACGAGCCGACTTTCGAGCATTGATTTGAGCAGTCGATGTCCAGTGGGTTTCGGCAATCTGAGCATCGCGGCGATCTCAGAGAGCGAAAGGCCGTTAGGGAACCCAGCCAGTAGTTCAAGGATACGTACGTAGCGCTCCAGCGGAGGTGCATCTTCCAGCCCTGCCATATCGATCCTTGTGGTTATTGGCGCAAACAGGGGCTTACGTAGCTTGACAAGACTAAATCGGCTACACCAGATAACTCATAAATCGAAACTATATTTCGAAAATCAAAACTTTGCAAGCGGTTTTGTGTCAGTCTTTGGAGCCCGACGTGATCAGAGTTTTTCAATGCGCTTTTCCGACACCACTGGCTTGCGCGCTAGTTGTCGCCACTACGTTGAGTGCTTCAGTGGATGCACTCTGGCAACAGATCCCCGTCGGCGTGACGGCGCCGATGACCGGGTCTTTGTCGTTGACCGGCAAGGGCTATGTCGATGCGCTCAAGCTTGCCGAAGAGGACATCAACGCCGGCGGGGGCATAAAGGGCCGCAAGGTGAGTCTAAATTTTCAAGATGCGCAAGCCTCTAACGGCACAGCGATCAACGCGTTTATTAAAGTCGTGCAAGAAGCTAGGCCGGACTTCCTATTCTTGACGAGCTACAGCACGCAGAACGTCGCGGTGAGTTCGGAAGTAATCAAAGCACAGCGCCCGGCGATGTACGCGGGCGGCGCTGACATCGTCGCTGAACAGAAAAACCCGTGGATGTTTCGCATCCGTCCAAGCGACGGTTTAACAGCTCAGGCGATGGCGCGCTACGCGCACGAACAGTTGCATTCAACGAAACCAGGCATCCTGTACATCCAGAACGACTTTGGCCAAGGCGGTGCAAAAGCGGCAGAGAAAACCTTCGCGAATGTAGGCGTGAAGGTAGTCGGCACCGAGGCGTACGGACAGAACGACAAAGATATGTCGACGCAGATCCTGTCGCTTAAAAATAAGGGCGCTGACTCGATTCTGATGATCGTGTACCCACAGGACGCGCACTGCTACTGCATCAGATGAAGGCGCTTGGCATAAAACAACCGGTGGTCTCGTCGTCGGCAGCGTTCGTCCCGGCGGCAATGCAGCTGATTTCCGAGAATGATCTACAAGGCGTGTACGGCGTTGTTGACGCGGTGCTGGGGTCGCGGCCAAACGCGCAGGTATTCCTAAAGCGCTTCAAATCGACATATGGCGTCGATGCCGATCCGTACGCCGCCGCGTATTACGACCGCGATGATTATGGCGCAAGCAATGCGCGAAGTCGGCACCGATCCGACGAGAGTTCGCGACTATCTGCGCACTCTGAAGGATTTCAAGGGCATCGCGCACACGTATTCGTTCGATGCGGCAGGCAACGGCGCACACGACGTTTCCGTCGTTAAATTCACGCCGGGTACGAAGGACATGCAGTTGATCCAGCAGATCAACGCGCAATGACGCCCTGTCAACCCTTGAAATTGCGCCCGGAAAGCCAAGAACATGCAACAGCTCCTGCAACTCATAGTGAACGGGGTCGCGCTCGGCAGCGTGTATGCGCTCGCGGCACTCGGCTTCGTGATCGTCTATTCGGCGACTGGTGTCGTGAACTTTGCCGCGGGACAGTTCGTCATGCTCGGCACGTTCCTCGGCGTCGCGGCAATCGTTCAGGCTGGTATTCCGATTGGGCTCGGCTCTCTTGCCGCGGCTATCGGTATGGCGGTGTTTGGGGTGCTCTTTTTCTCTGGCGTGCATCTTCCATTAAAAAAGAGGCCGATCGTCTGAGTCATTATCGGTACGGTGGCGGCCGGTATCGTGATGCAGAACGCGGCGTTGCTGGTGTGGGGACCATGGCCGGTACGTCTACCGTCCCCGTTCGGCGAAAGTTCTTTGTCCTTGGGCGGCGCAGCTATCAGCGTTCATGCGCTTGCCACGATCGTCATAACCGCGATCTTAATTGCTGGGCTTTATGCGCTGATGTATCGCACGAGCATCGGTCGTTCGATGCGCGCGATTGCGCAGGACAGCGAGGCAGCACGCCTAATAGGTCTACCGGTCACACTGACACTGATTGTCACGTGGGTGCTCGCGGCCGTCTGCGCGGCCTTCGCGGGATTGCTTGTCGGTCCGATGTGGTTTGCCGACGTCAATATGGGCCAGCCGGTCGCGCTCAAAGCGTTTGCGGCAACTGTGATTGGCGGATTCGGCAGCGTGCAGGGTGCCATTCTCGGCGGTGTATTTGTCGGGCTTGTTGAGATTCTCGGCGCTTCGTATCTGACATCGACCTACAAAGACCTACTTGCGTTTGGTGTGATGATCGCATTCCTGCTGCTGCGCCCGCAGGGCATATTCGGTGAAAGGATCGGAGATCGCGGATGAATGGATTGCGAAAACTTTCGGCGGTGCAGATCGGGGGCGTGCTCTCTTTCGTGGTTGCGCTGGCGCTGTCGGCGTTCTGCTCTGACTACCTGGTGCGCCTACTTTGCATGGCTTCGATCGCAGCGATTGGTGTGCTCGGGCTCAACCTAGTGTTTGGCTACGCGGATCTCATCTCGCTCGGTCAGGCGGCTTTCGTTGGAATCGGTGCTTACGTCGTAGCGATTTTAACGACCAAAGCGGCTTGGAGCCCGTGGGTTGCAAGCCTTGTTGGCGTGATCGTGTGCGGTGGGTTCGCGTACGCGGTAGGCATCGTGCTACTGCGGCTCAAAGGTCACTATCTCGCTCTCGCGACGCTCGGCCTAAACGTGAGCTTCGGCATCGTCGTTTCCAACCTGACCAAACTTACTGGCGGCTCCGATGGTATTGCTGGGATTCCGTCGCCGTCGCTTAGAACATTCGTCTTTGACAGCGACGCGAGGCTTTACCTGCTTTCGACGATTGTATTGGCGGTGCTGTGCCTCGTAACCCGAAGGATCCGCCTGAGCCATCTTGGCCGCAGCATGATTGCTGTGAACGACGACGAGATGGCCGCAGCCATGAGCGGCATCGCAATCACCCGCGCGAAGGCTGCCGCTTTTGCAATCGGCGGCGCCTTTGCGGGTGTCTCTGGCTGCCTGTTCGCGATGCACAACCGCTTCGTCTCGCCTGACGACTTCTCGTACGTGCAGTCGATTCTGTATTTGTCGATGCTCGTGGTTGGCGGTGCGGGATCAATCATCGGCGCAGTGATAGGCGCGGTCGGTGTAACGCTGTTGCCCGAAATGCTACGCGGTACCGGTAACGCTTATCTGCTTATCTTCGGACTACTCGTACTGGTCGTGTTGCCGGACGGACTCGTGAGTCTCGCTCGTTTAACGATTTTTGGGCGTCCGCGCGTGCCACAGCTCGATCCGATTGCGGAGGAGAAGTGATGCCGATACTCGAAGCGCGTGGGCTGAGCGTTACTTTTGGCGGATTGAAGGCACTTGCTGACGTGAATCTTTCGATCGATGCGGGCGAGCTGTTGGCGGTCATCGGACCGAACGGCGCAGGGAAAAGCACGCTGCTCAATGCGCTCACCGGTCTTTATAAGGCAAGCGCCGGTAGGGTTTTCTTTGACGGCCATGACATCACCGGTAACCGCCCAGATGTCATTGTACGCGGCGGCATCGGTCGCATATTCCAAAACGGCAAATTGTTTCGTCGCCTCAGCGTGCTGGAAAACGTAATGCTCGGCGCGGCGATCGCGCCCGTGCCGGCCAAAGAGACTTCGCGCCCACGAACGGAATCAGCCTACCGGGAAGCAGCGATTCTGATGCTCGAGCGCTTTGGCTTGGCACCGTTGGCGATGCGCAGCGTTGACTCGCTGTCGTACGGCAATCGCCGGTTAATTGAAATGGCGAAGGTGCTGGCCGGCCATCCGCGGCTGCTGCTGCTCGACGAACCGGCAGCAGGGCTGAACCTCGGCGAAGTTGAAGCGTTGATGACGCGTCTGAGGCAGTCGCGCGCCGATCACGGGCTCACCATCGTACTCATCGAACACAACGTGGGCATGGTGATGCGGCTAGCCGAACGCATTGTGGTGCTGAACTTCGGGCAAAAACTCGCCGAGGGCACGCCGACCGAGATCCAGCGCGATCCACGCGTGTTGGAGGCGTATTTGGGAACTGGATACGAACATGTTGAAGTGCAGTCAGATTAAGGTCGCCTACGGCGACATCACCGCCCTGCGAGGTGTCGACATTGAGGTGCGCGAAGGCGAGGCAATCGCGTTGATCGGGGCCAACGGGGCAGGCAAGACCACGCTTCTACGCGCCATCTCCGGACTAATTGCCCTGAGGGGTGGAGAGATCAACTATCAAGGTGCCGATCTCCGCAGTTGCACACCAGAGGCGCGTGTGCGGCTCGGTATCGCTCACGTGCCGGAGGGGCGCCGAATCTTCTCGGGTCTGACTGTGCTGGAAAACCTGCTGGTCGGCGCGACCGCCCGGCACTCGAGCAGGGCGGAACTTGCCGAGGACCTCGCCTGGGTGCACGATTTGTTTCTACGTCTGGCCGAGCGTCGCGCGCAACTTGGCTGGTCGCTGTCGGGCGGCGAGCAGCAAATGGTCGCCATCGGCCGCGCGCTAATGTCGCGGCCGCGCCTCCTTCTGCTCGACGAGCCGTCGCTCGGTCTGGCGCCTCGTCTGGCCGAGGACGTCTACGCGCGCATCGGCGCAATAAATCGTAAGGGTTTGAGCATGGTGATTGTCGAACAGAACACGGTGCTCGCGCTGAAGGTTGCCGCCCGTGCCTATGCGCTCGAAAACGGCAGCGTGGCGATCGCCGGTTCGTCGATGGAACTGGCGAGCAATCCACGCATCCGCGAGGCGTATCTCGGCAAATAGCCGCGCGAAGGAAGTTGCATTTCCTCAGTCACACCGCAGCGATCATGTGCGCGCAGGGTCGATGGGTAGTCACGCGCGTGAACGGTTCATTTCGACAGCCGCCGCATGGCAGGCGCTATCTTGGAGTAACGGTAATGACGACTACGGTCGGAATCGATGTAGGCGGCACTTTCACCGATCTCGTGCTGATCGACGACAACACGGGCGAGGTGAGACTCGCCAAAGTCCCGAGCACCCTCGATAATCAGGCGCGGGGCGTGTTGCAGGCGCTGGGTCAGACCGGAGTCGCGCTGAGCGAGATCAGCAGCATCGTGCACGGGACGACGACTACGACTAATGCCGTACTCGAACGTAAGTTGGCCAAAGTCGGCTTGATAACCACGCGCGGCTTCCGCGACGTGCTCGAACTCGGCCGCCGCACACGCCCGACGGCATATGGACTGCGCGGGAATTTCGTGCCGCTGATTGCGCGCAATCTGCGCATCGAAGTCGACGAACGCTGCGATGCGCAGGGCAATATCGTGACGCCGCTCGACGAAGGGCAGTTTATCGATGCGATGATGCGACTCTCGCGACAAGGCGCAGAATCACTTCTTATTCACTTTCTGCATGCTTATGCGAATCCATCTCACGAGCAGCGCGCGCTCGAACTAGCCGCCGAACACTGGCCAAACAAGTATGTGACCGCCGGGCATCGGATCACCGCGGAGTTCCGCGAATACGAGCGTGGTACGGCGGGCGCGGTCAACGCTTCGGTGCAGCCGATCTTGGATCGCTATGTGCGGCGCTTGCAGGATGAACTGCAACATGCAGGTTTTGGAACGGACCTGTTGGTGATGCAGGGCAACGGCGGCACCGTTCCCGCGCGTGCGGTCAGCCAGACAGCCGTCAATACGGTGATGTCCGGCCCCGCCTCGGGCGTGATGGCGGCAGCGCATGTTTCACGTGTCTGTGGCTTTCCAAATCTAATCACCTACGACATGGGCGGCACGTCTTCGGACGTCGCCTTAATAGAAGACGGAGTTCCGAAGGTGTCGAGCGAGCTAGAACTTGAATATGCGATGCCGATTCACGTGCCAATGGTTGATGTGCATACGGTGGGCGCGGGCGGCGGTTCAATCGCGCGTGTCAATGCCGGCGGTATTCTCAAAGTTGGGCCGGAAAGTGCCGGCTCTATGCCGGGTCCGATCTGTTATGGACGCGGCGGTACATCGCCGACTATTACCGATGCGAATCTGATCCTCGGACGTATGAACCCGGACAGTTTGCTGAGCGTCGTGAACCGCGTGTCGATGGAATTTGTCGCTGAATGCATTCGTAAGGAAATCGCTGATCCGCTCGGCCTCGACGTTCACGGAGCGGCGGCGGCAATTCTGCGCGTGGGCAACCAGAACATGGCAAATGCGATGCGCCTCGTGAGCCTCGCGCGCGGATACGATCCGCGCGACTTTGCGTTGTTCGGCTTTGGCGGAGCGGGTCCGCTGCATGCCACCGCTCTTGCGCGCGAACTTGGAATTCCCACCGTGCTAATTCCGGTGCGCCCCGGCTTAACAAATGCGCTTGGCTGTCTGGTTGCCGATCTGCGTCACGATCTTGTGCAATCGTTCAACAAGCCGCTGAGCGCAATCGATGATGCTGATCTCGCCGCCAGCCTCGAACAGCAAACCGCGGAAGGCCACCGACGCATCGAGACCAGTGGCATCGCGGTAACAGAGATCGAACTGCGCCATACAGCTGAAATGCAGTTTCAAGGGCAGAGCCATCTGCTTGTCGTCGATATTCCGCGCGAACAAGCAACTCGCGCGGCATTAGCGGCCGCGTTCGAAAAAACCTAGTGGCAGCGATTCAAGGTGAGCCTTTCCGAGCTACGCCCGGTCTTGGTGACACTCAACACCAGCATCATCGCCAAGCGGCACGTTCCCGATCTCGGCACGCTCACTCAGTCAGAACCGAGTAGGTCAGTTGCTGATGCGCGCATCGACACGCGCCGTGTGTGGTTCGAGCAAGATGGCTGGCAAGTCACGCCGATATACCGGCGTGAGCGTCTTCCGGCGGGAGCGTTCAGCGGACCAGCAATTGTTGAACAACTCGACTCGACGACCGTACTCGAACCTGGCAACACCGCGACTCTCGATTCCGCAGGCAACCTCATCGTGCATCTCACGTAATGACAAGTGACAAGGAAATTCCTATGACGACCATCGATCCAGTCACCCTTAGCGTCATTCAAAATGGTCTGCAACAGGTCTGTAATGAAATGGACCTTGCGTTTTGCCGCGCTGCGTTCTCCCCGGTCATCTCCGAATCACAGGACCGGTCGAATGGCATATACGACAGATCTACTGGGCGCTTGATTGCCCAAGGCGATTTTGGTCTGCCGATCTTCGTCGGCACAATGCAATTCTCGACTCATGAAGTCATTAAACGCGCGAAGGATCTGTCTGAAGGCGACATATTTGTGATCAACGACCCGTATATGGGTGGCACGCATCTGATGGATGTCCGCTTTACGATGCCGTTTTTCTATCGCGGCGAACTGTTCGCGTGGCTAGCGAATACGGGGCATTGGCCCGATATCGGCGGCATGGTGCCGGGCGGGTTTTCCGCCCATGCAACCGAGATCGAGCAGGAAGGGGCGCGTCTGCCGCCCGTTAAGCTTTTCAAAAAGGGGCGGCTCGATGAGGAACTGATGGCGATCATCATGTCCAACATCCGCATTTCCGAACAGCGTATCGGCGATATCAAGGCGCAGGCAGCGGCGCTGACGATCGGCGCAGAACGGCTCACGCAGATGCTGGACCGCTACGGTCGCGACACGATTGAAACAGCGATCGCCGCGCTAAACGACCGTTCCGAAGCGCAGATGCGCGACTGCATCCGCCAGATACCGGACGGCATTTATCATGGTCGCTCACATTTGGATTCAGACGGCGTCGTCGACGAACCACTGTTAATCGACCTTATGGTCACCAAAAAGAACGATTCGCTTACGTTCGACATGTCGAACTCGAGTGCCCCATGTCAAGGGCCGATGAATAGCGTACTCGCGACGACCAAGGCGTCTGTGTATCTGGCGATGAAACACCTTTTTTCCGAGGTGCCTATCAACGCGGGCACGTTCGTGCCGATTGAGGTGCTTGATCCGGTCGGGACATTCCTTGACGCCAAGTATCCGCGACCGGTTTCCGGTTGCGCTGCAGAGGTAAGCCAGCGCATCGCGGAAGCGGTGTTTCATGCACTTGTCGATGCGCTGCCAGAGCTGCTTTTCGCGGCGCCCGCAGGCACAACCGCGAATCTTGCCATTGGCGGACACGACACCGAGCGCAACCGTTCGTACGTGATGTATGCAATCTCAGGTGGCGGTTACGGTGGCTATTTCGAAGGTGACGGGCTGACCAACGGCTGCTCGACGATCGGTATTTCGAAGTCGCAACCTGTCGAAATCCTAGAGCAAAACTATCCAATTCTTTTTGAGCAATATGCTATTCATGAGGGCTCAGGCGGTGCAGGCGCTTCCCGCGGCGGCATGGGTATCCACTTCCGCTTGCGATTGCTGCGTGGTACAGCAACGGCATCTATGGTGATGGATCACGGTAAGTTAGAGCCACCAGGGGCGCTCGGCGGCAAGGATGGCGGGAAGACGCGCATCGTAATCTATCGCGATGGTGAGTCGTATGAGCCGGCGCACGTTAGCAAGGATCAGGGGATCGTGCTGAAAGCGGGCGATATCGTCGAAGTTTTCACGCCGGGTGGGGGGGGCGGTGACCCGCGTGAGCGGCCGCGGGAACTTGTGAATGCGGACATCGCACTTGGTTATTACACGCAACATCTCGCCGAAGAATTGTTCGGCGCGTAGACGCCGCCAAGATCGTTCTCCATCGCGTTCTGCAACATCCACGCACTGAGCAGTCTTTCTGCGCGCATTGGGCGCGCTACCAATCCAGACTGGGTGAATCTGCTGAGTAAATCATGCAGGCAAGAGAGTTGGGAGCCGCGTCCGGTCCAACGCGCGCGTGAAAGGATGTGGGATACGAACGGTGTACTACATACCGCTGCAATCATTCTCACCTTCAAGATAAGCGGCTGGGCGCATCGCCGCCCATCGCGAGTCAATTTTAGGAAGAGGCGCACATCTCTCTGATGGCTTCTTCGTTCAGCATCGATAGGGTTGTTTCCGCTAACACTGCCTGACTGAACAGGAAACCTTGACCTTGCTTACACCCTAACGCGACGAGAGCTTCTTCCTCCAAAGGTTGTTCGATGCCCTCGGCGGTCACTGCAAGACCTAAGCCGGTTCCTAGCCCAATCATTGCCGCGACGATCTCGGCGCACTCTTTTTCCCGCATGGTGTGGATGAAGCTTCTATCGATCTTGATGCTATCAACCTTGAAATTTCGCAGATGATAAAGGCTGGAGTAGCCGGTACCGAAGTCGTCGAGTGCAATGCGTACGCCCGCGCTTCGAAGCGCCCCAAGCACGGTTCTGGCGAGCTCAAGATCGCGAACCATCGCACTTTCAGTGATCTCGATCTCAAGCCGAGACGGTTTGAGACCGGTTTCCGCCAGTATTTCGAGTATCGTGTGCGCCCGCCTTTCATTATGAAGCTCTGCTGGCGATAGATTGAAAGCCAAAGTGATTGCTTCGGGCCACTTCACCGCAGCATCACACGCCTCGCGCAGCAGCTGATCAGTGAGTTCGCCGATCAGCCCCAAATCTTCAGCAATCGCGATAAACCGCTCGGGCGGGACGTCCCCAAAAGACTCATGATGCCAACGAGCAAGTGCCTCGAAACCGATAATTTTGTTGGTCTGCAAGCTCACTAGCGGCTGGAAGTAGGGTTTGATCGAGTGCGTTGCGATTGCACGCCTGAATTCCCGCTCCATTCGATCGCGTTCGTGTATCTGGTTGTCCATGGCATCATCAAAGAAACGGATAGTGCCTTTTTTCATTCCCTTTGCCTTGTAGAGAGCCAAATCTGCACGTCTCAAAGCTTCATCGGGAGTGCATCCTTCGAACGGGAGCAAGCACACGCCTATCCCGGCGCTCAAGGAATGCTCGGCGCCGCCCACCATCAACGGCTTTTCAATGCTTTGGAGGAGGCGTAGCGCGAGTCCCGCCGCCTTCTCACTATTAGGCATTTGCGTGGCAACGAACGCAAATTCATCACCGCCTAGCCGGGCAACGAGATCATCGTCACGCATGGCAGCGAGAAGCCGCTGAGCTATTATTATCAAGGCTTCGTCACCGGCGGCGTGACCGAAGACGTCGTTGATCCTCTTGAATCCGTTCAGATCTAGCAAAAGCACGGCATGAGTTGCGCCTGCCGAAGGCGGTGATCGGACGACGGTGGAGAGTTTGTTGAGCAGACTGCGGCGATTCGGGAGTGCGGTCAACGCATCTTGAAAGGCCATTTCTCGAAGAGCCTCCTGCGCCTTCGTCCGAGCGGCTATCTCTCGCTTGAGAGCTCGCATCCGCCGCCACGAAAAAAACAACATCCCAACGCACAGCACTATTCCGAGCAGTGGTACCTCGCTGGCCTCGATCGTGTTGGGAGCCAGGACACTGCCAGGTGGCGTAAAAACCTGCACTTGCAACAACGTGTAGGCTGCCACGAGTACGCTGATTAAGATCAAGATGCTGTCTTGGAGCGCAAGCTTGTGGCGCATGATAAATTCTTTGTTTCGAAGAGCTTTTGGAGAAGCCATAAGGAGTTTTCGTCTTGCTCAGCAAAACGGATAACGTTGAGCAGAATGCATACCGACGTTTACGGCAGCGAGCCGAAAAATTGAATGCCTGCTGCGTTCCGAATTTGCGAACAGCGAAGGCGAAACGAAAGAACAGCAGGATTCGAAGAGGGCGCCCAGCGCTAAGCCAAACTTTAGGTCACACTAGCGTTTCGCCCGTAACAAAATCATCCACTATGTCTTTCAAAGCTACTACCAATTCAATTCGGATCGCTGTGCTCGACGACTATCAAGACGTCGCATTCAAGCTTGCAGACTGGGCACCGCTTGAGGGGCGCTACACAATCACAGTCTTCAATGATCATATTTCGGAACGTAGCGCTTTAGTCAAGCGTCTTGAGCCCTTTGAGGTCATCTGCGTCATGCGCGAGCGCACACCGCTGCCACGGGACATCATCGAACATTTGCCGAATCTCAAGTTGATTGTGTCAACGGGTCCAGCGAATGCATCCATCGATCTCGACGCAGCCAAGGAAGGTGGCATAGAGGTCAAGCACACAGGTTACGCGTCGACGCCCACTATTGAATTCACATGGGCGCTCATTCTGGCAACAATGCGTAACATTCCTCTGGAAAATCGTTCGTTACAAAGCGGTGGATGGCAGGTAGGACTTGGCTCTGAGCTCTCCGGAAAAACGCTTGGACTGTTGGGGTTAGGTCATATTGGTTCGGCTGTCGCGGCGATTGGTCGCGCTTTTCAAATGAACGTGATCGCGTGGAGTCAGAACCTGACGGAGAGTCGAGCGCAAGAAAAAGGCGTGCAGCGGGTTGATAAGGAAACGCTTTTTCGCACTGCGGACATCGTGTCGATTCACCTTCGATTATCGGATCGAACGAAACACCTGGTAGGCGCGCCGGAGTTCGCGCTTATGAAACAGACGGCGAGGCTTGTGAATACATCGCGCGGGCCAATTGTTGATCGGGATGCGTTGATCGATGCACTTACGTCAGAACGGATTACAGGCGCCGCCCTGGATGTGTACGACGTGGAACCGCTAGCCGCCGAGGATCCATTGCGCTCGCTGCCGAATTTGCTTGCGACTCCGCATATCGGTTACGTTACGGAAGAGCTGTATCGCACGTTCTATGCGGATACCGTGCGCAACATCGTCGAATGGATCAAGGCACGCAACGCATAGCTATATGCTTTGTGTCCTGTAAGCTCAGAATCCGGGCCGTCTGCAACCCACGGCGTAGACGGCCGGGTTAAAACAAATCTGTGCGTCAACCAAGCTTTTAAACGGGGGTTGTCGATCCAGTTGATCCCTCCGTTCGGTTGGCTTTTGTTGTCGGTCCCGCAACCACACGCTGACACGGCGGCATTTACCGGACGCCATGCTTTGCAACCCTCGAGCTCAGAAACGCCGTTTCGACGAGAGCCGCCATGCCCAGCTTGCCACCATCTGATGCTCGGTCCGCGCAAATTAATCGCTTGACGGTACAAGCTGCGATGTGTCGGTAGCCATGCTTTAAAACGTAAGCAAGACGAACTAGCGCATCATCGCAACATCGCCAATGGCTTCGTCCGCGGCGCAAATGATAAGCTTGATGTCCATGTCGGTCATGGGCGTACATAGTGCCATTAGTCCATAGCCCAAAAAAAACACCGCGATTTAGTAGGCCAAGGCTGAATCGACTTAAGCACTCGCATCGTCAGGCAGCGCAAAGCGCTGCGGTAGTCGACGACCTTGCGCGGCGTGAAATAAATCTTCAGAAGGGAGCCCAACCCTACAGCCGTTCCCTCGACGCCGCGCTTCTCAAAGGAGGCGTTGTCCCCAACACGTATCCGGTCCCCAATGACATTGAATGATTCGCTGGTGAGCAACTGGAGCGCAGCGATGTCAGCAAGCTTAGAAATCGGGTTTTCCGAAAATGTGACCCTGCAATAATGCAGGCTTGCCTTGCGCCGGGTCAAAGACTTCCATTACGTCGCGTCTTCCGCCGATAGCTACGACGGGAAACCGCTGCTGATCACCTTTCCGAATGTGATCAGGTTCGCCTCAATATCCCATAGCGGCTGTGCTACTCCATAACTGAGACGAAATGAGATGACCTCGTCAACAATGAGTACTGCACCGACTTTTCTTGTTTCCTCCCGTAACGCACGAATATAGTCCTTGGTCGCTGGCACTAGCTCCGCTCGATTCGGCATTCGATCGACGGTTGTAACTGGGGCGGTTAGCGGTGTCGGCGCGGAGACCGCGTTGCGGCTACATCGAAAAGGATTCGCGGTGATGCTGTTGGACCTCAACCATGTTATGGCCGGAGAAATGGCGCGGCGTCTAGACCCGCGTGGCGAATCGGCCCGTGCTTGCGCAGTCGATGTTCGAGACCGGCGCACGGTCGCAACCGCCGTGGCGCAAATTGAAGACGTCTACGGCCGAATCGACGCGCTCATCAACAACGCCGGCTCACCACAGACGAATCTTCCCTTCGAAGCCGTCGAACTGGAGGAGTGGCAGCGCATCTTTGATGTCAACGTTGCAGGAATTGTTAACCTCAGTGCTGCTGTCTCTCCGGGGATGCGCATTCGCGGTGCCGGGCGGATCGTCAATGTTACATCGGTGTCTGGCCTGCGCGCACGCCCCGGTATGAGCGCTTACTGCGCAGCCAAGGCTGCGGCGAATTCTTTAACGCATACCCTTGCATTGGAGTTGGCGTCGGACGGAATTCTGGTCAACGCGATTGCTCCTGGCTCGCTGGCTACGCCGATGTTCGGAAAATTCCTGCGCCCAAATGAGAGCTGGGACGAAGCGATGGCACGCTATCTTCCGCAGATTCCTCTTAACCGCCTTGGTCAGCCCGGCGAGATTGCCGATGCTGTGGTTTGGGTCGCCGCCGATGTGCCCCAATTTATGACCGGACAGGTGATCACTATCGACGGAGGTCGTTGCCTCGCCTGAAGTCGGTTCAGACAGTTGGATAGACTTCGACCGCCACATCTCGCGGGCAAAGAATACTTAGACGCCTTGTGCCGCGGCAGACCGAAGAAGGGCAGCACATGCTCGTTATGGACATTGCAGCCAAGCATGCGCACCGAAAACTGCTGGCGCGGGGGTGCCCACGCAGGAGCGAGAGGGCAGCATCGAACAGTTATTGCGTCCGTTTGATGCACAGAACCGGTCGAGGGCCAGATAGATATGTGATCCCGGGGACGCTGCTACTTTCAACCAATGGCTACCTTCTCATGTGTGACGAAGTTCAGTTGCCGCCCAATGAACGTTTCGCCCTGCGCGCGTAGCGTCTTTGTCTCTGGAGCCGAGTTATAGACTTGGAAGGCTGCTTCATCTGCGAAGTAAAGCTCGGCAAAGCCGTCCATCTCGATATCAAATGCTGGCATACCTGGACGTTTGCTCACAGAGTCGACTACAGTAAGGACGTAGCGGTTGATTCCTGGACAGGAGCGTGATAGTTCCACATGGTCAATAAGCCACGCCTTCAGAAATTGCTCCCGGCTAACTCCTTCTTTTCGCGCCAGAAGAGTAACGAACTTTAGTTGTGGAACCCTTCCCTTAATTTCGTCATCAGCAAACGCTTGACCGGGAAGCGCCATGCTACTCGCGCCAGTTGCGAGCCCCGCGAGACTGACCGCCGCTCCTTGCAATGCGATGCGTCGACCGATATCCATGCCTGATGTATCCATGATTGGTTCTCTATCATTTGAGAAGCGCCGATATCCGTCGACACGAAACTCAACACGCCTAACGCGAATGTCCCACTCAGGAAGCCCCCTACGTGTACCGATGGATTGGTCCTGTCTCCCTAGATATGTAACAGTATCAATTAAAAAAGTAATTTGGAATCATAGTATTTACCCTATAGCGCCGCGAGGATCGCGTCAGACGTACGAGGTGCGACGGATAAGTAATTGACGATCTAGCATATACATGGTCTGATAGCTCAATTTCCCGGAGACTCAAAGAACGGGAGCTATTGTGAAGAACGGTAGCGCTCTCGGACATCGAGGCTCCGTCCTAGCCGGACGGGTGGGGCAATAGGCTGGTGTGTTGCTAAAGGACTCTGGAAGGTCGCTCAGCGCTAGTTAATTTTCTACGCGTGCAGCGCTTTGCGAAGCATCTGGAGGCTGGTCGGTCTAGCGATGCCTGCAGTCGACTGGAAGTTGCGCGGCGTGTGCGCCGACCGCGTCGATGTACAACATCATGTGTAAGGGCGAGCGGGACAAATACCTTGAGTTCGCTTCGGATGGAATGTCCACACTGACTTCGCCCTTTCCAATCGCGTCTACCACGCTTCAAAGATCGGCTCGGGACACCGGGTCTGATTGGATATCGAGGCATTGCCCATCCTGCGAGGAGCAGTTTGGCAGCGCCCTAGCGTCTCACCGTCGCTCGTTTTAACTTGAAGGAGTGAACTATGGCAATAATGACGTTCATTAATAGAGTGAATATTGGGTTCGGCGCGATTAGCGACTTACGTGCAGAATGCGCAAGCCTGAACATTCGTCGCCCGTTGGTGGTCACCGATAACGGTATCCGTCTAGCCGCAATACTGAGCAAGATCGAGAATTTGCTCACCGGAATCGACTATCTTGTTTTCGACAAAACGCCTCCAAATCCGACTGAGGATGCGGTGCTCGAAGGGGCTCGAGTGTTCAATGACGGACGATGTGATGGACTGATCGCTCTTGGAGGTGGCTCACCACTAGATTGCGCTAAGGGCATCGCAATCGCAGCAACCCACGACGGCCCATTCAGTGATTATGCCTTCATCAATGGGGGCACCGCACGCATATCGAACAGAACTCCCCCAATAGTGGCTATTCCAACGACGAGCGGTACTGGAAGCGAAGTCGGCAGAGGGGCGGTATTCATTTTGAATGACCACCGAAAGCTTACGTTTCGTTCGGACTATATCTTACCGCGCGTTGCAATCTGCGACCCGGAGTTGACGTTCGGGTTACCGCGGGCGTTGACTGCTGCCACCGGAATGGACGCTATTGCACACTGCATTGAGACATTCCTGTCGAGCGCTTTTAATCCGCCGGCGGATGCCATTGCTTTGGACGGGCTACGTCGCGGGTGGTCCAACATTGAACTGGCAGCGGAGGAGGGAACAAATCGCGATGCGCGTCTAGAAATGATGCTCTGTGCAATCGAAGGAGCACTCGCGTTTCCAAAAGGGGTGGGCTGCGTGCACAGTATTAGCCACAGTCTAGGAGGCGTCGATCATCGATTGCATCATGGGACACTGAATGCGGTGCTGCTGCCAGCGGTACTTCGGTTCAATAGCCGAGCCTCTTCTGTCGTTCGGGACAGAAAGATGGATCGGCTCGCGGAAGTCATGGGACTTCCGCCGGATGTGACAGTCTCTTCAGCCATCGCGAATCTGAATCGTCGACTCGGGCTGCCGCCGGGTCTAAGTGCAATGGGATTTTCGGTGGAACATATGGAACAGGCGGTGGAGGGGGCTCTGAAGGATGCGTGCCATTTTACAAACCCGCGAGAAGCGTCGGCGGACGACTATAGGGAGATGCTCGGCGAGTCTTTATGACGACAGGCCGCGCCGGTGGTGAGTCTTCCGGCGCGCCAAGTGACTCTTATCATTGAATCTCGAGGGGCTCTCGAGCGGTCTCCTTGAGGCCGACCGAGACAAACAACGATATCAGCGATACGGAAATCAGAATCCAGGAGGGTGACGCGGGATTGCCTGTGTTGATGATGAGCCACGTCGCAATGTATGGTGTCGTTCCGCCGGCAATGACTGCTGCAATGTTGATTCCTAGGCTAATTCCAGTTGTCCGAACCGATGTCGGAAACCGCTCACAATAGGTTGCCATTATCACGGACATGTATGCAGCTTCAAAGATTCCCAACGCAATCTGAGCCGCAATCGCTGCGAAAGCGGAGAGGTTCATCGCAAGGAACAAGGGATATGTCAATGCGACGTTTGCGACAGTAACGCCAATGAGTAACGGCTTTCTGCCGATCCGATCGCCGAGTATGCCGAGGGGATAAATGGCTGCTGCGGCGACGATCATTGCGACAGTCGACGACCAGTTGGCCATCCGTGCCGACATGATGCCTTGCTTTTCAAAGTAGGTTACAAGGTACGTGAAGACGAGGTAGTAAGCCGCCATATTGGTTATCCCAAGACAGGCGATGCTGGCAACGCCTCGGGAATGACCCTTTAGCACCGACAAGAGCGGCGCTTTGCTAAGTTTTCCGGATTGCGACAATCTGGCGAAGTCGCTGCTTTCTTGGATACGGTTGCGGACTAGCAGGGCTATTACGCCGAGGGGCAGTGATAGTAGGAATGGAATCCGCCATCCCCAAGCGAGCAGTTGTTGTTGAGACAGAAGGGTGTGGAGCAAAGCCACGGTTGCGGCACCTGTCAAGGTGCCGACCAAGACGCTTACCTGTGTCGTGCTTGTGAGCGCACCGCGCCGTGCATCGGGCGCTACTTCCGCCACATACGCGGCGGCACCGCCCATTTCTCCGCCGGCTGAGAATCCTTGTATGAAACGGAGGATACACAACAGAAACGGTGCAGCGGCTCCGATTGTGGAATGAGTAGGAAGGAGTCCAATCAGCGAGGTTGCTCCGATCATCCCGACGACGGATATCATCAAGGAGGGCCGCCTTCCGTAGCGATCTGCGACCGCGCCAAGTACGATGCCTCCCAGAGGACGAACGACGAAGGCAACGCCAAAGACAGCGAAGGTGTAAAGCAGAGCCGCGGCGCCGCTTGCAGGGAAAAAAAGCGTTGCCAAGGTCGTCGCAAGGAAGGCATAAATCGTGTAGTCGAAGTATTCGACAAGCGTACCGAGTGCGCCTGCCCAAACGGCGCGTCGGATGGGCGTAGAGGTCTCCGGCGTGAGTGTCGAAGTGGCCGGGCTGGCATTTGTTATCACGGCCATGTTAGTGCTCCGTCTCGAGAAAAATAGGTAAGCAAATTTTGCTCGACCCAATCAAACGACTATTGCGAATCATTGCGATGTCTCCATTTTTCAACCGATGAAAGGCGTTGTGCTCCTCCAAACATAGTTTTTCTGTCGCTGTTGGTAGGAGCTCTTGCTGATAGAAGAGTTTTCGTCACCTCGCAATTGTTGACGTGTAGAATTTTGGCTCGCGCTCTACACCGATTCTCGTGACGGAGCGCGGCAAGAACCGTAAAGATCTCACGAGTTTTTCGGAATGTGCGGAATCTGATAACCTCGTGACATATGCCCAGTTGTGCAAAGGCATGTTTGCACCTTAGCCTGTGAGCCGTGCAACTGCGTCGCGATATTCAGCGACGAGGCGTGACACGACTTCTGCTGCGCCGGGGAGATCGTGTATCAATCCCGCTGATTGACCTAGCTCGACCTTACCTCGCTTGGTATCGCCGTCGAGCGCAGCATGCCTGAGCGTGCTGCTTTTGAAGAGCTCTGCGTAGACAGTATTGTCTGGTTCGTGTTTATCCGCGTGCAAGATGTCAATTGCAAACTGATTCTTTGTCATGCGCACCGGAAGGTTGCGAATGCCGACCAACACTGTTTGATCAATCTCGGTTTCCAGGACTGCCTGCTTGTAGTTCTCGTGTACGCCGGCTTCTCGGGTGGCAATGAAACGGGTGCCGAGCTGGACCGCATCCGCTCCCAGCGCAATGAGTGCCGCGATGCCAAATCCGTCGGCCACGCCGCCGCCCGCGACGATCGGTACAGTGAACTCCTGGGCGGCTCGGCGGACGGCGATCAAGGTGCTGACGCCATTTGCGGGTGGATGACCACCAGCCTCTGCGCCAACGATGACCAGCGCATCGACGCCGGCGGATGCAGCCTTGCGTGCATGTTCCAGTGTTGAGACAACATGAATCCATCGAATCCCGATACGCTGAAACCGGTCGAGATGTGCCTTCGGCCCACCTTGCGATGCGAACACAACCGGAATGCGTTCCTCCGCTATCACATCCAGGAATAGCTCCGCATCTGGACGATTCAACGGGAGATTCACGCCGAAAGCGGCTCCATTCGTGGCCTCTCTGACCTCCCGAACCGTCTTGCGAAAGGCGTCGACATACATTGGGCCTGCGGCGATCACGCCGAGCCCTCCAGCATTACTAACGGCGGCAGGTAGTGCCGAGTTGGAGGACGCCCAACTCATCCCGGCCTGAATGATGGGGTAGCGGATGCTCAGCATGCGGGTGAGGCGGGTCGGAATCACGGCGTGGTCCTTTTGAGCGTCTCAGTCAGCGCGGTTTAATAGGCGTGCCGGGATGCCGATGACTAACGTCACTCCACCCACGAGAACTAGGCACCCAGCGAACTGAATGCCGAGAGTCAAACTTCCCGACACGGATTTTATGTAACCAATGATGCTCGGTCCTACGAGTCCACCCAGCGATCCGATACTGCTTACCAAGGCTATGCCCGCCGCAGCAGTCGTTGGATTAAGGTAGGTCGGCGGAATGGTCCAGAAGACAGAAAGACTGGCCAGATGGCCGGAAGTAGCTATGGCAAGCAGCAGCACTGAAAGCATCAGATCATCCCGCGCGAACGGCAGCGCCATCAAACTTCCCGCCGCGCACACCAGAGGTAGTGCGGCGTGCCAGCGGCGCTCGCTTCTACGGTCCGAACGACGACTGACAATATTCATTATCACAATGCCAGCGATTGGCGGAATCGCAGCGAGCATGCCCACCTGAAAGGGGTCATGTACGCCAGTCGACTGGATCACCATCGGTGCAAAGAACGCGATCGTACTAGCTAGGACATATGCGCAGAATGACACGAGCCCAGCAATGTACACGCGCCAATCACGCAGCGCGGTAAGCGCGCCGCAGTGGCCGAGCGATGCACGCTGACGGCGTTCGGCGGAAAGCGCAGCTACGAGACTCGCCTTTTCATCAGCAGTCAACCATCCGGCAGCTTCGGGCCTGTCCTCAAGCCAGAAGTAAACGATAACTCCTAGAAGGATTGCAGGAACGCCCTCAAGCAAAAACATCCACTGCCACCCCGTGAGGCCGTGGAATTGGTGAAAGCGTTGTATGATCCAGCCTGAAAGCGGCGCACCGATCATTGTCGCAACGGGAATTGCGATGAATGACAACGCTGTCACGCGCGCACGCCTTTCCGCCGGGAACCAGTAGCTTAAGTACAAAATAATGCCGGGGAAAAAGCCCGCCTCGGCTACGCCGAGTAGCATTCGTGCGATGTAGAACTCCCATGGCGTCCGCACGAACATCGTTGCGGCCGAGACGGTGCCCCAGAGCACCATGATGCGAAAAAGGGTGAGACGAGCGCCCATCCTCGCGAGAAGCAAGTTGCTAGGGACTTCAAACAGTAGAAAGCCGACAAAGAAAAGTCCCGCACCTACGCCATACACAAGATCACTAAAATGCAGATCCGCCTTGAACTGAATCTGGGCAATCCCAATGTTCGCTCGGTCAATGTAGTTAATGATGTAGCAGGCGAAGAGCAGCGGCAATATGCGACGGCTGATCTTGCGATACGTCGATTCACGGACGCCTTCTTCCACGCTTTTCATGCCGACGGCGTCGGTCGCGTACGTCGTCATAGTCTCCTCCTTCCTGATAGCTTTTGCCTGCGTCAACGTTCGAGGCGCCAGCCGTGCCTCCATCCGCTACGCGAGGTTGAATTCGCGAATCGCGTAGTCGCGCAGTTTATTTTTTTGAACCTTGGAGCTGCCGGTCATGCCGATGTCGTCGAACGACTGAAGTACACGCAGATAACGCGGCACTTTGAAGTTCGCGCAGCGCCCTTTGCACCATGCGGTCAGTTCTTCGCTAGTCGCGTCAGCATCGGCGCGCAAGACGACGAACGCTGCGGCCACTTCACCAAGACGCGGATCGGGCACCCCGACGACTTGCGCGAGCTGCACAGCAGGGTGGGCGAAAAGTGTTTCCTCCACCTCGGCAGGCGCTACGTTCTCGCCACCGACCCGAAACACGTCCTTCAGGCGGCCGAGCATGCGCATGCGGCCGTCGGCGTCGATCACCCCGAGGTCTCCGGTGCGCAGCCAGCCGTCTTCGCTAAAAGCTTTGGCAGTCTCCTGCGGCTTGTTGTAATACTCTTTCATCACGCTCCAGCCGCGGACCTGGATCTCTCCGGGCGCATTGGCCGGCTGTACCTCGCCTGTTTCTGTTGATACCGTCCGAATCTCAATGCCCGGATGCGGCGATGCCCAGCCCGCGACTCGCATCTCCAGCGGATCACGCCAATCGTTCAGTACGACATTTGGCGACGCCTCCGATTGTCCGTATGCCCCGACCATGTGCTTCACGCCCATAGCGTCGTGAATTTTCCTCATGATCTCGGGCCCAGCCGCTGCCCAGCCGCCGCGTAAATGAACGCGTTCCCTCTTGAACTCCGGGTGGCTCATCATCATCAGGAAGATGGTGTCGTTGCCAGACGTGAGCGTGCAGCGTTCCTCGTCTAGGATGCTCAGGACTTTCGGTACGTCGAAGGATGGCACCGAGAGCAGACATGCGCCCGCTACGAGCGACACGAGCAGCGACATGGTAGTGCCCGCCACATGGAAGAATGGTCGCACGCTGAAGTAACGGTCATCAGCTTTAATGCCCATGCGTTGCGCCACTGCCGCTGCGTTCATTAGCATATTGCGGTGCCTGAGAACAACGCCCTTCGGAAACGATGTCGTGCCCGATGTGTACTGAATTAACAAAGTGTCGTCCGGCGATACATCACTGGCGCGTGCCATGGCTGCGGCGCGGGTTTGCGCGTTGTCGGCAAACGATTCGAAACGCTTGACGCCTGCGGGCAACGCTCGTTGCGTTTCGCCGACGAGTACGGCGCGGCGGAGTAGCGGTAGCATGTCTCCGGGCAACTGCCCGTCTATAGCCGGCTCGACTTCGCGCAGCAGCTGCGAATAGTCGATATTCAGAAACCTGTCAACATAGAACAGCATGCGCACATCACCCTGCTTCAGGCAGTACTGCAATTCGTCGTGTTTGAAACGTGTGTTCACGGGCACTGTGACCGCGCCGATCGATGCCGCCGCATAAAACAGCACGACCCATTCAATCGAGTTGCCCATCAAGATGCCGACGTGGTCGCCATGCTGCACTCCCGCCGCAATCATTCGCGCAGCGGCGCTTTGCACCCGCTCGGCAAGCGCGCTGTAAAGGATGCGCTGGCTGTCGATGACCAGCGCCTCCGCATCTGGGGTCGCGGCAGTGCGAGCGGCAAGAAGCGCGGGTAGGGTGACCGGATGCGACAGGCCGAAAAGTTCCGCGTAGGTCAGATAGTCTTCAGTCATCAAGCGCTCCCGGTATCGCCGTCGTCGCTGCGTCGGCCGAACCCGGAGATGGACTGCTTCCAATCTGGGTTCTGCAGCACTGTGTCGATAGCGAGAATCTCAATAGCAAGCGCACCGTTAGGGTCTGTTTCCACTCCACGATCGATGCAATCCCGCGTCAGTTGCATAGCGAGTGGCGGCGCAGCAGCAATGTCTCGGGCCATCTGTCGAAGGGTGTTGACCGCCTCATTCGCGGGCACAATCCGGGAAACCAGTCCTGCCTGGACGGCTTCGTCGGCATTGAGGGTGCGGCCCGTGTATGCCATGTCTTTCGCGAGCCGCTTGCCGACTACACGGGGGAGACGCTGCGTCGCACCCACGGTCCCCCACAACGCTTCCGGTGTACGAAAGCTCGCCTTCTCCGTTCCAATGATGAAGTCACAGGCCATCGCGATTTCGCCGCCGGAGCCGACCGCTGGGCCTTCGACGAGTGCGATGCACGGCTTGCCAATTTTCTCGATAGCGTCGTAGGCTGCGAATGCCTTCAGTCGCCGCGCGCGCACATCGTCGGCGGTCATGCCTTTTCGCTCTTTCAGGTCTGCGCCCGCGCAAAATACTGGTCCGTTGGCTCGCACGATCACGCAGCGGATCGAGTCGTCAGTGCGCAGACGCACGGCAGTGGCGCGTAGCTCCTCACACATCGTCGCATTCAGCGCGTTGCGCTGCTCCGGACGATTAAGGATGATCTCGGCGACGCCGTCTAGGCGCTCGACAATCAGCGTTTGGTAATCGGTCATTCAGTTCCCCTTGATGCTAACTCGTGCAGCTCACACCGCGCCGTCGCGGCGCAATGCAGCAATGTGTTGTGCGTCGTAACCCAGACGCTCTCTCAATACCACGTCCGTATGCTCACCGAGCAAAGGCGGCCGAGCGACCTCAGGGTTGGCGAAACCATCGAATTTGAATGGAAGCGGCAAGGCGCCGAAGATACCGATGCTTGGATGCTCGAACTCGCTGACCATCCCGCGTGCATTCACATGCGCGTCCGCGAGCACTTCAGCGACATTCTTGACCGGTCCGGCAGGCACGCCTGCTGCGTCGCAGGCATCGCACAGCGCCTCACGTGTCCACGCCGAGATAGCGTGACCGAGTGCATCCATGACTCGGTCGCGGTGCTTGACGCGTCCTGCATTGGTCGCAAGCAGCGGATCGCTAGCAAGCCCATCCACGTTAAGCAATTTGCACAGCGGCAACCAGTGCTGATCGCTACACGTGATATGGACAAACGCGCCATCGCTGCATGCAAAAGTCGCGGACGGCACCCGTCCAGGATGCTCCGTGCCGAGACGCGGCGGCACTTCTCCTAGTGCGAAGTAGCGGCCAGCTGCCAGCGTGAGCAAGCTGACCTGGCCATCGAGCATCGAAAAGTCGATGTGACAGCCCTTGTTTGTCGTTGCCCGTCCTTGCAGCGCCGACAGCAGTCCAATCGCGATCCACATCCCTGACGTTAGGTCGGCAATCGGGAGGCCAGGTTTTACAGGGCCGCCGCCGCGCTCTCCCGTCAGGCTCATGAGCCCGCCCATAGCTTGGAACACTGTGTCATAGCCCTTGCGCTTTGAATACGGGCCCGTCTGACCAAAGCCGGTGCACGAGACGTAAATGAGTCGATCGTTTTCGGCCCGCACGGTCTTATGGTCGAGACCGTAACGGGCAAGCGTGCCGACCGGAAAATTCTCAATAAGGATATCGGCGTTTTGTGCGAGTTCGCGTACGATTCGTCGGCCCGCATCGCTCTTGAGATTGACCGTAACCGATTGCTTGCCGCGATTGCACGCAAAATAGTATGCGGACTCGTCGCCCACTTGTGGCTCAAAACTGCGAGTCTCGTCGCCCGTTCCTGGCTGCTCAATCTTTATCACTGTCGCGCCAAGTTCGGCCAGAATCATGTCCGCAAATGGACATGCAAGTACGCGCGCGAGCTCCAAGACAGTTACGCCAGTGAGGGGCTTGATTGGCACCGACGATGTTGCGCTCATTTTGCGGTTGAGCGTTCCTTGCGGAAGCTTCTCATCATGAGGTTGGTATCGAGAGACGCATCGAGAGCTTGTTGCAGGGGCAGGTCCGCAACACGATGGAACAAGCGCTTAGTTGCATTCATTGCTGGTGCGTCAAAGGAAGCAAGTCGTTCTGCAATGCCCACCGCAGTGTCAAGCATCTGATCGTCGGCGACGACGCGATTGGCTAAGCCAAGCGCGAGCAGACGCTGGGCGTCAGCCGCTTCTCCCAGAGACACGAGTTCAAACGCTGTCTTGCGTCCAACCTGGCGCACAAGGTTTGCCATCACGATTGCCGCCACGATGCCGTGCTTCAGCTCCGGATATCCGAGCTTTAGACTCTCACCGGCAACGAGCATGTCGCAAGCGAGTGCCAGACCTGCGCCTCCTCCCATCGCGTAGCCATGCGCCGCACCAACAATGGGCTTAGAAACCTGTGAAAACATGCGATGCAAATTAGTCGTTAGGTGCGCGCGATCGAGCGCCGCTTGGGCGGCGTTCGAGGGATCGACCTCGCCAGTTGCAACGAATCCGCTGAATTCCTTGACGTCTGCGCCCGCACAGAACGCCTTGCCAGCGCCTGTTAGAACGAGTGCCTTCACTGCAGGATCACGGTCCGCGGCTTGCAGTGCGACCAGCAATGCTTGCGTGAGCTCGTTATCGAGAGCGTTACGCTTCTCTGGGCGATTCATTGTTAGTATGCGCACTGCGGCGCGGTCTTCGATGCGAAGGCTACCGGTGGTGGTCATGATCAGTTAAGTCAATGCGATATTGAAAGAATAGGTGTGGTGTGTTGCAAAGTCAAATAAATATGCGAGTGGAGTGATCGTGGGAGGCCTTCCGCTCGCTTGGCACTCGAGGACAGATTGCTATGGGTTTCGGAGGCTTGATTCATGGCGCTAGACGGAAGAAATACGGCACAGAGAGCGCGATGCGCCGAGTCCGCGGGGCCTCCGTTTTTTTGATCTGACGAGACGGAAAGCGATGACTGGGCCAATTTCACAATAGTTGACAATGTATCATAAAGGTGTTCTGATGCGCGGACTTCCCCTACTTTACTGAACACCATGTCCGATGTGACCCTTTGTGAATGCTTCGCCCGCGATGGGCTTCAACATGAGGCGGAATTCATCGCCACAGCGGAAAAGGTGGCCTTGATCCAGCGAATCGCGAGCGCGGGATTCAGGCGCGTGGAAGCGACTTCATATTCGAACCCAGCGGTCGTTCCCCAGTTTGCTGATGCAACCGAGGTGTTGCGCACCCTTCCACGGCAAGATGGCGTTTTCTACAAGGCAACCTGCGCAAATCTGCGAGCGGTGGAGCGCGCGCTTGCGGATCAGGGAGCAGGGTTCGGAGCAAACGAGATCAGCTTGCTAGTGTCAGCAAGTGAATTTCACTCACTGCGCAATCTGAAAAGTTCGCGGGCAGATCAATGGCAGCGCATTGCATCGATGGCCACGGCCGCAAAAGGTAGTTTTCGCCTCATTGGCACGATCTCAGTGGCCTTGGGCTGCCCATTTGAGGGGGAAATAGGAGTGTCAAGCGTCCTAGCTGACGTTGAACGTTTCGCCGCACTCGGCGTCGATTACGTGACGCTTGGCGACACGGTCGGTGTCGCGACACAGGCAACCACCCGTGAGCTCTTCAGCGCCATGCTTCGGGAGTTCCCGCATATCAAAGCGATTGCCCATTTTCATGATACGCGCGGCACCGGCATTCTCAACTATCTGGCGGCGCTGGACGCTGGGGTCAGTTATTTTGATGTGGCATTTGGCGGAGTTGGCGGCCACCCCGCAAAAGTGAAGTACGGCGGTGGGGTAACCGGGAATGTTTGCACGGAAGACTTTGTGAACGTCTTGGAAACGATGGGCGTCACAACGGGGATCGATCTCGGTCTAATGATGGAGGTGTCGTTGGCTTGCGAGACAGCACTGGGCCGGCAGCTAGGAAGCAGGGTGGCTCGCACCGGTTTGAACCCGATGCTCGTGACCGCAAATGACAGTGTCGCCGCGAGTGTTTCGCTATGAATAGGTTTCCGAGGACGCGACCGCTTGTTCTTGAGTCGATGTTCTGTGTTGACCAGGGCTTTGAATTGGTCGACTACGGAGACGGGTGGGCGACAGTCACTTGTGAAGTTCAGCCACGTCACACCAATCGTCGAGGAAATGCGCACGGCGGTGTGGTGGCTGCACTGCTGGATACGGCGATGGGCCTAGCCTCGCGTTCTAACGGGCGCGTCGACAACGTCGGCACAGCAAGTCTCACGGTCAATTACTTGAAGCCAGCGGTGGGAGCCCTCTCAGTACACGGGAAATTGCTGCGCACCGGGCGTAGGCTGGCCTTCTGCGAAGGCGAAGTGCGTAATGGGGATGATGAGATTGTGGCCACCGCAACCGCCGTTTTTGCCGTCTCTGACATTACATCTTAACCGCGCGACAACTTGGACCCTAGTGCAAGCGGGGGTCAAAAAGAGGCTGGGACTACATAGGTGTCTCGCTGCCACTCGGCAACGACAATCAACAAGGATCGCTCGGGTTCGGTACCGCGATTCGCGAACTTCACACGACCCTCCTCACTTCGCTACGACGTACGTACCGTTGTTGCGAGGTTCGGAGCGAACGAAGTGAGTGACCGGGGATCCGCGTCCAATATTGTTCATTATGGATGCACCTGCAAAATCACCTTCGTGCCTTCGAGGCATACTCAATCTAGCCGACTTCGAGGCAGCCGCTGAACGACACTTACCCCGGTGCTTGTTCGGGTACTTGTCGGGCGGAGTCGAGGACGGCGTATCTTTGTCGATGACGCGGCAAAGCTTTCGCGCATATAGCTTTGTGCCACGCGTATTAGTGGGTGTGCAGGGACGCACTGCCGAAACGACGCTGTTTGACGTCTCATATTCAAGCCCCATAGGGATCGCCCCAATGGGTCTGAGCGCCCTGTTCGCTTACCGGGGAGACGTGGTAATGGCGCGTGCAGCTCGCGAAGCAAAATTACCCATGATAATGAGTGGCTCTTCACTCATTCGCATGGAAGAAGTTGTCGCGGCCAATCCGGAAACATGGTTCCAAGCATATCTGCCCGGCGATGAACTGCAAATTATGGCGCTCATCGATCGAATAGGAGCCGCTGGATTTAAGACGCTCGTAATTACGGTGGATACTCCGGTCCCAGCAAATCGCGAGAATAACGTCAGAAACGGCTTTTCAACTCCGCTGCGGCCATCGATCCAACTGGCGATTGACGGGATAAGCCATCCGAAGTGGCTGTTCTCTACGTTACTAAAGACAATCGTGAGGCATGGAATGCCTCATTTCGAAAACAACTATGCTGAGAGAGGTGCTCCGATTCTCTCTCGGACTGTGCTTCGCGATTTTTCCGATCGTGGCCATCTAACATGGCAACACCTAGAACGGATTAGATCGGCGTGGCCGGGGAATCTGGTGGTGAAGGGGGTGCTGAACGCGGCGGACGCACTCAAGGCTGTCGAAGCTGGAGCCGACGGAGTAATCGTATCAAACCATGGTGGCCGTCAGTTCGACGGTGCGATTGCACCATTGTCGGTTCTGCCAGAGATCGTGGCGGCACTTCCGTCGGTCCCGGTAATGCTCGATAGCGGTATTCGAAGGGGCACAGACGTGTTAAAGGCGATGGCGCTCGGTGCGAAATTCGTGTTCGTCGGACGTCCTTTCGGTTATGCAGCGGCCATTGCGGGGCAGGCCGGCGTCGCGCACGCCATGAGAATCTTGCGAGATGAGCTCGAGCGGGGCATGGGCCTTCTTGGTGTCACATCCATCGACGCGATTAACCGTAGCCATATCCGAATGACTAGCGGCGTGGGCACCTGATTCGGGCGCAAGGCGACCTTCGGGGCCGATGGAGATGCTGTCCGCGCCATGATCGGCAGCAAGCGACTTTGAATCCGCCTTAATTTTAACTTACAAGCGTTTGAAGCCGAACCTGCTGACGGTTGCTGGGTAGATGGTCCTACAGTGAAGCCGACGCGTCCTCGGGCGCATTGAGGGAATTTCCATGGGCAAGAAAGACGAATCGGCTCGCATACCGGAGAGCAGACAGGACGCGGCGCCTTCCCAACAGGCGCATAGCGAAAAGGCTCGTCGAGGGCCGGGGACGGATGTTTCACGGCGCCGATTTTTGCAGTCTGTGGGCGTGACAGGAATAGTGGTCACGAAGGGCGGCCTGCTGCCTAGTCAAACTGGCGCATCGCCGGGCGCCCCAGAGAGACACCTCGACGCGTCGCTGCAGGAAGAGCAAGTCGCCGTGCGCATGGTAGTTAACGGTACGCCCCGACAACTCTCGGTACCGCCGAATGCAATCTTATTGGACGTGCTAAGGGACACCTTAGGTTTGTTCGGAACGAAAAAAGGCTGCGACCATGGCCAGTGTGGCGCGTGCACGGTACACGTCAACGGAGTCGCGGTTAACTCATGTCTGTCGCTGACTATGATGCACGACGGCGATGACGTGACGACCATCGAGGGCCTCCAGAAGAAAGACCGGCTCCACCCCGTACAGCAGGCCTTCTGGAATCACGATGCATATCAATGTGGCTATTGTACCTCTGGCCAGATAATGAGCGCGGTGGCTCTGCTTTCGGATGCGAGGATACCGACTGACGACCATTCGGTAAGGGAAGCGATGAGCGGAAATATTTGTCGTTGCGGCGCATATAGAAACATTATCGCGGCGGTCCAGTCCGCACGATCTAAGGCGGCTGGCAACGATGCGTAATTTCCAATACCTGCGCGCAGATTCCGCCGAAGCGGCCGCGGCAACCGTTACTCAGCAAGGTGGGACGTTTCTGGCCGGCGGCACTACGCTTCTTGACCTCATGAAGCTTGATATAGTGCGTCCCGTGCGTGTCGTCGACGTTCATAAGCTTCCGCTCGACCGCATAGAGCCATTGGAAGACGGACGTGTTCGAGTGGGCGCAATGGTGACGAACACCACGCTTGCCTATGACAGTTATATTCGTTCCTCGTATCCGGTTCTCTCACAAGCCTTGCTCTCAGGTGCCAGTACGCAGATACGTAACAAGGCGACCACTGCCGGCAACATTATGCAAAAGGTTCGTTGCGGCTATTTCCGGGATGGTATTTCCCCGTGTAACAAACGCGTACCCGGTTCTGGCTGTTCTGCCATCGGTGGTCAAAATCGGAACGTCCATGCGGTACTCGGCGGAAGTGCTCACTGCATTGCTGCGCACCCATCCGACATGTGCGTAGCGATGGCTGCCATCGGCGCGACGGTGACGGTGCACGGCGTCAATGGCGCGCGCGACATTGATTTTCTCGATTTCCATTTGCTACCTGGCAATACGCCATCGCAGGAGCACGCGCTGCGTGCGGGTGAAATTATCACCCACGTGACGCTCGACGCACCGATCCGGCGAGCAAGTCTAGCTACCTAAAGCTTCGCGATCGTTCGTCCTATCAGTTTGCGCTTGCATCGGCTGCTGCGATTCTTTCTCTGGAAGATGGAGTAGTCCGCGCGTGCCGGTTAGCACTGGGCGGCGTTGGCACGCGTCCTTGGCGAGCACAAGCAGCGGAAAGATTTTTGGTCGGAAAGTCAGCGTCGGTCGATGCGTTCGTTCAAGCTGCGGCCATTGCGATGGACGGAGCGCGTTCATATGGGCAAAACGGCTTTAAGATCGCGTTAGGCCAACAGGCCATCGTACGAAGTCTGACGCAACTTAGCAACTAGCTATTCAAGTCATACCACTGAGGGAAGTAATGGGCGACCGAGTTATAGGCCAACCGCTCAAGCGAGTAGACGGCCGTCTGAAAGTGACAGGGCTGGCGCGATATGCGGCGGATCACAACCTGCTAACAATGGCCTACGCATACGGAGTGTTCAGTACAATCGCTAGCGGGCGGGTTGTACATATCGATACGGCCGACGCCAGGCGTGTACCGGGGGTGATCGACATCCTTCATCACGGGAACTGTCCGCAGCTTTACCGACCACCGAAGATTGCTAGTACGCCTACTACGGTATTGACCGGACCAAACACAAACGAAGGCCGCCCGCCGTTTGAAGACAACGCAGTCAACTACGCGGGGCAGTTCGTAGCACTTGTTGTAGCCGATACTTTCGAACATGCGCGTGAGGCAGCATTCAAGGTGAACATTGCCTACGCAGCGACCAAGCCTATTGTCACGCTCGATCACGGGTTAAAGTCTTCTGGAACTCGTGACGGGGGGCGCGGCCACACTCGTGGCGACCCGGCTGCCGCGTTTGACAATGCGACGTATAAGGTGGATTTGACATATCGGACGCCGGTAGAGACTCACAACCCAATGGAGATGCATGCGACCGTCGCACGCTGGGATGGTGATCGACTGTATGTGTATGAGTCGACGCAGGGCGTAATGTCGCACCGTAACACCCTTGCGGCAGTTTTCGGGCTGACACCTGATCGTGTGACCGTCCAAGCTCCATTCATTGGATCAGGCTTCGGAAGCAAGCTATTCATGTGGCCACACTCGGTCGCTGCGAGTGCCGCCGCTCTCCAGGTTGGCCGTTCAGTAAAGCTCATAGTGCCACGTGCGCAAATGTTCACGACGACCGGCCACCGCCCTGAAACCTTGCAACGTCTCAGGCTATCGGCAGATGCCGATGGGATGCTCTCGTCTTTGCGGCACGAGTCGATAAACACGGTTTCGATGACGGATTCGTTCACTGAGAATTGCGGTGGCGTGTCGAGGAGCCTGTATTCGTGCAAGAACGTTCTGATAAGTCATAAGACCACCCAAGTCAACCGTGGGTCGCCAACGTCCATGCGCGCGCCTGGCGCAGCACCGGGCCTCTTCGCACTGGAGTCGGCTATTGATGAGCTCGCGTACGCCGCAGGCGTCGATCCACTTACTTTCCGACTTGAAAACATTTCGACGTACGACGAGGCTGTCAATCTTCCCTGGTCCAGTAATCATTTGCGCGAAGCGATGTTGACCGCAAGCGAAAGATTTGGATGGGCGAGGCGCAATCCGGTTATTGGATCCATGCGCGAGGGTAACGAATTGATTGGCTATGGTATGGCCGCATGCAATTGGCATGCCTATCGCATGCCGGCAGAAGCGCGCTTACAGCTTCGAAATGATGGGACAGCCTTGTTGTCTTGCGGTGTTCAGGATATTGGAACAGGCACATACACCATTGCGGCGCAGGTCGTCTCGCAGATTACCGGACTGCCAACTGACCGGATCGAGGTGCGACTTGGCGATTCGTCTTTCCCGCCAGCTCCGTTATCTGGTGGGTCGTGGGCGACCGCGAGCGTCACGCCTGCGATCGCTGAGGCCTCACGTCAGGCGATAAAACAACTGAAGACATTCGCAACGGGCGAAGGGGGGTATTTTGCTGGTGCTAAGGAAGAAAGCCTGACTTTTCAGGAAGGAAGGCTAACCGATGGGAGTCGGAGCGAAACCTTCCAGGCGATCCTCAAGTCCCTCCACCTTGCGAATGCGGAGGGATTCGCTCATACCGGGGCTGCGCCAACCGGCCGCTTTTCTTTTCGCTCTTTCGGGGCTCACTTTGTAGAAGTGCGTTGGGATCCAGGTATTTCCCGTCTGCGCGTGGCTCGTGTCACCAGCGCAATTGATGTTGGACGCGTTCTCAACCCTCTGACGGCTCGCAACCAGGTCGAGGGTGCGATTGTTATGGGTATCGGGATGGCGCTGTTTGAGGGAACTGAATATGACTTGCGCTCCGGGTTACCCGCGAACAACAACTATGCAGAATATGTCGTGCCCGTCCACGGTGATCAACCGGAAATAGACGTTATCTTGCTGGACTATCCAGATCTGGAATTGAACGAATTCGGTGCTCGAGGAATAGGCGAGATCGGGATTACAGGTTTGGCAGCAGCGGTAGCTAACGCTGTCCATCACGCGACGGGGCAACGAGTCCGAGACCTGCCGATCACGATGGAGAAGTTGATGCAGGGGTCGCAGGTACCGGTCGCGTGAGCGAGCTCGGCGTCCGCTAGCGCATAACGAAATTTGTCTGGACGATGACTGTCATGTCCGCGGCCTCCAACAAGAATTTGGAGGCCGCGCAGCGCGGATGTAACGATTTCCTCGCTCGCCGTACGACCGAGTCCGCATGTTCGATAAACTTCGATGAAAGAACGCAGCTGCCGCAGTTACATGGTGAATGTGTCGCCGTTCGGTTCGGTAATTGGCAGCGTGCGCCGCACATCAAAGCTCGTGAAGACCTGGTGTACGAACGTCGTGACGCTGCATGATGGACGGCAAGCGCGGCGGAAGCCGAACACTGTTCACGGGCAACTATGTTCACGGCCGCGCGTCACCCAGCCGGAGCTGGGCAGCCGACAAATCTAATGAAGACCGACACCTGATACATGCGAGAAGGCCGATCGGTCGAGTCGCGTACCGCTATCCGTCGTCTTTCGGTAGCTGAAAGTTCGCGAGACCGGGCGAACTCTCAATAGGCGCCTCGCTTCTTAGGAAATCAATGAAAACGCGAAGCTTGGGTGCGACGTGACGGCGATTGGGGAAGAACAGCGTGAATCCGGGCAGCTTTGGACTCCAGTCCGATAGCAGACGTACAAGAAGTCCCTTATCAATGAGTCGCTCAACGTACCCGTTTATCATATAAGCAACTCCGAGTCCATCGATTGCGGATTGAACTAGTGTCGCTGAATCGTTGACGATGAGACGGCCTTCTACTGAGAGGTCCAACGTCTCGCCGTCGCGCTCGAAACGCCAACGCTCGATCTGCCAGGACGAATCCTGGCGGAACCCGATGCAATCATGCTTCATAAGGTCATGCGGATGCATAGGCGTTCCATTCCGAGCGATATACCCTGGTGAAGCGAGAAGTGTCGCCTGGATCGGCGGACCTACTTGGATGGCCACCATGTCGTGCTCGACCAGATGTCCAAACCGGATGCCGGCATCAAACCCCCGCCTCACGATGTCAGTTAGCGTCGATTCAATGCACACCTCCAGCTTGATCTCTGGGTAGAGAGCCATGAATCTTTGCAATATAGGCTGAAGAACAATCATGAAACCGGCGCGCGCAACATTAATCCGTAGCAAGCCTGTGGGCTGCTGGGCGTTTGCACGAAGCTCGTCCGACGCGAGCTCGAGTTCTCGCAAAGCCGGCTGAACTCGCTCGAAATAGCGCTGACCAGCCTCGGTTAGCCGTACTCCCCGTGTATTTCTCGTAAATAAAGCGGTTCCGAGGCGTTTTTCAAGGTTTCGGACGCTCTGACTGACTGCAGACGGGGAGATGCCCAGGCGCGTCGCAGCAGTGGAGAAATTTTGGTCAGTAGCGACAGTGACGAAAGTGATGATTCCGTCGAGTTGACCTTTAAGCACTCGTCATCCCTTCACAATTGAAGTCGCGCGTAAGCGCGTTCGGGTTCACGTCAGCATCTGAGTGCCGGCAGTGCCACACGCGCATCGAGCACAGCAATGACCGCATCAACCTAGGGAAGAGAGGATGCGCCCTGACCGTCACACGAGGATCGCGAACCGTGTCGCAACAGCATGGCCACCGAGCCACCAAGACAATGCGTCGGATAAGCCCCCCGCTGAGAGGAATCACGGCGCTCGCCAGCGTCCGCTCCTGGCATCTCGTAATAGCGATTCAGCGATTACTTTCGGGACCGCAATGCCAAACTAGCTTGTTCGGCTGCCCGCTGTAGGACTGGAAGGAAACGCTTGACCATGTCTTCCTTCGTTGCGCGGCTCGTAGGAGCGACAATCTTCAAGGCAGCGATCACATTGCCCTGTCGATCAGTCAGTGGAACCGACACCGATCTGACTCCTTCTTCATACTCCTGGTCGCCAAGCGCCCAGCCGTTTTGCCTGACTTGCTCAAGGACACGTTGGAGCTTTGCCTTGTCAGTGATCGTATTGGGGGTCCTCGGAGTCAGGACGGCATCTTCGAGGTATTTGTTCAATGCATCTTGCGGCAGATTCGCGAGGAGCACGTGCCCCAAGGAAGACGCGTGCGCGGGGATTCGCGAACCAACGTTGAGCGTCGCATTGACAACGCGTCGCGCTTGTACCCGACACACGTACACCACGTCCGGCCAGTCGAGGACACCAACGGTGCAGGACTCGTTTAGTTCGGTGACGATCTGCTCCACAAACGGCTCGACGATTTCCCACGCCTCGTGAGAGGCAAGGTATGAATAGCCCAAGTCAAGGACCCGAGGGCGCAGATTGAACCTCTTACCGTCCGTTTCGGCATAGCCAAGATCAATCATCGTCAGCAAAAACCGTTGAGCGGTGCCTCGCGTCAATCCTGTTTCCTTGGCTACTTCGCTGATCGTCATCGACGCGCGCTCCTTCCTGAACGCTCTCAAGATGTCAAAGCCCCGTTCGAGGCTCTGCACGAAGTACGGAGGCCGACTGCGCGCGACTGCCTTGACTGCCGTGGATGCTGCCTTAGCCATGTTTCTCTCAAAAAGGTCCGCAATGCGGACATTGTGCCGCCGCAAAAAATCAAAGTCAATGACAACGTCCGCAATACGGACAGTTGTCCGGGAGTTGACCGTTCCGCCTGAGCGTCCTAGTATTTGATTTCGTCAAACATTCTAGCTCTTGCGGCACAGTCCCTTACGGTGGGAGATGGGGCGAACGAAGCAAAAGTGGATGTTCTGACGCTAGATAAGCCAAATAACAACTTGGAGGACGACGGATGAATCGGTTGATCTGCGCCGGTGCGCTGATTTGTGCATGCTCGACTGTAGCAAATGCTCAAAGTTCTGTAACGCTGTACGGGATACTCGATACCGGTCTCAATTTCGAGTCGAATGTTGGTGGACATGCTGTATATGCGCAGTCCAGCGGGCTAATGCAGGGAAGCCGCTTTGGGTTTCTCGGCTCAGAGGATCTTGGTGGCGGACTTAAGGCCATCTTTCAACTTGAGAATGGCTTCGACCTTACTAACGGGAAGCTTGGTCAAGGTGGCCTTTTGTTTGGACGTCAAGCATTCGTCGGAGTCGCGAGCCGAGTTGGTACGGTCACTTTCGGTCGACAATATGATTCTCGAGTCGATGCGATAGCAAAGTTTGCAGGGTCTAATCAAGGCGTCTCAGTGGCTGCCGCGCACCCTGGAGATCTTGACAACATCAACTATACGGATCGCAGTAACAATACCGTCAAATACACGAGCCCCACGCTGTTCGGCCTGACTGCCGGCGCACAGTATTCGCTCGGAGGCGTTGCGGGAGATCCAGCACGGAACCAGATCTGGGCGTTGGCACTCAGCTACGCAAACGGCCCGATTGCTGCGGGGGTGGGCTACCTTGACGCAAGAAATCCCAACGTGGGCTTCTTCGGTACGTCGTCTCAAACGCCGCTGACGTCCGCAACGGCGAACAATGTCTCCCCGGTCTTTAGCGGGTTTCTGTCCGCACACTCCTACAAAGAAGTGGCCGCCGGAGCGTCTTACACCCTGAACAAGGTCACTATCGGTGCGTTATTTTCAGATACTCGGTTTGTCGGCTTGAACGACCTTTCGTCGGGGCCCAACCCGCTCCACTTAGTCGGAAACGCAACTTTCGATACTTATGAAGCGAACGTGCAATATCAAGCGACGTCAGCTTGGTCGTTTGGCGCGCAGTATCTGTTCACAAACGGGAGCACGTCAACAGGCGTCGTCGGCGCGAGATATCAGCAGGCGGCCGCCGACATGCACTACTTGCTCTCAAAGCGCACCGACGTCTATGTCGTATATGTGTATCAGCACGCGACTGGCCGCGATTCGACGGGCCACACCGCCGTTGCGGCGATCAACGGCTTGACCGCATCTGGCACGAACAACGCAACGCTGGTGCGGCTGGGAATACGACACAAATTTTAAATGTCCGCTATACGGACATGTGTCCGCATAGTTGACGCTCTTGGCGTTCTGTCCTAATATGCAAACCATACGTTTGTGAGGGAATCGCTGTCTCGCTGGATCTGAAGAGTGGCTCAACGCACGCGCTTGCTAGGGTTTGTGCTGGCCGCCGCTGTGTACCTGTTGCGTCTAGGTCCGCGAGGGTAGGGCCTGCCGGACCCCGATGTGTCTCTAGGCGTCCGGCGACAGCGATGTGTAATCAGTGGTCGCTTTCCACAATAATGTTGATACGGAGGAGGTTTTTGTGTCTGAGCCATTAGTGGTACTTACTGGTGCCGGCGGCAAGATTGGAAGCCGTACGCGGCAATTTCTTAGAGGCAAGTGCAGACTAATAAGCTCTGACATCGTGGACCTCGGAAAGGCGACAGACGGTGAGCAGACAGTTCAATGCGATCTGTCTGACATTGACGCCACCCGTGCATTGTTGACAGGGGCTACACTTGTCGTCCACCTCGCTGGTATCCCACGCGAAGCTCCTATCGAGAAGATTGCGACAGCTAACGTCACGGCGACTTGGAACTTGTACCAGGCCGCCAGAGAAGCTGGTGTACGCCGCGTCGTATTTGGCAGTACCAATCACGTTGTAGGTTTTTATCAGCCAGAGGAGCGTCTTGGCGTCGATGCAGTGCCACGCCCCGATACCCTCTACGGCGCAAGTAAGGTGTTCGGCGAATCCGTTGCCCGCTTGCATTGGGACAAGCATGGAATTGAATCCGTATGTCTGCGGATCGGGTCGGCGCTGGAGAGACCGCTTAACCAACGGCACCTGAGCACGTGGGTCAGCTATGACGACTTGAATAGGCTGATTTGGGCATCACTCACTGCCGAGCGTGTTGGGTACACGGTCGCTTATGGCGTCTCGAACAACAACAGGGCGTGGTGGAGCAATGACGGCGCAAGCCATTTGGGTTACCAGCCCGCCTCGAAAGCTGACGATTACTCGTCCGAATTCGTTTCGACTGACACGCTCACGGCAGCCCGCGATGTCAGAGTGCCGGAGATAAGGTTCCAGGGTGGCCCGTGGGCGGCAGATGGCTTTTCAGCGGACAGCATCCCAGGGAAAAAATGAAAAAGATCTTCAGCATTGCAATCTTGGCTGCAGGCGTCACCTTCGGCAATCTGGCTGCCGCCAACGCCGCCGTGTCCGGCCCAGTCGACCGGTACATTGAGCCGGATCAGACTGGCGCATATCGGCTTCATGTGCATGCGAGACAGGCGAAGAATCTGTGCGAGAAGCCACCGGTTCTTCTGCTGCATGGCTACGGAGTTCCGACGTCGATGGCCTTCGACGTGCCGGGCGCATCGCTCATGGAGTATCTCGCCAGTACGGGGCGATCAAGTTTCGCAATAGATCTTCCAGGATTTGGTCGTTCGGGACGACCTCCCGAAATGAGCGTCGCTCCCGCTGGGCAACCGGTTATCAGAGCTGCAGACGTGCTCAAGGACGTGACGCGTGCGGTGAAATACGTTCAGACTCTTTGCCCCGGAACCAAGGTTGATGTCATGGCATGGTCATGGGGTGGAGTCGTGGCTGGAATGTGGGCGGCTACTCAGCCTGCCGATCTTAGGCGGCTTGTACTTATCGACAGCATGTATTCGACCCATGTTCCCTCGATCACGAAGCTGTTCGCTGACCCGTCCGATCCAGACCACATAAATCTGAAGCTTCCTTCATACAGCGTCGTGCCAGTCAAGGCAATCGTTGATCAATGGAATGGGATGCTCGATACAACGGGGCTTTCGTACGACCGCCTACGGGATCCAAAGACTTTGCAGAGAGTTTCAGAAGTCTTTCTCGACTCCGATCCAGCACGCCCGTCTCCGGTAACTGTACGTCGCCCTTTGGGACCCATTGTCGACCTCTTTGAGGTTTTCAGTGGTCGCCCTATCTACGATGCATCGAAGATCACTGCGCCGACGTTCATTGTTCATGGAGACGCCGACAATTTTTCCGATTCGTTTATTTCACGGCTGTCGAACAGCTGTGGACGGAGGGAGTTGACGATCGGCGATGGAACGCACTACATGATTTTTGAGCGGTCACGTGGTCAGGTTTATCGTGCGGTCGATGACTTCCTTTCTACAAATCTTCCAGAATGCGGCCCGCGTAGGGGCGAGGAGACACATGAAAATTAAAATGAAGTACCCGCTGGCGGCTCTCGTCGCCACGCTGGGGGTGACGTCTTTTATGGCACAACACACTATGGCTGCTGAGTCTTTGGATTGTCATGCGCTTGGACGTAGTACGGCTCAACATTGGCTAGACCGTACGCCCATGCCATTAATTGATACAGGCCTGACAATGGAGCAGGCGGAATGTGCACGCGCCGAGTTTCTCAAGACATTGCAGCCTTTGCTCGGACCAGCGGTCGGATATAAAGTTGCCGCGATCACGCCGCCAGCCCAACGCGATCTCGGCGTACGGGACCCGCTAAGTTCGACCTATCTGGCTGGAATGTTCCAGATGGTGGACGAGCAAGATACGGTTATCCCCGTGAAATACGGGGTGCGTCCCATCGTTGAAGCGAAACTCATCGTGACGGTCAAGGACGCAGGGATCAATGGCGCCAAGACGGTTGACGAAGTAGCTTCGCACATCGCGTATGTCATTCCATCGATTGAACTCGGCGATAGCCTCGTACAGCCGAATCAGAAGCTGACGGGCCCAATTCTGACTGTCTACAACGTAGGCACACGCGCGATGTTGAACGGACATCCGATCCACTTTGAGTCGCCCGAGGCGTTGGCGCAGGCGTTGCGAAATATGACGGTTACGACCCGCGATGGCACCGGCAAAACGATCGAAGTTGAGCGTGGTACGTCAATCATGGGTGATCCGCTCAAGGCGATCCTCTGGATTGTTCAAGACCAGAACTCGCGCGGCGTGCAATTGAGAACCGGTGACAAGCTCGGGCTAGGTGCAATGTCACGCTTGCGTCCGACGAACGGCACGGTTATGGACACTCTGTGGGAAGGCCTCGATACAAATCCTGTGAAGCTTCAAGTGAGGTTTGATTAAGATGAACGTCGTACAACCCCAACCGCGGGTCGTCAACTTTGACGCAAGTGGGTCGCACTTGGCTGGGCCGGGCAGCATTACCCGCTATGTTCGCGCACGGTCGTTCCTCGTCGCCTTGACGGAGGCTTCCGAAGCTTGCACGCTGACCGAAGAATGCTTGGAAGACGTCATGGTACTTCTTCCGGACGTGGGCGCTGAGATTACCTGGCCTAGCGGCGCGATTTCGGTCCCAGGAAAGTCGGTTGTCGTTCTCCCGGCAGGCAAATACGATATTCAAGTTGCTGGAAAAGGTCGTGTTGTACGGCTGTACGCGACCGTTCCTGAGGGGCTGCAAAGCGTTCCGTTGAGCGCAGACGCAGACGGCCCAGCACTCAAAGATACCACTCCATCTTTTGCGCGAGCGAGTGGCGAATCTGTGCCGCTTTTCTATTCGCTCGAGCAACTTCCCAATTCGCCGGGTATGCCACGGGCGAAACTCTTTCAGTCGGCGACGATGAGTATCAACTGGGTAGAGTACGAAGGCCCTCGGAACAGGTCCCAACTGTCTCCTCATTCGCACGAAGATATCGAGCAGGGGTCACTTGCTTTGGCCGGAGATTTTGTCCACCACCTTAGGACGCCCTGGTCCAAGGACGCTAACGAGTGGCGCGAAGACCTCCACTTCGAGTGCACCGCCGGATCAATAGCGTTGATTCCGCCCGGTATCGTTCACACTACCGAAGGGGTAGGGGATATGCGCCACGTCCTTATCGACATTTTTGCGCCACCGCGACGGGACTTTATCAAAAAGGGGCAAGTCCTTAACTCGACAGACTACGTGGACATGCTGAGGTCCGTCTAATGGTTCAATCGACATACTGAAAGGCGCGGTAGCGTGCGCCCATCGTGCCAGTGGCCAGTGGCTAATCGCGGTGGAGCGCTATCAGAGCGCCCCTTTCATTGGGACGCGTGGCACCACCTTTCATCAAACGTATGTTGTAGGGCGTTGGCGAGACTTAATCGAGACTAGCGAAATTGTTTGCATAACTAAAGACGAACGAATTATGTCATATGAAGCGCACTTGACACGTTTCAGAAGCGCGCTGCGCGCGCGAACGCGGATGTACGGCGTTTTTGTGAAGTCTTCTGTGCCCGCGAACGTCGAGATCCTGGCGTCGGAGGGGTTCGACTTTGTCGTCATCGACGCGGAGCATTCCCCATTGGGACGCTCAGAGGTTGATCAGCTAAGCCTAGCGGCAAAGGCCAGTGGTGTTCCGGCCTTAGTCCGCGTTCCCGACTCCTCTGCAGCCACGCTTTTGTCACCTTTGGACGGAGGGGCCGCAGGTGTTGTTGTTCCGCATGTTATCTCGAGGGACGCCGCTACGCGTGTTGGTCTTGCGTGCAAATACCTCCCAGGCGGGCGTGGCTTCTCCGCAGCAACGCGGAGCGCTGGATATGGAAGTCGCCAGTTGGCGGACGTTACTGCAGAGTCGAACCTCTACACCGCCGTGATCGTACAGATTGAAGATGAGGAAGCCCTAACAGACTTGCAAGGAATTCTGTCCGTAGAAAGCGTCGACGGGGCACTCATTGGCCGCGCTGATCTGGCCGTGTCGCTTGGCGAGGCATCCTCAAATAGTCCCCGTGTGATGGAAGCGGTGAAGGACATCTGTCAAGCCAGCGCGGATGCGGGAAAAGCTGCAATTGTCTTTGCTGCGTCGGTCCAGGAGGCGGAAGCGCTGTTCAAAATCGGTGCGACGGCTGCGGTAATTGGCTCTGATCAAGCGCTCCTCCGAAGAAGCGCGCGGGACGTCATGGCCGGCCTGAAAGGCGGTAACAACACGCCAAGTCAAGGGCTCGCGGGAGCCGATAGCAAAGGAACGGATCGTGGGCGGTGAGAACGGTATTTGGGACTGCCATCTGCACATCTTTGCTCCATCAAAGAGTCAGTCTGAAGGCACAGAAGCGCAGACCTTGGACGAATATATGCGCACTGTCGCCGGACCGTTGGCGATTAAGCGCATGGTCTTTGTTCAACCCAGCAAATTGGGAGAAGACCACACTGTAATGTTCGTGGGCCTGACGCGTTTAGAGGGGCGCGCGCGAGCAATCGCAGTACTGCCGCATGACGGTGCAAGCGTCGATTTCAACGCTTGGCGAGGACTTGGTGTCCGCGGGCTACGTTATGCCCCGCGGCTCAAGCAAGGGGGGGAACTTGAGCGCCTCTTAGAACTCGGACCAACACTCGCTGAAATGAATTGGCACGTCCAAGTGTACGCAGACGTCGATACTTTGCCGGAAATTGTCGACAAGCTGTCTAAGGCGGGAATACCCATCGTTCTTGATCATTTCGCTCGATTGATGCCCGGCGTAGCCTCAAGCGATAGTGCAACTGAGCTTGTTGTTGACGCACTCCGGGGAGGGAAATGCTGGATCAAGCTATCGGCTCCTTACCACTTCGCTGCTGCGGAGCACTGCTTCGGCGGGTTAGAGGCTCTTGCAAGGAAACTCTTCGATGCAAATCCGGGGCGGATCCTATGGGGCACTGATTGGCCGCATCCCAATGTCACTGAACCTGTAAGCGAGCGGGCATTGCTTCAGGCGTTGGACGTATGGGGTTTCGACGATGCAGAGAAGACCAAGATTCTGCTGGAGAACCCCGCCGCTCTTTACGCGTGAGGTGGTATTCGACAGGGCTCGCCGCCAATCAACGAGCGGCGAGTAATGATTTTTTTCGTCAGTTATCAAAAAAGTGATGGCAATTGTGTCGACTTTTTCTTGTTTGCGTTGTTGGAACTCAGTCAGCGCCTCTCGCTGGGCCACTGAGGTTAAGTGTATTAAACATCTATAAGATATTGGAGGGACAAATGTTGGCTGATACGAAGGTAGTTCTAACAACCAAACGAGACGAGAGCACGCCGTCCCAGCGAGCAGTCTACAAGAAGCTCACGCTGAAACTGATGCCTTTCCTTCTAATTTGCTATCTGGCGAATTACATCGACAGGTCGAATGTAGCGATGGCAAAGCTGCAGTTCATGCAGGAACTGGGCTTCAGCGAAGCCGCCTACGGTCTGGGTGCGGGCTTATTTTTTGCCGGTTACATCTGCTTTGAGGTGCCGAGCAACTTGTTGCTCGCTCGAATTGGCGCCCGAGCAACGATGTCGCGAATCATGGTGCTTTGGGGTTTGGTGACCGTGGGGACAATGTTCATCCGAACGCCTACTGAGTTTTATATTGCGCGGATCTTGTTGGGCGCTTCGGAAGCTGGATTCATTCCAGGGGTCCTGCTGTACATCACGTATTGGTTTCCTGCTGCCTACCGCGCGCGAATGACGGGGATCTTCTTCCTTGCCGTTCCTATGGGGGCCATATTTGGAAACCCGCTAGCGGGTTACATCATGCATTCGACGTCGGGAGCGCATGGTCTCATGGGATGGCAGTGGCTGTTTCTTTTGGAAGGAATCCCGGCCGTCATGCTTGGTGTGATCGCGTATTTCTGGCTCGACAATGGACCGGCTGACGCCAAATGGTTGTCTGCGGCCGAGCGCGAACAGATAATCGCTGACCTCGAGGCGGAACGGAAGGATAATGGCGGTCGCCCAGGAGGGTCGCTGTCGCGAATCATTCGCGACCCAAAGACCTACATTATTGGTTTTCTGCTGTTCGCTTCATTCACCATGGGTAACCTCTTGTCGTTTTGGACACCGTCGATCATCCAACGCTCTGGGGTCAAATCTATCGTTGATATTGGCTTGCTCGGCGCGGTGCCGTCGATGGTTGGCATGATTAGCCTTATCCTGTCGAGTTGGCACTCAGATCGAAAGAAGGAGCGCAGGTGGCACGTAGCGCTTCCTTTAATGATTGCATCAGTCGGATTGGTCGTTCTAACATACATGAGCGCGGAACCGGTGCTCGCGTTGTGCACGCTCGTTGTCATCATCGCGAGCCACTATTCGACTCTTCCTGTCATTTTCACAATCCCAAGTGACTACGCTTCAAGCCGTGACGCGGCTGGCGGAATCGCGTTTATGAGCTGCCTTGGAGCGACCGGAGGCGCGTTCGGTCCTGCGTTGTTGGGATATGTCGCGAAGACTACGGGCAGTTTGAATGCCGGTCTGTTGGTTGCGGCGGCTATTGTGATGGCGGGAGCGCTTGCGCTTATCCTCGGTGTGAAGCCAAAAGACTTAGCCCGGGATCCGGGCGCCAAATCTACGGGCAATCTTCGAAAATGAACGAATTGCAGACGGAAACTTGCGGAATTCTCGTATCACGAGAGGTCGCCGACGAGTATGGCGAGATGTTAGTCGCGGCTGGCGCTAGAGCGCGCCAGGCAGTTGAACTTCTCGTCATCGATGGCGCGCAACCCCTCACCCCGGAGCAGATTAGCTCTGCTAGAGTAGCTCTGCTTTCGGTCGACGTAATGGGATCGTCGACGCGTAGCTATAACGCACCGACCTTGGAGCGTTTTTCTAAGCTTGCGCTGGAAGCTACTAATCTCGAGTGGCTGCAAATCTGCGCTTCTGGCGTCGATCGTGCATTCTATTCAACTCTTCATCAGAGGGGCGTCCGAATCACTAACGCAGCCGGCGTGAATGCTGCAGCCGTGGCACAAACTGCACTGGCGGGGATGTTGGCGATCGTGAGACGTGTTCCACTCTGGATCGAAGCTCAGAAGGAACGCAAATGGCAACCGCTTCGAGGAGCACTCGTACCCGACGACCTTTCCGGCCGAAAGGCAGTCGTGGTGGGTACTGGTGCAATTGGCCAGGCGATCGGTCAGGCGCTCCGGGCGCTTGGGATGCATGTGAGCGGAGTTCGGCGCTCCCCAGGCCAGATGGCCGCCTTCGACGCTTTGTACACCTTTGAAAACTTTGAAGAGTTGATGCCGACTACGGACTGGTTGATACTCGCCTGTCCTCTCACCAGTACCACGCATCATTTGATCGATGCCAAAAAACTCGCCTTACTTCGGAAGCACGCGTTCCTGGTGAACGTTGCGCGAGGCTCGGTGGTTGACGAACCTGCGTTGATTGATGCATTGAGGGATAAGCGTTTGGCTGGCGCATACCTTGATGTATTCGAGGCCGAACCATTGCCGGCCTCGTCTCCTTTGTGGGATATGCCCGGCGTATTGATTTCGTCCCATAGCGCTGGATGTTTCACCAGACATCAGGAGCGGTTGCTATCGCTGTTCAGTAGTAACCTCGCACAGTTCTGCGCTGGTTTGCCGTTACAGAACGAGACCGTCCCTACAGCGTAGCTCGGGTTCGGGTCGCGCTTCGCGCTAGAAACCGCGTATGTACAATCGCATCGATTAAGGAAACGTTATGGCCAGCGTCATCAGTTCCGATACTCAGAGTTCGCTTGGCTCGCATGCAAGTGAGTGGCAAGCACGTATCGACTTGGCAGCGACATACCGCCTCTGTGGGCATTACGGTTGGAGCAGCCTTATCTACAATCACATTTCGTTCCGTGTCCCGGAAGAGCCCGGTTTCATGCTCGTCAAGCACAACGACATGCTGTTCGAAGAAGTCACTGCGTCCAACTTGATTAAGGTCTCGTGCAGTTTGGCTGCTGACGAAGTCGGCCGTGATGTAAATAAGGCGGGCTACACCATCCATACGGCTGTGCTGAACGCCCGGCCAGAATTGAACGCCTGTGTGCACGTCCACACCGTGCCCGGCATGGCAATGTCCGCGTGCGCAGACGGACTGTTGCCGCTCAACCAGGGTGCGATGAGATTTTTCAATAGGCTCTCGTATCACGACTATGAGGGAGTCGCGACACATCTGGACGAGTCTGAGCGGATTGCCCGCGACCTTGGGACACGGAACAAAGCGATGATGATGCGCAACCACGGACTGTTAACTGCCGGAACCAGCTGCGCAGAGGCGCTTTCGATCATGAGGTCGCTGGTGGCAAGTTGCGAGACTCAGCTCTTGATTCAGGCGTCGGGTAACCGTATCACGTTTCCGGACGAAGCGGTATGTGAGCGTGCCGCGAGGCACTGGGATAAGCTCGATTCAACCATCGAATGGCCTGCTCAGTTGCGGTTTGCCGACCGCATTTCACCCGGGTTCCGCGAATAGACAGGGATCAGCAGAGGCAGGCCCGTTCGCACCATCGCGAAGAAAGGGTTCTGTTGCGCCCGCGGTTGTGAGGGGCTTGAAGGGGATTAACGTGTATCTTGGGGGTGTTCGTTCGGGCTGCCGCGCTCTTTCTGGTGTCGCCATGCTGCAGGTACGGGTTGATGAAGGCGCGTGCGTCCTGTTGGAATAAGCGTTGGCAAGTCCCGCTAGGGGGGGCCTTGACAGTGAGTATTCTCGGGAATCGAAGTGACCAGATGGCTTGCCGAAGCAAGCTGCGGAGTGCCGTGGTTCTTACACTGATGGGTGCAGCTGGTCGGACCGAGAGATCTAATCCGTCCTCGCGGGATATCAGACAGAGGTTTCGCTATGGCTTTGAACAAGGAATGCTTTTCGACGCTGGAAATCTGGGACGCAAGTTATGTTCGTTGGGAGACGTACAGACCGCGGGCAATCGTCGAGAGGGCAAGTGTACTGCGGAGCGAATCAAGCGAGAGTCGAGAGGCCAAATCGAGGCGAAGCTGGCCCGTTCCGGGGAAGACTGTTTCATATGAACCAGCTTGACCGTCGCTTCGCTTCGCCCAATCAATAGTTCGAGCACACTCGGGTGAGCGAGTTCACAACGCGTCGTTTATGCGCACAGCTTTAGAAGTTCTGACTGCTTTGCCGGACGTCAACCGCGGACTGCGCGCTCACCAAGATCTGCATACCGCACTTGCTCCCGCAAGCTCGGTAGCGAGAAGATACATTGCAATCAAGCGAATACTGCATATGCCTGGCGCACCGACCCCTTTTCCACCGCTTAAGAAGCTCGCGGAGGATCTTTCCGCAAAACGTACAACCAGCCGGGCGCTCGTTGAGACGGCGCTTGATCGGATCAACGACCCCTGTGGTCAGGGTTCAGCTGTTTTTACTTTTGTAAATGCCGACCTCGCGCGTGCCGCTGCAGACGAACAGGACAAGTTACGGTCTGCAGGTGTGTCTCTCCCGGTTCTTGCTGGTATTCCTATTTCCGTCAAAGACACGATCGATGTGGAGGGGCAGGCTACACGAGCGGGCTCCCGGGTGCTCGCCGATGCCCCACCTGCCATCGCTGATGCGCCAGTGATTTCCCGTCTGCGCTCTTCAGCAACTGTATTCGTCGGCCGCACGAACATGAGTGAGTTTGCCTTCGATGCGTTGGGGTTGAATACCCTTCATGGAAACCCGCTGTCGCCTTATCACAGAGACGTTGTCGGCGACGAGCGCATTGCCGGTGGCTCGTCTTCTGGCGCGGCAGCATCCGTGAGCGATGGGATGGCGGCGGTGGCCCTGGGAACCGATACCGGCGGCTCAATAAGAATCCCAGCGGCAATGTGTGGAATGACTGGTTTCAAGCCGACGGCAACACGGATTCCTCGCGAGGGGCGTATTCCATTATCCGTTACCCTTGATTCCATGGGTGTAGTGGGTGTAACAGTCTCGTGTTGCGCGATCCTTGATAGCGTCCTGAGAGGTACTGTATATCGCGAAGACGGCCTTCGTCCGTTGGCAGGCGTCCGTCTTGGCGTCCTTTCGAACTACGTTATGGACGGACTCGACCCTAGCGTGGCGCGCGCATTTGCTTCCGCTGTCGATTGCCTGTCACGTGCCGGGGCCAACATCAAAAATTTACGCCTGCCGGCACTGGATCGGCTCCCGGAAATCAACAAATTCGGCTTCTCGACCATCGAAAGTTATGCTTGGCACCGCAAGTATCTAACGACGCGGCAGGATGCCTACGACCCCCGTGTGTACGCTCGCATTATCAGAGGCAAAGCAGCGAGTGCCGCAGATTATCTCGACCTACTCGCAGCACGTGCGGCGATGCTCAGTGAGACCGAAACCAGTTTGTGGAGCCAGATTGATGCCGTGATGGTCCCAACAGTTCCAATCGAACCTCCCAGGCTCGCGGACCTTATAAACGATGACGAAGAATTCGCACGCACTAACGCTCTCGTTTTTCGAAATTCAAGCGTCTTCAATTTCTTAGACGCTTGCGCATTGTCATTGCCTTGCCACCGGTACGAAGACGCCCCTGTCGGGCTCACGCTGGCCGCCGCGCCGCATGCCGATGAAGCGCTGCTTGCAATCGGAAGAAGCATCGAATCGACCATCTCAAGTATTCGATAGCGTTTTTCATGGCTTATCAAAAGATCATCCCGAACTGGCTCGGGGCTACATGGGCTTGTTTGACGGTCATGATAGGCTCTCGGCGCTGTGAGACAGGAGACTACATAAAAATTGGGCGGCGCTGGATGCGCGCACGCCGGGAGACGAAGAGTTCCACGATACGGCATGCAAGACACATCGGTTACGACCGGAACTGCCGTTTGACCGGTCCGGCGGAAACGCCACCGCATCGTTGCGCTGCGTCGTTTTGATCCGGCGCGCGCGCCACAAACCTTCGAGGCCACCACCTTCATCAGGCGCGTAACCGTCCAGCGCGCGACGTTTACGCCATCGCGCGACAACTTTCAGTTCCTTCAGAGGCGCCATTTCCGAAGTTGCCGCGCCCGCTCGTTAACCCCGGTCCCGCTCAGCTTGAATGATCTAGTCGCGAAGCTTCTCGCGCGACATCCCAGTCCCGAGGCGGTCGAGCGGATCGCCGCGCCCCGCGTTTGGTACTGGTGTTGATGCTCAAACACCATCCGGACCGCTTGCTCACGGACCTCATTCGAACATCGGGTCCCCGTGGGGCCTCGTCGTCTTGCCGTCGTTTTCCTCGCTCCAAATTTTCGGTTTCAGTCAAGATTTGAAGTTTCTGCACTTCCGGGCCGATTCAACCTGCACTGCGCCGTCCCCAGGCAGCGAACAGCGTCCAAGCCGTGAGGATGGAGCCGTACAGCAGCAGCCCGGCAGCGATGACTGCATAAAGCGAAACCACGGACCCCGTCACGCTCAGCACGAGCCAGCCGCCAGCGCCTACGAGAAGGAGCCGCGCCAAACCGCCAAGCACGGGCCAAAGCAGCGTGCCTGCACCTTGGTTCGCGAAGTAGAGCGCGAATCCAAAACCATAAAAACCGTAGAAAGGCCCGACGATACGAAGGTAGGTGGAGCCAGCGGCAATCATTGATGGATCTGCGCCAAACAGGCGCAGCCAGAGGGTAGGAAAGAGCGCCGCTGCAAGACCGAGCCCTTCGGTCATGACGAAGCAGACAGCGCCACCGACCAGCGCAATCGTCCTTGCGCGGTGACCACGGCCTGCGCCGACGTTCATGCCAACCATCGCGACAAGTGTGCCGCCTACGCCGAAGATCAGGGGGACGAGGAGATATTCGAGGCGCGCTCCGGTGCCGAAGCCGGCGACTTCGGCCGTTCCGAACCGATGACCGATCATGGACGTTGCTGCTGCGATCGTGGCGTTCGTGACGATGGTAGAAATCGCCGCGAGCAGGCCGACGTGCAGGATCTGCGCAAACATCTGCGGGTGCAGGCGCACCCAGCGAAAGCGCGCGGCGTTGCGACCACTCACGATGTACCACCCGAAGAAGATGGCCCCGCACAGGTAATACACCAAAAGTGCGACCGCGCCCCCGGCGATGCCAATTTTTGGAAATGGCCCCCAACCAAAAATTAGGAGCGGCGAAAGCGGTACCAGAATGACGACGCCGCCACAGATGCCAATTGCCGGGATTAACAGATTGCCCGTACCGCGAATCACCGCCGCGAGGCTATTCATGATCCACAGGAGCGGCATGCCCAAAAAAATGACATTCGAATAGATTAACGCCGCCCTTAGCGAGGCACCCTCGCCGCCGAGAACTCGATAAATCGATGGACCGAACGACAGGATGACGACTGAGCAGATCAGGCCAAGCACGCCGGATAGCAGAATCGAGTGAAGAACCAGGGCGTCAGCGTCGTCTGTCCGGTTGCTTCCGATCGCTCTGGCAATGGCGGACGAGATGCCCCCGCCAAATGCACCGCCTGACAGCGCTTGCACCAGCATCAGGACGGGAAAGACGATGGCCATTGCGGCCAGCACATCGGTGCCCAGGCGCGACAGGTACCACGTCTCGATCAGCCCCGTTGTCGCCTGCGCGACCATGATGATGATGTTGGGCCACGACACACGAACGACCGTGGAAAGTATCGGCCCGTCGAGAAATAGCGCACGACGAAGGGAATGGCTGCTTGCTACAGACTCAGTCCGGGTGGGTGTCTGCAATTGTTCTGAGCGGGGCGTACCTGCGTTCATCAACGCTCCAGGAAGTGACGTGTCACGGTCGATAACCGCATCGGAGGCTCTTTATAAAATTTTGGACCTAGTAGTTAATCAAACTTTATTGCAAGACTTCTACCTAACGTTTTTCTTTCTTGAGGTGCCTGCGTGAGCGCGACGACGTCGTTTCCGAAATCAAACAGGCCGTGCCGGAGTGCCATCAACAAGGGGGTCGCTCTTGGTGTCGTGGTGACAGCCGGCACTGAGAACGACATCCTTTTTTAAATCCGACTAAGCGTTTTTTTTGTTGGTAGAAGCCTGCTTCCCTTTTTGGAAGCAGGCTTTTTCTTTACCAACATATTTTTTTGTGCTTTACTGATGACGGGGATAAACTATTACTTGCTGAAAATGGTGGGTAGATGGCCGATTATTTTGCCAAGCGGATTCGGTTTCGGAATGGAGAGCGCCTTTCAGTTCTCCAGGTTTCCTTTGGACTTCCGGTCCACGAAGTCACGCTCTACCTAGACAGGTACAGACGGAAGGGGCGTGCTGCAAACACCATTCACTTCGTTTGCCTGACCTTGGCGTTGCTGTACCGGGAACTCGCTAAGGCCAAGGTAGACCTGCTCGGGCGTTTGTCCACGGGGCAATTTCTCACTGCTCCCGAACTGAACCGGCTTGCGTCATCGGTGCAGTATCGGATGGATGACCTCGATGCGGATGAGGTAGGCAAGGGCAAGCCCAATGTCATAAATCTGTTGCGAGTTCGACCCCGCCGGAAGGGCGGAGAGACGGAGCGTGAGGCGGTTGACGTTGCGACGCAAGCCTCTCGCCTCCGGTATATGGCCGACTATCTGGCGTTCCTGGCGGACTATGTCGGAAGCACGCTGCCTCAGCCTGAGCGCAGGTCACTCAAGGCTGAGAAAGAAGACGCTCTTACGGCATTCCGTGCAAACATCCCGAAGGTTTCAAAGCGAGCCAAGTTGAACGCTCGCGTGGGTCTGAGTGAAGAGGAAATGGCGCGAATTCTCGCCGTCGTTCACCCTGAATCACCAGATAACCCGTGGGAGCGGGGTTTCGTCCGCCTGCGAAATTGGCTGATTGTTGTACTTCTGTTGGCAACCGGGATGCGGCGCGGGGAACTCTTGGGGCTCCAGATTGGAGACCTGCACCCCAGTGAGCCGAAGCTGCGCGTCATTCGTCGTGCAGACGCTGAAGAAGACCTTCGTCGCATCCAAGCCAACACGAAGACGAACGACCGCGAGATTGAACTCAGGCCGGCCATCATGAAAGCGCTATGGAACTTCATCAACAAGGACCGCCGTGCAATCAAGGCCGCCAGGAAAGTCCCGCAAATATTCGTCTCAGATGAGGGAAAGGCGCTATCGCAATCCAGTGTCGACAAGTTGTTCGCGCAATTGCGCGCGGCGTGTCCTGGGTTGCCAGTGAGGTTGACGAGCCACGTTATGCGTCACACGTGGAACGACCGATTTTCCGAGCAGGCCGAGGTCCTTGGGCTTAGCGATGCGGTCGAGGAGAGGGCGCGAAACGCTCAGCAGGGCTGGAGCGATAACTCCGCGATGGCCGCCACTTACACGCGTCGGCATACCGCTCGTAAAGGGCGACAGGTTGCATTGAAGCTGCAGGAGCGACTTGATGAAAAACTCAAACAAGATAAATAAAGAGCGCTCAACTGGCCTCGCGCTTCGGCTGCCGGACGTCGCATTCACCCGGCGGGGCATCGCATTCAATCCGAACGACGATGTATGGGATTGGATTGACGGGCCGTTCCGGCTCCATTTGGATTTCCGCAAGTTCGATGGACCGTACGCGTTACTTCGCAAGCCATTGAAGCATGCCCTTCTGGTTTTCGCAAAAGGAAGCTCTGCGAGCCATTTGACGAACCTGTTTCAGGCATTTACACACTTTCTTGCGCTCCGGGACCCGTCTATCCCCCTGCCGTTCATCACGGCTGCGGAAGTGTCGAACTACGCTGCACGTCTCAAGGACCATGAGAAGTGGCGTCTGGGCACGTTGAATGTTTTGCTGCAGAAGTGGGGGGCGATTGGTCTTTACGGTATCGAGCCAGCTTGCACCAAGTACTTGCGCGAACGGCGTAAGCCGGGAAACACCAAGGGAAAGGCCGTCCTCACCCGGGACCCTGAGGAAGGGCCCTTTACCGAAGCCGAATACACGGCACTCTACAAGGCCGTTGATACAGCGTACGGCACTGGGGAAGTATCTCAGTGGGTCGCCGTTCTTACGCGATTGCTTTTTGCCTGCGGAGGCCGCATTTCCCAGTATGCGTCCCTCAAGGTAATGGACCTGACCGTACGCGATGGCACGTTCGTTCTTCGGCTTCCCCAAGTCAAGACACGAGAGGCGCACTCCCGCGTGTCTTTCAATGAATTCGATATAAGCCCACAGACGGGGCGGTTTGCCGAGCAGTACATTGATGGCCTGAGAGCCACAGGGTACGGTGACGACGCACCGTTATTTCCCGAAGGCGTCGTGATGGCGCTTGGGCCGAGGGTAGACCGGCGTGCCAACGATGACATGTTCTTTGGACACTGTACTAGCCAAGCGCTCTCTAAGGGGTACAGCGGTGCGTTGAAAGACATTGCTCCCCCCACTGAACGACTTGAGTTCGCACCCATCCCGGTCATTCCCAAGCGATTCCGGTACACGTTTGGCGTACGCCTTGCTGAAGAGGGTGCTAGTAAGACTGTCATCGCCGACCGGCTGGGACATGCGGACCTACAGCACGTCGGCGTCTACGTGCAGGCCTCGCCTAAGATTGCCGAAAACATCGACAAGGCGATAGGCACTCAACTGGCTCCTCTGGCTCGCGCGTTCAGAGGCCATCTGGTCGAGGACGAGCAGCACTCGACGCACAAGGGCGCGCCCGGTAGTCGCATCATTGACTTTCGGGTCTCGAAGGACCCGGTTGGCAGCTGCGCCGGCAAGGGTGGCGGATGTGCCTTCAACAAGCCGGTTGCGTGCTACACCTGTTTCAAGTTCGAGCCATGGCTCGATGCACCCCATCAAAAGGTGCTTCAGCGTCTGCGGACTGAACGCGAAAAGTGGGCAAGCGACCAGAGGCTCGCCGCAATCAACGACGACGCCATCCGCGCGGTCCAGGAAGTCATGGCCGAGTGCGCAGTGGTGTGGGCGCAGCGCGAGGAGGAGCCAACATCGTGAGCGCGACGGTTCTTCATTTTACGCCCCGTGCTGAACTGGAGCCGCAGGCCAATCTCGATGCTTTCATTGCGCTCTGCAAACAGTCCGAGGTGTTGGACGCTCGTGCGCAGTTCGGGCTGAACGTCTGGAAAATTGGGCGCCTGAAGGGCCACAACAAGGTTCACCGAGCGGTGTTCAGCACGCTGGAGGCTGCAAGCAACGACGCGCCTGAGCCGTGCATGCCACCGCCATTTCTTGACTTCGCCAAGGCGGCGCTCGTCTATCTGCACGACAAGCGGCCGGTCGTTTCGCAAAGCGTCCGCGTTGCGGCGTTGCGATGTCTTGAAGCGGCGTTGCGTGAGTGGAGCAAGGGCTCCCGGCCGACGGCGGTGAACCCTGATGTGCTGGACACCGCCGTGGAGCTAGCCAAGAAGCAGGTCTCGCTTGGCGTTGCGTACCGGATTGCTGGACAGCTCGAGATGATTGCGGAGCTGATGAGCTCCAATGGCTTCATCTCGCTCCGGCAGCCGTGGGCTCACGGTATGAAAAAGCCCCAAGAGCTAGGGTCCAGAATTTCGAAAGCGGCGTTGGCAGCACGACAAGAAAAACTGCCTTCAGCGGCGACGTTGCGAGCACTAGCCGGCATCTTCCATCAGGCTACCGAACCGGCAGACGTGCTGGTCTCCAGCTACACAGCGTTGTTGGTCTGTGCGCCAGAGCGCATCAATGAAGTTCTCCGGTTACGCAGGAACTGTTTGGTCGAAGGGGACGGCGAATTCCACGGAAAGTTCGGACTGCGTTGGGCGGGGTCGAAGGGGTTCGAAGACACGACGAAATGGCTTCCTTCCGAAATGGCACCGATTGCAAGAGAAGCGGTCGCGAAGCTTTTAAAGATGACGGTACACGCACAGGAGATTGCGGCCTGGTACACCGCAAATCCAGCGTCCCTGTTTCTGCATGAGGCCGCAGAGCACCTCCGTGACCAAGAGCTGTTGACGGCAGCGGAGCTGGCCTTGGTCTTATGGGGCGACGGGGTTACGAAGAAATCGAGGAACGCCGCGAACACTTGGGCCCGCGCTAAACATCTCGCCGGAGTGCCGCTAAGCGGCCGCCGGATTGGTTACCGGTTCGTCGACGTGGAGCGTGCGGTGGTCGCCATGCTGCCAGCAACGTTCCCCTTCGTTCCTGGCGCCCCTGAGCTCCTATGCAAAGACGCCATGGCTATTATTGGAACCAATGGAATGCATCTTTCGAAGGCGACCTACCTCTGCATGTTCCACTGCATCGATTACAGCAGCGTCACAAATGGACTCGGTATCGCCAGCCGAAGTTCCATCTTTGAGCGCTTCGCATACACCGAGGACGACGGCTCACCTATCGAGCTCAAGAGCCACAGCCTGAGGCATTATCTGAATATGCTGGCTCAGATGGGCGGCCTCAGCAGTACTGAGATTGCCATCTTCTCTGGTCGCAAGGATGTCGGGCAGAACCGAGCCTACGACCATATGAGTTCGGACGAGGTGCAGGCGCCCATCAGCGCGGCTCTGAAGGCCGGGTTCACTTCGAATTTGGTGGCCACGGGCGGACGGGAGCTCATCCTACGCAGTGAGTTCCAAAGAATTGGTATCGTCGCCGCCCACACAACCGAGTACGGCTGGTGCACCCACAACTTTGCCAGCGAACCTTGCCAGATGTACCGCGACTGCATGAACTGTGAGGAGCAGGAGTGCGTCAAGGGCGAAAAACACAAAGAAGCCAATCTTCGTTTGCTGAAGGGCGAGACGGAATACCTGCTCGGCCAGGCTCGAGAAGCCCTGAGCGACGAGGAGTTCGGCGCCGACAATTGGGTAAAGCATCAGTCCCAGACGCTTGAGCGAGTCAATGCCATGCTGTCCATTCTGGAGGACCCATCGGTGCCGCTTGGCGCTCGAATCCGGCTCGACCTGGCCAACGCTCCGCTCATCTCCGATGCCAATGCGCGACCCGTCAACGTCCTGAAGAACACTGAGCGAGAGGTGCTGCCATGAAGAAGACTCGCGCGCCCGACCTGACCGAAGAGCGAATCAAGGTCGTAATCGATATCCTTGACGATTGGACGGGCAAGCTCACGTGGGACTTGCTGTTGGACGCAGTGGAGAAGGCCTCCGGCGTCAGGTATTCACGCTTCACGTTTGCAGAGTACGCGGAAATAGCCAACGCCTTCTCGCTCAAGAAGGATGCGCTACGCGGTACGTGGAAGGGCGAACCCAGTCAGCCTCGGGATGAGCGGGTCCGGGCAGCGCTGGAGCAAACGGCCCGCTACAAGGCCAAGGTAGAGCGCCTCGAGAAGGAGAATCAGCTACTCCTCGAGCAGTTCGTCACGTGGGCAACCAATGCTGAGCGCAAAGGCGTGACGATGGCTATGCTCAATACCCCGCTGCCCAAGCCCGAACGGGACCGAACCATAAGGGTGAAGTGATGGCGAGCGGACAGCAACTGGCGGAAGAAAACGTCCGGAAGTTTGCGACCTGGGCTGCTTCGAAAACGGATGAGGACTTCCGTAACATGGTGGCACGTGGAGTCCTGTCACGGACGGAAATTGCTGCCGAATGTGGTTTTGCCAAGTCGGCGCTGGCACAGAATCCTCGCATACGCGATGCGCTGAAGGCTCTCGAGACATCGCTGCGAGAGCGTGGCGTGCTCCCGCCTGTCGCGTCGGTTGGGGAATCGGAGGCTGACGCCGCCATTCCGGTGCGACGAGTTGAACCCATGCGTGCAGCGCGGGATGCGGAGCGCCTGTCGCGGTTGGAGCAAGAAAACGCTAGCCTGCGCGCGGAAAACGCCGAACTCAAGCGGCTGTTAGCTCGCTTCTCGGTGCTGCAGGACGCCTTGGCTGAGACCGGGAGGCTGCCTCGATGACGGAAGCCGTCACGGTGACGCTCCGGGTAACAGGCGTGCGCTCGCAGAATCCTCGCGGCTTCGGCGGTGCAATCTTCACCGGCGTTCCAATCGACGCGACCGGTTCAGTTCCTGACACGCGTGCGTATGTCGTAGTTAAGGCTAGCCGGACGGCGCTAGGCACCACGCGTGTGGAGCGCGGCCAGTGGTGGCATGTCAGCGGTCCGGTTACCGAGCGGCGTGTCGTCGTCGACGGCTTCGAGCTGCTTGAGCGGCAGGTGGAAGCTGCCGTCCTTCATCTCGCGATGCCCGCCGGCGAGCACATCATCAAATATATAGCCGATAACCCCGCGTTTGAGGGCCTCGGTTCAGTCAAAGCGCGTCGGCTGTGGGAGCGATTCGGCGAGCGCCTGTATTCCATCTTGGACGCGGGAGATGCGTCGACGTTAGCTGACGTGTTGACTGACGACGCCGCGCAGACTCTGGTCAACGCCTGGGCAGAGCACGGCCAGTCGCAGACACTTCAGTGGTTGCAGGTGCATGGCTTTGACTTGAGCGTCGGTCGCAAGGTATTGAGGTACTTTGGCCGCGAGGCGCAGGCCCGCATCGAAGAAGACCCTTACCGCCTCCTTTCTTTCCTCGGCAAATGGACAGATGTCGACCGGCTGGCGATGACGCGATTTGGCGTTTCGGCGGATGACCCGCGACGCCTGCGCGGCGCGGTCGAGGAAGCATGCTACCGGATGTTTGCCAATGGCCATACGGCCATGCTCAAGTCTGACCTCGAAAAGCTGGTGGTTCCGCTTCTCGGCGAATCACGAGGCGTGTCCTGGCGAAGCCTGCTTGCCGAAGCTATGAGCGAGGGTTTGGCCAATGGCAGCGTCGTGGAGAGCGCCTTCGGGTTGCAGCCGCTAGGCGCGCTGGTCATGGAGCGGCAGGTGGCCAAAGCGATTTGCGAACGGCTGACAGGCACTGTGCATAAACTGCTCGCCCGCGCTGAGGTGGACCGAGTCATCGCAGCGGTCCAGGCGGAAGACGGAATCAGCCTGAACCAGGAGCAGCAATCCGCCATACATCTTGCTGCGGAGCAGGCGTTCGCTTGCATCACGGGTGGGGCTGGTGTTGGCAAGACAACCGTCCTCAAGTCGCTCTACCGTATCTACGACGGTGCGGGTGTAAGGGTTCTCCAGGTCGCTCTCGCGGGCCGTGCCGCCAAACGAATGCAGGAGGCAACCGGCCGCGCGGCCGCGACGATTGCCAGCTTCCTGAAGGCGATGCGAGATGCTGACTTCGACGGCCCCACCGTGCTCGTTATCGATGAAGCGAGCATGGTCGATATCGTTTCGATGAGCCGTATCTGTGAAGCGCTACCCTCCCGGGTGCGTCTGCTGCTAGCTGGGGACCCTCATCAGTTGATGCCTGTAGGCCCTGGATTGGTCCTCCATTGCATCATGCGGACGCAAGCCATACCCTCCGTAGAGTTGATGACAGTGAAGCGATACGGCGGTGAGATAGCTGAGGTGGCGTCGGCGGTTCGCGCCGGAGTCTGGCCCATCGTTGGAGCGGACCACGCAGCTGCGGTCGCCTTCATTCAGTGCGAAGAGCGGCAGATTGCCGAGCGAGTCGTCGAGCTGTATGCCATGGACCCCGAACGCACTCAGGTGTTGTCTCCCTTGCGTAATGGGTTGGCGGGAACGAAAGTTCTGAATCAGCTATGTCAGGAGCGTTTCACGAAGGGGTGTGCTGCAGTAACCCGGTGGAATGACGAGTTCGAGAGGCCAGAGCATTGCGGGTTCAATCTGGGCGACGTGCTCTTGTGTACGCGCAACATGTGGGACAAAGCGCTGCAAAACGGGTCACTCGGCAAAGTCGTCCGGGTGGAAGCGCCGCCTGTTGCAGCAACCGCAGAGTCACCAGCAGTCCTCGCTTGGGTCGAATGGGACGATGGCATTCTCCGCGCGTTGACGGAGGACATGCTCGAGGATGTCGAGCTGGGTCGCGCGGTCACGGTGCATAAGGCTCAGGGCTCGCAATGGCCCCGTGTCATCGTGCCGGTAACTGACTCAAAGCTGCTAGACCGTACGCTGCTGTACACCGCCATCACGCGCGCGCAGATACAGGTTCTGCTGGTGGGCAATATGGAGGCGGCTCGCCGCGCAGTGCTTGCGCCACCAAAGGCACATACTCGCAAGGTAGCGTTGGACCTCGCGCTCGCGAGATATCTCGAGCAGGCCAAAGTCAGTGCATCCGAAGTAGCGTGATTCGCTGACAGCGCGGAACGGGTCAAGGGCGGGCGTCAGCCCGGCGTAGCGAACCCTTGACGCGCGCAGGGGTTCAGACGCTATGGCCTGGTTGGAAGCTCAGCATTATCGGGCTTCCGACCATGCCATTCTTATGCGTTCTTGCCATACACCTCAGCCTGAAGCGCTACCCACAAAACCGGGCTCGAGGGCTCGATATGCGTTGAAAACGCGCCTCGAGACTGCCGCTACCAACAGTCCTGTCGGGCGGGGTTGGCGGAGAAGCTTTCACTCACTCACATCGCGTCGACTACCAACATTTGTTAGTGTGGATAACCGTTCTGAGGAAGTGATGGGAGGCAAACCCCGAAACGGGGCGCCAATGTCGCCAGACAGGGTTTTCGGGGTACCTTAATGATGGGGCGACGGGGCTGATTCGCGCTGGTGGCGACTTTGACGCACTCCCGCCCATCGCAATGAACGGGAGTGCCCTTAACGCCGATCGCGAGGCGTGCCTGGATGCAAGCATGAACTCATCTGCTGCGCACTGGTGATTCGCGTCAATCAACGATTCAACCGGTACGCTACGCCTAACTCATACGTCCACGTCGCGCACCCATGTTCCGTCGAGGGGCAAATAGTCCATCGTCCGAACTATCCGACGTCCGCCGGGTCTCCTGTTCCACTACGCACATTGCGGCGATTCGGCGAAGGCGTTCCCTGTTTCGATCAACGTTTCGATCTCATTCTTGTTGTAGCCAAGCTCTTGCAACACCTCGCGGGTGTGCTGACCAACGTGCGGAGCATGAGATCGAAGTGTAGGATCTAGACCAGTCACATCGATTGGCGGCTTTATATTCCAAACGGAGCCTAGGCTAGGATGCTTCACTTGTTCCAACAGGCCCACATCTCGAAGATGCTCGTCGTCGAGCAGGGAGTCTATCGAATGACACGGCATTACGGGGATATCTGCGCGGTCCAATACCTCAGTCCAATGCGCCGTAGTTTGCTTTGCGATCTCTGCGGCGCGGATGCTAAAGAATTCCGAGATGTGTTCGATTCGATTGGCCGCCTTATTGAAGCGCTCGTCGAACTTCAAGTCTGGTCGGCCGAAGGCGTCGAAAAGCGCTAGCACCTGCGCATCAGTATTTGTCGTGATGCAGATATGCCCATCCTTCGTCCTAACCGGCTTCGCGTTTAGATCGAGCAAGCGTTGATCACCAGCGGGACCGCAATTCGGTTCAAACGTTCTGCCATACATGTGCTCGCTTAGGATTAGCGAAACATAACTTTCGAACATCGGCACTGAAACCTCGATTGCACCTGGCTCTCGTTCTCGGGAAAACAAAGCGGCGAGGATCGCGCTCGACACCATTATGCCCGCCGTACGGTCGACTACGACGTATGGTACATAGCGCGGCTCACCGGCTTGGACCGACAGCAGACTCGCTAGCCCGGTGCCACCCTGAAGGATCGAATCATATGCCGGGCGGTCCGAATAGCGCCCTTTCTTCCCAAAGCCGACAATCTCGCAATAAACAATGCGCTGGTTGATCTTTGAGATCTTTTCAAAGGTTAGGCCGAGCCGTTCTATGGCACGAGATCGCATGTTATGGACGAAGACGTCTGCGTCGGCAACGAGGCGCTCCAGTGCTTCTCTACCGCCGGGGGTCTTGAGATTGAACGAGACACTTCTCTTGTTTCTGTTCATGTGCAGGAATTTTCCTGACATGCCGGGTTTGGGGGAGCGACCGGAGATCCATCGAATGATGTCGCCGGACTTCTCTTCCACCTTAACGACTTCGGCGCCGTAATCTGCCAGGATCTGGGTCGCGTAGGGACCTACCACTGCCGACGTTAAGTCGACGATTTTGATTCCTTGCAGGGGCGTGCGACGCCCGCTCTGTTTTCCACCTTCTGATGCTTTCATTAGAGATTCTCGATAACCAATCAGCGAACCGCGAAACTGTGGGCCACGAATTTAGTTGTGAGGTAAGAGTCCATACCTTCGAGGCCTCCCTCTCGCCCGTATCCGCTGTCTTTCACTCCCCCGAACGGCGTCTCTGGTTCAGACACTCCGAATCGATTGATGCCGATGACTCCCGCCTCGAGTCTCCTGCCAAGTGTTTCAGCAGTCGCAGCATCACGAGTAAATGCATAAGCGGACAATCCGAATGGAAGGCTGTTGGCCTTCGTGATCGCCTCATCCAGGCTATCGAATGGTTCGAGAAGAGCGACAGGACCGAACGGCTCTTCATAGGTTAATTGAGCTTCGGCACCGGCGCCTTCGATTGCAGTCGGAGCATAGAAAAATCCTGGTAGATCAATCCGTCGCCCCCCGGCCAATACGCGTCCTCCAGTGCCCACCGCTTGAGAGACAAGTCCCTCAATGGCTGCAAGCCGACGGGCATTGAGCAGAGGACCCATCTGCGTTTCCGGATCCCGCGCGTCGCCCACGCGAATGGCAGCCGTTTTCTCGGCGAATGCCCGACTGAACGCGTCATAGACTTTGCGACTTGCATAGAAGCGGGTCGGAGAGATGCAAATTTGGCCCGCGTTACGAAACTTCGCTTTGACACAAGCTTCCGCAGCAGCTGCCGGATCCACATCGTCGCAGATGATCACAGGTGCGTGACCGCCGAGCTCCATCACCGCACCCTTCATGTTGTCGGCTGCAAGCCGGGCCAGTGTTTTACCGACCGGAACGGAGCCAGTAAAGGCGATTTTCCGAATTACCGGTGACTCGATAAGCTGCTTAGCGATGTCACCGGGAGAGCCGAATACGAGATTGAGAACGCCTTTGGGCAATCCGGCGTCATGGAACGCTTGCACCAAAGCGGTTGCTGTCGCAGGCACCTCTTCTGACGGTTTCAAGACCAGTGAACAGCCAGCTGCAAGTGCGCCTCCAATTTTCCGCGCCGGCGAAATCGCAGGGAAGTTCCAAGGCGTAAGTCCTGCGACCGGTCCGACGGGTTCTTTGATTACGGTCTGCTGCACACCTTGCTCGCGGGCCGGTATCAGTCGACCATACACTCTGCGCGCTTCCTGGGCGCAGAACTCGATCATATCGGCCGCGCGTTCCACTTCCGCTTTGGCTTCGAGCAAGGGCTTTCCTTGTTCGGCGGTGAGCGCTTGCGCGATAGTGGCGCTTCGGGATCTTATTAGGGCAACCGCGTCCAGGATGATGCGGCTGCGCTGCAGGGCAGGTGTGTTCTTCCATGCTTCAAACGAGTCGCGCGCAGCTTCTAGCGCGTCCTCGACGTCTTCGACAGTCGCATGTGGCAACAGACCAAGCACTTTGCCCGTACTTGGATCAAGTACGCGCTCATAGGATCGGCTGCCCAGTTCGCGCCATTCGCCGTTAATGTAAAGTGCCAAGTTATCGAAAATTTTCATTGTGGGACCTCTTCAGTTTCCGCGAGGAGCGGCTGATATGGAGCTAGGCCTGCTTGGTCCCTGAGCACTAGGTACAAAGCGGTGAAATCGCTCGCCGCATGACCGGCTTCTTCGGCCGCGGCATAGATGGTTTCAGCAGCGACACCTATATCCAAAGGGACGTTGATTGCCTTGGCCATCTTCAAGGCCAGTTTCAAATCCTTATGAGCGAGTTGAACCGAGAACCCTGGCTTCAAATTGCCTCGAAGCACACGTGTGGGGTAGGTAGCCGTCATATGCCCGGCTCCAGCACTAGTTCCGCGCATTACGTCGAGCGCCGTCTTGACGTCGAGTCCGCTGGCTTCGGCTAACAAGATACCCTCAGCAGTCAGGGCGTTCAACGCCATCGAGACATAGTTATTAACCAGTTTCATCCGCGAGCCGGCGCCGATAGGTCCACAGTGCACTGTCTTATCGCCAAGTACGTCAAAAATAGGCTGAACCTTCGTAATGTCGTTTTCGGAGCCACCGGCCATGATCAGCAATGTGCCTTTCCACGCGTGGGCAAATGAACGTCCTACGGGTGCATCGACGAACGAAAGTCCCGACCCGATGACGCTCTCGGCGATGCTTTCTGTTTCTGCAGGCAGAATGGATGACATGTTTACGACAATCGACGGCAAAACGTCGGACTCGAGCACTCCCTGCGGTCCGATAACTGCTTCTGCAACGTGTGCGCCGGTCGGCAACATCGTGATGACAACATCGGCCTCAAGTTCACTCGCCGAGTGTTTGATCACTCCGCCTTTCTCTGCAAAAGACGCAAGTGCCGCCTCATTGCGGTCGTAGCCATTAACCGAATAACCAGCCTTCAAGAGGTTCAGCGCCATGGGAAGACCCATCGTGCCCAACCCGACGAAACCCACTACCTGTCCCATTTTTCACACCTCGAAGTGACAATCTACATAGACGTGCGGCGCGTGCATGTCTTCATGAAAGTCGTAGTACTAAAAAAGATGAATCCCGTCGATCCATGTGTAAGTCGCGATATGAAGAATTCGCTACGGCTTACTCGCTAAGGTCCGCCGTCGAATGCTTCGGCACACCAAGAATTAGGGTAATTGCCCCAGAAAAAACCACGCCAGCAGAGATGAGCAAACCAACTTCTAAGCTGCCCGTGACTTTGTTGATCCAGCCTAATGCGATTGGCGCGACGGCCCCCCCAGTTGCTCCTAGGCAACTCATAAGTGCGATGCCCGCAGCTGCTTGTCGATTCGAGACATAGTCGGAAGGTATGGACCATATGACAGGCAAGGTTGAATAATGCCCAGCAATTACAAGTATCAAAGTCCCGAGTGCAAACATTGGCGTATTGATGGCGGAGGGCAGCAGTGCCAAGCCCAGTGCGGCGATCATTAATGGTATCGCGACATGCCAGCGGCGCTCATTTCGTCTGTCAGAATGCCACCCCGCGATGAGAAGGCACACCACGCCTACGATAGGAGGGACAGCCGCCAGTAAGCCAACATTCAGAAAGGTCTTTACACCGGAGCTATAAATGATCGTTGGGGTCCAGAACGATATGACGGTGGCCAATGTAAAGCTGCTGAATAGCACGTAGCTGATAAGGTAGGTGCGCGGGTCTTTCAATACCCCAAATCGACTGGCTTCCGAACGGGCCGCCTTGCCGGACTCCTCAAGGGCTAAATCAGTCAGGATTTGCTGCTGCTCGGTCGGAGACAGCCACTTTGCGTCGCTTGGCCGATTGTCCAAGTAGAAATAGGCGACGATGCCCAGGAACACTGCAGGAAGGCCTTCAATCACAAACAGCCATTGCCAGCCATGAAAGCCGAGCCAGCCGTCGGCGAACTGTATGATTGCCCCGGCAGCGGGATTACCGATGATTGCTGCAACCGGGACCGCCACGAAGAAAACTCCGTTCATTCGTGCCCGATGACTCTTCGGAAACCAGTAGCTGAGATAGAGCAGCGTGCCGGGTATGAAACCGGCTTCGGCGGCGCCCAATACTACGCGCAGAATGTAGTATTCCGTTGGCGTCCGGATGAACATCGTTGCAGCGCTAACGAGGCCCCAAAGAATCATAATGCGCGTGAAAGTCGCTCTCGCGCCGATCCTCGCCAGTAGCAGGTTGCTCGGAACTTCAAAAAACAAGTAACCGACATAGAACAATCCCGCGCCCAAGCCGTACGTCGCTTCGCTGAAGCCAAGCTGATCTTTGAACTGCAACTTGGCCATTGCGATATTGCTACGATCGATGAAGTTCACCACATAACACACGAAAAGTAACGGCAGCAAACGAAGAAAAACCTTTCTGTATGCGGTGATTGCAGCGCTGCGGGCCTGCGTGTTCGTTGCCTCCAACTGAGCATCTATCTGCATCGTCTCCTCGCTGTTTTTGTCGACGTGACCTGACGGCAGCGTTGAAGGCACGACATGTGAGGATAGGGAGCCTAGTCGTCAGATGAAGTATCGCGGCGCAGCCGGTTCGGGAGGCGTGAGAAACCCGACCCCGAGGTACGCGGGACATGGTCGCCCGGGCACCCGGTCAGTTCCAGAATAGAGCAGATATGATTCAAAGTCAACTAATCGAGCATGGCAAATTCATTCATTACCACTGTCGCTGGCGTTTTCGCGCTCCTGATCGAGCATAACTCTCGCTTGGTGCGTGAGTTTGTCAAGGATCTGCGGGAGCATCTCACGCTCAGATCTGGTCAGAACGGAGAGTAAGCGCTCATTTAGCTGTTCAGCGACGGGGAAAACTTTCGTAACGAGCTTTCGTCCTTCGGCGGTAAGCGTCAACACGATGCCGCGACCGTCTGTGCTGTCTTGCTGACGACTTACGTATCCCCGCTGTTCCAAGGCGGTGATTGTGCGACTGGTTAGACCCCGATCGAACTGCGCATGCTCTGCAAGACGGTTGAGTGATAAACCCGCCTGGTTCTGTAACAGCGCTATGCATCTCCACTCGTTGAGTGTTAGGTCGAAGGACCTCTCGTAAACGCTAGAGGATCCTTTCGTATAAAGGTTCGTCAGTTGTCGCAGCCGAAAGGATATGAGATTGCGAAGATCGCTCTCGTGCGACGGTGCATTGGTTCGCGGTTTTTGCATGACATCACCAACTTTTTTAGGGACGGCTAGATGCTAGCACGGCGACCGGCCGCTGCTGCGGGTGTCCTGCCTATCGACGTCGAGCCGCTGTAGAGAGGTTCCGGGTTTGATCACTTTGCCTCGCTGCATCGAGAGTTCACGCCTACGCTGTAACGAAGCAACTGGCTGTGTACCAGGAGGAACCGAGGCGATGCGGGTGATCGAGGCACTGTCAACAGCGTGACTTCACATAAGTCAGTGCGGCCTGTCTGACTTGGCGATGCCGTAACCGTCCTAACGGTCTGCTAACCTGCGGCAGCTGCGCCGGACTACGTGTCGGGGAGCGGGGCAGCGGCGGGCACCCGTGGAAAGAGTCGAGCGCGATTTGCTGAGGGGAGGCGCAGCGCATTGCTTGCTTCAAACGGCCAAGCGCGCCAAGATGGCAGCGCAAACTGTTCCGTAAGGAGCCTTGGCAAAGAGCGACAAGAGGCGCGCCGCGCAGAAGACAGAGCCGACTCGGGCTCAAGCTTGCCTATGCATGCAAAATTTCGCAGACCGCTGCCGCTTGCACGCCAACTGCAGAGGTCTTCGCCATGAAGCGAGCGCAAAGGCTCATCAGGTTGCCAAAGCCGAGGTTAGCGTCATGGTGCGAACGCGATCTCTTGGCTGCCAGGGTTTCTGATTATGTTGTTCTCTCGGCGTCGCCGGTAGCAACAGACGCAAGCGCATCTGCTTGTTCAGCCGAGAGGTCGCATGGTTCATCGTGGTCGGTTGAATCGTATGGCCGACGACTGGACGCAGGCTTGGCTACAGGTCGAGAACGATTCGCTCGGTCTTGGCGCCTGAGCAGCATATCAGCATCTTGTCGTTGGCTTCGCGCTCATCTTTGCTCAGAATGAGATCGCGATGGTCTGGAATGCCTTCGAGGACTCCGACCTGACAGCTCCCGCATACGCCCTCCATACAGGAATATGGCACGTCGATGCCGCGCTTGATAAGCGCATCAAGGATGGTCTCACCCGGCTCGATATTCACACACTGGCCGGAACGATGGAGGACCACCTCGAACCCTCCCTCAACAGCCGGTGCCTCCTGCGCGCTAAAGTATTCCGCGTGTACGCGCGCCGACGGGATCAACGCAGTAGCTTTCTCGAAGTCTTGCAGCATGCCGGCTGGGCCGCAGCAATAGAAGTCGGCTTCAGGGGGGCTAGTCTGGACCGCGTGATAAAGGTCGAGTGTCGGGCGTGCAGAGCGATCGGCGTTGAAATAAAAGTGCGTCCTTGGTTGCAAGGCCTCAAGCCGCTCGACGAACGCGGCGTTTGCCCGTCCCGCTGCTGCGTAGTGCAACTCCCATGAACGTCCGAGCGATTCAAGCCGTTCGACCATGCTGTACAGCGGCGTGACACCAATTCCGCCGGCAAAAAATATCGAGTGAGTAGCCTGCTCGTTGAGTCGGAAGTTGTTGCGCGGAGCACCAATCGTCAAGTGCTGCCCGACGCGCAGTTCGGTATGCATGAATCGCGAGCCGCCGCGTCCCGATATTTCGTGTTTTACCGCAATCAGATAGCGGCCATGATCGCGCTGAGTGTTGATCAGGGAGTAACTGCGGCTCAACCCGTTTGCGAGGTGCAGATCGATGTGCGCGCCCGGCTCGGCAGCGGGGAACACTTGCCCGCGGGAGGGACGTATATCAAAAATGAAAATGTCCTCTGCTTCCTGCGTAATCGAGTGGAGTCGGGCCTCGAGGTGAGACGGGGTCTGTCCACCGTTCGAGGTCGGATCCTGAATGTTGCTTAATACGGCGTTTTCGGGCGCGTCGATGGAATGCTGCATGGTCGGTACACAAATGGCGGTGGTTCGTATGCGAGCCGCGGGGCGCTGCTCATGGTTCTAGCAGCTGGGCCGCCGGCTCGCCAATAAGGACGGATCGCTTACAGCGACGGTTCAACGGGCCGCAGGGATTGACCGTGAACATGCATGAACTCGTCAAAGTCTGCGATCGGCGACAACTTCGCGACGCCGCGGACTCCGTACTGATTCGCGCTGGACGCGGCCTTAGGCTCGATACCTTGCATCAGGTCTCGGGCGAGCTTTGTTAGCATGCGCCGAGCCGACATGATGGGTAGGTCGGATTTGACCAAACGTTCTGCCGAACGGTCGACGATTCCGACTTGCCCTGGAATGCTCAACATCGATTCTTGCAGTGCTCGGTCCTGCTCGTTGACGCCGAGAATGCCAGTGAAACTGGTCGTAGCTTGCAAACCGCGATCGATGAGGAAGTCATTGTCAATGTTTGCGTCTGGCAGATATGTATCGATGACATAGCCGTGCGGAAGCCTGAAGATTCCTTTCTTCGAGCGGGGAGGGAAGCGCTCTCCAGCGGCGACTTCGTCATGCTCCTTTGCGGACAGCGGTCGATCGGGCGTGTAGATATAGCCGAATCCCGTCGTCGTATAGTCGTCGATAGGCACCCACGCGCGCCCGGCAAGTACCGGGTCATCGATCGAGCGTGGCACGGCGCTCCACATCGGCAGCATCCATTGAGTGACGCGCCAGAAATACTGGCCGTCGAAGTTTCGGCGGGAGCCGTAGACGAAGCCGTAGTCCGTTTCGCGCACCGTTATCTGAGGAGCACCGTCCTGAGCGAGACGCTGCCAATCCGGTGAATCCTTCCCGACGTTGACCCGGCTGTGGAGAAAGCTGATATGGGAGGTATCAATTTCGCCTTCTGCGGCTTGAAGCCAGTTGCTCTGATGGAGCCAACGGGAACACTTCACTTGGTCGTCGCCGAGACCGACCCATTCCATGCCCGGCAACTCGGGCATCAGCTCCTTCGGTCCCATGTAGACCCAGACGATGCCACCGCTCTCGCGCGTCGGATAGCTCTTGATGCTGGCCTTCTGCTTCAGCGCGATGAAATTGTCCGGCGGGACAATGTTCGGAATGTCGACGCACTCGCCGTTTACGTCAAATTTCCACCCGTGATAGACGCAGCGGAGACCACATTCCTCATTGCGGCCGAAGAACAGCGGCGCGCGCCGATGCGGACAATAAGCGTCAACGATGCCGATCTTGCCATTGCTGTCGCGAAATGCGACGAGGTCCTCGCATAGTAGCCTGATGCGCGCGGGCGGGCAGTCGGCCGCCGGCAACTCCTCACTCAGGAGAGCGGGCAGCCAGAAGCGGCGGAACAGGTTGCCCATTGGCGTACCCGGGCCGACGGCAGTCAGGATGCGATATGGATCTTCGCGTTCAGTCATGATTGTTCTTCCTAATACTTTGCGACGCCTGGTCGGGTCGTGGTTTATGGGTGAGTATTTGCGGTCTGGGTCGTTCTAGGCGGTTACGGCTACTTCCCGTCCCGTCTTCGAGGATTCGAGGATCGCCAAACAGGCGAGTACGGTGTTGCGGCCGAACGCTGCGTCACGTAATGTCGGAGCGCCGCCCGTGACTGCGGCATAAAGTTCGTCGATGGTGTCGCCTTGACCGTAGGCGCCCTTCCCGACGTGAGCAGGCACCGTTCGGGGACCGTCATCGCCGTAAATGAGAACCCCGTCGGGGCTTGGCCGGAGATCACCGCGTTCGCAGGTCGCGATGAATATCCCGAAGTGCGGTTGCTTGCGTTCAAACTGGGTGGCCGCGTACGCCTTGGCCACCGGGCCGCCGTAACCGAGGCGCGCAGTCTTGAAGGCGGCCTCTTCTCCGGCCGGGATTTCGGTGAGAAGCTTCCGTGCGTTTCCGTGAGCAGGACGCTTCTCGCGCCCGCTCTCTGCGATCCAGAACTGAAGTTCATCGCTGTCGAAATGGTCGTAACCGCTGTAAGCGAGCGTAGCGAAAATACCGTTGGATAGGGTCACGAAGGCCGCGCAATGCCCCTCGGTCGGACGTCGTGGATCGAGACCTCCCGAACCCGCGCGCACCGAGACAACACTGGCATCCGCAATCGTTTTGATTACATCGAGCTGATGCGGCAACTGGCTGAATAGGATGCCTCCGCCCTTAGACGTGTCCAGCTCTTCAGGACGGCGGGGCCGATAAAGGTAGTCGGTATAGTTCCACGCATTGACCATCGCCAGCCTGCCGAGCTCACCGCTGGAGATGATCTCTCGCATCGTCCTGACAATAGGGTCATGGCTGCGGGATGTACCCACCACAACATGAACACGATTGCGGCTGGCCGCTTCGACCATCTGGCGTGCCTCCTCGTCGCTCAGCGTAAGAGGTTTTTCCACGATGATGTGCTTGCCACGGTTGGCGGCAAGCACTACTTGTTCGCAGTGGTATTGATGCGGCGAGGCGATATATACAGCGTCAATCTCCGTGTGATCCAGCATCTCGTCCAGACGCTCGTAGGTCGGCACAGCGTAATCCCTGCCGAACGCCGCCCGAATCTCAGGGTTAGGATCGCATGCGGCGACGATGGCCGCGTTTGGGTGTTGCTTCATGGGCGGTGCCATGAGGACGGACCCGGCGAAGCCCAGTCCGCAAATGCCGAAACGCAATCTGTTCATTACTTCACTGCTCCAAGGCGCGATCTCGATAAGAACATCCGCCTCGGCGCCTAGGTGTGCAGCCGCGCGACTTCTATCGGTGTTTTCGATGTGGCTCGGTAGCTATTCAGGCCGCCAAGTATACGTATCAGATAGCAAGGATACTAAATCAGAACAGATCGTCAATAGAAATCTGCGACCCTGACTGTGCAGAGGGTCCGGAACAAACTGCCTGCCGGCGACGAGGGGGGCGATACAGCGCCGAAGTGCGCGGGTGGTCCGAGCTGGCAGTACAGCAGCACGCGGTCGCTATAGCCGCCCATAGGGCGACGTGAAGAAGGCGGTTGGGGTGTTGGGAGAGTTAAAAAGACTTGGCGGCGTGCGTGGCGGACGCCTTGAAAGCAGGTAGGGATTCACCTGCTCAGTGGCAACCGATGACGCGTTGGCGCTAAAGACTGCCGGAGGTGAGTCCAGCAGCGGCCGGAAGGTGTGCCGTGGCGGCGCAGCCCCGCCGCAAGTTACCGACTCAGAGCAGATCAGAAAGTGTACAGAGCGAGGAAGTTAGGAAGGCTTCCAGAGCAAACAGTTCCGACGATATAGTGCACTGCAAACGCAACGTCGTCGCTCGGGGGGCGGGGAGTGGACGTCCGCTACGCCGGCTATCCGATATCGTTGCGAGCGACAGGAGATCTGACGTTTGCGGGGCGGTTGACGTCGTCCGATACGCCTTATGCCCGCGGTGCTTGCGACGCTGCTGGATTAGACCGGTCGAACGTGAGCTGACCCGGGCCGGGATCAATCTCATCTGCTTCGGGAGCGAGAAAGCGTGTCATCGAAAAGATTCGATTTGCCCTCTCGTATGGAGCGCGCCGCCATGGCCTCAGTATGTCGTAGGTGATTTCGCGTGATTGATGCCGCATCCTCGGCGCGCTGGTCGCGGATCGCCTCGTAAATCGCGAGATGCTCGTGGGCTGTATCTGAGCGCTCGTTCCACTCCGACTCAAAGAAGTAACGAGCAAGGCGTAGTTCAAGATCGTGAATCACGTCGTAGGCGCGCTCATTACCTGCAGCTCTCGCGATCAGCGAATGAAATTCAAGATTCACCCGAGAGCTCGTGACGAAGTCATTGATCTTCAGCGCGGCCTCGGCTTCCTCAATTAGCGCCGCGAGCTGCTGAAGATGCACAGCTCGCCGACGATGCGCTGCGAGCGCAGTGGTCTCCGGCTCGATAATCATGCGCAGCTCGAACAACTCGTGCAGCTCGCTTAGCGACAATGCACGCACGTAGGTGCCCCGTCGTGGAGCGGATTCAACCCAGCCTTTCGCTTCGAGCGCTTTCAAAGCCTCGCGCACCGGAATCTTACTCACACCGAAGCGTTCCGCGATGTCGTCGATCATTAGCCGCTGCCCACCTGGGAGTTGACCGGTAACGATCTCGCGAAAAAGCGCTTCGTAGACGCCTTCCTGGGGCACCTCGATCATGTTGCTAGCTGCTCCTTCGTGAGTATGCGTTGCCATTCCAATCCTCGATTTGTGTGACTGCGCGCCGGCCCACAGGTATCTGCCGTGCCCATGAAGTATATCTGACCGGCGTTAAATCCTGCTACCGACGTCTACGTGCCCCCGAAGTGGGCGTCGAAGCTCCAACTGGCTCATAACTTTTTCGACCCCATCGTAATTTCTTATTGACGCAATTATTGTCTTGGGTATTCTAGATGGCAACAAAGTATACCCAATGCGGCGCATCGCTACTTCGCGTCGATTTGCATTTTGGCCTCGGCGCTACGGTTCGCCGACGGTCAGTTTTTGGCAGGGAAAACTTATGGTAATGCAGCGGCTTGTCCCGTCGACGACCGGTGTTGCGGGGATCATTGGAGTGGCAGCAGTACCGCACGCCCCGCAATTTCTCTCTATGCCTGACACCGAGGACCGCGCCCAAGTCGAGCGTGTTCGGGCCGTGATGGCCGAGCTCGGCGCTCGCTTTCGCGCGCTCGAACCGGACTGCGTAATTGTCCTGTCGAACGACCACGGTGATCACTTCGTGACGCACTCCGTGGCGCCGTTCTGCGTGCACGCGGCCGACCGGGCTGACGGCATGCACAAACATCGCGGAGACTGGGCCCTCGATTCGTCGATGGCCTACCCGCTGGTGCGCGCTATGGACGAGGAGGGTTTCGATCTCGCCTTCACGCTTGATGCAAACATTCCCACCTCATTCACCATTCCGTACGAGTTCATGGGTTTCGGCCGCGACACGCCAATGACCGCAGTCTTCGTGAATGCGTACGTGCCGCCGCAGCCCTCGCCATTGCGTTGCTATGCATTTGGACAGGCGCTTGCCCGCGCCGTCAAACGCATGGGGCGGCGCGCAGTACTGATCGCAAGCGGAGGACTTTCTCATTATCCAGGCACGGTGCATTACCCAAAGCCCGATGTCGAAACCGATCGGACGTTGTTCGAGCAAATGGCAGCGGGCAATCTCGCGCATCTCCTGGCCTATGACGAGGACGCGCTTGATCGCACGGGCAATCTCGAACTCCGCATGACGCTGGTTGCGGCCGGAGTCGCAGGTCAGCGCCAGCCATTCGTAGCGGCGTTCGAGCCTTCATGGCATCACACCTATGCAGTGCTCGGATGGGATCTTACAGAGCCGGTGTCCCGCAAGTCGTTCATCTATCCGGCTTTACCTCCCGAGAGAGTGGCGCTTGTTCGCGCGGTGCAGACGCTGCGTGTGGACGGTGCCGCGGCGCGACGCTTTCTCGACGATCCCGGTGGCTATTGCGACGAGTTCGCGCTTGCTGCCGATGAAAGAGCAGCGCTCGTCGCGTCGGACTTTGACGCACTACGCGACAACTTCGACATTCACGCACTGCTGACTGCAGGCGCAATGGCTCAACTGCGAATTCAGCGCGCCAGTCGCGGCTGACTTCTTCCCCAATTTTTTCTCTCCTAAACAAGGAATTCAGATGACGCTCGCAGTTTTTGAAACGTTGAAGGGTAAGACGCCAGAGGCGCGCCTTACTGAACTTGGCTATGAACTGCCCGAAACGCGCAAGCCGGTCGGCAACTACTGTGGCGCCGTCACGACGGGGAAGCTTGTCTTTGTCGCCGGTCATGGCACGTTTGTCGGTCCGAAGCAGACGCATCACGGAAAGCTTGGTGCAGAAGTGACGATCGAGCAGGGTTATGAAGGGGCACGCCTTGCGGTGATTAGTGCGCTTGCTTCCCTAAAGGCGGAGATCGGCGAATTGTCGCGTGTGAAGCGGATCGTCCGGTTGTTCGGCATGGTCGCATCGACTGCGGACTTTCACCGGCAGCCCGAGGTAATCGACGGCGCTTCGGATGTGCTTACCTCACTCTTTGGCAAAGCCGGCGTGCATGCCCGCTGCGCAGTAGGGTTCGTCGCCCTGCCTTTCAACATGCCGATTGAACTCGAGATGGTTGTCGAGATCGAGTGAGGCCGGTTCAACCATGACGACCACGCAAAGGCCTCGCGCCCGCCAGTTCGGTACCCGCTACGCGGTGTCGACGGGGCATCATCTCGCCAGCCACGCTGCCATGGCGGCGCTTGAGCGCGGCGGCTCGTTGACCGACGCAATGATTGCGGCATCCGCGATGCTTGCGGTTGCTCTTCCGCATGCGACGTCGCTGGGCGGCTGCGCCATGATGCTCATCTTCGATTCGAGCTCAGGTGAGTTGCGTGCGTTAAACGGTAGTGGGACCGCGCCGGACGCGGCTACGCCATCGCTTTTCACGGCTGGCACCGTTGACGCGCGGGGCCCGCGAAGCTGGGTCGTACCAGGGCTAGTTGCGCTGTGGGCGAAAGCCCACGCGCGCTGTGGGCGACTAGCTTGGGACTCGCTTTTCTCCGAGGCGATTTCGGCGGCGCGGGAAGGTATTGGCTTTTCGAGTGAACTCGCCCGCAACCTCGCTTTGGCTCAACCGGCCGTGCGCAAGCAGCCGGGCTTCACGGCAGCGTTTCAGGTCGAGGGGCGCGATCGGCGTGCTGGCGAGCCGTACCGTCAGCCAGCACTGGCCGCTACGCTGGAGCAGATTGCCGTCGATGGTCCGTCGGCATTTTACTGCGGACCCATCGCGCAATCGCTAGTTTCATTCTCTCGGAACCACGGCGGGCTGCTTCATGAAGACGACTTCCGGCGCTTTGATGCGGAATGGGTTGAACCTGTCCGGCAGTCTTTTGCCGGCCACGATGTATGCGTTATGCCGCCAAACTCTGTGGGCGTCCTGATGCTGGCCCAGCTATCGAGGTTGCGCGCCCTGCCGCAGTCTAATCGCGATCATTCACTCGAGGCTCAGATACTAACCGCGCGAGCTTTGCTCGGATCGCTTCGCGATCGCGTGGCCGATCATGAGGCCAAATGGCCGTTACCATCGGACGACGGCGCAGATTCAGAACACAGCGCGCTACGCATCAGCGAACCTGGGGACACCGCGGGAATCGTGATGGCCGACGCGCAAGGCAACGCGCTGGTGATGCTTCAGAGCGTATTTCAGCCGTTCGGGAGCGGTTGTGTCGATCCGTCGACCGGAATTTTGTTAAACAACCGGCTGCACGAGTTCGATCTTGATGCGGATGCTTTCAATCGTCTCGCACCGGGAAAACGACCGGTCCACACTCTCAATCCCTATCTCGTCTTACGCGATGGCCGGCCCGTCTGGGGTGCGGTGTCGCCTGGGGGAGTCAGTCAGACTACGACCGGCGTGCAATTCATCGTGAATGTGCTCGACCGAGACATGACGCTCGCCGACGCAATCGACGCGCCGCGGTGGAGTCTTTCACGCGATGGCGACTTGTTATGTGAGCCTGGATTCCCACCGACGGTCATGGAGCGGCTGCAAGCGCAGGGTATCGCTGTGGAGCGCGATTCACTGCACCCGTTTTACTTCGGATCGTTGAAGGCGGTACACGTACATGGCAACGGGATACTCGAAGCGTCGGCGGATTTGCGTCGCGAAGCTAATGCATTAGTTGTCTAAGCAGGTCCGTTTTTGAAAGATAGCTGGCTAGTTCTCGGATCGGACGCTTAACGCTTCAAAACGACCTTTCACGCGCTATGTAACGCTAGTTAAGTCAGTAGAAGTCTGGACTGTCGCGGAGGTGCGCCCTGCGTGCGCCCCTCGTCAATGTAACCGCAGCCGTCCATTGGGCAACTCACCAGTGCTGCCACTGGAATGGTCCTCGATTTATGCAGATGCCGCTGCTCGCATTGCGCTTGTTGGCTTTTTAGCCGGCGCTTGTTCGAGCCGCGATGATTTAATTTTTGAACAGAGCCTTCGCGACGCCCGGACGGGCATCGCGTCCCTATAGCGAGCAGAGGTCCGTATGAACATCTCCAGGCAGTTAGGCCGTCTTTTAGTGGGCACCCTTTTCACAGGTAGCGCCATACTGGCTTTTATACCCGCAGCCGCACGCGCTGACTCGCCATCCGGAACAATTGCGGACGGTTACCTAAAGGTGGCCATGGCGGCGACATATCCACCGTTTGAATCGGTGCAGAACGGAAAGATCGTTGGCTCCGACCCGGACTTCGGCAACTTGCTGGCGAAGCAACTCGGGATGACCGTTTCATTCGAGGACGCGAAATTCTCAACTTTGATCCTTGGACTGTCCGCGCATCGGTATGACGCCATCATCTCAGGTATGTACATCACGCCTGAACGGCTCGCGCAGGCATCGGCCATACCCTATGCGCAGACGTCAAGCGCCATACTCGCAACCGCCGCGAGCGGGCTCACCCCTAAAAAGCCTGAAGACCTCTGTGGCCTTCATGTAGGAATCGTGTCGGGGACCGTCTACCTTCCGAAGCTCCGCGAATTGTCCAACGGCTATTGCAAGGCGTCGGGGAAGGGGGAGATCAATATCAGTGAGTACCCGACAACCGCCGAGGCAATTCAGGCAATGCTTTCCAACAACGTGCAGGCCGGCATGCAGGTGGCCAACAATGCCTACACGCTGGCTTCCAGATCGAACGGCAGGATCGTCGTGTCGTCGAGCGAGTTGATCTATCCGCAAACCATCGGCATCTATGTCAGGAAGGACAACGCCGCTCTGATTGAGACCATCAAGAAGGGCATAGACGGCATGAAGAAAAGCGGTGAGCTCGATAAATGGCTCAAAGAAAATCATCTTTTCATGGCTCCCGCTACCGCGAGTTGACTTCGCGCACTGTGGTTCCGTGTTGTGCATCACGCATGAGAAGAGAAGCTTATGAAATTCGACCTGCAATACATGCTGTCACTGTTTGCCATGCCGGAGCTCTGGCACGCGGCGTTGACGGTTATAGAACTTAGCGCGCTGTCCTGGATCCTTGCGGTGGTGTTGGGATTTCCCATAGCTTGCGCGCGGCTCTCACGAAGACCTTGGCTGTCGACGCCCGCGCGTCTCTACATTTGGTTTTTCCGCAGCGTGCCTCTCTTGGTCGCGGTCATCGTGACTTACAACTTGCCACAGATGTTTCCGGCAACAGGCGGATGGTTCTCGCATCCGTTCTTCTCTGGGACGGTCGCCTTGGTCCTCACTGAGACCGCTTATATGGCCGAGATCCATCGGGGCGGCCTTACCGCAGTTGCCAAGGGCCAGTACGAGGCAGGCTACGCGCTGGGGCTGCGACCGGTCGGAATCCAGCGCCTTGTGATCATTCCACAAGCGCTGCGAATTGCCTTGCCAACACTCGCAAACCAGTACATCGCCTGCGTGAAGCTTACATCGTTGATTTCTGTAATTTCCCTGGGCGAGTTGCTTCTCGTTGGCCAGCAGCTTTACGCTCAGAATTTACTGGTGATGGAGACGCTCTGTGCGATTACGGTGTACTACGTCGGCATCGTCACTGTGTTCGGGTGGATCATCCAATTCGTTGAGAAGCGCTTCGATCTTCAGGCGCGGCGTCCTGTGGCCCTGGATACGGCCCAAGTCCATGCGCTTCGCGGACGCATTCCGGCGTTGGCCGCCGTCAAGAGCGACGCGTCGACGCGAGAGCTTACGCCCGCGCTGACTCTTAGGGGCCTGCAAAAACGCTATGGCGATCACCACGTTCTAAAAGGAATTGAACTAGAAGTGAGGCGGGGCGAAGTCATTTCGATCATTGGGCCTTCCGGTTCAGGGAAGACTTCGCTCATCCGAACCATCAATGCGCTCGAGGCGCTGGACGACGGTGAGGTGCTCCTGTTCGGCGAGCCGTTTCTTTCCGCGAGCGGTCGTAATCTCGGGCGCCGTGGTCGGAAAGGGCTCTTGAACATTGGGATGGTGTTTCAGACGTTCAATCTCTTTCCGCACCGGACGATTGCAGAAAACGTGATGCTTGCCCCGCGCTATCACGGCCGCCGAAATGCCGCGGAGGCACGCGCACAGGCGCTGGCCATGCTCGACAAGGTAGGGCTCCTTGCACACGCAGAGAAATATCCTCATCAGCTCTCTGGCGGACAGCAGCAAAGGGTTGCGATTGCTCGTGCCTTGGCGATGGAGCCGGCGATCATGTTATTCGACGAACCTACTTCGGCACTCGACCCGGAGCTGGTCGGAGAGGTACTAAAGGTCATCTCTGCGCTGGCGGACGAAGGGATGACTATGCTGATTGTGACGCACGAAATGGATTTCGCTATGTCGATATCAGATCGTGTGGTCTTCATGGAAGATGGTCGGATTGAGCTCGCCGCCTCTCCGGAAGAAATCCGCGACAGAGCAGATGCTGAACGAATCCGCCGATTCATTGGCACGGAGCACAAAGGAGGCGGATCGCCGGTGAGTCGTGCGTCCCGTCCGGTGCCACCTGTCATTCTGACCAACCAGGGTGCATTAGGCAGTGCATGACAACTGCAGTGCCGAACGAAAATGAAAAATCTTCAAGGACTTTGAGCGCATGAAACTTGTTAGCTTTCGACATGCAGGACGAGATACGTATGGTGTCGCTACAGAGCACGGCGTTGTCGACGCCGCGCCGTTTGCGGATGTGCTTGGTGCGACACTCAGGGAGGCTCTTGAGCGAGGGTCGATGCGCGCGCTTGCTGAGCGCGCCGAACAGACATCGGACCTTGTCGCCTGGTCGGACGTTGAATTGCTTCCAGTAATCCCCGAGCCGCAAAAGATTCTTTGCGTCGGCATCAACTATTTGTCGCACGTGAAGGAGACCGGCCGTGAACTACCCGACAAGCCGATGATCTTTGCACGGTTTGCCGATTCCCAAACAGCGCATGACGGACCGATCTTGAGACCGCTCGCGTCGGAGCGTCTCGATTTTGAAGGTGAGCTCGCCGTAGTGATTGGCAAGCGGGCGCGCCATGTCGCTGCGTCGAACGCGTTCGACGTGGTTGCCGGCTATTCGTGCTACAACGATGGCAGCATCCGTGATTGGCAGCGACATACCTCTCAGTTCACTCCAGGCAAGAACTTTCCGAAAACCGGCGCCTTCGGGCCATGGCTGGTCACTCCAGACGAGGTTGGAGATCCATCCGAGCTCACGCTGACCACGCGACTTAACGGCGAAGTCATGCAATCCGCCACTATGGATGACCTAATTTTTTCCGTGCCGCAGCTTATCGAATATTGCTCAACGTTTTGCACGCTGCTGCCGGGAGATGTCATTATCACTGGCACTACGGGCGGCGTGGGTGCTTTCAGGCAACCGCCTCTCTGGATGAAGGCGGGGGATATCGTTGAGATAGAGATATCCAAGATCGGGACGCTGCGTAACACGGTCGAAGATGAGCACTGAACCCACCGAACGCTTAGTTCACGAGGCTACCGTAAGACGGGCCAATTGATATGAACGTCTAACGTCTCGCGTGTGGGGCTTGACGGGACGGCTGCTGTTTGTCATGACTTCATCCCGATTGCCACGTGATCTTGGCTAGCGCATCCAGGTGTTGGCATGCTTTGCAGATCTGGCCTGTTGACGGCGGGGGGTCCTTCTGGCGGATCGGCGATGCTGCTACGCGCCTTGTCTTCGACTCGACCGGCCATGCATGGTCGGTCGAGTTTCTGAATCACCGGGTCAGTTCCCGACGATCATGTGCCTGGTTTGAATGGCTCCAGCGCGTTGGAGCAGGGTGGCCAGCGCGACACACAACAACATCAAGGCGAATTGCTCAATAGCTCGAACGGCACTGCCTGGTTGCCGCCCAATCAGCCGACTCTGTAACCCAGCGTCTCTGATACGCGAGCAGCAGTGCCAATCACATCGGCGGCCAGTGATCGTAGCGTCTTTGCTGATAACCGTTCGCTGGGCCCATTGATAACGATAGAAGCGATTGGTTTGTTTTCGCCACCCCAGACGGGGGCTGCAAGGCTGTTCGTCCCGGACCGAAACTCACCGATCGACGTTGCGAAACCATCGTCGCGAATCTGTTTGAGGCGTTTCCGCATCTCCGTCGCACTCTCTGCAGTCATCCAACTCGGGTCGACTTCTTGCGCCACCGTAATCGCCTGTTCAATCGTTGCATCGTCCTGAAAAGCCAGGATCGCTCTGCCAGCGGCGGTACGAAGAGCTGGCAGACGCATTCCTATCATGCAGAATACTCGATTCGGATCGCTACCTTCGATCTTGTCAACGTAGATTATGTCGAGGCCGTCCCCCACGCACAGGAAGATCGTCTCCCCGCAATGTTCGTGCAGTCTGCGCAACTGCGAGGCCGCAGCCAGGCGAACGCGATCGCGGGACAAAGCTTTATACCCAAATTCCCACATCCGCAGAGTAGGGCTGTAACGGCCCGTCAACGCGTCTTTCTGGGCATATCCGAGTTCAACCAACGTGCTCAACAAACGCTGAACGTTGCTCTTGGTAAGGTTCATCTGACGGCTGAGCTCCGTCACACCGCGCGGCTGATCGCTCTCCGCTAGCCGTTCCAACACCGTGAGCCCTTTGAGGATGGTGGTATCCATAGTCCTGATTGCAATTTAGTCCTGCCCGAGGCCCGCTTGGAATGCCCTACGCCAGGCGAACCCGGTTCCCTGCCGGGCCTTGTGCAAGATTATAGTAGCTCCGGGCTTGAGCCTGCTCGGCAGGCCGCTCCCGCTCAGTCGAACGTAGGGGAGTACAGCAGGCCGCCTTGAGACCAAAGCGTGTTCTGACCGGGCGGGAGCTTGTAGGGACTCTTGTCCCCAAGATTTCGCGCGTAGATCTCGCCGTAGTTGCCCATTTGCTTGATAACGTTATAAGCCCAATCGTCCTTCAGGCCCAGACCTTCACCAACGCCGGGTGTTACGCCCAGAAGATATTTGATTTCAGCTGTACTGTTCGCGTCGGCGCGTTTCGCCTCGACATTCGCTTGGGTGATGCCCAGACGCTGCGCCTCGATCAGCGCTCCGAAGGTCCAGTTCACGATGTCCAAGAAAGCATCGTCTCCCTGTCGAACGGCCACGCTAATCGGCTCCATTGACACGATGTCTGGAAGGATCAGCTGCTCGGGCGTCTTCAATTCGCCAGCGCGGAGCGCCGCCAGGCCCGGACCTGCGGCTGACAAGGCGTCGCAACGTTTGTTTTTGTACGCAGAGACAACGTCCGCAAAATTCTCGAACGTCACCATCTTGTACTTGACGTTGATCCCTCGCAAATAATTGACGAGTTGTCGATCTCCGGTGGATCCGGCGACGGCACATATCGTCGCACCGTCGAGCTCCTTCGCTGACTTGACGTTGAGCGAAGCGGGAACCATGAGGCGTACACCGGCGAAAAGGTAGGGGTTGCTGAATTGGAGTCCCAGCTTCGCGTCCCGGCTTCGAGTCCAACTGGTGAACATGGCTATTAGGTCGATCGAACCTGACTGGAGTGCAGGGAAGCGATCGGCCCAACTCACTGCCGAGAAATTCACCTTGGGGTTCGGTCCGAAGATTGCGGTCGCGATCGACTTACAAATGTCGATGTCGAGTCCATGCCAACTGCTATTGGCACCGACTTCGGAAAATCCCAGGTACGGCGACGTCGGCACCGGGCAAACGAGACTGCCACGGGTCTTGACGCGTTCCAGGGTAGGCGAGTTCGGGCCCGCTGCATGCGCGGTCGGGCTCGAAAAGGCAATCGCCGCGCCGGCGAGAACAAGAGCATGTTTGAGAACGGTTTTCACGGCTTCATATCCCTAACGAATGTTGAGTTTCTGCCTCGCGTCGGCGCGCCGACAGGTGCCTCAAGCGGCAGCCGGAACGTCGCAGGTGTAGTTGAGTGCTAACCGTCCACCCTCGACATAGATGACTTGGCCGGTCATGTAAGAGGCATCGTCACTCGCCAAGAAGGCAGCAACCGACGCGATTTCGCTGGTTTCGCCCGGGCGGCCCAAAGGTGTGCGCGACAAAATCCGGCGACGTGATTCTTCCGTGGCAAGCACTCGAGCCTTTGACATCTCGGTAAGGATTGTGCCGGGGCCGATGGCGTTAGCGCGGATGTTGTACTGGGCGAGCGAAATTGCCATGACTTTCGTGAGCTGGTTCAAGCCACCCTTCGAGGTCACGTAGGCCGTCTGATTGGGCAGGGCGACCTGACCATTGATCGACGACATGTTCACAATTGCGCCAGGCGCCTTACGCGCCACAAGTTCGCGCGCAAAGCGCTGCGACGCCGAGAACGCTGACGTCAGGTTGATTCGCAGCACGCGCTCGAAATCCTCGAGCTTGTAATCAAGGAAGTCTGCAGGACTAGTTACCGCGGCGTTGTTGACGAGCACGTCAAGCTTGCCGGCGTGCTTTAGAGCAGAGTCGAAGAGTCTGGCGATGTCAGCCTGCACGCCCATATCGGCAGTGATTCCGATGCCGCCGATCTCCTTCATGACGTCTGCCACATTCTCTTGGAGGTCTGCGCCGATGACCAATGCGCCTTCTTGCGCGAGTCGCTCGGCACAGGCAAGACCAATTCCCTGCGCCGCGCCGGTGACCAGTGCGACCTTGTTTTTGAAACGTTGCATCTAGAAGTCCCTCAAGGCAGGTTGCCGGCGAGCCGCCGCCGGATGTATCTCATTATACAAAGTTCTGTTCCGAATATCAGGACATTGAATCAGTATTTACCCCAATGCGTTTTATTTTGATCTGTCCTAGTATTCGGTCCAGGCGACTGGATATCGAAACATGGCAGCGGCGCGGACGACATGGAGTCGTCCGGCTGCTTAACCGAAGGGAGAGCGTTGTGATCCGACTGGCAGTAGACATTGGCGGGACTTTCACTGACGTCGTTTTAGACGTTTCCGGTACCCGTTTCACAGCGAAGGTGCTGACCACGCCGAGCGACCCGGAGCTTGGTTTCCTTGAGGGCGCTAGCGCGGCGTTGGCCAAGGCCAACGTGGTGCCCTCCGACGTTGGCGCGATCGTTCACGGGACGACACTCGCCACGAATGCCATCATTGAACGCAAGGGAGCCCGGGTCGGCTTGGTGACTACCGAAGGGTTCCGTGACTCACTAGAGATCGCGTATGAACACCGCTTCGAGCAAAGCGATCTTTACATGGTCCGCCCGGAGCCCCTTGTGCCGCGCGAACACCGCTGGGGCGTAACGGAACGGCTTGCGGCCGACGGGACTGAGTTGCTGCCGCTCGACGAGGCAGCGCTCGAGGAAGTCGCTCGCCAGATCAAGGACGCTGGCATTGAGGCGGTTGCGGTCTGTTTCCTCCACAGTTACGCAAATGACGCGCATGAGCGTCGTGCCGGCGAGATACTGGCTCGTCTGCTTCCGGGCATTCCGGTCTCGCTGTCCTGCGACGTCAGCCCGGAAATCCGAGAGTACGATCGCGTTTCGACGACTGTGGCGAACGCATACGTCCGTCCGCAGATGCAGGGATACCTGCAGCGGCTCGAAAAGCAGCTCGCGGAGCGGGGCTTCCATTGCGGCTTGCTCATGATCACGTCGAGCGGCTCAATGACGACACTCCAGACGGCGTGTGAATTTCCGATCCGACTCGTGGAATCGGGCCCGGCAGGCGGGGCCGTCCTGGCAAGCAACCTGGCGGAGGAGCTTGGCGAGCGGAGCGTAGTTTCGTTCGATATGGGTGGCACAACTGCAAAGATCTGCTTAGTTGATGATTACCGTGCACTTCAATCCCGCACGTTCGAAGTTGCACGCGCCTACCGATTCCTCAAGGGCAGCGGGTATCCGCTCCGCATTCCTGTTATCGAGATGGTCGAAATTGGTGCGGGCGGCGGTTCGCTGGCCGGAATCGACGAACTGCGTCGAATTACAGTCGGCCCGGAGAGCGCCTCGTCGGTGCCTGGCCCGGCGTGCTACGGCCGCGGTGGCAAACGGCCGGCCGTCACCGATGCAGACTTAATGCTGGGTCGTCTCGATCCTGACCGCTTCGCTGGAGGACAAATACGTCTTTCGACTGAGGCTTCCGCGAACGCTCTCAATGAAATCATTGGCAAGCAACTCGGCATCGACGAGCAGGCGTCTGCAGCGGGCATTTCCGAAATTGTCGACGAGAATATGGCAAATGCAGCGCGCGTTCACGCTATTGAATGGGGTAAAGACCTGCAAGAGCGCACCATGATCGCGTTCGGCGGGGCCGCACCCCTGCATGCGGCGCGCTTGGCGGACAAGTGTGGGATTCGTAAAGTGGTGATTCCCACTGGCGCAGGAGTCGGTTCGGCGATTGGCTTCCTGCAAGCGCCGATCGGCTATCACGTGACGCGCTCGCGATACGTGAATCTCGACGAGTTCGAGCCCGCCTCGGTCAACGAACTGTTTGCGACGATGAGCGCAGAGGCTGCTGCTGCTATCCGTAAGGCTAGCTCGAGCGGGACGATCGAGGAAAGCCGCGTCGCCTATATGCGCTACCGGGGCCAAGGTCATGAGATCGACGTTGCATTACCGTCGCGCGATCTTACCGACGACGACAAAGAGATGATGGAACGTCTCTTCGCGGAGCGATACGAAGCACTTTTCGGAAGAACCATTCCTAACCTCGGCGTTGAAGTCATGACGTGGAGTCTGGCCGCCCTTATTCCAGTTCCGGCGCCGGTTACTCAACAAGCAACAGCTCGTGCCACGACGGCCGTACCGACGTCACGTCGACAGATCTTCGATCCGGAATTGATGAAGGCGCTGGACCACGGCATCTACGTACGCGGCGACCTCAAGCCCGGAATGATTGTGGAAGGCCCAGCAGTCATTGTTGAGGATGAGACTTCTACGTTGGTAGGGCGCAACTTCGACGCATTAATCCTGAACTCCGGTTACATCCAGCTCGAAAGGAAGAACTGATATGAAGTCCGATTTGATCCAACTCCAGGTAACGTGGAGCCGTTTGCTCGCGATCGTCGAAGAACAAGCGCAGACGCTGATCCGCACTTCATTCAGCGTGACTACTCGTGAGGGCGGCGATGTGTCGGCTGGGGTATTCGACGCCGAAGGTCGGATGCTTGCGCAGGCTGTGACAGGGACGCCGGGGCACATCAATACGATGGCTATGGCTGTGCCTCACTTCGTGAATCGGTTTCCGATCGCGGAGATGCGTGAGGGCGATGTCTTTCTAACGAATGACCCGTGGCAGGGAACGGGCCACCTCCACGACTTCACCTTCGTTACGCCAGCCTTCCTCAACGGTCGTGTGGTCGCCTTTTTTGCCTGCACCTCGCACGTTGTGGATATCGGTGGAGTCGGCTTCTCACCAGAAGGGCGCACGGTCTACCATGAAGGCCTGCGGTTGCCGATTATGCGCTTTGCTGACCAGGGCAAAGCAAACGAGTGGCTGGTGGAGATCGTGCGCAACAACGTGCGTGAGGCCACGCAGGTGGTAGGCGACATGTATGCGCTCGCGGCTTGTAACGACAATGCGGTGAAGTCGCTTACCGCGCTGATGAATGAATACGAGATTGAATCGCTGGACGCGGTCCGCGATTACATCTTCGAGAACACCCGTCACGCGATGCTGGATGCGTTTGCCGCGCTGCCAAAAGCAAAAGCGAGCAATGCAATGCGCACCGACGGCTACGACAAGCCCGTTGATCTCGCGTGTTCGGTGACCATAGAAGACGAGCGAATTGTCGTCGACTTCGCCGGCAGTTCGCCCGTCTCGGATTTTGGTATCAACTGCCCGCTTTGCTACACAGCGGCTTATGCCTCGTTCGCGGTCAAATGCGTCGTGGCACCCAAAGTGCCAAACAATTCGGCATCACTCGACATGATCGTCGTGACGGCGCCGGAGAACACCATTGTCAACGCTCCTTTCCCTTCCGCAGTCGCCGTGCGAAGCGTTGTCGGCCACCTCGTGCCGGACGTCGTCTTCGGCGCGATGCACGAACTGCTGCCGGGCCGAGCGCCCGCGGAAGGTGCGGGCTCATTGTGGGGCGTCAAAGCTGGCGCTGGTATGGGCCTGACGCCTGCGAGCGGTGCAAAGCAGACCAACTTCATGATGATGAGCCTGCACAGCGGCGGCATGGGGGCACGCTCGAGCAGTGACGGGCTTTCTGCGACTCCTTTCCCTAGTGGCGTGAAGAATATTCCGGTTGAGGTTACTGAGGCGATTACGCCGTTGGTCGTCTGGAAGAAGGAACTGCGTCAGGACTCGGGCGGCGCTGGGAAGTTCCGCGGTGGCCTGGGGCAGACGATGGTTGTCGGAAGCCGGGAAGACGCGCCGTTCGCGATCCTTGCAACGTTTGACCGCATCAACCATCCACCACGCGGACGTGCCGGCGGCAGCAACGGCGCCAACGGCAAGCTCCAACTGGAGTCGGGCGAGCTCTTGAGACCAAAGGGGCGGCAGTTGATTCCGGCGGGTGATCGAGTTGTGCTCGATATGCCGGGCGGCGGCGGATTTGGAGATCCGAAAGACCGACCGCTGGAACTCATCGAAGCGGATCTGCAGCGCCTACTGATCAGTTGGGATGCAGCAGTCGCGCAGTACGGTGTCAGCCGCGACGCGAACGGCAAGCTGGTACGCGCTTCCTGAAACGTCATTTGAGGAAATATACGCAATGCGACTTTGCCAATATGACACACCGGAAGAACAATACTGCCACGTCGGCGCATATTTGCCCTTTGGACTGGTTGTGGATCTGTCCGCCGTGCTCAAGCAGCCTATCCGGTCAATGGTTGATTTCATCAAGCTGCACGAGGGCGGAGAAATCGATTTTTCTGCCCTTAGAAATACGCTTGACGCGTTAGATAAAAAGAATGCGATGGACCTCGGTGCTCTTTCGCTCGACCAATTGCATCTGCGCGCGCCAGTCACTGAACCCCCCAAGTTCTTTGCCATAGCGATTAATGGTCGCGAAAATTTTGAGCGTTCTATTAAGCCGGCGAATCCACGGCCGCAGTACTTCATCAAGCTACGCACGTGCATCACCGGACCTTTCGATCCGATCGAGTTGCCCGACATTGGATGCGTCGGTCCTGAAGTTGAACTAGCGCTCATCATCGGCAAGGGCGGGAAGCATATCGCAGCGGCTGACGCCTATGAGCACATCCTTGGCTACACCGTCCATAATGATCTGACGGCACACCACCTTCGCGCAACGTCGGAATGGATCCGGCTTCGCCGCAAGGACGGCAGTGAGGAGCAGCTGACCTATCCGGGGCGTTGGAAGAACTTCGACACGTTCTCGCCAATGGGACCTTTCCTTGTGACGATCGACGAAGTGCCCGATCCGCACGCACTAAAGCTCGATGCGCGGCTGAACGACGAATTGGTGCAGGCTGGGACGTCGGCCGACGCGGTCTACCAGATTCCGGAGCTGATCGAGTATCTCTCGGCGGCGCATACCCTCGAGCCGGGCGATATTGTGTCAATCGGAACCGTTCCTGCCGTGGAACCCTGGAAGATGGCGACGATCGATCTGCGTAAGTACGGTGGCACGATCGACGTCAGCATCGAAAGTGTCGGTCGCTTGAGTAATCCGATTGTCGCCGTTTGAGTGGAACCCGAGAACATGTCTACAACTTTCACTCGCTCTACGGCATTGTCGCGAATTAGTCCTTCCGCGACTATCGCAATTACGCAGAAAGCGCGCGATCTTCGCGCAGCCGGACGCGACGACATTCTCTCCTTGTCGATCGGGGAACCAGACTTCGACACGCCCGAGCATGTATGCGAAGCAGCGAGAGCCGCCATCGCTGCAGGAAATACGCGGTACCCACCGGTCTCGGGTGTTCCTGAGCTGAAGGAAGCGGTAGCGGCGAAATTCCAGCGCGACAACGGTTTGCATTATGGCCTCAACGAAGTCATCGTCAGCGCCGGTGCGAAGCAGATAATCGCGAACGCCCTGTTAGCCACGCTTAATGCCGACGACGAGGTGGTTATTCCGGCACCGTATTGGGTGTCTTACCCGCAGTTGACTCAATTGTGCGGCGCCAAGCCGGTATTCGTTACGACGAGCGCTTCTGACAAGTTCCTCCCGCGGCCCGAGGCGATCGAAGCGGCTATTACGTCGAAAACCCGATGGCTGATCCTCAATTCGCCGAGCAATCCATCGGGTGCGGTATTGAGTCAGGGCTCCCTGGCTGCGCTGGGCGACGTTTTGCGGCGGCATCCGCACGTATGGGTACTTACTGACGACATCTATGAGCATTTGATCTACGCCAGTGAACCTTATATGACCCTCGCGCAAGTCTGCCCCGATTTGGCGAATCGCACGTTGACCGTGAACGGGGTGTCTAAGGCTTACGCGATGACGGGATGGCGGATCGGATTCGCGGGGGGGCCGGCACAGCTCATCAAAGCGATGGAGTTGGTACAAAGCCAGTTGACAGGAGGAGCGTCATCGATCGCTCAGTATGCGGCAGCCGCCGCGCTTCACGGACCGCAAGATTTCGTGGAGAAATGCCGAAGTTCTTTCCGCGCTCGCCGAGATCGACTCATCACAGCACTGCGCGAGATCCCGGGGGTCGATTGCGCCATCCCCGACGGCGCGTTTTACGCGTTTCCGTCTTGCGCAAATTTCCTGGGAAAGACGACTAGTTCGGGCGCCGTCATACGAACGGATGAAGACTTTGTTCGCGAGCTTCTGCAAGCGGTCGGAGTCGCTGCCGTCCATGGTTCTGCATTTGGTAGCCCTGGACAATTCCGTATCTCATACGCCGCATCGCAAGAGATTCTCGACGAGGCTTGCCGGCGTCTGAAACTGTTCTGTGCTGGAATCCAATGACATCTGACCTCCATTCTGCCGACGACGCCGTGGGCACGCTAGCGGGCGAGTTGCGCCTTGAACCTTACTGGGCCGAGGCGCGGCCGACGGAAATAATGTTCGAGCCTCTCCCGTTGCCGCAGCGCGCAGATGTCGTAATAGTCGGCGCCGGGCTCACGGGAGTCGAGGCTGCGCGGGTCCTCGCAGAAGGAGGCCGTGATGTACTTGTTGTTGACGCCGGCCGGCCAGGAGCCGGAGCTAGTACGCGCAATGGCGGACAGGTTGGACGAAACTTCAAGCATAGTTTCAGCGAGTTGTGCAGTTCATTCGGCGAGTCAACGGCGACCGAGTATTTCATGGAACTGCGCACGGCCTACGACAAGCTGGCTGCTCTCGGTAACGAAGTGGGAGATCTCATAGGTTGGCGAAAGTGCAGTCGCGTAATTGGAGCGATGAGCATGTCTCATCTCGCAAAGCTTATCCGTGAATACGAGCGGCGCTCCCGCTCACTAGGTGAGGAAATCGAGATACTGGACCGCAATGCGATTGCGCGGGAGCTAGGGTCTACTCTCTATGTGGGTGGGGTACGGGTGGTCGAGAACGGAGCAATTCATCCCGGCATGTACTTCGAATTCATGGCGAGCCGGGCTTACGCTGCCGGAGCCCGAGTTGAGGGACACACCGCCGTCTATCGTATTGAACGGAATAACGATGGCTTCGTCGTCTACACCGGGCGCGGCTCAGTCGCCTGCAGAAACGTGTTCATTGCGACGAACGGCTACACCGACCGCTCCCTTGCATGGTTTCACTCACGCCTAGCGCCAATCAACTCATACATGATCGCGACGGAGCCGCTACCGGCAGCGGTTTGGGCGGAGGTCCTTCCTGAACGCCGCACTTACCACGACAATCGTCGACGGTCACATTTCATGACGTTCTCTCCAGACGGCAAACGACTGTTATTTGGTGGTCGTACAGGGGACGATCCTGCACGGTTGCGTAGCACTATCTCCGCGCTGGTGGACGACATGCGTTTTATCTTCCCAAGCCTTGCCGGCGTTCGAATTACACATGGGTGGACTGGGCGATGTGCAGGCACGCGCGACCTATTTCCACATGTAGGCGTCAACCCCGAAGGTATGCATTATGCGTTGGGTTATTGTTTCTCGGGGAATGCAATGGGGCCGTATCTAGCGCGCAAGGCTGCTGCGCGCATTCTAGGTAAGCATGAAGAAGCTCAGACGATCTTTGAGAGCAATCGGTTTCCCGAGTTGCCGGTGATAGCGCGGAGTAGGTGGACTATGCCGCTGCTTCTGAACTATTACGCGTGGGCTGATCGACCGAAGGGGCTCACACGAGCCATATAGCGATACGTCAATCGTTGTGCCGCTACAGTCAAACTTCGAGAGGTACAAGGTGAAACAGAAGAACGCATATCGAGACAGCCGAATCGCGAGTTGGGCGATGCAGATCGGCGTACTCATAGTTCTCGTAGCGCTAATCGGCTGGTCGATGGATACCGCCTGGCAACGCATGCACGCGCAAGGCATCGCATATGGGTTTGGCGTGCTTGAACGACCGACGGGCTGGCAGATCAACTCGCCGTTCATAAATCAGAGCGCCGATGATCCATACTGGTGGACACTGGTGGTTGCCTTCGTGAATACACTAGGGGCAAGCTTGATGAGTATCGCGCTCGCTTGCTGCGCAGGCATTCTTATCGGAATCGGACTGCTGGCCCCCAATCGTGTCGTAGCACGTCTGTTCCGGTGCTACGTCGAGATTTTTCGAAATATTCCGCTCGTACTGCAGGCGCTGTTCTGGTACGTAACGCTGACATCACTGCCTTCGCCACGCGCAAACCCGCCCTCGCTGCTAGGCTATATTTTTATCACCAACCAGGGCCTGTTCTTACCGTCTATCACTGGGGGTGCAGGTGCTTGGGGCTGGGCGTGGGTCGCGCTTTTTCTTGTCACTGTTGCGAGCATCGGTTTATGGCGCGCCAGTCTTGTCGGGAGTGCGCGTCGACGCGTCTCGTCAGTTTTTACCATCGTTAGCTTGATCGCGTTGGTCGGTTTAAGTACCGTGCTTTTGATAAACGGAACTGTCTCAGTCGATCTGCCGCATAAGACAGGATTCAGCTTTCGCGGTGGCTGGAATATTCCGCTGGAGCTGATCGCCTTAGTGCTGGCGACCGTGCTGTTCTCGGCCGCATACATTGGAGAGATCGTCAGAGGGGGGCTCCAGTCCGTGCCTCGCGGAATGATCGAGGCGGCTCAGGCGTTGGGCTTACCTGCGAGCACGGTCTTCGCTTCGGTGCGATTCCCAATTGCCTTGCGTTCAATGTTGCCCGCCGTTAGCAACATTTTCCTCTTCATTGTAAAGGCGACGGCGATTGGCAGCGCGATCGGCTATTCAGACGTTTATTCAGTATCCGTTGTTAGCATTAGCCAGACAGGCCAGGCAGTGGAGTTTCTTATTGCAATGATGGCCGTCTACTTCGCTTTGAACTACACCATCACGCTTCTAATGAATGCGCTGAATCGAGCAATCGCGTTTAAGGGGAATCGCTAATGGCTAATATAGATCATCTTTCTCTTTCGCAAGACGCGGCTCGCAAGCGGACGCAAGCCGGTGAGGGGCCCCCCGTACCAAAGAAGATCAGACTGAACCCTTTCGACTTCGTTTTGTCGACCCTCGGCACGCTTGTGGTCGCATTCATGCTGTGGCGCGTTCTGTCTTGGGCAGTCGTAAACGGCGTATTCGGGACAACATCGCTGAGTTGTAGAGATGCGGTCGGTGCCTGTTGGTCAGTTATTGGCGCTCGTTGGCGAATCATTCTGTTTGGTCTCTATCCAGTGGAAGAGCAGTGGCGTTCGGCGCTTGCCTCGCTGATAGCGATTGGAACGCTGGTTTTGGCATGCACGCCGCGGATGTGGAGCGCGACACGCATGGTCCCTATCTGGCTTTGCGGTTATCTGCTGTTCCTGCTGTTCATCCACGGCGGTGTCTTCGGACTCGAAGTGGTACCTTCGTCGCGTTGGGGCGGGCTCACGCTTACGCTATTCATCTATATCACCGTGATTGCTTTTGGCCTGCCGATCGCCATCGGGCTCGCGCTACTTAGGCAAAGCCAGTTTCCAGTGCTTCGCCATGCAACTGCCTTCGTGGTCGACCTTACACGCTCGCTTCCGTTGCTGACCATCCTGTTTTCCGCAACAGTGATCATCCCGCTAATGCTTCCCCACGCACTTCAAGGCGACAAGCTAGTGCGTTCGCTCGTAGGCTTCACGTTTTTCTTCGCGTGCTATCAGTCGGAGATCGTGCGTGGAGGTCTGCAGGCCGTGGGCAAGGGGCAGGTTGAGGCATCGCATGCCCTTGGTATGAACTACTGGCACACCACAGCAGTTATCACCCTTCCACAGGCTTTTCGCATAGCGATGCCCGCGACTATCAATCAGTTCGTAATTACGTTCAAGGAGACGTCACTAGTGATCATCGTCGGGCTCTTCGACCTTATGGCGTCGTCGCAAGCAGCGTTTAACAGTGGAGAGTGGAGTGCGTATCACACGGAGGTGTATGTCTTCGTGGCTCTTATTTATTTTATTGGGTCGTTCAGTCTGTCGAAGTACGGCAAGTACGTTGAGCGACGCTTTCAAACCCCACGCTAGTTTCAGCGGAGTGCACATGTCCATATCAACCACCATGCCATCGAAACACTCGGACGGCGGCCAACCGGCTGTTGAATTGCGGGGAGTTAACAAGTGGTTCGGCCGTTTCCATGTGCTGCAAGACATTAATCTAACGGTGCGTGCCGGTGAGCGGATTGTGATCTGTGGGCCGTCCGGCTCTGGCAAGTCGACAATGATCCGTTGTGTCAACGCGCTCGAGGAACATCAGCAAGGGACGATCGTTGTGAATGGTACGGAGCTGTCCGGTGCAACGAAGAGCATTGAGAGGGTGCGCCGGGAGGTTGGCATGGTATTCCAAAGCTTCAATCTGTTCCCCCACATGACGGTGCTGGAGAATTGTATGCTTGCGCCGGTACGGACGCGACGCCTAACACGAGAACAAGCGCACGATAGGGCGATGCATTTCCTGGAGCGGGTGAAAATTCCAAATCAAGCGGGCAAGTATCCGGGGCAATTATCAGGTGGGCAGCAACAACGCGTGGCAATTGCGCGCGCTCTTTGCATGAACCCGAAGGTGATGCTTTTTGACGAGCCGACGTCAGCGCTTGATCCAGAGATGATTAAAGAAGTATTGGACACCATGGTGGCGCTGGCAGACGAGGGCATGACCATGCTATGCGTCACTCATGAGATGAGCTTCGCGCGTCGTGTAGCCGATCGGATCATCTTCATGGATGCAGGCTCTATCATCGAAGACCAGTCTCCAGAAAGCTTCTTCACCAATCCGACGAGTCCTCGAACTAAAGATTTTCTTGGCCAGTTGATGCATTGACTGCCTCATCCTCCGCTTTCTTCCTAAAGGAACTGACTAATGAGCGACATCAAGCGTTTTGATTTCCGTAAGCGCATTCATATGAGTGTTGTGCATGCTGGAACCGTCTATCTAACAGGCCAGGTGGGCACACCAGGCAAAACAGCAGCTGCTCAAATGACGGAGATTCTCTCAAAAGTTGAAGCGCTGCTCGAGCAAGCGGGAAGCGATAAGTCGCGAATTCTGAACACGACGCTGTTGCTGTCTGATTTAGCGGACTATGAAGCCGTTAATGAAGTGTGGGACGCGTGGGTTGACAAAGACAACGCGCCGTCACGCTCAACGATGCAGGCACAACTCGCCTCCAAGGGCCTATTAGTGGAACTCATTGTCATCGCTGCAACGCGATAACACGAACGATGGTTGATTGGAGGTGGTGATGAAGAAGCAGTTCATTGAGCCAAAGGGAACCCACGCGGCGCCGACGTACTCGCACGCGGTAAAGGTAGGCAACACGATCTATCTTGCGGGTCATGTGGGGCGTGACATTCACGGGAAAGTTGTCGAAGGTGGGATCGAAGCGCAGACCGCACAGGCATTTGAGAACCTACAACGGACGCTGGAAGCAGCAGGCGCGACACTTTCCGACATCGTGAAATTGACAATCCATGTTACGGACATTGGCGCAATGGCGACCGTTCGGGAGGTTCGTTCACGTTATTTAGCGCCCCCGATGCCCGCGAGTACGGCCGTTGAAGTCGCACGCCTGGCACCGGGTGTTTTGATCGAGATCGACGGTACGGCGGTCATCGATGGCGATACTTAATTCGTCTGCGCCATCCGGCCTGAGACTTTACTACTCGCCAGAAGCCTGCTCGCTTGCTGCGCACATATCGCTGGAAGAAGCGGGTGCCCGCTTCGACCCCGTACGTATTGCGCTAGGCGAAGGTGAACAACGCACGGCGGGATATCTGGCAATCAATCCGAAGGGGCGTGTACCTGCACTTGTCCATGGCGACTTTGTCGTTACCGAGCTCCCTGCGGTTTTGTTCTACATTGCGCGCCTTTATCCAGATGCGAACCTATGGCCCCAAGACGCGAAGGACGGTGCTCGATGCGCAGAATGGCTAGGTTGGTGTGCGTCGGGCCTCCACGAAACTTTCGGACACGCGCGGCGACCGGAGCGCTACGCTGACAGTATTGCAGCGCGAGAGGAGGTTGCTGAGAAGGGGCGCGCGTCGTGTCGGCTTGTATGGGAAATGGTCGAGAGGCGACTTGTCGCGCAGGACGATCAGTGGTCCTCGGGCCCGCATTATTCAGTCGCGGACGCCTGTCTGCTCACCTTTTGGATGTGGGGGCGTGGTCGGACGTTGGAGTATGACATGCAGAGCATGTTTCCGACCTGGACCGCTCTCGCGAAGCGCGTTGCCGATAGAGACGCAACGCGACGTGCACTTTTGCGCGAAGGACTTTCTCCTCCCTAAAAGAGGTTGAGAAAGAAAATAGCTAAAGACACACACTCACAGATGGAGGGCGGTACCCATGCGTCACATCGTAGCGGTGGCAGTCACAACGACGGTTGCCATGAGTTATTCGTCGGCATTCGCACAATCAATCGTGAGAATAGGGAGCGTCGCGCCCTTGACCGGCGGTATGGCGCATGTAGGCAAGGACAATGAAAATGGAGCGCGCCTGGCTATCGAAGAAATCAATGCCAGCGGCTTAATGATTGATGGGCGCAAAGTGACGTTGGAATTAGATGGTCAGGACGATGCCGGCGACCCTCGCCAGGCGACGCAGGTCGCCCAAAGGTTGGTTGACGATAAGGTCGTCGCCGTGGTTGGACATCTGAATTCAGGAACAACGATCCCAGCGTCGAAGATTTATAGTGATGCTGGCATCGTCCAAATTTCGCCCTCCGCCACGAATCCCACCTATACGCAGCAAGGTTATAAAACCACGTATCGGATGGTCGGCACGGACGCGCAGCAAGGACCGGCACTCGCGAAATATGCGCGTGATGGCCTACATGTGAAGACTATTGCGATAGTTGACGACTCGACCGCGTATGGGCAGGGACTGGCCGATCAGTTCCAGAAGGCGGCCGCAGCGCAAGGGCTCAAGGTCCTCTCCCGCGACGCGACAAACGACAAGGCTGTGGACTTCCGCGGAATCCTGACGAAGATCAAGGGAGAGAATCCCGACGCTATCATGGTGGGCGGGATGGATCCCACAGGCGGTCCGTTGGCTCGTCAAGCCCGTCAGCTAGGTTTGCGCTCGATGATTCTTGGTGGCGACGGCATGTGTACTGAGAAGATGGCGACACTGGCAGGGGACGCGTCGGCGAGCGTAGTCTGCTCGGAGGCAGGAAAAGCGTTGGAAAAAATGCCAGAAGGTCCTAGTTTTGCAGCCAAATACATGAAGCGGTTTGGCGAGCCGATCCAGATCTATGCGCCGTTCGCCTACGACGCTGTGTACATCGTTATCGATGCGATGAAACGCGCTAACTCAACCGATCCTGCCAAGATACTTGCAGCGATGCCTTCGACAAAGTTCGATGGCATTACAGGAGAGACGACCTTTGACGCACACGGTGACCTGTCCCACGGTGTAATAACGCTATACACATACAAGGGTGGAAAAAAGACGATCCTTGATATGGTCACTCTCTAATACATTATCTGAGCCAGTATGTCTGCGACATCGTGGATTGATATAGAAGCGTCCGACGGCGGGTCCTTCGAAGGGTTCCTTGCACTTCCGCCTTCCGGTAGAGGCCCCGGCATTTTGATATTGCAAGAGATTTTCGGCGTGACGGGCCACATTCGGGGCATAGCCGCGCAGTTCGCAGCTCAGGGCTATGTTGCGCTAGCACCCGATATGTTCTGGCGCATTGCGCCCCGGATGGAGTTGAGTTATCACGGCGAGGACCGGGTTCGCGCCAACCGCTTATATGACGAGAAGCTAGACAAAAGGTTAGCTGTTGCCGACGTTGGCGCTGCTGCTGCTCGGCTTCGTGCTTTGCCGCAAGTAGTTGGTCGGATTGGGGCTGTGGGTTTCTGCTTCGGAGGATGGCTTGTCTTCGCCGCCGCAGCTTCTCGGTTGATAGACGTTGGCGTGTCTTACTACGGCGGCGGAATCCAAAACGAACTCGACTCCTGCGATCGCATCGTCGCTCCAATGCAGTTTCATTTTGGTGAAAGCGATCCATTTGTCCCAATTTCACTGGCGCATGCGCTGAATGAACGTTTCATCGGTCGTGATGCCGAGGTACACACCTATCCCGGTGCGGATCATGGCTTCAATTGTTGGGAGCGGGAAACTTACCATGCAAAGGCGGCGGGACTTGCCCATGAACGAGCTCTGGATTTCTTGCGGCGACACCGTTGATGTTCCAGTACCTGATGCAGACAGTGCCCGGATATTTTCCTTGAAGCCGGAGGTGGGAACAGGGCTCTTGCGACGTTGGCGGTTCGCTGATGGCGGAGCATACTGCTTTTCATTGCAAAAATAAGCCGGGACTTGACAAATCATTGCAACCGCGCATTAGATCCGTTCGGCGTGTGAACCGGAATCATGCAGGCGGGTTGATGCTTGCCGACACGCTTCGACTACGGTGCCGGGCTACCTGCGACACGACCGCAGTTGGTTGCGGCACAGCTACACTTGCAACGATTGTCTGATCAGGATGTTGTGTAGTAATTCTTGCGAAGCCCTACTGGCAAATCTCAGCTGGCAAGACACTACTGTAAAAGGATCCTTCAACGCAGATACGTTGACGAGAGCACCTTGGTGAAAGCAGGTGTCAAACAGGTGTTCTCGGCAACGATTGACACCGCGAAGGGTGCTATGCCTCTGCTGATTCTCGACCGAGAGTGTCGCTGTCGGCGAAATCGATTAGTTAAACTAATTTATCGGATCAGAACTTGCCTTGTGGGATCATTCGAGATGAGTGGTTTCGTCTGTCTCAATCTTATATGGCACCGTAGTTCACGATTGATTGAGGGGAGAGTAAACCCTAGGTATTGCTCATTTTTTCTGCGTCCTACTATGCGGTACGCAGGGGCAAATAATGAACCTACAACTGTTAGACCGTCAGCGGCTAGTCGCTGCGATCTCTTTGTGGGTGTCAAGGCTAAGCAGTCTAAACGGCAATCAACGAAGGGAGAGAGAATGAATAGCAGGCATCGCACGAAGGTTGGATTAGTAGTCCTAAGCGCAATCGGTATCTGCGGATCGGACGCCAAAGCGCAGAGCAGCGTGACACTCTATGGAGTTATGGATCAATCCATTCAGTACGCAACAAATGCGAACGCTTCAAATAAAAATGTGTTGGCCATGGGAGGCGGCAATCTTTCGGGCAATCGGTGGGGGATGCGAGGAACTGAGGACCTTGGCGGTGGGCTCTCCGCTGTATTCCGCTTAGAGAACGGCTTCAGCCCTAGCAACGGGAGTTTGGGTCAAGGTGGACGTATGTTTGGGCGCCAAGCCTATGTAGGCCTTTCGCACAGCAGCTGGGGAACTCTGACGCTCGGACGACAGTACGATCCAACGGTTGATCTCGTCCAACCGCTTACCTCCGACAACATATGGGGAAGCCCTTTTACGACTCCGGCAGACCTGGACAACAACGACAACACAGCACGTACGAACAATTCTGTGAAGTATGCATCACCGGTTTGGTCCGGCTTTCGCTTTGAGACTTTCTATGCCCTTGGCGGCGTACCTGGAGCAGTTGGATCAGGGCAGACATGTTCGCTTGCGACAAGTTATACAATGGGGAACTTCAGTATTGCCGCAGGCTACGTCAATTTTGATAACGCTAACGCCGCTGAGGCACGTTCCGGCGCATGGAGTTCTACGGCCACCGGTGACGGTACATTCAACTATTCAATCAATCGGCCGTTTGCTTCAGCAAAGTCACGCAGGATTGCCCAAATTGCTACCCAGTATGCAGCAGGACCAATCACTGTCGGTTTGCGGTATAGCAACGTTCAGTTTAAACCTGACGCATTTTCCTCATTTGCAACAACGCAACGCTACGACGTAGGCGCAGGCGTACTAAATTACAGAATCGCGCCTCCAGTTCTTGTCGGCGTTGGATATCTATATACGCACGCTAGAGGTAATATGTCTCAGTCGTATCATCAAGTCTCGATCGGAGGCGACTACTCTCTTTCGAAACGAACTGAGCTTTATCTCGTCGGCGCATACCAACGCGCCTCCGGTGAAGGCGCTTACGCGACAGTGGCCGACTATGGATACAATTCCACAGCAAACACGCAAACCGTTGTTAGTCTTGGAATACGGCATCGATTTTGAAATAGCTGTAGCCTCTTCTAGAATTCGTTTGGATCAGTGCGCCGGTTAAGGTACCTGATCCCCGCGTAGCGAATTCGTAAGGCGCATTCAATCAACAAGCTAAACCATGGCGGGCTGCGGCACAAGGCGGCAACTCGCCATGCATCGCAAAACAACCAATGAAGAATCACGGTGTCAAGCCGCCTTAGGAACCAAGACACCGTGGAACGCGGGATCGGCCTGCCCGATTTGTTCAGATCGCGCTAACGTGAACCACGGTCCTGTTGCTTTTGTCGATTATTGCTTGACTCGTTGGGCGCTGGGTTAGGCCAGGTTCGAATACGAACGGATGGCATCCTAGCGACGCCGCCTTGCTCGACCGACGTCCGTGCGAATGTGCGCGGTTCCGGCAGTCCTTTCGCTTTCCCGTAAGCTACCGGCAGGCAGGCAGGCAGGCAGGCAGGCAGGCAGGCGAGCGGGCGCTCACCATTTCTTTGCGCTGATCTCGCTTGTTCAACAAAGGTGAATCTCGCTCTCTGCCTCCAACTTATCGCTTTCTGCTTGCTTATGCCGTGTATCTTTGGCACCCAGCGCCGGACGTCTTGTCTGCCTGCAGTAGCATTATGCGCCTCGTCTTTTCAGTGCATCCGGAAGCTCATTGCAATCCGAGGATATCTTGAACTGGCTTCATTTCGACCACCGGTTCAGCGATAGAGGCATCAATAGGCGCGCTGGAAAGGCGTCAATATCAATGTTAGGCAGAACGCCATAGCGATCGCTGTTGCAGATAACGGGCATGACGAACACGATGCCGTGAGAAATAGTCGACCCGCCGCTCGACACGATGCTCATCTGATCGACACTCATCGGTCGTCGGTGCCGTGGATCTGTTCTGCGGCGCCAGTTACAGCGATGCGTTTGACTTTCGATGACATGTTGTCTTCCTTTTGTTTTCTGAGGCTTAAGCGCCCACTTGAGGGGATAAGACGTTGATCACGCAGCGGTATGGGCTTGAGCGAGACACGGTGCACGAAACCGCACTTGACCATTCATGAGCGCTTGGGCTGTCCGGCAGCTTACGATAATCCAGAGGGTGCCAAGTGCAACGGCGAGCACGATGCCGATATGCATGAAGCATTGGAAGCCTGTCGCGCGTCCGAGGGCGAATGTGGCGAGGGTATAGACGCCAACGGGAAACGTAAGACCCCACCAACCGAGGTTGAAAGGCAGTCCTTCAAGGCGGTAGCGCCACATGAACAGCACTGCGCAGGCAAGCCACCACAGGCCAGCGCCCCACAGCAACAGCGCACCGAACACGCCAAAGGCGCTCGCGAGGGAGGCGACGTCATGCAAGGCGGTGGTGGCGAATGCCTTGCTCGCGGCGTCCCCGAGCGTGATGAGTCCAAGTGCGCCCGTGCCAATCGGCCCCAAGGTGAGCCAGCTCGTCACGCCGAGTTCGCGATGCGGCAGTTTGTGGACGATCAGGCGAAAAAGCACGATGGTCAGAATCGCGAATGCCAGCGGCACCGAAATTGCCCATAACACGTAGCCGGCTCCGACCACGAGCTGCGCGAGAGAAGCAGGGAGATGAGGTGCCAACACGCCAGCGCTGGATGCGGCCACCTCGGGCGCGACGATGGGAAGCAGCAGGGCTGCAGTCAGCCGCTCCAGACTGTGCTCCTGACGCGTGAACATCGCGTAGGGGACGCCGACTGCAATGACCACCGACAACACCGCGTCAAATATCCACAGGTTGAGGGCAATCTGATATGCCGGTTCGCCAAGCCGCGGCGCGGCGAAAGCTACGAAGCCATTGATGATAGGTGCGAGACCCATCGGCACGGCGCCAAAGAACATCGATTGCAACGGGTGACGCAGCAGCGGCTCGATCGTTTTGCCGAAGAGGATGAATCGTCCGACGAGCATAACCAGAAAGGTCGCATACAGGCCGATGTCCGCGATCCAGAGAGACTGGGCAAGGAGCGCCTTGCCGGCGAATGAGACGGGCACCGCATTCAGCACCAGAAACGCGGCGCCCGTGCCCATCGTCACAGCAAACCAGTTCGGTGTGAACTGGCGAATGTTTTCCAGCAGGCTTTCGTGGTTGCCTTCGCGCGGGCGCCGGGCTGTCAGGTTCTGGTTCATCGCAAACTCCGTGAAGGGGTCGATGGGTGAACTTTAAGCAAGGGCGACATATAATAAAAATACATCTTTGCGATGGTTCCCATATCATTCTGATATCTCATGAACTTTACCCATCTTTCGGCGTTTGTCGCCGTGGCCCAAACCGGCAGCGTCACGGCTGCAGCGGAACAAGCGCGCGTGAGCCAACCCGCGTTGACCCGGGAAATACGCGAGCTGGAGGATCGGCTGGGCGTGGCGCTCTTTGACCGTATGCCCCGCGGCATGCAACTCACGGAGGCGGGCCGGCTGCTTTCCGAATACGCGAACCAGATCTTTCGCCTTGCTGACGCCGCAGAGACGGCAGTCGCGGAGTTCGCCGGTCTTAAGCGTGGGCATTTGGTAATAGCGTCGAGTCGTACGATCGGCACGTACTTGATGCCCGCGCTGATGGACGCGTATCGTGATTTGTATCCGGGAGTGACCATCGAACTCGCGATTTGCAATACCGAGCAGGTGAAGGGCGCCGTGCTTGGGCAGCGCTGTCAGCTCGGCCTGATTGAAGGCCCCTACGACGATCGTGTGTTCGACGTCATGTCACTCGGCGACGACGAAATCATAGCGGTCACTGGGCCGAAGCATCCGCTTGCGGGGAAGCGCAGGCTCAATGCCGCGGCCTTGTCGCGCGTTGAACTTGTGATGCGGGAGAAGGGGTCGGGTACTCGAGAAGTCGTTGAACAGGCGTATGCGGACCGTAGACTCGCGCTCGACCCAGGGCTTGTAGTCGGCAGCCCGGAGGCGATCAAGCGGCTGTTGCGCATCGGGCGGGCGGTATCTTGGGTATCGCGTCTGTCAGTGAAAGATGAACTCGAGAGCGGCAATCTGGTTGAACTTCCCGTGGACGACATTCGGGTAGTCCGGCAACTTACGATGCTTTGGCGCAAAAACCAAAGCCTCAGCCCGGCGGCAAAGGCTTTCCAGAACCTGACGACCCGGGGGGCTGCCTGACGGCGTCCATTCAAAGCCGAGCGCGGTCGCATTTTATGCGACCGAAGCTTCGCTCCCGCTAAACGCGACCGGCTGGAAACACCGTATGATGCGAGTGCGCAATTTGAGCCAATATCCACTTCAAGGACCATCACATGGCGCACGTAGAACGCGAATTAAATACTGTCCAGGCCAGATTGAATCCGGAGCCATACAGCAAGTTCAGTTACGACGACGTCGTGGCCCGGATGAACCGTGTTGAGTCCGAGTTTGCCGAAAGAGGGTGGCGGATAGACGGTGGCAGCGCGATGGGGCGTCTGTTCAAACACACCGAGAGGTTCGTGCGAGATTGGAAGACTCGAAATCGTGATCAGATCGATCCCCTCGCCGTTGTGCAAGCTGGCCATGCACATAGGATCACGGCCTCGGTGCTGCACGCTCTGGAAAATCCTGCGGCTCATCAGACGTTGTACCGTATGCATGCCAAGCCTTTCGTCTTAGGAAGCGTTGAGAGGTCGACCGGGAAGGACCTGTTTTGGGAACTCGAACTCTATCATCGCTTGTCCCTTCAGGGCACAACGGTACGACTCGAAGAGCCAGACCTCATCGCCGACTTTGACCTGTGGCCATATTCGATCGCGTGTAAAAAAATCTACTCGGAAAAGAATCTTGAGCGTACGTTAGCTAAAGGCGCGAGCCAGATTGCCAAGTCGAAGTATCACGGAGTCGTTGCGTTGAATATCGAGGACCTTGTTCCAGTGGAACAGTTGCGAGTTTGCCGCACAACCGGCGAGTTACTTGAAATTGGTCGGCGCACTGCCGCCGCATTTTGCAATCAAAATGGGCAAAAGCTCCGCAGATTGGTCGATATGGGCCGGGTCGACGGGTATCTCATCGCGCTGGCTACCTCTGCGCAGGTTCTGGAATCGACAACAAGCTTCGTGACTCTCCACTGGGCAACCATCTGGAGCACGCAAGAGGCTCCGAAGGGAACCAGCGAGCGGCTTGTCGAAATGAGAAAGTCGTTTCAAGCCTTACTGACTTGATTGGTGAAGAGATCGCCGCCACTTAAATCGTGTTCAGCTGTTAGGGTGTCGCGAGGGAACCGCTAATGACAGCGGCCACCAACGCTGCTGGCATTAAGCGGAGCAGTTGCTTGGTCCCGCGTTTTTCAGAGTTCAGGAGCACCTGCGTTGCTGTTTATTGGCGGCGGCACGCCATCTCCCAGCACCGCTTTCCTATATTGGCCGGGCGCAACGTCCATCACGCGTTTGAACGCGTTGCTGAATGCACTTTCGGAAGTGTATCCAACTGTTGCCGCAGCCTCGGAAATTGAAGCCCCGGCCCGAAGCTCGCGTTTCGCCAAATACATCCGCCATTGGGTCAAATATGCGAGCGGTGGTACGCCCATTATCTCGCGGAACCGCACTGCAAGCGAGGTTCTGGACATCCCAGCTCTTTTCGCAAGTTCTTCCAAGCCCCAGTTATGGGACGGTTCGCCATGAATGCTACTCAGCACTACGGCTAACCGTTGGTCACCAAATCCTTTTAACCAGCCTCCGTCGCCGTTTGAGGTATGCGCCAAATAGGCTCGTAGTGTCTTGACGAATAAAAGTTGCGCTAGTCCCTGTACAACGATAGTACTGCCAGGACCCGCGCCTTCCATTTCAATCACCAGCTGTTTGACCAACCAAGCAAGCGGCTCTGCTTCGTCAATGGATCCCCGCACATGAATGACTGGTGGCAAGCCATTTAAGAGTAACGACTGCCGGTCAGCGTCAACTTGCACCGTGCCGCCGAGCATTGCAAAATCGCGGCCTTGGCCGATCTGGAATTGATTGTCACTACCTCGCACGATGCGCGTAGTCGTCGCTCCTCGGATCAGGGGAGCCGCACTTGCGAGTGTCAGAGTACGCGTGCCATTGGTGATCAGAACATCGCCCGCGTCCACCTTGACCGGCTCTAACATGCCATCAATGGAGTACCAGCAGTGCCCCTCAGTGACGGCGCAGAATTTGATGGCGTCCAGATTCGCGAAGCGGCGCGCCCAAGTGCCGCCAGCCACGACCCGACCTGACAAGTCGCAACGGGCTTGAAGGAAATGTAACAAGTCGGATAGAGGGTCAGCCAACAAGATTGAACTCTCGCGCATAAAATTCGAACGGACACATCTTCTTCGTACACGACGGTCAGCCTACCATGCAAAGAGGCGATGCGTCCTGGAGATTCGACGTGCCTATCCCTCGTTTTATCGGCGCGCAGGCTTGATCGCCGAGCACGGCGATGGGCGAATGGCTCACCGTAACCGCATTGACTGATATGTCTGTCTGAACAGGAGAAATCTATGTGTCTCAATCACTATGTCACGCTCGGACGTTCGGGCTTGCGCGTGAGTCCGTATTGCCTCGGAACCATGACGTTCGGCGAAGACTTTGGTTGGGGCGCAAGTGCCGACGTGTCATTTTCCATGCTCGACGAATATCGAAGCCGCGGCGGGAATTTCGTGGATACGGCCAATATTTATACCGCCGGTCATTCGGAGCGGATCATCGGCGACTACCTCAAGCAGAACAAGGTCCGGCGCGACGAAATTGTGCTGAGCACCAAGTTCTATTGCAACCTATTTTCGGGCGATCCAAACGGTGGCGGCGCGGGACGTAAGGCTCTCGTCCAGCAGTGTGAAGCTTCTTTGAATCGGCTGCAGACGGACTACATCGACATTTACTGGCTACATAACTGGGATCGGACAGTGCCGATTGAGGAAACGATGCGCGGTCTGGACGATCTCGTCACGGCAGGCAAGATACGTTACGTCGGATTTTCAGACATACCTGCGTGGAAAACGGCCGAGGCGCAGATCACAGCTCACTTCCGCGGCTGGACACCGATTATCGCACTTCAGCTCGAGTATTCGCTGCTCGAAAGGACCAGCGAAGGTGAACTGTTTCCGATGGCGCAAGCTATGGGAATGGGTGTTATGCCGTGGTCGCCACTTAAGAGTGGTTTCTTAACTGGGAAGTTCCGACGTGTCGGCACAGGCGAAGTCGATACAAAGCGTACGAGCTTGGTGGGCGTCCCGGGCGAAACGGACTATGACGTCATCGAAGCCGTCGTAGAGGTAGCCTCGGAGCTCGGAGTCAGCCCCGCATCGGTTGCGCTGGCCTGGGTCCATTCACAGGCCGCCGTCACATCCACCCTGATCGGTGCCAGGCGACTTGATCAATTAAGAGCAAATCTCGATTCGCTCGAAGTAACGTTGTCTGCCGAGCAAATTAGCAAACTAAGCTTGGTCTCCAAGCCAAAGCTGAACTTCCCGGCAGAAAACAATGAGAGGCTGGCTCCAATGCTGGCGTTTTCAGGTATGACTATTGATGGACGAACGGTGCCGTCTTACAACCGAGTTTGAAGGGCTTGAAGGAACACCATATCGCCAAAAATGGTATATCTCTGCATGTTGTTGAGTGCGGCAAAGGTCCAGCGGTGCTTTTTTGCCATGGATTCCCTGGCACTTGGAGAAATTGGCGACGCCAGATGGAAGCCGTTTGCAATGCGGGCTATCGTGCGATCGCCTTGATACCCGCGGTTACGGTAAAAGCTCGGGTCCGGAGGACATATTTGACTATACGGCGCTTAATATAGTCGGTGATCTTCTCGTTGTTTTGGATGCGTTGAATTGCGAAACGTCGACAATTGTCGGCCATGACTTCGGCGCGCTTGCCGCATGGACCGCTGCAATGATAAGGCCCGACCGATTTAGCGCTGTATTCGGCTTGAGTGTGCCTCCATTTGAATTTGGGCGCGAAAACTTTCTAGCGGATTTGTGGAGAAGCCACCAGCACGATTTCTATAAGTTGCAGCAGATGCAGACGGAGGCAGACCTTGCGTGGGCTGACGCGCGCAAAACGCTTCCAGCAGCTTTCTACTGGTCGTCGGCGGAGGCTTCGAAAGACAAGCGTTGGTATCCGATGGACATCGACCGCGGTCGGCTTCGGCCGGCACCATGTGAAAGACCAAGCTTCGTCGATCCCGTGGATTTTGCGGTGATGGTCAGTCAATTTGAGCGCAACGGATTTCACCGTCCGCTCAATTATTACCGTGCACTGGAATCCTCTTTAAACCTGACGTCGGCCTTTGCCGGCCTCAAAATCCAGATTCCGTCATTCTTTCTGTTTGGTGCAGTGGACGGTCTCAACACGTTACTCCGCGTCACGCCAGATTCATTAAAGCATGGCCTTACGGACTTACGAGGGTTCATGGCTCTGCCGGACGTTGGTCACTGGCCTCAACTTGAGGCGCCGGATAAGACGAATGCCGCGTTACTCGGTTTTCTAGCGGCATGCCATCAGTAGTACTGCAACCAAACCACCGAGATTTTGTTTTTTAGCAAAAGGAGATGTACCATGAGTACCGCACAATCACCCATCGGTTCGGGCTTTGACCGCGCGTCCACGACGGTCGACGTCATCAAGGGCGTCGACCTTGTCGGTAAGGTAGCGATCGTCACTGGAGGTTACTCAGGCCTCGGGCTTGAAACAGCGCGGACGCTTGCCTCAGCGGGCGCGAGAGTGATTGTCCCCGCCCGTGACGTTGAACGCGCACGCAAAAACATCGCGGAAGTGGGCGGGGGCATGGAAGTTCAAGCAATGGACCTCACCGATCCCCGGTCGACCGACGACTTTGCGCGCGACTTCGTTGAAACAGGTTTGCCGCTTCATCTACTTGTCAACAACGCAGGTATCATGGCGCTGCCACAACTGAAGCGCGATGCGCAAGGCAATGAGCTTCAGTTTTCGACCAACCATCTGGGTCATTTCCGGCTGGCTATCCGACTTTGGCAGGCGCTCAAGCGAGCCGGTGGCGCGCGAGTCGTATCGGTCTCGTCCGCAGGGCACCGCTTCTCACCGGTTGTTTTCGATGACATTAATTTCGAGCGTCGTGACTACGACGCTTTCAAAGCCTATGGGCAGTCGAAGACAGCCAATATTCTCTTTGCGGTTGGCCTCGACCGGCGAGGCGAGGGCGATGGCATTCGTGCGTTTGCTCTCCATCCAGGCGGTATCGCCGGAACAAACCTAGGCACGCATGTCGGAGTTGATGTGCTGAAAAAGACTGGGTTCGTTGATTCGAATGGCCGGCCGGTTATTGATCTTGCCCGTGACTTGAAATCGGTACCGCAGGGCGCGGCTACCCATGTGTGGTGTGCGGTTAGCCCGCAGCTCGAAGGTAAGGGCGGCGTTTTCTGCGCGGATTGCGATATCACGCCTGTTCTTCCCGAGAACAATGCTGCAAATCTATCGGAAGATCGCGCCAATCGCGGTACTGGTGTTCAAGCGTATGCGGTGGACCCCAAAGCCGCTGAAGAGCTTTGGCGTAGAAGCGAGGAGCTCACCGCCGTCTCCATTTAGTGTGGGCGTTGGCGGCGTGCAATTGCTCCCGATCGATGGCTGATGATGATAGTGCGCAACTCGTAGCAACTGCGACGCTTCGTGCATAGGTTGGCTTTCGAGGAACCACGTGCAGTCACCGCACGAAGAGGCGAGCGAGCTCTGCGTTGCGATCTAGCGATGTCTGTTGCAGTGTCGTTACTATCCATTGGTCTAGCTGGTAAGCGATACCCCAAACAGGACGAAACACGTGGTGGGAATGGCCCAAGTACTCTGGACGTCAGTCATCTCGTTAATGAGTTGAGCGACCTTAATTCGCCGGCGGGCACATGCCCGTCGGTGCTTCAACGCATCCAGACGATGTCATTAGGGTGACCAGTTGTCGCGTGATCATCGCATCGATTGCTGTTCTTCGGCATCAGGCGGTGAGGGTGCTGCGTCTTTGGCTGAAGCGACTGGCCATAAATTAACACTGCCCTGGTTGAAGTGCTGTATCAGCTGTTGGACATTTACCAGCTCCAAGGGAATGAAAAGACTATGAGGAACGAATTCACCGGAAGAACCGCACTTATAACTGGCGGGGTACTGGAATTGGTCGTGCTTCAGCCATCATGCTGGCCGAGCGAGGGTGCGCAGTTACGTTGGCCGGTAGGACAATGGAGACGCTGCAGGAAGTTGTTGCGACCATCGGCGCGTCGGGCGGTACCGCGCGTGCGGTCGTCTGCGACGTTTCCGATGAGAAATCCGTCCGTAACGCTGTGAGCGTCGCGACCTATGATACCGGACGTCTTGATTTCGGAGTCAACAGTGCCGGGGTGAGCGGTGGAGATGACGTTCGTCCCACAGCGGACTATGCCACTAAGACTTTCGACCGCATCGTAGCCATTGACTTGCGTGGCACCTTTGTGTCGATGAAGTATGAACTCGAACAGATGACACTTCAGGGCTTCGGCTCCATCGTCAATCTCGCGTCGGGAGCAGGCCTAGTTGGTGTGCCAGGCTTCTCAGGCTATACGGCAGCCAAGCACGGTGTGATTGGGCTAACAAAAACCGCTGCGCTTGACTACGGATCAGTTGGCATTCGGGTGACGCAATCGCTGCCGGCTTGGTTGCGACGCCGCTAGTTGCCACTGGTCGTTCTCCCGAGGTGATGGCAGCGCGAATCGGTGCACATCCGATTGGCCGTATTGCTCAGCCGGATGAGATTGCTGAAGCGGTGGTGTGGCTATGTTCTGACAAGTCGAGTTTTGTTACGGGAACGGCGCTTCCCGTGGATGGGGGCTATACGGCACGCTGAGTACGATCGGTGCGAAGCTTGGCGCAGTTTCTCCAATCATGGTGGGCTTACCGAATGAGTAAAGTGGGTTAAATATAATGCCAGATTTCGGATTTCGGCACATTGCGTTGTCTGTGGGAGATCTCGCGAAGCAGCGGGTATTCTATGCGTCTGCATTTGGCTTTGTCGAAGAAGTTGTCGATCTCGTCATGCCGGAGATAGAGACTCATCTATCGATCCTTCGCAACCACGCTGGCGTAGAAATCGAACTGGTCGCATGCGCGCGTTCAATCGCACCTCCGCGTGTTGAATTGGGCGAGGCTGCTCGTCGGCAAGGCTACTTCTCTTGGGCTTTGGAAGTAAGCGACTTAGAAAAAGTGTTCCAGCAAGCGGTCGCTTCTGGCGCAACGTCCGTGTCTACACCGAGGAATGCTAATCGGCCCGGTGTTCGCTTCGCCTATCTTCAAGATCCTGAAGGAAACTTCATCGAGCTGCTGCAATTTAATGACGCGCATGCCTAACCGAAGAGTGGCAGAAAGCGCATTTTGGCGCAGCTCTCGTCGTCGGCTACATCTCTTAATAACCTCAGCTGTGGTAAGCGCAGAACCGATGTCGGTCCGCCGCCCCCGACTGACCACTCGCGACAGCGATGTCAGTCGGGTTTGCGCGGGCAGGTGAGGGACGGTTGCGAGACTGCGCCCCTGCTGCGCCTGGTTCATCTCCACCATCGTCGACGGACGGCGGCGAACGTCAGCGCAGAACCGGCGAGACCTCCCTTAACCACATCATGATGTCCGGAAACTTCCGACTAAAGTTCGCATCTTGATCGCGCGTTCGTCCATGCTGTTAGCTGCCGCAGCGGCCTTCTCGACTAGGGCGGCATTTCGCTGAGTCACCTCGTCCATGTGCGAGACCGCTGCAGTGACTTGCTCCACACCTTGAGCCTGTTCGCTCGAAGCATGGGCAATTTCCTGCAGCAAATGGGAGACCTCGGAAATAGCCTTCACGGTATGGTCCATCTTGTCTCTTGCTTCGAGCGCCTGTTGCGCACCCGCGTTCACCTTAAAAAGAGATGTGTCTATCAGCTCCTTGATCTCCCGCGCGGCCGTCCCTGACTTCTGAGCTAGTGCGCGAACCTCCCCCGCGACGACGGCAAAACCGCGCCCTTGGTCCCCAGCTCTAGCTGCCTCGACGGCTGCATTCAGAGCCAGTATGTTCGTTTGAAAAGCGATGCCTTCTATGAGCGAAGTTATCTCGGCGATCTCGCCCGAGCCGTTTTTAAGCTCGTTCATAGTTGCGGAAAGAAGAATAAGGGCGTCGGCGCCCAGTCCCGCTGTTTCGCTGCCCAGGTTGGCGAGTCTACTGGCTTCGCGGGCGTTCGATGCGTTCTGGGTTACGGTACTTGAGAGCTGTTCCATACTGGCTGCTGTTTGCTCCAATGACGCTGCTTGTTCCGATGTACGCCTGGCCAGGTCACTGTTCCCCAAGGCCATTTCGGTGGCTACTTCTGCAACTTCTTCGGCTCCGACCGTTACGCCTGTCACGGTGGTTCGCAAACCCTGCTGCATGTTACGCAGTGCCAGCAGCAGAGCGCCAAGTTCGTCCTGACGCGATACCACAATGTCACCTGTCAAGTCCCCGCGCTCGATGGCTTTGAGATAACTCGTCGCGTTAGACAGCGGCCAGGATATCGCCCTTGCAAGCTGCCGCCAGCCAAAGGCAGCACTCAGAAGTGCAATCAGCAGAAGCGCTGAAGCAGCCAAAATAAGGTTCCGTTCTTGAGACTGTGCACGAGCCCCCAGTGCGGCAGAGTCTCTGACCTGGAAGGCAGTCAAATCCGCTGTCTTCTCGCTGAAAGTAACGTAGAAGTTAGGAATCGTTTCGTAAGCCAACCTTGCTGCCGACTCGCCGTTTCCGCGACGCAGCGCGTCCATAAGCGGCCGCAAACCTTCCGAGATCAGCCTTTCTCTCGTTCTGCCGACTTCACGAGCCAGCGCCTTCTCTTCTGCGCCAGCGCTGTATGACAAATACTGGGACCACGCAGCGTCGGACTCGTTGATCATGCTTTCTGCCGATTGCAAAAGTTCCGACGCGTTGTTGCCCACGGTCAGCGAACGGTCAAGCTTCAGTCGCGCGCGTGCCAGTGCTTCCTGCTGAGAAAGAACCGCGATCACAGTCGGGACATTGTCGGATGCCTCGGAGAGCTTGGCATCACTATCTCGGACTGCAAGCACTGCCATGGCGCCAATCAGGAGAAGGAAGAGGGCCATAGTTGCCAAAACAGACGTTATCATTGTCCGTATTGAGATCGACTTGTTCATTTTTACCGCCGGTAAGTTTGTATATCCCGCGTGTCGCGGACTAGCGCTCTGTAGATCGCTTAACCAGTGCTGCGCAACTTCAGAGGTCAGCGTTATTCCATTGCGCGTCAGAAAATTCCTGCGCTCAAGATCTCGTTGCTGGCAGAGTTGGCGGACAGGCCGAACACCGCCCAGCGGTTTCTATTTGACGGACCAATTCGTCAGCGGTGAGCGCCTTCGAGAACAACCACCCCTGCGCTGTCGTCACGCCGATCGCGCTTAAATATTCGGCTTGTGAGATCGATTCGACACCTTCCGCGACGATTTTTGCGTTCAGTGCTGCCGCCATTGAGACGATGTGAGGTGTCACGTCGCTAGTTACTGCCCGATGGCCGATAGTGTCAACGAACGTTTTGTCGATTTTCAGAGCGTCTACCGCAAACTTTTGGAGATATGCAAGGCTCGAATAGCCTGTTCCGAAATCGTCGATATACACGGGGTGGCCGGCGGCACGAAGATCACGTATGACATTCTCCGAGAGCTTATCGTCCAATAGCTCACGCTCAGTCAATTCGATGCAGATCTGTCGAGGGTCGATGGATGTTTCTGAGAGGCGCGTTTCAAGACCGTCAAGAAAGCGGTGACTTTGAAGGTCCCGGGCGCTTACATTAATCGAAACATAGAATCTAGGGTTTCGTTCGAGTAGCGAGCGCATCTCGAGTACAACGATTTTTAGGACCTCATCCGTGATGTCCTGGATCTGACCGCTAGATTCTGCGAGTGGGATAAAGAGATCCGGGGCGATGAGTTCCCCCCGGTGACGCCATCGGACAAGAGCTTCGACTCCCACCCATGACTTGGTGACAAGATGGACGATTGGCTGATAGTGAACTTCGAGCTCCCCTTTCTTAATCGCACGGCTCAATTCGTTTTCCAGCGAAAATCGTCGGGTGATCAAGTGTGAGACTGCGAAAGCTAAAGCAACGCCGACTGCCGCGCCACAAACGACCCATGCAGAGAGAAGCGTTCGCAGGCTTTCGGCAGTAGTCAGCCTAGGAACCGTGACAGCGATGGCGAGCGGAAGGTCATTGGATAGCTTCACTACATAACGGTCTTGTGTGTTTTGGCCGTGTAGAAAAGCGGCCACTGCGGAAGCCGCTTCGCCGCCATTGACCCCAAGAGAACTCGAAAGAACGGTCTGATTGATGGTACTTACAGCCGCAAAGCGCCGCATCGAAAGGTCTATCGTATCGACCAGACTATCAGTGTCCATCGCGACAAAATATCCATTTCTCCCGAGGATCACCCGGCGTCGTCCCTTCAGAGGACTTGGGGCATTTAGCCAGAGCTCGGTTCCATCTGCCTTCACGATGTCTGGCGTTGGCATGGGCAACTCGCCAATCGTCCTGACGCCGAGCACCGCCGAGCACATGTAGCCGTGCTCGTCGTAGACACCGGCATCATGCAGGTATCGGTAAGCCGAAGCGAGTCTGCGTATCGTGGAAAGGTGAACTGTTGAACAACGAAGTTCATCAGATTTGTTCATTTCGTCGACTGCTTGATAAGCTTGATCGACGACGACAGAGATGCGGCTTATTGCAGCGTCACCGAACCGCTGAATCTGGGATCGCTCACGGATCTCTGCCTGACGCTCAGCTACTAGAACGCCGGCGGCCGTCGGGAGCAAGGTCGCTGCTGCAGCCCCAATGATTGCAAGGGCCAATACTGCACGGTGCTTCATTCATTAATCTCACGGGCGGTGGCGCCCACGGTTAGACGTTACATCAGGCGATCTGCGTGTTCGCAAGCCGTTCGATGAGCAAATAACATCATAGAAATTCAGATAGGTGTGGGCTTCCTGGTAGCGCTGATTCAAACCCTAAGTGGTCACATGGCTGATCGGAGTCGTTCTGTGTGTCGTCGGTGCCTCGGACTGGATGGTAGATGACTGGCTACCGTCGCAGTGTCTAGTCCTTTACGGCGGATGCTCCGACTTCTTTAGTCTTGGTCATTAAAGTAGTAGAACCAACGATTGGTCAACCTTTCACGAATGCGTGAAAGCTTACAAACCTCGACTTCTTTGGTGCGCCTGTTAGGTTGACATATCAGTCAGGATTTAATCAGCGAAGCGCTTCAGTGGTAGCGTGGATTTGCTTCATCCTTTTTTCATCCCTAATCACGGCAGAAGGTACACATTGGCAAAGGAGGTTAACCAGCGCTCTAGTCGATGCTGGTAAAAGCTTCCGAGATGAAACGACTGCGAACACTGGGACGCTCTGTGTGCTCCAGCCCTTGAGGACGGGAACAAGTTCGCCGGAAATGAAGCTATCGATCGCTGTGTAGACCGGCAGCAGACTTATGCCCAGCCCCTGAATCGTCGCTGCCTTCACAACCTCCGGCGAGTCGGCCGAAAAAGATGAGCGGACATTTACGGTCTGACTCAAAACGCCGGAGCGTAGCGGCCACCCTTCAAAAGGATTGGTCGAAAGGGTTAGACAAGAGTGTGATAAAAGATCGGTTGGGGTGAGCGGAATCCCGTATCGTGCCAGATATGCTGGGCTTGCAGCGAGTACTGCAGACACTTCTCCAACTGTCCGAGCGATCAAAGCGGACGAAGGCAGCGCAATAGCGCAGAAAACGCTGCAGTCGATTTCTTCGGCGACGATATCTGCTGGCTTTTGGCGGGTAATGTATTCGATGGATACGTCTGGGTACTGCAACGCATAGCTACCGAGAACTGGTTGAACGTACCGTCTTCCAAGGCCGTCCATGCTCGCGACGCGTAGGTCACCGACGGGCCGGCCGGCGAGACTGCTGGCTTCTCTTTCCGCGTCGTCCACTAGATCAAGTACTGCCCGACACCTTTCAAGGTAGCGCTTACCAGCCGCAGTCAGAACCAGCCGTCGCGAGTTCCGATGAAGCAACTTACAGTTAAGCCGCGACTCGAGTTCGGTGATCGTCCTTGATATCTGCGATGGCGCGAGTTGCACCTGCGATGCCGCGGTCGCGAAGCTGCCGCACGCGGACACGTTCGCAAAGATCCCCATCGCATGGAGCAAACCCGATTCGAGCGGTGCTCTCTTATGCTGCTTCATTGCCTATTGCCAGGTTGAAAGGGTGTCACATAACAGATCGTCGGCTCGAATAATAGGTCATTTGTGTGCTGCGTTCCACACAGCCTAGGGGCGACCGTGCGTTTTATGCAACTAAGGTTGCGAGCGAATAGTGCATTTTGAGGAGGTGGCCTCCGCTAAGATCGTCGGCGCCATACCTCGGCGCACCGGCAGGCCAGCGAGCACTGTCCTCTCAAGGCACAGGGAGCAAGGCCTGCGTATCGAAAACTAGACTATCGAAACCCTATGAAAAAGACGTTCTTGAGCGCATTGTGCGGCATAACTCTATCGGCGGTTGCCTCGGGAGCTGGTGCGCAAAGCACACAGTCGACTGATCCGACACAAGACGAACGTATCGATCCCCAGGTGAGGGCTTTTCTTGCAGAAATAAATAAAGATAGCCGCCCGTTTTGGGAACTGCCGCAGCCCAAGCCGCAAGACATTTTGTCCGGACTTCAGAAGCAGACCAAAGTCGATATGTCCGGAGTTGCGACGACGGAAACCGCGATCACGGTTGATGGTAGACCAGTCAAGCTCTATGTGATGAAGCCGACGCGACCCGCGCATAAGCCCGGCGTTGTGCTCTTTATTCATGGTGGAGTTTGGATCGTCGGAAACTTTACGAACCACGAACGCCTCCTTCGTGACATCGTCGTAGGGTCGGGACAGATCGGCGTTTTTGTTGAATACACGCCACTGCCGCAAGCTAAATATCCGACGCAACTGAACGAGTCGTATGCAGCGCTGCAATGGGTTGCCCAGCATGCGTCGGAGTTTGGCGCTGACGGAAGTCGAATCGCTGTGGCGGGGAACTCCGTCGGGGGCAACATGGCGGCCGCGCTTGCATTGATGGCGAAGGATAAGGGGGGGCCGAAGATCAGTTATCAGGCCCTCTTGATTCCGGCCACCGACGCAAGCGTGGACACGGCATCCTATAAGGAGTTCGGGTCGGGCCGTTTCTTGGCACGCGATTTCATGAAGTATGGTTGGGACCTTTATGCACCCGACGAGGCTACGAGGAGCAGTCCTTACGTGTCACCGCTGCGCGCGAGCGTGAACGAATTGAAGGGCTTGCCGCCTGCGCTAGTCGTAACAGCGGAGAACGATCCCTTGCGAGACGAGGGCGAGGCATATGCGCGAAAGCTTAAAGCAGCTGGTGTCCCAACTGCGGCGATTCGCTTCAACGGAACGATCCATGATTTTGTGCTTCTCAACGCTTTGAAGACGGTTCCCTCAACCGATGCCGCGCTGGACGTTATTACGAAGGAACTTCACGACCATCTGTCGAGATAAGTTCTTGAAGCACCAAGCTAGGCGGATCTGACAGGATCGGGGCGGCGCGTGATGGGCGTCCGCGCCCGATTGCCCAATGAGCTGGTCTTTCAAGATCCTGACATCCTCACGAGGAGGTCTAGCTTTTCCAGCGCGTGGCCGATTTGGCTTTTTTCGCTGTCTCTTGTGACATCAGTGGCATGCCACCTGTGATAAAAGCGCGGCCTCATGAACCCGGGTTCGCTTCTGCTGGACGCAGGTTAGCAGGGTGCAGGCGCGAATCACTCCGACTTCGCAGCCTACGATAGGCTAGTCGTTGACGCGCCGAATCTTGCCGGCGATCTCGCGGGACGCCAGCGGCTGAGCGTGCCATATCGGCTTTCACCTGCGGAGGTGAGCGGAGGCCGCAGCGACATCCTTCATTTTTTCCAGATAGTGCCGTAACTAGGGTCGACAGACGTAGGGATGTCCGTCACCGGCCGAAAACGTCCGACCCATTCAGAAGAGGGTAGGCGACTCACTGAAAAAAGCCCTTGCAGACAATACTTAAATTCATGATGCGCCATAGGCTAACCCTCCAGGACTTCGGGCTGATCCTTGGGGCCTTACTCGTTACTGCTTATGTCTTGCTGCAGGTTGACGTCTTCGTAGCTGATGGGGCGGGACCGAGGGCGCAAGGCATTGAGCCGGATGAAGTTCCTATACTCGGCATGGTTCTCAGCGTTGGGCTACTGTGGTTCGCCTGGCGCCGCGTACGAGCACAAAGACTGGAGGCTACTGCGCGCATTGAGGCTCAGGCAATGTTGCACGAGATGGCCTTCCACGACGCGCTTACGGGGTTACCGAATCGACGCTGTCTGACCGAACACCTATCAGTGGCGGTTGCCTCGCCGCCCGCGGCCGGGGCGATTCACGCTGTCATGGCGATTGACCTGAATGGGTTCAAGCGGATAAATGACGTGTTCGGTCATAGCGCAGGCGACCAAGCATTGATGACAGCTGCACGAAGACTGCTCTCCGCCGTTCGCGACGGCGACATGGTCGCCCGCATTGGCGGTGACGAGTTTGTGATTGTCGCGATGCAATTGGCAAGCAGCGAAAGCGCAACCGGCTTGGCATTGCGGGTGCTGGAGGCGCTTGCCGGGCCTTCAACAACCGCAGGCATCGAGCAGCGTCTGAGCGCCGGGATCGGTATATGCCTTCTTCCGTTTCACGGTGCCACCCCGGATGAGACTCTGCGCCGGGCGGACGTGGCCCTCTATAAGGCGAAGGCAGCTGGGCAATCACGCTTGCGCTTCTTTGACGAGGCCTTAGATAAGCAGATCCGCGAGCGTGATGAACTCGAGCGCGAGTTCAGGCAAGCGCTGGGCAATTGTGAGATCGAGCCATACTTCCAGCCGATCGTCGACCTTCAGACAGGTAACGTCATTGCCTTTGAGGCTTTGGCGCGCTGGAGGCACGCAACGCTGGGCGAGGTAGCGCCAGAGCGTTTCGTCGCAATCGCAGAGGATACCGGCCTTATTACAAAACTTTCCGACCACTTGTTGAGCGCGGCGTGCAAGGCAGCGCTGGCTTGGCCGGGACACGTCCGCCTGTCTTTCAACCTCTCGCCGGTCGAGTTGCGTGATACGGATCGAGGACAGCGCCTGCTCGCTTTGCTCGCAGAAAACGGTCTATCGCCTAGACGGCTCAAAGTCGAAATCACCGAAAGTGCATTAGCAGGCCGTTGAAATATCCTCTAATGAACGCGCGCTCGTTTATTCGTAAGAGCTAGCACGATGCGGTGTCCCAAATGAATTGACGCCGACTTTCCTTGGATTTATCTGCTGCCAATGCCGCTTTGCTTCTCGCCCACGCTTTCAAGCTGCCCGAGCAGCAAGCGTTCGCATGCGCGTCAAGTTGTACGCCGCCTGAGTCAGCAGAAAGAGTTGGTCGACTCGCTCCAGGCCTCGATACATCGCCTGCCGAATCCGGCCGACGGTCTTGCCCCATCCGAACACCTGCTCGATGCATTTGCGTTTGCACTGACTCATTGCATAGCCGGGCCATCGCGTGGTTCGAGCGTCAATCGCGGAACCGCCCGCGCGGGCATCGTTTTGCGCCACGTGCGGTGTCACGTTGTTCGCGCGGCACGTCGCCACGAAGCCCGCCGTATCGTAGTTCTTGTCAGCACCGACCGTGATGGTCGTACCGGCACATTGCGCAGCATCGGCAAGCATCTGCGCGGCCGCGTCGCGTTCGGCCGTGCCGTTGGCTTGCGTGACCTGCGCGTTGACCACGAGACCATGCCGGTTATCGGTCAGCACGTGACCCATGTAGCAAAGCACCGCGCCCGTGCCACGACTCTTGCGGAACAGTCGTGCCTGATTGTCCGTGCTGGATTCATGCGTGTCGTTGCTGCGTTTCTCGCCGCGCCAGTTCTCCTGCGAGCCGCCTCCGCCCTCAGGCGGCGAATCGTCATCCTGTTTCGTCTTGGGCACGAAGCTCTTGTGTCCCGCCCACGCCTGAATGAGCGTCCCGTCGACGCTGAAGTGCTCGCCCGACAGGTGACCTCGCACGCGCGCCGTCTCGACCGTTTCGTTGAACAGGCTGACCATGACATCGTGGATCATCAGCCGGTCGCGGTTCTTGCTGAAGGTGGAGTGGTCCCAGACCGCATCGTCCATCGCCAGTCCGACGAACCATCGAAACAGCATGTTGTAGGAGATTTGCTCCATCAGCATGCGCTCGCTGCGAAACGAATACAGCACCTGCAACAACAGCGCGCGTATCAGTTTCTCCGGCGCGATGCTCGGCCGACCGCCCTTGGCCTCGCTCTCGTACATGCGCGAAAACACCGCGTCCATGCGCGTGAGCGCCTCGTTCAGCCACAGGCGAATGGGTCGCAGCGGATGATTGGCCGGAACGAAATCGTCCAGTCTGGACATCGTGAACATCGATTCGGTATAGCCGTCGGGGCCGCGCATCGCTTTGGTCTCTGTGTCGTTCGATTGTTTAGATCAACGTTTCTGCCTTGTGCGCGGATGACCTGGGAGGAGGGTATTTCAACAGGCTGTTAGTGCGCGACATGAACGCTGCACAACGTGTTCTCGGTATGCTACGCGATGCCGGAGTCTCGATCGCCCTTGACGACTTCGGGACAGGGTATTCAAGCCTCTACCATCTTCGAAATTTCAAGCTGGACAAGATCAAAATCGATCGCAGCTTCGTGCAGAGCATGCAGGATGAGCGCGAGAGCGCGGAGATCGTTGCTGCGCTCGTGGGGCTGGGTACCGGGCTTGGGCTCACCATTACCGCGGAAGGCATTGAAGGCACAGCGGAAGAGGCTCGGCTGCGCGCTCTCGGTTGCGGCCAAGGCCAAGGCTTCTTGTTTAGTCGCGCGATTAGCGCAGCCGAAACGAAACAAATGTTTACCGAGGACGGTGAACATTGTTGCAAAGGGTATTCGGAACTTCGTGTGGAAAATGCTTCACCCGTAGGGTCCAATTGACCTCACCGAGGCTGCCCAGGACCGGAAGTACGGATTGGACAATCTCGGGTCGGCAGACCTTCCCCGACGTCTGTTCTATCGCGCGACGTGCTGGCTTACCATCGCGCCAAGGAAACGCATCGCGAGACGCCCGGCTCGTACCTGTGTTATCCAGAGAACGTCTCTGAATCAGGTTACGCGCCGCATTGACATCTGCGTGCCGACGGTGCCCGCACCACAGGCACTTAAACTTCGCCTGTTCGGTGCGGTTGTTCTTATCCACGTAGCCGCAAGCCGAATCAGCCTGTGACGAGTACGCGGCAATGACTTTTCTGCATGTGATGCCGAAGCGCTCTTGAGGTCCCTGAGTTTCGCTTCGATTGCACCAGGCTCGCGCCTGATGCGGCAGAGCAAAGCGCATTAAACCAAAGTCAGCGCGACGTCGATGTTGCCGCGCGTGGCGTTGGAGTACGGGCAGACGATGTGCGCTTTGTTGACGAGTGACTGTGCGGCGTCACGGTCCATACCGGGCAGGGTGATCTCTAGTTCGACTTCGATCCCGAAGCCGTTCGGGATTGCGCCAATGCCTACACTGCCGTCGACCGCGATGTCCGCAGGCAGGTTCACTTTGTCGCGAGCAGCAACGAATTTCATGGCGCCTAGAAAGCATGCGCTGTAGCCCGCCGCGAAGAGCTGCTCCGGATTGGCGCCTTCCCCTCCTGCTCCGCCCAATTGGCGAGGCGTGGTCAGCTTGAAATCCAGATTGCCTTCGGCAACGGTGGCTCGGCCATCGCGGCCGCCGGTTGCATGGGCATGGGCGCGGTAAAGGACTTTTTCGATCGACATATGAGCTCGCTTAAGTGGAGTGATACGCTTCGGTTCGTAGCGCTCTACCTATTTATAGGTAGAGAGCCGAATAAATAGTGAGGATTTTTCACAAGCCACTGCTGGCAAACGCAGGCGCTGCCAACAACGCCGTTAGCGTGACCAGCAAGGTTGCGAGTAGGTTGGCGCCTGCAAAAAGCAACGCCGCGGTGAGCTTGGAGTTCATGCCTGTCAGGCTCCTTGAGCGCGAATCATTAGTGACCGGCGTACACCGAGCGTGCGTCGATCGCTGCGACCATGCGTGCGCCTGCGGCCGATGAACCAGTACTCGCACCGCCAAAGCCGGTTGTCGTCGGCATCGAAACCCGCGCAACGGCCGCTTGGATCTGAGTGGGGTAGCTGGCCTGATCTCCGTCGCCGACGCGATAGCCTGCATTCTCCAACTGAGTCAGTTCGGTGCGCACCTGCGCACGCGTGAGATGGTCATTGGATTGGGCGAACGAGGCCACCGGAGCGGCGAGTGCGACAGCGACGGCAACGGCATTGATGAGCGATTTCATGATCATTGTCCTTCGAGTTCGGTTAATAGAGCGGTGCTGCTGTTGCTTTGGTCTAAATGCGTCAGGGGCACTGAGCTTAGTGATGTGCGAATACGGTTGCTGAACTGTGGGCCGCCGCTCGGGCGCCACTGTCTGCACGCCCTTCGGTGCTGCCCCCATACGCATTGGCCGAGGCCTGCGCTTGGGAATTGAGGCTCAGCACGCTGGGGCCGCCTTGCGAGGCAGGTGCACCGGTGGCAGGGTTATAAGACGGCGCCGGGCCAAAGCCACTTGCAAATGCCGGGGCAGCAGCCGAGACGACCGAAACGGCCAGCAGCGACGCGATGAGCTTGTTCTTCATGACTTTCTCCAAAGTATCTGTCGACACAGCAAGTTGTTAAACTACCTATCCATAGATAGACATCCCCGCCAATTAAAAGGCGGACTGTCCGCCTTTTAATCTCGTTACGTTGAAACTTTATACATGCGCGGGACGTCATCCAGCCGCGCCTTGGTGTTGAACAAGCGACTGGCAAGAATGGCGCCCTGGAAGCTTGCAAACAACACCCTTGCTGCAAGGTCTGCACTGCCATTAACTACTAGCGTTCCTTCCTCCGCACCTTGCGCTAGCACCCCTGAGAGCCACTTCTCGTTCGCTTTAAAAAACGACTGCACCGCGTCGCCAATCTTCTCCGGCAGCGAACCGAGGTCAGCCGCCAGCATTCCGCATAAGCAAATCTGCTCACCATCGCCAAGCGTTTTGCCTACCATCTTCGCATAGCGATCAAGCTTGACGTTGGCCGCCAGCCCAGGGTCAATGCCGTAGACCGACGCCATCACCGTGCTGCTGTACTCGCCGACGGCTTCCAGAACCAAATCATCCTTGGACGGGAAGTGATAATGAATGCTGGATGTCTTCACGCCGACCAGAGCGGAAAGATCGCGATAACTGAATCCGCTGTAGCCGCGCAGCATCATCAATGTGATCGCGTGGCTGAGGAGTTTCTCGCGTACCGGTGATGTTGTCGTGTCCATGAGCAGTAATGTACCTATCGGTAGATAGATTGTCAAGCACTATTCAATGCCCGACTGGGATGTGCGGCCGCGTGAGCAAATCGACAGCTCACGGCTGCGAAGCGTGGGCCGGCGCGAGGAGGCAGAAGCATGAAGCGAAGCCGGCCGAGATTGCAGAGCGTGGTCGACGTCCATCTGAGCTTACCCGCTGAAGGGTGGTAACGATGCCGATACCGTGCGCCGACACGGCAGCCATATGCGACGACAGGGCCGGCCCCGCGGTAAGAGGTCGTCGCACGCGAGTTTTCGACTGCTTGGATCGTCGGTGCCCCGTCAAGATCGTTACTGCAGGTACTAAGCGATCATCTTCGTGACGACTGTCGCCAGAAGTTGTTTCGAGGCCATCGACCACGCAACGCTAGCGCTGAAGGCTGTGGCCACCCAAAGCGAACGATGAGCATTTCATGCAGTAATCAGCGAAGACTTTGCGACGCGGATTAAGAGCAGCTAGCGAGGCCGGATCTCGCAGACAATCACGGCTGCCTCATGAGAGTTAGCTCGTGCAGCTAAGAACTTCGAGCGCGGCATCGCATGCCCCACGCAGTTGGTCGCGCATGAGGGTTTGTACGTCAGGCGATCGCGCGACAATTGCGTCCCGTATTTTCTTCGCCGTGTCGAAGGAGGTCCGCATGCGCCCGCCACGCGCCATCGCGATGCGACGCAAGCGCCGCACGGGACCAATCAGCGCGGCGTGATTAGCCTGCAAGGTGCGGTTGTCCGCGATCGTCATGACGATCGCGTAATAGCGGTCGAGCCCGTCCACGTAGGCGGACGGATTGTCCGCATCGACGCTCCGCTGCATGTCGGCGATGACGTCATCGAGTTGCGCGGTGCCAAGCGGCGTGATGCGCTCCGATGCAAGCTGCACGGCGAGACATTCGAGCGCGGCCCGCACCGTGTAGATTTCCTCGACGTCCCTCGCGGTCACGGCGCGAACGTATGCGCCCACGCGCGGCACGATAGTCACCAGCCCTTCACGTTCCAGCTGCGCGAACGCCTCACGCATGGGCGTGCGGCTCACATTCAACTGCTTCGCGACCTGCACTTCCGACAGACGGCTTCCCGGCGTCAGCACGCCTTCCACGATCGCCTCGCGCAATGCGGGCACCACGACGCCTTCGCTCAGGGAATCGCCCGAAGTCTCCACCGCGCGCAGCCTGGCGTGATAACGCCCCGCGATGTCCGCGAGGGTGGGCGTGCTAGCGGCCGCGCGTCCTGCTGCACGGAGTTCTCCTTTCAGTCGAGCGGTTTTTGCAGCAGCCATTGACACCTCGATACCCTTGTGAATACGCTGTATACAGATTATACAGGAGGAGAGACCATGGATCGAGATTCGCTGCCACAACCTGTTTTGATCGACAGAACGGACGGCGTGATGACCTTCACGCTGAATCGTCCCGAATGCGGCAATGAAATATCCGCCGCCATGTTCGATGCCATGTCCGCCGCGCTGCGCGCCGAAGCCCTGGAGCCGACCGCGCGCGTGCTCAGCATTCGCGCGACGGGCGACACGTTCTGCCTCGGGCGCGAGCGCGCGGGCACGGATGCCGTATCGATCCGCAAGGAGGTCGCGCGGCTCATCGAGATGAAGCGGCTCGTGCGCAACACGTCGCTCATCTCGATCGCGCAGGTGCAGGGCGATGCAATGGGCTTCGGCCTCGGGCTTGCGATGCTGTGCGATTTCACGCTGGTTGCATCAACTGCATCGCTGGCGTTTCCGGAAATGCGCAAGGGCTTGCCGCCCGCCGCGATCATGGCGTACGCGGGCGACTATGCGCTGCCCAAGGTGCTCTTTCCGATGGTGTTGTTCGGCGATGCCATCACGCCGGCTGATGCCCTGCAGGCGGGGCTCATCACCCGCGTCTGCGAACGCGACGCGCTCGCGGCGCACGCCGATGCATTGACCCGGCGCATCCTCGCGCTCGACGACACCGGTGCGCGCCATTGCAAGGCATTTTTCCAGGCTGCGCGGGAAAGCCGCGTCGAAGACAACTTCCGCACCGCCACCGACATGCTGACCGTCAGTTCCCTGCGCCTGATGCAAGGCCGCTGAGACGGAACGACGAGACGACAAGGAGGAGACAACCATGTACGTCAACGCAGGCCCGAGACTGGATCGTTTGCCGATGTCGCCGTTTCATCGCCGCATCATGTGGCTGATCGGCATCGGCATGTTCTTCGACGGCTTCGATATCTATGTCGCATCGACCGTGCTCGGCGCGACGCTGCAAAGCGGCTTTTCCACGCTCGCGCAGAACGCCTTGTTCGTGTCGCTGACCTTTCTCGGCATGATGCTCGGCTCGCTAGGCACGGGCTTTCTCGGTGACCGTTTCGGGCGGCGCTTCACGTATCAGGCCAATCTCGCGATCTTCGGGCTCGCATCGCTCGGCGCGGCGTTCGCGCCGAACATGGCGGTGCTGATCGCGTGCCGCTTCGTGATGGGTCTGGGCCTCGGCGCGGAGAACGTCGTCGGCTATTCGACGCTGACGGAGTTCGTGCCGCCGACGAAGCGCGGCAAGCTGCAAGGGCTGATGGCGGTGTTCGTCGTGTCCGGTTTGCCAGTCGCGGGTCTGATCGGCCTGCTGCTGATTCCTTCGCTCGGCTGGCGCGCGATGTTCGTCGTCGGTGGTCTCGGCGCGCTTGGCGTCTGGTATGCGCGCAAGTCCTTGCCCGAGTCGCCACGCTGGCTGGAATCGGTCGGACGCAACGACGAAGCGGAGGCGATCATGCTGCGCATCGAGGCGGAGGTGACGCAATCGCGCGGCGGCGAACCGCTGCCGCCGCCGCTCGTGGCGAAGGCATCGAAGGCAGCGCCCATGTCGTTCGGCGCGCTGTTTTCCGGTGCGATGCTGCCGCGCATGATCGTCGGCTGCGTGACGCTCGTGGTCATCAATACGTTGCTGTACGGCTTCATCACGTGGCTGCCGACTTTCTTCGTGCATCAGGGCATGAGCATCGCGAAGTCGTTCGGCTTCGCGCTCGTGATGTCGCTCGGCGCGCCCATCGGCAGCGGCATCGGCGCACTGACGGCGGATGCGTGGGGGCGCAAGCCGACCATCATCGGGGCGTCGCTCGCGGCCATCGTCTTCGGGGCGATCTATCCGTTCGTTTCGAGCCCGATGCTGCTGCCCGTCATCGGCCTTTTGCTCACCATTCCCATCTACGTGCTCGTTGCGCTTCTGTTCGCGGTCTATGTGCCGGAACTCTTTCCGACGCCCGTGCGGCTGCGCGCCTCGGGCATCTGCAACACGCTCGGGCGCGGCGCGACTATCGTCACGCCGTTCATTGTGGTGGCGCTGTTCGCGCAACATGGCGTTGTAGGCGTGCTGGCGTTGATGATCAGCTTGCTCGCCATTCAGATCGTCGTGGTCGCGTGGCTCGGCGTCGAGCCGACCGGCGAACGCCTCGAAGACCTCCAGCCCGATTCCCCCAATCTGCAGGATGCCCCCGAAGTACGGCCGGCGCACGCATCGCCTTCGAAATAACCGAACTCAGGAACACACATGGATACATCAAACCCCAGCCATCTCGAGGCGCAACTCTTCATCGACGGACAGTGGACCGATGCCGAGACCGGCCACACGATGGATATCATCAATCCTGCCACAGGCAGTGTTATCGGTGCGCTGGCCGCCGCGAGTGCCGCCGATGTCGATCGCGCGGTGCAGGCGGGACATCGCGCATTCGAGTCCGGCACATGGCGAGACATGCCCATCCAGCAACGCGCGCGCATCCTGAATCGCTTCGCCGATCTGTTCGAAGCGGACCTGGAGCAGTTCTACAGCTGGAGACGCTCAACAACGGCCGGCCGATCTCAGAGACGCGCGCGCAGATTTCGCGTTTGCCGCAGTTCTATCGCTATTTCGCGGCGCTCGCGCTCACGCGGCGCAGTGATGTGATTCCCATCGAAGGCCCGTATCTTTGCTATACGCAGCGTGTGCCGCTCGGTGTCGTCGCGTTGATGACTTCGTTCAATCATCCGCTCATGATCCTGTCGAAGAGTCTCGCGCCGGCGCTTGCGACGGGCAACAGCGTCGTCATCAAGGCATCGGAGCAGACACCGTTGACGACCGTGCGGCTCGTGCGCCTGCTCGACGAGGCGGGCGTGCCGAAGGGCGTCGTCAACGTGGTGAACGGCGAAGGGCGCGAGGCCGGCGCGGCGCTGGCCCGTCATCCGCTCATTCGCAAGGTGGTGTTCACCGGCGGCACGGAAGTGGGACGGTCGATCGGCGAAGCGGCGGCGCGCAATTTCGCGCTCACCACGCTCGAACTCGGCGGCAAGGGCGCGGTGATCCTGTTCGACGATTTCGACATGGAGCGCGCGGTAAATGGCGCGGCCTTCGCGGCATTCATCGGCGCCGGGCAGACGTGCGTATGCGGCGCGCGTATTCTCGTGCAGAAGTCGATGTATGCGGAGTTTCTCGAACGCTTCCGCACCAAGGCGTCGCATATCCGGGTCGGTGATCCGACCGATGCGAAGACGCAACTGGGCCCGGTCATTTCCGACCGCTCACGTCAGCGTATTCTTGCGATGCTGGATCGCGCGAAGCAGGCGGGCGTGAAGTGCCTGACCGGAGGCGGCGTGCCGCAGAATCTGAAGACGGGCTTCTACATCGAGCCCACTGTGCTGTACGACGTGCCGCCAGAATCGGAGATGGGTCAGGAAGAAGTGTTCGGGCCGGTCACGGTCGTGATGCCGTTCGAGGATGAAGCCGACGCCCTGCGTATCGCCAACGCGACGCAGTTCGGTCTCGCGGCGTCGGTGTGGACGCAGGATGTGGCGCGGGCGCATCGCGTGGCATCGAAGCTGGAATTCGGCATGGCGTGGGTGAACGACCACCACCGGCTCGATCCCGCATCGCCCTGGGGCGGTTTCAAGAATAGCGGCGTGGGGCGCGAAACGGGCATCGAGTCGTTCGACCAATTCAGCGAGCCGCGTGCCGTCACCGTCAACACGAGCGGCCAGACAGTAGACTGGTATGCGGACGATGGCGAACTTAAGCGGCTGAATTGAACTGAGAGGGCGCTTAAGCGCCGCAAACTGTCGTACGGGCTGGTTGCCCGCTGTTTTCAGGTCAGGGCGGTATCTGGCCCCGGATGGTGGCCAGCCTGCGCACGAAAACGCACGGCCTCTAAGGCGCTCTGAAAAGAGCGTCCCTAGGTGTCAGATCCGGGATAGTTGCTAATCTCCCGGACCTTTCTTCGCATTTACAACGCTTGAACCTGCACCGGCTTGCCCGGCTTACCATCGACCTGCGGCGCAATTACAAGATAGCGGCGCGTGCCTGGTCGCTCGGGATCGTTGATCGAGACGACTTGGCGTATCTGCCCGATGGCATTGACAATCGCAGATCCTGCCGGGTTCGTCATGAAATTGGCGAGGCCTTCGATAGCGCCGCTTCCATCAGGCGTTCCCGCGAGGCCGAGCACATATGGCTGCTTGGGATTCAAGCCTGTAACCGATGCCTGCAGTACTTGCAGGAGCCCTTGATCGAAAAGCGACACGCTCGTCGGAGAGTTGTGGTCACCATGCGTTTTGTCACCAACGATAGACAACGTCAAGTGTGTCGTGTTGCCCGCAAGCCCAAGTGGTTGAAGATTGCTCATGCCATCACCATCGGGCACCGCATTTGGAACATACGTCACTGCCTGCGGCGCCTGTCCGATGGGAACCTGACCGATGACTGTGTTCGTGATTGTGTCGATTGCTGCCATAGCATCGGCATTTTCCAGGCCGACAAAAACCCGGCTTCCGTCGCCTGATGGCCAGATGCCATGCGGCAATTTGCCGACCGGTATTGTTGCCACCTGCTCATACGTGTCGGTTCGGAACACCTTTACTTGGTTCAGTCCTCCGACCGTGACGTACGCAAACGTTCCCTTCGCATTTTTGGCGATGTTCACATGGTTCGTGATCGGTCCGGTGTCGAGAGTCTTGAGCAACGCGAAGGGCGGGTTCGCATCAAAGACCTGAGTCTTGCCCACATCTTTGAGCGTGAACCAGACCTGCTTTCCGTCCGGGGTAGCGGCGATATTTGGGCAGAACGGACTGTCCTGCTTGACCTTGCCCACGATCTTATGATCGGCTACCGAGATGACGTCCGTTTCCGGATTGAAAGACGAACAAACGTATCCGTACTTCCCGTCAGGCGAGAAGATTTGCATGCCGGGCCCGGCGGGCACAGTAATCCGTGTCTTCTCTTCATACGTCGAACCATCGAGCACGGACACATAATTCTCGCCGCGCACGGTGACCCACACCTCCTTGCCGTCTGGAGTGAAGAAGGCTTCATGCGGCGAGCGCCCGACATACGTGACGTGCTTGACTGCGTTGGTCGCCGTGTCGATGAACGAGACCGAGTTCGATCCAATCGACACCACGGCGATGGTCTTGTGATCCGGCGAGAATCCCATGCCGTGCACAAGCACTTGCCCGCGGTAAAGCGGGCTGAAGTTCATCGGTGACGGGTCGCCCAGACGAATGACGCCCAACAGGCGATTGTCGACCGGATCGGTCACGGAGACCGTGTTCGAGAACTGCTCGGCCGCATAGACGCGATCGTGGTGGCTGACCGGGATATCCGGCGCGCTATCCGCGCCAGGTGCTTGGCTGGCAACCGCCATGGACGCGGTAGCCAAAGCAAACGCTCCCATCATGATTTTCGACCGCAACGTGAGTGACTTCATTGGGTTCCCTCGGGGGTTGATGAATGAGCGCCCATATGAGTATGCATGGGCATGGAGTCCTGCTTCGCGGCGGGACGGATCTGATCAGGAGACGAGGTGGAGGGCGGCAATGCCGTGCCCAACGCGAGGTGCATTGCCGCGATCTCTTGCTGCTGCTCGACGATGATCTCCTGAGCTATCCGTCGCAGCTGCTCGTTCTTGCCGTAGCGAAGCTCCGCTTGAGCCATGTCGATAGCCCCTTGGTGATGCGGAATCATCATGCCGACGAAGTCTTTGTCGACATCTCCGGAAGGCGCGATTTCCATGTCCGCCATCATCCGGTCCATGGCAACGTCGTTCTGTTTGAGGAACTCGCTCTCCGCTTCCGTCGCCGGTGGATGCCCCGGTTCAGCGGAGTACGAGACGCTTACCGCGGCACAGGAAATCAACGTGCATGCGATCGACGCTACGCCGCGAGCGGTTCTTCTTGGACTCGTCATCGGTTTCTCCATAATTGCCTCTGGATTGAGTGAACAGCGCTGCGTTCCTGTTATTCCATACGGACGCAAAAAATTTCCGCGGTAAGGACGGCACTGGCTTTCAGAGTCGCTCGACACAGAAGTACGCGCCACACTCTGATTTACGTGTACTCGCTAGATGTGTGAAGGCGGCAGTCACTGTCCGAGCCGCTTGCATCTAATCGGCGCATGGACTTGGCGCAAGATGGGTCGAAACGTCTATGAAACTTCGCACGTTACGGGAATAGATCCGCTGGATGCGATGTTTGCTCCAGTGCAAGCCGCAATCAATCTCAAATGGAGCGCAACATGAAGCTGGTAAAACTCGCCGTCATCGCTGCTGCGCTGGCCTCCACGTCCGTCGCCTTCGCTCAGGGCATCACTCGCGATGATGTTCGCGCACAACTCGTGCAAGCGGAGCAGAACGGATCGCAGCTCGTCACGGACGCGTCATATCCCGACGTTAGTCCGATCTATCGCAATCAGGTGGCGAGAGCGCATGCGGCAGACACCCGCAGCTATGGCGGGCGGGCGACGGCCTGGACCGACAGTGGCGCTCGTTCGAGCTCTGCAGCATGCGTGGGTCCTTACAGTTTTTGCAATCTCTACGCAGGGTCGTAGCATGGCAGCGCGCCCGCGTCTGTCTACGCGGGAATAATCGCCACGCACGGTGTTCGTGCTCGATAACCCAGGCAATCGCTGATATAAAAGTGTCGTGGAACCTAGATCAGTTGTGTCCTTAACCGAAGCTGATTTGCAGGCTTACGCCGACGGCGTGCTCGCGTCCGAAAAGGCCGATGCGCTCCTCGCTTATCTCGCGCAGAGACCGGATGAAGCCCGAAGGGTAGGCTTTAACCTTCGGTTGAACTACCAGTTGCGGTCACAATTCGAGGATTTCAGCACGATCCCGTCACCGACGGCTCGCAAAGGCCATCGACACGCGTTGATCCTTTTGGTGACGCTCGCATGCGTCGCGCTGTCGCTCGCCGCCGTTTGGCTGACGGTCGAGGTTCCGGCAGCATTGCTTGAGACAGCAGCCGTCGACGCACTAGTTGTCGAGCAGTCGAATCCGGCCGTCGCGAAACCTGTGTTGAGTGCTCCGGACCTGTCATCCGCGGGCTTCCATCTGGTCGGTGTCCGAAAGACGACGTTCGGAGCCTTCTCGACGGTGAACCTTACGACCTACCGCAATGCGAACGGCGACCCTTTGGTCTTGTTGGCGGGGCCGTCGTCCGCGCTTGGGCTGCAGCCGCCGTGGCATGCGCATAGAATCGGTGCGGCGCGTCTTGTTGAATGGACATCGGCAAACGGCGTTCGCACGGTTGTCGCCACTTTTGCGGGGACACGAGGCCTTATGGGCGCTGCCGAAATCCTGAAAGCTATAGAGGAGAGGCGATGAAACATCGCAGGAAAACCACGCCCACGGTACGCAGGGGGGTACTTTGAGCGTCCGGGAACAATTGATGGATCATGTGCCACGGTTGCGTCGCTATGCGCGCGCGCTCGTGCGCAACCAGGAACTCGCGGACGACCTTGTGCAGGATACTCTCGAGCGCGCGCTGCGGCACACCGACAAGTTCGCAGACGGCAGCGATATGCGCGCGTGGCTGTTCACGGTCATGCACAATGTTTTCGCGAATCGGAAACGACGGGCCGACTCAAAGGCCGCTCACGTATCGATCGATGACGGTGCGCTTGATGAGAGTCACTTCGCGGTAGCAAGTCATTCGACACGGACGCTGGAGATGCGCGATCTGGACTATGCGCTGCAACGTCTTACCATCGAGCAGCGGCAAGTTGTTCTACTGGTGGGACTCGAAGAGTTGACATATGCGGAGGTGGCCATCGCGCTTGAAATACCGCTGGGCACCGTGATGTCGCGCCTTTCTCGCGGGCGGGAGAGGTTACGCAATCTTATGGCCGGACAGCAGGATGGCGCTCAACTGAAGGTGGTGAGATGATGGCACATGTAGCCCCGATAAAGGACGATGAGATCCAGGCCTACGTCGATGGCGTGCTTTCAGAAGATCGTCGGGACGAGATCGAACGGCGCCTGGAAACTGACCCTGTCCTGGCTCATCGCATGAGCGACCTATTCTCGCTCAACAGCATGCTGCACGAACGTTACGACCGCATCCTTCAGGAGCCGACCCCGCACCGCCTCAGACTGGCGGGAGACAACACCGTCAAGCCGTCGCCAGCCATCGCCAACGCCGGGGAAAACCGCCCCGCTGCCGCGAACCTGGCGCGTTTCGGCGGGATAGCAGCGGCAGTGCTCGTTGGCGTCGCCATCGGCGTCAGCAGCATGTTTAATCCGCAGGCGCGCGACCTGGTTGCGTCGGCAATCGGCAATGGGTCCATACTACGCGCGAGTCTGACGAAGGATGAGTCGTTCGCGCGTCAGTCGGCGATTGCGTACGTCACCTATGCGCCGATGGTGAATCGCCCGGTGGAGGTCGGAGCGGAGCAGGAGCAAGAGCTCGTCTCGTGGCTTTCCAGCCGCCTTGGAACTGATATCCACGCCCCGGTGCTCACCCAGGCCGGTTTCAGCCTCATGGGGGGACGTTTGCTGCCGGGTGATGAAGGTCCGATCGCCCAGTTTATGTATCACGACGCGAAGGGTGAACGCATCACGCTGAACGTCTCCCACAGACGGAAAAGTCAGAATATCACTGCCTTCAGGCTCTTCCAGGAGGGCCCGGTAAATGTCTTCTATTGGGTCGACGGTGACTTCGGGTATGCCGTTTCTGGGGCAATAGCGAAGTCTCAGTTGCTCGGGGTATCACGTGAAGTGTACGAGGAACTGACCGCGCGCACCGGTGATGCCGCAAGATGATGTAGTCCAGTCAAAACGTCGGGGCATCCAGTACGAGTTGAGCGGCAACCATCACAGGGTCGCGCTAATGCAGTATAGGTTGTATGAAGTCGCACATACCTGCCGATAGGCGGCACCAGACGAGCTGCCGTCCCCCGCCCCAGGGCAAAACTGTGCGACTAAGCTCTGCCATAGCTACCGGCTCTTATCTTCAACGCAGAACACCGGTGCAGTGACGGCTGGTTTATGCGAAGCCAATTTTTGACGAACCGATATGCAAAGGAGTGTGCGTCCCTTAGCTATCACGGCGCAATCCAGCATCCAGCCCATGACTTGTCCTCTGACAGGCTGAACTGTGCTCGCTTATGGACGGGTCCGACGATGTTCAGGTACTCGACGTGACGTAGCCGGACGTCGATGAGGCAGAAATTCTCGAACCCGGCTGTACCGACCGACTCGTTATCGTCCTGCGTGGGTAGGGCGTCAACGGGCTGCGTGATGACGGTGCCGGGTGCAATGGGGGCCCTATATAAGACGAGCGACCCTACACGACAAGAGTTCCATGCTGCCATTCGATCGAATTGATCGCTTACCCGGGCTGCAGACCCCTCAAGACGCAATTGAATGCCAGCCTGAAGGTCGCTTGATAGCAGCGCGACGTAGGGATCGCGCTCTAACTCTCGCACTTTCATTGACCGTACATCCGTGTAAAAGCTCAGCAACGCTTCCTCGGCGATCGCTCGGCGTAGCACAACTGTGCGAAGTTTTGGTGCGCTGTCCAAGCCTATTGTTGCCAACTGCATCATGGTGAAAGGAGATCGTCCCTTTCCTGGGGCTGCTGCTTTCGCCAAATAGCTCCATACCTCGGCCCAGCATGCGTCTAAAGCGGAGCCACACGACGGCGATGAATGGGGAAGAATCCCGCTCGTTGGTTGCATCAGTGAGAGCCCTCATCGGGACCCCGGGGAGTGGATGACACGATCGTTACCCAAGGACCGTGAATCCCCAGCCTTGTTTGCAAGCGCACATATCGTCCTGAGTTGGTTGAACGAGAAGCGACTCTGGTTTCTTACTCTATTGCATGCGTGGCGATATTGCCTAGCTACCTACCTACCTCCCACACGTCTCACAATCCTGGGGACTGCAACGGACGGCGCTTGATCGCTTAGCGTCCAGCGTCTCTCCGGGAGCTACCTCAGGTCAGACAGCTCCGTATCTCTTGTTTGTGCGTTCTTCGAACGCAGATGATCGCGTTCGGAGGCGTCTACATCTTGGTATGCGCTGCGCATACGGGTTCCGAATTAGTTGCTCGAACCTGACGTCCCCGTCTGTTCGTCACTCGTCCTAGCGTTGGGATCGAGGTACGTCGCACGATCTCCCCAAGTGGCGTGAATCGCCCGCAGGCGCGATTGTGCCCGAGCGGTGCTTCGGCCGTCGAGCGGTCCATAGGCCGGTGGCGCAGGCGGAACCTCATCCTCACTTTTGCGCCGCAAGCGCCCCCTCGTCAACGCCGTTGAGAGTCAATAATCGCGCGCCTGCGAGATTCCAGCGCCGACGCTTGGTTCTGGTAAATCCCAATGCTCAGCGCAAAAAAAGCGCTTGACCACGAATTTTGTACACATATCCTTGCACTGTACTAAGTATACGGAAAAGCTATTGTTTATAACTAAAATGAATTGGGTATTTTTTTGCTGTCCCCATGCCGCCTGTTCGCAGCGCCCGAACAAGGTGGAAACGTAACCCTCAGCACTTCAACAAGTGAGTCGAAATGAAAAAGAGTTCGTTGGCGGTTTGGCTACTCGCGGGCTTCTCAGGAACGGCAATGGCACAGAGCAGCGCGACGCTGTACGGCATTGTTGATGAGGGCTTGCTGTTCAGCAACAATGCCCGCGGTGGCCAACAGTGGCAACTGGCCAGTGGTAGTGCGTCTGGCAGCCGCTGGGGCTTGAGGGGCAACGAAGAGCTGGGCGGTGGGCTCGCGGCCGTCTTCACGATTGAGGGTGGATTTAGTTCTTCAACCGGCGCAATCGGTCAGGGTGGGACTTTATTCGGCCGGCAGGTGTTTGTCGGGCTGACAAGCGTCACTTGGGGTAGCTTGCTACTCGGCCGTCAGTACACGACCGGTTACGACTTCGTCGGGCCCCTCACAGCGGCGGGCCAGTGGGCGCTCGGCGGAGGCGGCTACGGCGCCCATCCCGCCGACCTCGACAATCTTGATGGCACCTATCGCGCGAACAACGCGATCAAATATCGATCGCCAACCTTTGGTGGCTTGTCGTTTGGCGGCATGTATTCGTTAGGTGGCGTTGCCGGCGACTTCTCCCGTAACCAGGTGTATTCGCTAGCAGTCGGGTACACCATGGGACCGGTGACTGCGGCTGCGGAGTACAGCAACGCGCGCAATCCAAACTTCTCGGTGTTCGGCAACAGAACCAACGACAGTGCAACCGGGGCGAACATGTCCGGTCCGGTCATCTCCGGCTTAGCAACGGCTGGCTCAATGGAGGTCGCAGCCGTCGGCGCTCAATACCGGATCGGGGCGGGCTCGGTGGGCTTCGTCTACAGTCACACGGCTTTCAATGATCTCGGTGGCACCTCGGTCGCCGGCGTCAACAACGGGTTGCGCGGAACCGAAGTGTTCAACATCTATGAAGTCAACGGCAGGTATCAGTTGACGCCGTCCCTACAGCTTGGCGCTTCATACGCATATACCGCCGCAGGCAGTTTGCGCGGCTTGTCGGGTGCGCGGTACCACCAAGTCGATCTCGGCCTCGACTACTTCCTCTCAAAGCGCACGGACCTGTATCTGGTGAGCATCTACCAGCAGGCATCCGGCCACGATTCGACGGGCGCAAGCGCGGTTGCACAGATTCCGTTCCTCACGCAGTCGTCGACAAATCGTCAGGTGATGGCAACCGCAGGGATTCGGCACAAGTTTTGACCATACGATGAAGTCGAGGGTGATCGGCGTGCTATCTGTCGGATAGCTTCCGATCACGTCATCCCAGTAGCTACAACGCAACATGCGTTCACGCGGACAAGCACGATGAGCAATTCGGACCACCATGAAGTTTATCGCGTCGGCGAGCGTTTAATCGGACGTCTGCGAGACGGCGACATCACGCGACGCGAGTTTCTAAGCCGCGTTAGCGGTCTCGTGGCGATGTATGGCGTCGCGTCTGCCTGTGCGGCGCTCGCGACAATCCCATCGGTTTCATCCGCGGCTGGCATTACAGACGAAGTTCGATTCGACAGTTGGGGCGGCGTGGCGCAAGAGGCGGATGACAGACTCGTATTGAAGCCGTTTGCCGCAAAATCGGGCATCAAGATCAGACAAGGCTCGTATGGATCGATGGAGGAGTTTCTCGCCAAAGTCCAGACGAGTCAGCCGGGGGACTACCAGTATTTCTCGCTGACAAATCAGATGGACTATCTGCGTTTCGTCAAGCTAGGGTATGCCGTCGCCCTCGAAGAAAAGAAAATTCCGCGACTCGCGACAGTCAGTCCAAACGTGCTTGAGGCGTATCGATCAGGGGGTGATGGCCAGCTCTATGCAGTGCCGACGTTCCTGACGGTCATAACGATTGCCTACAACAATTCCAAGGTGACGCAAAGCGACGTCGAGACGCAAGGCCCGAACATACTGCTCAATACGGCGCTGAAAGGGCGCATCGCCGGTGAGGACGACTGGTTTCGGCGCATTTGGTACGCAGCGCTTCAGACCGGCCAGAACCCCAATCAAATCGGCGACATCAAGGCGATTTGGGAAAAGGTGCGCGAGAGCAAGTCTGTCGTTTTCAAGTACTACCGCTCCGGCGCCGAACAGATGAACTTGCTCGGGACCGGCAGCGCGTGGGTGTCCGACGCTTGGGGGATCCGTGTCTATGCGTTGAAAAAACAAGGCCGGCCGATCTCGTCGTTCATGCCAAAGGGCATAGCGATGAGCGTTGGCGGATTGATGATGCTGAAGTCGAGTAACCCCGAACCCTACTATCAGATTGTCGATCTGATGCTGAGTCCGGAAGTCCAACTAGCGAAAGCGGTCGAATACGGCTATCCGCCCGTCATCGATCCAAAGCTGCTGCAGCAGACGCCGGCGCTCATGCAACTCCCGGGTTTTGATGCGACGGGCAAACACGACGGCGTGATCTTTCCAGACGCGCGATACTGGAGCGCAAACGCCGGAGCATGGCAGCCGCAATATCGCCGTGAATTCATCGCGGCATGAGCACGATCTTTCTGCGCGCAATGCGTCATCGGGTCAGCATGCCCAGGAACCTAGCGGGGAAGATCAGCGTTGGGCCCGCCAGCCTGGCGATATGCGTTTTTATTTGGGCACCGTTAGCTCTCATTGCCGCGTACTCGTTTTTTCGGCCCGGAACGGGCGCGCAAGTGGTCTACGCGCTGACCTTGGAAACCTGGAAAGGGGTTTTTCAGGACAGCACCGTGTTTATGGTGCTGGGGCGCACCATTGCGACCTCGGCGTTAAGCGTGGCCATGACGGCAATTGTTGGATATATTGCCGCGCTTGGGCTGTGGAATACGCGAGGGACATGGCGGTTCCTGTTGTTCTGTGGGCTGATTGCCCCATCCTGGATCAGTTACGTTGTGCGCACCATGTCGTGGATGCAGATCCTCGGCGACAACGGGCTCGTCAACGCGGCACTTCTCGGTGCGGGCGTAATCCGCACCCCACTGCATCTGTTATACACGGACTCCGCGGTCATGATCGGCATGGTGCATTATCTGCTACCGTTCATGATACTCAACATCTTTGTTGTGCTTGAATCCGTTGATCGCAACTTGATGCACGCGGCGAGAACGTTAGGCGCAGGACACTGGCGCACTTTCTGGTCGGTGGTATTCCCATTAACGCTTCCTGGCCTCGCGACCGGGCTGTTGATCTGTAGCATTCTGACGTTAGGCTCGTACGTGACACCACTGCTTCTCGGTGGTCCACAAACGACGTACTACAGCAGCTTGATCTACGAAACCTTCATCAAGGAACTCAACTGGCCGATGGGCGCCGCGCTGGTGTGCTTGCTACTCGCAATTATGGCGGTAGGCATCGCGCTCTACGCCAGGTTCGTCGGCATCGCCGGACTCGCGCGGAGAACGCAAGTATGAGAGTGAACTTCAAAAAGCTTGCGATTGGACTGGCAACCATTCCAGTAGCCATATTCATGCTGCTTCCTGTGCTCGCGACGATGTGCTTGTCGTTTAACGTATCGGAATACGGAGGCTTCCCGTTTGAGGGGTTAACGACAAAGTGGTACGCGCAACTGCTGGACAACGACGCGATTTTCGAAGCGCTGCGCACGTCACTCATCCTCGGCTTCGCTAGCAGCCTGATTTCGACGGTCCTCGCGACGACCGCCGCGTATTCCGTAAGTCGTTACTGGACGAGGCACAACTTGCTAGCGAAAGGTTTCTTCACCGCGCCGATCCTCGTGCCGCATATAGTGCTGGCGGTCGGGGTGCTGATCCTGTTCAATTTGCTTTCGCTACCAAAGAACTTCGCGATGCTGATCTGCGGCCACAGCACCATTACCATTCCCTTCGTATTTTCGACAATGCTTGCTCGGTTCGAGCGGATGCCGCTCCAATACGAGGAAGCTGCAGCGAGCCTCGGGGCGTCGCCGCTTCGCGCAATTACGATGATCTCTCTGCCCATCGCCGCACCGGCAATCCTCGCGAGCGCATTTTTCTCTTTCTCACTGTCGTTTGATGAAACCACTGCGACGATGTTTTGGAAGCCGGCGAATCTCGATACTGTGCCAACGCTTATTCTTGGCATGCTTCAGGATTCGGTCACTCCAAGCGTCGACGCATTAGCTACGTTGCTGATCGCCGCGACAATCGGATTGCCGCTCATCGGCCTCGCATTGCGTCGAATATGTACCCAGAAGGTGGGAAATTAGGTCGTCATCTGATATCTTTCCCGCCAAACCAGCCGGTTCTACACAAGCGCCTTGACATTGCCGAGTAGATTGCTTCGATGAGTTCCGCCGCGATGGCGCCTGCAAAATGCCTGCGGGATGCAACGGGGGATAACGCAGCCAAGGACGTGGCTACCGTGTAAGCGTCGACGCCGGACGGTGCCGGTGATGCAACTGCGTGCGTGGTGAATGTTCCATGCTTGTAGCTCCTTCAACAGATTCTAAGGCTTTGGATGGCGTTGAAGCAGATGGAGGAGTGCGATGGACACAGCAGGGCGATCTTTAAGAACATTGGTCCAAGATTGGCTGTCGCCGGATCCCGAGCGAGGCTTCAGGGTGAGTCATTATGGGCGGTCTAGACTTGGGCGTTACGTTTGTGTTGTCGCTGACAATGGAAACGGGTCGAGGGCAATGTTCTTTTATCGTGACCAAGATGGAAAATGGTGCGTTCTTCCATCGGAGCTCCAAGGTATTGCCATGCGGATTCCACGAAACGCCTAATTGATAAGGGAAGTCGGTGCAATGTGAAGTCGGCCCCTCGGCGTGCACACGTATTGTAGAAGCGGCTAAAGGCGTCGAGTGATGCGGCAAGTGAGAAGCGCGACGCTGATTCCAAAGGGCTTTCGGCCAAGCGACAGATGTGTTTACAAAGTTTCATCGATTTATCTTCGGCGACAGATTTCGACTTCTTCTCCGAAGTTCGATTATGTCAGAGCCCGGACGCTTTTGTTTCGGTTAGTGCACGGAACATGTCTCTCAAATGCAAAGCTCGGCATATTGCCGCCGCCGTGCGGCAGGTCGGTTCAGTTTCTTGCTGCGGATGGTGATAGCGGTCTCCGTAGGGCGGTTTCGCGGGCCTCACTGTGTATTTGTCAGCACGGCGCGATCGTGCGGAATTCGCCGCGCGCCTCACCGCGGCCAAGTTCGTGCCGTTGACGTCATCCGCATGGTTGTCCAGCGACTGAAAAGGCTGGGAGTACCAGCAGAAGGGCGTGCGGCCGACGGTCGGCTATTCCCAAGAAACGACCACCGGTGTCACAGCCTCTCGAAGGACCGCTCAGGTTCGAACTGAAACAGCCTCGGGCCGCACACGCTCGGATTGAACGTCGGCCGCCCGAAGCGCTTTCACTAAAAGTGTCAGCAATTTTCACTTACCTAGCACAGTTCTCACCTTCTTTGTCACCCGACAGGAAGGCGCCCCTGCGGGACGACGGAACGATAGACGAGCTATTAGCTGCTAGCAAAGATTCCGCACGACAGTGATGCAGGGTTACGCAGAGCGATTCCGGAGGCGACTAGCGCCTCGCAAGAAATATAGGGACGCGCGGGCAGCAGCGGGATGTCTACAGACTTACCCAGGCCGAAGAAGGGAACCCCACGTACACGCGTTGCCCGACCGCATGACATTGCCCCGACAGCGGCTCAAGTACCTTCATGTCGGTTTCGCCGACGCGGACAATGTATTTCGCCAGGACGCCAAGGTATTCCGAGCCGATAATCTCCGCCGATTGCCAGGAAATTCGTTGGTCGCGCGTCGGTTCGAGCGCGATCGAAAGGCGCTCGGCGCGGATGCGGGACCTCACTGTGCTGCCCGCCTGGCGGTCGCCGTTGATTGCCCAGGAGAGGCCAGTTCGAGTATCTTTCACAGTGAAGCTGCCGGGCTCAGAGCGCGTGACGGAACCCTCAATCTCATTCACGTCCCCAAAGAAACGCGCGACGAATTCGGTATTCGGCGCCCTGAATATCTCGAACGGCGTGCCTTGCTGCTCGATGCGCCCGCCATTCATAACGATGACCTGGTCCGACATCGCCAAGGCTTCCGCCTGATCGTGAGTGACGAAAATGGTGGGAATATGCAGCGTGCGCTGGATGCGCTTGAGCTCGCTGCGCATTTCTTCGCGCAGTCCCGCGTCGAGTGCAGACAACGGCTCGTCCAGCAGCAGCAGGGATGGCTCAATGACGATTGCGCGTGCGATCGCGACGCGTTGCTGCTGTCCGCCCGACAGTTGCGCCGGCATGCGCTCGGCAAACTGGGGAAGTCGCACCATCTCAAGTGCCGCCATCGTCTTGTCCCGCACGGCAGCCTTGCTGAGGCCCCGAATGCGAAGACCGTATGCGACGTTGTCAAACACCGACTTGTGGGGAAAAAGCGCCAAGTTCTGAAACACCATGCCGATGTTGCGTTGATGGATCGGCACGTCGTTGACGCGCCTGCCTGCGATTTGCAGCTCGCCGGAGGTGGCCGACTCGAGACCCGCGATCATGCGCAGCGTGGTGGTTTTGCCGCAGCCCGAAGGGCCGAGCAATGACACGAATTGATCGTCGACTACGTCGAACGACACGCCGCTGACGGCAGTGGTGGACCCATATCGCTTTACGACGTTGCGCAGACTTACCGAGAGTTTGCTCACTTGGACGATCCTTCTGTCGAACGTTTCTTGAGGATTGAACGGGTCAGCGGAAACAGCAATGTCACTAGGATCAGCGTGGTCGCGAGAGCGTTGACCGACGGCGTCATCGAGAACTGCTGCATTGCCAGAATTTGCGTCTGGATGGTTTCGAAATTGGCTGGTTTCCAGAACATCGTTGCTGTGACTTCGTCGAACGACATCGCGAACGCAAAAATCATGCTGACGGAGATCGCGGGTAATACCGCGGGCAGCGTTATCTGCGCAATTACCCGCCATTGCGTTGCGCCGAGGCTCTGTGCCGCTTCCTCATAATCGACGGGCAACTTGGCGAAGCGCGCGAGCATCGTCGTAAATACGTAGGGAAGCGTAAGCGCGACGTGGCCGCACACCAGCAGTTCGAAGCTGCGCGTCCAACCAAACGAACCGAACAGCAGCAACACGCCCACGCCAACGATGACGTGCGGCACAATCAGTGGCGACGTGAACACCGCATTCATCGCGGTGCGGCCGCGGCGCCAATACCGCGTCGTCGAGTAGGCCGCTAAGGTTCCGAAGAACGTCGAAACCACTCCCGACAACAAGCCGAGCCGCAGGGAATTGATGAGTGCGTCAAGCACCGCGCGATCAGAAAAGAGGTCTCTGTACCAGTGTAGCGTGAAGCCCCGAAGTGGGTAGCCTGCCATCGGAGAGGAGTTAAACGATAGCAGCACCAGTGAGCCGACTGGCACGAGCATGAAAGTAAAAATTATGGCAATCCACGAGTAGATCATTACTCGGGTGAGCATGCTGCGTCTCATCGGCTAGGTCTCCGTATTAGGTTAGAAAAACCAATGATTCGTCCGACTGCGACTATTGCAATTGCCACGATTGCGAAGAAGATGAAGGCTAGCGCTGCGCCAAGAGGCCAGTTGAGCTGCTGGATTAGCGATTCGTAAATCAGTAAGCCGAAATACGCGGATCCCGTCCCACCAAGAAGCATCGGAGTGATATATGCGCCCGAAGCAAGGATCGCACATATCAACGATCCCGCGGCAAGTCCAGGCAGCGACAGCGGAAAAGTGATGGTCCAGAAGGCCCGCCATGAACTAGCGCCGAGCGTGCGCGCGGCATGCGCGACGTTTTGGTCTTGCGCTTCGAGGTTCACGTACAAGTTGATCGTCATGAACGGTAGTAGCCAGTACACAAGGCCGATCATCACCGCGTAGTCGGTGTAAAGCAGTTTGACCGGCGAATCGGACAGACCGGTCCACAATAGCAACTGATTAAGAAGGCCGTGCTCGGCCAAAAGGTCGGTCCACGACACCATACGCACGACGTAGCTGATCCAGAACGGCAGGACCAACGCCCCAAACAGGCACCCGCGGGTGAGGCCCTTTGTGTGGACGATGGTTAGTGCTGTTGGGTAGCCGAGCAGGGCGCAAATGGCCGTACAGATTACCGCTGTCCTTAATGTGTGCCCAAGGACTTGAACGTAGAAGCCGTCGGAGAAGACGTCGCGCCACGTGTTGAGCGTGGCGGACGTACTGACGCTCGCGCCGGTGGTCGATTCAAAGAACGAATACGCACCGATGATCAGAAGTGGGATCCAAATGAAGAGGCCGGTGATGGAAGCGCCAGGAAATGCCAGCGCCCTACCAATGTTAGCCGTTTTGTCCATGCGTGCTCCATCACTGGCGGGTGTCATGCCGCGTTTTTGCGGTCCTGATAATGTACGACTTTGCGGCCGTTCGGAACAATCAGCCAGTGACGCAGCAGCTCGCGCGTATGGGCCAGGGAATCCTTAAACTGCGTGCGTGCGTGCAGCGTCGTGAAGTTGTTAACCATCATGATTTCGCCAGGCTCGAGCATAAATTCGAGGCAATTCGCATGCGCACGCTCATCGAATAGATCAAGCGCTTCCTTCAGATCGTCGGGGAAGGGCTCGTTACGGAGCGTTGCCGCACGTGTCATGAACTCGCGCACATAGTGACAGCTTACCCGGCCGTCGCGGTAGCCAAACACCGGCACGCGATGCGTTGTCACCGGTGTCTTCGTGACTGACATTTCACGCGTCGCGTAGAAGTACCCTTTATACAGTGGTGCAAGCAGATCCGGGCGCAGCTCGGCGATGTCGTTGTGGATTGCGAGCACATTCACGAGGCGACTGAAACCGCCGGACTCCGCCTTTTGCACGCACATCAGGCCAACGATCTCATTTGAGTCGCTATGGAGGGTCAGCTCGTCGTTGCCGCGATATGCGCGACCCGTCGGATTATCGGGACCGACGGCAATGAATTTAACGCGGCCGATGCGATCGCCTTTCGCGCTCTGCACAATCGCGTTGCCCCAATGCAGACCGAAGCCCCAATATATGCGCTCAAAGTCCTCCGGCGAGTACCGTTCGGGCGTGATACCTGTGATGACAACCGCGCCGCGGCCATGCTGAATAAGGTCGAAAAGATCGGCAAGAACGGAATTCAGCGCCGGATGATCGAACTGCTCCCGCGTCACTGCTTGCGGTGAGTAATTCCGCGTCGCACTGAGTAATGCATCGATGGCATCGAGGTGGATTTCGCTTAAAGCGTATTCGAGACCGGTCTTACCGTCAACCGACTCCGCCGTCCAGACGGACGGGCCTTCAATACGGTTCACGCAGATTTCAGGATCGCTTGTGACGGCTGTGGAGTTTGAGGCTTCAGTAATGCTGTCCATATGTTTCCCTTTCTAAATCAGTCGAGGTTATCGCTGCGGCCAGATGTCGTAGTGGCGTGCAAGTTGAGCGTCGCCTGTCATGAATGGCTTGAAGTCAGGTGCCGGGTCGCCGAGCAGGGGGCGCACCGCGACGTCGTAGGCCGGTTGAACAAACATGGGAATCGAATACCGGTCCAGCCCGTATCGGTTTATCACTCGATGTGGCGTTGATGAGAAACGGCCGTTGCTCCAGATCTGCATCAGATCTCCGATATTGATGACGAGCGAATCGCGGATTGGCGGCACCACTACCCACTCTTCGTCACGATTTAGCACTTCTAGACCGCCGACGTCGTCCTGCCAAAGAATCGTAAATGCGTCCCAGTCGGTGTGTCCCCGAACGCCGATGATTTCTGCGTCGGCCGGTGCTTCCTGCGGCGGGTAATGATTGATCTTCAATACATTTGCCGGCGTGGCAAACATCTCTGCGAATAAGGCGGGATCAGCGCCAAGCGCACGAGCGAAGCAGTCAATCAGCACTGTTGACAAGCGCTCGAAATGTTCGAAAAGCGCAGCGACGTTTTCACGGAAATCGGCGGGTTGGCGCGGCCACTGGTTCGGGCCGTTCAGGCGATGTCCCCCAAGCGGGCGTTCGTGCATCATCACGAAGCCTTCCTGGATGTTTTTGCCCTCAGTTGCGCGTCCCTTGTAACGCAAAGGCATGAATCCGCGAAATTGAGGCGACTCACTCATCGCGATCACCATCTTTTCGTCGTCAGGAAGATGGAAGAAGGTGTCCGCACTTGCCAAGGCAGATTGAATTGCGTATTGAGGTACGTCATGCCCGATGATGTAGAAGAAGCCTACATCAGTGCATGCTGCGCGGATCTGTTCAATCGTTGCGTCGATGGCTTCTGCTTGTCCATCCGTCTGCCAGATCAAGGGCGCAATGTTGATGACTGGCACTTCAGAAAATTTCAGGCGCCGAGAGAGTGGGAGCATGGGGCGGGCCGTGCTACCGGTGTCGGCCCCAAGCTCCGGTTGGGTTGTGGCGGCAATCGAAGGCTGCATTAGATCTCCGTTTTGAGGGACGGGACGCCGTGAGTGCGATCGTTTGGGACTGGTCCTTTGTCAGATGGAGTGATGATGGGCCGTTGCAACGGCAAGCCACTACTCAGGCTCGCGAGACAACCCGTCGATACTCGCGCTGCCAGTCATTGGCGTTCTTTTGCCAGTAGAACGGATCCATGCTGACGATTCCCTCGTACTTACCCGTTGGATCAAAGCCTGGCAGAGCTTGTAGGGCTTGGAGGTCCGTCAGCGCTTCCGGCTGGATGGCCGGAAGCGAACCCAATTCGATCGCGGCGGCCTGCTGCACTTCGGGGTTGAGCGCAACGTCAGCAATTTCATAGAAGGCGGATAGTGGGCTTCCTTTTAGCGCCATTACTCCGCCGACGCCTTGGTAAAGGCCTCGGGGCCGGAATGACGCGACTGGCGAGCCCATCTTACGAAGGTTGTATACGCGCACGCCCCATGCGTCGCTTGTCCACGCGGAGCCGCTCGCCAACAGTGAGCTTTGTTCGGCCGCCGTCGACCAGTACTTGAGGGCCAAGCGTTTGCTTTCCCTGATTTTTTCCCATATTGGTGCGAAGTCCTTGATGTTGTTCGGATCTTGACCGGTTTGCAGCGCCGCGTACCAGATCCGCGTGCGATAGTTATCCTCACCCGCGATCCGCTGCTTCAGGTCTGGTCGAATAAGAAGGTTGGCGCCTGCGGCCTCTGCGTCTTCCTTGCGGATCTTCGACGTGTTGTAAGCGATCGTCACGACGCTTAGGTAGTAGGGCACGCCGGACAATCCGTTCGGCGTAATCTTGCGGTATTCCGCGAGGGCCTGCGGAAGCACGGTTTTCAGCCGAGGGATTTTCGCCTCGTCGATTTGTGCACCGAAGCCGAGTGACGTGAATCGAAGGTAGGACAGTGCCGGCGCACATTCAAAGAATTGATAATCGCCGGGCTTCGCCGTCTGGATCTGAACAATAAACTCTTCGGGGGAGCTGAAAGAGCCCTGACTGATCTGCGCACCTAGCTTTTTGGACACCTGCGACAGGACGTGATCCGAGAAAAACTTCTGGCCGACGCCACCGTACGCGTCGTACCTGACGGCGGTGCTTTCCGCCGCCCTGAGCGTAGGAACGTTTAGCAAACCGTAGTACCCAACCAGCGCGGCGACGCCGCGCAGCAGGCTACGGCGCGACAGGCCGCCATCCTGATAGCGCTCGATTAGACGCTCGCCAAGCGTATGTATGCACGGACTTTTCACGTCAATCTCCGTAGAACTGGGTCAGACTGCGGTTGTTCGCTGCGGATAAATGCGCTTATAGATTTCATGCGTGTATTCGCCGCTCCGGAAGGGTTTGAAACTCTCGGGAGCTGCCCCGAACAGCGGCTCGATCAAACTGTCGTAGCTCGGGTTCATGAAGAAGGGAATCGAATAACGGTCACAACCGTAGCGGTTGACGACGCGGTGTGTTGTCGACGAGAAGGCCCAGTTGGACCATGTCTCCATCATGTCGCCGACGTTGATGACGAACGTGTCAGGAATCGGCGGCGCGACGACCCATTCATTGTTTTTGTTCAAAACTTCGAGTCCGCCGACGTCGTCCTGCCAAAGGATTGTGAAGCCGCCGGAGTCGGTGTGGCCGACCACACCGATTTCGAGGTCGTGCTCCGGCTTCTCCTGCACTGGATAGTGGTTTAGCTTCAGCATCGTCATGGGTTCGCTGAAACGACTGTCGAGGCCCTTTGCTGGCAGACCCAGCGCAAGTGAGAAGCCTCGCACCAGTTCGGCGGCAAGCTTCTCACACTGCGCATAATAAGTGAGCATCGCCGGCTTGAGCTCGGGCAATGCCGTGGGCCATTGATTCGGACCATAAGTTGGATAACGTGGATCAGGCGCTCGCTCCGGCATCACCAAGAAGCCTTCTTGAAGATTGTTTCCTTTGTTGCCCGTGCCTTTGTAATTGATCGGCAGATATCCCCGAAATTGCGGAGAATTCTCGATCGCCGTCTGGTTCTTAACTTCGACCGGCAGCGCGAAGAAGCGCTGCATCTGCGTAATCAATTCGTTGAGGATTGGGCGCGCCAACCCATGGTTTCGGATGTAAAAGAAGCCGACCTCGGAGCAGGCTTTCGCTAGCTCATCCACCGTCTGTGACATGCCGGTTGTGCGCTCAATGAGCGGCGCCACATCGATGACAGGGATTTCGGAGAATGCGAGTCGCCGCGATTCAGACAGCATAGATGCTCCTCAGTAAGATGCGCGTCGTATGGATATCAACTCACCGCTGAACCGTGGGCCCGCTCGAAGCTTGCTCTAACCGCTAGGTGCAGGAACCGGACAAGCTAATGCGCAACGGGGTCACCGCGAGAACGAAGGTTGAACAGCCACACGCACGCCGGTTTAAATATTCAAGTTATCGATAAAGTATCCTTAGTTGGCTTACAGAATACGTAAACCAAAAAGCTGGTCAAGGGAATTTTCCGCTGCGGCGCACGAGGTCGGGAAAGTCCTAACCTGGCCCATAAGACGAGAATGGGTGGGTACTCGGGGGCGGAGGTACGTTGACGCTCGCGATTGGGCGGCGCACAGATCAGGAATCTCTGAGGTCGATGCATCCGCGTCGCCTGAGAAGACCCTGGTCGCTGGGAAACACAACGCGCTCGCTCTTCGGACGCGTGAAGTAAGGCTGCCGAGGAATAGCGCCGACGGGTAATTGTTCTGGGACGAGCCGCCCTGCGGCGCTCTTCGCGCGGGCTTGAGTCATTGTGAACATCGTTTTAGCCGTCTCACTCTCGACGTCTGAGTGCGCGACTTGAGGCTGCTCTTTTCCGACGGCAGTGTCATGCATAGGTCAGGTTATTGACTAGGCATAAACCCTATACTGTGATCCTCCCCGTCGAAAGGAGTTTCGAGTGAAAACTGTTGCAACCATGCTCGCCGCTGTAGCACTTGTTGCTGTATCGAATGCATATGCTCAAAGCGATTCGAACAGCTTGACCGACCCGACCCTCAGCATGACGCCCACTCGCACTGTGGACTCGACCAGCACTGGCGGAGTGGAGGCGGGACAAACTCAAAGCGGCTCACCGCGCATTACTCGCGGCGACGTTCGTCAGCAGCTGATTCAAGCAGAACGAAGCGGCGAACTGCAGCGTCTAGACGCAGGGATTTACCGTGGCGGAAACTAACACGGCGGGGCGTTGGTGTCCTCCCGGCCCTAAGTGACCGGGATTCGTTTTGCAAGACGGCGACGTCCGGCCGCGAGACTGGTTGATGTGAGGCCGCCCTGCAGTCCCGCGCCGACGGCGCGCGATTCCATCCCCGTAGCGAGGATGTTTCGGGCGGCGTTAAAGTCTCGCTCGTGAGTCGAGCCGCAGACTTCGCATCGCCATTCGCTTATTCCAAGATCCGCGATACCTTTCGGCCCCGTGCCGCTGCTGAAGCACGAACAGGTCTGGATAGAAAACGCTTCATTGACTTCCTCGAGCCACACCCCGGCGTCAGTGCTTTTATACCGCAGCATGGTTCGGAACGCGCTCCAGCCCACATCCAGCACGAACCTCGCCATGCCAGTTCGCGCGGGCTCTTGCGCGTCCCACGTTGCCGATGAAGATCGCTCGGTACTCACTCGCAAGTGAGGCGCTAAGCTTGTGCAGCGCGTCCTTGCGGCGTGCCTTCACCTTGGCGTGAAGCGCCGCAACACGCTGCTTTTTCCTGGCGTGTTGGTTGCGGCGATCGCCGGCTTCAGGTCGCGATGAAAGCGGTGTGCCTCGACCTCGGAACCGTCGCTTGCGCTCAGGAAATCTTTCAGGCCCAGGTCAATGCCGAGTGCCTTCGTTGCTTGCACGGCCGATGGTCGCTTCCTCTGGACGGTGACGTTCAGATTCCACCGCCCGCGGCTGTCTCCGCTGAAGCAGCCGGAGCCCAGCTTATATTTCTGCACACCAAAGCTGTCCCACAATGAGAGCGGGTTGCCGCAGTCATGCACAGTATAGCTGTACACATGACCCCTTTTTTACGTCGGCTTAAGGCTGGCGCTTGATGCGCTCTGCATCCCGACCTGAAGGCCGGAGCTTTCCGCGCGTCCCCGTAATCGGGAGTTTCTTGAGCGTATCCTTACGCCACGCCATACAGCTCAACGGCGTTCGGGCGCGCGGGGGCGAGAGGCACTTCTTCATCGCTGCGACTCGGATGCCAGGTGACGAGCCCGCGATGGCCTAATTGACCTTTCCATGCCAAACCGTCAGCCGCAATCGGCGCCGCGTACGGAGTTGTCCCAAACGCGAAGCGCACACCCAATGGTTCGGCGGAATATTAAGTCGATTTCGAACAGCGCCGGAAGATTGCAGTATCGACACCGTGACATACCCTCGCGAAGCCCGCGCGCGTCCGTCGACGTGTCGAGTCACTACAGCGCATGGTTTTGTGACTGATTGGCCCGCGGTTAGCTCGGTGACGTCAACCTAACCTTAGTCGTGAATGAGTTCTCCGATCAAGCTATGGATGTCCTGGATGAATTGGGCAAGATAGTGATTCGCTAACAGCGTGGGCAAGGTGAGCTATGGGCTGGAACGACCATATGGACGACAGTGAGTTGTCTAACCTGCCGCCGGAGGCCTTCGGCAATACCTTTGACATCGAAGGACCGTTCGACCCGAGCAACTTCTGGTTGCGGCTGCAGACCGCGACGATCAGCGAATCGCCATCCGCGAGTGGTTTTGCGCTCGCTATTGTGACCCAGCTACGGACACACCGTACAACGGCGGTGAGGGCGGTTATCAATTCATCCACGGCGGTCCTTACGATCCTGCCGATGAAATTCCGGGTCGGTTCGAAGGACTGGTGCCGGACGATCTCATCAAGGAGGTCGTTGATGAGCTTCATGGGGAGGTCGGCGACAAATGGGCGCCGTCGCGTCACACCGTGGACGACTACTACGACGAACGCTTTGATTTGTCGGTCGATGACCGCGGCGAGCCGTTAAGGCGCTTGCGTGACCGCGTTCGGAAGGCACAACTGATATCGACTCTTGTGGGTAATGCCGAGGCCAAGCTGCTCGTGGACATGCTGGTGTATGCAAACGCTGTCGCCATGCTTGAGTCGTTCTTGTGGGAGACGGCTGAGTTTTGGTTCAAGCACGATGACAAGGCACTGCAAGACATCGTTACCAAATTGAAGGTATTCAGCGACGAGACGCTAAAGCTAGGTCAGATTTTCGACCGTCATGCGAAAATACGGGAGCATGTGCTCGGCTATCTGCAGACGGTCGTTTGGCATCGCTGGGACGTGGTGATGCAAATATACCGACAAGGGCTCGGAGTTAGGCTGCCAAGCGTGAGCGGGTTTGACGATGCCCTTCAGAAGCGTCATGACATCCTTCACCGGAGCGGGAGCACAAAGGATGGTAGTGCAATTACGGTGACGACCGCAGAGATTGGTGCGCTGTTGTCCGCCGTCGAAGCGTTTGCCGTGGAAGTCAACAAGCTGCTTGAGCAACGTGATAATTCTGGTCTCGCATCAAGCGCTGGCACAAACGACGAGCTCTAGAACGCTGGGCTCCTTGCCACGACTCAGGACGGATGTTCAAAGGGCGATCTCGTGGCCGTGCTGAGTGACCTGTACACCGATGACAGGACGCCGGCGACCGTGACGCCGCAGCAGAAAACAGCAACGCCTCGGCGGCTGGCGGCCCTTTCGTCACGGTCCTTTTCACATCGACTCCCATCTATCCAAACTTCCAGGTCCGAGCTGAAGTCGGAGAGCAACTGTCTCAGCGAGGCGAATCCAAAGACCATCCATGGCTGGCGAAATGCCGACGATCGCCTTTTCGTCCTTCATCGGGACAGAATCCGCTCTTCAAGCGTATCGAACAGGTATTGTTACAATGAAAGTAACGATTGAGATTTTGAAAAATGAACTACTAAGCGAGGGAGTTTTTTAGCACCGTTGATTTCCAAGAGCATTTCAGCGCGCATACCTTATTGTTTTACGCGCGGCTGGATGTTATACATGCATAGTCACGCGTCGGCCGAGCACAAGCCGCCCGACGTTAGTGCCGCCTCTTCCGATTGAAGAGCTTCGGCGGTGGCCTCCAAGCGTGGACGGGTGTGACCGGTGGCGCGCTGGAGAGACAGGACTACCACGGGGGTAGAGTTGAAACAGTCCAAGCGGTGGCGAAGATTAGAGCCGCAACTCGATACGTCTGTCGGAGCCGTCAACTATTGACGGTGGAAGGAGCACCTGCGCTAGCATGCAGGGGCCCCGGCATTGCCTTTCTACTCTCAAATAAAGATATGCTCACTAGATACTCTCGAGTGAGCGTATGTTTACCCTTTTCTCAAAAAGACAATCCGTATTAGAGACGTGCTCGACCTCAAAGGAAATGTTCACAAAAGCGTAGTTTTTTGTCCCTTCGCGCATCAACGAGCGTTAGCCGCTGCGCGGCTGGCAGCCAGGGAGCAGTGTTCGGGCGCGACGATAGTTTTTCGCTCCTTGTCGTGGCGTCGCGTGGGAAAGCGCCGGACGCGACTGCTTAGCGCTTTCGCAATGCTGTCCGAAACGTCATGTTGGATCCGTTGACCGCTGCGCGGCAGGCAGCCAGGAACGGGGTGTCGCAGCGTCCAAGTTTGTCTGGGCAGAAGTACTGCCTTTACTGCGATGGGGTGCGCTGTTCAGCGTAATGATCCTGCATCGCAACGCGATCTGCTGCGCAGGCATGGTCTATGGGTCTCGTCCGGTGGCCAAGCGCCGGCGAGCATTCGACTTGACTGTTCCTGGTTGCCAGCATCCGTTAATCCCCGCAGAGGACCGTAAGAGAATGCGGACCTAATCAAGACACTGGTTGGCGATGCAATTTAGATAAGGCAGAAGAGAGATTGATGACAGGGCATCTCACGTTCGCTTTGATTCTCACGATGCTCGCTACGGCTGCCCGAGCACGCGAGGGCTATCTCGAAGTGTGGAACCCATAAGGGGCACGTGGCAGTGCAGCTTCTGCGTAGCGAGCGAACGATCCAGCGCTAACGCACAAGGCGAGGCGACGGAGTCCGGTAAGTCTTAGATCGGCGTCGACCGTACGCATCATGCAGCTTTCGCGACGTGCATGCTGGTTTATTGCCCTCTGCCGTTATCAGACATCGAACATCGTTAGAGGTGGATGGGGCTAACGCACCCGGTGGCTGTGCGAGCTATTGCAGCACATCTCAAGCAAGTACGACACAGACTATGTGACGTCTGACATTAGAATATGCGCTTATATGTTCATCGTGGGTTAGCGTATTCATGTTGAAGGAATTCACAACGAATGGCCGTAGCAGCGGCGCAAGGGATAGCTGGAAGGAATCAGAAGCAGCAATCAACTTTTGGCAAGCTCTCGAATACTTTGCCCCGCAGTCGCCACCGGCCGTCAAGGTCGAGGAGTCGGTATGGGAGTTCGAGGCCAGCGTTGCTGATCATGAGCTGCCGTGGAACGATCCGAAGAAGCGCCTGATTCTGGACCGTCAGATTGGCCTGAATAGGAAGTTTCAAGTCTTCGCCGGCATTCTTGGTGGCAGCCACTTCGTTGAGGTGGCACGCAGATATCTTGATGCGGAGCCAATTGACTTCTCGGAAATGCGGCCGGTGTCTCCGGTGGCTTGTGTTGTTCTGACCGTGAACGGGGAGGGGATGGCCAGCGGCCAGGTCTTTGTCAGCACTGTGCCTTGGGCAATGTCACGCATCGCGAATTCGCCAAGCCGCTCTGCTGCGCTTAAGTTCGGCGGATTCTTCGGTCTGGGCGGACTTGAGGAACAGATCGGCAAGAAGGTGCAGGACCTGATGGTCGAGCGCCGGCTTCTTGCTAAGAGACCGCTTGAAGAGTCCCACGACGATTCTGCTACTCGAGCCGCAGGGCTGGTACGTCCCGGGCACTCGCACGAAGCTGCTTCTGCGGACGCTGAGATCGGGTCTCGCCCTGAGCCGCCTCCGTTGAGACCGCTGACGGCGCAGGACGTCAAGGCAATTACCGATCTTGTCTTCGAGCTTTGCGGCTGGCACCCGGAACAACAGGAGCGGTGGCGCATTCAGGCTTTGTGTGGGCACCAGCGAAAGATGCAAGCGAGAAAGAGGCGGACGCAACGTCGCAAGACGATCCGCTGAACAGCTTCTATGCGGAGGATCTCGCTGAGCTGGCCGGCGCGGTTGCGACTCGTCGAATAGGTGCCGGGCTACGCGACTATCTGAGAGGCGAGGATTCGTCCGGACGAATCGACCTTGAGTCGCAGGTTGACTGCTTGATCGAAGGTGTTCATCCGTTGAAGCTTCCAGCAGGCTGCTGGCCGGCCAAGTTTCCTTTGGTAACGGCCCAACAGTTCGCGGTTAATACCATAATGAACAATCTGTCCGATAGTACGGGACTCTTCTCGGTGAACGGCCCTCCGGGCACTGGCAAGACAACCATGCTCAAAGATGTTATCGCCGCCGTTGTAGTTGAACGAGCGGATGTACTTATGAGTTTCGATACGCCAGTCGCTGCCTTTACGAGGCGCCTCGAAATCGAACAGTATGAGTATCCGGCGTATGAACTTGACACGCGCTTGCGCGGCTTCGGGATCGTGGTGTCTTCGGCCAACAACGGTGCGGTCGAAAATATCACGAAGGAACTGCCCGGAGTGGCTGCGGTCGCACCGGAAATCGATATCGACTACTTCTCGATAGTCGCAGATTCCGTCGGGGCGGCGGAAAAGGCGAAGCAACGGGCGGCGAAAAAGGAGCGATGGGGTCTCGTCACTGCTGTGCTTGGCAATAAGACAAACCGTAATCAGTTCGCGACGCGCTTCTGGCTCGCCGGCCTTCCTCGGAAGAAGAATGAAGCGAAGCGACCTCAGGAACCGGACCCGCTGCGCTTGCGATCACTGCAAGATCTTGTCAGAAGTGGACAGCACGGAGCGCTCACGTGGGAAGAGGCCCGCGCGCGCTACCGGGAAGCCCGAAAAAAGGTGGATGATCTGACGCGTACGGCCGCAGGTCTCGCCGATGCAATCAAAGAGAAAGCACGCGCAACCCGTGCGAAGAGCAAGGCTCTCGCTCTGGTGGCCGAAAATCAGCAGGCGATGGTTCGATATGAGGACGCATTGACCGAAGCGAAGGTCCACCTGGACGCTGCTGTCGACGCGGAAAAGCGAGCCGCCCGTGGGCTAGCGACCGGCAAGGCGTGGAGTAACGCTCATATCAAATTGAGAGCTCGGCAGGAAGGCTACAACCTCGTTCGGGCGAATGTGGATCCGGACGGGGCCGCCAACGCTCGTGCCACGAACGAACAGGCGGCAACTGCACTAGCTGGTGTTAAGGCGGATCTCGAATTTCATTTACGGGGAAAACCGGGATTCTTATCAGAACTCTTCCGTACGCAATACAGTCGTCGATGGAACCGACGTGGCGCTGAACTCGAACAGCAACTTCGAAATGCTCGCGCACTTATTGCCAGCGCTTCCCAGCGACTTGCGAAAGAAGAAGCAACCGGGCGAAAACTGCAAAGTCTAATGGAGGCGGTGACGACTGCCCAACAACAGGAACTCTCGCACAGAGCGCAGGCCGAGCACGCCGGGGTACCAGTCCGGGAAACAGAAGACTCTGAAGGGTCGGCTGGGCTGCCGCCCGAAGTTCTTGAAAGGATGAGCCAGACGCACAGTCAAGCAATGAGCGTCGTTCGCGAGGCACGCGAGCGGATGAGCTCTGTGCAAGCCTCGGTTGACGCGACGCGACAGCGTCTTGATGACGCACAGCTGCTACTCTTGCGGGCCGAGGCAGATCTGAAAGAGGCACTGCGGATATTGTCCGCGTCTCCACTGCCGCTTGACGAACTCGCATCATGGGACCTTTCGAAGCTTGATCGCGACACACTACATCGAGCTGCGCCGTACGCGTTTCCGGCGTTGTTCCATGCACGCCGAGACGTCTTTGTAGCTGCTATGAAGTTGCATCAGTCATTTGTAGTTGCCGCTTGGAGCCGACTGTCCCGCACGCTCAGTGCATTCGTTAACCTGCTACAAGGCAATCTCAACGTCACCCAGATACCTAAGGGCGCGATTCATCTTTGGGACGCGTTCTTTCTGGTGGTACCCGTGGTTTCCACAACATTTGCTTCGTTTCCGCGGCTCTTTCGCGACATCGGTAGCGAGCAACTCGCGTGGCTTATGATCGACGAGGCGGGTCAGGCTGCCCCCCAGCAGGCTGCCGGCGCTATCTGGCGCAGCAAGCGTTCGGTAATCGTGGGTGATCCGCTTCAGCTTGAGCCGGTCGTGGGCGTGCCACAAGAGTTGGTCGCTCCGTTGCTCCGTCGCTGCTCGGCTGAACCGCAATGGGCGCCGCCTCGTGCCTCGGCGCAGACGCTAGCGGACCGAGCTAACCGGTTCGGCATGTACCTTGGTGAACCGGATTCCGATGATCGACTCTGGCTCGGTTCGCCGCTCCTCGTACACCGGCGTTGCCTCGATCCCATGTTCCAGATTGCCAACAGCATCGCCTATGCGGACAAGATGGTTTATGGCACAGGCGAGGATAAGGGTCCGCAAGGGATTGGTCCCAGTTGCTGGGTACAAGTCCCTGCCGAGTTCTCCGATGGACACTGGGTGGAAGCACAGGCAGAGCATGCCATGGATTTAGTCGAGCGACTCACAAACGGCGTACTGAAGGAAAACGGGCAATTCAAGGTTTACGTTATTACGCCATTCCGAACAGTGGCGTCAAAAATCCTGCTACTGCTGTATCGACGCTATGGCGAGGAAAGTAAGGGAATGGCAGGGACCGTCCATACCTTCCAAGGCAAGGAAGCTGAGCACGTGGTTTTCCTGCTTGGAGAAAATTAACCAGCCCAGGCGTCATTTCAAGTTTCGCTGGCGCGAAGCCGAATCTGGTTAACGTTGCCGTGACGCGCGCCAAGCGTCGATTGTATGTTGTTGGTGATCGCCGATTTTGGACAGGGTCATCTGACGTGCACCGTATCTTCGGCCGCGTGGCCGAATACCTTGATAACGTGTCGGAGGGAAGTATCAGGTAATCGCATACACGAGCCAGTAGCCAATGATTGCATCATTGATTTCACCGAGAACGGGTGCCACTGACGACCGTGTTGAAGACGGTAACGTCGATGAAGCGAGCATTACGCGACCCACGTGAAATTATCGGCGTCGCTATCAACCGGCATGCTACAGCTTCACGGCGATCTGAACGGCACCCAGTCCGATGTCAGCCACGCGAGCTTCGTCAGTCAGGGGGCTGCTCGATTGATACGCCTTTTGACTCGAACCGTCCTACGCGCTCCGCTGGCTCCAATGCGCGCCGTGCAGGTCCCGGGGGCAGCAGCCTCCGGCGTAGAACCGAGAAAGTGAGGCCCGACAACTTTTTCGGCGCCGTCGCCTTTGGTTTGACGCCCGCCGGTGCTCGAGCTCATCACGCGCGCTTCGGAAGAATCCAAGAAAGCATAAGGACCAGACTTAGTAACGCCTTCCACAAGCAGCTGGAACGGCGCTCGCGCGACACTTAACACACTTAGTCCTATCGGCTTCGTAAAACCTGAACTGGAGCCGTTGCCCTTGAGGCCGGCTGTTGTGAGACGCTGGCTCGGCGAAACCATCCATTTCCGCCCGGCGTTTGATGCTGCGGGCTGCCGCGCTTAGAGATGCCATCCCACTGGCAGGTCCCGCGTGGAACCGATACCGCATACCGTCCTGAAAGGGTAGGTGAAAACCCCTACACTAGGAGCGTTCATCCGAAAGGTTCAAAAAATGCATTTTTTCGATTGCAAAAAATGGATACACTTATGTGTCAACGTTTGTTGAGACAAGGGATAGGTCTCGCCCACGAATCATCAGTTTTAAACTGTCCGTCTTTGGTTTATGGGCTGTCGATGCTCGGATCATCTAGGGTTTGTTTTGTCGGGCGCTACCCGGTTTACTGGATGCAGTTTTTCTAGTCGCTGAACAACGCAAAGTAGGGAGGCGCATGATTGTTCGTAAGGTTTTGGTGTGGATCGGCGCAGCAACTTGTCTGATTTGCGTGAATTTGGTGCGCGCACAACCGGCCTCGAGTGGTGCTAGTCCAGCCGCAATATCTACGCCGAGTAGTGCGATCGCGAAGCGGGAGGCGCGCAGGCAAGACCGTGCGCTCGCTCGCAGCGTGCGAAACGCGTTGCGTAAGGTTCAGGGAATTGATGTGGCCAACATTCAGGTTGCTAGCCGCAGTGGAGTGGTGACCATCATCGGTAATGTGCGTGATCAAGGACAGATTGACGCTTCGTCGGCGGCCGCAGCGAAGGTCGCAGGCGTATCACGTGTCGACAACCGACTCACCGTGACGGAACCAAGTCATTAGGGTGTTTTCTAGCGTTGGCAATTCGGGGCCTTCGTTTTCCAACCGTGCGGGGAGATCCGACGACGAGATCGAATCGGCGAAGCTGTAGGTCACCTGGATTGAAGTGTCCGACCAGGGTGCTGCGCAACAGGCATAGCGTTTTGAGGTACGGTCCGCAGTGGTGTTCGATGTGACGGCAGTTCACGGCCATTGGCAATGCAACCTGCGGTATCCATCAAAGGCAGTTTGTGCGCACCCATCTGACTTCTCACCGGCGGCGGCAGTCTTCTTCCGCTCGCATGAGGTCCGCGCACCTGGGAGGCGATCTCCGCGCTGTTGGTGGCACCGGCGGTCACAAAAATCTGTTTGCAACTCAATGACGGGTGATCGTCAGGATGCCAAGACCGCGTCTGCTGTAGTAGGTATTTTCTCTAGGTCTAAGCCTCAAGGAAGAGCGGCCAGAAAGAGCCAAAGTTGCTTGGACGCTTGCTGGGCGGCCGCTCTGAGGAACCCGAAACAGCACCGAGGGCCGAAGTCTCAGCGGCAGCTGAGACCAGTTTCCACCGAACTTTGATTTTGCGGGCCTTGCATTTATCGTCTAAACGGTTAGTATGCTAACTCATCAAGTAAGTGTACTAACTCATATGGAGCAAGTTATGGCTGGCAATATCATTAAGGAAGATTTGTTGCTGACCGCCTTCGCGAAATTTGCGACAGGTGTGTCAGGTGAGCTCGACGCTGATTCGACTCAGGCGGCAAAAGCTGCGCTTGTTGACGCACTTGCAGTGTCGCTTGGCGCTCTTCCGCATCCTCCTGCGCAACGTGCACGTAAGTACGCTGCAATCTTCGACGTGCCAAACGGTGTAACGGTGTGGGGAAGCGGGCAACGTACGAACGTCGAGGCAGCAACGCTCGTGAACGGCGTACCGCTGCGAGGTTACGACTACAACGATTTCTATTTTGGTAAGGCAGCAGGCCATCCGAGCGACATCATTCCGGGGTTGTTGGCACTTGCTGAGGCACGTGGCTTTTCGGGGAAACAAGTCCTTACCGCGCTTGCCGTTGGGTATGACGTTTGTATCAGCCTCTTCGACACTTTCGATATCGACGCGAACGGCTGGGACTATCCGATGCTCGTTACGATCGCAGCCGTTTGCGCGTTCTCGCGCCTCATCGGTCTGTCGGAGGCGGCAACGCGTGAAGCTATCGCTATTGCAGTCGTGTCGAATTACGTCAGCGACGAGTCGGAGTCGCATGAACTGAACGCGCGCGGCGACCTGACGATGTGGAAGCGCTTTAACGGCAGCGACGCGATCCGTCACGCCGTGTATTCGGTTCTGTTGGCTGAGGTCGGTGTTGAAGGTGTCGTTCGTCCGTTCGAAGGTCGCAGCGGGTTGCTCGCAAAGATCAAGACGCCCGAAGAGGTCATTCAGCGTCTATTTGAACGTCTCGACCCGTCGAAACCGCTTAAGCGCGTGACGGAAGTGCGCTACAAACGCTGGCCGGTGGGTTCGCGCGGCCAAAGCGCAATCCAATCCGCTGTCAGCTTGGCAGGCAAGATCGAAGATATTCATGCAGCTCAGAGTGTCACGGTTTACACCGATGAAATGGTTTACGACCATCTGGTTCGCCGTCGCGCGGACCCGTGGCATCCGATCTCGCGTGAAACCGCCGACCACTCGCTGCCGTATATCGTGACGGCAGCATTGCTCGAAGGACAAATCAAGCTCGAAAGCTTCGACGTCGAGCGCGTAGTGGACCCGGCTCGCCAAGCGTTCCTCAACGACAAGGTGAAGGTCGAGATCGATAAGGAGCTGTGCCTGGGCGCTGCTGGCGGCTTTATCACGCGCGTGGAAGTGACGGACGCTGCGGGTAATGTGCATAAGGGTGTCGCGAAGCCTCACCCGGGTCATCCGTTGCAACCGCTGACGAAGAAAGACATGGAAGACAAGTTCTTCGAAAACGTTGACCCGATCTTTGGTCACGCCCATTCCGAGAACGTTCTTCGTGCAATCTGGGGCTTTGACACGCATCCGAACGTCAAGGATCTGGTTGGCCTTCTGGTTCATCCGAATCCGGAGAGCCTGAAGACTGCAGACGTCGAGTAAGAGGAAGAAGATATGCGGCGCGACGTACGTGTGACTGTGATTGGGGCTGGACAGGCAGCTGCTCGGAGTATTTCGACGATGCGTAATGCTGGGTTTGAGGGCGGCATTACCTTAATTGGCGACGAAGCCCATCTGCCATACGAACGTCCGCCGCTTTCGAAGGAAGCGTTATTCAGTGAGGGTGATTTCCAAGCGCAGCAGGTAGTTGATGAAGATTTCTACGCCGAGAACAACGTCGATCTGGAGCTTGGAAAGAGGGTTGAGGCAATCGATGCGGCACGAGGTGATGTCGTCCTAAAGAACGGATTTCGCATCAGGTCAGATCGGATTCTGATTGCTACCGGATCTCGCGCGCGAATCGCGACAATTCCGGGCGTTGCGGCCGACCGAATTCTGACGCTTCGAAACATAGAGGATGCGAAACGCTTGAAACCGCTGCTTCGAGAAGGCAAGCGTGTCGTACTTATTGGCGGTGGATTTATTGGCCTCGAAATCGCGTCGGGCGCGATGGGTCAAGGCTGCAGTGTAACGGTCGTTGAAGCACGGCCGAGATTGATTGAGCGAGCAGTCAGCCCGCTGGTTTCAGAGTACCTGCAGCGCTTACACGAAGCGAAAGGCGTACGGTTTAAGTTCGATTCCACGATCGTTGCAGCGCGACAGGCCGTATCGGAGGTTGAGCTTGTGCTGAACGACGGCACATCGCTTGTGGCCGATGTGATCATTGCTGGCATTGGTGCCGTGCCCAATTCAGAACTCGCAGCAGAGGCTGGAATCGCGTGCAGCAACGGGATCAACGTTGACACGCATTGCCGGACATCGTCGGAAATTGTCTGGGCGGCCGGCGATGTTGCGGGGCGCGTCCACCCGTGGTTCGGCAAACAAATGCGACTCGAGTCGTGGGAAAGCGCGGAGCATCAAGCGCAGATTGCGGGTAATTCAATTTTTGCAAGCCTCGGCGGCAATGCGGTCGCTGACGATGGCGATGAGCCGCCGCCTTGGTTCTGGAGCGACCAATATGGCGTAAACCTCCAGATTCTTGGTTGCGTATGTGACTCGGACACGTCTGTGAGGCGGCTGGCCGAGGATGGGAAGGGGACGATCTTTCATTTCCGTGCCAACCAGTTGATAGGCGCTGAGCTTATTTCCTCGGGGAAGGATCGCCCGCTCGTGAAGAAGATTCTTCAAGCGGGGTGGCGTCTGCCGGTTGAGAAATTGTGTGATACGGCCGTGTCATTGAAAGAGCTCTTGGCCGCCAACAAAGCGTCAGTCGCTGTCTGAAAGAGGGAGAAGCCGATGACTTGGCTAGAAGTCGCGAAAACGTCGGACGTGGAGGAAGGCGAAGCAGTGCAGGTCTGCGTCGCTGGAGAGCCAGTCGCCATCTATAACTTATCCGGAAAGTTCTACGCAACGCACGATATTTGTACACATGCGCATGCGCACCTATCGGAAGGCTATATCGATGGAGATTGCGTTGAGTGTCCTTTGCATGGCGGTGTGTTCCGAATCACCACCGGGGAGGCTGTGTCCGGACCGGTTCAAAAGCCAGTTCGAATCTATCCCATCAAGGTCGAGGGTGGTTCAATTCTGATAGATGGGTAGTTTTGCACAGTGAAGCAGGATGAGTGAGCCGTTGTATACGGAAGCCTTGGAAATGTAAGTCGGCGTTGCCAACCCAGCTTCGTGTAACGGTCGATGGCCCACGCATCGCCACAATTACAAAGGAAATATTATGGAATTTGATGGAACCTCTGTTGCGATCATTGGAGCTCACGCTGGAACGGGCCCGGCAGTCGTGAAAGCTTTTGTCGAGAAGGGCGCACGAGTCTTTGTCGGCAAAGTCGTGAGCCATAAGCGTTCAGACAAACCGCTGCCGGGTACCACGGAATTCGAGATTGATACGAGCGACGTCGTGTCGATCTCGAAGTTCTTCGATCAATGCCAGACTGAGAACGGGCCGGTTGAGGTCTTGATCAATGTCGCGCCGCCGATTGCATCCGGCGATGCGCTGGAGTTCACAGCGGCTGATTACCGCCAAGCAGTCGAACAAGAGCTCATCGGTCCGATTCTTTGCTCGCAAGAGGCTGCTCGACGCATGGTACCTCGCGGCTTTGGTCGCATCATGTCATTCATTTCCATGTCAGGGAAGACTGGCGTGCATAAGCATGTAGCTCCGTTTGCTGCCGCAAAGGGTGGATTGGTCACCTTCTCGCGCACATTGGCCGCAGAACTCGCTCCGACTGGCGTCACGGTGAATGTCCTCGCCACTGCCTTATTTGATGTGCAGGTCGCGTCGATGCCGGATGGAGCCGAGGTGGTCAAGGGTATCCCTGTCGGTCGCCCGGGTCGCTCTGAAGAAGCTGCACACGCGGTGCTCTTTTTGGCTTCGAAGGATGCGGGTTATGTCACCGGAGAGACGCTCAATCTCTCTGGCGGCCGTTTCATGGACTAGTTATTTGCCTTTAACGCAAAGGAAGGAGTTACCATAGTGTCTGAAACTCAATGTGCCAGCGAGAAGGTCTGGTTTGCCAAGAGCGAATCGGCTATTGATACCGAGGGTTTGGTGCTGAGGGCACCGAAAACCTTCCGTGTTCATACGCGTGCCTATACGGACCCCGCAGTGTTCGCTGCCGAAATGGAGCGGATCTATAAGAAGACATGGGTCTTCGTTGGTCACGAATGCCAGGTGCCGAACGCCGGCGACTATCATACGAGTTATATCGGCCAGCAACCGGTAATCGTGAGCCGCGACGCTGGAAATAATATCCACGTACTGGTGAACCGGTGTGTTCACCGAGGTGCAGTGATCTGCCGTGATAAGCATGGGCATGGCACCGAATTCAACTGTCCGTATCACGGCTGGGTCTATGGTCTAGATGGCAAGTTGTTGGCGATGTCGGAGCGTCGCGAAGCTGGTGGCTACGCGGACGACTTCAATGCGCCAGAAGGCTTGCTGAGTCTGAAGGTGGAGAGCTATCGCGGGTTCATCTTCGCGAGTTTCAACCCGGATGTTCCGCCGTTGGAGCAACATTTGGGTCGAGCAAAGAGCGTCATTGACCGCAAGTTGAACATGTCGCCGGTCGGTGAGATTGAGTTCGTCTCGCGCCCGTACGTCGGCCGATATCAAGGTAACTGGAAGTTCCAAGCCGAAAATATCGTTGACGAATACCACTTCATGCACACGCACAAGGCGTTCGTTCAGTTGCAAGCGAAGTATGGTCAAACGACGGGCGATTTCGATGTACATAAGGGCGGTTCGGCGAAGAAAATGCGTGCGGTGCGATTCGCTGGCGTGACATGGGACTGCGAAAACGGCCATGGCTTGGTTGAGACCCCGTCCGCCGAAATCGACTCTTACCTTAACGGTGAATATGGCAACTATTTCGCTGGCATCGTCGAGCGCCACGGCGCTGATACGCTTGCATCGATGACTGGCAAATTGTCAGCATCGATCTTCCCGAATCTCGGCTTGATTCACAATCAAGTTCGTGTTTGGCGACCTATCGCACCGGATCTCACGGAGGTTACGATTTACCCGTACGAGTTGAAGGGTGCGCCCGCCGGCTACAACGAGGGGATGCTGCGAAGCCAAGAGCGTTTCTATGGCCCGTCGGGTCATGGCCAGGCGGACGATGTTGAGATTTTTGCGCGGAATCAACAAGGACTCGCTGGTAGCGCGGTTGAATATCTCATCCTCGAACGTGGAGTTGAAACTGATGAGCCGATCGGGAACGGCGACTTCAAGGGCTTGACGACGAGTGAGGCTCCCCAACGTGCCCTTTGGCGCGAATGGGACAAGTTGATGGCCAACAAGTAACTGTCAACATTCGGATCGAAACGTCATCTTGGAGACTCAGGTCGTGTCTTTTACAGAAACTATTAGCCCTCAAGAAGAGGCGCTTGTTCGCGGTAAAGTTGAGCAGTTCCTGTATCGCGAAGCTCGGTTGTTGGACGATTGGAAGCTGGAAGAGTGGCTAACGCTTTTCACGGCAGACGGCTTGTATTGGGTTCCGATCGACGACAGCGCTCCGATCGAAAGACAGGGCGCAATCATCAACGACCCGACGCTGCGCCGTGAGGAACGCGTCTACCATTTGCTCCACACGGATTTTCCGGCTCAGTCACCTCGATCCCGGCTTGTGCATTTTATTACTAATGTCGTGGTCGAGACGCAAGGTCAGGACATCAACGTTACGTCAAGTCAGATCGTCTATGAGATGCGCACAGGCGACTTCGGTCAGAAGGGAATCGGCGACATTACGCCAATCGTTTCGCGAGTAGATCACGTCTTGCGCGAGGTTGATGGCAACTATCTCATAGCGGAGAAGAAGATTCTTCTCATCAACCGAGATACATGGCAAGGCAATCTGACCTTCATGCTCTGAGGCAGACGGCGGGTCAGCTAGCGCGTTGAGGAGACCGTCTTCAGGTCAGGAGTCAAGCTCAGGCCAGCAAGACGGTTTTTCCATTTGTCTCAGCAATGGTGTTCGGTGGTCGAACGGTGTAGCCGAGGGCGGTATCCCGGTGGAAGGTCACGGTGCTGCCCGTGACGTGTGCGTCGGGAGCAGATTCGGTTGGCGAGGGGGCTGTGCATTCCCCGGCCCGGTGCCCCTCCTTGTCGAATCTGGATGTGGAATCCTTCGAGGACAAGAGCAAAGGCTGCTCGCAGTGCTGAGAGGCGAGGGCGTGTTCGGAGCATTGTGCGAAAATAGCAAAATTGCCCGTTCGGCGCGTGCGGCCGCTGTTCACAACAGTCGTACGTATTCGAAATATCACTGCCTGAGCCAAATGCCCAAAGACCCTAAAACACGTCTTTTCAAAATGTATGACCGTCCCGGTTTCCTGTTGAGACGTGCTTACCAGATTTCGACAGGTGTTTTTGAGCAGGAATGTAAGGCTTTGTCTCTTACCCCCGCTCAGTTTGCGGTCTTGTCCGTGCTGGCGGCGACCCCTGATATCGATCAGGCTCGACTGTCACGGTGCCTCGGCTTCGACAAAGTCACTGTAATGTATGTACTTCGTGGACTTGTTGAGCGAAAGTTGATCACTCGCGATACAGCCGCAGGTCGCGGACGCCGAATTGCGCTTGCCCTGACAAAACAAGGCGCTGCCCTGCTCGACGAAGCGCAAAAACCTACCGAGCAAGCCTCTGCGTCGCTTATGGCGTGCTTCACCGATGCACAGCAAAAGCAGTTTATACGGTTGCTCAAGATCCTTACGACTTCACTTGAAGACCGCGCACGCGCACCCTTAATCATGCCTGACTTCATGGCCGACGAAACGTTCGCCGAAGAGTGAGGATGGATCCCCTAGGAATCTGTGTCAGTCGATCAAGCTTCGCGGTCGACTGCGAGAGCGAGCGACCGAGCAGCTCGTATCAAGGTTGAGTGAAGGTCTTAGGAGCTTCGCTTCCGCGATCCGCTGCACATGCCCAACAAAGCGACCAGGATCGGCGCGCGTGGTCGAGGTGTTCAACGTCGCGTACCAGCACTTCGCCTATCAGTTTGGCAACGGCAGGGCCTATCGGATGAAGATGCCCTTGCATGACGGCAGCGGCACTTGGCAGGCAACGCGACGCCTCAGTTGGGGCAATTTGGCTGTCCGCACACTGATAACGAGCCAAAGCAGCACCCGCTGACGCACGAAGAATCGGCTCGCCCGGTGGGTAGGCATGCTACGGCGGCGCATTGAGCAAAACGACCTGGCCCACGTCGCATGAGGAGAGTTGAGAGCTTCAATGCGCAGGTACCTGAAATTCCGGCAGACTGGTCTGAATGAAGCTGCCGTCGATCTCGATTCTCTCATGCGGGAAAGGTTGCGTTCTGTGCATTGCAATTCATTGCCGTGGGGCAGGGCAGGGAGAAGGAGGGCAGCGAGCAGAATCGCGAGTTGCATAACCGGCAGACCGGAATCGATATCTGTAGTGTGAGATCGAATCCCCAAGCGCCGGCAGCTCGACCGGCGCAGCAGGCAACTAAAGGGCAAGCAGATGAACGCCTCCTTGAGGAAGCCATCGATGTCGAGGTGGCTGCCTCGAGAAGAAGCTTGAACATCGGGCGTCGACGGCAGCTGATTCGCAGACCCCGTCTCAGTCGAAGCGTCTACAACAGTCGCAAGAAGTATCCTGTTTAGCGCTCGCTTGCCGGACTGACCAAGGCCGGCGCTGCACCTGCAAACCCTTCGAACTTCTGTAGGAGGGATTCATCGAGGTCAATGCCTAAGCCCGGAGCTTGTGGAAGGGCGATAAAACCGTCTTCAGGTACCAACTGCGTCGGGCAAATCTTTGCAGCGAATTCAGCAAACGGCAGATAGTACTCCGTCAACGTGAAGTTGGGCATGACCGCGCCCGCATGAATTGTTGCATTGAGTGCCACCGTAGTGGAGTTGAAATTATGCGGCGAGATCGCAATGAAATGCGGCTCAGCCATCGCGCCGATTTCCTTCAATTCCAGTATGCCCCCCACATTGCAGATATCCGGATTCAGGATATCCGCGGCTCGGCGATCGAACACTGGCTGAAATGATGCTTTTCCGTAAAGAGTCTCCCCAGTGACAATCGGAATATTAACCTTGCTGCGAACTTCGGCCAGAGCATCGATGTTCTCGGCCAAGCAAGGCTCTTCGTACCAGTGCAGATCAAACTCCTCGAGCTGCTTGCCTAGGCGACTAGCGGATCCAGCGTTCAGTCGCCGCAACATATCAAGCAAGATGTCGACCTTCGGGCCGACTGCCTCTCGAACGGCACGAATCACGGCGACTACGTGGTGCTCGTGCTCGCGAGGCACGTATGTGCGCCACGTACCTTGCAGAGGAGACAATTTGATTGCCGTAAAGCCTTTTTTTACAACTGCCGCTGCGGCTTCAGCGAACTCGTCTGGCGTACGACAGTGGTCACTCCACCCGTTTGCATACACCCTGATCTTTTCACGGCACTTGCCGCCCAAGAGATTGTAGACGGGCTGACCAGAAGCCTTGCCAACGATGTCCCACATCGCCTGCTCGATTGCGCTTTGTGCGCAATACAGCTCAAAAGAACTGCGCCGCTGCGCGAAATCGTCTTGCACGACTTGCGTGAAATGCTTGATGTCAAAAGGGCTTCGGCCTAGGCTTGCGTTACCGAGCTCGCCAATCTGTCCAACGATCGCCCGGTCCCGCCCGCGTAGTGTGTATGCCTCGCCCCAACCATGGATGCCTGCATCCGTTGACACTTTCACGAAAATCCAGGTCCGGCTGCGGAAGCCCGGGTCTACTGTAAAACATTGAATTGACGAAATCTTCATATTCTTCGAACTCAGGGGTCGTAGGTTGAGGCGCTGGGACTCACTTAGATCGGCAGCCCTTTGGCCCGCAAAACCGCATCGAAACGTTCTGGGTCCGAGGTGCCAGTGCGATTCGATTCTCTGATTGCATCTTCACGTTTGAGATGCTCCAGCGTCTTGCGCAGAATTCGTTCGGCGTCGGCAGCAGGAACTGCGACGATTCCGTCTGCATCGCCGATGACTATGTCGCCGGGAAGAACCGCCAAGCCAGCGCAGACAATGGGCACGTTGATTTCCCCTGGACCGTCTTTCGACGGCCCCCGCGTAGTATGAGCGCGGGCGAAGCAAGGCATACCATCCTCGGCCCACTCGGCGAGGTCACGAACCGCTCCATCAACAACGATACCTGCGAGGCGCTTCGTGATACAAGTGGTGCGCATTAGGCCACCCATGATCGCTTGTGTGACATCAGCGCCTCCATCGACGACGAGGACATCACCTGGCTGCACCATCATGAGTGCCTTGTGAATCATCAAATTGTCGCCGGGCCGAACTCGAACGGTGACCGCCGGACCACACATCGTGATATTCAGACCGCTGTGATATTGCCTGAGCCCATAAGTGCCTACGCTTCGACTCATCGCGTCACCCACCGCAGCAGCCGGCAGTTTCTTGTATGCATCGATTATTTCCTGTGTCACGGATGTCACGCGGGGGTTGATGCGATAGCCGGCAGGCCAGTCTACATTTGGGTTCTCGGTCATGACGTGTCTCCGGTGGTACGTCTTGAAGGTAGGGCGAGGGGCCTAGATAGCTTTAGCCGCGCGCAGTTGCTCGATGCGTTCGTCAGAAAAGCCCAGATCGTGAAGAATGTCGTTGGTGTCAGCCCCCAGCGTTCGTGGTGGAAAATCCACGGTGGGGTCACCACCGTTCACCTTGACGCCGGTACGGACGAGTTTCAGATCACGGTTGACACCGGGCACGTCCTTGAACTCAGAAACAAAGCCGCGTTCCGAGATTTGCGGCTGGGCAAGTGCTTGCGAAACGGAATAGACAGGGCCTGACGGGACATCGGCATCATTCAGAAGGTCCGTCCACTCGTCCGCGCTGCGCGCCGCAAGACCCTTTTCCAGCTCTTCACGCAGCTCGAAACGATGCTTAAGACGTGCATGACGCTCGAAAAAGCGTTCGTCCGAATAGAGTTCCGGGCGTCCGACGATATTGCACAGTGCTTCGAATTGTTCTTGTTTGTTTGCCGAGATGTTGAGCAGGCCACTTCCGGTCTTGAACGTGCCGGACGGGCTTGCGGTAACGTTCTCGTTGCCCATTGGAGCCGGCTCTTTATTAGCAATAAGCATGTTGGACATTGCCCAACCCATCGAAATCATCGTCGACGCGAGCATAGACACGTCAAGATACGTGCCGGTGGTGCGATTCGGTTGAGCAAGCGCCGCGGCGACAGCAAATGCAGCAGTCAGACCACCAACTGTGTCTGCTACCGGATACCCGACGCGGTAGGGCGCCGTGTCAGGAGCTCCTGTGATTGACATCACGCCTGTCATGCCTTGAATGATCTGGTCGTAAGCGGGGCGGTGCGCAAGGGGGCCGTCCTGTCCGAATCCGGTAATGGCACAGTAGACCAGCTTCGGATTTACCTTCAGTAGGTCCTGATAGCCGATGCCCAAGCGATCCATCACGCCGGGCCGGAAATTCTCGACGACGACGTCGGCGCTTTTAACCAAATCGCGGAAGACTTCCTTTCCTTCAGGCTTCTTGAAGTCGATGGTAATCGATCGTTTCCCGGCATTCTGTGCCAGGAACGAAATGCCCATATTGAGCTTTACAAGGTCTGGATCGGCGCCAAGCTGGCGTGCTAGATCGCCGCCTTTAGGATTTTCAACCTTTACAACCTCAGCACCGAAGTGTGCCAGTTGATGACATGCAAACGGGCCAGAGAGCACGTTTGTCAGGTCGAGAACTCGATAGCCGTTGAGCGGGAATGACATGATTCAAATCTCTGCGTAGAAAGGATACTCAATGCCCGTCGACTGTCGCACCGACATCGGAGTTCGGCCGGACGGGGCGGCGGTTATCGGCTGGCCAGACGGACTTTGATATGCGCTGCGACCTCTTGTCCGTAGTTGAGCGCGGAACGCCAGTCGCTGGTGAAATCGGGTAGCTTCGCGATTGCGAACTTCGTCTCGGTCAACACGTCGCTGTCGTAGCTTCCGATCTTTTCGGCAAGTTCTTGAACGTGAGACTCGAGATCCTCAGCCATTGCGACTTCATTGAGCAAACCCCAAGAGAGCGCCGTGCCAGCATTGATTGGCTCTGTGTTGTAAAGCATCCAGCCCAGACGCTTGCGGTTGAGGCCCGACAGATGGCTGCTCGCCGCCGACATACTTGCAAAGCCTGCAGACCTAAGCTCCGGCAGCCCCAGCTTTGCCTGGTCACTTCCGACGGCTAGGTCGCAGGCATTGATGAGATTGACGCCGTACCCAAGTGCCAGTCCATTTACTGCAGCTATGACAACACCCGGGAATTCCCGGATGGCCATTGCCAATTGGATGCCTTGAGGTCCAGTATCGTCAGGTTTGCCGTCGGCGATATTCTGGGCGCGCTCCTTGATGTCCGCACCGCAGCAGAACCATTGATCCGACCCGGTGACGACCACCGCATTGACCCTCCCCGAAAGCGACTTGAACGCATCAAGTAAATCGAGGCGCGCAGACTGATTCAGAGCATTTCGCTTTTCGGGACGGTTGATGCGGATGTGTGCCCACGCCTTGTTTTCTGTCACAACGATATGAGACATGTTAGATCTCCCGGTCGCCTACGGTGAATCCATAAAGCGCGTTCGGGTTGTCCACCAGCACCTTCCTGAGTACGGTGTCATTCGGAGCCCACTCGCCAAGGAGGTCGAGCAATCGAGCGTCGTCCGGCATAGGCTTTTCGCCATTCATTGCCGCCGGATGCGGCCAGTCAGTTCCCCAAACCACGCGGTCCGGAGCATACGTGAGCCATTCAGTCACCATGCGACCCGTATCAGCGTACGTGGGGCCGCCAACTAAACTGTCGTGGTACGCCCCGGAGACCTTCATCCACGTTCGACCGTTGTCAACAAGGCGGCGGAGGGCGGCGAACACTTCATGTGTGACGCCTTCGGGCTGAGGCACTCGTCCGAGATGATCGATAACGACAGGCACCGGCAATTGCGCCAGGTGCTTTTCCAGATGGAGATAGCCCGTACCCATCGTGTGTACTTGAACATGCCAGCCAAATTCAGCGACTCTGCGAGCAAGTTCATCAAGTTGATCAATGTTGGCGCCAGCAGGTCGTGACAGATTGAAGCGAATGCCGCGAACGCCGGCCTCGTGCATTGCCACGATGTCCGAATCGGTGGTGCGATGGTCAATGACAGCAATACCGCGTGCCGAATCGCTGCCGAATTGCTGTAAGGCGTCCATCAAGCAACTGTTGTCGGTGCCATAGCTCGACGGCTGTACAACGACGCTTCGGAAAATTCCAAGACGTTCTTGTAGCATCCGGTACTGTGCGACCGTCGCATCTGCCGGGCGTAGAGTTACGCCTTCGGCGTACGGGAAGCGGTTATCGTAGATGTGGTGATGGCAATCTACGCTGTACGGAAACGCTACGAGCTTCGCAGGCTGCTCACCGGCGCTCCAAGTCGCGAGCGACGTCATCATTGGCCCCTTTTTGCGAATTCAGCAGCCGGGTTGATGCCTACTCGCTCAAGTCGGTACGCATGCTCCAAGTTCACGGAATGAGGCGGAATCCTGCCGTTGGCGAGCGCCGTGATTTGATTAACGGTGTCCATCGTTTGATGTTCGCGTGCTGCGGCAGTCATCCCACCAACGTGGGGCATTACGACAACGTCACCGCGACCGATGAATCGCGGATGCGGCTTCTGATCGGGAGCGCGACCGACGTCGAGACCTGCTCCGCGAAGATGTCCTCGATCCAACGCTTCTTCGAGTGCATCCTCATCTACGAGTTGGCCGCGGGAAAGGTTGAGGAAGCTCGCGCCACTTTTCATCCGGGAAAATGCCGTCGAATCGAACATATTCTCGGTGTTCGGCGTGGCCGCGGCGAGACAGACGACGAAATCGGAGGTCGCGAGGACTTCATCAAAACTCGCGGCCAACTTGCCAAGTTTTTGCTGATCAGCATAAGGATCTGCGACTTTGACATTCATGCCGAGCCCGCCAGCGAGTTCGGCAAGGCGTGCTCCGATAGTGCCGTAGCCAACGATGCCGATGGTGGACGAGCTGACCTGAAGGCCCTTCGGCAATACCGGCTCGTCGCCATGAGCGTATGCGCTTCTGGCCCGTGAGACACCCCGTGCCAGGTCGAACACCATGGCTAAGGCCAGCTCTGAGACTGCGGTGCCGAAACCGGCGCTTGCGCGGGTCACCAGAACACCATTCTTACTTGCCGATTGCACATCGACGGTGCTGATGTCGACAGCGGCGCGGCAGAACGCAATAAGGTCAGGCGAGCCGTCGAAGATCTGAGCCGAACCATTAGACGAGCGATGAGCCAGAATGATTTGGCATCCTTTTGCCGCCTCAACTAACTCGTCGCCTTGAAGTACGCGTCCTGTTTCGTTCATCACAACGTCGACTGCACTTTTGAGCTTCTCAAGCCCAGCGACGCTGTAGTAGCTCGCGAGCTCGTAATCAGTGTATGTAAGGAATGCCTTAAGTCTGCCCATGATGTTTGTCATCTCCTAGAAAGGCACGCTTCATTGGTCGGGCTCAGTCGCAGCATGCGACTGACTTATCGGGCCAAACCATGTCGTCGTTGAACGAGTGAAATCGAGAGATGCGTACGCCTCGATTAGGTAGTATGCTAACACTGTGAGACAAATGTGGACACATTTAGATCGCGTTTCTTCAACCAGTTAAAGGTCCCTGCTATGGCACATCGGCTCCTCATCCCCCAAGGTGCACTGCTTCCGGCATTGCAAGCTCGCCTGGAAAAAGCGTACGACGCACGAATTCTTCCCGCGGCGCAACAAGAGCAGGAGGCGTTTCTCAAAGCGGAAGGCGCGAGCTTCGAAGCGCTTGCTACCAATCCGAAGTTTGGCGCTAAGCGCCCGCTTCTGGATGCACTTCCCAACCTGAAGGTGGTGTCGAGTCTCGGTGTCGGTCTGGACGGTCTGGATCTTCCCTTGCTCCGTGAACGCAACATTGCTGTCGGTTACACACCAGAGGTATTGAATGATTGTGTTGCTGACATCGCCTTCGCGCTGCTCCTGGATGTCTCGCGCAGCATCACAAAAGCAGATGCGTTTGTGCGCCGCGGAGACTGGCACAAAGGTGGTTTTCCGCAAACTACACGGGTCTCAGGCAAGCGATTGGGCATCATCGGTTTGGGACGTATCGGCTCGGTGATCGCACGCAGAGCTGCAGGTTTCGACATGGACGTGCGGTATCACAACCGCCGACAGATCGAAGGCAGTCAGTTCCAATACGCCTCGTCGCCGGTTGAGCTTGCGGAATGGGCTGATTTCCTCGTGCTCGCAAGCGCCGGTGGCCCTGCTACGAACAAGCTGGTTTCGACCGACGTCTTGACCGCTCTGGGTCCCAAAGGTTTCCTCATCAACGTTGCACGTGGGTCCGTGGTGGACGAGAAGGCTCTTATCGAATTCCTGCGCGATAAACGCATCGCCGGCGCAGGTCTCGATGTGTTCGAGGAAGAACCGGGTGTGCCTGAGGAACTTGCACGCCTCGATAACGTCGTGCTGACCCCTCACGTTGCCAGTAATACGGTGGAAACGAGGGCGGCCATGATGCAGCGAGTTGAAGACAACCTCGCTTCCTTCTTCGAAGGCAAAGGAGTTGTCAGCTCGGCTTTGTAAGTGTCTAAGCAGATCGGTAAGAGGATGGCCCGGCGACGGGCCCCAGCTATCGTCAGAAGTGCTGGTCTTAGCAGCAGGTGACGGACAAATTCAAGCGGCAAGCTTTCGTCGAACGGGGTGATCGTCTCGCTTAGCTTCGCTCTTTTTGAAGGGAACGCCTCCGAGCAACGCCTTCAGTTATCTGGTCGGTTGATGCGACGTCAGGTTTTTCCATTTTACAAGTGGCTTAGATGTCGGGCCGAGGAAGGTTTGCTGCAACACGAATCGTGTTGGATGACGTACAGCCATGAACAGTTCCCCGAATATGTCGGTCGTCCGCAGTTGCTACCGGCAGTCCGCGGAAAAGATTGGATTGTTGGTCGGCAGTCGAGAGAAAATTGAAGGACCAGTGCTATCGGCATGCTGTATCAGAGGCATTCCGGGGGGCGGTATTGGATCGGCGTTAATACTTGTAGCGGGACACTTACGGCCCGAACTGCTGAATCTCGAGTTGAGCGCTTGTTTTCGAATGCAAAAATGGATACATTTATGTTGATCGCCCGTAATTCGTCAAGCGTGAGTTGGTGGCGCTATTGGCGAGCGGGCGTGACGAGAATTTTAGCGTACTAATACGTGTCCCACTGTCTTGAATGTAGCTGTAACAATGTTTCGACCATCCATGGACAAACGGCTGAAAGATCGAGCGATGGGCGTTTTATTGGTTGCGACTGCAGATGGATGCGAGGTGGGCACGACTAAGGGGAGGATCCTGTATGACTGCACGTAGACTCTTGATGCTGATTAGCGTGACGCTTTGCCTGTCATCCATGCACGTGGTGCAAGCCCAGACTGCGCCGGGCGCGTCGGACACTACTGCGGCGTCGAACACTAACGCGGTGGCCACGAAAAAGCAACTGCGCAAGCAAGATCGAGCGTTAGCTCGTGCTGTTCGCAACGCCCTTCGAAAGGTGAAAGGAATGGATGTGGCAAACGTACAGGTCGTCAGCAGAAATGGCGTTGTCACAATCACGGGTGCAGTGAGGGATCAGAGCCAAATCGACGCCTCGGGAGCAGCAGCTGCGCGCGTAGCTGGTGTCAACCATGTTGATAATCGACTTACAATTTCGGATCCTGGCCATTGATTGACACATGACGCTGCCTGCGCCTGACTATGCGGCTTCGCATACGCTTTGGTTCAGGCAGCTTCTGGAGCATTTGCCGACGACTTCTGGCCGTGTAAATGCATGCTCGCGGAGGCATTTGCAACGTATCAGTCAGCTCATCCCGTGTTGACAGGGCTTCAATCAAATATCGAGGATTTTCGGTAATAGACCGTACGAGACGCGCCAGTGTCCTTCGGAGTTTGTCACGGCGATCGACGCCGTTTTGGCGTTCAGTTTGACGACGGCGGCGACACGCTCGTTTAGATGTTTATCGGTGAATCCCACGGTGTCGCCGATGAAGAATTCTTTCGGACGCGGGAGCGGCGGCTGCGCTTCCTTTTGAATCGGGGGCTGCGGTGGCATCGAGGAGAATTGCCGCATACAACACTGCCCATCGGCGTCGAGTCACGTTGTCCTGTACGACCGCTTGCGTATGTCGCAGCTCGGTGATAGTGCCTTTTGAGGGGGGCCGAACGGATTGTCATCGATGTATCTGACGGTCATGCGATGTGCAGTCGTTGGCGGACTTCGAGAATGCGTCGGGGTCATCGAGCATTTTGCCGGTGGTCAGATAGAGGCGATACAACTCGGCGCTGGGCGCCCACCGGAAGGAATGTCCATGAATGTCGGGGTAGTTAGCGGGCAAGCGGCAGCAGTTCATGCACGCGATTGACGGGATACGACGGCAACTTCTCCAGTGTTTCCTTCAGCCATGCATACGGTTCGAAACCGTTTAAGCGAGCCGTGCCGAGCAATCAATACATGGTGGCCGTGTCACGAGCGCCTCGCGGCGAGCCCGCGAAGGTCCAGTTGACTCTTCCAAGAGCAATCGGCCGGATTTGCCGTTCCAACGCGTTGTTGTCCGGTAACAGAACACCGCTCTCAGTGTAGGGAATCAGCGCTTGCCAATGACGTAGCGCGTAGCCAAATGCTTTGTCGAGCGGTGCCTGAGTCGGCAAACTGATAACGTTGCCTTCCAGCCACTGACGGAACTTCACCAGTACAGCCAATGCCTCCGCGTGCCGCGCCGCTAATTTGCGGTCAGGGGTAAGATGGGTGATTCGCGATTGAATGGCGTATAGCTGGGCGACCCGTTCCAGCGTCTGTGCGGCCAGTCCCGGCTTGCTTTGGGTCTTGGCGATTTCAAAGAACCGACGGCGGCAGTGCGCCCAACAACCGACCGCGATGATGTCGCCGGTTTCGTAGAGGGCCTCGTGCCCGCTGTATGCGTCGGCCTGCAAGTAGCCGTTGTAAGTTCGTAGGTAACGCTGCGGATGCGAGCCCGCGCGTGATTCAGCGAGCTTGAACACGACCGCCGGAGGGTGATCTACCCAAGCGCCGTTCTCCTCGCGTTGGCCCGCACCCAGATAGCCCCATAATCGAGCAGTGCGGGTGGTCTGGCGGCCCTTCTTAAGCGAAGACAGTGTCTTGTCGTCGAAGTGCATGCGCGGTGCCTGCAAGTGATGTGAGCGCAGCGACGGCATAAGCACGCCGAGCAATTCTGCTGCGGCCAACTTCCATTCACACAGCGTTGCCCGCGGCAGGTGAATACCGCGACGCGCATAGCGCATCTCCTGCCGATTCAGGGGTAAATGATCAACGTAGGTATTGACCAGGATGTTCGCGAGCAAACTCGCGCTCGCATTACTCTTGGGCAGCGGCGAGGGCTGAGCGCTCGCTGTCACGATGGTCGACTCGCCATCCTTCTTCGCCGCATACTTGAAGCGGATGTGTTCAATGACCGTGAGCCTTGACGGCTCATAATGCAGCGTCTCGCTACGCTCTTCGCCGATGTGCTCGAGCGCGTGGAATGGGGCCTTCTGTTCGTCGCTCAGGTCATATTCGACGCGCGTGCGTGGCAGGTCCTTTGGCAATGCGGGGCGTCCCCGGCGGGCGTGCCTTGGGACAGGGATCTTCGCCGGCTCCGGAGGAACAGGCATATCCATGGCGGCGTCGGATAATTCGGCCTGACCCGGCACGCGCTCAGAACTCGCGCCGAAGCGAGCCCGAAAGCTGCGCGATCTGATGCTGCAGGTTCTCCAGTTGCTCCCACAACACGCATGCGAGCCGGTTCGGCTCGAGTACGAAGGCTTGCAGCGCCTCGAGCTCGAGTGGCAGATCCCCGACAGTGAGGGCGGCGAGCAACATACCAACCATGATGCCCAACTCGTGCGACGTTTACAAGCTTCGTGAGCCATGAAATATGCGCGATTCAGGCGCTTACGCAACGCGCGTCACGGCGACGGCGCGATGAGGTTCGCGCGCTGGAATTCCTATGCCTTCAGGCCATGCATTGAGCTCCGCGAGCGTGAATCCACGTTGCGCCAGTGCCGCGGGCGATGAGAAATGCCCATGCTCAAGACGCTTGTACCAGAGCGCGAACCCCGTGCGATCCCAATACAGGCACTTCACCTTCGTGCGGTCCCGGCCGACGAACGCGAACAGGTTGCCCGAAGCCGGCTTCTGCGCAAGAAGCGGTCGATTAGATACGACAGCGTGTCAATCGACTTGCGCATGTCGAGCGGCTCGCGGCAGATGTAAGCTTGGACGTCAGCGGCGATCAGCACAGTGCACCGCCGAGCTGTCCGAGCACGAAGCGCACAATGCGTTCAGCATGCACACCACTCAATTCGATGCGAACGCCGGCGATCGATAACGTAACGCGATCACGCGTCGATGATGATGGCGTACATGCTCCCCACGGCGAGTTTGGTATAGGACGCGTCGCCCGGATTGCCAAACTAAAACGCCCCCACGTGATCATGTCCACTACTTCAAATCTGGATAGCTTGCTGGATGAGGTTGGCGAGTTGCTGCGGTTCGGAGAAAAACGAAGAGTGACTCGAGGCCAACGTAAGCACGGACGCACCCGCGACATCTGCCTGCATTCTGCGTTGCTGTCCAATAGGGATAGCATGATCATTCAGACATTCGATAAAGACGCGTGGGATCGAGCCAAAGTTTTTAGCAGTCGTCGCTGAAATCTGAGCTCCTGGCACCGATGAATTTATCGGAATGATATTCGCGGCCGCGATCGCAATGTCATGAGCGGAGCAATCCGCGTAAAACGCGTCCTTTATTAAGTCGGGCCGGGCAACATTCAAAGCGACTCCCTTCCCATCGGGGGTGCCAGAAAGGAGTTGACGGAGCGATGCTGCCGCAGGATCCGAGTTGTAAGAAGCAGAATCGATGTAATCATTGGCCGACTTACCGCTCGGCGTCATGAAGGCAGTTAGATAAATTAACTTTTTAATCTTGGTTGGATATAGCTCGCCTAGATACGTTAGGGCTGCGCCTCCCAGACTGTGGCCAAGCAGAATGACAGGGGACGTTGCTGCTTGAAGGATGGCACTCACCGACGAGGTGTAGTCCGCCATGTCGGTGACCTGATCATATGTAGCATCGCTATAACCATGGGATTTAAGATCAGGCAGAAGGACAGGATAGCCCTGAGATACGAGCAAATTAGATGCTTTAAGGAAGCAGCCGCCCCAATGCCAAGCGCCGTGAACCATGACTATGGTTGGCTTTCCAGTGACGCTGTTATCAGCGTCAGCGCTCCCACCACATGCAGCGAGAACGCCCGCTGCGAAGCCAGCTGCAGACAAGCCCAAAGCTTTACGTCGATCCATATTCTTCTCCGCGCACACTAGGCCCGATCTACATTGGGAGCGTCGTAGAAAGAGCTGATTATAATGAGAAAAACTTTTCCAGAAATACCGCGGAAACGATTGTTCCGCGTCCGAATCTTCTACTTCGTGGCAGTCCGGATCGGTGGAAGTTAGAACGGGATTTTCGCCTTCTTACTCCCTACTCGATCCGTGTCACTAGAAGCGCGAGATCATACCGAGTACAAACGAGGTCACGCTTCCGCCAGGTTTATTGGGCAAACCAGCTCCTTGTGCACCGGCCATTGAGAACGAGGCCGTGCTGCCATTGCGCACGTGGCCAACGCCTGCATAGACGCCAGTCCGTTTTGACAGGGAGTAGTCGTAGCGCATCGCGTAGGTGGTTGAATCGCCAGAGCTCATGCCAAGGCGCTTGTATTGTCCAAAATCCAGCAGAATGATTCCGGGCCCGATATGGCGAATGAGCACCGATAGATCGTAATAGTTGTTGTCGGGGTTCTGGAACGTTGTCGTGCTTGCGCTTGCGACGTTCTGCCCATTGCGATGCGTTTGAAAGATGATTGATGGCTGAATCCAGCCAAAGTCGTACATCATCGCTGCCATCACATAATTACCTTGGACGGTAGTCGATCCTGCGGTGAGAGGTGTCGCTGTTGCAGCGCTTTGTTGCAGATAGTCGACATCAGCGGAAAATTGGCCGAGCCGATATGCCAGTCCCACGGAAACCGTTCGGCCAAGATCTGCTGGCAGCGTCTGATCTCCATTGGCGCCATTCGAGTAACTTGCGCGGAGCGTCAAGCCGGCGAAGGTCGGAGAGTTATATCGGACCGAATTGCTGTTGCGAGTCGTTCCCAGGAAAAAATAGTTGTTTGATGCGTTGCCCCAGCCCCACGTTGAAAGCGGACCTTGAGCAAACGTAACTAACGTAGTGAAGAACGGAGTGTAATTGACGCCGAACTGGACCTGACCAAAAGGGCCCCCTAGGCCAACCCACGCCTCGCGTCCGAAGAGCGCACCCGATCCAGCTATTGTGCCTGTGGTGGGATTGAAACCATCTTCCAATTTAAACACCGCTTTGTATCCTCCCCCGAGGTCCTCGACACCCAGCAATCCCCAGACTGAAGGCGCGACGTTGCTGCTGTCGAGTCGAGTAACTCGCGTGCCTGCGGCATTCCCTGTTTGAACTGACACATCCATGCGGCCAAAGAGAGTGACCGAGCTTTGAGACCATGCCGGGATGCTAGTAAGGCATGGAATCAAACCACAGGCGAGGATCCAGCGCTTCATCGTGAATTTCCTTATTTAGGTAGTTGTACTTAGTTGACGGAAGACGTTTTTGATTCTTTACGGGCTATGTATGGCACAAGCTTGTTGCAGCGACGATACGGAGAGGCTCGCAGTTAACAATTACGCTTTTGCTGGTTTCTTGCTCAAAAAACAAAGGATCACTGCGCCAAGAAGCGGACCCGCGGCAAGGGTATAGATGGCAAGCGAAAAGGAGTGCGTATCACCATAGACAACACCTACAGCCACCGGCGCGATCACGCTTCCCAATTGCCACACGGCATTGGTAAAGCCAGACGCGGCTCCGGCGGCCTTGGTGCCAGACGCTTCTGTCAACAAAACGTAGAGCAAAGGGGTGTATCCGAAAGCGGCTGCGCCAAGGATCGGAGCGACGATGTAAAAAGCGGTTTCGGTCGTGCAATGGGCGAAGACAATCAAAAGTCCGGAGAAGCAAAGCAAGCAGATGATTGGAAGGTATTTTCCGGAACCATGTCCCAAGAGATCCCTCATCCAGCCAAGCAGAGGCTTGGAAATCATCGCGCCAATTCCAAAGGTCGCCAAGATCGCACCTGCTGTAACGGGTGAAAGGCCGTATTGCTTAGTCATCAAAGCATTACCCCATGCACCAAACCCTACTGTTGCCCAGAAACCTGCGAAGCCGGCGAGCGACACTAAAATTAGGTTTCGATTCGCAAGAAGTTGTCTAATCTCAGCACGGTTGATAGCAGGCGCCTTCACGGTCGTCGGGCTGTCGCGGAGCAACTTAAAGCAGATGATGCCCCAGACGAAAGTTACGATTCCAAGCAGATGAAACGCCTGCGACCATCCGTAGTTCTTAGAGATGGTTGGGACAATTGCATTGCTGACGACAACCGCAAGCGAAGTTGCCGTACCATAAATTCCCATTGCCAATCCGCGCTCGCGGTCGAACCAAGATGCGATAATCTTCATTCCAGCTGCGTAATCGGCACCTGCAGTAAGTCCCATGATGACTTGCAGTGCTATACCTGAAGATAACGAGTTGGTGTAGCCAAAAGCGAAAGTTGATGCGCCAAGCGGCAACAACGCGAAGGTGAGCGTGCGACGAGCGCCTATGGTGTCGGTAAGCAATCCGCCAGCTACGTTTGCGACGACGTAGCCGACGTAGAAGGCGGTAACGAAAGCTCCCAGCATGCTCACTGAGAGTCCTAGGCTTTGCCCTACGGGTGCCGCCACGCTGCTCCATGCGACGCGGTCGACGTAGCTGAGCATAAATGCCATCCAAGCGGCAAATAGAATCGCCCATCGATACCTTGGTGGCGCCGCAGCATCGGACCCATTCGACTTGTTTAGGTTATCCGCTTTGAAAGGCGTCGCTTGGTTACTTGTTTCCATATCTGTTCCTGGACAATTATCTGATCAAGCGTTACTAGGGTCTCCCAGGCACAGGCGGGTCATACATGACATCCTTGTCGCCACCTGCGGGAACCAAAAGTGGATGCATTTCGGTCCTTGCAAGTACACGACTTCAAAAAAGGTGTGTCAACCGTAAACTATGGAAATGGATACACATTTCAACAAGGCTTCGCCTCTAACCGCCTGCGCTTGCCAGCGGTGAAGCGATCGGCGGTTCCGTTAAGTTGCTGATATAGAAGCATAAATTTCGTATTTTGGTCATACTTCGGCCGAGCAAGCGGTGCATCATGTGTGCCTTAAGTGTTTTCCCGAGGTGCGGTTTAAAAGCTCCATGGAACGGCCGTGGAACCGGTTCATAGTGGAATAAATGTATGCATAATGTTCGTTGGATCTATGCGGGCGCGAGTCGGCATCGCATCTAAGTATGAAGATGTAGCCTGCTCGGGGCCGTCGAACTAGCCGATGCCGGACCGCAGACGCGTAGTAAGCATTACCCAAGGCGATGTCATCTCGAATTAGTTCGGGCGGGGAATTTCGAGCTTCAACAAATGACTGATTCAGAGGTTGCTCGTCGTGCAGCGAGTCTGTGCTAACCCACACTGTTTTAACGTCGAATGCGATCTTCACATGCGCCCAAAGAATTGGTGTCAATGCTGGGTGCTCGTGCCAAGGCCACGCCGGATTTGGCAAGCGCTGGATCTTAGTTGTGCCCGTGTGGGCGAAAGACCAGCTAGCAGATCGCCGTGCTCGCATGGACAAACGACAGGTCGGCGTGATGGGAGCTCGGCGGGCAATAGTCCTGAGCGCCCACGAAAATATCCAGCATCGAAGCGGGCATGGTCAGTGGCACAGACAGTATCTGCCGAGCGCGCCTCTGCGATTGATGAAGTGTTACTGCTGTTTGACCGACGACTCAGGGACGAACGATTGACGAACTGACCACGTTCGTCCTTTCGATTGCGCCACAACGAATCAAAAACTCGCACCACCCGTTGCAGACCGTTAGGCTGAAAGCGTTTCCAACCTCGTCGTAGCCGTGCAACCCTTAGTCGGACACAGGTTGGTGCCTCCTGACAGACGACGCGTCACTGCACCTAAAGCGCAGGCGCGCGCGTGCTTGCCGTTTTCTTCGGCAAGGATCTTATAGCTCCACAGATCGATAGTGGCTGATATGCCTCACGTTCAATAGGGGCCTGAGCCGGATATGTTGCCGGTGGTACTCTTCGTCGATTCTAGATATGGGATTTTATTGTTTCGAGCGACAGACCAACTGCTGTCAGCTACATACGACGGTGAGCGGTTCGACGCTTCGCTCCTCGTCGTCCGGAAGCGACCTCCGACCTCTCGAAGAGGCAGCTGGGTCAACCTTTTTTATAATAAAGGTTTCGGCCAAAACCGAATAATGCGTGGGGTACCTGTTATGCCCTTGCCGGTGTTTTGCGCAGGAAGCAGAGAATGATCGCTCCAAGGAGCGGCCCCGCAGCGAGGGTATCGATTGCAAGGGAGAACGAGTGCGTGCCGCTGTAGACCGCACCCACCGTAACCGGGGCGATTACGCTTCCCAACTGCCACACTGCGTTCGTAAAGCCGGATGCTGCACCCGCTGCTTTGGTGCCAGACGCTTCAGTCAAGAGGACATAGAGCAAGGGGGTATAACCAAAGGCCGCTGCGCCAAGGACGGGTGCAATGAGATAAAACGCTATTGCGGTCGTGCAACGACCAAACGCAACTAGCAGCCCAGAGAAGCAGAGAAGGCAGACGATGGGTAGATATTTGCCGGCACTGTGTCCCAGAAAATCGCGGAACCATCCCAGCAGGGGCTTTGACACTACAGCGCCGATTCCAAACGCCGCCAGAATGGCGCCTGCAGTTACCGGCGAAAGCCCGTATTGCTTGGTCATTAGCGCATTTCCCCATGCTCCAAAGCCGACGGTTGCCCAGAAACCAGCAAAGCCCGCGAAAGCGACCAGCACTAGATTTCGATTCGTCAACAGTTCGCGAACTTCCGAGCCAGTGATTGCGCGGTAATTGATTTTGGTTGGGCTATCTCGAAGAATTTTGTAGCAGACAATACCCCACACGAACGTGATAATTCCTAGAAGGTGAAATGCATGTGACCAACCATAGTCCTTCGCAATTGTAGGAACGACGGCGTTGCTTACAACAACTGCCAGAGACGTTGCTGTGCCAAAGATGCCCATCGCGAAACCACGCTCGCGATCGAACCACGATGCGATGATCTTCATTCCAGCGGCGTAATCGGCACCGGCCGATAACCCCATGACGATTTGAAGCGCGATGCCCGTAGTGAGCGAACTTGCGTATCCGAATGCGAACGTTGAAATGCCCAGCGGGATAAGTGCGAAAGTGAGAGTACGACGCGCGCCGATAGTGTCAGTGAGGAGCCCGCCACCAACATTAGCTACCACATAGCCCACATAAAACGCCGTAATAAATGCGCCTAGCATTCCCACTGATAGCCCAAGACTTTCACCAACAGGTGCCGCAACAGTGCTCCAGGCTACGCGGTCTATATAACTGAGCATGAATGCCATCCAGGCGGCAAGCAGGATGATCCAACGATATCTCGGCGGGGCATCGGCTCGAGCATGGGTCGACGCATTTCGATCTTCTCGAACGAAACGCGCTGCGTGGTTACCTGTTTCCATCTGTGCTCCAGGACTATCGGTGATCATATTTCAAAAATATTTCTCATTTCTTTCAAGTCGCCGGTTACTCCATGACTGTAAGAGCGACGGCGAACCTCAGAAAGTGGATGCATTTTCTATGCTGTCAGTACACGTTCTGAGAGAGATATTGTCAATGAGAACTTCAATTGACTGGTTATGCAGCGTGTGGGTTCGGCCGTTTGCTCATTCGCACCACTCCGCGGAACCCCCTGTAAAATGTCCTAAGCTGTTGATCTATAGGATAGAATGGCTCGTCCCCACCCACGGTTGCACGTCGCTTGGATGGCGGATCTAGCGAAGTAGGTAGTTTCCCGAGGTTTGGCGGCACCGCCTCATCGCCGTCGAAAAAACTGAAAGTCTTTGCAAAAGTGTATGCAGTGTTCTGTCAGATTCTCTCGCCGGGCCATGCCAGTTGCGTTAACCGCCTACGGTTTGCCACGGCAGCATCGGTCTGCGTGGGCCAACCTGGCTTAGCGGGAGATGAGCAATGACGGGACGCGTCGCCGTGCGGCCAGGACTCAGTACTGGCGCAGCCAAACGCACATGTTCCTAGTTATTGCACCGTCGGCTTGAAAAGGCTGTGAGTAACCGTCCGACCACGACCGTTCTGGACAGCGTGTTGATAGCGAATTGTTGAACGGCAGCGCGTTGAGTTCAGACGACGTCGTGGGGAAGCTGATTGGCAACGACCCATGGCAACAGCTCGTGTACGCGATTGACGGGGTGCTCGGCGATGCGAGCGATGACGTGGCGCAGGTATGCCTCGGGATCAAGGCCATTCAGTTTGGCGGTACCGACCAAGGTGTAGATTGCGGCCCCGCGTTCGCCGCCGCTGTCCGAACCGAAGTGCAGGAAGTTTTTCCTGCCGAGAGCGACAGCACGTAAAGCGCGTTCGGCTGCGTTGTTGTCGATTTCTACGGCACCGTCATCGACGTACAGCGTGAGCGCAGCCCATTGATTGAGCGCGTAGTTGATGGCTTTGGCGGTATCGCTTTTCTGCGAAACCGAACCCAATGTCGAGCGCAGCCAGATCTCGAACGCATCGAGTAGCGGACGCGCCTGCTCCTGCCTGACACGTCTTCGTTCGTCTGGTGGCTTGCCGCGAATTGCGGCTTCGATTGCGTACAGTTCGCCGATCCGGCGCAACGCTTCAGTGTTGACCTCGTTCCTGCGTGCGACGAACAGATCGTGGAATTTACGGCGCGCGTGAGCCATGCATGCAGCCTCGCGCACATCACCACCTTCATAGACCGCGTTGTACCCCGCGAACGCGTCGGCCTGCAACGTTCCCCTGAAGTCCTTCAGATGGCCCTGTGGATATTCACCAGCCCTTGTGGGACTGTATGCGAACCAGACCGCCGGCGCCTCTTTCGAGCCGGCTGGCCGGTCATCCCGAACGTATGTCCAGAGACGTGCGGTACGGGTCTTGCCGTTCCCGGGCTCAAGCACAGGTACGGGCGTGTCATCCGCGTGAATCTTCGAGGCGGCCATCACGTACCGACGAACGACCTCTACCAGTGGCCGGAGCAACGCACTGCACTGGCCGACCCAGTCCGCGAGTGTCGAACGGCTGAGCTGCACGCCGTCGCGCGCGTAAATCACTGACTGTCGATACAGGGGGAGATGGTCACAGAATTTGGCGACCAGGACATGCGCGAGCAACCCCGGACCCGGCATGCCGCGATCGATTGGCCGGCTGGGTGCAGCCGCCTGCACGATGCAGTCGCAACAAGTACAGGCCTTCTTGAGTCGGCGGTAACGCATCACTCGCCAATGCCCCGGCACATAGTCGAGTTGCTCGGAGACGTCCTCGCCGAGGTCGCCAAGCGCACCGCCGCATTGCGGACAGCACGCGTCGTCGGGCTGATGAACAACGTCTTCGCGCGGCAGATGTTCCGGAAGTGGTTTGCGTCCCGTCGGCATGCCGGTTTCTGAGCGGGGCCTTATCGGTGCCTCGACCGTCGCCGCGCCATCGTCGGCCTGCAAATCTTCGAGACGCAATTCGAGTTGCTCGATCTGGCGATCAATCTTCTCCGACTTGCGCCCAAACTGCATGCGCTGGAGTTTCGCGATCCACAGCTTTAGGTGCTCGATCTCGAGCGCCCGATCGGAGAGTGTCTTTCGGAGCGTCGTTACAGTGTCGCGCAGATCCGTGAGCTCACCTTCGTGCTCACGCAACGCTGCCTCACGCGCGATCAAGAGCGCCTTCAAGGCCTCGATGTCGTCCGGGAGGGAAGCATTGCTGGATGCCATGCAGGCAGTTTACGCGCGTGCATTGCGCTACGCGCGCGTTGTCACATCCGTTTACAAAGCGCTGCACGGGCGGGCTGCATCGACGGGCTGTCGCCAGTCAAACCCTTCGAGCAGAAGGCCGAGTTGCGCGCTGGTCAGCGAAACAATTCCGCCGTCAGCACGAGGCCAGGCAAAGCGGCCACGCTCCAGGCGTTTGGCGAACAGACATAGGCCGCCTTCACGCCAGTACAGGCAATTGATGAGATCGCCACGTTTGCCTCTGAACACGAAGATGTGTCCGCAGAACGGATCCTTCGCCAGCACGGTCTGCACCTTCGCGGCCAAGCCATCGAAGCCGCAGCGCATATCCGTAAATCCGGCGGCAACCCAGATGCGGGTGTTTGCATGCGGACCAATCATCGGCTCAGGCACTGTATCACCACGCGCAGCGTGTCGGGATCGACACTGCCTTCAACGTGTACGTCGCCTCGTGGCAACTGAATTCGGATCGTGCCGAGCGCCGGTGCCGAAGACTTAGATGCTGCCGGTTCCACCACGCCGCTGTCGCTGGGCTCATTCACGGTGACCGGCAGTAAGGCACATCCGCGCTCGTCGGCGCCGAGCCGTCCTTCGAGATACTGCTTACGCCAGTCGAACACCTGATTCGCGTTTACTTCGTGACTGCGCGCAATCTGCGCCACCGAACGTCCACTAGATAGCGTCTCCTCGACAATCTGGCGCTTCTCGTCCGCTGTACGCCGCCGATACTTGCGGGCGCCTTTGACTTCGGTGAATTCGGTCACTGTGTCCATGATTTCCTTTATGGGCACAGTGACATATGTGCCCCTAGAAATCATGGCGACGCCTTCATCATGCGTCTATACGGTCGCGGTCGGACGGTTACGGCTGTGAGGCATCTCAGGACCGCCGGAGTGGCGGTTGAGAAGTGAAGGTTTGAGACAATAATGTGTCAGCAGTAGGCTGAAAAAGTCTCAATCTGGGGATCCGATCACGCCCGGGCGATCAAATTCCCGCACGGCGGTCACCTGTGCGCGTAGGCGAGCCGTGCGATAGGGGACTTAAAGAACTTCAAGGTTGTTCAATTTATGCCCGAATCGCACGTTTTCGGGCGATGGGACGGGCAGGCAGGCCCGCTCCAGCGACGAAAGACGCACTTGTTGAGTCCGCAGCAGGGGAGCCTGCTTGAAGCGTTAACTTCAGTGCCTGCCTTATTGCGCGGGGCTCATAGCTCGGATCGATGCTCGCGATTACGCCGAGCGCGTTACGTGCCAGTTGGCGACTAGCAGCATGCACCGCCTGCTCCACGGACGCATCCGCGAAGGCGAGAACAACGTCTCGGTGCTCTTCTTCAGAAGCGAGCCAAGCACCGGGAGCTGAGCGCATGTGCAGTCTGCGTGCACGCTCCGAGCGGGACCAACAGTTCTCGATTGAATCGCGAATAATCGGGCCGGCGTGCATCACTAACATGCGGTGAAAATCGATGTGCATGTGTTCCCAATCGTCCTGCGTGCCATCATGCAAGGGCGAATGGTCATTCATTTGCTCTAATGTTTCTTGCAACCTTGAAAGCTCCGCCTTCGTCATAAGTGGCACGGTAAGCGCAATGCCTAACGACTGCATTAGTATCCAGGTTGCGTACACCGAGTCGACCTCCTGAGAAGTAACCTTGGTGACCCTGGTACGATGCTGAAACTGCGCGTCCACCAAGTTCTCCGCCTGGAGCATCCGTAAGGCTTCGCGTACCGGAGTTCGGCTCACACCGTACCGCTTCGCGATATGAACTTGATTTAGAACCTCCCCGGGGGCGAGCTCGCCGCTCAGGATGTCGCTTCTGACACGCCGGTACACATCGTGAAGGTCCCCTCCCGCCGGAAGCTTTCGCTTGTCGCCTTCTTCCTCGTGTGATTCCTTCTCCAACAAAAGAGTGTTTGCTCTCTCGGCTTGGCTAGCTGCAGTTGCGCGCGCTTTGCTCACGTGTACAAAGTCCCATTGTTCTGGCATGTTTTATTGGTACCCCATATGCGACCGTCGCCCGGCAGCCCGGGGGACCATATCACGAACTGGTCGGCCGAATTCGAGGCCGGCGGAGCATGGGGCTTTCTGATTATAACGCCCGCCGATGCCCCCAAACGGGGCATCGGACTAAGACGATGTGACCCGACGGATACGGCATTCGTCAAAGCGAACGTTGAAGCAGCTTACCTTTTTTAAGAACCCCGTGATCCGGCCGACGGACAGGCTGATTACACGCGAAAACGGTAGCTTGTGCCGGGCTGCCGCTCGATGTCTGGAGGGAAACTCGCACGTTTTGCGGCGAAGTAGGCTTCACGCCAGTCACCATCGGACGCCAAGTTGTACGTTAGATACATCAAGCGCCGTCGCCTCGGCGATAGGTTCGGCGCCGATTGATGCGGTGCGAAACTATCGAAAAACATGACATCGCCAGGCTCAGTTGGGATGGGCCTAAACTTGAGGGCAGCAATTGCTGGTTGTGAGAGTGGCGTCCACTCGCTCCCAATGAGGTCTGTGTAGCGGACTCCGGTTGAAAACTCGAGACATCCGTTCTCAATAGTAGCGGCGTCGATGCAAACCAACGCGGTCACGAAAACGGGGGCGTATTTACCCCATCCTGCTTGCTGGTCCTGATGAGCTTCGAATCCCGCACCGCCAGGCATCTTGAGATTCATCTTATCTTTGAACAGAACGGCTCTGTCTCCCATCAGCTGTTCAACGGCTGCGATCAGACGTCCCCCTCGAGCAAACGAATCGAACTCAGGGTGGTGGGGGCATATATGTTCAACTCTTTGGATAAGGCGGGTATCCGGCGATACCAAGCTCTGCTCGCCGTAAACCATCTGCGCGCCTATCTGTTCAGGCATCGAGGTGACTTCTTCTGTCAAGCGTTGAAGCCAAACCGTTTCTTGCGGTGAGAAGAAGCCCTTGGCTAGCGCCCAGCCGTTCGCTGAAAATTCGCTAACAATCGAGTCGTCCAGCTTACTTGCCGCTTGTACTTCGAAATCAGACATCCAGACCTCCGAGGACAAAGTAAAAATGTATCCATTTTAGACTGACCTCGTTGGAGAAAGAATAGGGGTTTAGGCTGGCTTGTCGCCGAGCCGGGTCTGCTCATATGTTGCAATCCCAATATCTGGATGCGCGCTGGGCACCCTTGCGATGGGTCTTTGGTCAATTTGCGTGCGGTTTCGGCTTGATTCATTGCCATCAGGCTACGCCCGCTTCAGGCCTGTGATAGCGACCGCGTTCGGGACTTCGGTGATCCCGCGAGGTGAGGATTCGAACAAGCGTTTTGTCTTGCGGCACGGTCGCGTGCTCGCTGTTTTTACCGTCGAGAGGCAGAAGAGGAAGAGACCGACGAAGGCCGACCTCCACGACCGTGATCGAACGCCCTGTGTACGATCCAGGCGCAAAAAGGATACAGCTCAAATGAGTGGGCCCCATATTGTGAAGTGCCGGTCGGTCGAAGAAGTAGGCATCTCACAGCAGTGAAATTTTTCGAACCGAACACTTCTGTCAATGTTGGCGAGGGGCTGGCGTCGTTCAGGTTCTCCTTGTGCGACACCGTATGAATTCGCGTCGCTGGCGGATAAAACTTCTTTGAATTTGAAGAAAGTCCGCTCGAAGATCTCCTGAGCGGTATGGTCGCTAACTGCTTGCGCGCGACAGGCAAGGAAAAGACGCAATCGTTAAGTCAGGCAAGATGGCTAGCGCAACCGGTTATGCCAGCTTTCTGCCGATGATGCGCTCAAGCACGCGAATGGGCGCTCGTGTCGGGTCCATCATAGCGTTAGGCGGCAGGTGAAAAGTCTGCTCCAGAAGAAATTGTCCTGATATCGCTGCATGCGACGTCTGATCGGAAAAACAGATCCACGACGAACCTGCTCCGAACGAATACATCGATTGAGGACATTCGCGCTGGTAATAATCGTCAGCTTTCATTGCGTCATGCAATTTAAGCATCAAGTGGTCGTATTCGGACCGGCGCGATTTCGTAATGCCGAGTTTGTGTAACACCCAGGCGCTTCCTGGCGTTTGCGTTGTCAATGTAGGCAGGAACGTGCGAGCAACCTGTTCGAAGGGCTCACCTACGCGCCACACGCGAGGCCGACTTGTTCGGTTGATATTGGTGAAGACCCGAATCACTCGCTCGCCGTGCGTGGGACGCGAAGGGAATGCGTCCACGTGCAGCCGGCTGTCATCAGACCGTAACGTTTGCCGGCGCGACTTCAGATCTTGAACACGCAGGCTGGTCGAGCCATTTCGAAGATTTCCGCCATACGCAGGGACCAAACCCACAACAAGTCTCCGTGAGAACAACTGATAGCGCAGAAGGAGCGATTCGATGATGTCTTTGGTTGCTTGATCACCGGCAACACCTTTGAGTCGTAGATCATTCGCTGATAGGCTGATATTGCGATAGCGTGGGTCAGCCAAAGCCGGATCAAGCAGCTCACTTTCTGGAAGTTTCAGGTCAAAAGATAGATGGGTAAAGTGGAGGACTGTGCCGGACTCCAGCGCTTCTATAAGTCTTTCTCGACTGGTCGACCGAGGCTCGCCGCTCCAATCGGCATCCGTTTTCAGAATACAAGACGGCAGACCCATATTTATTCAATTCGCAAAGTGAACTCGTGGAGCAGGTTCTAAAAACCGGGCAAGCACGACGGCGCGGAGTGAATCCGACTGCCGCGGGAGAAGCAATATCAAACCGTGCAGAGCGCAAACGTGAGCTTCTCAAACTTCTGCCCATTCGCGCATCAAATTGTGATAGTGCGCAACGAGCAATAAGGTGTCTCGGGTTTCGCCAAGGTTGGTTCGCAGGGACTGAATTGCTTGATCAAGATCGAACAGCATCGTCCGTTGGTGCGCGCTGCGGATCATGCTCTGAACCCAAAAAAACGAACAGACTCGCTTTCCGCGAGCTACCTCAGGCACGCCGTGTAGTTGAGTGGAGGGATACAGAATCATGTCGCCTGCAGGCAGACGAACTTCGTGAGCACCTGTGCTATCAATGATCGTGAGTGCACCGTCGTACTCCTCCGGCGAAGAGAGGAATAAAGTACCTGACAGGTCTGTCCGCATCCATCCAGGAGGTGCCGGGAAGTTTCGTATTGCACCATCAATATGAAAGCCATACCGTTCACCACGGGCCGCCTCATAGCGATTGAACAGGGGGGGCGAGATTCGAAGGGGAAGCGCAGCAGAGACAAACAGCGGGTTGTTAGCTAGGGCAGCCAGAATGACATCACCTAGCTCTCTCGTGAGTGCCGAGTGCTCGCTTAGTTGCCTGTTGTTCTTGAACGCTGCACCCTGTGACCCTACGGACTCGCGACCATCAACCCAATTAGCCTCGTCGAGTTGTTGGCGGATTCCTCTAACCTGGTCTGCGCTCAAAACGCCGGGAACGTGCAACATCACTTCGCGCCTTTCAATAGTGTTGTGAACGAGTCTGACGCCCGTGACCAGCACGCCCGCTGCGTGAAATGCAGTAGTTCCTTGATCCGATGCTCTCAGGCTGGCTAGCTGAGCAAAGCGTTGCATGTTACGTATCGACGAGGAACAGTGTCCGAGTGCCATAGGCTTTCTCGTTCACGAACCGGTCTCTCACAACTTCAAACCGTACGAAGCCTCAGGCCACGGCGACGTCGAGACCAGGAGCCGTCATCTAAGTATGAAGCTTTTACAGGCGCGCGTTGCACAGCCGTCAAAAAGTGTATCCAGAAAAATCTAACGCGTCAAGAAAGACAGTCCATCGGCAAGTCGTTCGTGGCATGGGGCCGGACTTTGGGATACATTGTGGCCTGAATGAGGATGAGGCGCGTGGCCAATGGCGCATCGTTCAGACGGCTGAATTCGAGAAAATAGAGGCGCATCCGGCTTATAGCGATGGTCGCGCGTGATTATGGAGCTGCGTTGCTATGTTGTGATCCGTGAGGGTGGCGCAGCACTCGTGGACTTCCGGTCCGTCGGCTAAGCGGTCAGAGAAGGGATGGAAATCGTGAATGATCTGTGAAGGCTATACGACTCACATTCTGCCGCTTAGATAGTGCGATGCTGACGCTTAAACTTACGCTGGTCCCGCTTTTTCTTTTAATCGTGTCTTTATCGGGAGTGTGGTGGGGGCCGACCGTGGCTGGTTGGCTTGCGGGCTTGCCCGTCGTGGCTGGGCCAATCCTCTATCTCCTCGTCCTGTCCAACGGACCCGAGTTCGGCGCACATGCCGCAACGCTGTCTCTATCCGCAATTCTTGCGTCCGAAGCCTATAGCTTTGCCTACGCGTGGACGTGTCGCTCGCGTGGATGGGTAACCTCTCTCACGGTAGGACTTTTGACTTGGGCTGTCTCAGTGACCTTGCTCTCGTTTTTACCAGCTTCTCCGACATGGGCAATTGGGGTAGCACTAGTCGGAGTGGGGTTAGGTCAAAGCTTCTTGCCGCGTTCGTCAGAAATTCCGCGTGGGGCGCCAGCTACCAAAGGCGACCTCGCCGGTCGCATGAGTGCAGGGGCGCTGTTGACGGTCGTGGTCACATCATTGTCTTCTGAGATTGGAGCCGCCTGGAGTGGCCTCTTTGCGGTGTTCCCTCTGATGGGGATCGTACTGTCAGTGTCGTCGCATCGGGCGCACGGCGCAGAGTTCGTAGTCTCGCTCTTGAGAGGAATGGTGATAGGGCGCTTTTCATTTGCCGCATTTTTATTGGCGCTAATTTTCTTCTTGCAGCGCGAGCCCACTGGCGTGGTCTTCTTGGCGGCGGGGTCGCTCGCCATGATGGTTCAATGGCTGACCAAGACGGTCGTGCTGCATTCCAACAGAAGGACAATTAAGGTCCCCTCGAGCAGCTGAACCTGAGGGATCTTTACCCCTTTTGGAGAAGAAGTGCCGCTATCGAACTTGCGCTTAGCTTGAAGCGCCAACTCCGTGTGGGGCTTAAGCCGATGGTCCGCAGGTTCATGTTCGATACCATGTAAGAAGCACCCGCGGCCGCCAGATTTTGCGTCCCGTGAAGCGACGCAGTCTGTAAATCAAATTTATGAACGTTTTTCGCGATCAACTTTTACATGGAGGCGGGGTGGGACAACGCGCACTCCGCATAGCAGTAGTTACCTTGTTTCTATTTCGCGCCTTGCTGTCAGGCGCGGTGATGATTCCTCAGCACAACTTCGGTGACGACCCGCTCTTTGTGCTTTGCTCCGGTTCCGGTCCTTTAGTGGTAAATGGGGAACTGGCGCGGCCGCCCCGACTGACGTTCAGCGAGTCAAACAAGGTGCCGTTCACGCATCTAACCCTGCGCCTCAAGACCAGCGCTTCGACATCAGCGCACCACTCCGCAAATCACGACGAAGAGGGTGACAGTCGCGATGTATGCGCATTCAGCGCGACGTCGATGTTGGCTCTCGCTTGTGTGCTTCTGGTCTTCGTTCTTCTTATCGCCTTAGTTTGGCGGTCGATATGGCGCCCCGCGCGTTCGATAGGCCCCTTTCCTGTTCAATTTCGAACGCGTCCCCCGGCACGCGCGCCTCCGGTCTATTCTCGATAAACACTGCGAAGCTGGCGCCGAACGCACGTCGTTCTGTTCGTCCCCCGTCATTCGAGAGACTACAGGTATTCGTCCAGTATTCGCGCTGGTCCGAAGCTGGGAAGCCACTGAACGTCCAGCGGAGAAGACACGTCGTTCGCTTCAGACAGCCGAGTGCCAGAACTGCTTAGCCGCATTCGAAATTGGCATCGTCACGGCACAACAAGCTGTGCCCCGAGTCTCGCCGAACAAACCGCTTACAGCGGCAAACGACGATGACGGACGTTCAGACTACCCAGAAAGCACGCGGTATCACGTGAGCCCCCGGCTTTACAGGCGCGAATATATTTTGAGCCGTAGTGAATTGGTTGGTTGAAAGGAGTCGATATGTCTTCAACATGTCCGGAAACCTTCGTTGCTTCCAGCGAGAGGAGAAGCGGAAACTACCGCACGCTCTGGCGTTGGCACTTCTACGCGGGGCTTTTCGTGATGCCCTTCTTGGTGATCCTTGCCGTCACTGGGACCTTGTATTGCTTCCAACCGCAGATCGAACCGTTGCTCTACCCGCATCTCTTGCATGTCACTCCCGCTTCTTCGCCTTTGCTGAGCCAGGAGACGCTTCTCGGACGGGCTCGGGCGGCGGTTCCCGCAAGCGCGAAGGTGACGACCGTGCGAGTTTCGAATCAAGCCGACGGAAGCGCCGAGTTTGTATTTCGACTCAAAAGCGGAGAAAGCAGGAGCGCTTACGTCAATCCATATCTAGGAAATGTTCTTGGAACACTCAGCGTTGAGCATCGCTTTATGCAGGTGGATCGCATGATTCACCGGAGCCTTCTGCTCGGAAAATTCGGTGAACTGCTAATGGAACTTGTCGGCTGTTGGACACTCGTCATGATCGGAACCGGCATAGCGTTGTGGTGGCCACGGGGTAATACTCCGCTATGGCGCTCGCTGGTACCGCGCTTGACGTTGAAAGGGAGGCAAGCATGGAGAAGCTTACATACCGTCATCGGTGTCTGGATCGCGTGCGGGGCCGTTGCATTCGTGGCGACCGGACTTCCCTGGACGGGGTCGTGGGGTAAGCACTTCAAATCGCTTGCTACCAGCACCAACTTGGGGGCTCCATTTGGGGCTTGGGGCGAACTGCGCCTCGTGTCCGGCGGCACCCAATCCGGGGCTAAGAAAAGCAAGCAGGAAAGCAAGGTCTCTGAGCACGATATGCCGGGTATGCCGGGTATGCCAGGGCTGACGATGGATGACATGCCAGCTCCAACTAACGTTCCATGGGCCGTGGGTTCACTTGTGGTTCCACATACATCCGTCGGAAACCACGTGCCTCTTTCTATCGATCAAATAATGACGATCGTAAAAAATCAAGGCATTAATGGCGGGTATGACCTGTCTGTGCCGCGAACGGCAGACGGGGTTTTTACTGTCACGTACGTGCCGGCAGATCCGAGGAACGAAAGAACCTTGTATATTGACCAATACAACGGCGATGTAATCAAAGATTTTCGTTACGAAGACTACGGGGTACTTGCAAAGGGAGTGTCATTTGGAACTTCCCTGCATATGGGTCACTACTTCGGTTCACTGAATCAAATATTGTGCGGCGTAGTTTCGCTTGGCTTAGCGGGGCTGTCCATCACAGGCTGTGTCATGTGGTGGCGTCGACGGCCAAAGGGGCTTACGGTTGGTGCTCCGACTCGAGATCTACAGAGCCCCCAGATGCGAGGGTGGAAGGTTGGAATGCTACTGCTTGGAGCGTTTTTCCCGCTTATGGGTGCAACGATGCTTGCGGTCTGGTTGTTGGATCGCGTTTTGTTTCAACCGCATGCAGTGGCGCACCAGTGAACGTACGGACTTTCTATGTTCCGTGGCGTTTCAACCTCCTCACGACTTTGGGATCCGCTGACTTACGTGCGGCCAGCGTCAATCTGCTGGTAGGTCTTAGCACCCAAATGCTAAACGTTCGGCTCGATATCAACGATTGCTGAAATATGCTTCACTTCACAGGACCACTTCTTCATGAAAAACTTGTCGCTGAAATTCCCGCTCGCACTCTTGATTGCGGCTCTTTATTCGGGGTGCGCTGCGCAGGCGTCTCCCGATGGCGGGTCGCACTTAACCAAAGGGGAGTGCGAAGATATCACCGTCCTCCATACGACCGGTCCGACCTCCATAAGACAAAACCGCGGCGAGCTGGAAGCGCTTGAAGCGGCTGGCTACGATCCGGGTAGATTGAAGACCCTGAATATCCTCGCGACCTTCAGGCGGCCGAGCGGAAGGTTGATGATTGGTACAAGTCTGAATGCAGTCCAGCATCGACCAATTAACACGCTAAGATCGAGATCTGCGGGACCGGCGTGACGGTACCCGCAGGACCCGGCGCACGATCTGCAGCACCATGAAGGCACTTGCCATTGAAGTCGGCACCAACTACTAGACACGACTCCGATAAGCGCGAGGTCTTCGGACAGAACGGCTCTCTTGGTCGCAGCTGCACTCGACGGCGGGTCGCAGGCCACCACTGTTCATGGCGGCTCACGTCGCTTTGCTTCAAACATCCAATAGTCGCCGACACGAATGCGTTTCGTGGCATTCGTGTCGGCCGGTTCAGAGTTCAGTAATGGTGGTGTCGCTGCCTTAGGCGCAAGTCCTGTCTAAGAATGTTGCGAATCGTCCGCGATGCGCCGCCTCTCCAGTCAGAGACAGAATCCGGCCTTTCGAATCTGACGCGTTAGCACACATCAAGCTGTCGATATGCTGACGTCGCGCAATCCGCTACTCAGTACGTTCGGATTCTGGCAAGCCACTGACCAGGAGTGCCTTGCTCGAATCAGCAGCATAAGCCTGAGTACTACGGGTAATCCCCAGGCAACTCGATTTTAGAAATTATTGACTTCATTAAAGACATTGTTAGTATGCAACCACCAAGTTAGTGCACTACCACGAGAAGTGAAAACTGTTCTGTACATCTATGTTCGGCGTGGGTTGGACCTACGAATCGAAGGGGCTACGAATGAATCGACGTGAAGCTTTAGGTATGTCCGCAGCTGGATTTGCCGCAGGGGTGTTGGCAGCCTGCGGTGGAAGCGCGGGGGCGAGTGGGGGAGCCGTTGCGAGGCCGACCATAGTTATGGTCCATGGAGCATGGCACTGGGGCGGGTGTTTTCTGAAGGTCGCCAACTTGCTCGTCGCACAAGGTTATCCGGTCTTGCTTCCTGATCTCAAGTCACATGGTTACAGCGATGCGACATATGCTGAGGTCGTCGATATGGCGGACTACACGTCCTCGGTAAGCGGGATCCTCCAAAGTGCGGCGGCTCCCGTCATCCTGCTTGGGCACAGCCTTGGCGGGGCGGCTCTAACCTATCTGGCAGAGCTTTATCCGACTAAGATCCGGAAGTTGATTTACCTCACCGCCTTTATGACACCGAACGGGAAGTCGGCAAACGACTACATTAATTCACCGTCATACTCAACGGATCCTGCGGCGGCGTCGCTGCGTCAATTGCTGTCGGGAACCCCGGACGGAAAAGGTGTAGCGCTAGACGTTACTAAGCCGGCGCTAATCAAAGACGCATTCTACGGTGATTGCTCGGCCCACGATATCGCGATCGCGGCTGCGAATATCATCCCAGTAAACTCCGGGGTACCAGGGGCTCAAATCTCGGCGACGACGGCGAAAAACTTTGGTTCGATTCCCCGCGTTTTCGTTGAATGTCTCAACGATCATGCGATACCGATAGCGCAGCAACGTCAAATGCAGGCCGATGTACCTGGGGCGGCGATCTTCACGCTGTCGACAAGCCATTCCTCCTTCTTCTCTCAACCGCAGGCACTCGCAAACGTCATCGTTCAAGCGATCGGAAGTTAAGCGACGTCAGCCCGGGCAGGCCTTTTTAATCCGGTCTGTCAGGAGGCAAAAAGAAATGTCAGATTACCGACAACATTTAAATACATCACCTGACTCCAAAAGGCACCATGTCGATCGAAAAGGTCTTGTACCGCGCCCACGCTCATGCAACTGGTGGCCGCGACGGCCGCGCAACCGTTGCTGAAGGCAATCTTGATTTCAAGCTGATAACGCCGCGCGAGCTGGGTGGTGCGGGCGGAGAGGGCGCCAATCCGGAGCAGCTCTTTGCAGCAGGCTACAGCGCATGCTTTCTGGGGGCGATGAAGTTCGTCGCATCCCGCGATAAGGTGAAGTTACCTGCTGAGATTACCGTTGACGGTAGCGTGGGCATCGGCGCGATTCCGGAGGGCTTTGCAATCGAGGTTGAACTTAAGATCTCGCTACCGGGTATGGAGCGCGAGGCAGCACGGGCGCTGGTCGACAAGGCGCACGTCGTCTGCCCGTACTCCAACGCAACGCGCGGCAATATCGACGTCACGCTCACGCTCGTCTGAAATCTAGACACCGACCATATCAACATCACCTCACTGTCAATCACGCGCCAAGACCATGAACCGTTTTTCTAAAGTTGCTATTGCCCTTGCGGGAGTCGCCCTAATGAATCAAACCGCCATCGCTGAAGACGTTGCTACGGATTCTCATCTTGATCCGCAAGTGCGTTCGTTTCTCGTTGATATAAACAAGGACAGCAGCGAATTCTGGAAGTTGCCGCAACCGCAGCCGCAGGACATTCTTACCGGGCTACAGAACAAGACGCCAGTCGATGTTTCGGGTGTCACGACGACCGAACATACGATGAGCGCCGATGGCCACACGTTCAAGGTCTACGTCATGAAGCCCGATCACGTAAAGGGAAAGCCAGGTGTGCTGCTATTCATTCATGGCGGCGTTTGGATCGTCGGCAATTTTGCGAACCACCAGAGGCTGCTACGTGACCTCGTGGTTCAATCTGGACAGATTGGCGTGTTCGTCGACTACACTCCTCTGCCGGAGGCGAAATTCCCGACGCAACTCGATCAATCCTACGCGACACTTACTTGGATCTCGAAACATGCCGCCGAGTTTGGCGCGGATGGTACCCGCATTGCGGTCGCGGGAAATTCGGTGGGAGGCAACATGGCAGCAGCCCTCACCTTGATGGCGAAAGATCGTCAAGGCCCGAAGATCAGCTACCAAGCTCTGCTGATTCCAGCAACCGATGCTAGCGTGGACACCGACTCCTATCATCAGTACGGTACGGATCGCTTCCTTGCTCGCTCGTTCATGAAGTACGGCTGGGACTTGTACGCGCCCGATGCAAAAACGCGCGACAACCCCTACGTCTCGCCGCTACGTGCCAGCGCGGAGGAACTGAAGGGGTTGCCACCGACTCTTGTCGTGACGGCCGAAAACGATCCACTCCGTGATGAGGGCGAGGCGTATGCACGCAAGCTGAAAGAAGCCGGCAACGTCGTGGCCGCTGCACGCTATAACGGCACAATTCACGACTTCGTGCTGCTCAACGCATTGCGCCGTGTGCCGTCGACAGAAGCCGCGCTCCAACAGATCAGCGATGGGATTCGCGCGCATATTGGTCAAAAGTAGCGTGAATGGGGACCCGGTGAGAGATTCAGTCTCCCAGGCCCCGTTTTGACGATTTGAACTGGCATCGGCGCTTATAAACCATCAATATAACAGCCTATTTTGTGTACATATTCTGACCTATCTTCGCGCGACACGGTGTGATCTAAAACTTATCTGCAGGTGAGGGCGAGTTTGGCACTTGACTAGTCTTCTTCGGAGGGAGCAAACCTCCCCGACGTCCCATGTGCATACGACGAAGCCTAGATTCGCATTAATTCCCAGAGCAGTCTTGTCGAGCCAGGCTCACTGCGGGAAGGTCCGTCGTGTCGGCTCATTGGGTACGCGTGGTTGCCATTTGTGCGCCGGACATCTTGCAGATCGATGGACAACGGTTTATATCCACGTCCCGTGGGCGGGTAGCGCGGCGCACGGCGAGCTAAACTCGGTGAAAAGGCGTACAGGTTAGAGGCGGCGCAATCCAACAGTAGAGGCTCGACACCAACAGGCCGGAGAACACGGCGGTGACACTGGCAGGTCGGTGTCACCGCCAGGTGGCTGATCTCCATTCGGAGACACGGAGTCGAAATCTGAGGTAGCATGCTAACCTACATCGTACAAGCAATCCGATGACCGGCCTTGGCTGAATCGGGTCTTGGATGCCGTTGTGTGCCGAGAGTAGAGGCTTGCGATCTGATTGCCTCTCAGCTTTTTAGGCGCTATTAGATTCCTATATTGATCCTCGCCCAATGGCGCAACTGCAAACGACTCCGAATCGCCAATTGTCCTTTCGCGATGCATTCCTAGCGATGCTTGGCATTGGACTGGTGAATATGGCGATAGCGCTCGACCAGACCGTCGTCAGTACCGCGCTACCGTCAATTGTCACGGATCTAGGAGGCTTTGAGGATTACGCGTGGGTCGCAAGCGCATATTTGCTTGCATCGTTGGTGACAGTACCTGTGTTTGGCCGTCTAGGCGATTTCTTTGGACGAAAGCGCTTTGTCGTGGCGTCAGTCATAGTCTTTACCGGTGCGTCTGCCTTGTGCGGCCTTGCTGAAAGTATGTGGTTACTTGTTTTGTGGCGAGCTCTGCAGGGGATTGGGGGAGGGATGATGGTCGGCAACGCCTTCGCGTCCATTCCTGACCTATTCCCTGACCCTCGCTCACGGATTCGTTGGCAAGTAATCATGTCGGCCGCGTATGGAATCGGCACGGCGGCAGGGCCGTCACTTGGTGGCTGGCTGAGCGAGCATTATGGTTGGCGCTCGGCATTTCTTGTCAATCTTCCCGTGGGCGCTCTGTCGCTATGGTTTATCTATTCCCACCTGCCAAATTATCGGCGTGCGATCGAAGGGAAAATCCGGGTCGATTGGGCCGGTGCTGCTCTTATCGCTTTGTTGCTCGGAGCCTTCCAGCTGTTCATAGAGTCGGTGCCTACTCAAGGGATCACATTCACCACCTCCATTTTGGGAGCGGTGGTCATCGTAGCTGGCGGTGGCCTGTATTACTGTGAGCGCCGAGCGAGTCATCCAATTCTGCCTCTCGAGATGTTTCGCGAATCGAAGCTTGTGACCCTCTTCGCGCTCTCAGTGCTCGCCGGGTTCATCATGTTTTCGCTCATATTCTTCGCTCCGTTACTGCTGCAGGGAGGTTTCAATCTCAGCGCGCCAGAAGCGGGGATCTTGGTCACGCCCTTCGCCGCATGCGCTGCCCTTGGGAGCGCTGCGAACACACGCATCGTGATTCGGCTGTCGAGACCGACCCGGATCCTCACTATCGGCTATGGATTAATGGCGGCAGCGTCTTTTGCGATTGCAAGAGCAACGCCCGCGACGCCGCATCTCTTCCTTGAAACGGCGTTTGGTGCGGCTGGGATTGGTCTCGGTTTCATACTGAACAACTTGAATGTCTTCGCGCAAGAAATAGCCGGACCTTCTAAATTTGGGATTACGACCGCGCTCCTCCAGTCCATGAGGATGATGGGAGGTATGCTTGGCACAAGTATCGTTGCAACGATAATCAACCGGTGCTATGAGGCCAACATTCGTACCATGCTGTTCGCGAGCAGCGAGCGAACTCCCGCAGACTGGCAAACTAGGCTACACGACCCGCGCATATTGATTGATCCCGCACTTCGCGATGAGCTTCTCCGTGAGATGCAGCACGCCGGCGCTCAGGGGATGTCCCTCATCGAAGGAGCTCGCCAGGCCTTGGTAGCTTCCGCTCATGCTGGAATTCTCTCAACTACGTGCGCCGGAGTGCTAGGTATCGTTCTTGTTCGAAGAATTGCGCAGATTACTCTGCATAGGAAATCGTTTTGAGATTTGTGCGTTATCAATGCGTGTCCAGCAAGTTTGTGTTTCAGAAGCATTTGAAAGTCCTTTAACGGAATGAAGTCATGTAACTACGATGCGAAGCGATCACGTAGTCTTGTGAGTCGCAAACGACGGCTGCACACTCGACACGAAAACACTCGTGCTTTCAGTTTTGATAAAACCGATTGTTGCCTGTGCTTATATCGGTTACGAAACTCCTTTCTCCTCATAGCATCTCTTCTGATTCGTCCGCGTCGCACGAGGCAGAGGCTTCGCGCGGATGTTTGAGGTGTTGGAGCAAATGCTTTACCGTTGCCGCTAGGGGGACATCCCGAACAATCAGGCAGATCTGCCGAACTGACCACTCGTCAAGCAGCGGCACTAGGCGAAGCGAAAGCTGTTGGCTGAACGATCGGGCGGCGATCTCGGGTAGAATCCCGATGCCAAGTCCTGCATCTATCATCATGCAGATGGCCTCAAAGCTCTTTACCTGCACACGCACGCGAAGAGGCTTGTCATAGTTCAACGCAGCTTCCTGAAGCAGACTCAACATCGCGGTATTGCTTTCTAGCACAACTAGATCGTTGTCTAGCAACATTCCAAAGCTGACACCCTCGGGTCCAATCGTACTTGACGCCGGGACGACCGCCACTAGGCGGTCGTGCGCGTACGGAAAGATCCGAATTCCAGGCAATGACCGACGCGGCGGGAAGGCTATTCCGATATCGACAAAACCATCGTTCACAGCGTCAATAATTTCACTACTTAACAACTCTCTTAATTCAATCTTGATGTCAGGGCTATGTTGTGCGAAGACAGCGAGATCCCTTGGAACAAACTGAGTTAGGGCCGAGGTGTTAGACGCTAACCTGACCAAACCGCGAAGGCCGTTAGCGTGATCTTTGAGATCGCTCTTAAGGCGGTCCGCCGCAAGGAGTAGAAGTCTGGCATGAAATGCGAGGGCTTCGCCCGCAACCGTCGGAGCCACGCCACGAGAAGTTCGGGTCAGTAGCTGCACGTTGAAGCACTCTTCGAGCAGGGTGACTCGCCGGCTCGCAGCCGAGAGCGCAATGTGACATTGGTCCGCCGCCTTCGAAAGACTTCCGGCATCGATCGTGCGGATGAATAATGTGAGAGACGAAAGGTCGGGAAAAGCCATGATAAATTTTGGGCAACCGCGTAAACACTCAGTAGCTCCCCGACCTCGAGGAGAGCGACACCGAGTTCTGCACTCAACTCATGACGCGATACTTACGCTTTCTCGCACCGCAGTCTAAATTAGTGCCACAACACCTTCGAAAAAGTGTAGATCGTCGCGGTCCGGCTAACAACTTTCATTACCTCGGTCGACTGTCAGCTGGCGAAGCCACCATGCGGTTTAATAGGGCGATTGCCCTGATTAAAGCTGACATCAAGTACAACCACGACGGTTCGCAGCGTGCTGCCTCGAACGCTGCGGCCTCGTTCCAAAGAGCTCGCGAATGGACGATCGCAATCGTCGTGCTTGCAATTGCTGCGGGAATACTTCTCGCCGTGGCGATTACTCGCTCAGTGACCGGCCCGCTGCGCAGGTCGGTCGAAATAGCAGAATTAGTTGCCCGAGGGGACCTTTCGGCCACGATCGAAATCAGTGGGTCGGACGAACTCAGCCAGTTGCTTCTCGCATTGCGTCACATGAATCACCGCCTTGTTGAGATGGTAGGCCACGTTTTGTCAGCGAGTGAAGGGGTTGCCGCTGGATCGGCGCAAATAGCTGCCGGAAACACTGACTTAAGTCAGCGTACTGAGGAGCAAGCTGCTTCGCTTGAGCAGACAGCATCCAGCATGGAAGAATTGACTGCCACTGTAAAGCAGAATGCCGGACGCGCAACGGAAGGAAAGTCGTTTGCATCGCGTGCGTCTGAAACCGTAACACAAGGGGGGCAGGTAGTAAGCCGGGTTGTGGAAACAATGAGCGAGATTGCGGCGAACTCCCATGAGGCTGAGCAAATCATTACAGTCATCGAAGGGATTGCTTTCCAAACTAACATCCTTGCCCTCAATGCGGCCGTCGAGGCAGCTCGAGCGGGACAACAGGGGCGCGGCTTCGCAGTGGTCGCAGGGGAAGTACGGACGCTCGCTCAACAGAGTGCGCTTGCTGCGAAAGAGATCAAGGAACTCATTCAGCGATCCGGGGCCCGAATCATGAACGGTAACGCTTTGGTTGCTGAGGCTGGTCGGACGATGACCGAGATCATGCAAGCGGTTCATCATGTTGCTGACTTGATGGCAGAAATCAGTTCCGCGTCGGCTGAACAACAGAGCGGCATAGAGCAAGTGAATGTTGCCGTCGTCCAAATGGACGAGGTAACTCAGCAGAATGCTGCGCTTGTGGAAGAGGCTTCTGCTGCCGCACAGTCGATGGCAGCACAGTCGGCAACATTGAAGGAGATAGTGTCACTGTTCAAGTTACCAGAAGTTAAAGCATGATCAGGGCTCACCATGCGTGAGCTTGGTTTTTTGGCAAATGCCGCGGCGGCACTTGAGAGCACCTCCCAGGATGACGCCGTCATGAAAGCACGGCCTCGCGGGCGAGCTCGCGCCTACTCCGGATCGAACTGTGCGGGTGTAAAGCTCGCTGAATGTAAGCGCGAATTAACGCGCACTATGCAGATCCAGCGATTGCCTGTTACTCGATCAGGTTGATGCGGATACGTCGTTCCGCTTCACGAAGTTGAATGGGAGCAGGTCACGGATATCGGCATGCGCTGCGCGCTGCGGCAGCTCGGTCAGCACGCTCAACAGATAGGCATACGGCTCGACTCCGCACGCACGGCACGTCAACATCAGGCTGTAAATGATCGCGCTGGCCTTTGCGCCGGCGACCGTGTCGCTGAACAGCCATGCCTTTCTTCCGGTCGTAAATGGCCGGATGTCGCGCTCGAGCAAATTATTGTCGATGGGTGAGTCACCATCATCGACGTAGCGTCGCAGGTACTCCCACTGATTGCGCGTGTAGCTGATGGCCTTGCCTGTCAGGCTTTCGGGCAGAACGTTTGCCGCCTGCTCATCGAGCCAGATCCTGAATGCGTTCAACAACGGCACGCTGTGCGCCTGACGTAACTGATATGTGTGGTCCGCGCGGGTTCGACCTTCGGGCAGTACGCCGCGTGCGAGGGTTTCGACCTGATACAGGGCCTTGAAGTATTCGAGTGCCTCGCGTGCGCGACCGTCGGGTTTCCTGTGAGCCTTGTACGCCTCATCAAACGCACGGCGCGCGTGAGCCATGCATCCGAGATGGGTCACGCCTTCCAGCGTGCGCCACGCACTGTACCCGTCAGTCATCAGCGTGCCGGCGTAGCCGCTCAGAAAGGCCTGTGGATATTGCTGCCCGCGTCCTGGCTGATATTCGAACAGCACGACCGGCTCGGTACTGTCTTCGGCGCTGCGGTAAACCCACATGTACGACTTGCTCTGCGCAGTCCTGCCGTCTTCCTTGAGCACCTGCACTGTCGTCTCGTCGCCATGAAGCAGAGCCTGCGCGAGCAGTATTCTGCGCATCGCTTCATACAGACGGGACAGGTGCAGCTCGGCGGGACGGATAATCCAGTGTGCCAGCGTACCGCGACTGACCGAAATGTTCGAGCGGGTCAGCGCCTCCTCCATGCGATACAGCGGTGTGCCGTCTGCGTATTTGGCCGTTATCACCGTAGCGATCATCGCCGCGCTCGCGTTGCTTCCCGGCAGCGGCTGCGCCGGCATGGAAGCGATCAAAACCGGCGTGTGTTCGGCGTGGCGCTCACAATGGCGACAGGCATATTTGAAGCGCACGTGCTGCAATACCGATGCCTTGACCTCGATGTGCAATTGTTCACACGTCTGTTCGCCCATCCGGTGCATCGTGCCCTTGCAGCACGGGCAGACCTTCTGGTCTTCAGGCAGATCGTATTCGATACGGGTGCGTGGCAGACCGGCAGGCAGTGGTTTGCGGCCCCGCTTCTGGTGGGGTGGCGCATCCACGCCAGGCAGGCTGGTATCGGGCAACGCGAAGACACCACCCGGATCGTCTTCGACAGGTTCCGTCGCGGCGACCTGCTCGGCTTCGTCGAACACGCGATCCTTGAGCTTCTCGCTGCTCGGCGCGAAGCGCTTGAGCTGCGCCAGGCGAAACTGCTCTTCGAGTTGCTCGACGCGTGCCTTCAGGTCCCGGTTGCTGGCCTCGAGCTCGCGGATGTAGGCGAGCACCTCGGGCGGCAGACCGGCGGTGGAATCAGGGGCTGACATGACCCTCACCATAGCGAATTCGCCGCGCGCGTGGGTTTACGGAATTTGTAACGGCGAGCCCGGTGAATCGTCACGGATGCGTCAACCGGTGTGTCGATACTGTCGCGCAGGATGACGACGCACCGCGTCGATATCAATCCCCTCGAGCAGCCAGTGCAGTTGCTCCGGGGTCAATTCCATCACGGCCTGCTGCCGGCGCGGCCAGACGAAGCGGTCTTGCTCGAGACGCTTCATCATCAGCCAGAAGCCGTTGCCGTCCCAGCCGAGCAGCTTGATGCGATTGTGGCGCTGGTTGCTGAACGCGTATAACGCAGGCGCAAATGGGTCCAGCCCTGCCTGTTCTACCAGAGTCGCGAGCCCGTTGATCGACTTCCTGAAATCGACGGCTTCGCGATGAATATACACCTTGAGTCTAGCGTCGAGTCTGAACATCGCAGCGTCCCAGGCTCTCGATCATGGCCGAGACCAGCGACGCATCGCCGGCACTGCAGTCCAGCCGCAGCGTCACCCCGTTGGGCATCTCGACTGTCAGCTGGGAGCGCAAGGCCGGATCGGTGCACGCAGGCTCGGAGGCGGGCTTCGAGATGCTGGTCGCGACGACCTCACCGCGACCAGCCTCACGGACCGTCACAAATGCAGATGGCACGGCCAGTGTCGTCGCATCATCAACAACATCCGGCACCACCACCGCGCCGCTGCGCTGCTGATGCAGCTTGATCCATCGGCGAAGTAGATTCGCGTTCACGCCGGCTTTGAGCGCGAGCCCGGCCACCGAGACACCGGGTTGCAGGCAGGCCTCGATGAGCCTACGTTTGGATTGCGAGTCGTAGCGGCGCTTGCCGTCGCGCCCGACGAGGGTAACCGCGAGAAGCGCCGTATCTGAACCGGACTGAGTCATGGCATATGTCCACAGAATATCAGTGGACACAGCTTGCCTTGCTCTCAATTCAGATGCTATGTGCGCGTAAATTCGCGCTTACCGCTGAATCATGCGATCCACATGCCTAATTTAAGGCGGTCCCGCTCGAAGGTGAGAACAACCCGCGGTGATACAGCGCGCCTCGGGGGCTCTACCGCACGAGATGCTCGCATTGCGTGTGTGCCACATTTCAGTCGACGACTGACGCACGGCGGTTTGCGTGACGAACAAGTTACGCGGACGTGCAGTTTGTGGAAGGCCTTGCTCGCTGTCCGCTGACCGGCAAAGCGCGCGAGGTCGACGCAGCTCATATGAGCGCCTCTCTCGTTTTGACCGTCGCGGGTAGCAGTCTGTTGCGATAGAAGCAAACGAGAGCTCCCCTGCTGCAGACTGAGCGAAACGTTGCTGAGCATTGTCCAGATGATGTTGAGGCTGTGCGATGGACACGTGGGGCGCCGCCATCTTGCCGCTTCCCGATTCCGGCAGCTTGGGGATGTGCCCGTGCCGGATCTTCCGGCAAAACCGGGCCGACGGCGCGCCCGTGTTCTGCGCGCGGGTGCGACGTGCTAGTCTCCTCACGCAGCGCGAACACCCGGCGCACGCTACCATAGGTGTATTCCACGTATCGGCGCCGGGGCTGCACGAAAAAGCAAAACCCGTTGCGACGGACGGGGGGCGGCAATGAGACGGTTATTCTGTTGCCGCTTCTGACACCGCCCTGGCGATCTCCACGACCGCATAATATCTTGGCTCTTTCTGCTTTTCTGTGGCTTTCCCGGACCGCACGTTTTCATTTGTTAGTGTGTTGCTCTCACATGTTTGGATAGTTCGGGCCGCCGCCTTCTGGCGTGACCCAGACGATGTTCTGGGTCAGGTCCTTGATGTCGCATGTCTTGCAGTGGACACGGTTCTGCGCGTTGATTTGAAGCCGATCGCTGCCGTTTTCGTCCTTAACGAACTCATAGACGCCCGCAGGGCAGAAGCGTGATTCCGGGCCCGCGTAGGTGCGCAGGTTGACGTTCACGGGCACGCTCGCGTCCTTAAGCGTAAGGTGAACGGGCTGATTTTCCTCGTGGTTGGTGTTGGAGATGAACACGGAGGAAAGCCGGTCGAATGTGAGCTTGTCGTCGGGTTTCGGATATTCGATCGGCCTGCACTGCGACGCCGGTTTCAACATCTCTTGATCGCGACGTTGGTGATGCAGCGTCCACGGCACGTTGCCGCCCAGCAGCTTCTGCTCGATGCTGACCATAAGTGTGCCGAGATACAGACCCTTGCTCATCCACTGCTTGAAGTTGCGCGCCTTGTAGAGTTCCGTGTAGAGCCACGACTGCTTGAAACCCTCGGGATACTGCGTGAGTTCGTCGCTCTGACAGCCCGCCTGCACGGCTTCGAAAGCGGCATCAGCAGCCAGCATTCCGGTCTTGACTGCCGCGTGGCTGCCCTTGATACGCGAGGCGTTCAGGAAGCCCGCATCGTCGCCCACGAGCGCACCACCGGGAAACACCAGCTTCGGGAGCGAAGTTAGGCCGCCGGCCGCGATCGCACGCGCGCCATAAGACACGCGGTTGCCGCCTTCGAGGTACTTGCGGATCTCTGGGTGCGTCTTGTAGCGCTGGAATTCCTCGAACGGCGAGAGGTAAGTGTTCTGGTACGCGAGACCAACGACAATCTCTTCAGGCGGATCGCGGCGGAAAGCCCGGCCGGGCCGCCTCCCCCGATCACTATGTCGTACTTCATCGACTCGCGCGTACCGTGGGCTCAAGCCGTCGAAGGTGCGCTTGATACGCCTCGACCGACTGAGAGACAAAGAAACGAAGCAGTTCTGCGGGATGCAGTGTGCCCGTCGCTCCTCGCCGTTTCTATCAAATCGGTAGAAGTCCGCGGAAACGACAAGCGGCCCGACCATTTGGGAATGAGGGACTGCGCTTCGCTCGCAACAGTCGCACAATTGGCGCGTTGCCTTGGCTAATTGTCGTCAGAAGCGTTTTGGCTAGAGCTACAGCACGCTGTTGACCTCTCTCGGTCGCGAAGTGTTCGGTCTGTCTTCGATCATAATTGGAATAATATTGTCGGCAGAGCCCGCTGATACTCTCGTGGCTGGGGAGATTATCGGGGTGTTCCGACTGCGGGGCGACCCATAATCTGGTTCTTCGCGGGTTCGCTTGCCCTCTTCGCATCGCTGCTTGCTGCTTTCGTTGCCGGTCAGGGATGAAAATCCGTCTACCCCATCTAGATCGCATTCTTCGTGAGCGGCATGGGAGGCGGAGCATACAACATCCATCAGCCCACCCTCGTCGTCGAATCGACTCCTGCATCAATGGTTAGCCGCGTTCTCGGGTTAGTGATTGTGTGCGTCGGGTGCTGGCCGCTCAGGACACTTGTAAGCGCACGGCCATCCCGTCTTGGCTTGCGCTGAAGGTCTTAAGAGCGTCGTATCCACTTAAATAGGTGGACACGTGAACACTATCGAAGAAGAAGCGCCACTTGGCCGTCGTTGACGCTGGCCGCTATAGCCTCGAGTTCAAAGCCCAGGTAGTTGCGGTTTGCCAAGGCCCCGGGGTGTCGCTCGCGGCCATCGCATTGCACCACAAGCTGAACGCGAATCTGCCGCGATGATGGGTAGAGCAGGCCGAAAGGAACGATTGTAGATAGCGTCAAGCAGCATGATCAGCCGGGCTCGTGATCAGGTGAGCTTCTACGGGGACGGCCCGGTCGCCGCCGAGCGGGTTCGGCGTCAATCCCTTTCTGGTGCTCATCGGTGGGTTTCTGTTAATAAGCCAGATGGTTTCGAGGGCAGATCTTGGGTGGACGGTGATTGCGTTCCTCGGCCTGACAATCGCTGTCGCATCGCTGCTACAGCTCCGTTGCCAGGCGTTCAAAGAGAACATCAAAGTAAATATGCTCACACTCGCGCAGCCAGGTTTGAATAGTCGACCATGAGAGCAGCGGGGACCCGTAATTGGAGGTTGCTTGACCAGCGTAGTCGAGCTCGGGATGACGAATGTCGTTGTCCCGCAAGAAGTAAAAGAACAGGCTCAAGTCGTCTTTGAAGCTAGTGCCCGTTTCTCCAATTCACGAGTGGAGCAGTTCACTCAAGGAGGAGGCTTCCAGCCGGTGGCGCGAGACCTTGTTCGAAAACCTCAAGTGCGCTGCGTTGAAGCCATTGGTCAACGGCAAATTCTCAAGCAGGTGCGGGAGCTCTTCCAATTCGGTGAATCCCTTTCGAATCCGGGAAGCGAGGTCAATTCCCATAAACGAACTCCGCGCTTGGCTTGGCGGAGGTGAAGGCCATAAAGCTGATGGTCCACAAGCATGGACCCCCAAATCTTAGCGCCGTTTCCTTGGCCGCGGGCATCAGTCAGGCAAAAGACAGCGCTCAGGCCAGCCGCCCCAGGAAAACAGCGGAGGGTTGCCATTTAATATGCGATCAGGCGCAGTTCTCTTAGCCGAATGCCCATCGCCGTTGGCGACAAGCCGAAGTAGCGCGCAAGGGATTCAAATCTTCTGCCATTGAACGAAGTTGCGCGCGCCACGGCGATCGGAAAGGCGAGCGACGTCGCCGGCGAAGCCATCAGGTCGGCGACGCCTTTGAAGCCCGCAACGTGAAAGGCGGTGGTCTCGTTTAGCGTCAACGGGATGGCGCCAAACCGCTCGCGAAAGTAATGCTCGACGGTTCGTCCGGGCGAAAGCCAGACCGCCGCGAAGTAGTCGGCCTCAGCCTCGATGGGGTCCTTCGCTCCCGCGCTCTCGCCGGTAACAGGGCGATCGCGATGAAGCCTCATTCCCGGCATCGTTTCGTGAAGGACGAGATGTCCGAGCTCATGTGCGGTCGTGAAGCGCTGAGTTTCAAACGTCAGATCGCTCGACACGACGACCAAGCGTTGCTCGGTGTCGATCATTCCGGCGGTTTGATAACGGCTGCCAGCGTGCGCCACAGGCATCGCGTCGCGGACTTCAAACGAGTATCCATATTTCTCGATCGCCGCATCGGGGGAAAATAACTGCGGGTAAGGCGGCAAACCGGCAGAATGCCGCAGCTTCGCGCCTTGAATAATTTCGTGGTGCATGCCCCGGATCGTTCGCTCGATCTCGGCGCGTCTTTGGGCGGTGATCATGGGAACCTCGACTTTGACGTCGTTATCTGTGCGCTCAGATTAGCATAAGTTCAATATATGGTGTTAGATGAGGAGGAAGTCACTAGATATTGTGGTTTATGCGCAAAAAGGTGGGGCGGTGCGGATCGTCGCCGCCATCTGAGCGGCAGATGGTGAGCCACGCAGATGGGCGATGAAGAGAGAAGCAACGGCGCGTTTCGTCGCCTCGTTGGCTCATGGCGCTTGCGGATCTGCCCTCTGCCTTGACCTTTCTCGGTCTAACGCGCGCCGAGCAACTTGATAAGGTCGACCGCCGGTCCTGCGAGTTGGGCAATTCCTGTGGCGACGGTGACTGCATTGGCAATGTGGCCAAGCGTCGTCGCAAACTTTTTGCCGGCTTCCGCGCTTTCCAAGGCCTTCCGATATTCGGCGTCGAAGGCAATGTTGCCGATCGCCGTGTTCACCGCGTCCAGCACAGGGAAGACGCCCGTGATGAAATATTCGTCAATGCAGTCCACTAGTCGCTGAATGTATCGAGTGATCGTCAAGCGCACCGCCTCGGGAATCTCTTTCGTGTCCGCGATTTCTTTTCGAATCGCAAGAAGGGCGGCTTTCTGATCTTCCAACGTGCCTGCTTGCATCTCGATCAACTCTTCGCGCTCTTCCAGAAGGCTGCTGGCGAAGTCGAGAGAGTTGATGGTGTCATCCGAAACTTGTGAAACAAATTCAGCCCAATTTCCGTTGAGATTTTGCTGCCGAATGCCAGCGTTAAGCTGAATGCGAAGTGTCTCAATTGCCCTTAGATGCCTTGGAAAGATATCTTGAACCGCTGACACTACTTGATCGGCAAGAGCTAAAACCTCAGCCATCCGACGGAACAACAGCGCTTCCTCTTCGGTCTTCAAGATGTGCTGCCATGCTTGCCGACAGTTGCTGCCGGGTTGAACATTCTTGCACTCTTGGAGGATCGCGAGCAAGCGCTTCGCTGGATTGTCGATAATTTTTTTAGTCATTTCAGGCGAATGCGGCTATGGCACGCAAGTGAGATTTGGCGAAGACAACGATGGTAAGCCGATGCCGCAGCGAATTCAGTCCGCTCTGTTTTCAGAGCGCGATTATCGAAAGGATTCATATGCTTCGAGCGCCGTCACAGCTTGGAAAACGGGCGCATCCCCAAAACTGGTTTCCCGCGTTTCGGCCTCGACGGGCGGTTTGAAGCCGCATGGCCGAGGAGCACTTCGGGCACAGCGGCGCTTTGGCCGCTTGCGACGCCTGAGCGGGCGCAGGCGTGATTCGAGGCGAGGCTAGCGGAGCGGGCGGGGGCGCCGACCGCTTTGAAACGACGATCTCGACGGGTTGCGTCGGCGGAGGCGCGATGCCAAGTTGCTCGTAGTGGCGCCGCGCCGCTTCGCGGTTTTCGAGAGCCTCTCGGAGCGGGGGAAACGCCATCGGATTGGCTGCGGCAAGCTTTGCTGGGGCCATTTTCAGGTTGGCGAGGCCCGCCCGAAGTTTGTGTTCGATGGCGACGCGCTTGGCCGTCCACGCCGACTTCGCCGCGCTTTCGGCCTGCGCGTCGGAGGCGTCGCGCAGCGTGTTGTATCGAAAGTTCTTCTCGTGGCTCTGGCGCCAAGCGAGCAGCCGGGCCGTGTAGGCCTCGCCGAAGCCGGGCACGAGCAACACCGCGCCGCGCGTGATGTCGTTCGCGGTCTCGATGCCGAAAGACGCCAGCGTCGCTGTCTTGGCCGGCCCGATGCCGGAGATTTTCGCGCGCCGAATCAGGAACCAGTCGAGATAAGCAGCCCGTTGCCGGGACGCGCGCGTGCTTTGCAGATCGGCGAGGGCGCGCGCGAGCTCTTGGTTGCATCCGGCTCTTTGCGAATATGTACTTGTCCGAGAAGCTCAGCGAGCTTACCGAGTCCGCTTTCGCCCAAATGCCGACGCACGAAGCGTCCGACGTCCGCTTCCCTGTTGTCGAAGCAGATTTCGAAAAGTCGCGGCCAGTCTTGCCATAGCGCCGCTGAGGTGCTCACCGTGTTGTTGCTATTGAGAGTGCGAACGAACACCGCATTGATTGGAAGGAGGACTTTCTGCGTGGTCGGATCTTTGATTTCACCCTGAGTTGCGACTGCCGTTTTTACACCAGCCGGAACGCAAATAACGGGATAGATGTTCCCGTTGAACGTGGGGTACTGAACCTGGATTTCGAATGGCTCGGACGCGTAACGCGTCACAACGGCCTGAATCGCGTCTTGGTCGAATGCGGCCCGGACATCTGATGGCCGTCCATCAGCGACGGGTTTCATGTCCTCGTCACTGAACCCGATGACGAGTCGACCACCGTCGTTATTGCGCAACGCGATCAATGTTCGAACCAGCTTGACCTTCCCCTCGACGCTTTGCGGACTGAGCCAGCTCTTGACTTCTACGGGGTACGCCTCCGAGAGGTTCTGCAGCAACGCGGTGGTGCTTTCATTGCTCGGAAACATTGATCAACTCATGAAGTCCCGACGCTCGCATTTTATCAGTTTGTCGCTCTGCGCCCGAACGGCGACGGCATAGGGCGGAAGCCAGTCTCCACGGTTTTCGGCACTGTTCAGATTGCCCTATTTCACAGGACGGCCTTCCTCGGGCCGTGACCGCAGATGCTCAATTCGGTCGAGCACAACCATGCCGTGCTGCCTCTGGCCGGATCATCCAGAACATTTTTTGTTTGCAAACTCGAACTCCCGGACCAACTTTGTTTGCACGATTTTTCGCAAGTCCTTGATTTCGTTGGCCGTTGCGCGGCTCTTTGTCTGGCCGCCTACGCGCGCAATGCTCACTCACGACAGGCCAGTCCTCGCTCCGCACCACGCAGGTTTTCGGGTGGGTTCTTTTCCAGCCAAAAATAGGCTGCAGAAACAAAGGCTTGCGTAGCTTGGAACAGATTTGTTTGCAAGGGTTGCGACAGGCGGGTGGGATTAGAACAGGTTTATTTGCACGAAAACCCAAGAGCAGCTTTGTTTGCACCGAAACAGGTTTTGTTTGCGAATAACCACGCTCGCCGCTCCGACTTGCGTCCTTCTTGCGCCGCCATCTGTTTTGTTTATCGCGTCTACCATCGGAAGCACGCGTTTCAGATCCCGCCACGCCGCACTGGCGGGCCTTGCCGGACACCATCCGCTATCGATTCGACCTTCTGTCATGGTTAACACTCAGTCCCGCTGACCGCTGGATTTTGGGTATCGTGCGCTTCAGTCGTCCTATACAGAAAGGCGGCCGCGCGGCGGTCCGCGCGGGCATCGCAAGGAGCACACAGCATGGCACGCATCGTCGGCGGCATTGCCGCTTCGCATACTCCCACCATTGGTTTCGCGTTCGACAAGAACAAGCGTGACGATCCGGTCTGGGCGCCCATCTTCGAAAACTTCGCGCCGCTCGCCGACTGGCTGGCGCAGAAGCGTCCCGATGTCATCGTCACGATCTACAACGATCACGTGACCTCGTTCTTCTTCGATCATTATTCGGCTTTTTCGCTTGGCGTGGGCGAGCAATGGCAGGTGGCCGACGAAGGCGGCGGCGCGCGCGATCTGCCGCCGGTGAAGGGTCATCCGGCGTTTGCGGCGCATATCGGACAGTCGTTGATGGCGGACGAGTTCGACATGTCGTTCTTTCAGAACAAGGCGCTCGATCACGGCTGCTTCTCGCCCTTGTCGATGCTGTGCCCGCACAAGCCGGAATGGCCCATCAAACTCGTGCCCCTGCAAATGGGCGTACTGCAATTGCCGGTGCCGAGCGCGCGCCGCTTCTACAAACTCGGGCAGGCGTTGCGCCGCGCGATAGAAAGCTATCCTGAAGATTTGAAGGTGGCGATTCTCGCCACGGGCGGCCTGTCGCATCAGGTTCATGGAGAACGTTCGGGCTTCAACAACACGCCGTGGGATCAGCGCTTTCTCGATCTGTTCGAGCGCGATCCCGAGCAGCTTGCCAGCATGACGCTTGCCGAGTACGCGGCGCTCGGCGGCTATGAGGGCGCGGAAGTCATCATGTGGCTGACCATGCGTGGCGCGTTGTCGTCGAATGTGGTGTGCAAGCATCGCAGCTATTACTTGCCGTCGATGGCGGGCATCGCCACCGCGATCTACGAAGCCGAGGATGACGAGACGCATCCTGCGATTGTCGAGCGTCATCGTCAGAAGATGGCGGTCGAACTGAAGGATGTCGAGAAGCTCGAAGGTACGTATCCGTTTTCCATCGAGACGGCGGTGCGTGCGTATCGCATCAACGATTTTCTGCATCGCATGGTGGAGCCCGCGCATCGCGAGGCTTTCAAGCGCGACGAAGAAGCGAGCTTCGAGGCCTTCGGTCTGAGCGAGGAAGAGCGCGATCTCATTCGCCGACGCGACTGGCGCGGCATGCTGCACTACGGCGTGATCTTTTTCATGCTGGAAAAGCTCGGCGCGGTCACGGGCGTATCGAACCTGCATATCTACGCGGCCATGCGCGGCGAGACGCTTGAAGCCTTCCAGAAGACACGCAATGCGCCGGGCGCGCTGTATTCGGTGGCGGGCAAGGGCGCGGGCAAGCTCGACTGGGATCAGGCGAAAAAAGCTCAGGACTGACGACGAAGGGGAGACGGGAGACATCACATGAATAACGTTAAAACGATCGACATCAAACGCTTTATCGACGAGCGGCCCATATCCGCTTACCAGTGGTTGCTGGTGGCGCTGTGCTTTCTCGTGGTGACCGCGGATGGGATGGATGTGGCCATCATGGGTTTTGTCGCGCCTTCGATCATCTCGGCGTGGCATATCTCGCGGCCTGCGTTCGGGCTGGTGATGAGTGCTGCGCCCATTGGGCTTGTGATCGGTGCGTTGGTGGCAGGGCCGGCTTCGGATCGCATCGGGCGCAAGCGGGTGTTGATTGGATCGGTGTTTTTGTTCGGAGTGTTTACCATTGCGACCGCGTTCACGAATTCGCCTGCCAGCATGGCTTTGTTGCGCGTGCTGACCGGCATCGGGTTGGGTGCGGCAATGCCGAACACCACGACCTTGCTCTCCGAGTATGCGCCGCAGCGCAAACGTGCATTGCTTATCACGATCATGTTCACGGGCTTCAATCTCGGCTCGGCGTTGATCGGGTTTGTCGCGGGATGGCTGATTCCTGTGCACGGATGGCGGTCTGTGCTGATTTTTGGCGGCGCGTTGCCTTTGGTTCTGATTCCGCTGCAAATTTGGTTGTTACCGGAGTCGGCGCGCTTGCTTGCCGTGCGCGGGTCGGATTCGCGCACCATCGGTCGAGTGCTCGGGCGCGTTTGCGGCACGCGGTTCAGCGGTGATGAAACGTTTGTTTCCAATGAGCCGCCGTTGCCGACGCGGCGGCCCATCGGTGTGTTGTTCTCGCATGGCTATGGGTTGTTGACGGTGGCGCTTTGGGTGACTTATTTCATGGGCTTGCTCGTGATTTATCTGCTGACCGGGTGGTTGCCGACGCTCATGAAGGATGCGGGCCTTTCCGTTAGCGCGGCGGCCAATATCACCGCCATGTTTCAGATTGGCGGGACCATTGGGGCGGTGCTTGTCGGCTTTACGATGGATCGGGTGCGGCCTGCGCCGGTTATTTCGGCGGCTTATTTGGGTGGGGCGGTTTGTGTGCTCGGGCTTGCTTGGATCGGGGCGTTGTCGTCGTCGCTTGCGGTGTTGGTGTTTGCTGCGGGGTTTTGTATGAGCGGGGCGCAGACTGGATTGAATGCGTTTGCGCCGAGTCGATATCCTACTGTGGCCCGTGCTACGGGCGTGAGTTGGATGCTCGGGATGGGGCGGTTTGGGAGTATTTTCGGTTCTGCGTTTGGCGGGGCGTTGCTCGGGCTCGGGTGGGAGTTTGGGGCTATTCTTGCGATGCTTGCGGTTCCGGCGATTTTGGCGGCGGTTTCGATTCTTGTCGCGCAGCGTAGGCGGGTTGAGGAGGGGGTGGTTGCTTCTGGGGTGGTTCGGTGAGGGTTATTGTGGTGCAAGGGGCTGCTCTTGTTTGTTTGGCTTATTCAGTAGCCGCCTCCCCGGCGGGGGGGTAACTTTCTTTGCTGCTGCAAAGAAAGTCACCAAAGAAAGCAGCTTTTTACCCCATGCACGATGGCTGGAGAGGGTTGGTCTGGATTGACGGATACAGTGGCCGCAATAGGACTTCCTTCTCATAACAAGCCGCTTAGGCAACCTAGCGATCACCCGCTTGAAACGCTAAGGCTTAGCAGCCTGTTGAAATACCCTCCTCCCGAGTCATCCATACGCAAGGCAGAAACGTTGATCTAAAGAATCGAACGACACAGAGACCAAAGCGATGCGCGGCCCCGACGGCTATACCGAATCGATGTTTACGATGTCCAGACTGGACGATTTCGTTCCGGCCAATCATCCGCTGCGACCCATTCGCTTGTGGCTGAACGAGGCGCTCACGCGCATGGACGCGGTGTTTTCGCGCATGTACGAGAGCGAGGCCAAGGGCGGTCGCCCGAGCATCGCGCCGGAGAAACTGATACGCGCGCTGTTGTTGCAGGTGCTGTATTCGATTCGCAGCGAACGCATGCTGATGGAGCAAATCTCTTACAACATGCTGTTTCGATGGTTCGTCGGACTGGCGATGGACGATGCGGTCTGGGACCACTCCACCTTCAGCAAGAACCGCGACCGGCTGATGGTCCACGATGTCATGGTCAGCCTGTTCAACGAGACTGTCGAGACGGCGCGCGGGCGAGGTCACCTGTCGGGCGAGCATTTCAGCGTCGACGGCACGCTCATTCAGGCGTGGGCGGGGCACAAGAGTTTCGTGCCCAAGACGAAACCGGATGACGATTCGCCGCCTGAGGGCGGAGACGGCTCGCAGGAGAACTGGCGCGGCGAGAAACGCAGCAACGACACACACGAATCCAGCACGGACAATCAGGCACGACTGTTCCGCAAGAGTCGTGGCACGGGCGCGGTGCTTTGCTACATGGGTCACGTGCTGACCGATAACCGGCATGGTCTCGTGGTCAACGCGCAGGTCACGCAGGCCAGCGGCACGGCCGAACGCGACGCTGCCGCGCAGATGCTTGCGGATGCTGCGCAATGTGCCGGTACGACCATAACGGTCGGTGCCGACAAGAACTACGATACGGCTGGCTTCGTGGCGACGTGTCGCGCGAACAACGTGACACCGCACGTGGCGCAAAACGATGCACGCGCGGGCGGTTCCGCGATCGACGCTCGAACCACGCGATGGCCCGGCTATGCAATGAGTCAGTGCAAACGCAAATGCATCGAGCAGGTGTTCGGATGGGGCAAGACCGTCGGGCGGATTCGGCAGGCGATGTATCGAGGTCTGAAGCGAGTCGACCAACTTTTTCTGCTGACTCAGGTGGCGTACAACTTGACCCGCATGCGAACGCTTGCTGCTCGGGCAGCTTGAAAACGTAAGCGAGAAGCAAAGCGGCATTGGCAGCAGATGAATCAAAGAAAAGTTGGCGTCAATTCATTTGAAACACTGCATCGTGCTAGCTCTTGCGGATAAACGAGCGCGCGTTCATTCAGGGATATTTCAACGGGCTGTTAGTGGACCGCAGTCATTCTTTCGGCCATGCGCTACGCGCGCCGAGAGAGTAAGAACGGAATCCCGCAGCGTATTGGTGCCCAGCTACCTCAGGCAACATCGCTGTATTGCTATTCGGCCGTACCTTGGCTGGAGCGTGCGGTTGATAGGAAAGCATTTGTGAACATGCGCTCGAATAGAGCATAGAGTTTTCATGGAAGCGCTAGCGAGCGTAGGGCCGAATAACAAGTCTGTGGGGAGGTGTGATGTGGCAGGACACGAGCATGCTGCGGGATTCCGTTCTTACGTTCTCGGCGCGCGCAGCGCATGGCCGAAGGAATGAATGCGGTCCACCGCGCGTTGTTTATTTGAGAGCGTGATCGCGAGGTTGCCCACGCGCTTAACTAACCGAGGGAAGTCCTATTGCGGCCACTGCATGGTTAATCCAGACCAACACTTTCCAGCCATCGTGCATGGGGTAAAAAGCTGCTTTCTTTGGTGACTTTCTTTGCAGCAGCAAAGAAAGTTACCCCCCGCCGGGGAGGCGGCTACTGAATAAACAACACAAACACCAGCAGCCCTTTGCACGACAAAACGCAACCCCAAACACGGAGCAAAAAAGCAAACCCATGATCATCGACATCCACGGCCACTACACCACCGCCCCCAAGGCATTGGAAACCTGGCGCAACCAGCAAATCGCAAGCATAAGCAACCCAAAAGAAAAGCCCAAAGTCACCGACTTAAAAATCACCGACGATGAACTCAAAGAATCGATAAAAAAAAACCAACTCCGCCTGATGAAAGAACGAGGCCTGGATCTCACCATCTTTAGCCCAAGGGCCAGCTTCATGGCCCACCACATCGGCGATTACGAAATCTCGAGCACGTGGGCCGCGATCTGCAACGAACTTTGCCACCGCGTGAGCGAACTGTTCCCGCAACATTTCATCCCTGCGGCGATGCTGCCGCAAAGCTCCGGCGTCGACACGAAAACCTGCATCCCCGAACTGGTGAAATGCGTCGAACAATACGGCAATGTGGCAATCAACCTGAACCCGGACCCATCGGGAGGCCACTGGACCAGCCCGCCGCTGTCGGACAAATACTGGTATCCCATCTACGAAAAGATGGTCGAATACGACATCCCCGCGATGGTCCACGTCAGCACGAGTTGCAACGCATGTTTCCACACCACCGGCGCGCATTACCTGAACGCCGACACAACCGCATTCATGCAATGCCTGACCTCGGACCTGTTCCGCGATTTCCCCACGCTCAAGTTCGTGATCCCGCACGGCGGCGGCGCAGTGCCCTATCACTGGGGCCGTTTTCGCGGCCTCGCGCAAGAGCTAAAAAAGCCCTTGCTAAAGGATCATTTGCTCAACAACATCTTCTTCGATACCTGCGTCTATCATCAACCGGGCATTGATCTGCTGACACGCGTGATCCCCGTCGACAACATCCTCTTCGCGAGCGAAATGATCGGTGCTGTACGCGGCATCGACCCTGAAACAGGGCATTATTTCGACGATACAAAGCGCTATGTCGAGGCGGCCAGCATTGAGCCCGAAGCGCGCTACAAGATCTACGAAGGCAATGCGCGACGCGTGTATTCGCGGCTCGACGCAACACTCAAGGCACAAGGACGCTGATCATGGTCGAACTCGGTGTGGTCTATCGCAACATCAATCGCGCGGATGGCAACGTCGCGCAAAAACTCGCCGCGCTCGGCTCGGCGACGGTGCACGAAGCCATGGGCCGCGTCGGCCTCATGAAGCCCTACATGCGGCCCATTTACGTCGGCGCGCAGGCGGGCGGCACAGCGGTCACCGTGTTGCTGCAACCGGGCGATAACTGGATGATGCACGTCGCCGCCGAACAAATCCGTCCCGGCGATATCGTCGTGGCTGCATGCACGGCGGACAACACCGATGGCTTCTTCGGCGACTTGCTCGCGACGAGTTTCAAGGCGCGTGGCGCGCGTGGACTCATCATCGAAGGCGGTGTGCGCGATGTGCGCGTGCTGACCGAAATGAACTTTCCCGTGTGGAGCCGCGCGATTTCCGCGAAAGGCACCGTCAAGGCGACGCTCGGCTCGGTGAACATTCCCGTGGTGTGCGCGGGCGCGCTTGTGACGCCCGGCGATGTAGTCGTCGCGGATGACGATGGCGTCGTCGTGGTGCCATCGGCATCGGCGGAAAAGGTGCTGGAGAAAGCCACTGCACGCGAAGCACTCGAAGCCGACAAGCGCGCGAAACTCGCGGATGGCGTGCTCGGCCTCGACATGTACAACATGCGCGGACCGCTGGAAAAAGCGGGATTGCGCTATATCGACTGACCATGAGCGACGTTGCGATCACCGGCATTTCGTCGATGGCCACGCGACAGGTGTTGGCCGATATTACGGATGCCTATGCTTTGCGAACGGGCCGGCGCGTGATGATCGAATCCGTCGGCGGCGTGGCGGCGCTCAGGCGCGTGGAGGAGGGCGAGGCTTTTGATTTCGTCGTGCTCGCGTCGGGTGCTATCGATAAGCTTGCGGTTGGAGGTCGTATCGATGTGACCAGCCGCGTGGGGCTTGCGCGTTCGGGTATCGCGATGGCGGTGGCCGCGGGCGCGGTGCGGCCTTCGATCGGCAATGCAGCCGATGTCCGCGAGGCGGTGCTTGCGGCGCGCAGCATCGGTTATTCGACGGGACCGAGTGGCGTGCATCTTATGCAATTGCTCGAACGCTGGGGCATCAAGGAACGCGTCGTGGCGCGTATTGTTCAGGCGCCGCCGGGCGTCGCGGTGGGTACGCTGATCGCGCGTGGTGAGGTTGCGCTTGGGTTTCAGCAGATGAGCGAATTGGTGGGCGTGGGGGGCATCGAGATACTCGGGTCTTTGCCTGACGAGGTTCAGGCGATTACCGTGTTTCAGGCGGCGATTTGTACTCGGGCATGTTCGCCGTGGGCTGCGCGTGAGTTGTTCGGGTTTATGACTTCGGGTGAGATGGATGCGGTTAAGATTGGGCGCGGAATGGAAGCGGTCTAGAGAAGGGCTGCTTCTGTTTGTGTTGTTTATGCAGTAGCCGCCTCCCCGGCGGGGGGGTGACTTTCTTTGCTGCTGCAAAGAAAGTCACCAAAGAAAGCAGCTTTTACCCCTCCGCACGCTGGCTGGAAAGGGTGGTCTGGATTAACGATACAGTGGTCGCAATAGGACTTTCCACGCGTAACGAGTCGCTTAGGCAACCTAGCGATCACGCGCTCGAAGAATCAACGCTCAGTGGACCGCATTCATTCTTTCGGCCATGCGCTACGCGCGCCGAGAACGTAAGAACGGAATCCCGCAGCGTATCAGCGCCCAGCCACATCACACCGCATCGCACCTCTCCCATTGCGCCCTACCTTGGTAAGCGCTTCCGGGCAAATCGCGCACACCAACGCAAGTCACCTTTTAGTCGGAGCACTAACCAAGGTTGGACCGAATAGCAATAAAGCGGGGAGGCTTGATGTGGCTGGGCACGAGCACGCTGCGGGATTCCGTTCTAAAGCTCCCGGCGCGCGCAGCGCATGGCCGAAAGAATGACTGCGTTCCACTAACACTAAAGAATTCGAGCGCGAAATCGTCAGGTTGCCCAAACGCTAAACCAACCGAGTCAAGTCCTATTACGGCCATTGCATCCGTTAATCCAGACCAACCCTTTCCAGCCATCGTGCATGGGGGTAAAAGCTGCTTTCTTCGGTGACTTTCTTTGCAGCAGCAAAGAAAGTTACCCCCCCGCCGGGGAGGCGGCTACTGCAATAAAAGCCCAAACACCAGCAGCCCCTTGCACAAAAAAAGCCACACCTCAACTACCAGCCAATAAAGAACCTCAAGCCTCCTGAAGACGAAACGTCTGCACCGCACTCCGCAACACACCAGCCTGATCCTCAAGCGATTGCGCCGCCGCCGCCGCTTCCTCGACTAACGCCGCGTTCTGCTGCGTGACCTCATCCATCTGCGTGACAGCCCGCGCCACTTGCTCGATACCGCTGCTCTGTTCCTCGGATGCCGCAGCAATCTCACCCATGATATCCGTCACCCGCTGCACCGCAGTGCTGATCTCGCTCATCGTGCGGCCTGCTTCGTCCACCAGCGAAGCCCCCGATTGCACTCGCTCCACAGATGTATCGATCAGTTCCTTGATCTCCTTCGCCGCCGCCGATGAACGTTGCGCCAACGTGCGCACTTCACCCGCGACCACGGCAAAGCCGCGTCCTTCTTCACCCGCACGCGCCGCTTCTACCGCCGCATTGAGCGCGAGAATATTGGTTTGAAAAGCAATGCCCTCGATGATAGTGATAATGTCCGCAATCTTCGACGAGCTTTGATTGATCTCGCCCATCGTCGTGACCACCTGCGACACGACATGGCTTCCCTTGCCCGCGATATCCGATGCATTCGCCGCCAGCAAGCTAGCCTGACGCGCGTTATCCGCGTTCTGCTTCACGGTGCCGGTGAGTTGATCCATGCTCGATGCGGTCTGCTGCAACGCAGACGCCTGCTCTTCCGTGCGCGAAGAAAGATCGACGTTGCCCGCCGCAATCTGCTTGGTCGCGGATGCAATCGATTCGCTGCCCGAGCGCACCGAACGCACCGTATCGACGAGACTTGCTTGCATGGTCGCGAGGCCGCGCAACAACGCGCCCATTTCATCGTTCGAGGTGATCGTGATATCGCGGCGCAGATCGCCTGCTGCAATCACGCCGAATTGCGCCAGCGCGATATCGAGCGGACCCATGATTCGGCGGCGCAGCGAGAACCACGTGAAGAACGCGGCGACCAGACCGACCAGAATCGCGGCAATGCTCATGGTGCGGAACCACGCGAATTGCGCCTGACCGGCTTCGTACGCGGCCTTGCCTTGCTCGAACTGCATCGTGCGCAATTCGACGCCGGTTTTCGCGAGGTCGGTGAAGGCGGCCTGCATGGCGTTGGCATCGGCATTGATCTTCGCCTGATCCTTCGCGCGGATGTCGGCATAACCGCCGTCGATCAGCTTTTGCAGCGCGAGGCGTTGTTCGTTGAACTTGTCGGCGAGCGCTTTTTCATCGGCTTCCTGCGGCAAGGCGGCGTATTTCGACCAAGCATCGTCGGATGTCTTGCGCATGAGCGCGCCACGGTCGATGGCTTCGTCGGCGGCCGGCGTGCCCGTGTTCAGCGCTGCACGGTCGAAACTCAGACGCTCGCGCGCCGTGTACATTTCGGCATTGCCGACCGACACCGCGCTCGGCATCTGATTGGTGAAAAGCTCGTAAGTCACGCCGTTGGCGCGCGTCATGCCGATCAGACCGACCAGACCGATGCCGATGAGAAGCGCGCTCAGGAGCGCCATCGCCAGTGCCAGGCGGCCTTTGATTGTCGAAAACATAGGTATTCCGAAGTCTTTTCCGAAGTGGTTTGCGCAAGGCGCGGCGGCGCTGCGCCTGCGAAAGGTATATCGGCGGATGCGGCGGGGTCTTTAGAAGATGCTCAAAAACACGACGCCGGTGAGCATCGTCAGGACGCCGACGGCTTTGGCAATGTCCGCGCCATTCGGTGCGAGCCGTTCCGCATTTATGACGATCGTCATCAAAAGCATGATCCATGGGTTCATCGCGCCGGTGACGAGTAGAACGGCCGTAAGCGGCGCGCAGCTCAGAACGCAATGCAGGCCGTAAATAAAGCCTCCTTTTGCCGATGCAGCACGACAGCAAGCCAGCCGCCGCGCCTTCCATTCGCTCGCCTGTACAAAACCCGCCAATATGACCACGCTCATCGACATGAACGGAAGCAACGGCGCGCACGCGTACACGACTGCACCGAACGCGGCCCACACGCCGAAATACGCCATGCTCATGCGCACTCGCGCTTGCAAACCACGCACACGCAGCAAAACCGGCGCGAACGACGGCAACATCATCGCGGTCATCATGGCGATGAACGATGCCGCCCCGCGCAGCCACGAGCGGCCGCAGGGCTGCATCCACATCGGAGAAAATACGTAGACGGGCGGCGACATCGAATGAGCAAGCATGAACACGAGCACGGCGATCATGAAAATCACATGCGCTCGCCGAACGAAAAAACCGCAAACCGTCTGCATGATGCGTCCCTCGCCCGCAGGCCGATAGAAAACACGGTGTTAGATTAGGGCCGGGTTTATCCACCGAGGGAGTGACAAGTGTGACGGGAATCGCTTCATGGACTCGCTGATTACCGCAGCGGCGCGTGCGCTCGCCATGGGCGATCCGCTCGGCGCGCTGAACCGCGTCGCGCTGCGCGACGATCCGCCCGCGCTGGCGTTGCGCGGCATCGCGATGGCGCAACTCGGCGAATTCGCTCGCGCGAAAGCGCTCGTGAAGCGCGCGGCGCGTGCGTTCGGCGCGAAGGAAGCGGTGGCGCGGGCGCGTTGCGTGGTCGCGGAAGCGGAGATCGCGCTGGCCTCGCGCGAACTCGCGTGGCCCACGAAAGCGCTCGACCATGCGCGCATGACGCTCGATGCTCACGGCGATCATCTCAACGCGGCGCACGCGCGCGCGTTGGAAGTGCGGCGGCTGGCGTTCATCGGCAAGCTCGATGAAGCCGAACGCCTGCTTTCTCAACTCGATGCGAACGCGCTGCCGCCCGCCGCGCTGGCGGTGCAATCGCTGATCGAGGCGGGCATCGCGATGCGGCGATTGCATACGGCTTCGGCCCGCGATGCACTCACTCGCGCACACGCGGCCGCGCGGCGCGCGCGCATTCCCGCGCTCGCGGCGGAAGTGGCGCAGGCCGCAGCGCTGCTCGACGCACCCGCCGCGCGCGCGATCCAACGCGGTCAGGAACGGCTCCTCACGCTCGAAGCAATCGAAGCGTGCCTCGCGTCAAAAGCGTTCGTCGTGGATGCGTGCCGCAACGGCATCCACGAAACGGGCAACACGGTGTCGTTCGCGACGCGCCCGGTGCTGTTCACGCTGTTGCGCACGCTCGCCGAAGCATGGCCCGCCGATGCCGCACGCGATACGCTCATCGAGAAAGCATTCCGCATTCGGCACGTGGACGAGACGCATCGCGCGCGGCTGCGCGTGGAAATGGGACGGCTACGCGCCATGCTGCGTGCCTTCGCCACGGTGAATGCCACGCCGCGCGGCTTCGTGCTCGCGCCGCGTCATGCGGTGGAGGTCGTCGTGCTGGCGCGGCCCACGGAGGACGCCTACGCGCCGCTGCTGGCCTTTCTCGCCGATGGCGAAGCGTGGTCCAGTTCGGCGCTCGCGCTGGCGCTCAACGCCAGCCAGCGCACGGTGCAGCGCGCGTTGGAGGCGTTGTCATCGGCGGGCAAGGTGCAGGCGCTCGGGCGCGGCCGCGCGCGCCGCTGGATGATGCCGCCCATGCCCGGATTCACGACGGCCTTGTTACTCCCGGCGGCGTGGGCGGGCGAATAGCATGGAGCTTCGATCAAGCCAAAGGGAGAAGCCGACATGAAACACGTGAAGGCGGAGATCATCCGCGAATACGGACCGTTCGACGATATCGAAGGCGTGCACGGCGTGACGTGGGACGGCGAGCGCGTCTGGTTCGCCTCCGGCGATGCCCTTAACGCGCTCGACCCCGACACCGGCGAGCGGCCGCGCCGTCTGGATGTCGCCGCGCACGCGGGCACGGCCTTCGACGGCGAGCATCTCTATCAGATCGCGGAGAGCCGCATCCAGAAGATCGATCCGCAGACGGGCCGCGTGCTCTCGACCATTCCCGCGCCGGGCGGCGGCGCGGATTCGGGGCTGGCGTGGGCGGAAGGCACGCTGTGGGTCGGGCAATATCAGGCGCGCAAGATCCATCAGGTCGATCCGCGCGATGGCGCGGTGCTGCGCACCATCGAATCCAATCGCTTCGTGACGGGCGTGACGTGGGTCGAGGGCGAACTGTGGCATGCCACCTGGGAGAACGACGAGAGCGAGTTGCGGCGCATCGATCCCGAATCGGGTGAAGTCATCGAAAAGCTTGATATGCCCGAGGGCGTGGGCGTGTCGGGACTGGAAGCAGACGGTGCGACGCGGTTCTTTTGCGGCGGCGGACGTTCGGGCAAACTGCGAGCGGTACGCAGGCCGAAGCATGAATGAGCGCGCAGCGGGGTTTCAAGTCGGCGGCGTCCGTGCCGTAATAGCGGGCATGCGCACGAACGCGCTTTTTCGACGCGCTCAGGCGAGCGATTTGCTGCGTACGTCTGACAAACCGCTTCATCGCCCGAAACCCGCGAAATTCTTACCAAGGACGCCCGCTTTTGACACCCCGTTTCTCCGATCAACTCCAACTCGATTCATGGATCGGCGAAACGGCGCGCGCCATTCGTGGCTTCGACTGGCGCGGGACGCCGCTCGGCCCGATCGAACAGTGGCCGCAACATCTGCGTTCGGTCGTGCAGGTGATGCTGAGCAACGCGCTGCCGATGGCGCTGCTCTGGGGCGAAGAAGGCACGCTGCTCTATAACGATGCCTACGCGCGCTTCTCCGGCGCGCGGCATCCGCACATTCTCGGCATGCCGATTGCCAAAGCGTGGCCCGAAGCGGCGGATTTCAATCGCACGGTTGTCGAAGCAGGATTGCGCGGGGAATCGCAGTCGTATCGCGATATCAGCTTCGCCTTGGCGCGCAATGGTCAGCCCACCGAAGCGTGGCTCGATCTGCACTACAGCCCGGTTGCGTCCGATGAAGGCGTGCCGGTCGGGACGCTCGCCATCGTCGTGGAAACGACCGAACGCACGGTGCTGGAACGCAATCGCGCGGCGGCGGAAGCAGCGTTTCGCGAGGCCGATGAACGCTTGCAACTCGCGCTCAATTCCGGCGCGGTGCGCGGCGCGTTCGTGTGGGAAATTCAGGAGAACCGCGTGAAGGGCGACGAGCGTTTCGCACGCACGTTCTCTTTCGACATGCGCGAGGCCGAGATCGGTTTTCCGATCGAGCGCGCGCTCGCGGTGATTCATCCCGATGACGTGGAGCGCGTGACGGCGCTCATCGCGCGCACGCTGGAAAACGGCGCGCCGTTTCGCGCGGAATACCGCGTTCGTGCCGAGGACGGCGACTGGCTGTGGATTCTCGCCTCGGGCCGCTGCGAATACGACGCCGAACGCCGCCCGCGCCGTTTTCCCGGCGTGATCGTGGATATTCACGATCGCAAGATCGCCGAGGAAAGTCTCAGGGAACTGACGCGCGGGCTGGAAGGCAAGATCGCGGAGGCGGTGGCGGCGCGCGTCGCGGTGGAGGCGCAACTGCGCCAGAGCCTCAAGATGGAAGCGCTCGGCGCGATGACCGGCGGCGTCGCGCACGACTTCAACAACACGCTGCAGGCGATCAGCGGCAACCTGCAACTGCTGCAATATCTGCCGCCGACCGACCCGCGCGTGCCGGAGCGCGTTCACGCCGCGATGGAAGCGGTGCAGCGCGGCGCGAAGCTCGCCTCGCAACTGCTTTCGTTCGCGCGGCGGCAGCCGCAGTCGCCCGTGGTCATCAATCCGCGACGGCTGTTCGACGAACTACACGAACTCTTGCAGCACGCGCTGGGCACGCGCGTGGGCATCGCGACCTTGCGGCCCGATCAGCCGTGGAATTTCCGCGTGGACCGCAATCAACTCGAAAACGCGCTGCTCAATCTCGCCATCAACGCGCGCGATGCCATTCGCGGCGAAGGCAAATTCACGCTCGTCTGCGCCAACGAAACGCTCGATGCCGCCGCCTGCGAGGGCAAGGACATCCATCCCGGCGATTACGTGCGGCTCTCCGCATCCGACACCGGCACCGGCATGGCGCCCGATGTGCTGGAACGCGCGTTCGAACCGTTCTTCACGACCAAGCCGGAAGGCCACGGCACCGGACTCGGCCTGTCGATGGTGTTCGGCTTCGTCAAGCAGTCCGGCGGGCATATCGCGGTGTCGAGCACGGTCGGCGTGGGCACCACGGTGGAGATCCTTTTCCCCCGCAGTTTCGACGATGAAACCGCGCCCGCCGAAGCCATCGCGCTCGCCACGCCCGCCGAAAGCGCCACCGTGCTCGTGGTGGACGACGACCCCGCCGTGCTGGCATCGACCGTGGCGATTCTGGAAGCGATGCAATACGTCGTCCTCAAAGCCGCCAGCGGCGATGCCGCCATGAGCGTGCTGGAAAGCGGCATCGACGTGGACGTGATTCTCACGGACGTGGTGATGCCCGGTCGCGTGAAATGCGCCGATCTGGCCGAATGGGCGTTCGCGCAAGTGCGCCCGGTGCCGGTGATCTACGTGTCGGGCTACACGCGCGACATCATCTCGCGCGATGGCGTGCTGCGCCCGAACGTCACGCTGCTGCACAAACCGTATCGCGCGGAGGCGCTCGCCCGCGAGATTGCCGCCGCGCTCAAAGGTGCATCGCAAGGGTTCTCGTCCGAACCGTGAATGGTGCGCTAAAGCCCTGTCGCGTCTAAAGAAAACGCCTTTGCCGCCGAAAAACATCCTGAGCGTCCAATCTTTGAAGAACGGGCGAAACTGAGCGATCACAGGGGTTTGTGCGGTGCAGGGAAGAGCAACCGATTTTCTCGGACACATGAGCGACACCGTCGCCAGAAAGCTGCCGTACCTCGAATGGGCGTTGCGTCTGGACCGGCTCGGGCTGGCGTTCGTCGGTGCGGTGGGCATGGCGGGCGTCTCGCTCTCCGTGCATCATCCCTATAGCGACATGCTCGCCACGGGCGCGGCTTGCGTGATGCTGCTCGTGCTTCAGGGCCAGCGCGCGCGCCGCAAGATTTTCGCGGCCAGCCAGCTTTCGCACGGACTGCTGTCGATTGCCGAGGACTGCATCAAGCTCATCAATCTCGACGGGCACATTGTCTGTATCTCCGAAACCGGACGACGGCTGATCGAGGCGAAATGCGCCGACGATCTCGTCGGTCTCGACTGGCTCTCGCTGTGGGAAGGACCGGACGCGCGCGACGCATTCGAACGCGCCAAGTCCGGCGAATCCACTTCGTTCTCCGGACCATGCCGCACCTTCGGCGGCGCGCTCAAGTGGTGGACTTCCAGTTTTGCGCCCGTGTATGGCGAGCATGGTCTCGTCACGGGCGTGTTGTGCAAGTCGCGCGATATCACGGCGGAAGTCTCGCTGATCGACGAACTGCGCGGCAATGCGCGCGTGCAGAAAGACATGGAAGATCACGTCGATGCCGTGTTCTGGACTGCGAGCGCCGACTTCCGCGAACTGCTGCATGTGAGTTCCGCGTTCGAGCGCATGTGGGAAATGCCGATGTCCGCGCTCGATGAAGATCAGACTTCGTGGATCGAGCGCGTGCATCGCGACGATCTGCCGGACTTGCGAATCAAGATGCGCAGCGCCGTGAATACCGGCGCGCCGAGCCAGAGTTATTTCCGTCTGGCATTGGCCGACGAGCGCACGCGCTGGGTGCGCGCGGACATTTATCCGGTGAGCGAGAACGGCGCGGTGTCGCGCGTGGTGAGCGTGTGCGTGGATGCCACCGAGGAACGCGAGCGGCTGCAGGAATTGCATCGGCTGGCGAACATCGACAGTCTCACCGGCCTGCACAACCGCAATTCGATGACCGAAGCGCTGAATCAGCGATGCGCGTCGGGCGAGGCGCTGGCGTATCTGTTCATCGATATCGATCGCTTCAAGTCGATCAACGATACCGCCGGCCACACGGCGGGCGATACCGTGCTGACCGCGATTGCCGAACGCATTCGCGCGGCCTTGCCCGAGGATGCGATCGTCGCGCGCCCCGGTGGCGATGAGTTCACCGTCGTGCTGCCGGGCGTGTTCGATCAGGAGCGTATCGAGCGGGCGTGCCGCAGGCTGTCGCTCGCGTGCCATCGGCCGATCAAAATCGGTTGCAAGAGCGTGTCGATGACGTGCTCCATCGGCGTGGCGCTTTTTCCGGAGCATGGACGCACGCCGGAGGAATTGTTCATCAGCGCGGACATGGCCATGTATGCCGCCAAGCGTGCGGGACGCAATACGTTCCGCGTGTTCGGCGAGCGCGAGAAGAACGATCTGGCGCGCGCACATCTCGAATCCGAATTGCACGATGCCATTCGCGACGATCAGTTCGTGCTGCATTATCAGCCGCAATATGTGGTGGAAACGGGCGAACTCGCGGGCGTCGAGGCGCTCGTGCGATGGAACCATCCGAAGCTGGGCTTGATTCCGCCGGGCGCGTTCGTGCCGGTGCTGGAGGAGAGCGCTTTGATTATCGAGGCGGGACACTGGATCATTCGCGAGGCGGTGCAGGCGGCGGGACGGTTGGCCGAAAGCATGCCGGCGGTGCGGTCGATGGCGGTGAATGTATCGCCGAAACAGTTTCGCGATCCGCGGTTGGTGTCGGTTATCAAGCATGCGATTCGGCGCAGTGGGATTCCTTCGGAGCGCATTACGTTGGAGATCACGGAGTCGGCGCTTATCGAGAATGTGGACGATGCGCAGTCGGTGCTGTCGCAAGTGCGTGAGATGGGTGTGCGGATCGCCATCGACGACTTTGGGACGGGGTATTCGAGTTTGAGCTATCTCGCGCGCTTCCGGCCTGATTTGCTTAAGCTGGACAAGAGTTTTGTCGATAATATCGCGACTGATGCGACGGCTTATACCGTGGTGGAAGGGGTGATCGATCTGGCGCACAAGCTGGGGGTGACGGTTGTCGCGGAAGGGGTGGAGACGCGTGAGCAACTGGAGAAACTGCGCGCGGCGCGGTGCGATAAGGTGCAGGGGTATTTGTTGAGTCGGCCGGTGCCGATGGAGAGGTTGGTGGTGTTGGAGGAGGGGTTTGTGCAGTGAGCAAGTCGTCGTTTTTGTCTTTCGGGGCGAGGGGTGGTGGTTATATGCACGAAGGAACAAACAAACCAAAGTTCCAGTGCTGCTGTCCACAAGTCAGCGCCTCCTCACTTCACGTTTCCCAAACATCACCATATCCCGCACCACCCACTCCAGCAACACCCGCGGCCCCATCGCAAGCGGTCTCCCCAACTTCACCAACACCCGCGCCTGCGCCCCTTCAAAAAGCGGATGCGCGATGCGAACCGTCGCCAGCTCCCCGCTCTCTAACTCACGATAAGCCGCAAACTCACCAATCAGCGTGACAAAATTCCCCGCGCTCACCATGCGTTTGAGCGCGCTCAGCGAATTCGTCGTCAGACTCGCGCGAATGCTCACATGGTCGGTCGTTTCCAGCATCTTCACGACATGACCGATGCCGAAATCCGGCGGCATGAGCGCGAGCGGATAGTTGGCGAGATCGTGGACCGTCACCGCACGCCTGCGTCGAACGAGCGGATGATCGCGGCGCGCAAGCAGCATCACCGGCTGCGCGGAACTCGCCCGCACCTCGATGCGCGGATGCGGCGGCGGGTTGTACGCCAACCCGATATGCGCGCGGCTCTGCGCGACTTCTTCGAGCACCGCATCCACCGCGAGCATGTCCACGGCGATATCGAGGTCGGGATAACGCGCGCAGAACGGCGCGAGCACATCGTCCACGAGCGTATCGACATAACCTTCGCTCACCGCGATACGAATGCTTCCCTGCTGTAGCCCGTTCAACGCATGAAGCTGATCTTCGAGCGTCTCCTGATGCGCACGATAAGTTCGCCAGAATTCGAGCAGATGAAACGCCGCCTCGGTCGGACGCACGCCGCGCGCTTCGCGTTCGAACAACGTGGTGTCGAGTTCGTTCTCCAGCAATTTGATTTGCCGCGCGATCACCGATGGCGATGTATTCAGATGATCCGCCGCGCCGCGAATGGTGCCGTGTGCAAGCACTTCGTTGAAGTACCGAAGCCGTTGATGATTGAGTTCGCGCATATTTTGAACGTTCGAAATGGTGTTGCTCCGTAAGCAACGATACGTGAACTTTGTTGCTCTTTCCAGCACGCGCTGATAAGACGAGAATGCGCTTCATCGACGAACAAGGAGCGACATCATGACGGAATCGATCAACGCGAAGCGGCGGCGCTTCGTCGGCGCGGCGATAGCGGGCATCGGGGCGATGCAACTGGGTTTGAGCGGTATCGCACGCGCACAAACGGCATCTTTCGACGATATCCGTCAGATCGATGCAGGCGTGCTCAACATCGGCTACGCGCAGGTCGGGCCGGAGAACGGACCGCCCGTGATCCTTCTGCACGGCTGGCCGTATGACATCCACAGTTTCATCGATGTCGCGCCGATCCTCGCCTCAGCCGGTTATCGCGTGATCGTGCCGTATCTGCGCGGTTACGGCAGCACGCGTTTCCTCTCTGCCGACACACCGCGCAACGGGCAGCAAGCGGTGGTGGCGGTGGACATCATCGCGCTCATGGATGCGCTGAAGATACAGAAAGCGCTCATCGCCGGTTTCGACTGGGGCGGCCGCACCGCCGACATTCTCGCAGCGCTGTGGCCGGAGCGTTGCCGTGCGCTGGTGTCGGTGAGCGGCTATCTGATCGGCAGTCAGGAAGCGAATCGCGCGCCGTTGCCGCCGAAGGCCGAACTCGCGTGGTGGTATCAGTTCTACTTCTCAACGGAGCGCGGACGTGCCGGTTACGAAGCCAATCGTCACGACTTCAACAAGCTCATCTGGCAACTGGCCTCGCCCAAATGGAGTTTCGACGATGCTACCTTCGAGCTCACCGCGCAATCATTCGGGAATCCGGATCATGTGGCGGTGGTGATCCACAACTATCGCTGGCGGCTCGGTCTTGCAGAAGGCGAGCCGCAATACGATGCGCTGGAAAAGCGCCTCGCCGCGTTCCCGCCGATCACCGTTCCGTCCATCACCATGGAAGGCGATGCCAACGGCGCGCCGCATCCGCAACCGGCGTCGTACGCAAAGAAGTTCACGGGGAAATACCGGCATGTCGATGTGGGCGGCGGCATTGGCCATAACTTGCCGCAAGAAGCGCCGAAGGCATTCGCGGATGCGGTGATCGAAAGTGATCGGATGGCCGGCTAATCTTAATATTACTAAAGCCTGTCAAATACATTTCACAAATATTCAATAGAGTAACGCGTCAACCGGAACTGCAATCCGGTTCAAACCCATAAAACACAGGACGCGAAACCCCACATGGCGCAGTTACTCGACCTTTCCCGTCGCCGGGCTTTGAAAATTCTCGCCAGCGCGCCGATGCTCCCGCTCGGCGCCGCCGCTTCGGCGTCGCCGCTGCTGGCGGCGTGCGGCGGACACGACGACAACGCGCCCGCATCGACGGCAGCCTTCACGACCGCCGCCTTCACCAGCATGGCCGCGCCCACGCTGACCGACGCCGCCGCCATGTCGAAAACCACGGTCGCCTCGTCGATGACGGCCAACTTCAGCGACGGCAGCGCGCGCACCTACAAGCTCGCCTATCAGCCGTTCTTCATGACGGGCGATACCGTGCCGAACACCGCGGGCGGCACGATCCTCGCGGGCGGGTATTTCGACATCGCGAACAAGCCGATCATCGATCGTTCGATGACGGGGCAGGAGCGTCAGTTCTTCTCCGATTGCCCGGACGGTACTTCGCTCATCCGCCTCGATAACCCAACTGTGAAGGGCATCAAGGGCAACGCGGTGTTCGCCGTCGTGCAGTTCGAATACACCACGCGCGATGCATCGAGCGAGGACATGTACGGCCGTTTGCCGTCGCCCATCGCGGTGCTGACGCTCGATCAGGACCCGGCCACCGGCAAGCTCGCGCTCGTGAGTTACGCGAACGTCGATACATCGAAGGCCAATGGGTTGTGGATCACCTGCGGCGCGAGTCTGTCGCCATGGAACACGCATCTGTCGAGCGAAGAATACGAGCCGGACGCGGCCACGCTTTCCACGAACTCGCAATTCAAGGCCTATAGCCAGAACCTTTACGGCGATCCCGCCAAGGCACGCGCGTATCACTACGGCCATCTTCCCGAAGTGACGGTGAATCCGGACGGCACCGGCACGGTCAAGAAGCACTACTGCCTCGGCCGCATCTCCCACGAACTCATTCAGGTTATGCCCGACCGCCGCACCGTTTTGATGGGCGATGACGCCACCAACGGCGGCCTGTTCATGTTCATCGCGGACAAGGCGGCGGACTTGTCGGCGGGCACGCTGTACGTGGCGAAGTGGGCGCAGACCTCGTCTTCTGGCGCGGGCTCGGCCACGCTCACATGGCTCAATCTCGGCCACGCGACGAGCGATGAAATCGAAAATCTGGCGAACACGCTGACGATTGCCGACATCATGGATATCGTCACCGACGAAAAGAATCCGCCGACGGATGCGAGCTTCACGCGCATTAACTACAGCGGCAAGTACAACTGGATTCGCATCAAGCCGGGCATGGAGAAAGCGGCTGCGTTTCTGGAGACGCATCGTTATGCGGCGCTGCGTGGCGCGAGTCTGGGCTTCACCAAGCTCGAAGGCACGACCGTCAACGCGAAGGACAAAGTGCTTTACACGGCGATGTCGCAGATCACCGCATCGATGATAAAAACCAGCAAGTACACGATGGATATCGCATTGGACAAGCAGATTTCGTCCGGCGCCGTGTACGCGCTCAACATGAAAAGCGGCCAGCGCGATCTCGCGGGTGCGGCCATCGACAGCGAATGGGTGCCGGTCGACATGAGCGCGCCCGCCGCGCTCGTCGGCGAAGACCTCGCCTCGGCGGATGCGCTCGGCAACACCGCGAACCCGGAGAAGGTGGCGAACCCCGACAATCTCAAGTTCTCCGAGAAGCTGCGCACGCTCTTTATCGGCGAGGACAGCAGCATGCACGTCAACAACTTCCTGTGGGCGTACAACGTCGATACGAAGACGCTCTCGCGCATTCTCTCGACGCCTGCGGGCGCTGAATCGACCGGCCTTCACGCGGTCGACGAGATCAACGGCTGGACCTACATCATGAGCAATTTCCAGCATGCGGGCGACTGGGGCAGCGTGCATGCGAAGGTTCAGACGACGCTCGACCCGCTCATCCGCGCGAACTTCAAGGACCGATACGGCGCATCGGTGGGTTATCTGACGGCGGACCCGACGGCGGTAAAGCTCGCCTGACGTTGGCAAACGGTGAGGCGCAGATCATCGCGCTTCATCGAAACGCCCGCATCTGCGCCGTCATCAACTGCAGCATCTTGTTCGATGCCACCGACAGCCTGCGTCCCGCGCGCGTGACGAGATGCGCTTCGGCATCCGCGAGAATGGGGTGATTGATATCGATGGCGAATAACTCGCCCGCTTCCATTTCCGTTGAAACCGCGAACGCGGGCAGCACCGTGATCCCCAGCCCCGACTTCACGAACTGCTTGACGATGGCAATCGAATTCGTCGTCACCACCGGATCGAGCCTGAGCTTCTCCGCATACTCCACGGCCTGAAGCATCTGACGCGTGCCATACGAAGCGTGCGTCACCGCGAGCGGATGATGCGCGAGTTCCTGCGCCGTCATCGCGCGGCGTTCCTTGCGCGGAAAATCCGGGCCGACAATCGCCATCATCGGCTGACGTTTGATCGCGCGCGACACGAGCTTCGGCTCCTGCGGCGGGTTATAGACGAGGCCGATCTCGCCTTCGTCCTCGCTGATCTTGCGGATCACGTCATTGGTGCCGCCGAGGTCCAGATTCACCTTGATGCCCAAATACAGCTTGCAGAACGTCTGCATCGGCCCGGACAGCAAATCGGACACGAAACCTTCGCCGAGCACGATATTCACTTGCCCCGTGCGCAGCCCGCGCAATTCCTGAAGCCGCGACAGCAGATCGTCGCGATGCGCCAGTTGTTCCCGAAAATATTCGATGACGCATTGCCCGGCTTCCGTGGTCTTGACGCCGCGCGCGTGCCGTTCGACGAGCGTCGCATCCAGTTCCTTCTCCAGCAATCCGATCTGCCGACTTACCGCCGATGGCGCGACGTTGAGGTAATCCGCGGCCGCGCGAATGGTGCCGCAGCGCACGGCCTCGAAGAAATAAACGATGCGGCTGTCAGTCAGGTTGTCGCTCATTTCGGTGTCCCGCGAGTGTTCGAATTATTAGAACACATTCAATATTGGCGTTGATTGATTGCACGGCTCCCTCGCGTGAATATGACGTCGAGATGAACGAAAGGAGCCAGGGAATGACGACGGTAGGCGTGATCGGTTTGGGCAACATGGGACGCGGCATGGCGATGTGCGCGAAACGCGGCGGCTTTCGCGTGCTCGGCTTCGATGCCGCGCCGGGCGTGGCGGACACGCTCGCGGCGGAAGGCATCGAGCCGCGTGCATCCATCGCGGAGATCGCGCGCGAGGTCGATGTGCTGATTCTTTCGCTGCCGACATCGGCCATCGTGGAAGACGTGGTGCTGGGAACTGGCGGCGTGGCGCAGAGCGCGAAGCCGGGGCTGATCGTCGTCGATACGACCACGGCCGATCCGAACAGCACGCGGCGCGTCGCCGCCGCGCTGGCGGAATGCAAGGTCGGTTTCGTCGATGGCCCGGTGAGCGGCGGCCCGAAAGGCGCGGCCACGGCCACCATGACGATGGTGCTCGGCGGCTCGGAACAGGATGTCGCGACCGTGGAACCGGTGCTCGCGGTCATCAGCGCGAAGCGCGTGCATGTCGGGCCGGTGGGCGCGGGGCACGTCACGAAGATCATCAACAACATGCTCACGGGCGTGCATTTGCTTGCGGCGAGCGAAGCGGTGCGCGCGGCCGAAGCGAACGGCGTCGATCCGGAAAAGCTCGTCGAGGCATTGAACGGCGGCTCGGGCCGCAACAGCGCGACGCTCGTCAACTATCCCACGTGGATCTTCAACGACACGTTCGACTCCGGCTTCACCATGAAGCTCATGCGCAAGGACGTGCGGCTGGCGCTGGCGCTGCTCGACAGCGCGAACGTGAACGCGCCGATCGCGACGGAATCGGGGCGGCTGTGGGCGGCGAGCGAGACAAGCATCGCCGATGCGGAGGACTTCAACCGCATCGTGCAATTTCAGGAACCCAGGTAAGGAATAAGCGGACATGGAACACAACGCAGCGGAACACCTTCTCGCGGCCTTCGCGCATTTCTTCCCGAACGCGAAGACCATCGGCTCGTATGTCGGCGGGGAATTGATCGAAGGCGCGGGCGAAACCATCCAGCTCTACGATGCCGCCACCGGCAAGCCAAGCCTCGCCTACAAGGACGGCGGCGCGGCGGTCGTCGAACAGGCGGCGGCAGCGGCCCTGCGCGCGCAGAAGCAATGGTGGGCGCTCACGCACGCCGCACGCGGTCGCGTGATGTTCGAGATCGCCCGCGAGATTCGCAAGGAAGCGGAAGCCATCGCGCGGCTGGAATCGCTCGGTTCGGGCAAGCCCATTCGCGATTGCCGCGGCGAAGTGGCGAAGGTCGCGGAAATGTTCGAATACTACGGCGGCTGGGCGGACAAGTTTTACGGCGATGTCATTCCCGTGCCAAGTTCGCATCTGAACTACACGCGCCGCGAACCGGCGGGCGTGGTGTTGCAGATCACGCCGTGGAACGCGCCGGTGTTCACCTGCGGCTGGCAGGTCGCGCCCGCCATTTGCATGGGCAACGCGGTGCTGCTGAAGCCCTCCGAACTCACGCCGTTCACGTCGCTCGTGGTTGGCTTGCTCGCGGAGCGCGGCGGCGCGCCGAAGGGGCTCATCAACGTGCTCGCGGGACTGGGGTACACGGTCGCGCAGTCGGCCATCGCGAACAAGGCGGTCAAGAAGGTCGTGTTCGTCGGCTCGCCCGCGACGGGCGCGCGCATCGCGGAAAGCGCGGCCAAACGCGTGCTGCCGTGCGTGCTGGAACTCGGCGGCAAGTCGGCCAACATCATCTTCGCCGATGCGGATCTCAAACGCGCCGCGCTCACCGCGCAAGCCGCGATTTTCGCGGGCGCGGGGCAAAGCTGCGTGGCGGGTTCCCGGCTGCTGGTGCAGCGCGCCGTGTACGATGAATTCGTCGCGATGGTCGCGGCGGGCGCGCGGCAGATCAAGGTCGGCGCGCCGCTCGACGACGCCACCGAAGTCGGCCCGATCAACAATCGCAAGCAATACGATCACGTCATGTCGATGATCGACAAGGGCATCGCGGCGGGCGCGACTTTGGCGGCGGGTACATCGATAAGAACGGAAGCCGGTTATTTCGTACCGCCGACGGTGCTTGCCAACGTCAGCAACGAGATGGCTGTGGCGCGCGAGGAAATCTTCGGGCCGGTGGTCGCGGCCATTCCGTTCGATACGGAGGAAGAAGCCATCGCGATTGCGAACGACACGGAGTTCGGTCTCGCCGGTGCAGTGTGGACGAACGATGTCGCGCGTTCGCATCGCGTCGCGGCTCAGGTCGATGCCGGCACGTTCTGGGTCAACGGCTACAAGACGATCAACGTGGCGTCGCCGTTCGGCGGCTATGGCTTGAGCGGCTACGGGCGTTCAAGCGGCGTCGAGGCGCTCTACGAATACACGCAGACCAAAAGCGTGTGGGTCGAAACGGCGAAAGACCCGGCCACGACGTTCGGCTATCTATGATCGAAGCGCCCGCGCCGATCCTTCGAACGAGAAGCGCGGGCAACAAGGGGAGAGAAAATGGAAAACACGCTGAGCGCGGGACACCGGGAAAGCGGCGGCCTCAGAACCGCCAAACTCTTTTTCTATGCGGCGGTCATTCTGGTGATCGCGGAATTCATCGGCTCGTTCACGTTCAAGATCGGGCCGGGCAAGGTCATTCTCCTGCCGATGATCTGGGCGCTGCTGCTCGGCGCGGCGCTGGGTCTCGCAAGCGAGCGCTGGAAAAGCAGCGCGCGGCTCGATGTGCGCAGCCAGTTCCAGGCCGCCGCCATCCTGCAACCGGCGTTGTTGCTGTTCGTCGCCAAGCTCGGGCTGATGGTCGGCAGCGCGTTGCCGAAACTCGCGGCGGCGGGCTGGGCGCTGGCGTTTCAGGAACTCGGGCATTTCGTCGGGACGATTCTGCTCGGCTTGCCGCTGGCGCTGATACTCGGCATCAAGCGTGAGGCCATCGGCGCGACGTTTTCAGTGGGACGCGAGCCGAGTCTTGCGATCATCGGCGAGAAATACGGCATGGATTCCGCCGAAGGGCGCGGCGTGCTGGCCGAATATCTGACGGGCACGGTGTTCGGCGCGGTGTTCATTGCGATTTTCGCGGGGTTCGTGGCGAGCCTGCATGTGTTCCATCCGCTCGCGCTGGCGATGGGTTCGGGCGTCGGTTCCGGCAGCATGATGGCGGCGGCTTCCGGCGCAATCGCCGCGCAGCAGGACCCGGAAACGGCCAAGTCCGTGCTGACCTTCGCGGCGGCGAGCAATCTCATCACCACGACCGTCGGCACGTATTTCACGCTGTTCATTTCTCTGCCGATGGCGCTGTTCGGCTACCGCGTGCTGGAGCCGCTGATCGGCCGCAAGACGCGCGCATCGAACGCCAGTGATGCCGCCGCGCCCGCCCTCGGCGATGTCAAGACCGAAGCGCCCGAACTCGGCTATTCCGGCAAGCTGCTCGCGTGGGCCGTGACCGCCATTCTGGCGCTCGTGTGCGACTGGATCACGCACGGCACCACGCCCATGCAGGGCTTGCCCGGCATGCTCGTGATGGTGCTGGCGACCATCGTGGGCGACGCCATTGCGCAGGTCACCGGACGCAAGATTCCGGCGGTGTGCTGGGTGTCGATCGTCGCGATGTTCCTGACGTCGCCGTGGTGCCCGTGGGGCGCGCAGATCGCGCAGATCAGTTCGGTGAACGACTTTCTCGGCGTGACCACGCCGATGCTGACTTTCGCCGGGCTTTCGATCGCCAAGGACATTCCGGCGTTTCGGCGGCTGGGCTGGCGCATCGTGCTGGTGTCGTTCTTGGCGAACGCGGGTACGTTCCTGGGCGCGGCCATCGTGGCGCAGCTTTTCCATATCTGAATGACGAACGGACGACGTGCGCGCGGGGGTATAAAATTGGCTCTATATCTCTCGCGCTGCCGGACAGCCTGTCGTCATCATGGAAACACCATCGAGCAAGGAGCCGCCGAAAAAGCGCATGTCACCGGCGATGCTCAATACCCTCACCGCGTTGATCGGCATTGCGACGCTGGCGGCGGGCATTGGCTGGCTGGTGTATAGCTGGTTTGTGGATCTCGAAGTGCCGTACTTCGCCATTCCGCTCGTGATGACCGTGCCGGTGATCGTCGCGGTGGCGTTTCGGAACTGCTTCGACTGAACGTTTTCCTCGATGCAAAAACAAAAGCGCCGCGTGTTGCGAAACACGCGGCGCTTTGCTTTGATGCGGCTGAACGACGACTTCGAATGCGTTGGTAGGCTCGATTGGATTCGAACCAACGACCCCCACCATGTCAAGGTGGTGCTCTAACCAACTGAGCTACGAGCCTAAGAGGCGCGAATTATAGAGAGCGGTTCCGCAAAGCACAACCCCACGCGTGAATTTTCTTGAGGCGGCTGCACGAGCGAGAACGGGTAGGGGATTTCACCATCTCTAGGGCAAGTCCCGATCCGCATTTAACCGGCCATTACCCGGCCGCAACGCGCCTCCCTAAACTCGGTTTCGAAAGGAGGGACGCCCCCATGTCGAAACTGATTCACACGATGATCCGCGTCAAGGATCTGGACAGCTCGCTGCGTTTCTATCAGGACGCGTTGCAACTGGGCGTGGCGCATCGGCTGGATTTTCCGGACTTCACGCTCGCTTATCTGCGCAATGACGAAACCCACGCGGAACTCGAACTGACCTGGAACAAGGGCCGCGCCGAGCCCTACACGCATGGCGACGGTTACGGGCATATCGCGGTGAGCGTGCCGGATGCGAAGGCCGAGCGCGAGCGTTTGATCGAACTGGGTCTGAAGCCGCTCGACCTGAAGGAATTCAAGGGCGACGACGGCCAGTTAATCGCGCGTTTCTTCTTCATTCTGGACCCCGACGGATACAAGATCGAAGTGCTCGAACGTCACGGACATTACGAGTAAAACTGAAGCATCGAAACGTACATAAATAAGAAGTTGCGGCACCCCACAAGGAGAGAGACATGCGAGACACGATCATTCCGATCGTCGCGTCGAAGCACGCGCACGATCCAGAGCACCATCATGCCGATGAAGCGCCGCCGCGCATCGCGCTCACGCGGCGCGAGTTTCTGCGCGGCTCCGGCGTGTTGTTCGGCACGCTGGCCTTCGGCTCCGTTTTCGCGACGCTCGCGCCCAGCCGCACGTGGGCGCTGGAAATGCAGGGGTTGGACACGCATCAGGGCGAAGTGCTGCTGGCGTTCACGCGTCAGGTCTTTCCGCATGCGACGCTCGATAACGCCGTCTACGCACTCGCCGTCAAGGATCTCGATGCGAAGGCCAAGGCCAATCCCGCGGTGCATCAACAACTCGCCGATGGCGTGAGCAAGCTCGATGCAACCGCGGGCTCCGACTGGAGCAAACGCGCGCCCGATGCGCAAGCGGCAGACGTCGCCGCGCTCGCCGGCACGCCGTTCTTCGAGACCGTGCGCAGCACCGCCGTGGTGTCGCTCTACAGCAATGCGATGGCCTACACGCACTTCGGTTATGGCGCGGGGCAAGGTGACGGCGGTTATCTCTATCAGGGCTTCAACAATCTCTCGTGGTTGCCCGATCCGCCCGCCATCGACAGTGGCCCGATTCCGAAAGACAGCTAAAACCAGACACCCTCGGATATCGGAGACAGGACATGTACACAGAGAACAAGGTGCAGTTCAAGCATGGCGACGATCATGTGGTCGTCGTCATCGGGTCGGGCGCGGGCGGCGGGACGCTGGCGAACGAACTGGCGCAGAAGGGCATCGACGTGGTGGTGCTCGAAGCGGGCGCCATGCACACGCAAGGCGATTTTTCGACGGAAGAGTGGAACGCGTTCCAGCAGCTTTCGTGGCTCGACAAGCGCACGACTTCGGGTTCATGGCGCGTGGCGAAGGACTTCCCCAATCTGCCTGCGTGGATCTGCAAGACAGTGGGCGGCACGACGGTTCACTGGGCGGGCGCGAGCCTGCGCATTCGGCCCTACGAATTCAAGGCGAAAACGACGTACGGCGAGATCGCGGATGCCAACCTGCTCGACTGGCCGATCACGCGCGCGGACCTCGACCCGTACTACGGCCGCGCAGAAAAGAAGATGGGCGTGACGCGCACCAACGGCTTGCCGGGGCTGCCGGGCAACAACAACTTCAAGGTCATGTCGGCGGGTGCGACAAAGGTCGGCTATAAGGAATGCAACACCGGCCACATGGCGATCAACAGCACCGTGCGCGATGACCGCACGCATTGCTTCCAGCGCGGCTTCTGTTTTCAGGGCTGCCGCATGGGCGCGAAGTGGTCCACGCTCTACACCGAGATTCCGCATGCGCAGATGACCGGGCATATGGAATTGCGTCCGCAATCGCATGTCGTGAAGATCGAACACGATGCGCGCGGCAAGGTCACCGGCGTGGTTTATTACGATGCGAAGGGCGTCATTCAGCGCCAGAAAGCGCGCGTGGTCGCGGTGGCGGGCAATTCGATCGAAACGCCGCGTTTGCTGCTCAATTCGCAGTCGAGCAAGTTCCCGGATGGGCTTGCCAATGGGTCGGGGCAAGTGGGCCGCAATTATATGAGGCATACCACGGGTTCGGTCTATGGCGTGTTCAACGACAAGGTGGAGATGTTCAAGGGCACGACGATGGCGGGCATCATCGAAGACGAGGCGGTGTTCGATCCCAAGCGCGGTTTCGCGGGCGGCTATCACATGGAGACGATCTCGCTCGGTCTGCCGTTCTATGCCGCGTTCCTCGATCCGGGCGCATGGGGGCCGAGCTTCACGGCGGCGCTGGATCAGTATCCGTACACGGCGGGGATGTGGATCGTCGGTGAGGACATGCCGCGCGAGAGCAACCGCATCACGTTGAATAACGACGTGAAGGATCAGTACGGCATACCGGTTGCGAACGTTCATTTCGACGATCATCCGAACGATGAAGCCATGCGCTCGCATGCCTTCAAACAAGGTAGCGCGGTGTACGAAGCGGCGGGCGCGAAGGGGACGTATATCGTGCCGCCGTATCCGTCGACGCATAACTTGGGCACGGCGCGCATGAGCGCCAAAGCGGATGATGGCGTGGTCAATGCGCATGGACAAACGCATGAGGTGTCGAACTTGTTTGTTTCGGATGGGAGTCAGTTCACTACGGGCGCGGCGGAGAATCCGACGTTGACTATCGTCACGCTGGCGATTCGGCAGGCGGATTTCATTGCTCAGCAAATGAATGCGCGAAGGGTTTGAATGGATTGTGTAATGTGGCTTGCGGGAGTAGGTTTTTGTGTTTAGCGCGATGCCCGGGCTTGGGTTGGCCGGGCGGCGCGGTTCCTTGAATCGGGAGGTTTCGTATGTGCGGTGTTTATATCAATGCGGACCCGATCCTTTATGAATCGCGCACGCGCTCGCTGCGTATTCATGGGGTGATTACCACGGTCAGGCTGGAAAATTTGTTCTGGGATGTGCTGCAGGAAATTGCGGAACGGGAGAGTCTCACGACGAGTCAGTTTGCGGTGAAGCTTTATGATGAATTGATTGCGTTGAGGGGGGAGATGCCTACTAATTTTGCTTCGTTTTTGAGGGTGTGTTGTTTGAGGTATTTGGCGGTGGGGGAGGGGAAGGGGAGTTTGGTTGAGGCTGGGGGTGGTGGGGAGGGGAAGTTGAGGGTTTTGAAGGTGGGGTGAGGCGGGTGTGTGTGGCTTCGCTGCGGCGGCCGATTGGGCCGAGCCGACGTTCGACTGGGCCGCTTCGAACGCATGCAACATGGCAGTTTGCTTACAGTCGCGCGCCGAGCGGCGGGATGACCGTTCGGGCATGTGTCACCATAAAGTTTCGACCCGAAGCGGTCCTTGCCAGTTTCCCAATGTGGCTCTTAAGTTCAGCGTCGACGCTCACCGACATGGTCAGGAACGGATGCCGGTTCCTACCTTCTTAAATCGTACTTAATCCATCGTAGCCATGCCGCCAGGCCATCGAAATCCGGGAACAGTGACTTTCTATTGATTCCGATAAGATTTAGTCCGTGCTGAATCATGGAGCAATATTTCCGCGGGATTATCACCCTCGCCACGATATTGTCGTTCATCGGTTCGGTAGGATCAGGATGAATAGTGAATAAACCGCTCTGAGCCCGTATCCTAGGCGTCACGTGACGCGGCAAATAGGCAACAATTGTTTGCCAACTCAAGGGATCGCTATTCTGTTCTTCTAAAGTGGTCAGAAATCTCACGTCGGCATCCAGCACATAGACAACCGCATCATTTGATCCATGAGCCTCTACCGCGAAGAAAAGCGCAACGGCTGCACTGTAGCTCCAATCAAGAAGCCGTGTCGGCAATCCATGATGTTGTGCGATTGCAAGCCATTCCCAGTAATTATCCGGTTCATAGCCAAGGCCTTCTTTAGCTTCTCTATAGAATATGCGAAATGCGTTCGTTTCTCCCTCGATTAACTCGTTTTTTGTTTTGCCATGGTTCTGAAAGTCAGATAGATATCTTCCAACCGTTGGTGTGAGCTTATAGTCAACGACATTCGACATACCTCTATACATGTAACCGTAACGAAAGTTGGACTGAATATAGTCCACATATTCCCCAAGACTGTTTACGGTCCATTCTTTCATTTTCATAAGCAATGCCAAGCTATATTAATTTCCGTTGCATAAAGACCGCCTGCGATCAGAGCGTCATTCATTGACTTGTGCGCCCTTTCGCTTCGATGCACGACTTGATTTTTACCTGCGATGAGGACGTTCATAACGGCCTTCATTCCCGAGATCCGAGTCTTGAAACGATCCGCGTCAATCTCGATCAACCAACACTTTGCGTCATCAACGATGAGCGCTAGAGTAACTGGATATCATATTACTATTTCCATAGACAAAGGAATTGAATTTCGATCTTTGTCCGATGGCCGATAACCTATCGGTCCATGCCATTCGCGTATTACTCAACGCGTCGTAAAGCTGATACAGCGAAACCCTATGAAATGTCTGTAGGCAATCAAGCAAAGCGAAAGAAGATCCAAGCCTTCTAGCTAGGAAAAACATATGTAATCTTCGAACAAGGCATCGTTAAAAGCCGTCTTTGCCTGCCCGACATTTTCTCCTCCTTGCCTCTCCCACAACCTCCCCACCCTCATTCCCCCACCATCCCCACTCTTGAGCGAAAATACGCAAGCCTCCATCCCGCCCGTCCGCCATGCCCCCCGCCCTCCAAACCCACCACCTCCACAAAACCTACGGCCCTCACCGCACCATCCTCTCAAGCCTCGACCTAACCCTGAGCTCCTCAGAATTCATCGCCATAATGGGCGACTCCGGCGTCGGCAAATCCACGCTCCTCAACCTGATTGCCGGTCTAGACACACCCGACAGCGGCGACGTCCAAATCGACGGCATCTCCATCAGCACACTTTCCGACGATGCCGCCACCCGCCTGCGTCGACAAAAGCTCGGCTTCGTCTTCCAAGCGTTCCACGTCCTCCCGCACCTGACGCTCGCGCAGAACGTAGCCGTCCCACTGCTCCTGAACGGCCTCGACCCAAAACCAGCCGAAGCCATGCTAACCGCAGTAGGACTAAGAGGACGCGGCAACGATCTCCCGCGCCAACTCTCCGGCGGCGAACTACAACGCGTCGCTATTGCACGCGCATTGGTCCATCGCCCGCGCCTGATTCTCGCCGACGAACCCACCGGCAACCTCGACCCGCAAACCGCCCACGAAGTGCTCGAACTGCTGCGGGCCGAAATGAAATCGAGCGGTGCCGCCGCCGTGATGGTCACGCACTCGGAAGCCGCCGCTGCCTTCGCGGACCGCGTGTTGATCCTCGCCGACGGCACACTGCACCCCGCACGATGACCCGTCCCACAACCACGCTCACCCGCTGGCTCCTGAGCGCCCAATGGCGCAGCCAACGCGGCCGCGCGCTCGTCGCCATGCTGACCATCGCGCTTGGCGTCGGACTCGGCTATGCCGTGCAGCTCATCAACGGCGCGGCATTCGGCGAATTCTCCGCAGCCGCACGCAGTCTCTCCGGCCAGGCCGATCTGCAAGTACGCGGCGCGCAACCCTTCATCGATGAATCCCTCTACCCGCAACTCGCATCGCGCCCGGAAGTTGCATCGGCAAGTCCGGTGCTCGAATTCGATGCCGCCGTGCCGAACCGCACCGCCGCGCTCAAGGTGCTCGGCATCGACGTATTCCGCGCGAAACGTATCGCGCCGGATCTGACCGGTGTGCCCTCGTCAGACGCGCCGCTCGATGTGCTCGATACCGACGCCATCTTCCTTTCGACTGCCGCTATGCAATGGCTCGGCGCGCGCAACGGCGCATCCGTCACGCTGCAAAGCGGCACGTCGCCGGTACGGCTGCGAGTCGCGGGCGGCATCGCGCGGGCGTTGCCGGGACAGCGCATCGCGGTGATGGACATCGCTGCCGCGCAGACGCACTTCGGCATGACCGGCAAGCTGTCGCGCGTCGATCTGCAACTGGCGCGCGGCGTCGATCGCGAAGCGTTCCGGCGCACGTTGCAGGATGCGCTCGGCGCGCGCTTCGTCGTCACCGAGACGCGCGATGTCGAAAGCCGCACGGACCGTCTCTCGCGCGCGTATCGCATCAACATGAACGTGCTGGCGCTGGTCGCGTTGTTTACCGGTGCGTTTCTCGTGTTCTCGACGCAAGCCGCTGCCGTCGTGCGACGCCGCGCGCAGTTCGCCATGCTGCGCGTGCTCGGCATGACGCGCGCATCGCTCGTGCGGCAGATCATGCTCGAAGGCGCGTTGCTCGGCGTGACGGGCGGCGTGCTCGGCATCGCGCTCGGGTTCGGTGTGGCGGCGCTCGCGTTGCGATTCTTCGGCAGCGATCTCGGTGGCGGATATTTTCCCGGCGTGCGTCCGCATGTGGGTTTCGAGCCTTGGGCAAGCGCGATTTTCCTCACGCTCGGAATCAGCGTGGCGCTGGCTGGCACGCTTGCGCCCGCGCTCGAAGCGGCCCGCACGCGGCCCGCGCCTGCGCTTAAAGCCGGTAGCGAGGAAGCCGCGCTCACGCCGTTATCTACACCGTGGCCCGCGCTCGCGTGCCTCGCATTGGGCGCGTTGCTCACGCAAGCACCACCTGTTTTCGATGCCCCCATCGCCGGATATGTGGCCGTCGCGTTGCTGTTGATCGGCGGCATCGCGCTGATGCCGCGCATGACGGCGCTCGTGTTCCGCGCGGCCAGCGCACGGCGTCCGGCGCGCACCACACGTCCGCGTCACGCGATGACCACGCTCGCGCTCGCGCGTCTGGCCAACGCACCGGGACAGGCATCCATCGCGATGGGCGGCGTGCTGTCGAGCTTCACGCTGATCGTCGCGATGGCGATCATGGTCGCGAGCTTTCGCGTGTCTGTCGTGGACTGGCTCGAACATCTGCTATCCGCCGATTTATACGTGCGCATGGCTTCGAGCGGCGACACGGGCGGGCTGTCGTTGCCACAACAGGCGCAAATGTCGAACGCGCCGGGCGTGGCGCATGCGGCGTTTCTGCGCGCATCGCCGTTATCGCTCGATGCCGCGAAGCCAGCCATCACGCTCATCGCGCGCGAACTCGATGCGAACGATCCCGGCGCGACCCTGCAAATGACAGGCGCGGCGTTGCCGCCGTCATCGTGGAATGCGAACGAAACGCCCGTGTGGGCATCGGAAGCGATGGTGGATCTCTATGGCTATCGCTTAGGACAGCGCGTGAGTTTGCCGGTGGGCGGCGCGGGAGAACGCTTCGTCGTCGCGGGCATCTGGCGTGACTATGTGCGGCAGACCGGCGCGTTGCAGATACGCGCATCGGATTATCGTCGTCTGACCGGCGACACGAGCGCGACCGATGCCGCCATCACGCTGCGCGCGGGCGCATCTCCGGCGCAAGTCATCGACGCACTCAAGGCGCTTCCTTTCGGCCAGGCGCTCGAATTCTCGCAGCCGGGCGATATCCGCGCGCGCACGCTGACCATCTTCGATCGCAGTTTCGCCGTGACGTATCTTCTGGAAGCGGTGGCGATCGTCATCGGTCTGTTCGGCGTGGCCGCGACGTTCTCGACGCAAACACTCGCGCGCTCGCGTGAATTCGGCATGCTGCGGCACGTCGGCGTGACGCGCGGGCAGATTCTCACCTTGCTCGCATGCGAGGGCGGCTTGCTCACGCTCGTCGGCATCGCGATGGGTTGCGTGCTCGGCTTCGCGATCAGTCTGATCCTCGTGTTCGTCGTCAATCCGCAGTCGTTTCACTGGACCATGTCGCTGCATATTCCGTGGACGATGATCGGCATCATCGGCTGCGTGATGCTGCTTTCGTCTTGCGCGACGGCAGTGCTGGCGGGACGTCGCGCGGTGTCCATTGATGCAGTGCGCGCAGTGAAGGAGGATTGGTGATGCGTGTACTCGCCTGTATTTTTGCGCTGATCGCTTCGACAGCATTCGCCGATGAAAACGCGACGTTCGCGCCCGTCGTGCCTGGCCACGCAATCGCATGGCCGCAGGATAGCGGCGCGCATCCGGCGTATCGCACGGAATGGTGGTACGCCACGGGTTGGCTCGAAACGCCGGAACATCAACCGCTCGGGTTTCAGATCACGTTCTTTCGTTCGAACACGGGCAAGGACGGTACCCATGCAAGCGCGTTCGATCCATCGCAACTGGTCATCGCGCATGCGGCGTTGAGCGATCCCGCGTATGGCCGGCTCGTGCACGATCAGAACATCGCGCGGCAAGGTTTCGGCCTCGCGTATGCAAAGACCGGCAATACCGATGTCAAGCTCGACACATGGCGCATGACGCGTCTGCAAGACGGCCGCTATTCCATCGATGCTGATGCATCTGGCTTCGCGCTGCATCTCGTCTTCAAGCCGACTCAACCGCCGATGATTCAGGGCGATGCAGGCTATTCGCGCAAGGGTCCGCTGCCGCAGCAAGCGAGCTACTACTACAGCGAGCCTCAACTGAGCGTGAGCGGCCGTGTGACGCGTCCGGGCGCGAAGGCGGCGCGTGTCGAAGTGAAGGGCACGGCATGGCTCGATCACGAATGGTCGAGCACGCTGTTGTCTCCCGATGCCGTCGGTTGGGACTGGCTCGGCGCGAATCTCGACGATGGCTCCGCGCTGATGGCCTTCAAGGTCCGCGCACGCGATGGCCACGCCGTCTGGGCCCACGCCGCCCTGCGCGATGCTCAAGGCCACACCACGCAATACGGCCCCGCCGATGTCGATTTCACGCCGACGCGGCAATGGCGTTCGCCGCGAACGGGCACACGCTATCCCGTCGCCATGACCGTGCGCGTCGGCACGATGCATTGGTCGCTTGCACCGCTCATCGACGATCAGGAACTCGATTCGCGCGATTCGACCGGCGCGTTGTATTGGGAAGGCGCGGAGCGCATGAGCGGCAGCAGCAACGGCCGCGCGTATCTCGAACTCACGGGCTATTCGAACAACGTGGAGATGGAGAAACGCTAAGGTTCACGCCATCGGACCATCTTCGAGCTTTCGTTGCCACGCGACCGCAACCGCGCTTCCCACGATCAGCGCGATGCCCGCCATCGACAGCGCGGCGATGGTCTCGCCCCACAGCACATACGCAAACAGCGCCGCCCACGCAATGCTCGTGTAATTGAACGGTGCGAGCGCGCCCGCTTCGCCACGGCGGAATGCGATCGTCATGAGCAGTTGCGCGGCGGTCGCCATGCAGCCCATGGCCGCCATGATGCCGAGTGCCTCGAGCGTCGGCGTTTTCCAACTGAATGGCAGCGTGCAGGCGGTCAGCAGCGTGCCGACCGTGGTGAAGAACAGCACCGTGGTGCGCGAATCGTCGCTCTCGCGAATGCGCTTGATCTGCAGGATGGACAACGCGCCGCACATCGCGCAGGCGAGCAGCAGCAGCGGCCCGAACCACGCGGATTCGCCGCCGCCCGGCCGCACGACCAGCAACACGCCGATGAAGCCCACCACCGCCGCCCACGCGCCACGCCGCGAAAGCCGCTCCTTCAACACGAGCGGCGCGAGCACGACGACAATCAAGGTCTCCGAATAAGCAATCGCCACCGCCTCGCCGAGCGGAATATACGGCAGCCCCGCGAAGAAGAACGACGATGCGCCGACCAGCGTCACCGCGCGCAATGTCTGTCCCTTGAGATCGAGCGTGCGCACGCGATCGACGAACGAACGCCCGCCGCCGACGCACATCGCGATGGCGGGAATCAGGCCGAACAGCATGCGGAAGAAGGTGACTTCGTTGGGCGGATAGTGCAGCGAGACGGCTTTCGCGAGCGTATCGACGACGGCGAAGCAGAACATCGCCATGAGCATGATGCCGACGCTTTCGAGCGTGAGCGGAGTGGGACGCGCGGTGGCGGAGGAGGGCATGAAAGAGACGACGCGGATCACGGGAGTCCGAATGATCGCACGCCGTCGCGAAGGCTTGCCGCCTTCGAAGCGTTTCTCAGCAACCCGTAACCCGGTCGATGAACTCGAACGCTGCCGAAATCGAATAGCGAATCGCCTCTTCGACGCACGAAAACTCGCCGGGCAATCTTACCGAGCGTTGTCGGCCATCTACATCCTGAATGTGCGCCAACGCGGCAAACATTTCTCCGTGCGAAACGGCGGCGGGCGTGACCATCATGTCCCTGTAGCTGAAAACCATCGCGTTCTTACTCCTGCCGATGCTCGCGACGGTCATCCCGCCGCTGTTGTTCTTGGGGCTGGAAGGCACGCCAGATAAGCGTTTGGCGAGCTTCTTGCATCGGATTACGGCGCGATGTGTCGTTTCTTTAGGCTATTTTTTCATATGGCTGTCATGCACTTTCCGGCGCGTTTCGATTATTTCGTGTTGCTTCGGATGAATGTTGCGGTTGCTACATACTCGTTACTAGTTGTTACTCACACCGATTTAGAAGCGCTCGACGCCGAACAAAAAAACGTTGCAGCGATGGAAGGGCGGCTGGCGGCGCCAGCCGCCCCTTTTTTCGGGGTCAACGTCCCGGAAACGGCGTGAACGCCATGCTGCAATCCACCGGTCCGATATCTTGCGATTGAGTTGCACGCGTCACCGTCACGCCATTACTCGATGCAAACGGCAGCGACGTTCCACCCGCGCCGATAGCGACATTCGCATCCGCGACCGTGAACGCCAGCGGCGCAACATCCGCGATCACGTTATCGAGCGTGATGCCCAACGGATTGATGACAGGCGGACTCGGAAAGCCAACCGTGCCCGCTGACCATCCGCTGCCGCTCAGAACCGAACTCGACGAATTGAACCCCTGAAACGTATAGCTCGACGCATTCACGATCCGCACGCCACTCAACGCAATACCCTGAAAGTTCGGATAAAGGCCGCCGTTCGCCGTCGGGCTGTAATACGGCGAGAAGATCAGCGCTTGCGGCGCGCCATCCGGCGAGGCATCCGGCGTGCGAATGCACACGTTCGAATAGCGAATGTTCGAAATCAGCCCGCTGCGGCTCCAGTCCGACTTGATGCGCAGCCCGTTGTCCGCTCCATCGATGACGAGGTCATACACATTCACATTGCTCACGCTCGGCAGCACGCCGTTGACCGCGACGACATCTGGGTTCGGTGCACCGTTGTCCGTGCCCGCAGTCTCGCTGCCGATCGACATGCCGTGCCCGCTATAAAAATGGCTATGCGCGACGGTGATGTTGTACGTGCGCCCGTTCACGGTGCCGGTGCCGCCCTTGATCGCCATGTTGTCGTCGCCGGTGCGGATGGACGTGTACGCGATCAGCATGTTGCTGGCATCGCCCGCGAGGCGGCCGGGGTTGCCGGGATTGCTCGTGATGACGCCGGAACTGCCGGGATCGATGCCGTCCGTGTTCTTCGCCGTCGCCGGGCTGTAGGGCATGCCGAGGTAGTTGGTCATGGCTTCATAGGCGGCAGTCGGCGTGTAGATTTTCACGCTCCACGCCGTGAAGCCATCGATGCCGCTCGGCACCACATGAAACTTCGGCGCGTTCTGCAAGGTCACGCGGTACAGCGTGAAGTTGCGCCCGTTGCTGATCTGAACGAGGCGCGGATTGTTCTGCGCTTTGTTGAGCACCTTGTTCGCCATCCAGCCGATATCCCACCAGCTCATGGCGGTGCCGTCGGGGCGCATCAGCAGGTTCGGATCGTTGGCGACGCTGCTCTTGAGCGGACTGCCGCCGCGCCCGTCGATGACGCCATCGCCCATCACCGCACCGTAGCTGATCTTGCTCGCGTTGATGAGCGCGAGACAGCCGTTGTCGCTCGCGGTGATCGTGCCGCAAGTCGGCGTGCCCTTCGTCTTGTCGAACTGACGCGGATCGCGCGAGGCGAAAAGCGTCACGCCCTGATCGATCCATAACGTGACGCCGCTTTGCATCGTCAGCGCGCCGGCGAGGAATGCGTTTTCGCCGTTGGGGCCGGGGACAAGCCGTACCGCTTTGTTGGTCGCGAGGCTCGTGCTCGATGCGTTCTTGCAGGCATCGAGTTGTGCCTGAATGCGTGATGTGTCGGGCGCGGTGTTGATGGCATCGGCGCTGTCGGGAAGAAGGCCGTTTGCTTGCGCGGTCAGGCTTGCCGTGAGGGTCGCGCAAATTTGTGTGCTGGCGGCAGGGCAGGTTCGGGCGGGAGATTGGGATCGAAGGTCGTGGTGCCGACTTGGAAGCCGGGCGGCGGCGTGACGGCGGCGCTGCTTGCAGGCGTGGCATCCGAAGCAGGCGTGGCATCCGAAGCAGGCGTTGCGTCCGAAGCAGGCGTTGCGTCCGAAGCAGGCGTTGCGTCCGAAGCAGGCACGGCATCCGAAGCAGGTTTATCCGGCGTCACCGCCGACGCCCCGTTATCCGCCACCGCGCCGCTCGAAGCGCTTGCTGAATGCGGTGACGAAGAACCCCCGCACGCCGTCAACATCAAAACCAAAGAAACCGCCGCCAAAGCCCTCGCGCCGCGCTGCATGTCAATCGAATTTCGCATGTCCGAATACTCGCCTCGTTGAAGTGATGACGCGCGTCGGGCAGCGTTTCCCCGACGTCGTCGTACAACCGCGCGGCAATGTTAGCGATCCGAAGCAAGCATTCGATATCGGGTGACTCCCTTAAGAAAAAACTGAGGCGCTTTTTAACCGGCCGAAGGCAACAAAAACCGGTCAACGATATCCACGATCTGCTTGCGCTTGGCAGCAAAAAACGCCTCGCTGCTCATGTCGATATCGAACAGCGTGCCGAATGTATGCCTGTTGGCAATACAAAAGAACGCAAGACTGCTAATTGTCATGTGAACATCCTTGGCATTCACATCGGTGCGAAACACGCCTTGTGCGCGGCCACGCGTGAGAATCGAATCGAGCAAGCGGATGATGCCTTGGTTACGTTCGCGCATCACGCTGGATTTGGCGAGAAACGCGCCGCCTTCGATGTTCTCGCTCGTCACGAGCCGCACGAAGTTCGGATGGCTCACGTAATAATCGAACGTGAAAAGACAGATATCCGCGAGCGCCTTGCGCGGTGGCGTCGAGCTGTCAACGAGTGCTTCTTCTTCCTTGCGAATGCGCTGATAAGCCGCTTCCAAAGCAGCGATATACAGCTTTTCTTTCGAGTCGAAGTAATAGAAAACGAGCCGCTTGGTAAGACCGATGCGTCGTGCGATATCTTCCACGCGCGTGGATGCGTAACCGTTCAGGGCGAACTCATCGGCGGCGGCTTCGAGCAGCGCGTTCTTGGTACGCTCGGCGTCTCTAACTTTTTGTGTTGTCATCGAACGGAGAGTGCAGGTAATCGAACAAGAGGGCGATTGTATGCCGAACTCACCATCGATCGCGACCGCATGCATCAAGCGATCCGTGCGATTTGTGCAGGTTCTGCCGGATAGTGCTACGTTCCCGCCTACGGTTTCCCGGGCAAGGTCCGGAACCCCGACATGAGGAGGCAAAAAGAATGAAAGCCATGCATATTCGTCGATGCGCGGCGGCGAGTTTCGCCCTGTTCGCATGCGCCGGCGCGTGGGCGCAATCGACCGTCACGATGTATGGCCGCCTCGATGGCGGCATCGAATATCTGAATCACGTGGCCACGCCTCAAGGCGGCAACTCCACGCGATGGAGCGCCGAAGGCGGCGACTGGGGCACCAGCATGTGGGGCCTCAAGGGCAACGAAGATCTGGGCGGCGGCACTTTCGCCATCTTCGATCTGGAAACCGCGATCCAGATCATGAACGGCACCACGGGCGGCGGGCGCGAGTGGTCGCGCCGCGCGTATGTCGGGCTGACCTCGAAGGAGTGGGGGCAAATTCAGGCGGGCCGCAATCTCTTTATCGACAGCGACGGCGTGTGGGAATTCGATCCGTTCGTGCAGCAGGCGGTGTCGTCCGCATCGCTGGTGAGAGGGCGCAACTGGCAGCAGTCGAGCAATAACGTCGAGTATCACAGCCCGGTGTTTCATGGGCTTGACGTGCAAGGGCAATATGCGTTCGGCAATCAGCCCGGCTCGTTCAATTCGGGCGCGCAGGGCGAGTTCGGCCGCTCCGACGGCATCATGCTCACCTATCATTCGCCGATGCTCGATGTACGCGGTATCTACGATGAACTACGCTCGCAGGATGGCCGGCTTGACAACATCTTTCAGGCATCGCGCGAGTATTTCGTGGGCGCGAACGTGAAGGTGGACAAGTGGAAGGTGCAGGCCGCGTACACGCATTACGCCGCGCCGGATACGCCCGCAGGAATGGCGGATAGCGCCGATCACTACTGGCTCGGCGCGACCTATCAGGTGACCCCCGCGTGGGCCGTCACGGCGGCGGGCTTTTATATCCACGTAGGCGAAGGTTCGGGCGATGCCGCGCACGACCCGGCCAGCCACGCCACGCTCTACGCGCTCGGCACCACGTACAACTTCAGCAAGCGCACCTTCCTCTACAGCACGGTGGCTTACGTGCGCAACAGCGCGAACGGCACGTTCTCCGTGTTCGCGACGCCGCGCGACACCGAGCCGACCACCAGCCCGCTCGCGGGAGAATCGCAAACGGGCGCGTATGTCGGGTTGATGCACATCTTCTGATCGTTGGCGTCTTGGCTTACGCTTCGACGCTGTTCAGCCAAGCGTCGAGCGAGATGTGGCCGAGCCGTGCATCGCCGAGCGGCACGAGGGAATCTTTCTGCACGGTGCCGCCGAAGTAGGTGGCCTTTTCATCCGCGATCACTTCGCGCGTGTCGCCGCGCGCCTTCAGATACGCGCCGACGATCTCCGCCAGCGGCACACGCACCGGCCCGGCGATATCGACGATGCCGTTCAGCGGTTTTGCAAGCGCCACGTCCGTGACGATCTGCGCCACTTCATCGGCGGCGATCGGCTGAAACTGCCCGGTCGGAAGATGCGCGCGGCCATCGACCGTGCCGACATCCGCGATGGTGCCGAGGAATTCTAGGAACTGCGTCGCGCGCACGATGCTGTACGGCACGCCGGATTCCTCGATCAACTTCTCCTGCGCCACCTTGCCCCGGAAGTAGCCGTTGTCCGGCATGCGGTCCGTGCCGACGATCGACAACGCAATGTGATGCTTAACGTTCGCTTCGGCTTCGGCCTTCATGAGATTGGTCGTGGCGGTGCGGAAGAACGCCATCACGTCGTCCGGCACGAAGGAGGGCGGGTTCGTCACGTCGATCACGGCCTGCGCGCCTTTCAGCGCTTGACCGAGACCTTCACCCGTGACCGCATTCACGCCCTTGCTCGGCGATGCCGCCACCGCCTCGTGTCCCTTCTCGCGCAACAACGTGACGACCTTCGTTCCGATCAGACCCGTACCGCCGATGACGACGACTTTCATGATGCACCTCGTGTTGGTTGGTCAGTTGGTGATTCATTGTGTGAGAATCATGGCTTGGTGAGAAGGGACAAGAACTGCCGTTCGAACTAGGCCAAGATTCGGGAGGGGCGTCATGTCATCGCAGGGCAGTGGGTTGACCATCGACATAGACCGGCGGCACGCGCAGCCGGTTTATCAGCAGATTTGCGAGCGCTTCAAGAATGCCATCGCGGCGGGGCATCTCAGACCGGGCGATCGCGTGCCTGCGCTGCGCGGTCTTGCGACACAACTGAACCTCGCACGCGGCACGGTGCAAATGGCGTACGACATCCTCGTCGATGAAGGCTATTTGCAGATGCGCGGCGCGGCGGGCACGTTCGTGTCGTCATCGCTGCCGGGAACGCTTGCGGGCAAGAGCCGCGAACGAACGTTGTCCGGTCCTGCGCTGCCGCGCGCTTCGGCTGCGATGGATATCGACAACGATGCGAAGCCGCTACGTCCCGGCCTGCCCGCGCTCGATGCGTTTCCGCGCAAGGTGTGGAGCCGGATCGTGGCGCATCGGGCGCGCACGGTCGAAATCGCGGCGCTGACGTATCCCGATCCTGCGGGTTATGGGCCGCTGCGCGAACGTATCGCGACGTATGTGGGTTTGTCGCGCGGCGTGGAGTGCGCGCCGGAACAGGTGTTCATCACCAATGGCTATCGCGCCGCGCTCGAACTCATTTTGCGATGTCTCGCGCAACCGGGCGACAGCGCGTGGTTCGAGGAACCGGGCTATCTGCTCGCGCGCCGCTTTCTGGTCGAGGCGGGACTGAAGCTCGTGCCCGTTCCAGTCGATCACGAAGGACTGGATGCCGATGCCGGACAGGCGCTCGATGCGAACGCGCATTTCGCTATCGTCACGCCTTCGCATCAGAGTCCGCTGGGCGTTACGTTGTCGCTCGCGCGGCGCATGAAGCTGCTCGACTGGGCGCGGCAGAAGGGAAGCTGGATCATCGAGGACGATTACGACAGCGAGTTCCGCTATGTGGGCCGTCCCTTGCCCGCGCTCAAGAGTCTGGACCGCGACGACCGCGTGATTTATTGCGGCACCTTCAGCAAGGTGATGTTTCCAGGCCTGCGCTTGTCCTATGTCGTCGTGCCGGGGCGAGCCGTCGCGCGCTTCGATCAGTTGACGCGCGGCATGAACGCCGGGCCGCCGCATCTGTTGCAGGCGGCGGTGGCGGACTTCATCGCGCAGGGGCATTTTGCGCGGCATCTCAAGCGCATGCGTGCGTTGTACGCGGAGCGGCGCGCCTTGTTCGCGCGTGCGGTGCTCAAGGCATTCGGCAACAAGGCGAGCGTGGAATTGCCCGCGGGCGGCATGCATCTGGTCGTGTTGTTCAACGCCGATGCAAACGGCCCGGTGGATGATCTTGCGGTCGCCGCTCGTGCGAGAGAAATGGGCCTCGCGGTGATCGCGCTTTCTGCGTGGTATCTGCATGCAAGGACGAAACGTACCTTGCGCGGATGCGTGCTTGGATTTGCGAACGTACACGATCAGGCCGAAGCCACGCGGCTTGCGCGCATGCTTCGGCGGGCGTTTGATACTTCTTAAAGCGTCGTGAGGTTCTCGTCCGGTGCGAAGAGCGCATGGCGTTCGAGTTCGCGCCTTGCGTGGTCGAGTTCGCGCTTCACGATGTCATCGCCCATGACGAGGCCTTGCAGCAGCACGAAATGCACATCGCGGATGCCGATGGATTCCAGCGCGTACCTTAAATAAGGCGTCAGAAAATCCGGCTGACGCGCGTGCTCGCCGTGATGAACGCCGCCTGATCCGACGATCACGAAAGTGGGACGGTCGCGCATGACGCCGATCTTGCCTTCGGGCGTGGACTTGAATGTGCGATGAATCCGCAACACGTAATCGATCCACAGTTTGAGCGATGCGGGCACCGTGAAGTTGTGCATCGGCGTGTTGATGATGAGTGCTTCAGTGGTCTCGATCTCGTGGATCAGTTCTTCGGGGATATCGAACTGGCGTACGTCCGGTTCGCGTGATGTGATGGCGCGCGCGTAATCGGCGGAGATCGGCGGCAACGGATGCGCGGCCAGATCGCGTTCGATCACTTCCATTTGCGAAGCGCCGATCATTTGCTTCGCGAGCTTGTAGCCGTGACTTGCCGCGCTATGCGGGCTTGCGTTGATGAAGAGGGTTTTCATTGCGCGGCGTTCCCTTCGGACGATAACGTTTCGACGAAATGCATGCCCTTTGCGAGCAGCCCCTTGCGATAGTAGAAGCGCTGCGCCAGCGCCATGTGCAGGCCTGTATCGAGCACGAGATGCGCACAATGCGCTTCATGTGCGATGCGCCGCACGCCGTCGAGCAAGCGCGCGCCGATTCCGCTGCGTTGCAAATGTTCCGTCACGATCAGATCGTCGATGTAGACGAAGTCGCCGTAAAGCGTGTTCGTCTGGAAGCGGAAACCGGCAAGGCCGAGCATGGATTGGCCGTCGCACGCGGCTAAAAGACGATAGCCTTGCTCGCGCTGCTTTCGTACTTGCGCGCTGAATGCCTGCGCGCTTTCGAGATGCGGCCTCAGTTCCTTCATGATGTCGAATGCGAGCGTCCAGTCTTCCGGCGAATTTAGCAGCTGGAGTTCGATTGGTGGGTTCATGCGGATTCTCCTTTTCATGGCTGGCACGATACGGGAGGAATGGTCTAAGACATAGAGCCAAGACGCGTTGATTCGACTAGACCATTCTTGACACGCCAGCGCGTAATATATCGGCAAGCTAGAATCACTTCATGCCACTCAATCCCGCTTCCCCACTTTCCCGTCTGATGCTCGCGCCCGTGAACCCAGGCCGCGTCGTCTGGATCGGTGTTCGACACGCACGGCGCGCACCGCTTATCGAAGTGAATGACGTGATGGCATCGGACAAAGAAGGACTCGAAGGCGATCACTACAGCCGCAAGAACGGTAACCGTCAGTCACGCTGATTCAGTTGGAAAGCCTGCGCGCGATTGCAAGTCACCTCGGCCTAACGGAAGTATCTCCAGCCGATCTAAGGCGCAATATCGTCACCGAGGGCATTAATCTAAACGCATTGAAGGACCGTCGTTTTCGTATCGGCAATGCAGTGTTGGAAACGACCGGCGAATGTCATCCGTGTTCGCGCATGGAAGAAAGGTTCGGCGTCGGCGGCTATAACGCGGTGCGCGGATTTGGCGGTATTACGGCGCGTGTAGTGGAGGGTGGACGGATAGCACTCGCAGATTCCATCGAACCGTTGATCGTTTAAGATGGCCCGCTTAATTCAACTATGAAGTGGAGCGATTTCGTGATTCAGCCGGGCAATGACTTCAAGAACAATCTCGCGCAACTGCCGGGTATCGTTCTTTCGTGCAAAGGGCCGCTCTTGTTTGTGTCTTTATGGCAGTAGCCGCCTCCCCGGCGGGGGGGTAACTTTCTTTGCTGCTGCAAAGAAAGTCACCAAAGAAAGCAGCTTTTTACCCCATGCTCGCTGGCTGGAAAGGATTGGTCTGGATTAACCACTACAGTGGCCGCAATAGGACTTTCCACGCTTAACTTGCGCTTAGGAAACCTAGCGATTGCGCGCTCGAATACTCAACGCTCAGTGGACCGCAGTCATTCAATCGGCCATGCGCTACGCGCGCCGAGAACGTAAGAACGGAATCCCGCAGCCTTTAAGCGCCCAGCCACATCACACTTCCCCGCAAGATTGCTATTCGGCCCTACCTTGATTAGTGCTCCAACTGAAAATGACTTGCGTTGTGTGTGCGCTTTGCTCAGAAGCACTGACCAAGGTAGGGCCGAATAACAATATAGCGGGAATGTTTGAGGAAGCTGGGCGCTGATACGCTGCGGGATTCCGTTCTTACGTTCTCGGCGCGCGCAGCGCATGGCCGAATGAATGAATGCGGTCCACTAAGACTCAAGGATTCGAGCGCGAAATCGTTAGGTTGCCCACATGTTTAACGAACCGGGGGACATCCTATTGCGGCCACTGTATCGTTAATTCAGACCACCCTCTCCAGCCATCGTGCATGGTGTAAAAAGCTGCTTTCTTTGGTGACTTTCTTTGCAGCAGCAAAGAAAGTTACCCCCCCGCCGGGGAGGCGGCTACTGCAATAAAGACACAACCAACAGCAGCCCTTTGCACGACAAACCACCAACACATAACCCAACCCCAAGCATCGGCAAATACCCAGCTCTAAGCCCGCTTCAACTCCACACGTTTAATATCCTTCACAATCACCAAATAACTGAACACCGTAATCAGCGCATTCACCCCAACAAACGCCAACGCTCCATTGAACGAACCGCTCCGCGCCACCAGATAACCGATGACGATCGGCGTCACGATCCCCGCCGCATTGCCGAACATATTGAACAGCGACCCCGACAATCCAATGGCTTCACGTGGCGACGTATCCGCGACCACCGCCCATCCCAGCGACCCGATACCCTTGCCGAAAAACGCCAGCGACATGAGCGCGACCACGAGCCAGTCCGCATCCACGTAATTGCATCCGATGATGCACGACGACAGCAGCATGCCGCCCACGATCGGCACCTTGCGCGCCATCGTCAGCGAATGTCCGCGACGGATGAGCGAATCCGAGAACACGCCGCCGAGCACGCCGCCCGTGAAGCCGCAGATTGCGGGCAGCGAGGCGATGAGACCGGCCTGCAGAATCGTCATGTGACGCGCCTGCACGAGATAGATCGGAAACCACGTCAGGAAGAAATACGTCAGCACGTTGATGCAGAACTGCGCGAGATACACGCCCAGCAGCATGCGGTTTCCCAGCAATTGCCTGACCGCATCCCAGCCAAGCGGACTGCCTGCATTCGATGCCGCACCGCGTTTATGTCCGTGCGTGAGCCCGCCGCCTTCCTCGATATATTCAAGCTCCTGCCGGTTCACGCGCGGATGATCGGCCGGAAACTTCATCACCGAAAGCCACGTCATGGCGAGCAGCAACCCCGCCACGCCCATCACGATATAAACGTGATGCCAGCCGAACATGTGCGTCAACCACGCCATGAGCGGCGTGAACACGACTGCCGCGAAATACTGCGCCGCATTGAAAATGGCCGATGCCGTGCCGCGCTCCTGCGTCGGAAACCAGCTTGCGACGACCTTCGCATTGGCCGGAAACGCGGGCGCTTCCGCCGCGCCCATCATGAAGCGCAGCACGAACAACGCGGTGACGGCGGTGGCCGCGCTGCCGAGCAGACCGATCGTGCTTTGCAGCAGCGTGAAGAGCGACCACAAGAAGATGCTCGCCGCATACACGCGTCGCGCGCCGAAGCGGTCGAGCAGCCAGCCTGCGGGAATCTGCGAAAGTACGTACGCCCAACTAAATGCCGAGAAGATGTAACCCATGCGGATGGCGTCGAAACCGAATTCCGCGCGCATGGCCGTGCCGGTCACGGATAACGTCGCGCGGTCCGCATAGTTGAAGGTCGTGATCACGAAGATCAGCAACAGGATGACGTAGCGTACCTTCGTGCGCTTCGTGACGTCCGCTTGACTCGCGGCGTGGCTCGACGACATGAAACTTCCCCTTGTTCCCGTGGTGCATCCCAAAATTCGGATGCAAAAAGGGCCGCCTGAAAATCCCCTCTCAAGCGGCCCTGGTCATGCGAGGCAATACGCTCCTACGCTTAAGGCTTACTGCGAGCCGAGCTTCTTGATGAGCGCGTCCAACTGGCCGAGTTCTTCTTCGGTCAGATCGGTGAGCGGCGCGCGCACCGGACCTGCGTCATGTCCAACGAGCTTCGCGCCCGCTTTCACGATGCTCACCGCGTAACCTGCACGGCGATTGCGGATCTTCAGATACGGCAAGAAGAATTCATCGATGAGAAGGCCCGTGGTCGCGTGGTCGTCGGCGGCAATGGCGCGGTAGAAGTCCATCGCCGTCTTCGGAATGAAGTTGAACACGGCCGACGAATACACCGGCACGCCGAGCGCCTTGTAGGCGGCGGCATAGACTTCCGCAGTCGGCAGGCCGCCGAGATAGGAGAAGCGGTCGCCCAGACGGCGGCGGATCGTCACCATGTTTTCGATTTCACCGACGCCGTCCTTGAAGCCGATCAGGTTCGGGCAGGAATCCGCGAGTTGCTCCAGCATGTCGGCGTTGAGCTTCGAATTCGCGCGGTTATAGATGATGACGCCCATCTTCGGCACGGCGCGGCAGACTTCTTCCGCGTGACGCGCGATGCCTTCCTGCGACGCTTCGGTCAGGTAATGCGGCATCAACAGGACGCCTTGCGCGCCTTGCTTTTCCGCTTCCTGCGCGAACGCGATGGCCGTGCGCGTCGGGCCGCCCGCGCCGGCGAGAATCGGCACCTTGCCCCGGCAGACTTCGGTGGCCGTCTTCACGATCTGCGAATATTCAGGTTGCGTGAGCGAGAAGAATTCGCCCGTGCCGCCCGCGACGAACAGCGCCGTAGCGCCGTAAGGCGCCAGCCATTCGAGGCGCTGCGCGTAGGTGTCCGCGCGGAAGTTGCCTTGCGCGTCGAAGTCGGTGACCGGGAAGGAAAGCAGGCCTTCGGAAACGATTTGCTTGAGTTCTTGCGGTGTTGTCATGGTGTTTGTCTCGGTGAGGGCGGCCGGAGGTTGCAGCGCTTATAGGTCATCGTACAACATGAGTTTTCGATTCACAATAGATTTGACGCCTTGTAGAGAACTTAGCGGGTAAACACTGACCCATCTATATTGCCTATGTTGTAGGATGACATAACTCTAAAACGCAGCCTGTGTTGTGGCATTCGCCCCAAGGATCATCAGAATGAATCAAGCCCCGCTCTATATTCGCGTCCATCCGGACGACAACGTGGCCATCGTCGTGAACGACGGCGGTCTGGGCGAAGGCGCGACCTTCGCGGACGGTCTCGTGCTGCGCGAACGCGTGCCGCAAGGTCACAAGGTCGCGCTGAAGGATCTGGCAGAGGGCGAGGCCGTCATTCGCTATAACGTGACGATCGGATATGCCAACAAGCCGTTGCCGAAGGGAAGCTGGATCAACGAGCATGTGCTGCGCATGCCGACGCCGCCCGAGTTGCATGACTTGCCGATTGCCACGATCAAGGCGCCGGACGAATCGCCGCTCGATGGCTTCACGTTCGAGGGTTATCGCAACGCGGACGGTTCGGTCGGCTCGCGCAATATTCTGGCGATCACGACCACCGTGCAGTGCGTCGCCGATGTCGTGCAGCATGCGGTCACGCGCATCAAGGCGGAATTGCTGCCGCGCTTTCCCAATGTCGATGATGTCGTGAGCCTTGGGCATACGTATGGCTGCGGCGTCGCCATCGATGCGCCGGACGCGATGGTGCCTATTCGCACGGTGCGCAATATTGCGCTGAATCCGAACTTCGGCGGCGAGGTGATGATGGTGAGTCTCGGCTGCGAGAAGCTCCAGCCGGAGCGCCTGATGCCGCCGGGGACCATTCCGATTGCGGCCGCTGCCGCGCAGACTGAAGACGTCGCGGATATTGGCGATCTGGCCAGCGATGAGAACGGTGGCGCGGTCGTGTTGCAGGACGAAGCGCATGTCGGGTTTGGCTCGATGATCGAATCCATCATGCGGATGGCGGAGACGCATCTCAAGCGCTTGAATAATCGTCGGCGTGAGACTTGTCCGGCTTCCGACCTTGTAATTGGCGTGCAGTGCGGTGGCAGTGATGCGTTTTCCGGGCTTACTGCGAATCCGGCTGTGGGGTTTGCTACTGATTTGCTCGTGCGTGCCGGCGCGACTGTGATGTTCTCCGAAGTTACGGAAGTGCGCGATGGTGTTGCGCAACTTACCGCGCGCGCTGCTAACGGTGAGGTCGCGGCGGCGATCATCCGCGAGATGGCCTGGTATGACGACTATTTGAAGCGCGGTGGCGCGGATCGGAGCGCCAATACTACGCCGGGGAATAAGAAGGGCGGGCTTTCGAATATCGTCGAAAAGGCGATGGGGTCGATCGTTAAGTCGGGGTCTTCTACTATTTCGGGTGTGTTGTCGCCGGGGGAGAAGGTCAAGCAGAAGGGTTTGATTTATGCCGCAACGCCTGCGAGTGATTTTATTTGCGGGACTTTGCAGTTGGCGGCGGGGATTAATTTGCACGTGTTCACCACCGGGCGTGGGACGCCTTATAGCCTTGCCGAAGTGCCGGTGATTAAGGTCGCTACGCGGTCGGATTTGGCGCGGCGGTGGCATGATCTTATGGATGTCAATGCGGGTGTTATTGCTACTGGTGAGGCTTCTATTGCTGATGTGGGTTGGGAGCTTTTTCGGCTGATGCTCGATGTGGCTAGTGGGAGGAAGGAGACTAAAGCTGAAGCGCTTAAGTTGGCTAATGCGTTGGTTTTGTTTAATCCAGCGCCGGTGACCTAAGGGTTTTTGTCGTGAAAGGGGCTTCTCTTGGTTGTGTGTTTATTGCAGTAGCCGCCTCCCCGGCGGGGGGGTAACTTTCTTTGCTGCTGCAGAGAAAGTCACCAAAGAAAGCAGCTTTTTACCCCTCCGCACGCTGGCTGGAAAGTGTGGTCTGAATTAACTTCGCAGTGGCCGCGATAGGACTTTCCACGCATAACAAGTCGCTTAGGCAACCTGGCGATTGCGCGCTTGAGTAGTCAACGCCAAGCGGACCGCACTCATTCATTCGGCCATGCGCTGCGCGCGCCGAGAGAGTAAGAACGGAATCCCGCAGCGTATAAGTGCCCAGCCACCTCACACGACATCGCACCCGCCCCATTGGGCCCTACGTTGGTTAGGGATCCGACTAAAGAACGCGCGTTAGCGTGACCCACTTGCCGAAAACAGGGTTATGACTTTGGCTTGTGTTGCCATGCGCTTTTGCCGGAAGCACTGATTAAGGTAGGGCCGAATAGCAATATAGCGGGGAGGTATGAGATGGCTGGGCGCTGATACGCTGCGGGATTCCGTTCTTAAGTTCTCGGCGCGCGTAGCGCATGGCCGAAAGAATGAATGCGGTCCACGAACGCTTAAGTATTCGAGCGCGTTATCGCCAGGTTGCCTATGCGCGTTGCCAACCGAGGGAAGCCCTATTGCGGCCACTGCATCCGTTAATCCAGACCAACCCTCTCCAGCCATCGAGCATGGGGTAAAAAGCTGCTTTCTTTGGTGACTTTCTTTGCAGCAGCAAAGAAAGTTACCCCCCCGCCGGGGAGGCGGCTACTGAATAAAAAGCACAAACACCAGCAGCCCCTTGCACGACAGACAGTAAAACACTCACTCACTCACACCACGACAAACCCTCCACCACGAACCCCGCACCGGCAATGCCACTTCCTGCGAAACATCCCGCCACCACCGCTCCCCACGATGCGGCGCCTCAAGATCCAGCCTCTCCCCCATACGTGGCGTAGAAAGCGCCACCCCCCGCACAAGCGCAAGACCGCTCACACGTTCAAAAGGCTCCTCCCACCGATGCATCGCCAGATCGAACGTACCGTTGTGAATAGGCACAAGCCAGCGTCCACGCAAATCGATATGCGCCTGCACGGTTTCTTCGGGCTGCATATGAACATAAGGCCATTGCGAATCGTAAGCGCCGGTTTCGATCAGCGTGACATCGAACGGACCGAGCCGCTCGCCAATAGCGCGAAAGCCATCGAAGTAACCGCCATCGCCGCTGAAGAACACGCGCAGATCGTCATCCACGATCACCCACGATGCCCACAGCGTGCTGTTGCCGTCAAAAAGACTACGCCCGGAAAAATGCTGCGCAGGCGTGGCCGTGAACGCGACACCATTCACTTCGACGTTCTGCCACCAGTCGAGTTGACGCACCCTCGCCGCATCGATGCCCCATTCGATCAGACGATCGCCCACGCCGAGCGGCGCAAGAAACATCTGCGTGGTGGACGCGAGCGCGAGCACGGTATCGCGATCCAGATGATCGTAATGATCGTGCGAAAGCAGCACGCCACGCAGCGGCGGCAAATCTTCGAGCGCGATAGGCGGCGCATGAAAGCGCTTCGGCCCCACGCGCCTGAACGGCGATGCGCGCTCGCCGAACACCGGATCGATCAGCCAAAATTCGCCGCGCAATTTGAGCAGCAAACTGGAATGGCCAAGCCGATAAAGACTGCGGTCCGGCGCATGATCGAGTTGCACACGCGTGATGGTCTGAACAGCGGGCGCATGCACCGGCACCGTGCCGCGCGGCTTTTTGAAAATCATGTTCCACATGATGCGCAGCGTCTTGCCCATGCCCTCGGCCGGACGCGGCTTTACATTGCGAAAGCGCTGTCCATCATGCTGCGACGACATGCCCGAGAGCGTGCGTGAGCGTCGTGCTGCCGTGAAGCCGAGCATGCGGCTCATGGTTTCGAAAGGCGAGTTCATAGGTCTGCTTTCCATCGGAATGTGAAAGTACACCGTGGAGTGTAGTTTATTTTCGAGAAAGAAGTAAACCGGTCAGTGTAAAATCTCAGAATGAACACAGAGACTTCACCGCAACGCCTGACAGACCGTAAGCGTGCCGCGATCATTAACGCGGCCGTGGAAGAATTCATTGCGTCCGGTTTCGATGCAACCAGCATGGACCGCATCGCGGCGCGCGCAGAAGTATCCAAGCGCACCGTCTACAACCATTTTTCGAGCAAGGAAGTTTTATTCGCGGAAATCCTGCATGCATTGTGGGATGCGAGCCGCGCGGTAGACACACCTGTCTACCGCCGCGACGAACCCTTGCGCGCGCAGTTGATCGACGTGCTCATGAGAAAGTTAAGCATCCTGAACGACAAGAACTCGCTGGCGCTGGCGCGCGTGGCGATTGCGGCGGGCATGCATTCGCCCGAGCGCGCACGCGATACGGTCGCGCGTCTGGCTGAACGTGAGGAGGATCTGTCGATATGGATTCGCGCGGCAAAGGCCGATCGCCGTCTCACACTCACAGACGTAGCGTTCGCCGCGCAACAGATGCACGGTCTGGTGAAGGGCTTCGCGTTCTGGCCGCAGATCACCATGGGACAACCGCCACTCAGCAAACGCGAGCAAAAGAAGGTGGCGGAAGCAGCGGCAGATATGTTCCTCGCAACCTACGAGCGCAAATAATCAGGCGCGGCGATATCGCACCCACACCACATCATGTTCGAGCTTTTCGACGGATTCGAGCTTGAGATACGCAGGCTTCTTCCATTCGTCCATGCTCACTTCGAACGATGACGTATGCGCCTCGCGTCCATCGACCAAGGGCACGAGCAGCACGCTGACTTCATCCGCGAGCCCTGCATTGACGAACGCGCCCGACACGTGGCCGCCGCCTTCCACGATCAGCTTCTCGATCTTGAGTTCGCGTTCGAGTGTTTCGACCACACGCGCGAGTTCGATATCTTCCTTTCCGCCGAATACATACGAAACGCCGATAGATTGCAGATACGCAAGATAATCGTCATCAACATTCTCGGCGACGACTTCGACGATATGCGATTCAAGCGCGGTGTCGCTTTTCCACGCGACCTTGCCGCGCGGATCGATTGAGATGGCGTATTGACTTGCGTCGCGCTTGGCGAAGTGATCGGTACGCGGGACTGGGCCTTTGGCAAGACCGCGCGGATAGTCCTTGCCATGCGATATTTCCTGCATGGTCACCCGTCCGCACGCCCACGCATTCGCTTCGAAGGAAGCGGCGGTTTCTTCATAACAAGGCGAGGCGAAATCGAGATTCCAGTTGTCGGTCAGGCTGCGGCCATCGACCGATGACATCATGTGGCAGACGATATACATGGATTGCTCCCGGCGCGTACGTTGGACGAGCAATGCCGCAAGTCTCATGCCTCAGATTTAGGGCGCGGTGTTCGCCGCTGCAAACGACTTTGCCGCGTCCAGAAAATGCCGCCATGTCGAAGGCTCCGGCGCAGCGCTCGCCACCGCTTCCACCTTGCTCGGCGCTACACGTGCCCTCGCGGCATCCTGTACCTGCTTCACGCTGTTATCGAGCGCATGCTGCGTCTCCGCCGAAAACTTCTCCCGCGCGATGATCTCCTGCGCAAGCTCGGTCTGCCCGCTCGAAAGCAGATACAGCACCACGTTCTTCTGAACCTTCACATTGCCGCGCGCCAGTTCCGATGCCTTCATGAGCGGCACGCGTGCATCGTCCACATTGCCTGCGCGAAGCAACGCATAGCCGAGATCGGAAAGAATGAGCGCATCGGTGGGTTCGAGTTCGGACGCTTGACGGAACTGGCGCGCGGCATCGTCGAAATTGTTTGACTGTCCCGACAGCAGACCGAGGCCGCGATACCCGCGTGCCGCGAGCTTCGTCTTCAGCAATGCTTCGTATGCCGTATGACTGGCGGCGGCCTGATCCGTCTGACGCAGTGCATCGGCGCGGCGCAACGTGGAATCGGGCGACGTGCCGTAGCGCTTTTCATAAGCGTCGATATGCGCGAGCGATGCGTAATACATGCCCTCCGACTGCATCTTGTCGATCAGCGCGAGGTACATGCCCGGCGAATCGGGCAACGCAGCTTCGCGGCTGCTGCGGTCCAACGCGGCTTCTTGTTCCGCCTGCGGCCCGAGACCGTAGCCACGGTCCTGCTTGCTCAACGCGCCGCACGCGCCGAGCGTCGTGCACAGCAAAAGCAACGCGACGCGCGCGCAGACAAAGTTCGTCGTAGATTTCATGATACGTCTCGTCATCAAGATAGGTTGAAGCTCATTTATGCAGGCCGCCGAGCGAATGAAACACGGCGATGAAGCCCGGCCCCGCAGTCATGATGAGCAGCGCGGGCAGGAGCGTCACCACCATCACGCCGGTCATCTTCACGGTCAGCTTGCCAATGCGTTCGCGCAATTCCACGCGGCGCACTTCACGCAAGCGGTCGCCGAATTGACGCAAGGGTTCTTGCACCGCGCCGCCGTGCTGATCGATCTGCACGACAAGACGTAGCACGGCGGAAAGGTCATCGCATTCATAAAGCGAGGCCAGCCGCTTCAACGCCTGTTCGCGCGTGCGGCCCGTGGCGTATTGCGCCTGCGCGATTGCGAGTTCGTGCGCCAGCACCGGCAACACCACCGGAAAGTCGCTGACGATGATATGCAAGCTCTGATCGAGCGACAGTCCCACGCCCTGCAAAATGCGCAGCAAGTCGACGAACATCGGCAATTCGCCGATCACCGCGCGCCGCCGCGCAGTGGCTTTCTGGCGCACGATCCACTTCGGTCCCATGAATCCCGACACCAGCGCGCCGAACAGAATGAACGAGAAGCGCATGCCGTGCGTGTCGCCGTGCGTGGCGAACACGGCGATAGAAGGCAGCAGCACCGCGCCTGCAATCCGCGCCGTCAGAAAGCGGGCGCGGGTGCTAGCATCGGTGAAGCCGCTGCGCTCCAGCAGGCGCGCGTCTTCTTCCGCGACGATCATCTTGCCCAGACGCGTGTCGAGCCACTTCACGCTCACCTTGTCGGTGCGTCGAAACAGACCGGTGCGCTTCGGCTTATCGGCGACGGATGCTTCGTTCGTGGCCTTTCCATCGAGCGCACGTTCGAGAATGGTCGACGCAATGCGCGCGCGGCGTGCGTGCGTCATCGAACTTGCGCCCATCAACACACAGCCGAGCGCCATGGCGAGTGCTGCAAATGCGATTGCGAATTCGAGTGGCATGACGTGTTCCCCGTTATCTCAGACGCGCAAGGCGATACAACAGATACGCGCCGAGTGCTTGCAGCCCGAACGCGCCATACACGAGGTTCTTGCCGAGCGCATCGCCCCACATCGTCTGGAAATAACTCGGGCTGATGACGATGACACCCACCCCCAGCACCACCGGCAACAAGCCGAGCACCCACGACGAGAGCCGCGTTTCCGTCGACAGCGCGACCAGTTCGCGATCCGCCTGCTCCATGTCGCGCATGAACGACGCCATGCGGTCGAGCATGACATCCGAGCGTCCGCCGAATTTCGTGGAGATGCGCAACACCGCGCCGATCAGTTCGAACTCGCGCACGCGATAGATACGCGCCGTGCTCGCCAGCGCCTGATCCACATCCACGCCCGTGCGCAGGCGCGGCAACACATCGTCGAGACATTCGCGCAGGGGCGCTTCCGCGCTTCCACACGCCGCGAGCAGGGCAGCCGGAACGCTGTTGCCGATGGCGACCATCCGCACGATGCTGTCCAGAAACGAAGGCAATTGCCGCACGATGCGCTGATTGCGCTTCTGCGCGCGCCAGTTGAGCAGCGCATAGAAGCACAGCACGCCGACCACGATGGCAGCGGGCGCCATCGCGACACCGACACGCGTCGCGCCGACCAGCGCGAGGACGCCGGTCAGCATGGCCCAGACCGTGATGGCCCGACGCGGCTTGCGCACATCCGCGCGGCGCATGAGGCTCTCGATTTCAACGACGAGATTCGACAGCGCGCGCCACGGTTGCGCACGTTCGCGGTTCGCCTCAGCCGCTTGCCGTTGCGCGCGGCGCTGCTGCGAACGCGCGACGCGCGCTTCCATCGGCTCCGTGATCGTGCGCGTGCCGGCGGCATCCATCTGACGCGCGAAGAAGCGTTCCGCGAGCAACGTATCGCGTTTCGCGGCCGCGCGGCTCCAGACGAGCACGCCGCTCGCGCCGCACAGCACGGCCACCATGCACACGAACGCGATGCCGCTAGACACCGAAGCCTCCGCCGAAATCGAAGCGTCCGCGTGGCGCGGTGAAGTCGTCCTGCATCGCGGTGCCGACGAGCGTCTGGCGGAACTTCGCGAGCTTCGGCGAATTCGGATGAATGCCGAGCGAGGCCCAGCGATCCGTTTCTTCTCCATCCGGCGCGGTATGCGTCTCGTGGCGAAACAACTCTTGCGTCGCGATGATATCGTCCGACATGCCGGTTACTTCGGTAACCGAAGTAATGCGGCGTCGTCCGTTGGGCAAACGCCCGATCTGCACGATGAAGTCGATTGCGTTGGCAATCTGCCGACGCAGGCTCGATTCGGTGCCCTGAAAGCCCGCGAAACCCGCGAGCATCTCAAGACGGTAAAGGCATTCGCGTGGCGAACTGGCGTGCACCGTGCCCATCGAGCCATCGTGGCCGGTGTTCATCGCCTGAAGCATTTCGAGCACTTCGCCGCCGCGCACTTCTCCCACGATGATGCGGTCCGGCCGCATCCGCAAGGTGTTGCGCAAGAGATCGCGGATGGACACCACGCCCGCGCCATCGAAGCCGCCTGGACGGCTTTCGAGCCGCACCACATGCGGATGGTTCAGCGAAAGCTCCGCCGTGTCTTCGATCGTCACCACGCGTTCACGTTTCGGAATATAGAACGCAAGCGCGTTCAGCAAGGACGTCTTGCCCGAACTCGTGCCGCCCGACACGAGAATATTGCAGCGTCCTTCGACCGCCGCTTCGAGTATGTTCGCGATATCGCGATCGAACGTGCCATTGGCCAGCAGATCGTCGGGGCGCAGCGGTTCCTTGCGGAATTTGCGGATCGAAATCACGGGACCGTCGATGGACAGCGGCTCGATCACCGCGTTGAGCCGTCCGCCATCGGGCAGACGCGCATCGACCATCGGATTGGATTCATCCAGACGGCGCCCGATGGGCGCGAGAATGCGCCGCACGATCCGCAGCAAATGCGCGTTGTCCGCAAATCGCACCGGGCTTTTTTCCAGCATGCCGTGACGCGACACATAAATATCGCTGTAACCGTTGACGAGAATATCCTCGACGGCGGCATCGGAAAGCAGGTCTTCCAGCGGACCGAAACCGGCCAGTTCCTTCGTCAACGCCGCCGCGACCAGACGCACTTCGCTTTCGTTCAACGGCACGCGGCGCAAGCGCACGAAGCTGTCCATCTCCAGATCGACGAACTGCTGGATGGCCTGACGCGACCAGCGCCCGAACTCCGCGCCGAGTTCCTCGATGCGCGTGAGCAAGTGTTCGTGCGCGGCGCTCGCCACGTCCTGATACTGCTGCGAATGCGCGAACGCGACGCTGTCGGTTTGCGCGTCGCTGGCGAAGGAGACGTCGTAGGCGAAGTCGGCGCTCATCGATCAGCCTCGCTTGAAAAGTTTGCCGGAGAGGCGCGCGAGGCCTGAGCGCATCGCATTGCCGGAAGCGGAAGCTGAGTCGCCGATGATCTGCGCGGCGAGTGCATCGACGGCGCGCACGTAGGGATCGTTCGGTTCGGCATCGCTCAGAAGCTGGCCTTGGTTGACCGCGCGATTGAGCGTCTGCGCGCGCGCGGGCAGCACGGCGGCGAGCGCGAGGTCCAGACGCGAAGCCAGCGCTTCCGCCGCGAGATGGCCGGTCGGGTCGTACTTGTTGACGATCAGTTCGGGCTTGCGGCGGCTGCTTGCGTGCTCGTCGTGCGCGGCATCGAGCGACTTGCACAGGCTTGCCGCGGACACGGCCGAGGCCACGTTCGCATCGCAGACGAGCCACACGGTGTCGGCGGCATCGACGACATGGCTCACGAACTCCATGTTCGAGAAGCCGCCGAGATCGACGATCTGATAGTCGAAGAACGCGCGCAAGGCATCGAGCGTGCGCACGGCGGCGGCGTAGGAGATCGTGCGCATTTCCGCGAGATCGGCGGGCAGCGTCATCAATGCAAGGCCGCTGGTGTGGCGCGCGAACGCGGTGTGTACGAAAGTTTGATCGAAGCGGCGCAGGTTGCGCACGGCATCGTGGAAATGCAGTTCGCTCGGGGTGTCGAGCAGGAGCGTGCTGTCGGCGGCGGGCAGGCCGAGATCGAGCAGTGCCGCGCCTTCGTTGCCGGTGCTGCGTTTGGTGAGGCGCTTTTGCAGCAGCACGGAGAGATTCGCCGCCAGCGTGCTCGCGCCCGCACCGGCACGCGCGCCGAGCAACACGATGAGCTTGCCGCGCCGCGCAGGCGTTTGCGCCGCGACGGGTTCGGCGATCAACCGGCTCACGCGATCCAGCGCGCGCACGGCTGCGATATGCATGGCTTCGGGCGCGGCCCCTTGCGGCTCGATATCGAGCAGATCGCGCGCCCCGGCACGCATGGCGGTCAGCGCGACATCACCGGCCGCTTCCGAGCCGAGCGCGACGATCGGCAGCGCCGGATAAGCACGACGCACGGCCTGCGCGATGCCGGGCGAATCCACGGCGGCATCGAAATCGAGGAACAGCAGCGCGGGATGCGCCGCCGCGATCTGTTGCAAGAGCGGCGCGATATCGAGCGGCGCGGGCGTCACGCTGCCCGTTGCCGCCAACGCCGACGAAAGCCGCGCGATCCGCGAAGGCTGCGCGCTTGCGCAGAGAAAACATGTCCGCTCTTCCTGCTCACGGACAATGCCGGGTGCCTGGCTCACTGTGCTCATTTGGAGAATCCCGGTGCGTCGTCGTTTGATGCCGCGCCCGCCGCGAACGAGCGCCAGACGGGCCCGTCGCGCTGTTCGGATTGCGCGCCCGGCAGCGGCGGCAGGGACGCGCCCTTCGCAATCGGCGCGACCAGATGCGGCGTCACCAGAATCACGAGTTCGCGGTCCGTCTGCGAATACTGCAAGGTCTTGAAGAAGGTGCCGATGATCGGCAAATCGCCGAGAAACGGCACCTTGTTGACGTTCGAGGCGGTCTCGCGATCCACGAGTCCGCCGATCACGAAGCTCTCGCCATCGCCCAGTTCGACGGTGGTTTCCGCGCGGCGCGTGGTGAGCGCGGGCACCGATACGCCATCGAGCGTGATGGCGTGGGCGAAGTCCAACTGGCTCGCTTCCGGCGCGACCTTCAGCGCGATCCGATGCGGCCCGAGCACCGTTGGCGTCAACGTCAGACCCACGCCATACGGCTTGTACACGATGGTCGTCGTGCCGAGCGATTGCGGCACCGGCACCGGAATCTCGCCGCCTGCGAGGAAGTTCGCGCTTTGTCCCGACAGCGCGACCAGCGTCGGCTGCGCGAGCACGCGCGCGAGATTGTTGCCTTCCAGAAGGCTCAGATTGGCGAACAAGCCGTGCGAACTGGAGTTCAGCAGCAGATTGAAGGCCGCGCCGATGGGCGAGGTCGATTGCACATCGAGCGTGCCGTTCGAATTGCGCGAGGCGCTGCCGAGCGCGCTCGGTGCGAAGGTGCCGAACGCGAAGCCCGCATTGTTCTGCGAGAACAGATTGAAACCCGCCTGTTTGAGCACGGCCTTGCTGAATTCGACCACTTTCACATCGACCTGCACGACGCTTTTTGTCGCGACGGTCGAAGCATCGACGATCGAACCGTCCTTGCCCGCCGATGCCTTCGCCGCCGCCACCGCGCGCTCGTGCGCTTCCATCGTCGGCGCCGAGCCTTCGATCAGCGCGGTGTTGCCGAGCGTCTTCACGCTGGGCGTGGAGGCGTCGGTGAGCGCGGCGGTCGCGGGCGCGCAGACTTCGATGCGCCATTTGGACGGCGTGCGCGTGTTCGGTTCCCACAACATGACATCGGTGACGCCGGGCGTCTTGCCGACCACCATCACGCCGTCATTGCCCTTGAGGATGAGCACGTCCGCCACGTTCGGATCGCCCACCGCGACGCGCCGGAGCGTCTTGCCCGGCGCGAGCGGCTTTTGTTCGCCGGTGGTGAGTTTGATGACATCGGTCTGCGTAGCCTCAGCTTGCGGGGCAGATTGCGTGCGGCGCGCATCGGCATGCGTGCTCGCGCACAGTGCGACCACGCACGTGGCGGCAAGCAGCGAATGTCGGAAGTAAAAGTTGGAGCGCATGGTCTGGTTGCCGCGATCAGTTGTTCGAAACGCTTTCGCTATGCGAGCCGCGTATCACTTCGATGCCGCCCACGCCCGACGACGCCACGCGGCGCGTGCTGCCCGTATTCGCGGGCATCGGCGGCAGCATGGGCGTGCCGGCGAGCATCGAAGGCGGCAGCGGGCCGTTGCGCGTGCTGCTGTTATTGACAGATGCGCCGCCCGTCAGCGTGGCGAGCGACACGCCCGCCGCCGCACGCGCAACCGGCGACTGGTTCTTCGCGATCGTGGCGACGCTCACTTGCGTGCTGTCGCCATCGGACGGATTGCGCAGCGCGAGCATCAGGCGTCCGCTGTTTTCGGCGAGCGTGAGGGCATCCACATCTTCCACGCGCACGCCGAGCACCGCCGTGCGGGCCGCACCGGACTGGCCGGGCGCTTTCGGCGCGGAAGAGGCATCCGCATTCGCGATCACGTTGTCGCCGAAACCGAGCACGCGCACTTTCGACAGCAGCAGACGCGCGTGGCTCGCGGGCACTTCGCCATCGGCGGAATCGCGTTTGAGGACGACGAACACATCCACCGCATCGCCCGGCTTCACGAGATTGCTTACCGCGTTGCTTTCATCCACGCGAATGGCGATGGCGCGCTCGCCCGGTTCGATCGCAGCGGAAATGCCCGTGCCGAGCAAGCCTTCGGTCAGCGCACCGCCCGCCGGAATGCGCGCGGCAGGCAAGCGTCCGATCAATACGGATGCCGAAGCAAATCCGCCCGCCGGCAACGCGTCCTGCATGGCGACGGCGAGATCGTCCGCCACCAGCGCGTGGCCCGGCGTGAGGTCGCGCGCGGCGACGATCACCGCCACCCGTGGCGCGGCGGGCGCGGCCATCGGCGCGTGCGCGTTCTGCGGCGCAGGCGTGCCGCGCGTGAGCGTGAACGCGTACAGGCCGAGCAGGCCCGCGACGCCGAACAGGCCGAGCGCGAAGAGGCGGGAAGCGTTCGCCATGACGTTGATTCTCTCCGTGGCTGCGTGTCAGAGCAGCGTGTTGGGGTTGATTTGCACGGTCGCGTGCGCGGCCAGTTGCGTGGGCAGTGCGAGCGACAAAAGCGGCAGCGTGGGCACCAGCGGATAGGCCGCGTAGTTGTACGTCACCGCCACGGAGATGCATTGCATGGTTGCGTCGAACGAACAGGACGCGGCGGTCGCGGTGCATGTCGGTTGATGCGCGCCGAGCCAGCCGGTCAGGCCGCTCGCCGCCGTGCAGGTCGCCGACACGCGCACGGCGAGCGCTTGCGCGATCGTCGTCGAACCGGCCTGATAACGCAGCGCCGCGCGTGCGCCTTCTTCCGCCGTCAACGTGAGCGATTGCTGCGCGACGTAGATCAGGCTATACGTCACGATCGCGTACAGGACCAGGAAGAACAGCGGAAACACCATCGCGAATTCCATTGCGCTCACGCCTTGGTCGTCGTGCGCGAGACGTGTGGCCCATCGTCGATTCTTCGAAATCCGCTTCATCTCTCGTGCTCTTTTTTTCATGCGGGCGGCGGTTGTGATACTCCGCTGCCCTCTACGTTTTAACGGGTTCAAACGCATGTCTCTTGACCTCGAACAGAGCCGTAAAAGCCCCGTATATCGGGCGATGACATCGTTCAATTCAACTGATACGAGAACGATGCATTCACGCGCGGACTGCGGCTCGTGCTTTCGACCGGTGCATCGCCGACCGCGCGCGCCACCGACAGATCGACGCTGTAGTGCTTCGCATCCGACACACGAAAACCGATGCCCAGCGACGACAATCGACGCGGATTCGGCGTGCCGCCATGCAGATAGACGCGCGCGGCATCGACGGAAGCGTAGGGCGTGAGCGACTTCAGATACGTCCATTCGAGCGGCAACGGACGGTTCACTTCGAAGGACGCGCCCCAGCCCGAATCGCCCGATACTTCGCCCGGCTGATAACCCGCCGCATAACGTCCCGCACCGAACGCGATCTGCTCGGACGTGGGCAACGTATCCGGCGAATACTGGCCGGTTGCCGAGACGACCGTGCCGATCTTGAACGGCCATTCGTTGGTCTGCGTGTAGGTCGCGCCGCTGCGGAAGAAGGTGAGCGAGACCGGGTTCGTCAGCGCGAGCCCGGCCACGTTCGATTCCGCCGCCTTCGACGCGCCGAACGTGTTCACCGCTTTCGCCACGTTGAAGTTCACGCGGCGCGTCATCTCCGGCTGCACGCCGACGTAATCCAGCGAGAGCTGCGCCACGCGAATCTGCGAGCGTTGCGTGAGATACGGCATGGTGTCGATGGCGGTGTTCTTCAGCCGGTCTTCGTCGTGCGTGGCATAGACCGTCGCCGTGCCGATCAGGCTGCGCGTGTTGCTCAGCAGGAACGGATACGTGCCCGAGAACGCCAGCTTGTCGTTGACCACCGTGCGTTCGATGTTCGACGGCAGGCCGGGGTTGTCCACCGGATGGCCGTAGTAATGCGAGGCATCGACCTTGAGCGCGAAGCCGTCCGAGCCGACCGGGGCCATCGCGTTGATGCCGTAATAGCTGTTGTCGTTGCGGCCCTTCGGCGCGAGCGCGGAGGCGGTGATCGTTTCGCCCAGACCGAGCATGCCGTTTTCTGTCGCGCTGAAAATGCCCTGCACGCCCGGATGATTCAGATCGATGCCGCTCGACAGATTGAAGCGCTTGCGCGTGACGTTCAGTTCGAGCGTGGTCGCGCCGTCGGTGTTTTGCGGCGGCGCGACGGTCGCTTCGATCTTCGCGCCCGGCACCATGCCGAGCACGTTGACATAGCGCTCGAAGGTCGATTGACGCAATGGCCGGTCAGCCGCGATGTGCTGCGCGATCGCGCGGATGCGCTTTTCCAGATTGCCCGGCTCGCCTTTGACGACGATGTCCTTGACATAGCCTTCGACCACCGTCACGCGCACCACGCCATTGGCGAAGTCCTGCGCGGGCACGAAGGCGAACGACAGCGCGTAGCCGCGTTCCTTGTAGAGCGCGGTGACGCCGTTGGCCGTATCCACGAGTTGACCGACCGTGATGTCCTTGCCCACGAACGGTGTGAAACGTTTGGCCACTTCCTCGAACTTGAGCGACTTCACGCCTTCGAGCTGAATCGTCTTCGGCGTGATGTGGCGCGCGAGGAGCGCCTGCAATTGTTGTTGAGGCGCCTGCACTTCGACTTCGACGGCGGGCGGCTTCGCGGGCGCGTTCACTTGCGGGAGCGCTTCCAGCGGATTCCCGCCGATGCTGGTGCGCGGTGCCGTCTGTGCTTGCGCGAGTTGCGCCGCGGCGAGGGCGGCGGCCAGCGCGGTCGTTTTCCAGATGCCCATTTCTCTCAGGTTCGCTTTGTGTTGTGTGATGAAGTGCTGCTCGGGCCGGGGCGGGCTGCCCCGGCTTTACTGCTTCGACTGGTTTTACTTGCGTGCGAGTGCGCCGCTCAAACCCGAGGTCACGCCGGTCAGCAAACCACCAACGAGGCCGGTGCCGCCGGTCGTGCCGCCGGTGAGGGCCGCAGTCGTGGTCGTCGCGGTAGTGGTCGCGGCCGGTGCGGCGGCGGTCGTCGCCGGCGCGGTCTTCACGCCGGAGGTGACCGTGCTGACCGTCGATGTCACCGGTGCGAGCGCCGTGGTGGCCGCGCTCGAACCCGTCAGTGCGCCGACCGCGCCGGTCACGGTGTTGACCGCGCCGGTGACCGTACCCGAGACGAGGCTCGCCACCGACGTGGTGCCGGTCGCCGCCGTGATGCCTGCGACCGTGCTGCCCGTGGCTGCAGCCGGCGTGCTCGTGGCCTTGCCGCCGACCAGCGTGCCCGCCGTCGCGACCGTCGAGCCGACGCCCGACACCAGCGCGCCGACGCCCGCGCCCGCAGCGCTGCTGCCTGCCGCTGCGCTGAGCTTGTCGCCGCCCGCCACCAGCGCGGAGCCGACGTTGTTCAGCAGACCCGCGACCGGCGCACCGAGACCCGTCGCCGAGCCAACCGTTTGCGTGGCCGTGCCGACCAGATTCGTGATCGGCGTGATGGCCGTGGTCACGTTCGAGGTCAACTGCTGAACGGGTGCGCTGGACAACGCGCTCGTCAGGCCCGTGCCGGTTTGCGTGACGCCCGTGCCCAGACCGCTCACTAGTGCGCCCACCGGATTAGTGATCGCGGCCAGCGGTGCAAGTGCGCCGTTGCTCAGGCTCGATACCACGCCGCCTGCGCTCGTCACTGCATCGCCGACTTTCTGCACGACGCCGCCCACGCTCGTCACCGTGGTGCCGACGCCGTTGGCGTTGGTCGCGAGCGAGCCGAGACCGTCCTGCACGCCGTTGCCGAGCGTCGCGACCGCCGCGCCCAGGTTCGACACCACGCCGCCAAGCTGGCCGGTGGTGGAGTCCGACAGGCCCGCGATCTTGGTGCCGCCGAGATTCGTGCCGACATCGGTGACGGTGTTGCCTGCGGTCGTGACCAGATTGCCGGCCTTGTCGACGACGGTTGCGACGACATCCGTCGCGGTCTTGCCGCCGACGTTGATCTTGGTGGGCGGAACGAGCCCGCCACCACCGCCGCCGGTATCGACGCTGACGAGTCCGCCGCCGTCGGTGCCGGTCGCGGCCTTCACCGTGCTGCTGGTGTCGTCGGCGGTGCTGCCCATGCCCATGTCGCGCGCGCCGACAGCCGTGTGCGAGTCGCCCGACGTATCGGCCGACGCGGTATTGGCCGATTTCGCGGCCGCGCCCGTGGACTTGCCGAGTGCGCCCGAGCCCCCGCAGGCGCCCAGTGCGAGCATTGCCGCCACGGCGGCCGCGGTGGCCGTCATGCGAATGGTTTCGCGATTAAAAATAAAGGTCTTCATAACGCTCTCTCAGAGATATCTGTTTTTGATTGATGGTTTATCCGCGACCTCGACGCGGTAAAACCATCAGGAAGCCGAAAAATAAACACGGCACTGCAAATGCACATGCGTGCTGGAAACCGGTTGATTTCTCGCGAGCATGGCGGTGCGGGCGCGTGCATCCGCGTGGTTGCGCGGACGAACATGCCCGTTCCGCGACTTGTGGTCGCGGTTTATCGTCGCTTCGGATGTGCGGTATTCCGCGCGCGTTCAGGCAGCCTTGAGCGCGGCGGTAATACTCTGAAAGGTCGTCGTGAGCTGGCCGGCGACGCCCGTTACGGCGGTCATGATGCCCAGTGCCAGCACGCCAGCGATCAGGCCGTATTCGATGGCCGTGATGCCGCGATTGTCGAGAAGATAACGTTTGCAGAAGTTCTTCATGATTCCGATCCTCGGTCAATGATTTGCTATCCGATGTCCGAATCGCTTGCTGGCCTATTTGCCACGGTGTTCCGACGCTCTCAGTTGACGGAACCCGGTGGTGTTTGGAAGTGCAAAAACGCCAATAAACGCCCGGACTTTTACTCTCAGGTTCTACTGCTCTCGGCTCGTGATCGAGCTCTGGTGAAGTTGTCTTTCCGGCTTGGACCCGGACATTTTTTTCCGGGGAATGGAGCAGGTAAGAGGTACTTCTTGCTACGTGTTATCGGACGGTATACCGCGGACCTTAGGGCCGCTGAATTAAAAGTTGAGGCTTAAATGAATCTTTAGGCTGTAATTTGTGCCGATGTTTGGATTTTTGGTTTTGCTGGCGCTTGGTTGGGTTGATTCATTTCTTTGCTTTCGGGCCGATAAAGGTTTTATGTGGTTTGGATTTTTGGTTTTTGAGGATTGGGTAATGAAGAAGCGATCGAGCGTTTCGTTTGTTGTTTGTGGATTGGTTTGCGCTAGTGCATTTGCCGAGGAACCACAGGTCGGGGATTCGGCGCAGGCCTGGATTTCTATGCAGGCTGACGGGTCTGCTGCTGCTCCCTCGGCGGGGACGATGCCTGGAGCGCAGGCGAGCGCGGCCTATACGCGGTATCTCAAATCGTTTGAAGGGAAGATTCCTGAGCGGTTTGGGTCTTCGGTTAAAGGGGATGTTTCGGGGTCTTCTGGAGGGTGAGGTTTTTTCGTGCAAAGGGTTGCTTCTGTTTGTGTCTTTATTGCAGTAGCCGCCTCCCCGGCGGGGGGGTAACTTTCTTTGCTGCTGCAAAGAAAGTCACCAAAGAAAGCAGCTTTTTACCCCATGCACGCTGGCTGGAGAGGGTTGGTCTGGATTAACGGATGCAGTGGCCGCAATAGGACGTTCCACTTATAGAGCCGCTTAGGCAACCTGGCGATTACGCGCTCTAACTCTCTAGTCTAAGTGGCCCGCATTCATTCATTCGGCCATGCGCTTCGCGCGCCGAGAGCTTTAGAACGGAATCCCGCAGCCTATCAGTGCCCAGCCACCTCACAAGTCCCCGCAAGATTGCTATTCGGCCCTACCTCGGTTAGCGCTTCAGCGAAAGCCGCATGGACCACGATATGTCAAAGCGCACCGGCACCCGCACCGCACCGCGCGGCAACTAGTGTCACGTCGGCGTGTGATTTTTAGTCGGAGCACTAACGAACGTAGGGCCGAATAGCGATATAGCGGGGAAGCGTGGGGAGACTGGGCGCTGATACGCTGCGGGGTTCCGTTCTTACGTTCTCGGCGCGCGCAGCGCATGGCCGAAGGAATGACTGCGGTCCACTAACACTAAAGGATTCGAGCGCGACATCGCGAGGTTGCCTAAGCGGCTTGTTCTGCGTGGCAAGTCCTATTGCGGCCACTGTATCGTTAATCCAGACCAACCCTCTCCAGCCATCGTGCATGGGGTAAAAAGCTGCTTTCTTTGGTGACTTTCTTTGCAGCAGCAAAGAAAGTTACCCCCCCGCCGGGGAGGCGGCTACTGCAATAAAGACACAAACAGCAGAAGCCCATTGCACGACAACAAAACCAAACCTACTCCCACCCACCCCCAAGCGCCAAAAACAAAGTAACCTGATCCTGCGCAACCTGTCCTTCAGCAGCCGCAACCTGCGCAGCAACACCCGTAAGCGTCCGCGTAGCATCAAGATCAGCAACAAACGACTCGCGTCCAGCAGAATAAAGCCGATGCGTCTCATCCGCCGACTGAACAGCCGACCGATAAGCCGTCCGAAGCGCATCCGCCCGCGTGGCATCCCCCGCATAGGTGGCAAGACTGCTTTGAGTCTCCCGCAGCGCGTTCAATACCACCCCATCGAAATGAGCAAGCGCACCGCTTGAAGAAGCCTCCGCCTGCACGATACGCGCCCTTTGCCCATTCACAGGAAAGCTCCAGCTAATCAGCGGCCCAAACGCCCACCGATTAGTCGACGCCCCCAGCAAATCATCAGCAATCCCAACCGACCCAACCGAAGCCCCAAGCGAAACCGAAGGATAAAGCGCCGCCGTAGCCACCCCAATCCGCGCCGTCGAAGCAGCAAGTTGCCGCTCAGCCTGCCGCACATCCGGCCGACGCTTCAAAAGCCCCGCGCCATCGCCGACTGGAATCGGCTGCCGCAACTTAGGCACACTCTTGCAAGCAAGCGCCGCCTTGGGCAAAGAAGAAACCGGCCGCGCCAGCAATTGCGAAAGCCGATACTGCGCCACCCGCTTGCGCGCAGTAAAACGCGGAATATCGGCGGCCAAGGTATCGGCTTGAGTCTGCCCGCGCGTGACTTCGGACTGGTTGCCACGACCCGCATCGCGCAGACGCCGCGACAACACCACACGCTGCTTCTGCAAGGAAAGCGACTGCTGCGCGATCGCCAGTTCCTCGCCCGCCGAGCACGATTCCACATACGCGCGCACGACATCCGCCACCACGGTAATGCGCGCAAGATCGTTCGCGGCCTGTACGGCATCGTCATCGGCCTTGGCGGATTCCACACCGCGACGCAGCTTGCCGAACAAATCGAGTTCGTAGGAGATCGAAAGATCGAGCGCACCTTCGTTGGCGACCGGGAGCTTCTCCGTCAACAGATACTGTTCCGCCGATTCCTGCGCGCGCTCGAACAACGCCGATGACTTCCCGGAAAAGCCGCCTTGCTGCTGTGCAAACTCGACTTCCGCCCGCGAACGCGCGAGATTCGCCGCCGCCACGCGCAAGTCGGTATTGGAGGCAAGCGCCTGATCCACGAGTTGATTCACCACCGGATCGTCATAAAGACGCCACCACTTCGCCGGCACGTTGCCCTGCGTGACAGGCGCATCGCTTGCGCCATCGATCGCGCCGTTCGCATAGGGCGCGTTGACCATCGCACTGTCGGGCAGCTTGTAATTCGGGCCGACGTTCATGCACGCACTCAACGCAAGTGTCGATGCAACCGCAAACGCGCGCCGCTTCATTGCGATGCACCCGACACATGCGATGCAGGCGCAGTCGGCGCCGCAGGCACCGTCCCCGACGCCGGCTGCGCCCCCAGCGATGGCCCGATGCCTCGCACCGACACCGTCGCCGTGCGCCCCGCGATCATGCGAAAGTCCGCCGGAATCTCATCGAGCGCGACACGCACCGGAATGCGCTGCGCCAGCCGCACCCAGCTAAACGAAGGGTTCACGTTCGGCAACAACGTCGAACTTTGCTGACGGTCGCGATCCTCGATCGCCGCAACGATACTCTGCACATGCCCGCGCAAGAGCCCCGGCTCGCCCATCACCTTGATATCCACCGGCTGGCCGATGTCGATATGGCCGAGCTTGGTTTCCTCGAAATAACCATCGACGCGAAACGAATGCATATCGACCACGGACAGCACCGCACGGCCCGCCGCCACATATTCGCCCACACGCGGCGCGCGGTCGTTGAGATAACCATCCACAGGACTCACGATGGTCGTGCGTTGCAGATTGAGCTTCGCGGTGTCGATGGCGACGTCTGCATCGGCGAGCGCGGCGGCGGCGGTTTCCACACGCGAATGCGTTTCTTCCGTCACTTCGCGCGCCACCAGATTGCCGAGCGAGCGATTGCGCGCATCTTCACGACGCGCCTGATCGAGCGTCGCGCGGCGTTGGAGCGCGGCGGCCTGCGCATTGCGCAACGCGAGTTCATAACGCGCGCGATCGATGATGAACAGCACTTGCCCCGCCTTGACCTCTTGGTTGTCGATCACGTTCACATCGGTGATGAGGCCCGATACGTCTGGCGCGACCTGAATGACGTCGGCGCGCACGTGGCCATCGCGCGTCCACGGCGCGAACATGTAGTAATCGACGAGCTTGTACAGCACGACCGCGGCAATCGCGACGACGATAAGCGTGAGCAGGACTTGCCCGATGGAGAACCAGGTTTTTTTCACGGAATGAGCCGATGCGAAACAACGACGACAAGCCCCAGCACCACCACATAGATGCCGAGATCGAAAACGGAGCGGTGCCACACGAACCGATAAAAGCCCACGCGCGCGAGTGCGGTGCGGATCGCCAGATTCAGCAGATAGGCGATGAACATGAGCACCAGCACGGCAGGCACGAACACGCCGAGAATGTCGATTTCACCGATCATGCCTGACGCTCCATGAAGAAAGATTGAAGGGATGCAGCGTCATCACGCCGGTTCCTCGCGCGGTGCGCCGCCGCGTGAATCGGCGCGGATTTCATCGGCGGGCGGATGCAGCGACAGGCGCATGCCGGTGAGCGCATGCAGCGTGTCGCGTAATGACTTTTCGCCGAGCGCCATGCGGGGCGCGGTCGATGCTTCGGCATCCGCAATATTGCGCGTGGTCACGCGAGAAGCCGCGGAATCGATGCTATGAATGAGTTCGCTCGGCACCGACTGACGCGTGCGCGAATCGATGCAATATTGAAAGTATTGACGCACGCCGCGCAGCACGTCTTCGATGGCGGTCTGCACATCGTCGGGCAATTTGCGATGCGCGCGTTGCAAATCCAGCGCATTGAGCGCCACGCGGAAATCGCGAAAACTTTCGATCGACGGATGCTTCTGCGAATCCGTCGCGGCCAGACGCGGCAGGAGTTGCATCAGCCGGTCGAGCATGCGCGAATAGAGATTGCGCTGATCTTCGACCGCCCCCGGCGATGCGCATACGACGATATCGCGCCACGCCGACCGCGTGAGCCGCGCGACGGCCAGATCCGCGCCGAACGGCCGCGTGGTCTGCGTCCAGACGAACGCGAACAACAGGCCCGCCACGCCCGCCAGATTACTGTTCAGGAACACGAAGAAATCCGCCTCGTAAGCGCTTTGAATGCTGATGAACGTCGCGGTGTTGACGGCGACGAGCATCGTCACGAGATTGAATTGCGGGCGCGGAATCAGCGTGCCGATGATGAGAAACGGCACCGCGAAAATGATCACGAGCATGGCGAAGTCGTGCACGTGCGGTAACACCGCGAACACGTAGAGACCGGCGAGCACCACGCTCAGACACGTCGAGAGAAAAAACTTGAACACTTGCGGCGCGGGGTCGTCGAGCGCGGCGAAGAAGCAGCATGCGACGGCCGCCAGCGTGACCGCGCCCGCGCCATCGTTCCAGCCTGATTCGATCCAGATGCCGCACGCAACGATGATCGCGCTTACCGCGACGCCCGTGCTGAACAGCATCAGGCCGCGATCGAAAAAGCGCTCGGTGCCGCCGAGCCGCCAATGTCTGAAATGCGCGCGCCATTCGCTGCTGCCTTGCAAAATAGCCGAGCGCAACGAGCGGATGTCCTGCCACACGTCCACCACTTGCGCGAGCCGCCACAGCGCGTTGGAGAGCAGCGCGCCGTTCAGCGTGGCGAGTTCTTCGGCGCTCGGGCGCATGGCCAGGATGCGTTCGCGCAGCGCTTCGGGCGGGCGGTCGTCGTCGGGTTCATTGGGTTTTGGCACGGGCTGCGCGACCCATTTGGCGACATCGGCGAGCAACGCTTCCAAACCCGGCGGATGCACGCCGCGTTCGCCGATCAGTTCCACCAATGGATCGGCCATCGACGAAATCAGTGGCAGAAAGATTTGCATGCGCCCCTTCATGAAGCGCATGCGGCGGATCGTGACAGGCTGCGTGTGATCGTAGGTCAACTGGCTCACGATCAGTTCCAGCCCGTTGACGGTGGCCGCGAGCCGTTGCCGTGCCGCCGAAATCTTCGCGCCTGAGAGACGGCCGGACAGCGTTTCGCTCGCGTAGAACGCGGCGTCGCGGAACCATGCGTCCGTTCGTTCGATGAGCGTGGGCGCAAGGCGGCTCGGAAACACCGTCGAGCCGACGATGCTTGCCACCGTGATGCCGAGCAGGATTTCTTCCGTGCGCGAGATGGCGGTATCGAATACCGTGGCGGGCGCGAACACGGTCGGCAGCGCGATCAACGGCAACGTGTAGCCCGCGAGCAGAAAGACATAGCTGCGCGCGCTGCGGTCGAACATCGACAGATAGAGCAGCGAGCCGGTCCATAAAGCGACGACCGTGCTGAACAGATACGGCGATTCCACGAACGGCGGCACGATCAGCACCGCGCCCGCCGCGCCGATCATGGTGCCGAGCGCGCGATACAGCGCCTTGGAACGCGTCGCCCCGACGAACGGATTCGAGACGATATAGACCGTCGCCATCGCCCAATAAGGACGCGGCAATTGCAGAAAGAGGCCGATGTACAGCGCGATCATCGCGGCCGCGAAGGTCTTCGCGGAGAACAGCCACTCGCGGGCGGATGGAAAGGTCATGGCTTCTGCGCGCGGCCCTTCGCGGGTGTGTCGTCGATGGTTCTCGCATCCAGCGACGCGTTGAACGCGTCCAGCACGCGCAGCGTGGTTTCGAGGTCCGCGCGGCTCACGCCCTTGAGCAGCCGCGCGCGCAGCGTGACGAGTCGTTCTTCCATGCGCGCGGTGACGGCGCGGCCTTCATCGGTCAGCGTGATGGTGTTGGCGCGGCGGTCTTCCGGGTCTTCGTCGCGCCGCACAAGGCCCGCCGCGCACAACTGATCCAGCAGCCGCACCAGCGACGGCCCTTCGATGCCAACATGTTCCGCCAGCGTGACCTGACGCACGCTCTCGCCCAGGCGATTCGCCGTGAGCAGCGGCACCGCGCACGCTTCCGACACGCCATAGGACGCCAGCACGCCGTGACTCGTGCGACGCCAGCGGCGCGCGGCGAGCACGAGCGTGCTGCTGACAGAGCGGCGGAGAATATCGAGATGACTCATGGGCCGCGATTATAGCCATAAAAAATGACGTTTATTCGTTAGCATGCTATCGAATGTGCGGAGTGTCGCTTTTGCGCAGCAGGCCGCTCGCCAATCTTCATACCGCTCGTTCTGCTTCCGCGACGATCCATTGCTCGAACGCGCGCATGCCCGGCGACGGCTTGCGCGAGCGCAGCCAGATGAGCCAGTAGCTTCCGTTGGCCACCTCGATATCGAACGCGCGTGCGAGCAGACCCGCCTGCAATTCCCGCTCGAACATGGACGGCGGCGCGAGCGCCACGCCCGCGCCCTGCACGGCGGCTTCCACCATCAGGCGCGAGGAATCGAACACGGGACCATTGAGCGTCCACGGTTCGAGCGCGGCGGCGGCGAACCAGTCGGTCCAATCGTCTGCGCGATACGAACGCAGCAGCACTTCATGCGTGAGATCGGCGGGCGTGCGCAGACGCCGCGCGAGTTCGGGCGCGGCGAGCACGGCGAGCGGGGCATCGAGCAGACGCGTGTTGTGCGTCATCGGCCAGTTGCCGGTGCCGAAGCGAATGGCGAAGTCCAGTCCTTCCGACGCAAGATCGACCAGATTGTTATGCGTGAGCAGTCTCAGTTCGACGAACGGATGCGTCTGCCGGAATGCCTTTAGACGCGGCATCAGCCAACCCACGGCAAACGTGCCGACGACGCCGATCGTCAGCACTTCATGAAAATGCCCGCCTTCGAATTGCTTCAGCACACCTTCGATTCGGTTGAATGCATCGCTCAAAACGGGCAGCAGCGCGCGGCCTTCGTCGGTCACGGCGAGACCGCGCGGAAGCCTGCGAAACAGCGTCGCGCCGAGCCGTTCTTCGAGCGCGCGCACTTGCTGACTGACGGCGGCTTGCGTCACGTTGAGTTCGTGCGCCGCGCGCGTGAAGCTCAAATGCCGCGCGGACGCTTCGAAGGCGCGCAATGCGTTTAGCGGAAGGTGAGGGCGCATTCAGGTTGAAAGGAGAGCATTAGATTTTCTTGACCCTGAGGCAAATTATCCTCGATTGTGCTTTTGCGCGCGTGCGCCGATAGTGCGGACTCGGCGGGCGATACATCTCAAGCCATTAGAATTTCAAGCCCAACTCATTCATTGCATCAGGGAAGGAATCGAACATGAAGCTCGGCGCTTTGCGTCTCGTGGTCAACGCCATGTTGTGTGTGTCTTTATCGAATGCGGCGCTGGCCGCCGATCTCTCGCGCGATGACATCAAGCGCACAGTCGATCGAACGATCGAACCTTTGATGGCGAAGAACAATATTCACGGCATGGCGGTCGGCGTGATCGTGCAGGGCCACGCGTACGTGTTTAATTACGGCTTGGCTTCTATCAAGCCGAAGCGGCCGGTCGATGGCAACACGCTCTTCGAACTCGGCTCGGTCAGCAAGACATTCACTGCCACGCTCACGGCTTATGCGCAGGAACGCGGCGCGCTGTCCTTGTCCGATCCCGTGAGCCAATACTTGCCCGAACTGCGCGGCAGCAAATTCGGCGATGACGTCACGCTTCTGAATCTCGGCACGCACACGCCCGGCGGCATGCCGCTGCAAGTGCCCGACGAGATTCACAACGACGCGCAACTCATGACGTGGTTCAGGGCATGGCAACCCGCGCATGCGCCGGGCACGTATCGCACGTATGCGAACCCGACCATCGGCACCCTGGGATTGATCGCGGCTAAAAGTTTGCATCGCGATTTCGACTCGCTTATGCAACTCAGCTTGTTTCCCGCGCTCGGCCTGAAGAACAGCTTCATCGATATCCCTGCTTCACGTGCGAAGGATTACGCGCAAGGCTATACCAAGGACGATGCACCCATCCGCATGAAGCGCGCCGAACTCGCGTCGCAAGCGTATGGCGTGAAAGCGTCGGCCGCCGACATGACGCGCTTCATGCAAATCAACATGAATCTCGTGCAGGGAATCGCGCCGCAATGGCAGCGCGCGGTGACGGCCACGCACACCGGTTACTTTCAGGCCGGACCCATGACGCAAGACCTCATCTGGGAACAATACCCGTGGCCCGTGAAGCTCGAAGCGCTTCAGGAAGGCAACTCGCCGCGCATGATCGTCGATGGCATGGCGGTCACGCGAATAGACCCGCCCCAAGCGCCGCGCGACGATGTGTGGATCAACAAGACAGGTTCGACGAACGGCTTCGGAACGTACATCGTGTTCGTGCCTGCGCAGCATGTGGGAATCGTGATGCTGGCGAACCGGAACTACCCGAACAGCGAGCGCGTGGATGCGGCGCATGCCATTATCGAAGCGCTGACGAACGGCGAATAAGCCTTGAAACAAGGGCTAAAAACATCGGCGAGTCATGCTACGCTCTTGTGCGCTGAACCTCATTGCATCTTCACCACATAGCGGGATTTTCATGACCTCTGTTTTCAAGTTGGCGATGGTCGGCATCGGCAAGATCGCGCGCGATCAGCATTTGCCCGCCATCGAAAATGGACATGGCTTCGAACTCGTCGCGTGCGCGAGCCGCAATGCGAGCGTCGAGGGCGTGCGCAATTATCCGGACATCGAATCCTTGCTGGCGGCGGAGCCGGATATCGATGCGGTTTCGTTATGCGCGCCGCCGCAGGTGCGTTTCGCGCAAGCACTGGCCGCGCTGCATGCGGGCAAGCACGTCATGCTGGAAAAGCCGCCCGGCGCGAGCGTGAGCGAAGTCGAAGCGTTGCGCGATATTGCGCGCGCGCGTGGCGTGACCTTGTATGCGTCGTGGCATTCGCGCGCGGCAAGCGCGGTGGAACCGGCGCGCGAATGGCTGGCGTCGCCGCAGGCGGGCGCGGTGCGTTCGGTGGAAGTGCGCTGGAAGGAAGACGTGCGGCGCTGGCATCCGGGGCAGCAATGGATCTGGGAACCGGGCGGGCTCGGCGTGTTCGATCCGGGCATCAACGCGCTGTCCATCGTCACGCGCATCCTGCCGAGTGAGATTGCGTTGCGCGCGGCCAATCTCATCACGCCGAGCGATACTGCCACGCCTATAGCCGCCGAACTCGATTGCGTCGATACCAACGGCGCACCGGTGCGCGCGGAATTCGACTGGCGTCATGGGCCGGTTGAGGAGTGGGCCATCGATGTCGATACCGATGGTGGACGGCTCGAAATTCGCGAAGGCGGCAAGCGGTTGAGCATCGCGGGGCGTGAGGTCGAAATCGGTGTGGAGCGGGAGTATCCGGCGCTGTATGAGCGCTTCCATGAACTCATCGCGGCGAAGCAGCAGGATGTGGATGTGCGGCCGCTGCAGATCGTCGCGGATGCGTTTTTGCTTGGGCGTAAGGTGGATACGGAGGCGTTTGGTCGCTGACGGTTGATGTGTATTTGCTGATGCTTGATCTGTGAGACAGCGGGTGAGGTGTCGCGTTCGCTGTTTTTTGGGTTGAGGGGTGGTGTTTTTGGTTGTCGTGCAAGGGGCTGCTGTTTGTTGTGTTTTTAATGCAGTAGCCGCCTCCCCGGCGGGGGGGTAACTTTCTTTGCTGCTGCAAAGAAAGTTACCAAAGAAAGCAGCTTTTTACCCCATGCACGATGGCTGGAGAGGGTTGGTCTGGATTAACCGATACAGTGGCCGCGTTAGGATGTCCCACGCATAACTTGCCGCTTAGGCAACCTCGCGATTGCGCGCTCGAATCTTCTAAACGCAGTGGACCGCATTCATTCAATCGGCCATGCGCTACGCGCGCCGAGAGCTTAAGAACGGAATCCCGCAGTCTATAAGCGTAGCCACATCACGCTTCTCCGCAAGATTGTTATTCGGTCCTACCTTGGTTAGTGCTCCGACTAAAAGGTGAATTGCGTTGGTGTGCGTGCTTTGCCCAGAAGCGCTTACCAAGGTAGGGCCGAATAACGACATAGCGGTGAGGTGTGATGTGGCTGGGCGCTGATAGGCTGCGGGATTCCGTTCTCAAGTTCTCGGCGCGCGAAGCGCATGGCCGAAAGAATGAATGCGGGCCACTGAGGGTTTATTTTTGGAGCGCGTATTCGCCAGGTTGCCTACGCGGCAAGTTATGCGTGGCAAGTCCTATTGCGGCCACTGCATCGGTTAATCCAGACCAACCCTCTCCAGCCATCGTGCATGGGGTAAAAAGCTGCTTTCTTTGGTGACTTTCTTTGCAGCAGCAAAGAAAGTTACCCCCCCGCCGGGGAGGCGGCTACTGAATAAACAACACAAACAAGAGAAGCCCTTTGCACGAAAGAACAACAAAACCTCAGCTCGAGCGCTGCCGCCTAAACTTCACGTACTCTCGCGTTCGATAATGCTGAACCCCGTATCGATACGCACAGTCCCCCGGAGCGCATCCGGTTTCGCACTGAAGCGCGCAAGCAGCGCCCGCGCCGCTTCGGTGCCGATCTTGGCGCCATCCACACGCACCGTCGAAAGCGCCGGAAACACATGCGCGGCGGAACTGAGATCGCCGAAGCCCATCACGGCGAGATCGCGCGGCACCTGAAGGCCGCGGCTCGCGGCTTCGGCGAGCACGCCTTGAGCGAGCGTGTCCGAACTGCATACGACGATTTGCGGCGCATCGCCCGAGGCAAGCAAACGGCTGAGTCCTTCGCGTCCGGCCTTGAAGGTCGCGGGCGCGGGCAATACTTCGAACGCCGTGCGCGCCGCGCGATGCTTCGCCACTTCGGCTTTGAAACTCTCGCAACGCCGCAAGCCGCGTGGATCATCGACCGACACGATGCCGAAGCGCTCATAACCCTTGCCAAGCAGATGCCGCGCGACCTCGCGGCCCACTTCCTCGTGTGAGAAACCGATCACGATATCGATCGGCTCGTCGGTCAAATCCCATATCTCGACGACCGGAATGCGCGCCTTGGTGAGCCGCTCGATGGTGGCATCGCTATGACTCGTGCCCGCCAGCACGATGCCGTCCGGACGACGGCCGAGAATGGCTTCGACCAGCGCCTCTTCCTGCTCGCGCGAATAGCCGGTAAGCCCGAGCAAGGTCTGATAGCCCGATGAGGTCACGCCGTCCATCAACGCCTGCACGGTATCCGAGAAGATCGAATTGGCGATGGTCGGCAGCAGAATCGCGATCAGCCGGCTCTTGTTGCTCGCAAGACTTCCGGCCAGCAGATTCGGCACGTAGCCGGTCGCGCGCACGGCATCGAGCACCTTGCGCTGCGTGTCGCTCTTGACCAGTTCGGGACGATTCAGCACGCGGGAAACGGTCATCGGCGCGACGCCGGCGACGCGCGCGACATCGATCAACGTGACGCTTTCGCTCATGCCCATCGGTTGCGCGGCGGCGGTTCGTTCGTTCTTTTTCGTCATGGATGATGGGTTCCGTGCATCTCATCGGGCATTAGACCATGAAGGACGCGGCGTTCCGTCGCCTCGGTGTAAACCACGATGATAGCGCAATCATATCGACCCAATGATTGCGCTATCATCGAATCAACGCCTCGAAAGGAAAAGCCTTATGAACGCCATCCATGCTCTCGCTCCGACGCCCGTCAACGATCAAATCAAGTGGATCCGCGTGGCGTCCACCTTCCTGCCGCTCGCCAATCCGATCAGCGACGCCAAGGTGCTTACCGGCCGTCAGAAACCGATGACCGAGATCGCCATCCTGTTCGTGGAGATCGAAACGGCGGACGGCCATCGCGGCCTCGGCTTCAGCTATTCCAAGCGCGCGGGCGGTCCGGGCCAGTTCGCGCATGCGAAGGAAATCGCGCCGGTCCTGATCGGCGAGGACCCGAGCGATATCGCGCGTCTGTGGGACAAACTGGCTTGGGCGGGTGCATCGGTGGGGCGCAGCGGGATGGCGGCGCAGGCCATCGGCGCATTCGACGTCGCGCTGTGGGACATGAAGGCCAAGCGCGCGAATCTGTCGCTTGCCAAGCTGCTCGGCGCGCATCGCGATTCCGTGCGCTGCTACAACACGTCGGGTGGCTTCCTGCATACGCCGCTGGATCAACTGCTCGTCAATACCGATGCGTCGCGCGAGAAGGGCATCGGCGGCATCAAGCTGAAGGTGGGGCAGCCGGATTGCGCGTTGGACATCCATCGCGTGCAGACCGTGCGCAAGCATCTCGGCGATGCCTTCCCGCTCATGGTCGATGCGAACCAGCAATGGGACCGTCCGACCGCGCAGCGCATGTGCCGCACTTTCGAGCAATTCAATCTGATCTGGATCGAGGAGCCGCTCGATTGCTACGATGCGGAAGGTCACGCCGCGCTCGCCGCGCAGTTCGATACGCCGATCGCGACCGGCGAAATGCTCACGAGCGTGGCGGAGCATTGGGACTTCATCAGGCTGCGCGCTGCGGACTATCTGATGCCGGATGCGCCGCGGGTTGGTGGCATCACGCCGTTTCTTAAGGTGGCGACGCTTGCCGATCACGCGGGCCTTATGCTTGCGCCGCATTTCGCGATGGAATTGCATGTGCATCTTGCGGCTTGCTATTCGCGGGAACCGTGGGTGGAGCATTTTGAATGGCTGGAGCCGCTGTTTAATGAGCGTTTGGAGACGAAGAACGGCCGCATGATGGTGCCGACGCGGCCTGGGCTTGGGTTGAGTCTTAGTGATCGGGTGAAGGGTTGGACGGCGCAGGAAGTGGAATTTGGTGTGCGGGGTTAAAAGCTTCAGGTGTATTAGGTGATGCTCGGGCTGTTTTTTATTGCGTGCAAAGGGCTGCTGTTGTTCGTGCTTTTTATTCAGTAGCCGCCTCCCCGGCGGGGGGGTAACTTTCTTTGCTGCTGCAAAGAAAGTCACCAAAGAAAGCAGCTTTTTACCCCATGCACGCTGGCTGGAAAGTGTGGCCTGAATTAACGATACAGTGGCCGCAATAGGACTTGCCACGCATAACTTGCCGCTTAGGCAACCTGGCGATTGCACGCCCGAGCAATCAACGCTTAGTGGATCGCCGTCATTCTTTCGGCCATGCGCTGCGCGCGCCGAGAACTTTAGAACGGAATCCCGCAACGTATCAGCGCCCAGCCATATCACGCTTCTCCGCAAGATTGCTATTCGGTCCTACCTTGGTTAGTGCTCCAACAAAGGGTGATTTGCGTTGGGGTGCGAGCTTTGCTCAGAAGCGCTTACCAAGGTTGGGCCCAATGGGAGAGGTGCGATACCGTGTGATGTGGCTGGGCGCTGATACGCTGCGGGGTTCCGTTCTAAAGCTCTCGGCGCGCGTAGCGCATGGCCGAAAGAATGAATGCGGACCACTAACACCAAAGGATTCGGGCGCGAAATCGCAAGGTTGCCTAAGCGGCTGTTATGCGTGGCAAGTCCTATTGCGGCCACTGTTTCGGTTAATCCAGACCACGCTCTCCAGCCATCGTGCATGGGGTAAAAAGCTGCTTTCTTTGGTGACTTTCTTTGCAGCAGCAAAGAAAGTTACCCCCCCGCCGGGGAGGCGGCTACTGCAATAAAAGCCCAAAAACCAGCAGCCCTTTGTACGAAAGAACAACAAACCCAACTCGCCAACGGCAGCAAAAACAAACACTATCTGTCACGCCATCCTCTCGGTCCATTTCCTCCGCCATTCCGGCGCATCGAACGGAGTCGAAAAGTACTGCGTCTCGCGCGCAACCTTCCCGTCGCGGAACTCCATGATGCTCACCGTAAGCGCCGATTGCAGCCCGTAGGTAATCAAATATTCAGTCACCCAAAGATCGCGCGTTCCCTGAATCCGCTTCACATCGAACCCCGAAGGCCTATCAGGATGATGCCCCCGCAACGCCTGCAAATTACTTCGCCCACGGATCCGTTCACCCGATTGCGGGTAATCGCAGAGTACGTCGTCATGATAAATAGCGTGTTCCGCTTCAAGATCGCCCGCTGCCGACGCACGCCAGTGTTCGTTAAAGCTTCTCGAATCTGCTCATCGTTCATGCTTGTCTCCGTATCCAGGGCAATCGTTTGCGAATGAAACCCATCGAGCGATCAACATTCTTCAAGTGAACACACGTTCGAGCCGACAGTAATATTTGCCACCCTCACGTGGGATACCCCACAAACGCCCGCCGCGACATGCTCCGCAACTGTGCGTGCGATGCTACCCTCGGGTCACTGTTCTGTAGTCGACTCTGGAACATTCAAAACACCTAATTCCAATCGGGGACGCCCATGCTGCGAAAGGTGGTCGATCGCGTCAGACGCTTCCGGCGCAGCGAAGGATTCAAGCACTCGCTTGCCACGCCGGTCCGCTTGTCGGTGCATGCGCGACAGCGATTGAACCGCAGCGTGTTCGCCATCGAGATTCGGGAGAACTCAGGGTTTTTCTCCGTCATGCAGATGGTGCTCTTTATCCTCATGCATTGCGAGGAGAAGCACTTGACGCCGCAAATCTCAGCGCGCGGCGGGTTGTATGGCGATGCCGAAGGCAAGATCGACTGGTTCTCGGCGTTCTTCGAAAGCGTCCGGCCAATGGCAGCAACGCGATTGCCCCGCAGAGTAAGAACGTCCACGGTGCGCGATCTGGTTCAGCTCGGGTTTCGTCAGCGCTACGAAGCGGGACTTCGCCTGCACAGCGCGAGCGAACTCTTCAACTCGTACTATCGCCCGACTGCCGCGATTCTTGAGGAAGTCGAATCAACGTGTGCGCGGCTCAAGGTCAGCAAGACGACGCTGGGCGTGCATTACCGTGGCACCGACAAGAAGATCGAAGCGGAAACCTTGCCGTGGCCCGAGTTCTGTCGTCTGGTCGAGCAGACGCTCGCGATCAATCCGCATCTGACCGATATCTTCGTGTCGAGCGATGAGAAGGCGTTCATCGAATTCTTTCTGGCTTGGCCGTTCACGCGACCGGTGAGCGTCGCTCCTGCAAAGCTGCTTGCGGATGGCGACCGGCCCGTGCATTTCAGCGGCTATCCGGGCCTTGAAATCGGGCGTGAAGCGCTGGTGTCCAGCTTGTTGCTCGCGAACTGCGGTTATCTGGTGAAGATGCCGTCGTACCTGTCCGCATGGTCGAAGATTTTCAATCCTGAATTGCCGGTCACGCTGGCCGTGCCGCCGCGTCCCGATGCGTTCTGGTTTCCGGATAGTCAAATCTGGATCGGTCAGGAGCAGGCTATCGGCGGAAAAGCGGCCTGAATTAAAAACGAGGTCCGCGCGGACCTCGCTTTTCATGCGGTATTGACTTCGAGCATCAACCGCAAGCCGGCGCCGCCTTCTTGCAGGCATCCGCGAGTTGCGGCGGCGGGTCTTTCTTGAACACCGTCTTGTACGATTCGAGCACGTTCGACTGAAGCACCGGCAAGGACTGCACGCCGATCCACGCAGGCGGCGTTTGTCCGAGCAGCGCCTTCATCATCGCCATGGCTTCGGCCACGCCCTGATCGTAAGGCCGTTGCGAACCGGTCGCCTTGAGCGGTCCGCCCTTGGCGATTTCGATTGCCGATTCCAGCCCGAGATCGACCGTCGTCACCGGCGTGTTGATGCCTTGCGCGCGCATCGACGTGAGCGTGTCGAGCGCGGGCTGATCCCACACCGCGAACACGCCCTTCACATCGGGATTGGCCGTCAAAAAGTCGCCCGCGATCTGACCGACCTTCGACGGGTCCGTGAACGCAACCTGCTTGATCTTGATATCCGGCCGATTCTTCTTGAGCCAGTCGTTCACAGCCTTGGTACGCTCCGTCGTGCTGAAATAATCCACGCCGAAGTTCACCAGCCCGACCGTGCCGCCCTTCGCCACGCACGACGCGAGCACTTTGGCCGCGATCTGGCCATTGCCTTCGCTGTCGGCAGAGACCATGGCCGCATATTGTTCGGGATGCTTGAGACCGGTCGGCACGTTGTCCATGAACACGAGCTTGATGCCCGCCTGCGAGACTTTCTTGTACGTCGCGGCGGTGGCCGTGCCATCGACCGGAATCGAAATGATGCCGTCCGGATGGCGCTGAATGGTGTTCTCGATGTCCGCGATCTGCTTGTCCACCTGATATTCGGCGGATGCCGTGCCGATCACTTCCACGCCGTATTTCTTGAGCGTATCCGTGATGCCCTGCACCTGAAGCTGCGACCAGTCGAGGTTCATCGTCTGCATCGAAATGCCGACCTTGAACTTGCTGGACTTGATCTTGGCGGCTTCGGCATCGGTGAGCTTGACGGCATCGACGGATGCTGCTTTTTCGCCGTTCGGCCCTTGCCCGACGATGCCCGCCGGCCCGATCGACGACGCCTGCAACTTTTCGCACGACTGCGCGAAGGCCTGCGAACAGCACAGCGCCAGCGCGCTCAATGCGGCGACACCCGCCAGCTTCGCTCCTGATCCACGACGATCGTTCATGTCTTCCTCCGTTGGTTTTGTTTTACTGCGTCTCCAGCAGTTCATGGGTTATTTGCGCGTGAACGCCACCGCCGCCACGATGATGATGCCCTTGATGACCAGTTGCAGCGACGAACTCACGCCGAGCAGCACCAGCCCGTTATTCAGGATTCCGATGATTAAACTTCCGAGCAGCGTCCCGAGGATGAAGCCGCGTCCGCCGAACAGACTGCATCCGCCGAGCGTGACGGACGCGATCACATCGAGTTCCATGCCTTGCACGACATCGGGCCGTGCCGCATGCGAACGCGCGGAGAGCACGAGCGCGGCGAGTCCGGCAAGCGTGCCCGTCAGCACGAAGGCAAGCGTCGTCACGCGGCGAATGTTGATGCCGGAATAAAGCGCGGCGGTAGGGTTGCCGCCCGCCGCATAGATTTGCCGCCCGAACACGCTGTAATGCAGCAGCAGAATGCCGCCGATCACCGCGAGCAGCGTCCAGATGATCGGCACCGGCACGCCTGCGATATCGCCTTCGCCGAAGATCGCGATGAAGCGGTCATTCGTGATGATCTCGGGCCGCGTCGTGGTCACCATCAATGCAAGCCCGCGCGCCGCGCTCAAACTGCCGAGCGTGACGAGAAACGACGGAATGTTCAGCCGCGTCGTGACGAAGCCATTGATCGCGCCCACAATCGCACCGGTGCCGATGCCCGCGACCGCGCCGATCATCCAGCTATCGCCGATATGCGACATGGCGAGCGCCGCCGACATGCCCGAGAGCGCGAGCGTCGAGCCGACCGAGAGATCGATCTGCCGCGCAATGATGACGAACGTCATGCCAATGGCGATAATCGACACCAACGCCGTCTGCCGCCCGATATTCAGGAAATTGTCGATGGAGAGAAACCACGGCGACGCGAAACTGAACACCACCAGCAGAATGGCGAACGCGATATACAGCATGTACGGGCGGTCGCCCTGCAAGAGAAGCCGCGCCACGCGCCACGCGCGTCCATGACGCGGGGCGCTTTGTTGTTCGGCGGGCAAAGGCGAAACTGACTCGTTCATGTCGCAGGCTCTTCGATGGAACGGGGGAGTTGAATGAGATGATGCAATTCCTCGGCATTGCGAAGCATCGCGCGCTCGATTGTCTGCGCGATGACGCCATCCACCACGATGGACACGCGATCGCACAGCCGCAGCAATTCGTCCAGATCCGACGACACCACGATCACGCCGGTGCCCGCGTGGGCGGCATCGCGCACCACGCCGTAGATTTCCTCGCGCGCGCCGACATCCACGCCGACGGTCGGTTCATCGAGCAACAGCACTTTCGGGCGCGGATGGTTCCACTTGGCGAACACCACTTTCTGCTGATTGCCGCCGGAGAGAAACTTCACATGGGTCGATGCATCGGGCGCTTTCACGGCGAGTTGTTTCATCGCGGTGCGCGCCTGAAGCGCTGCCGCCTGCGCGCGCAGCCAGCCGCCGCGCGAGAATTGCGGCAGGCGCGGCAAGGTCAGATTGCGTTCGATCGAGTGATCGAGCACAAGCCCCTGCACATGGCGGTCTTCCGGCACGAGCGCGATGCCGCGCGCGATGGCATCGGCGGGAAGGCGCGCGGCGAGCGGCTTGCCTTCGAGTTCGATGGCGCCCGCATCGATCGGCAGGAGGCCGAAGATAGTCTGGAGAATCTCCGTGCGGCCGCTGCCGATGAGTCCCGCGAGACCATGCACTTCGCCGGGATGCACCGCGAGATTCACGCCATGCAGACGCGTGTTGCTCACGTTCGAGAGCTTCAACACGGGCTTAGTGCTCACGATTGGTGCCGTGGCATGCGGTGCGCTGTCTTGCCGCGCCTGCATCGCCGCATGGCGCGGGCCGACGATGGCCGCGACCAGTTGCTTCATGTCGGTGTCGGCGGTGGCGAAATGGCCTGCGTTCGCGCCATCGCGGAACACGGTCACGCGCTGCGAGATGCGGAACACCTCGTTGAGCCGATGCGTCACATAGATCACGCCGACACCGCGCGCCGTGACGGTGCGAACGGCATCGAAAAGAATCTGTTCTTCGCCTGCGGTCAGCGCGGACGTGGGTTCGTCGAGGATCAGCACGCGCACGTCGCCCATCAGCGCCTTGCAGATTTCGGTCATCTGCCGATAGGCGAAGGGGAGCGAATCCACGGGCGCGCGCGGGTCGAGCGGAATATTGTGCTCGCGCAAAAACGCGCCGACCTGCGCCATGAGTTCGCGTTGCTTCACGAAACCCAGACGCGTGCGCGGTTCGCGCCCGAGCATGAGATTCGCGCCCACCGAGAGCGATTCGACCAGACTCAAATCCTGATAAACGACGGCCACGCCCGCTTCGCGCGACTTCGCGGGCGATTCGAACGCGACCTTCTGACCGGCGATTTCGATCGAACCTTCGTCGTGCGTATGAACGCCGCTGAGAATCTTGATGAGCGTGGACTTGCCCGCGCCGTTTTCGCCGAGCAACGCATGCACTTCGCCCGGCAGCACTTCCAGATTCACGCCGCGCAGCGCCTGCACGCCACCGAAGCGTTTGGTGACGCCCGCCACGCGGATCAACGGCGCACGGAGCGGTGAAGCGGCCGCGCCCGCAACCGGCTCACTCATCCTGATGTCTCCTTCGTCGGATGGACGAATTTCTTATGTTTGCGCGAATCGGGTCGCGCGCTATGTTGTGATCTTCGCATCATGAAAATGATGCGTCAATAACATTTAACCCGTATTGGGAGGGGGTTTGGGGTGTGGGGTGGGAGGATTGTGACGATGGTTTGTGAAGATACTAACGCTAAACGTCAAATTTAGACGCCACCGGCTTTATCTGACTGACTCTTCCCAATTGGTCATATTGTGCAGTGCCGGTATCGATTCGATGCGGTCGGCCCCTATAATCCGGCCGGCTTTTTACCGCCTCACTCGTTACCTCGAATCACCGCATCAAGCACTGACCCGAAATGGCAATACCCGCAGAACAAGAAGCTAAAAATCGTCCGTCGCAGTCCGCAATCAAACCCCTCAACACAATCGACCTCGAGGACATCAAGGTCGCCGCGCAGCACTTCGATCAGTGGCTGCAAAGGATCACGAACGGGGTCGTGTCGCTGGAGCGCCTCGAGAGTGTCGCGGGCGGATTGCCCGTGGTGGGCAATGTCATCGCGCTGGTGTCGGTGGCGCTGGATCTCAAAGAACTCTACGACAAGCAGCAGAAGAACATCCCGATCGATGTGCTGGACTATGTGTTCATCGGCATCGACGGCATCGGCTTGATTCCAGTACCGCCCGCCTTCACCGCGATGCGCGCGAGCCTGCGTCCAATGCTGGCCGAGGTGCGCAGCGAGTTGGTGTCGCAGGGCAAGGCGCTGGTGAAGGACTATGCCAGGGCGACGCTGGGCGACTCGCTGGTAGCGCTGTTCGGCAATCACCTGAACGACACGATCATTGGCGACCTCGAACGATTTCTCGCGGAGGCCGAAAGCCGGCTGGAAGAGATTCTTAAGGATACCGGCGTATTTCTCGACGAGTTGCTGGATCACCTCGCCCGCGGCTTGGAAAGTGCCGCCACGGGTTCGCTCGACGCGACAGGCACCGCACAGCAGTCCGCGCGGGAGAGCAGGGAAGCGGTAGAGATCTTCGTTCACGATCCCGGCAAGAGCATCGGCAAGGGGATTGCTTCGCTGTTTCACGCTTACGAAGCGACGGCGCAGGCCGCCGTGAACGCGGGCGCCCGGCAGTTGAGCGATGAGCAGCGCGCGACGTTGATCGCCGCCATCAAGGCTGATATCGGGAAGCTCGGCGCGCTTTGCCGCAAGGCCATGACCGAGTTGGCGGACCCGAAAGTCGGTGCCATCGCGAAGTTGCTGACGATTTTGCTTGGCGTCGTCAAGGCCTATCGCAAGAAACACGGCAAGGGCCGACACGCGAATGTGCCGACTGATCAGACCGGTCATGCGAAGAAAAACCACGATCAGGGGTCGGTTGAGACTACGCGGTTTGAGGCGCAATGCGCGGGTGACGGTGGGTGCAAGAACTGTCCGGACGGCACCTCTAACAGCATCAGCTTCGCGCGGGGTGCGGAGCGTATCGCGCATGGCGACTTCTTGTTGCCGGGTCTCTTCGCGCTTGACTGGGAGCGTATGTATCGCTCCGATCTGGCTGCTTACGATTCAGGTCCGCTGGGCGCGCGCTGGACTTCGGCCTTTACCACGCGACTCGATATCGTGCGGCATGGTGCGCGGCCCGAGACGTTGCGCTATCACGCGGTCGATGGTCGCACGCATGACTGGCCGTTGCCGAAGGTCGGTGCGTTTCACTACGATGCCATCGAGAACGTCACGCTCGTCCGGGTGGCGGAGAACAGCGTCGCGGTCGCGCATGGCTTCGATGTCAAGGAAACCTACGAGCGTCACGGCAACCACTTTCGGCTGATCAACATCGCGCTGCGCAATGGCGCGATGGTGGCGCTTGCGTATGAACACGAAGGCGAGGCCAACGCGCTCACGCCTTCAGATTTGATGAGCTGTCACGGCGACACGATCAATGCGCACGTGCAAAGCGCGACGGATGATGCAGGCCGCATCACCGAACTGTGGCTTATCGAAGAGGGCAAGCCGGTGCGCCCGCTTGCTGCTTATACCTACGATGATGCTGGCGATCTGATTAAGGCAATCGACGAGAACGGGGCGACGCGCACGTACGCCTACGATCATCACCTGGTCACGCGCTACACAGATCGCACCGCACGCGGCATGAACCTGCGCTGGAACGGCACGGAGCCCACCGCGAAGGCAGTACGCGAATGGGCCGACGACGGCAGCTACGACACCACGCTCGAATGGGATCCGAACATCCGCCTGACATACGTCACCGACGCCCACGGCAATGAGACCTGGTACTACTACGACATTCTCGGCTACACGTATCGCATCCGTCACGCCGATGGGCTGTCGGAGTGGTTCTTCCGTGATGCGGCAAAGAACGTCACGCGTCATTTGCATGTCGATGGCAGTTCCGACTATTACACGTACGACGATCGGAGCAATCAGGTTTCACATACACGCGCTGATGGCACAACCGTGCACTTCGCTTACGACGAGCGCGACAATCTGATCAAGATCCGCGATGCCGAGGCCGGCCTGTGGCTGCGCGGTTACGATCAGAAGGGATACCTGATCGAAGAGACCGATCCGCTGGGCAACACCACGCAGTACGAGAACGATGCAGCAGGTCTGCCGGTGCAGATCACCGATGCGAAGGGCGGCGTCAAGGCGCTCGTCTATACCGCGAGCGGGCAACTGGCCACGTACACCGACTGCTCGGGCAAAACGAGCCGCTGGTGCTACGACGAACGAGGCCGGTTGACGAGCTTCACCGATGCCGCAGGCAGTGAAACGCGCTATCGCCACGAGGCGGGGCAGTTAGCCGTGGGGAAATGGCGTGGAGTGCGCAGTATCGGGCGTGGGGCGCTGCGAAGGAAGTCATCAGTGAGGCGGCGCGTCGGGCGGGGATCGTCAATCCCCTGCGCTTTCAAGGGCAGTACGCAGATGATGAGACGGGGCTGCATTACAACCGACATCGGTATTATGATCCGCAGACGGGGCGGTTCGTTAGCAAAGATCCGATAGGCCTAAAAGGCGGCCTGAATGCGCACGCCTACGCACCTAATCCGATCATTTGGGTCGATCCGCTTGGATTAAGCAAATGTCCTACGCAAGCGCAGTGCAAAGCACTCTTAGCCAAGATATACCTGAAGGCAATTGGCCAAAAAAAGGTTAATGGCAGTCGGGGGATACAAGAACGGATCGATCATTTAAAGGAAGATACTTATAAGCTCTACGATTATGCCCCTGAAAAACCTGATAGGAAAAACTACGGTCAGCTTGCGGGTAAAGGATCGTACGAAGGACATATTGACGCCGCTGGAGACCTGCAAAATGGGCTCAAAGGCGACATAGATGCCTATGACCAAGGCGGGTGTTCACAATTTAATCGAATTCCTAAATCGATTCGAAATGTTGCGTACGCAAAGATTCCAACTTCGCCAGACGGACGATGATGAATTTCAACAATGTCATATTCGCGTTAAGCACTGATTGCTATTCATCCGTGCTTTTTCCGACGGAAAAAGCCAAAACTTTGTCCCAAGTAAGAGAAATTGCTCGGGAGGCGGTTCATTTCATCCTAGATGGCGCTCGAAACTATTATCTTGGATGCGAAATCTCACCAGAGAACAAGCAAAAAAGTAAGGAGTTTTTTTGGTCTGCCGTGCATCGGGAGCGATTGAATGGCAGCGTGTTATCGAAAATTCAGCATTTCGAGCGGTTGACCGGAGAACGAGATGAGAGTGAAAATATTGCTGTTCACACCGTCTATAGCGTTTCCGCAAGATTGCGCTGGCTTCATACAGATGGATTCTCGATTGAGCTAAGCGATAAGCTAATTGAGATTGTCTTTAGTCTGCAGGACGAACAGTATGCATTGGATCATACGCAGGAACTGAGCTATTGGGATATCGGCGCTATCTGGGAAAATTCGAAGACGAAATGGGATCAGTTTATTGAAGATGTTTTATCCGACGTCCCCGATTCGGTATCCACAACAGTGAGCGAACTCTTAAATTCTCAAGCTTATTTAGATTTTCTGTGGACATGGAAACGGGAAATCTCGGTCGAAGATTTTGCTGTTTTAATTGATGCTATTGAAGAAGAGGCCTTTAACGAGTTGATCAGAATTAATTTTGAGGCAGCAGAACGTGTTAAAGCTGTCTTGGACAACTTGAGGTGACTTGCAATAAGACTGCATAATCAAAAAAAGATCGAGCGAGTATCGCTATGACCCGGTAGGTCGATTGCTGGGCGCACTCAGCACGCTGGGTCATGAAGTGTTCGCCTTCGACCCTGCGGGCAATCTGCTCGATGAAACGCATACGCGTCCCGTTGCCGCCGATCCGGTGCGCGGCACGCTCGGCTATGCAAACCGCGTGCAGGGCTCGCCCGCGCTGCTCGACAATCTGCTGAAAGCGTACGCCGGCACGCACTATGAATACGATGCGCACGGCAATCTCGCGCGTCGGGTGCAGCAGGGCGAGAAGACGGAGTATCGCTGGGATCTGTTCGATCGGATGACCCGTTCGAGTAGCGCGAAAGCGAACGTCGAATACTTCTACGATGCATTGGGACGACGCATCCTGAAGCAATCGTCGAGTTCAGGCGCGACGCTCTACGGCTGGGATGGCGATACGCTTGCGTGGGAAAGCGGTCGGGGACGCACGACGCATTACGTGTATGAGCCGGGCAGTTTCGTGCCGCTGGCGCAGGCGACTTGCGATGGCGCGATCACGCTGCACGCGCAACCGGACTACGCGGGACGATACGACATCGACCGAGATCCGCTGTGGGTGGATGCGCCTGAACCACAAGCGTTTGCGGAGATTGGGTATTACCAGTGCGATCATCTGGGCACACCGCAGGAGATCACGGATAGCCGTGGGGAAATGGCGTGGAGTGCGCAGTATCGGGCGTGGGGCGCGGCGAAGGAAGTCATCAGTGAAGCGGCGCGTCGGGCGGGGATCGTCAATCCGTTGCGCTTCCAAGGGCAGTATGCGGATGATGAGACGGGGCTGCATTACAATCGACATCGGTATTATGATCCGCAGACGGGGAGGTTCGTTAGCAAAGACCCGATTGGGCTTTGGGGTGGACTGAATCTTTACCAATATGTCGCCAATCCTATCCTATGGGTCGATCCCTTAGGACTTTCGGCCTGTATGTTGGGTCGTCATGGAGACTTGAAGAACGATCCAAACCCTGGGCAATCACATCATTTGAATCAGGATGCAGCGTTCCGCGATTTGATTCCCACTAATGAAGGCGCTGCTATTAAGCTTGAAGGCAATGCATTCACCCAACCCGGGACGGCGCACTATGAGGCTCATCGCTCGCTTGAAGGATTTTGGAATCAATATCGTCGGGGTGGTGCATTGTATGGACAGGTTCCGACAAATTTACAATACACTCAAGCCTTAAAACGCTCAATGGAAGCAGCCGCGCTAGCGCCAAGTGAGGTTAATGCAGCGTTAAAATGCGCGATGAAAAACCGCATCCGATATGGTGCTCTGGGAGGAATGAATGTCCCTAGAATTCCCGGTCGAATAAATCAGGTAAAGTGATGAATATTTCTGATATTGCGATAAAGAGAGTTAGCTCGATCAAGTGGTTTCACGATGTTGGAAGCGGTTACTCTTCAACGAGAGTTTTCTCCGTGGAAGCGTCGGAGGCCGCTAAACTCATTGTTGAATCCGAGTGGGAAGATGTAACTCTTCGAGCATCGAATGAAATATCTGGTTTTTTAGCAAAGAAACACGGCATAGCATTTCAAAGCTGGAACAAGTTAGCGAAAGACGCAAGAGAATTCTTTGAAAAGCAGATTGTCAACACTATTCCTTCACTCAGTGGATTCGATAAGACGTTAGTTGCTCAGTGCATCGGCTGGGATATCGTTCACTTTCTGATCGAGGATGCATACATCGAAAAATTGCCTAGGCCACTTTTTTTTGAAAATTTAGTAAAAATTTATGAGTGCGGGAACCTCCCTTGTGGTTGGAAAGGACCTTGGCCGCAGGGGGAGCTTTTAATTTATTGAGCATAAGCACGAAGGGGCCGCTCGCGCAGTCCTTTGTTCATTCGGTGGAAATGATCAACTGCCCGTGTTCAACATTGATCTTCACGCGTTGCTCTGCTGCAAATCCGGCGGGCTCGATCCATCGTCCGGCAAGCTTGAGCCGCGGATAAAGTGGCGCATTGGTGCATTTTCAAAACGGCTTGCCCCACCAGTTGCGGTTCTCGCTCCATGACTGCTGAATGGTCGCGAATCGTTCCATGACGGGTAGGGCGTGCTTAAAGATTGGCATCAGCCATAGTCAACTCCCTTATGAGTTGGTGGTGGTCAGCAGCCGCGAGTCTTGACGCACTCGCGGCCCGCGCTTCGATTACCGCTTGCCTGCTTCATTTGCTCGCATGGAAAGCCGCTGCGCTTCGTGCTTGAGCAGCATCCCGTCAATCAGTTCCTTGATGACATTGCACTCATCGGCATCAAGTTACGGCACGGGTCACGTACACGGCGTGCTGCTCGATGTAAGGAACTGGTGCAGATCGAGCGGGACGATCTTCATCGCGAGATCGGGCGGCTGCAGGGCAATGGTCTCACGCAGCATCAGCAATACGATTCCGTGGGGCGCCTCAAACTGCAGAAGCTCACGAATTCGCGCGAGACTACGCCGGGCAGCGCGCAGTTGATGAAGCGCGAGTATCGCTACGATGGCGCGGGCCAGTTGACCTCGATTCGCGATCAGCGTCGCGGCAGTCTTGAGTATCGCTATGACCCGGTAGGTCGATTGCTGGGCGCACTCAGCACGCTGGGTCATGAAGTGTTCGCCTTCGACCCTGCGGGCAATCTGCTCGATGAAACGCACACACGCCCGGTCGCGGCCGATCCGATACGCGGCACGCTCGGCTATGCGAACCGCGCGCAGGGCTCGCCCGCGCTGCTCGGCAATCTGCTGAAAGAGTACGCCGGCACGCACTATGAATACGATGCCCACGGCAATCTCGCGCGTCGCGTGCAGCAGGGTGAGAAGACGGAGTATCGCTGGGATCTGTTTGATCGGATGACCCGTTCGAGCAGCGTGAAAGCGAACGTCGAATACTTCTACGATGCGTTGGGACGACGCATCTTGAAGCAATCATCGAGTTCAGGCGCGACGCTCTACGGCTGGGATGGCGATACGCTCGCGTGGGAGAGTGGTCGGGGACGCACCACGCATTACGTGTATGAGCCGGGCAGTTTCGTGCCGCTGGCGCAGGCGAGTCGCGATGGCGCGATCACATTGCACGCGCAACCGGACTACGCGGGACGATACGACATCGACCGAGATCCGCTGTGGGTGGATGCGCCTGAACCACAAGCGTTTGCAGAGATCGGTTACTACCAGTGCGATCATCTGGGCACGCCGCAGGAGATCACGGATAGTCGTGGGGAGATGGCGTGGAGTGCGCAGTATCGGGCGTGGGGCGCGGCGAAGGAAGTCATCAGTGAAGCGGCGCGTCGGGCGGGGATCAGTAATCCGCTGCGCTTCCAAGGGCAGTACGCAGATGATGAGACGGGGCTGCATTACAACCGACATCGGTACTATGATCCGCAGACGGGGCGGTTTGTTAGCAAAGATCCGATTGGGCTGGCGGGTGGATTCAACGCGTTCCAGTACGCTCTCAATCTGGTGCAATGGGTTGATCCGCTTGGGCTGAAATGTGGCACATCTTTTGGATTTAAGAGTTTCGGCCAATTAGGCAGTTTGGCCAAGCGCTCCAAGCCGGATTTGGCAAAGATGGATTCGCCGGCGCCGTTTCATATATGTAAGGTAGCGCAGCCTCAGGTTCTAGCTTTCGCACAGGGAAAGCTTTTGACTATGGACGAGTGAGCGATTTTGATGTGGCCGTGATACAGCCTGCTTTGTATTCTAAGGCCGAAAGCTTAGGGCTAACTAAAGGTGGTCGCACCGGCCCCATTGAAATGGGAAGTGATGCAGCCAAAGCATTAGAAATTAGTGGCACGTCGGAAAAAATGTCAAGGCTATCGGGTGGCAGAGATGTTAATGCGATGATTTTTGCTTCAACTGATGATGCTAAGGCAAAGAATTTCTTTGGAATTCGTATTTCGGGAAGGTGTGGGGGCTAATGATGAGGAAATCGTATTTCCTAACATACGGTACTGGGAAGGAGAAAGAAGAGATTCGAAACATTTTTGATTCGTGTCTGGACATGGAGTTTGTGGAGCACGACAGTGAATATTTCGGAATTTATCTTTTATATAAGGGTTTGTTTGCAGATAGATTTAAGATAGCAGATAACTATATTTCTGGTGAGCAAGGATGGTCGACGAGAAGAATAAATATAAGACGCTTGTGAGTGTGTGTTTTACTGGTGGAAAGAATGCTGACAAGTTAAGCAAGTGCAAACACATAAAAGATATATTCAGGAGCCACGCTGCCCTTAAGGAAGTAGTTTTGCTTGAGGAGAAGTGCATGGAAGAAGCTTCGTAGATGCAAAGGGCCGCTGAAGCGGCCTTTCGGTCATTCGGCCGTAATGGTGAGCCGCCCCCGTTCAACGCTGATTCTAATGCGCTGCCCGGCTTCAAAACCAGCGTGCTCGATCCGTCGCCCAGCGAGCTTAAGCCAAGTATAAAACAGTGGCGTGTTCTGTTGAGATCGCAGTTTGAACAAGCACGCAGGCCTGTACCTGCTCCCGTCTTGCTGACATAACAAATTCCCCTATCAAACTTCGCTTCCCACCCTACAAACGAAAAAAAGCCCCGCCATGAGGCGGGGCATAAGCAGTGCGTGTGGGGCACTGTGGGTGCTTCAAACCCACCTGAATTATTAGGAAAACGGACCAATCTTCCCACCAGTAAACTCTTAATTTTGACCGCTATATAACTGACGAAAAGCAACGTTCATTGCGCCACCCGCTTGCAGACGAACGGCCCCAGCGTATCCAGCGCATGTTCCGCCGAAGGCGCGAACGCCACATCGAGTTCGCACGCGCGGCTGCCTTCGATCGTGTTCCATTGCGCGAGCAGATGGTTCTTCGGCTTGAGATCGTCGATGAACGCCAGCCCGTCGTACCCCACGACATATTGCTTGCCAGTTTCAGCCACCGTCGCACGCGCGCCGGGCGCAAGCGGCTGGCCGCGTTCGTCGATCAGCTTCAGTTGCGCGCCACTGAAGCTCTCGATGCTGAACTTCGCGATCACGCCCGCGCGCGCCTGCGGCGACACGTTCAGGTTCGTCGCGCTGATCGACGTGCTCGCAGGCAAACCGAGCGGGTCGATGGAAAGATGGTTCGAATCGTAAGCCAGCAGATTCGGCACCAGCAGATGCCCCGCGCCGTTGGTCGTGCCGATCAGCCGGTTCTCGTGCAGCACAGGCACGTTCGCCACGCCGTTCGTATCCACCACCGCGAAGGCTTCGTCGATGCGACGCCCCGCCAGCACATCGCCCGCCATCAGCACGATGGAGCCGGAGCCGTCGAGTTCGGTCGAGGTGCGCCCGCGGTTTTCGTAGACCGAGCCGATCACATCGCCGTAACGGCCGCGATAGTTCGCCTGCGCGAGTCCCACTGTGTTGCCGCCTTGCTCGCCGCCCTGAACCTGCCAGCCAAGACCGCCGTCGAAGTCCGAGGTACGCGAGATCGACGCGTTGAGCATCGGCGAATGCTGGTCGAAACCGCCGGACACGCTGGCGTTCATGGTGCCGCCAATCGGCATCGACAAGGCGACGAACAAGCCGGTGTTATGCGTCGAGCCGAAGTCGTGGTAAAGACTCGCGGATGCCGCCACGCGCCCGCCAATGGTCGATGACATCGCCAGCGAACCAATGCGCGAGCGTCCCGAATAAGGATCGTCGATGCCCACATACGTCGCGCTCACCGAACCCGGCACGTTCGCGACGCGAAACGGCATGGCGATGGTCCCGCGCTCGCTGGTGCGCGACACGGGCGTGCCTTCGCTGGACGCGAGATCGCCGTAACGCGAGGTGGCATGTTGCGCCTGAAGATCGATGGAAAGCAACGGCGCGCGGTATTGCCAGCCCACGTTCAATTGCACGCCGGTGCCGGAAGTCGTCGTCGTGGTCGAAGAAGGAACGTTGTTAGTCTGACCGTAGAGATAGACATTCGCGTAAGCCGGCATCGGCGTGTTTACATGACCCGTGCTCGCCGCCGCCGACACGTTCACCACGCCCGCCGCGCCCGCGCGAATCAGCCCGCCCAGCCCGAGATTGACGAGTCCGCGCGTGGCTTCCATGTGCGCTTCGAGCGTGAGCATCGGCACGATGCCGCGCCGCATCGACCCGGACAGCGACGGTTCGCCATAGTTGAGCGAATCGCTGCCGTAGTTGCGTCGAACGAAGCCTGCTTCCATCGAAAAATCGGTGAGGCCGGGCGCGAGCAAACGCGAATCCATGTAGAGCGGGACGGTCGTCATCACGTTGCGGCCGAGTGCATCGCGCGTGACGATGGTCGCTTCGCCCGCACCCGTCACCGCAGGCACGGCATTCACGACGAACGGGCCGGACGGCGCATTGCCGCTGTATTGCCGCACGTTGTTCACGTACAGATCGACGGCGGTCGGCACGGCGGCGGAGCCGTTGAGCGAAGGCACCGGATAGGTCACGAGGTCCGGGCGCAGCGAGAAATCGCGCGAAACCTGCACGCCGCCGAGGCGCACCGCGCGCGTCCACGAAAGCGACGAACTGATGGTGTCGCCAACGCGCGTGGTCACGAGCGTGGCCGGATCGGAATGACGCCACGAGGTATCCAGACGCGTGTAGCCGGTGCTGTTTCCATAGCGATACGCCGTGCCCGTGTTGCTGAACGTGCCGCCCGGATAGAAGAGACGTTCCTCGCTGTAGAGCGCATAACGCGAGCCGTCCTGCGGCTGCACGGTGAATTCGTAATTGATGAGCGCGCCGGTGCCGGTCGCGGTGAGCGGTCGGCGCATGGGCGCGTCGCCGAGCATGGAGGGCACGCGCTGGGCGTCCGTCACGTGCAGGTCGAGGCGCTGCTCGTTCGGCTTGTAGTCGTAGGTGAGACCAGCAATCGCGTTGAGGGCGACGCGGCCCTGTGCATCGACCGGCGCGCTGCCCGCGAGAATGCCGACTTCGGCCAACTCGGCGGGGCGCGCGAGAATCGTTCCGTGGTCCATGAAGAACTGGGCGATCTGCTCGGTCGATGTACCGTTCACCACGACTTCGAGATACAACGCGGGCGCGGCAACGTTTGCGGCACCGGCCGGAGAAGCGGGCGCAGAGGCCGCCCACGCCGCATTCACGGCGAGCGAAAGCGTCGCGCTGGCGGCCAGAGCCGGCCAGCGCGATGGCCAACGATTGCGCGAACGCGCAGGAGTCGGCTTCCGGCCCGGTCGGGAGCCGTCGCTGTGCTTCGCCCGCTTCACGTCGCGCTACTTCGCGGACGAAACCACGATCGGGCTGTCCACCGTGATGCGTGCCGTGACCGGCGAGCCGTTGACGATCGCATGCACCGTGGCGGCGGAAGCACTCGCCACCGCATCGGCGACCGGCCATTGACGCGTGGCATGCGCGAGCGCATAGCCCAGCAATCCCGGCGCGACTTCGGTGATGCGTCCATCCGCCCACTCGATGCGCACCTGGCTCAACTGCGCATGCTCGCCGTCCGCATTGGCGGCGCGCAACACGAGACGCGTGGGCGACCCTGTGCTGGGCGACGCGCCATCGAGCGGAATGTGCTGAAGCGAAAAGTCGACCTTCGGCGTCGGGCCGTTGGCGTTCGCGGTCGCGAACACCGGCACCGAATAGCGCAACTGCATGCGCACGCCGGTCGTGCGCGCGGTCTCAACCTGCGGAATCTCATCGACGAGCAGACGATACGTTTCCTCGCCCGAAGGCGCGTCCTTGCTCGTGCGCAAAATACGCACGGTCTGATCGCCGCCCGCCGGAATGGTGATGATCGGCGGACTCGCGACGATGCGCTGGGCGTCGTCGAGCTTGTCCTCGTCGAGCGTCTGCGACCAGCCGAACACGCGCACCTGCGCGGTGATCGGCTCGGTGCCGCGGTTGTGCAGCTTCATCACCGCCGCGGGCTGCTCCGGCGAGAGATCGACGCGGATCGGCGAAACCTGGAGCGATCCGGCGTGCGCGTGGGCGGCGGCGAGCAACGGCATAGCTGCCGCGACGCACCTGACCGCCGTGCGCCGCATGAGGCGAAATGTCGGCATCGTCGCGTCCTTAGAAGGTCACCGTCGCCGTGATGGTCGACGAGTACGCGCCCGCCGCCGGAGCGGTTTGAGGCGGCACGCGGCCATACACGGTAAGGGTTTGCGCGGTGCCGCTGCCGGTGTTCGAAAGCGTGTCCGTGCCGACCGTTTGCCCCCAGTTCTGGGTGCGCGCGGCATCGCGGAACAATGCGAAATTGACGGTGGGAACGGGCGAGCCGGAGCCGCCGAGCAAGCGTGTCGCCACGGTCGAACCGCTCACCGAGCCGCCGTCCAGACCCACGTTGTACGCCGTGCCGCTGCTGCACACGACATTCATGGTGGTCGTCTGGTCGATATTCGACGTGATGAGGCCGGTCGTCCCGAAGTCGAGCGACGTAGCCGTGATGGAACAATCCGCCTGGATGGTCAGCGAGACCGTGAAGGTCGTCGTTTTGGGGCTGGCGGCATAAGCCACCGGAGCCGCGCCGATCATGGCCAGCGAAGCGCCCAGCGCGACCACCCGCGCGCCGGTGCGACGGATTCTCTCAGTATATTTCCGCATTTTTTTCTCCAAACATGCGTGTCGGTGGAGGACGCGGCGCAAACGTGCGCGAGCCCTTCCTGAGTCTCTTAACGACCGTCGGCAATAAATCCTGACCCCTTACCGCCATTAAATTTATTGAAGTAAATTTGACCCATACGATCAGCGTGCTTATGAAGTCGATGTGCGCTTTACAAACAGCGCCGACTTCAATATTGATGAGTTCACCTCGCGAGTTTTTGCGATCCGAACAAGGTGACGGCATGAAGCGCAGCAAGGGCATGGCGATGCTGATGTGCGGCATGCTGGCCGCGGCATCGAATGGAGCGCGCGCGACGGAAGGCGGCATCGGGCGTCCGGTCGCGGGCGCGAGCGTGTTGTCCGGCGTGGGCGTCGTGCCGGATTCGCAGCTATGGATCGCCAGCCTTCAGGAGTTGTATCTCGACGGCACGATCTCCGGCGGGCGTCAGGTGCCGATCGGCGGGCGTGCATCGATCGGACTGGAAGGGCAGGTCGCGTTCACGCTCGCCACGCTCATGCGCACGTGGGGCGGCTTCGGCGGCTGGGATTTCGCTTCGGCCATCACGTTGCCGTATGTATGGGACGAGGCGCGCGGAAATTTCGCCGTCGGTCGGGCGACGACGACGGTCAGCGATCGCGCGTCGAATCTCTACGACATGTACTTCACGCCGATCGTGGCGGGGTATCACATCACAAAGACGGATCACATCGCGCTGAGCTTCAACTTCTGGGCGCCGACCGGTAATTACGAAGCGGGCGCGCTCGCTAATCCGAGCCTCAATACGTGGACCTTCGTGCCGCAGATCGCTTATACGAAGCTGGTGCCAAAGTACAACCTCGAATTCGATGCCGTGCTCGGGCTTCAGTTCTACACGCGCAATCACGGGACCGATTACCAGAACGCGCCGCTCTTCACGCTGGATGTGATGGGCCTGAAGCGCTTTTCGAACGGCGTCGGCGCGGGCATCGTGATGGGCACGGTGCAGCAGCTTGGCAACGACAGCGGGCCGATTGCCGACCGGCTCGATGGCTTCGTCGGACACGATTTCACGCTCGGGCCGATCGTCACGTATGAGACGAGGCTGGCGGGCAAGACGCCGCTGTCGGCGAGCGTGCGCTGGATTCCGTCGATCACGAGCACCAATCGTCTCAAGAGCACGAAGACCTTCATGGCGACGGCGACGGTGGCGTTTTAGCCGACTTCCGCGCGCGTTCGGTCTTCAATCGGGCGCGCCGAGCACCCAGCGGTAATACGGATTCGCGGCATCCGCGTTCAACACGGCGCGGATGTTCTCGCCCCATGCGCGATGGTCGCCGCGATAGGCGTCGAGTCCTGCGCGATAGAACGTTCGAAGCGTGGTGCGTTCGGTTTGCAGTCCAGCGAGGAAGTTTGCGTCGGCGTGTGTTAGCGGCGGTTCGCTCTGCAACGCGAGCAAATGCGCGAGCGTCGCGGGGAACGCATCCGCCGTCACCCAAGGCGCGTATTCGATGCGCGGATCATCGTCCGTGACGGGCGGCGCTTCGGCGGCGTAGTACGCGAGCGACGGACCATCCGCGATCCAGTTCGCCAGCAACGCTTCCGGCGATGCAATGCCCACTTCGCGCAACGCCCGCGCCACTTCCGGCTGCGCGAAACGGGCGCGGATGCGCGGCACATCGAGCGTGAGCGGCGCGTCCGAACCGACCAGCATCATCTCGTGGAATTCGGTGGTCCAGAGCGCCGCGTGCGGAAACACCTCGACGAAGCTGCGGATCAGCGAGCGCGTCTGCGCCTCGTTCTGCGTCGCGAGCGGCAGCCATTGCGCGGCGATGCCGCCCGCGTTCAGCCGCCGCGCCGCGAGCCGGTAGAAATCCGTCGAATACAGATTGACGACGCCCGCAGCCGAGGGCGGCGGCGGTTCCAGCGTCACGATGTCGTAGCGGTCGTCGTGCGCGAGCAGTTCGCGCCGTCCGTCCGCGATGCGAATGTCCATGCGCGGATCGGCGTTCGCGCCGAAGTTGCCCTCGAAACTCGACGATGCGCGCACCACCGCTGGCAGCAGTTCGGCAACGCGGCGCGTCTGCAAGTCCGGCCACGTGAGCAGCGCGCCCGCCGTGATGCCCGTGCCCAATCCGATGACGAGCGCGGAACGCGGCGCTTCGCCATGCACGATCAGCGGGACCAAAGCCTGAAGGCGCATGTAGCGGAGTGAAGTCATCGCATCGCCGGAATTGGACACGCCTTGAATGTACAGGCGTGCGAAGCGTTGACGCAGCACGGCGACCGTGCCGCCCGCGCTTTCTTCGTAGTAAGCGAGCGTGCCGCCGTGGGCTTGCGCGAGTTGCTGGCCGAGGCGGTCAGAAGGCGTAAGCACGACTGCGAGCGCCGTTAGCGCCGCCAGTCCCGCGCAAACCGCGATGCCCGCCTTGTGCGCAACCCTGCCTGACAACGCCGCCGACAGCCCGATCAACGACGCCGCGACCGCGAGCACGCCGAGCGCGCGGATCACGCCGAGCGACGGCACCAGCGCGAAACCCGCGAACAGCGTCCCGGCGATGCCGCCCACCGTGTTGCACGCGCTTACGCGGCCTATGTCGCTGGCGATGCCGCTTGCCGTGGGTGTTCCATCATGCGATGCCGCCATGCGCAGCGCGAAGGGGAACGCCGCGCCGAGCAGCATCGTCGGCACGAGGACGATCGCGCAGGCCGCGACGACGAAGCCCGCGCACATCGCGACGAGCAGATTGCCGGTGAGGGACAGCGCCAGCGCGGAGACGTGTTGTTGCGCTATGACGAGCCAGCCGCCCGCACACGCCACGCCTGCGAATGCCGCCAGTCCTGCCAACGCAATCAGCATGCCGAAGGCGCTCCATGCATCGCGGATGCGCTCGACGAAGCGCGCCCCGATTGCGCTGCCCGACGCCAATCCGAACAAATACGTCGCGAGCACCACGGAAAACGCGAAGCTGCGCGTGCTGATGAACTGGCCGATGGCCTGCGTCCAGATCACTTCATAGCCAAGCGCGATGCCGCCCGCGATGGCATAGAGGCCGAGCGCGATGGCATCGGTATGTCCTGCACCGCCGCGTTCGGGCGCGCGATCCGCCGGTGCCGCAAGCACGCATGCGCCGAGCGCAGCCATCGCATTCAACGCGGCTGCCGCGAACGCGCTGCCCTGCACGCCGAGCCATGGAATCAACACGAACGCGGGCAGCAATGCGCCGAGAATCGCGCCTGCCGTATTGGCTGCGTAGAGCTTTCCGCCCGTCGAACCCAGCGCGCCACGCGATGGCCCAAGCGCACGCGCAAGCACCGGCAACGTGCCGCCCATCGCGATGGCGGGCACGCCGACGAGCGCGAACGGAAGCACCCACGCCAACGGCCCGGACGACGCCTGAAGCGCGACAAACGCCGCCGCCGAATGACCAAGCAAGCGCGTCGTGCAAATGCCGAGCACGAGCGTGGCGACTTCGAGCGCCGCATAAAGCAAAAGCGGCCGCGCGCTGCGATCCGCAAGCCGCCCGAAGCCATAACCCCCAAGCGCAAGCCCCGCGAAAAACGCGCTGATCGCAATCGTGACCGCATGCACTTCGACGCCAACCACGAGCGTGAGTTGCTTCACCCACACGACTTGATACACGAGCGCCGCGCTGCCCGAGAGGAACAGCATGAGCATCGGCCAGACGGCCTGCGTGCTTGGCATCGCCTCTTCAATACGGCCGCTGATCTCGACTCGCGCTGCGCTCATGGGCTGCCTACTTGCTCGTCGCCGACATGCTGCGTTCCAGCGCCTCCGTCATCTGATCGATGCTGAAGCTCGCGGGCCGCTGACTCGGCGGATACTGCTTGAACGTCTGCAGGAACGGCTCGACCTTCGATACACCGTACTGCGCGAGATAGGCGTTCTTGGTCACCCAGTCGTAATACTGGTCGGACACGATGTCCGCGCGTTCGTACGGGTCCATGCGCAAGTTGAATAGCTTCGGCACGCGCAAACACGTGAACGGATTCGCCCACACCTGAAAGCCGCCCGGCAGACGCTGTTCGCAGAAGACGATCTTCCAGTCGTTGTAACGCATGGCGACCAGCACGCCGTCATCGTTGAAATAGAAGAACTCGTGACGCGGACCTTCCTTCGCCTGACCCGTGAGATAGGGCACGAAGTTATAGCCATCCAGATGCACCTTGAACGTCTTCCCGCCGATAGCCGCGCCCTTAAGTAAGCGATCCGAAATATTCCCGTCACCCGCTGCGGCGAGCAGCGTGGGGAACCAGTCGAGGCCGGACATCATTTGCCGCGAGATGGAGCCGGGCTGGATATGGCCGGGCCATCGTATCAAGGCGGGCACGCGGAACGCGCCTTCCCAATTGGTGTCCTTCTCGCTGCGGAACGGCGTTGTTGCTGCATCCGGCCACGAGAACTGATTCGGCCCGTTGTCCGTGGTGTACACGACGATGGTATTGTCCTTGATGTTCAGATCGTCCACGGCCTTGAGCAGCTTGCCGACATCGCCATCGTGCTCGATCATGCCGTCTGCGTATTCGTTGCCGGGCATGCCGCTTTGACCTTGCATCGATTGCCGCACATGCGTGAACAAGTGCATGCGCGTGGTGTTCATCCACACGAAGAAGGGCTTGCTGGCCTTCACCTGACGCTGCATGAAATCGATCGCGGCTTGCGTGGTGTCATCGTCGATGGTTTCCATGCGTTTGGTGGTGAGCGGGCCGGTGTCCTGCACGCGGCCATCGGCGAAGGAATGAATCACGCCGCGCGGCGAATTGGCCTTGACCCAGGCGGTATCGTTCTTCGGATAGTACGGACGCTCCGGTTCTTCTTCCGCGTTCAGGTGGTACAGGTTGCCGAAGAATTCGTCGAAGCCGTGTTTGGTCGGAAGGAACTCGTCGCGATCGCCCAGGTGGTTCTTGCCGAATTGCCCGGTGGCGTAACCGAGCGGCTTGAGCGCTTCCGCAATGGTCACGTTCTGCGCCTGCAAGCCAACCTTCGAACCCGGAATGCCGACCTTGGACAAGCCTGTGCGCAACACCACTTCACCGGTGATGAACGTCGAACGCCCCGCTGTGCAGCTGTTTTCCGCGTAGTAATCGGTAAAAAGCATGCCTTCGTTTGCAATCCGATCGATGTTCGGCGTCTCGTAGCCCACCACGCCGCGTCCATACGCGCTGATGTTGGTCTGCCCGATATCGTCGCCGAAGATGACAAGGATATTTGGCTTCTTGCCGTTCGAATTGTTCTGCGCAGCGGGCGCGGGCGCTGGTGCTTGTGCCGGCTTGTTCGCAGCGGCAGGCTTCGCATTGTTCGGCGTCTGCGCGGTAGATACGAGCGGCGGCACGATCAGCACGCATAGCGCCGTGAGCGCAGTGAGCGCGCCGATGAGCGCACGAAAACGTCGTGATTCAGGCTTCTTCATGGATGTCACCCCTGTGACGAATGGCCCATCGTCTGCTTCATCAGTTTTACGAAATAATCGGATAACGATTCGGGCATCAACGCGCGGCGACCGCCGTCTGCCCGCTTGCGCGCGCTTCTTTCTCCCACGTATCGCGATCCATCACCAGACGAAAGCCCAGATGCGACATGCTGTTATAAGGATCGGTGCCGCGCCGCGCGCTCGGGCGATAACTCAGGCAATACGCCTCGTTGCATAGAAACGAGCCGCCGCGTGTCACGCGCTTGGGCGCCTGCACGGGCACACCGGGGTCCGCCGGGTCCCACGATTCGCGCGGCCCTTTCGGTTCGTCGATGACACCGCCCGCCACCGCTTCACGCCGGAACTGGTCCGCGCGATACCAATCCGCAGTCCATTGCCACGCGTTGCCGGTCATGTCGTAGAGCCCGTAGCCATTGGCCGGAAACGTGCCGATGCGGCTCGTGCCCGCCGCACCGCCCGCCTTCGCGCTCACCACGGGGAAGGGCTGCGCCTGCTGTCCCTGCCAGACATTGGCCATTTGCTTGCCGTTGGGCGCGAAATCGTCGCCCCATGCGTAAGTGGCCTGTTCAAGACCGCCGCGCGCCGCATATTCCCATTCGGCCTCGGTCGGCAAACGCTTGCCTGACCACTTCGCGTAGGCTTGTGCATCGTCGAAGGACACTTGAACAACGGGATAATCGTCTTTCCCGTCGATGTTGCTCGACGGCCCTTGCGGATGCCGCCAGTCCGCGCCCGGCACGAAGCGCCACCAGCGCGAATAGTCCTGCAAGGACACTTGCTCGGGTGTGCCGACGAACACCATCGCACCGGGCACGAGCGCGCTGTCGGGCGGGCGCGGCGTGCCGGGCGGCAACTGCACTTCGAGCGTGTTCCAGTCGGGTTTCTTTTCCGCGGTGGTGACGTAGCCGGTCGCGGCGACGAAGCGGCGAAACTCGGCGTTCGTCACATGATGCGTGTCCATCCAGAAGCCATGCACGCGCACGCGATGCGCGGGACGCTCGTTCGCTTGCGCCATGCGGCTGTCGCTGCCCATGAGGAATTCACCGGCGGGAATCCACGCCATCTCCTTCGGGCCATTCGCGCCATTGCCGAGCACGATCTTGACCGCCTGCGGTCTCGCCGGTTCGCTCGTCGCGCGGCTGATCGCAAAGCCCAGCAGCGCCGGACAAAGGATCAACACCAACGCCCACGCACCGAAGCGGCGCGCGGCGTTCGAGGCTTGCACGTGCTTACGCATGATCGATTCGCGCTTCATTGCCGCCCCCTCCCGCGCAGTCATCGGTGCCACCAATATACGAACGGTTCAGCGTTATCAATCATTTTCTGCGGACTGTCGGCACATTCGTGTCGCGGCATGACGCGTGGCTTTGACGAAAGCGCACGGCTCCAGTATTTTTGAGCGTCATGAATGCTTGAGTTCATCGTGAAAGGGCAGGCCATGCGCGACACCATCCTGCGTTTCGAGGCGAGCATCGGGGAAGCCGTGGTCGGGCAGGAAGCGGTCGTGCGGCAAATCCTGATCGCCTTGCTCGCGGATGGACACGTCCTGCTCGAAAGCCTTCCAGGCCTCGCCAAAACGCGCACGGTGAAGGCCATTGCCGCGCGGCTCGCGGCCACCATGAAGCGCATCCAGTTCACGCCGGACCTGTTGCCCTCGGACATCACCGGCGGCGAGACGCTGCTGCAATCCGGCAGCGAACGCATGCTGCAATTCCAGCCCGGCCCGATCTTCGGCAATCTGATTCTCGCGGATGAAATCAACCGCGCGCCCGCGAAAGTACAAGCCGCGCTGCTCGAAGCGATGGAAGAACGGCAAATCTCCGTGGCGGGCACCACGCACGCCATGCCCGATCTTTTTCTCGTGATGGCGACGCAGAATCCCATCGAGCAGGAAGGCACGTATCCGCTGCCCGAAGCGCAGATGGACCGGTTTTTGTTAAAGGTACTGATTACCTATCCGTCTCCGCAAAGCGAATGCGATGTGCTGCGTTTGCTTCGACGTGAAAGCGAAGGCACGCAGTCGGTGTCCGATACGCTCTCGCAGCAAGACATATTCGCCGCGCGCGACGAAGCGCGTCGCGTGGCGGTAGCCGATGCCATCGATCGATACATCGTCGCGCTCGTCAACGCCACGCGTCACACTCACGCCGATTCGCCCGACGCCGATCTCGCGCGCTGGATCGATGTGGGCGCGAGTCCGCGTGGCGCAATCGGTCTGGATCGCGCGAGCCGCGTGCATGCGTGGCTCGATGCACGCGATTACGTCACGCCCGATGATGTGCGCGCCGTGATTCATCCCGTGCTGCGACACCGCCTGCTTCTGTCCTATGATGCCCGCGCCGACAACGTGAGCGCGGACAGCGTGATCGACCGGCTGGTGCAGAAGGTCGCCGTGCCGGCCTGAAACCGGAGGTCCGAAGAATGCCGGATGTTCAGGATACCGCAGGAACCGTCTATGTCGATGCCGCTCATCTCGCGCGGCTCGAACTACATGCACGCGGCCTGAGCTATCTTGCGCCCGCGCCCGGTTCGAGCATTCTCGCGGGACGTCATGCCTCGCGTCTGCGCGGTCGCGGACTCGATTTCGAGGAACTGCGCGGCTATCTTCCGGGCGATGACATTCGCCATCTCGACTGGCGCGTGAGCCTGCGTACCGGACGCCCGCATGTGCGCGTGTTCACCGAGGAACGCGACCGGCCTGTGCTCGTCGTCGTGGATCAGCGCATGAGCATGTTCTTCGGTTCGACGCGCGCGTTCAAGTCGGTGGTCGCTGCGGAAGTCGCGGCGCTTGCGATATGGATGGGTTTTGCAGCAGGCGACCGCGTGGGCGGCGTCGTGTTCGGCGATGATGCCGTGGTGCCCGTGCGGCCGCGTCGCAGTCGAAGCGGCATCGATATGCTGTTCGGCGCCATCGTGCGGATGAATCGGGCGCTCGCCGCCGACAGTCCCGCACGCACGCATTACGCGCAACTGAACGCGGCGCTCGAGGGCGTGTTGCAGATCGCGGGACACGATCATCTGATATGCGTCGTCAGTGATTTCGCGGGCGCGGACGAACGCACGCGCAGGCTGCTGCGCCAGCTTGCGGCACATAACGATGTGATTGCCGCGCTCGTGTTCGATCCGCTCTGGCAGCGCATGCCCGAGCATCGCGCATTGGTGGTGAGCGAAGGGCATCTGCAAGTTGAATTGCGGATCGACAACGAACGTGTGCGCGAACCGCTCGCCAGTTTGTTCAAGGGACGCGCGGCGGAAGTCGCGGCCTTGTTGCGCGCAAGCGGTGTTCCGTTGATGGCCATCTCGACTGCGGAACCGGTCGTGGATCAGGTGCGGCGTTTGTTCGGTGATCGTCCGCGACGCTTGCAAGGCGGTGGTTTATGACTGCACCAAATCTCACGCCAACGCTGCGCGAATTGCCGTTGCCCGCGCCCGTGCCGTATTCGCCGCAAACGGTAGGATGGCTGATCATTGCGCTTATCTTGTTAGCTATTGCGATGCTGTTAGCGTGGCGCGCATGGCGTCGTCACGAATGCGCGCGGTATCGGCGCGAGGCGCTCGCCGAACTCGCGATGATCGAAACGAAGCTGGAAAAGCAGGACAACGCGGCATTGGCCGATATCGCGCCGCTCATCAAACGCACGGCACTTGCCGCCGCGCCGCGTGCGCAGATTGCATCGTTGAGCGGAGCGGCGTGGATCGCGTTCTTGCGCCGCACGCACAACACCTTCGATGACGAAGACGCCACGTTGCTCTACACATCGACCTATGCGCCGCGCGACCGTCTGAACGCAGTTTCACAAAAACAAGCGCAACGTCTCGTACATTCAGCACGCGAGTGGATCGAGCATCATCATGTGGAAGTTTGAGTTTCCGTGGATGTTCACGCTCCTTCCGCTGCCCGTGCTGATGTGGTGGTTAGTGCCTGCTTATCGCTCGGCCACGACGGCGGTGCGCATGCCGTTCTTCAAGGAAATGGCCGAGGCCGCCGGAGAAACGCCGTCACCTGGCGGCGTGCGTTTGCGCCGCAACTGGCTCATGCGCGTGTTGATGCCGCTCGCGTGGATCATGCTGTTGATCGCGGCGGCGCGGCCCGTGTTCGTCGAACCGCCGGTCACGCGCGACATGCCCGCACGCGATCTGCTGCTCGCCATCGATCTGTCGCAATCCATGAGCGAGCGCGATTTCATCGATCCGTCTACAGGCGAACGCATGGACCGTTTGAGCGCGGTAAAGCGCGTGGTCGCGGATTTCATCGCGAGAAGAAAGGGCGATCGTATCGGGCTGATCGTGTTCGGCGATTCGGCCTATCCACAAGCACCGCTCACGCTCGATCACGACAGCGTGCTGATCTTGCTCGACGCCATGCGCATTGGCATGGCGGGGCCGCGTACCGCCATCGGCGATGCAATCGGTCTCGCTGTCAAGATGACGGACGACACGCCCGCGCAAGAGAAAGTCCTCGTGCTGCTCACCGATGGCAACGATACCGCCAGCGCGATTCCGCCGTTGCAGGCCGCGCGTATCGCGAAGCGGCACGGTGTGGTCGTGCATACGATCGGCATCGGCGATCCGGGCACCGAGGGCGAAGACAAGGTGGATCTCGATGCGCTCTCACAACTCGCGCAGGCCACGGACGGCCGCGCGTTTCATGCGCAAGGCAGCGAAGCGGATTTGGCCGGCGTGTATGCCGCCATCGACAAGATGACGCCGGAGAAGGTGCGCCGCGAAGTGTATCGCCCGCAAACGGAGTTCTATTGGTTACCGCTCGGCGTTGCATTGGCGATGCTCACGCTTTACCACGTATGCGCTTGGCTGCTTGCATTGATGCGTGCGCCACGTCGTGCGACGCTCGAAGAACGCGAGGCGTGAGATGGCGATCGACCTCACTGCATTCCATTTTCTAAGGCCGCTGTGGCTGCTGTTGTTGATTCCCGCGCTGCTGCTTCCCATCGTCTGGTATCGACGCAACGATACCCGCGCGCGTTGGCGCAATATCATCGCGCCGCATCTGCTCGAACATCTCATCGTCAACAATGCCGCGCGCCGACGCGTGCAACCCATTCACACGCTTGCGGTTCTGATCGCGCTCGGCGCGCTCGCCGCAGCAGGTCCGGCATGGCAACAGGAGCGTCCGCCATTCGATCAGGACCGCGCGCCGCTCATGATCGTGCTGTCGCTTGCTCGTTCGATGGATGCCAGCGATATCGCGCCGAGCCGCATCGAACGTGCAAAGCAGAAGGTGCTCGATCTCGCGTCGGCGCGCAAGGGCGCACGCACGGGGCTGATCGTGTTCGCATCGAGCGCGCATCTGGTGGTGCCACCGACCGAAGACCCGGCCATGCTTCAGCTCTACGTGCCTGCATTGACGCCCACGCTCATGCCGCGCGACGGGCATGACGCGTCGGCGGGTTTAGCTATCGCGGAACGCGTGTTGCAGAAGGACGAGAACGAGGCAAGCGCCGGAACCATCGTTTTCGTGAGCGATGGTTTCGATGCGAGTGGCACCGATGCATTCATCAGCATGGCGAAGCAATCGAAACATCAACTGCTGTGGCTGGCAGTCGGCACTGAAAACGGCGGCGCGATCCGCAACGCGAACGGCGAACCTTTGATGGATGACGCAGGCCATCCCGTCATCGGCACGTTCGATGAAGCTGCGATTCGCAAGATCACGCAGGCGGCATCGATTCCGCTCGCCAGCATGCGTCCCGACGATGACGACATCGACTGGGTACGCGCACGCGCGCAGGTCTATCTCGAAGCCGCGCAGGAAGCACGCCGCGCGCCGCGCTGGAAAGAGAGCGGTTACTGGCTGACGTGGCCGTTATTGCTGATCGCGCTATATGGCTTCAGACGCGGATGGACCGTGAAGTGGCTGCCTTGCGTTTTGCTCGGCTTGACGTGCATGACCACAACGCAACACGCGCAAGCTGCATCGTTCGCATGGATCGATCTTTTCGCGACGCACGATCAACAAGGGCGCTTGCTGTTCGAGCACGGCGATTACAAAGGCGCGGCGGCGCGCTTCGACAATCTCATGTGGAAGGGCCGCGCTCAATATCTCGCGGGCGACGATGCGGGCGCACTCGAAACGTTCTCGCGCATCGATAGTGCGGAAGCGGACTTCTATATCGGCAACACGCTCGCGCATTTGCAGGACTATGCGGGCGCGGTGAAGGCTTACGACAACGCGCTTGCACGTCGCGCTAATTTCGCGGAAGCGTTGGCGAATCGCGAAGTCGTGCGTCGGCTCATCGTCAAGCAGAACGACGAAAACAACGAAACGTCGAACGAAAAGCCCGATCAGATCGACACGAAGAAAGGCAAGAGCAAGAACGGAGAACGCGTCGTCACGAACGAAGCGCGTCCCGCCGAAGATACGTGGATGCGCAATCTCAACACATCGCCTGCGGTGTTCTTGCATCAACGCTTCGAACAGGAAGCGGGAGCGCCGCCATGATGCGCTTGCTAATCGTCCTGATGTTGTTATGTTCAACCGCGTTCGCCGACGATACGCCACGCGTCATGCTGCGTGCTCATCTCGAACCATCGGGACCGGTGGTGGCGGGCAGCACCGTGAAGCTCGTCGTCGATGCGCTCACCACGACATGGTTCACCGCCGCGCCCGACTGGCCATTGTTCGACTTGCACGATGCCTTCGTCACGCTGCCCGACGACGATGCGCAGAACCTCAACGAAACCATCGACGGCGTGCATTGGTTCGGCGTGAGCCGCGCGTATCGGATCGTGCCGCGAACGGCGGGCCGTTTCGATGTGCCGCCATTCGCAATCGTGCTGCATCCGGGCGGCATGGACACGCCGGTCACCCAGAACACGCCGCCGTTGACGCTGACCGCGACGCTCCCGCCCGGCGCGGAAAACATGACGACGTTCTTCCCCGCGCCCAACGTCACGGCGACGCAGCGTATCGAGCGCGCGGACAAGCTCGAAGTCGGCAACACGATCACGCGCATCGTCACGCAACGCGCGGATGCCACCGAAGCCATGCAGATTCCGCCTATCGCGTTCGGTGAAATCGAAGGCTTGCGCCGCTACGCGAAGCCGCCCGCGACGCGCGACATCACGCAGAATCGCAATGAGTTCGTGGCAGGCGAGCGCACGGACACCGTAACTTATGTCGTGAACAGGCGCGGACATTTCGAGCTTCCGCCGCTCACCATCGAATGGTGGAACACAACAACGAAAAAACGCGAAACGATTCAACTGCCCGCCGTCACGTTCAACGCGCGCGCCGCGCACGAAAAGCCCTTGTGGGAGATTCCGGCGGACGCATTGGGCGGCATCGCGCGTCACACTGTGATCTACTTCAGCGCGCGCGATCTCGTGATGGCGTGCATCGCGCTGGCAGGCGTTTTGTTCGGCGTGTGGGCCTATCCGCGCGCAAGATTTCAGGCAGTGCGTATGATCCACCGATGGTCCGCCGCACGCCAACGTCGCGCGCAAAGCGAACAAGCCGCATGGCGCGCATTGCGCATCGCGGCGCGCGGCGGCATCATGCAACGCGTGGCACCCGCGTGGTATCGATGGAAGGATGCCCGCACGCGTGACTCGGCAAGCGTGACAAAGAACGACGACCCGCAACTCAGCGAACTCGCGCACAAGGTCGCCGCGCATTACGCACCGGGCGGCGCGAGCGAAGCGGCATCGCCGATACGCTTGAAAAGACGCATCCGATGGCACCGCGCATTGTTTCGCAAACGGCCTGCGCTGCCGCCACTGAACGAAGAATGAAAACGATACCCTGTAGCTGATTCTTTGGAGACGTCATGCAATTGAAGCGCCTGAGACTCGCCTGCCTGTTCATGCTCATGCTGCTGTCCACTTCGTTCGCGCTTGCCTGCACGCGCGCGCTGTATGTGGGCGACAAGGGCCTCGTCATCACGGGCCGTTCGATGGACTGGTCCGAGGACATGCGCTCCAATCTCTGGGTGATGCCCGCGGGCATCGAACGCGATGGCAACGCGGGACCGCGGTCCATCAAGTGGAAATCGAAGTACGGCAGCGTGGTGGTGTCGGGTTATGAAATCGGCACCGTGGATGGCATGAACGAGCGCGGCCTCGTCGCCAATGCGCTTTATCTGGCCGAAACGGATTACGGCAAACCCGACCCGAAGCGCGATCCGATGTCCATCAGCCTGTGGGCGCAATACGCGCTCGACAACTTCGCGACCGTGGCGCAAGCGGTCTATGTGATGAGCCGCGAGCCGTTTCAGATCATCGCGCCGCCCTTGCCGAACGGGAAGCCGCTGACCATCCATCTGTCGCTGTCGGATGCGCATGGCGACTCGGCCATCTTCGAATATCTCAACGGCAAGCTGCTGATTCATCAAAGCAAGAAGTACAAGGTGATGACCAACTCGCCCATCTACGACGATCAGCTCGCCATCGATACGTACTGGAAAAGCGTGGGCGGCGCGGGCTTCCTGCCGGGCACGAACCGCGCGGCGGACCGCTTCGTGCGTGCATCCTTCTTGCTGGATGCCATTCCGAAGAAGGCCGACCCGAACTACATGGCGGGCGTGCCGCAGCAGTCGCCGTCGAATCAGGCCGTGGCGAGCGTCATGAGCGTGATGCGCGCGGTCAGCGTGCCGCTCGGCATCTCGACGCCGGATCAGCCGAACCTGTCTTCCACGATCTGGCGCACCGTGGCGGACCAGCAGAACATGGTCTATTACTTCGATTCGGCCACGCGGCCGGATACCTTCTGGGTCTCGCTCAAGAAGCTCAATCTCGCGCCCGGCGCACCGGTGATGAAACTGACCATCGATAGCGGACAGGTTTTCTCGGGCGAAACGTCGGGCAACTTCGTTTCGACGCCATCGTTCGAGTTCATGCCCGCGAAAGCGCCCTGAACGCCCGGGCATTTACCCCGCGCGGGCGATACTTCTTCCGCGCCGTGTAAACTAGCGGCTTTTTCCTAAAACGGTGGAATCGTGCAAGCCCCGACGCGCACGGCTTTCGGCGGCCCGGCGCTCGTGCGCCTGCTGGCGCACATGGCCGAATCCGACGTTCGACAACCCTTATCTTCGCTGTCCGACCGCCTGAGCCAGTGGCTCGGGTGGACGGACGCGATCGCGCTTTCGACCGCGCTGACGGCCGAACCGGCGGCATCGTCCGCACGGATCGACGAGCACGCCGAGGAAACCGCCTGCACGCGCGTTCGTGCGGCACTCGTCAAGGCGCTCACGCATGACGAGCACGCCGAAATCGCGCGGCGCAACCGGCGTCATCATGCGGCGGATTCCGAGGCACCGGTGGATTACGCGGTGCTGCGTCATCGCTATGTATCGCTGCAACAGACGATGGAAACCGATATCGGCGCATTGCGCGCGCGCCTGCGTTCGGCGCTGGCAGCATGCTCGCCGGACCTCGCGCGCCTCGCCGTCGTCGATGCCGCGATGGAACAGGCGTTGGCTGCGCGCGAACGCGGTCTGCTCGCGCAGATCCCGGCGCTGCTCGGAAAGCACTTCGAACGCCTGCGCCGCGCGCACGCCGATGCATCGTCGCCCGCTACATGGCTCGACCCGTTTCGCCGCGACATGCAGAGCGTCCTGCTCGCCGAACTGGACATCCGTTTTCAACCGGTCGATGGACTGCTCGCAGCCCTTCATACCCGCTAACCGGCCTGTTGGCCCACTGGCACGCCATGCCCCGAACTCTCCTGTACGTTGCTGTTTTTGTGGCCGGACTCGCCGCCGTGTGCGGCATCGCGATCGGCTATGTCGGCTCGAATGTGCTCGCCTTCGCGGTGTCGCTGCTGATCGGCGCGTGTTACGTGACCGGCGCGATGGAGTTGTACCGCTACCGGCAGACGACGCTTGCGCTCGTTCATGCGCTCGATGGGCTGAACGTCGCGCCGAAGAATCTGTTCGTCTGGCTCGATGTGCTGCCGCCGACCGTGCGCCAGGCGGTGCGCGCGCGCATCGAAGGCGAGCGCGGCGCGTTGCCGGGGCCGTCGCTCACGCCTTATCTCGTTGGGCTGCTCGTGTTGCTCGGCATGCTCGGCACCTTGCTCGGCATGGTCGTGACGCTGCACGGCACGGGCGCGGCGCTCGAAAGCGCTACCGATATCTCGACGATCCGCTCATCGCTCGCCGCGCCGGTGACGGGCCTGAGCTTCGCGTTCGGCACGTCCATCGCGGGCGTCGCCAGTTCGGCGATGCTGGGCCTGCTGTCCACGCTCGTGCGTCGCGAACGGCTGGACGCCGCGCATCTGCTCGACACGAAGATCGCGACGATCTTGCGCGCCTTCACCGGCATGCATCGCCGCGAAGAATCTTTCCGGCTGATGCAGCGTCAGGCCGATCTCATGCCGCGTCTCGCGGAACGGCTCGACACGCTGATGAACGCGATCGAAGCGCACAGCCTCGCGGCGAACGAACGGCAGATCGCGAATCAGCAGGCGTTTCATGAGAATACGGAGACGGCATACAGGCGGCTGGCGGCATCGGTCGAACAGACGCTGAGGCAGAGCGTGACCGAAAGCGCGCGCGCGTCGAGCGCCGCGTTGCAGCCGATCATGCAGGCGACGATGGACGGCATCGCGCAGGAAACGCGCAATCTGCAAGGCAGCGTGCACGATGCCGTGCGGCAACAGCTCGACGGGCATCGTGAGGCAAATGAGGCGCAAGCCACGGCGATTGGCGCGACGTTCGACCGGTTTGCGCAGACGGTGGAAGCGCGCGCGACAGGTCTGGTCGATGGCGTCGCCGCGCAAATGACGACCTTGAACGAAGGCTTGAACGCATCCGCCGCGAAGCAGGAAGCAACGCACGCCGCGCTCGTCGCGCGGATGGATGCATCGATGGAACGCTTTGCGCAGGGTTTCGATGCGCGTTCGTCGTCGTTGGTCGATGGCGTCACCGCGCAAACGAAGTCGCTGCACGAAGGGCTGGAAACGTCGGTGGCGAAGATGGCCGATCACTGGACCCGTTCGTTCGAAGCTCAGACGCATACGAACGAAGCCACTGCCGAACGCATGGCGCAGCATTTCGATGAACGCTCGACGCATCTGATCGAGCAAGTCAGCGCGCGTCTGGACACCACGCAATCGAATCTCGCCGATGCCTGGCGCGATGCGCTCGCGCAGCAAACGCACGCAAACGAAGCGCTTGCAGCGAAGAACGAACACGCGCTGACAACGGCATCCGCGAGTTTCGAAGCACATGCTGCGTCGTTGTTGAGTTCGCTCGACCGCTCGCATGCCGACCTGCGCGCACAACTCGCCGCGAACGGCGATGCGCGTCTCGCCGCATGGACCGAATCGCTCGGCACGTTGGCCGCCACCTTGCGCGACGAATGGCAAGCTGCGAGCGCCATTGCGGCGAACCATCAACATGCGCTGTCCGAGACACTCGCGCGCACTGCGAACGAAGTCTCCGACAGCACGCGCGCGCACGCGACGGCCACCATCGCGCAGATCGAAACACTCGTGCAGCGTGCGTCCGAAGCACCGAAGGCCGCGGCGGAAGTCATCGCGGAACTGCGCCAGAAGCTCTCCGATTCCATGGTCCGCGACACCGCCATGCTCGACGAACGCGCGCGTCTGCTCGCCACGCTCGAAACCTTGCTCGATGCCGTGAATCACGCCTCGACGGAACAACGCACGGCGGTGGATTCGCTCGTGTCCACCTCGGCTGAATTGCTCGAACGCGTTGGTACGCAGTTCGAAACAACCGTCGATGCACACACGCACAAGCTCGACGGCATGACCGCGCAAGTCAGCAGCAGCGCCATCGAAGTGGCGAGCCTGTCCGATGCGTTCGGCGGCGCGGTGCAGGCGTTTGGTACATCGAATGAAACGCTGGTGGCGCAGTTGCAGCGCATCGAGGCGGCGCTCGACAAGTCGCTCACGCGCAGCGACGAGCAGTTGGCGTATTACGTCGCGCAGGCGCGTGAAGTGATCGATCTGAGCATGATGTCGCAGAAGCAGATCGTGGAAGATCTTCAGCACCTTGCCGCGCAACGCGCGGGTGCGGGAGCGCGCGCCGCATGATCGACGACTTCGAGGGCGATGCCCAGACCGCCGCGCCCGTCTGGGCCGCGTTCGCGGATTTGATGTCGGTGCTGACCGGCGTGTTCGTGCTGATCGTGGTTGGGGTGATCGGCGTGCAGCTTCATTTGTCCACCAAGCTCGAAGCGGCGGTGAAGCAGCAGCAACTCGAAACGCAACGCCGCAAGACGTTGGAGCAGGCGCTCGCGGGTCCGCTGGCGTCGGGGCGCGTGACGCTGGTGAACGGGCGTATTGGTATCGCGGGGAATGTGTTGTTCGCGCTGAACTCGGATCAGTTGCAGCCGCAAGGGCGTGATGTGCTCAGGAGTCTGGCCGGACCGCTCGCTGCGTATCTCGGCTCGCACGAAGAAATTCTCATGGTCAGCGGTTTCGCCGACGATCAACAGGTGCGTGAAGGCAATCGCCGGTTCGCGGACAACTGGGAATTGTCGGCCAAACGTGCGCTGACTGTGACGCGTGCGTTGATAGAGGCGGGCGTGCCGCATGCATCGGTGTTTGCGGCGGCGTTCGGGTCGGAGCAGCCGGTGAGTCCCAATACGGATGACGAAGGGCGCGCGAAGAATCGTCGTGTGGAAATTTCGGCGGTGCCGCGTCCTACTGGTTCGGTGGCGAAACCGCATGGTTGATGACGACGTTCATGCCAAGCTCGAAAGCTGGCGCGCGCAAGGTCACGATCGTTTCAATGCGATGCGCTTTCGCATCATGGAAGCGCTCGTGCGACGTGCGTCGGTGCAGGAAGGGGAGACGCGCCGTTTGCTCGATGCGCGGTTGTCAGGGATGGTGAGCGACTATGCACGCGATATTGAATCGCGTATTGAACGCGTGGAAGCGCCGCATGCATCGGTCTCGCTCGCCTTGTTGCTCGATGAATTGAATCAACGTGCGGAGTCCCATCAACCGCCTGAAGAACTCATCGATCACCTACGGGGCGTGTGGGCCAAAGTCAGCGCGGAAAAACGCGTGCGCGAATCGCTGGCGCGCGTGCCGAAGAATGCGGGGCCGCTTAACTCGGATAACCTCGTGCATCGCTCGCTTGCGTTGATGCGTGAAGTCTCGCCCGGCTATCTTCAGCACTTTCTTGGCTATCTGGATGCGCTTTCATGGATGGATGCATTGACGAGCGCGCCGGCCGTGAAAAAGCCCGCGCGCCCGAAGCGAAACAGCTAGAGATCAGCCGAGCCATCCTTTGATCGATGCCGCCATCGCCTGCGTCGAGATGCCGTAACGATCATGCAACGTGGGCAATGCGCCCGCATCGAGAAAGGCATCCGGCAGCGCTATTTGCTTATAAACGCAGGACACGCCCGCGCTCAACAACGTGATCGCGACCGCTTCACCGAGACCACCGATCACCGTGTGATTCTCCGCCACCACGACCATGCGCCCCGAACGCTTCGCCTCGCGAATGATGGTTTCCGTATCCAGCGGTTTGATGGTTGGCACATGTAGCACGGCCACATCCACCTTGTCCGCTTCGAGCGCCTTCGCGGTTTCCAGCGCACGCATGGTCATGATGCCCGACGAGATCATCAGCACGTCACGACCGTCACGCAGCATCTTGGCCTTGCCGAGTTCGAACGTATAGTCGTATTCATCGAGCACGGCGGGCACGTTGCCACGCAACAGCCGCGCATAAACCGGCCCTTTGTGCGCGGCGATGGCCGGGACCATTTGCTCGATATCGAGCGCGTCACAAGGATCGATCACGGTCATGTTCGGCATCGCGCGCATGAGCGCGAGATCTTCCGCCGCCTGATGGCTCGGGCCATAACCCGTTGTGAGGCCGGGCAGCGCGCAGACGATCTTCACATCGAGATCGTCTTCCGCGATGGTTTGATGGATGAAGTCATACGCGCGTCGCGTCGCAAAGACCGCATACGTGGTGACGAACGGTTGCGCGCCTTCGTGCGCGAAGCCCGCTGCCGCGCCCATCAACAGTTGCTCGGCCATGCCCATCTGATAGAAGCGCTCGGGAAACTCCTTGGCGAAGATATGAAGGTCCGTGTACTTGCTCAAGTCCGCCGTCATGCCGATGATGTCCGTCTTCGTGCGCGCGAGTTCCGTGAGCGCGTGACCGAACGGCGCGGAACGCGTGACCTGTCCATCGCCCGCGATGGATGCGATCATCGCGGAGGTCTTCAGGCGCGGCTTTTTATCGAGTGTCGTGCTCATGCTCGTCTCCCTTGTTCGAGTGCTTCCAGCGCCAGTTGCCATTCGTTTGCATCGACACGGATGAAGTGGTTTTTCTCGCGCGCTTCGAGGAACGGCACGCCGCAGCCCATCTTCGTATCGCACACGATGATGCGCGGCTTCGCTTCCTTCAGATTGCGCGCGTTGTCGAAGGCTTGTTTTACAGCATCGATATCGTTGCCATTTATGCGTTGCACATTCCAGCCGAACGCTTCGAGCTTAGGCACCAAAGGTTCGAATGCCATGATCTGCGTGGACGGTCCATCGGCCTGCTGATTGTTCACATCGATCATTGCGATCAGGTTGTCCAGCTTCCAGTGCGATGCCGACATCAAGCCTTCCCAGATCGCGCCTTCGTCGAGTTCGCCATCGGAAAAGAGCGTGTAGACGAAGGATTTCGAGCCTTTGCGCTTAAGCCCCAGACAACGGCCCACGGCGATCGTGAGGCCTTGCCCGAGCGAGCCGCCCGACATTTCCATGCCCGGCGTGTAACTCGCCATGCCGGACATCGGCAGACGGCTGTCGTCGCTGCCGTATGTTTCGAGTTCTTCCGGCGGCAGGATGCCTGCTTCGAACAGCACTGCATAAAGCGCGATGGCGTAATGACCGTTGGACAAAAGAAAGCGGTCGCGGCCTTCCCAATCGGGATCGTCGGCGTGGTATTCCATCGCGCCAAAGTAGGCGACGGCCAGCACATCGGCGATATCCAGCGCCTGGCCGATGTAGCCTTGCCCTTGCACTTCGCCCATCAACAATGCGTTGCGGCGAATACGGTAAGCGCGCTCGGCAAGCGTCGCTTCTTCGAGAACGGGAGTGCTCATATGCGTGTCTCCTTGAATTGGAATGAGTTCAGCGATTGACGTTTTTCGCGGGCACGAGCGATACGAGGAACGCGCCTACAACGACCGCCGCCGAGATGAAAATCAGTCCTGCTGTCGGCTTGCCCGTGAGATCGTTGAGCCAGCCGACGATGGCGGGCGAGAAGAAGCCCGCGAGATTGGCGAAGCAGTTGACCGCCGCGATACCCGCCGCCGCCGACATGCCGCCGAGCACGGCAGTGGGCAAGGCCCAGAACAAAGAGGATGACGAAAGAATCCCCGCTGCCGCCACGCTCACGCAGATGATCGATGCCCCCACGCTGCCGATCATCGGCAAGGTGGCGAAACCGGCGGCGGCGACGAGCATCGGAATGGCCAAATGCAAACGGCGTTCGCGATGCCGGTCCGCGCTCGAACCCAGCAGCGGCAACGCGATGATGGCGCACAGATACGGAATCGCCGTGAGCAGCCCGACCCAGAGCGGGTCGGCCACGCCGGTGCGGCGGATGATGGTCGGCAGCCAGAACGTAAGACCGTACTGACCGAGCACCACGCAGAAGTAGATCGCAGCCATGAGCCACAGACGGCGGTCGCTGGCGAAGGCGCGGATCGATACGTGTTTCACGGTCTGCGCGCTGTCTTTTTCGACGTTGCGCTTGAGCAGCGCCTTCTCGTCGTCGTTGAGCCACTTCGCGCTTGCAATGCCATTGTCCAGATAGAACAGGATCACCACGCCCAGCACGAGCGACGGCAACGCTTCGAGCATGAACAGCCACTTCCAGCCAGAAAGTCCGTGCAGGCCCGCGAAGGAATGCATGATCCAGCCCGACAGCGGCCCGCCCACGATACCCGCGAGGGGAATGGCCATGAAGAACATCGACAAGGCCTTGGCGCGTCGTTCGGCAGGGAACCAGTACGTGAGATAAAGAATCACGCCCGGCGCGAAACCCGCTTCCGCCACGCCCAGCAGAAAGCGCAACACATAGAACATGGTCGGCGTCTTGACGAACACGAAGCACGCCGAGATCACCGCCCACGTCAGCATGATTCGCGCGAGCCAATTGCGCGCGCCGACTTTATGCAGGATGAGATTGCTCGGCACTTCGAAGATGAAATAGCCAAGAAAAAAGATCCCCGCGCCAACGCCGTAAATCGTTTCGGAAAATTGAAGATCACTAAGCATCTGCAACTTAGCGAAGCCCACATTGACGCGATCCAGATACGCGCCGAGATAACACAACATCAGAAAGGGGATGAGGCGGCGCGCGACCTTGGCATAGGTTCGCGCTTCGAAGCTCTTGGCATCGTCGGACGAAGCGAGTTCGGCGGGCAGCGCCGTGGCGGCCAGTTTCGGTTTCATGCATGTCTCCTTTTTCTTGACGCCTTGGTTTATCCAAGTGCGTCGGTGCAATGTCAGTGAATCAGCATGCCGCCGTTTACATCGAGCGTGATGCCCGTGAGATAGCTCGACAAACCGCTCGCCAGGAACAGGCATGCGTTTGCTATATCGTTCGCCTCGCCGAGCCGTCCGAGCGGAATGCCCTTGATGATGTCCGCGCGCATCTCCGGCGTGAGCTTGCCGCCGGTGATGTCGGTTTGAATGAGACCGGGCGTGATCGAATTCACGCGGATATGGTCCGGGCCGAACTCGCGCGCCATCGCTTTTGCAAGACCGAGCACGCCCGCTTTCGCCGCGCTGTAATGCGGCCCGCCGAAAATGCCGCCACCGCGTTGCGCCGATACCGACGACATGCACACGATGCTGCCGCCTTGCTGCTTTTTCATCTGCGGAATGACGGCCTGCGACATGTACAGCGTGCCGCGCAGGCTCACGTCGATGACGGCATCGAAATTTTCGGCGGCGATTTCCAGCGTCTTGACCGGTTGCGTGATGCCGGCGTTGTTGATGAGCGCATCGATACGCCCGTATTTTTCGATCACCGCGCTTGCGGCGGCGACGCACGCGGTCTTGTTCGTGACATCGCATTCGAGGCCGATGTGGCCATCGCCGAGATCGGCAGCGGCGGCTTGCGCATCCGCCAGACGCAGATCGAGGATCGCGATGCGCGCGCCCTGTGCCGCGAGCGCTTTCGCCGTCGCCTTGCCGATGCCGCGCGCCGACGCCGCGCCCGTGACGATCACTACCTGGTTCTCTAACAGCATGTCGTGTCTCCGTTGATGTTGTGGTGATGGTGTAGGCGCAGTGTGGCCGCCAATCACTTGAGCATCAACGGAGTTTGCTTCAGGTATTGCTGAGAAATTTTCAGGTGTGGGCGTGAGGGTAAACCACTTAACGCGATGCCTTCCGTGAAGCAGGCCTTAACAAAATTTGCCAGTGTGGCGGCGCATCATCGGTTAAAAAAGCGGGCTACGTATCCCTTCTTTCATCACTCACGGAGTCCCCATGGCCGTAACAGACCGCGCTACCTTGCTCGATGCCATTCGCGATGGCTTCAATCCCGATTACCTGTTCTTCTGGGGGCATCGGTCGAAGCCGGGAGGGCCGGTAGGTGCGGAGTGTCTTTCTCAATGGTATCCGGCCGGATTCACGGTCAACGGGCGCACGTATCCCACCGCCGAGCATTTCATGATGGCGAGCAAGGCCGCGTTGTTCGGCGACACGGAAGCCTTCGAATGCGTGTTGCGAGCCGCCACGCCGGGCGATGCGAAGCGCATCGGACGCGAGGTCCGCGGCTTCGACAGCGAGCGCTGGAAAGAGGCCAGCGTGGAGCGTGTGAAGGCGGGGAACATCGAAAAGTTCAGCCAGAATCAGGCGCTGCGCGATTTCTTGCTGAGTACCGGCGACCGCGTGCTGGTCGAGGCAAGTCCTGTCGATAACATTTGGGGAATTGGATTAGCGGCGGACGATCCGCGTGCGATGAACCCGGAGCAATGGGAAGGTTCGAACTTGTTGGGCTTTGCTTTGATGGCGGTGCGCAACCGGCTTGTCAGCAAGCGAAAGAAGCGCTGACGGGAAATGGATGCCCCGAGCGGGTGGCAATGCCATCAGTCATATGTCAAGAAGCAGGCAGAGTAACGTTCTGGACTGGATTTAACGACTCGTTCGCGTGTGCGTTCGGGTCGTTTTTTATTGGACGAGACTTCAATCTTGCACACCAACGCATAACGTGGCCTCAATCTCTCGTCTCTTAGTATTTCGTTGATCATGGCCAGCATTGTCACTTTTAAACCATTGTAATTAGGTAAGCGAAAAAGCATTGCGCTACCCGGTCGAGCACTCAACCCGTAGCTTTGTTGATTGGGGCTCCTTTGGTTCGTGTTATTCGATCGTTTCTTTTCCACATTTTATGAAGATTCTCGTCTATCAGAATGTTGGCAATTGAAAGATAATCTGACCCCGACGCAACCGTACTTGCCGCGATTAGCTCATCCGGTCGTGGTTGCATGCAGTTTTCCAAGTTTATCGAGCCAAATTCATATTCATCACCAGTCATGTTCGTTAAGCATTGCAAAGTAGAGAGCGTTGATTTTCGGCTGGCCAGTAGTATCAACAAGCAAGATTCCGTCTGATGGACCCGCGTCTGCTCGCGGCCTACCTCGACGAAATTCGCTTCATGCAGGCGCTGGGTGGGGAATTTGCGCGGGCGCATCCAAAGATTGCTCGTCGCCTTGGCATGCTCGGAGAAGATGCAGAGGCCGAAGTAGGCGACCCCTACGTGCGCCGTCTGTTCGAGTCTTCCGCGTTCATCAACGCGCGCACGCAATTGCGCTTCGAAGACGAGTTCCCGCTCTTGACGCAAGCGCTGCTGTCCTCGGTGTACCCGAACTATCTGTCGCTCACGCCTTCGATTTCCATCGCACGGTTTTATCCCGGCGGCAAGGCGGGCGGCTTCACAACCGGCTATACGCTGGAGCGCGGCGTCGAGCTGAATGCCCTGAACTTACCCAGCGGAGAAAAGACCGCCTGCACGTTTCGTACAACGCAGGATGTCTCGTTCTATCCGGTGTCGATTCTGGATGGGCGACTGACTCACGTTCCCCCTGATCTCCTGGGGCAAAGCCGTTACGTGCCGCCCGATCGCCAGATAAGCGGCGCCTTGCGTCTGCGCTTGTGCACGATCGGCGGCGTACCGTTCTCGTCGCTTCGCGGGCTGGACCGGCTGCAAATCTATCTGGCAGGCGACGAACGTGTCGCCTCGCATCTGCATGAGTTGATTCACACCGGTGCGGTCGTGTCGGTGATCGGCGAGCCGGGGCGCTTCAGCGAAGCGGGCTACGTGCCGCACGTCGTTCGATCGGATGCGGTCGTTCAGGACGGGCTCGGGCCGGACGAAGCCGTGCTGCCGCTGGGGGCGCGCAAGTTTCTGGGTCACAACCTCGTGCAGGAATACTTCGCGTGTCCGAACCGGTTTTACTTCTTTACGCTGACGGGACTCGAAGCCGGACTCGCGCGCAAGCGCATCGACGAGGAGCATATCTATGCGCTGAACGTCGCGCGCAAGATCACCGCGGGCGAGGTCGCGCTCAATGACTACGACTAAAGGCCTCGATTCGTGCAAGCTCAGTCAGATTCCGTTGCATGACATGTATATTGCAGCGCTCGAAGCCGGCGTGCCGCTCATTGTGGGCGAGGAAATCCTCAAGAATAAGGATCGAGCGGCTGATTTTGATATCGATCTGACAACGATCAAGAAGTTCAATGCATGGCGCTTGGCCGCACCACCAATAACCCAGTTTGAAGAGGCTATGCAGTACGGTATGCGTCAGATGCTGGCGTGGCGCACGCTGCGCGCGCAACCGGGAGGCCAATATGTCACAGAACAGCCTTTCTACCGACGCGCTCAGGAAGACGCCTATTCGCCTGTCCAGCTTCGAGATAAGGTAGAAAAAGCTCAGAAGACTGATCCGCAATATCAAGCGCTGATTCAGCAGCACAGGGATGCCGAGGCTAGGCAACGAGCAAATGGCGCAGACGGCAACGTCTATTCGCTAACTGATGCGCGCAAACTGTCGGATCAGATCAACGGCCTGAAAGTTGAAGAAAGGGCGCGTATCGAGAAGCTGACGGGAGAGGTCGCGCATCCCGGTTCAAAGCCCGTTGAGCCCGGATCACGGCCCAACACCAGTCGCCCCGGCGAAACACCGTCCGATATGCCCACGAATGACAAGCGAGACTTGCGTCAGGGCGCGGAAGAAATGCGGCTGCTGTTGGCGTATCTCGACCCTGCGCAGCGCCCACGGTTTCGGATTGATCAGAGCTTGCCGGTGGACCTGCCGCGCGTGGAGCACGCAGCGCCTTCCGATTCACCTAATGTGAGGATTGTCGAGCGGGGAGTGAGAAGCCTTTGGAATGGCGCGACTACGCTTTTCATCTTTGACCCGAATGACGATTTCGTGCTTAAGCCGGTGCAGGATGTCTTGCCTTTCATGCGCGAATGTACGTCGGATGCTGCCGTAATGAAACTTGCGTCGCAGCCGGATGTGGTCGCACTGTATGACGACCTCATTCACGACAGCCGCTGCTGGTTCAAGGTGCCCTGGTTTCGCGAGAATGCGCCCGGCGGCTATTTCTGGCCGCGAGTCGTGTTCCAAGGTAACAACGATCGCTCCCATTGGCTGGGCATCGATCCTTTGAAGGTGGCGCTTGATGCGAACCTGAACCAAGGCGTCGATTCTGTGGCCAACTCCGAACGGACGGAGATTGCATGATGAGTCAAAGCTTGCCGGTCAATTCAAACAATGAATCGCGTTCTCGCTTATACGGTCTGGTGGACGCTGCGGCTAGTCCGGAACAGATCTATGCGCTGCTCACGCAGTCGGGCGAGGCTTTCCGCTCCGTCTATTCCGGTTTGCCTGAAGAGGAAATGGACCACGCGTCGCTGTTTCTCGTGCCCATTTCCGACACGAGCGCCGAATGGTTCATGGAACTCGACAGGATCGATTTACACACGCCGTGCCTGTCCCTGCTGAAAAGCCGCGCCGATCGGGATTCGCTGATTGCTCATCTTCAGGCGTTTCTCTTCGCCGAGATCGGCGACAACATGACAGCGATGATCCGTTTTTTTGACCCACGTAATAGCAGGGCGGTACTTGACATCTGGGGCAAGCAAATTCGCGAGATGTTCTTGGGACCGATCGAGCAGTGGATGGTTCGCGGACGACATGAGGACTGGCAGCGTATTCAGGCTGGTTCGCAGCCAACCGGCCGCATCTGCAGGTCGATCCTGGTTCGCCTCGATCAGGCTGAGACGGATGCATTGATGGCCCATACGGAGCCAGATGAATTGCTGGCGGTGCTGATCGAAAACGAGGTGGTCGATGGCACGCGTCCCTATCTCGAACGCTTCACCGATTTTCATCCCCGCTATCGCCAGGCTTTGCGATGGGGAATAACGGAGCCGGGCGATCGGCTGCTTTTTTGCCAGTACAGTTATCTGTATGGCGCGGCCTTCGATCGCCACAGAAGCGTTCACGAGGCCTTGTTGAGTCGAAAGAGCACGGGCGAATCATTCAGGCGAACCGTCAGCCGAATACCTACGGTTATCTGGGATGACATCGCACGCCAGCCCGATAAATTCGATGCAATGGCGAACTGATAAACGCACCATCCAGATCACAACGGAGTTCCTTATGCCTTTACAGATGATAGTTGTCGGCGATACCACTTCTCATGGCGGCAGAGTCATTACCGGTTCGGAAACGCACACGATTGGCGACAGGCGAATTGCTCGTCTCGATGATCTCGTCGACTGTCCACAGAGTTACCCGGATGGCCGCCCGCACGGGATCAACAAGATCATCGAGGCGCATCCCACCTTTGAGATTGGTGAGCGACGCGTCGCACTGCATGGACACCATACCGAATGTGGCTGCACGTTGATCGGGAGCACGGCTGCCAGCATTGGCGACTGAGGCGAGGGCGTGATTCGGGCGCCGACATCTGAAAAAAGGTGGCACCTTTGCTTGCGTCGCGGGGCACGGCGTTGATATGCAGAGTCTAGACGTAATAAGTCGGCGTCCTCAACGTGGCGCCACCCCTCGCTCGATCTCCCCCTCGATCCACGCCAAGAACTTAGCCACCCTGGGCAACATCGCATTCTGCGCGGGATAAACCAGATGGTGCGCGCTCACCTCCACCGCATGTTCCCGCCCGAACACGCGCACCAAGGTCCCGCGCTCCAGATGCCCCGACGCCAGCATCGTGCTTTCCAGCGCGATGCCATGCCCGAGCGACGCCGCCTCCAGCGACATATACGAGCGGTCGAACGACAACTCGAAGGCCTTGCGCCGCACGGTCACGCCGAACTTGCCGAACCATTGCTGCCATTGCACGAGCGGCGTCTCGGAGAGAATCAGGCGCCGTTCGAGCAACTGTTCGGGCGATGTCACCGGAAACCGTTCGAGATATGCGGGCGAGGCCATCGGCGCGATGGTTTCATGCCGCAGCGTGCGCACTTCGACATCGTTCCAGTGCGCATAACCATGCCGCACGTCGATATCGAAGTAACCGCTCGTCAGCGAGATGCTTTCATACGAGCACGCGAGGTTCATCTGAATGTCGCCGTTGGCTTCCTGAAACGCGGCAAGACGCGGCAACAGCCACATGAAACCAAAGCTCGGGCTCGAATGTATGCGCAAAATTTCAACCGATGCCTCGCTCGATGCCCGCTCCGTCGCGCGATTGAGTTCGGCGAGCGCGCCGGTCACGTCCGTAAGATATTGCGTGCCGGTCGGCGTCAGAACGAGGCCGCGCCCGAGCCGCGTGAACAGCGGCCGCCCCACGATGCTTTCCAGATTCGCCAGTTGATGACTCACGGCGGAAGGCGTGAGGCCGAGTTCATCGGCGGCGCGGTTCACGCTCTTGGTCCGCGCCACGCTCTCGAACGCGATGATCGATTTCAGCGGCGGCAGACGCATGGCGCTATCGCACCTTCGCGGCGTTCAGCGCATCCATGAGCGCGAGCGGATCGTAGGGCTTGCGCAACTGGATGGCGTTGGGCAGCGCGCGGCGCTGGGCATCGGTCAGTGTCAGATCGAAACCGGTGACGAAGACCACGCCCATGTGCGGCGCATCGCGGCAAGCGGTCATGGCAAGTTCAACGCCGGACTGGCCGGCGAGATCGACATCGGTCAGCAGCAGTTCGAAGCGATGCTCGCGCAACAGCGTGAGCGCTTCGTCCACGCTGGCCGCTTCGGTGAGATCGAGGCCAAACGTGCGCATGAGTTCCGCGCTGCTCGTGCGCACCAGTTCGTTGTCTTCCACGAACAGCACGCGCTGGCGTGAAAGCGCATCGTCGGCGAGTGCGGCGGGCACGTCCGCGCCCGCATGCGACGCTTCCGGCGCATCTTCCTTCGCCTGCAATCCGATCACATGACGGACCTTGCGCGCCAATGCCTCGTGCGTATAAGGCTTGCTCAACAGGTCGATGCCTTCATCCAGCCGCCCCGCATGGACGATGGCGTTATCCGTATAACCCGACGTGAACAGCACCGCGATGCCCGGCAGCCGCTCGCGCGACTTGCGCGCGAGTTCCGTGCTGCGCAGTGGGCCGGGCATGACGACATCGGTGAACAGCAGATCGACCGGCACGCCGCTTTCGATGATGGCAAGCGCACTCTGCGCATCCTTCGCGCGCAGCACGCGATAGCCCAGGTCGGTGAGCATGGCGACGACCGTCGCACGCACTTCCTCGTCGTCCTCGACCACGAGAATGGTTTCGCTGCCGCCCTTGGCGGGACCGGCATCGACGACGGTTTCGAGGTCTTCTTCCTCACGCGCGCGCGGCAAGTACAAACGCACCGTCGTGCCATGGCCTTCTTCGCTATAGACCTTCACATGGCCGCCCGACTGCTTGACGAAGCCGTACACCATCGAGAGCCCGAGGCCCGTTCCCTGACCCTCGCGCTTGGTCGTGAAGAACGGCTCGAAGGCGCGTTCCTGCACTTCGGGCGACATGCCGGTGCCGGTGTCGGTGACGGCGACCATCACGTACTGGCCGGGCGTGACTTCGGCGTTGCGCAGCGCGTAGGCGGCATCGAGCGATGCATTGCCCGCCTCGATGGTCAGCTTGCCGTGGCCGCTCATGGCATCGCGCGCGTTGATGGCGAGATTGAGCAGCGCGTTCTCCACCTGAAACGGATCGACCAGCGTGTTCCACAATCCGCCCGACACGATGGTTTCGATCTCGATGCCATCGCCCAGCGCGCGCCGGAACATGTCGTCCAGCCCGCGCACGAAGCGCCCGAGATTCACGACCTTCGGTGCGAGCGGTTGCCGCCTGCCGAACGCGAGCAGTTGCGAGGCGAGATTCGCGCCGCGCGCCACGCCCGCGAGCGCGCTCTTGACGCGTTGCTCGGACTTCGCGTTTCCCACGACGTCCTTGGCAAGCAGTTGCAGATTGCCGCCGATCACTTGCAGCAGGTTATTGAAGTCATGCGCGACGCCGCCCGTCAGCTTGCCGATGGCTTCCATCTTCTGCGCCATGCGCAGCGCTTCTTCGGCGTGACGCAGCGCGTCGGCGGTTTCGCGGTCGGCGGTCACGTCGCGCCCCACGCCGTGGATGCGCCGCGTGCGCGGATCGAACGAGAGATTCCACGCGATCCAGCGCCAGCCTTCGTCCACGCGCGAGACGCGGCATTCGAAGCGCGCGGGATTGCCGGTCTCGCGCAGCCGGTCGAGTTCGGCGGCGGCGACGGCGGCGTCGTCCGAATGAATGAGGTCGAGCAACGTGCCCGCATGCAAACGCGTCGGGTCGATGCCGAGCAGCGTCGACCATGACGGACTCACGCGCAGCAACGCGCTGTCGTAGCTGGTGACGACGAACAGATCGTCGCTCAGTTCCCACAGCCGCTCGCGATCCGCGATGGCATCCGCCACGCGCCGTTCCAGCGTTTCGTTGAGATCGCGCAGCGCGGATTGCGCCCGCGTGCGTTCCACGATCTCGTCCTGCGCCGCCTGAAACAGCCGCGCATTGTCGATGGCGATGGCCGCCTGCGCCGCGATGCCCGTCACGATCCGCTCCGCGCGCCGGTCGAACATGCCGGGCTGCGGATGGCCGAAGAACAGCCCGCCCAGCACTTCGCCCGAGCGCGACATGACCGGCGCGGACAGATAGCTCACGACCTTCAGATGCCCGTCCGGCATGCCACGATGCGGCGCGTTCTGGCCGTAGCGCGGGTCTTTCGTGATGTCGTCCGAGCGGACGATGCCCTCGCCATTGAAGGTCGGCCCGAACACGGCGGTGTTGCGCGGCATCGGAAACTGCGCGAAGGCGTCCTTGGGCACGCCGGAGAGCGTGTAGAGCGTGTAGCTTTCGCCTTGCTGGTCCAGCACGTTGTAAAAGAACGAGCCGAAGGCGGCGCCCGTGAGTTCGGTGGCGGCATCGACCACGACCTGCACCGCGCGCGACAAGTCGAGTTCGCCCGCGACCGCCGTGCCCACGCGGTTGAGCACTTCGAGCGTGCGCGATTCCTCGCGCAGGCGTTGTTCGGTTTCCTGCCGCAGACGCGCAAGCCGCAGATTGCTCGATACGCGCGCCAGCAGTTCGCGCGCGGAAAACGGCTTGATGAGATAGTCGTCCGCGCCCGCTTCGAGACCACCCACGCGCGCTTCCTCGCCCGCGCGCGCGGACAGCAGCACGACGGGCGTTTCGCGCAAGGTGTCGTCGGCGCGCACGGCTTGCAGCAGGCCGAAGCCGTCGAGGCGCGGCATCATCACATCCGACAGGATGACTTCGGGCAGTGATGAGCGCGCCATGTCGAGCGCGGCTTCGCCATCGGCGGCGACGCTGACTTCGTGACCGGCCGCCGTCAGCATGCGGCGCATGTAGTCGCGCAGGTCGGCGTTGTCGTCGACCACGAGCACGCGGCCGTAGAGGCCATCGGCGGCGTCGGATTCTTCTGCCGGCTCGGCGAGCAAGGTTTCGTCGGCGTCGGGAATCCAGCGCAATGCGGCATCGACATAGGTGTGGGCGCGGCGGCTTGCTTCGGCGCGGGCGGCGGGTGGCGGCGCGCTGTCCACGCGCATGCCCGGAATCGTGACGACGAAGCACGCGCCTTCGCCCGGCGCGCTCTGCACGTCGATGCGTCCGCCATGCAGCCCGACGAGTTCCTGCACCAGCGCCAACCCAATGCCGCTGCCTTCCACCGAACGTCCCGCCGCACCCGCCACGCGATGAAAACGCTCGAACACGCGCGCCAGTTCGTGCGCGGGAATACCGATGCCGCTATCGCGCACGCTCAGGCGAATCTCGCCGTTCGCATCACGTTGCAAGGCGATCCCGATGTCTCCGTCGAACGTGAACTTGAACGCGTTCGACAGCAGGTTCATCACGACCTTTTCCCACATGTCGCGGTCGATATCGGCCATCACCGGCGTCGCCGGAATGTCGATATTCAGCCGCAACCCCGCCGACTCGATAGCCGAGCGAAACAGCGACGCGAGTTCGGCCGTGAACGCCGCGATATCGGTCGGCTGCCGGTTCATCTCGATGCGGCCCGCCTCGATGCGCGAGAAATCGAGCAGCGCGTTGACGAGCTTGAGCAGCCGCGTGCCGTTGCGCTGCATGATCTGGATCAGGCGCACGTCTTCCGCGTCCACGCGCGATGGGTTCGCGAGCAGTTGCTCCATCGGCCCGAGCATCAGCGTGAGCGGCGTGCGGAATTCGTGGCTGATGTTGGAAAAGAACGTGGTCTTGGCGCGGTCGATCTCGGCGAGCGCTTCGGCGCGGCGGCGTTCTTCGTCATAAGCATGCGCGTAACCGATGGCCGCGCCGATCTGCCCGGCGACAAGATTCATGAAGGACGCGTAGCCTTCGTCGAACACGCGATGCGGATTGAGCGCGGCGACCAGCACGCCCGCACGTCCGGTTTCGCCGGATGGCGCGATGGGCAGCACGACGGCCTGCGTCGGCGCCGTGCTCCATGCGCCGGCGGGCAAGGGCGCGTCGATGAGCGTATCGAGTGAATCGACGAGGCGCGCGCGGTTCTCGCGCAGCACGTCGTGCAAGGGCCACGGCGCGTTTTGGATCGCGGCAGCGTGCACCGGTTCGATGCCGCTCGCGCCGACGAGCATCGCCGCGTTCTCGCCGGGTTCGATGGCGTAGAGCAGCGCGAAGGGCACGTCGCGCGATGCGGCGTCGAGCGCCTGCATCGACAACGTGCAGGCCTCGCGCCAGGTGCGCGCATTCGCCGCGGATGCCGCCAGTTCGCGCAGCACCAGCAGTTGCCGTTCGCCGAGCACGCGTTGCGTGTCGTCGCTGTTCGCGCAGATGATGCCGCCGGTGCCGTGACGATCGTCGGGAATCGGGCTGTAGGAGAAGGTGTAATACGTCTCCTCGGGAAAGCCGTTGCGCTCCATGATGAGCAACTTCTGTTCGACGAACGTGCCTTCCACGCCCGCGAGCGCCGTGTCGAGCAACGGGCCGATCTCGCTCCAGATCTCGCGCCATACGACCGAAGTCGGCTGACCCAGCGCATGCGGATGCTTGCCGCCGATGATGGACTTGTAAGGATCGTTGTAGAAGAACAGAAGCTGCGGACCCCAGCCGACCCAGATCGGCTGGCGCGATGTCAGCATGATGCGGATGGCCGTCTTGAGACTTTGCGGCCAGTGTTCGGGATCGCCGAGCGAGGTGTGCGTCCAGTCGAAGCCGCGGATGAGCGCGCCCATTTCACCGCCGCCCAGCAGAAAGCTCGGGTCGTGGCCTGCTCTCGGGTCCGGGATCAGATGGTCAGCATTCATCGACGCGCGTGGCTCCTTGCTGCAATGGACAACACATGCAAAGGATTTTCGCACGGAACTGTTTCGCGCGACGAAGCGGCACGCCGATTGCGCCTCGCGTTATTTCGCCTGATCAACGCGCGGCAACCGGATCGAGGCCGGTCGCGCGCACCGTGTCCTGAACCTCGGGCGAGGCCAGATAGCGCAGCAGCGCGCGCGCTTCGTCGGGATGCTGCGCGCCGACCGGAATGCCCGCCGCGAAACGCGTGACCGACTGCACGGATTCGGGAATCCGTCCGACGAACGTCGCACCCTGCACCGGCAACAACTCGCTGACCTGTTGAAAGCCGAGTTCGTATTCGCCGTTCGCCACGACGGATGCCACGGGAATCTTCGGCACCATCTTCGCCTTGTCCTTCACCTGATCTTCCACGCCCAGTTTCTTGAACATCTCGTTCTGGATGTAGACGCCGCTGGCGCTGTCCGAATAGGCGATCGACTTCGCGTGCAGCAAGGTCTGCCGCAACGCATCGATGCTGCCGATATCGGGCTTCTCCGCGCCTGTTCTCACCGACATGCCGATGCGCGAATCCGCCAGTTCCACGCGCGAACCGGGTATTACCTTGCCTTGCTTGATGAGATCGTCGAGCGCGTAGCCGACCATGATGACGACATCGGCCGGTTCACCGCGTTCGAGCCGGTTCGGGATGGCTTCGGGCGCGCGGCCCATCGACGGACCGAGCGCGGTGTCGAGCGTATTGCCGGTCTGCGCGCTGAACTTCGGTCCAAGGATTTTGTAGGCAGCCGTGAAGCCGCCGGAGCTCATCACATGCAATTCGGCGGCATCGACGACACGCGGAAAAACCGCGCTAACGGCAACGAAAACAACAGAAGCAAGTCCTGAAAGCAAGGTCCTGATGGGCATGGGCGCGCTCTTTATGTCATATCTTTTTGCACTATACTGGATCGAATCCTTTATCGTTCTTCCCGCCTCGGTCATTCGAACGATGCGCGCCGGGAAACAGCCTTGATTCATTAGTTCACTGTCCAAATCAATCCATGCGGTCATGGATTGAGGCATTCATCATGGCTGTTCCATTGCCCGGTGCCCGTCTCGCGACTTGCTTTGTTAAAAGCTGTTCGCCTGAGGCGCGCGCTCGACCTTGATCGGCTTTCATAAGGTTTATCGATACCGCCGTGAAGCGCTTATCGACGACGCTTTATTTTTTCGCGGGCTGAATCGAACCGGATTTACGAACGAGAAATATCCATGCAAAACCAAAACGAAGTCCATGTCAAAAGCCTGCTCGATGCGGAAGCGGCCCTGCGCCGGGACCTGGCGCTCAAGCCCGAGTCACCCGCGATCAGAAACAACCTCGGCGTGGTGCTCCGCCAGCAAGGCCGTTTGACGGAGGCGGAGGAACACTTGCGTCAGGCGTTGGTGCTCATGCCGACGTCCGCCGAGGTGCTCGTGAATCTCGCGCTCGTGCTGTTCGATGGGCGGCGCTTCGCCGAAGGCGAGGACATGGCGCGCCGCGCCGCCGCGATCGATCCGAACTCAGCGATCGCGCATCATCTCCAGGGCTGCGCGCTGCAGACAATGGAACGGATGCAACCGGCCGAAGACGCGTTTCGTCGGGCCATCGCTGCTCGGCCGGATTTTCATGATGCGCATGCGTCGCTGGCGGATGTCCTGCGCGTTCGCAACCAACTCGACGAAGCCGAGAAAGCCGCGCGCGAGTGCCTGAAACTGAATCCTGAGTTCGTTCGGGGTCACCTCGCCATGGGCGACGTGATGTGCACGGCGGGCCGGCTCGCCGAAGCCGAGCGCGCCTTCGCACAAGCGCTTCGACTTCGGCCCGACTGCGCGGAGGCTCATTGCGGCCTCGGTAACGTCGCCCAGCGCCGCTTCGACGCCCCCGCCGCAGTCGATCAGTTCGAGAAGGCACTCGCGCTTCGCGCCGTGTTTTTCGAGGCAAGCCGCGGTCTGGGTTTGTCGCTGCTGGATCTCGGCAGGCTGACCGAAGCCGAGGCATCGCTGCGCAAGGCCTTGTCCTTGTCACCCGATGACGCCTGGACAAAAGACGCACTGGGCACCCTGCTGATCCAAAAGAGCGGTGTGAACCTGACCCTGCCGCGCACGGAAGGCGTGCTCACGACCCTTCGCGTCAGCGCCAGCACATCGGCCAGCTGATCCCGGCGGCATCGTCCGATGCCGCTTTTTTCCGCGCTTTTCCTCCGCTTTTTTCCCCTCATACACGACCACAGCCGCCTCGAAGTCACGCGAAGCGCGGTGCCGTTCGTACCGCGCGAACCCGCTCGCGCGGTACGCTTTTTGCTGTTTGTTCGTGCCTATCACGGAAAAAGATCGCACCCTGAACGTTCAATAGCACGACACATGTCCCGACTCATGCCGAAATCCTCGCCCTTATCAGAAGGCCTTGCATTCGAAGGCTTCGACATCTACGCATCGTACGTGGTGAACGCGACGGGCATGCATATCGGCACGCTGAAGGTCGTAAGAAAGCGCGACAAGCGCGTGCTGTATCCGTTCGACGGATGCGAGACCATCGGCCCGTTCGCCTCCAGCGAAGACGCGCGGCGCGCGGCGGAAGCGCTCGGGCAACGGATCGTGGAATCGGATATCGCCAACCCGGAGCGATGATCTCACCCCGTCATGCGGGAAAACCCCGGCGAATGTAACGTCCTAGGACATGCGTCGGGCGGCGATGCGTCTGTATCTTGGTTTCGAGGCGGTGCCCTGAATATCGACGGCACCGGACCATCGACGCATCGGGAAGACGATCATGAGCCAAACACTTCAGGACGCTCCACCCACCACGCTCAGGCGCGCGGTCGCCGCCTCGGCCATCGGCAACGCCACCGAGTGGTTCGACTATGGCATCTATAGCTACGGCCTGACCTATCTTTCCGCCGCGTTGTTTCCCGGCAGCACGGCGCAGGCCACGCTGTTCGCACTTGCGACCTTCGCCATCTCCTTTCTCGTGCGTCCGTTGGGCGGCCTGTTCTGGGGACCGCTTGGCGACCGGCTCGGGCGCAAGCATGTGCTGGCGCTGACCATCCTCATCATGTCGATGGCGACGCTTCTGGTCGGGCTGCTGCCTTCGTACGCGAGCATCGGCATCTGGGCGCCGGTGTCGCTCGTCGTGCTGCGCATGATTCAGGGTTTTTCGACCGGCGGCGAATACGGCGGCGCGGCGACCTTCATGGCCGAATACGCGCCCGACCGCAAGCGCGGTTTCTGCGGCAGCTTTCTGGAAGTCGGCACACTCGCGGGCTTTTCGCTGGGCGCGTTGTTGATGCTCGGTTGCTCGGTCGCGCTCGGCAGCGAGACGATGCACGCGTGGGGCTGGCGTCTGCCGTTTCTGGTGGCCGCGCCGCTCGGTCTGATCGGCCTGTATCTGCGCTCGAAGATGGAAGACACGCCCGTGTTCCGCGAATGCGCCGAAGCCGCCGAGCGCGAGCACGAACAAAGTCTTTCGTTGGGCGAACTGTTTTCGAATTACTGGAAGCCGTTGCTGCTGCTGGGCGGGCTGGTCGTCGCGTTGAATGTCGTCAACTACGTGCTGCTTGCGTATATGCCCACTTTCATGAGGAAAGAGTTGGGCATGAGCGAGAACCTGTCGCTGCTGCTGCCGCTCATCGGCATGTTGTCGATGATGGTGCTGCTGCCGTTTTCCGGCGCGCTGTCGGACCGGATCGGACGCAAGAAGGTGTGGTGGCTGTCGCTCGCGGGCTTGTTCGTGTTCGCCGTGCCGATGTTCTCGCTGATGGCGCATGGCATCGCGGGCGCGTTGATCGGATTGGCGGTACTTGGCTTGCTGTATGTGCCGCAACTTGCCAGCATCTCGGCGATGTTCCCCGCCATGTTTCCGACGCAGGCGCGCTATGCGGGCATGGCGATCGCCTATAACGTGTCGACGTCGATCTTCGGCGGCACCGCGCCGATGATCACGGATTGGCTCATCGGATGTACCGGCAACATGCTGGTGCCGGCGTATTACATGATGGGGGCGTGTGTGGTGGGGGCGGTGGCGCTTTTGTTTGTGACGGAGACGGTGGGGTGTTCGTTGCGGGGGAGGGGGGTGCCGGGGGAGGATGGGTCAGCGGGGTTGGAGGCGGGGTTGGATGCGGTCGAGGGTTGGAGGCGGCATGCTTGAGGTTGGATTTTTTAATGTTTGGATGTCGTGGAAGGGGCTTCTTCTGGTTGTGCTGTTTATTCAGTAGCTGCCTTCCCGGCAAAGAAAGCAGCTTTTTACCCCATGCACGATGGCGGGAGAGGGTTGGTCTGGATTAACCGATACAGTGGCCGCGTTTGGATGTCCCTCGGTTGGTTAAGCGTATAGGCAACCTGACGATTACGCGCTCGAATCCTTGAGTCTTCGTTGTAGACAGCAGCACTCGACCTGACAGAGAGTGTCTGTTCTCACTATCGTTGCCGAGTTGGGTTTGTTGTTCTTTTCGTGTAAAGGGCTGCTGTTGTTTGGGCTTTTTATTGCAGTAGCCGCCCCCCCGCCGGGGAGGCGGCTACTGCAATAAAAGCCCAGAAAACAGCAGCCCTTTGCACGAAAGACCAACAAAATCCCCACACCTCACCGCGCAAGCTCCACCTTCTTCCCCCCACGCCCCAACACCCTCGCCTGCAACACAATCACCATCAACAAAAACAACCCACGAATCACCGATTGCCAATAAGCCGACAACGATATAAACCCCAAACCGTTCTCGAAGTTGAGCAAATTAAACACCAACCCAAGCAACGCAACACCCGCAATCGTCATCGCGATGGACCCCTCGCCACCGGTCAACCGCGTGCCTCCAAGCACCACAGCCGAAATTGCAAAAAGCTCCCAACCGACGCCTTCATTCGGCTGCCCCGCGCCAAACTGCGACGCCAGAATCGTCCCCGCAATTCCGGCAAGCAACCCGCTCACCGCATAAACAGTAACAAGCGTGCGATCGACATTCAGCCCCATCAACCGCGACGCTTCCTCGCTGCCGCCAATCGCCAACGCATGCCGCCCGAACCGCGACGACCGCAACGCAACCCACGCTAACACCGCCGCCACCAGCGACACCAACCCCGGAATCGGCAGCCCGAACAAATCGCCTTGCCCGAAGTTCGCGAAGCTCGAATCCGACGCGATGCCCACCGCATCGTTATGCCCGAGCAGCAGCGCGAGGCCGTGCGCGCCGAGACTCGTCGCCAGCGTGACGATGAACGGCAAAATCCGCATGTGCGTGATGACCATGCCATTGAGCACGCCAACGGCCAAGCCCGCAGCCGAACCCGCGAGCACACCCGCCACCCCGCCATGCGGACTGACAAGAGCCGCGACCACGCTCGACATTGCTGCGACCGCGCCCACCGACAAATCAATGCCGCCCGTGATGATGACGAACGCCATCCCAAGCGAGATCAGCAGGAACATCGAGTTGTAGCGCCAGAACGAGAGCACGTTGTAGGCATCGGCGAAATGCTCGTAGCGCGTCACGCCGAGCACGAGCAGGGCGGCGAGGGCAATCAGGATCGGAAGGTTCTTTTTCATGATGTCAGCCGCGCTTTCTCTGCACATACACCGCCACGATGATGATCGCAGCCTTCAACACCAGCGCCGCGGCATCGGGAATGCCGTGCGCGAGCAGCGTATAGCGCAACAGTTGAATGATGAGCGCGCCGATCAGCGTGCCGGTGATGTACGCCCGCCCGCCCGTGAGCGCCGTGCCGCCGACCGCCACCGCCGCAATGGCATCCAATTCCACGCCGAGTCCCACGACGTTTGCATCGGACGACGAATTAACGGAGATCGAGATCAGCCCGGCCAGACCCGCCAGCGCCGCGCACACGGTATAGGCGATCATCTTCACGCGCACGGTCGGAATGCCGGAGAGATACGCCGCTTCCTCGTTGCCGCCGGTCACGAGTAGATACTTGCCGAACAGCGTCTTGCGCACGATCCACGTAAAGAGCGCGACGAGCGCGAGCATCAGCAAGATTTGGAAGGGGACGCCCGCGACCTTGCCGAGTGCGATCCATTGAAACGTGGGATTAGTGAAGGCCTGCAAATTGCCATCGGTGACGACCTGCGCGATGCCACGTCCCGCGATGAACAGCACCAACGTCGCGACAATCGGCTGCACGTTGAGCCGCGTCACCAGCATGCCGTTGAACACGCCGCACAGCGCCGCGCCGAGAATCGGCAAGGTGAACGCCAGCAGAATGCCCATCGGGCCGGGAATGTTCATGAACAGCATCGGTGCGAGCGCACCGGAAATCGCCATCGATGCGCCCACCGACAGATCGATGCCGCCCGTCGCCACCACCAGCGTCATGCCGATGCCCACGATCACGATCGTCACGACTTGCGTGAGATTCACGTTGAAGGTCTGCAAGGACACGAAGTGCTGCGTGAAAATCAGGTTGAACACGATCATCGCGACCAGCACGACGATCTCGCGCTGAATGGCGATGCCGCGTTTCTTGCGCGCGGGCGGCGGCTGCGTGAGCGAAGCGGCGGATTGCGTCTTGTCGATCATCATTCGGGTCCTCGCGCCGTCGTTTCCACTGCTTCGGCGAGTGTGGATTGCACGCCCGAGCCGTACGCGATGGCATCCATGATCGAGGCTTCGTTCATCTGTGCGCCGTCGAGTTGCGCGACGGTTTGTCCATCGCGGATCACGACCGCGCGGTCGGCCACCGCCGTGAGTTCTTCCAATTCGGATGCGGAAAGCAGCACGGCCAGGCCCGCATCGCGGAGTTCGCGCACGATCTTCGCCACGTCCGCCTTCGCGCCGACATCGATGCCGCGCGTCGGTTCATCGAGCAATAAAAGTTTTGGATGCGTCGCCAGCCAGCGCGCGAGCAGCACCTTCTGCTGATTGCCGCCCGAGAGTTCGCGTATCGGCTGATCCGGCGAGCGCAATTTGATGCCAAGCGATTCGATGAAACCATCGACGATCTCGCGCTGCTTCGCTACATCGACCACGCCGCGTTTGGTGAGCGCGGGCAGGCAGACGAGCGTGAGGTTGTCGCGCACCGATAGCTCGGGCACGATGCCTTCAGCCTTGCGGTCCTCCGTGAGATACGCGATGCCGCGCGCAATCGCATCCTTCGGCGACTTGAACGCGGTGTCCTCGCCGTTCACCGCGAGCGTGCCCTGCGCGGGACGGTCCGCGCCGAACAGCAGGCGCATGGTTTCCGTGCGGCCCGAGCCGAGCAAACCCGCGAGGCCGACGGCTTCGCCTGCGTGGACATCGAGCGAAACGTCGTTGACTTTCGCGCCTGCGGCCAACCCTTGCGCGCTCAACGCCACCGCGCCGCGCTTGGCGAGATTCGCTTCCTTCACAGCGCTGTCTTCGTGCACGACGGCGGCGAGCGTGCGGCCGAGCATCGTCGTGACGAGCTTGAGCTTGTCCATCTCCTGCATGCTGCTTTCGGCGACGGTCTGACCATCGCGCATGACCGTCACGCGGTCGCACAGCGCATAGAGTTCGTCGAGCCGATGCGAGACGAAGATCACCGCGCGCCCGTCGTCACGCAAGCGTCGCACCACGGTGAACAGCAGTTCCACTTCGCGCTCGTCGAGCGAGGACGTCGATTCGTCCATGATGACCATCTTCGCATCCGACGACACCGCGCGCGCCAGCGCCACCATCTGCTGAATGGCGGTGGAATAATCGCGCACGGGTTTCTTCACATCGATCTTGAGTCCGAACGATTCGAGCAGTTCGTCCGCGCGACGCTGCACGGTTTTCCAGTCGATCAGGCCAAACCGGCGCGGCTCGCGGCCCAGAAAAATGTTCTCCGCCACCGAGCGGAACGGCACCAGATTGATTTCCTGATAGATCGTGCTGATGCCCGCCGCGCGCGCTTCCTTGGGCGTGCGGAAATCCACGTCGCGGCCGTCGAAGCGGATCGCGCCGCCGCTCTTGCGATACGCGCCGGTGAGAATCTTGATGAGCGTCGATTTGCCCGCGCCGTTCTGGCCGATCAGCGCATGCACTTCGCCCGCATCGACAGACAAACGCGCATGCTTGAGCGCGGCCACGCCGCCGAACGAAATATCGATGTCCTGCATGTCCAGCAAGGGAGTTCGAGCCATTGCTTCATCCATCGAAATGAAAAAGCGAGCGCTTCGGGAGAAGCGCCCGCAAGGCACACACCCTTCGCTCAGTACCCGTATTTCATGCTTTCGTCGACGTTGCTCTTGTCGTAGAAGCGGTCCGAGACCTTGACCCACGGCGGGATGGTTTCGCCCTTGGCGTACTTTTGCGCGACGTCGCACGCGAGCGGCCCGAAGAAGGGGCTTGACTGCACGCTCGCGCCGAGTTCGCCGGCCTTGATGGCGTCCAATCCGCCCTTGGTGCCGTCGATGGTGACGATCTGGATGTCCTTGCCCGGCGTCTTGCCCGCAGCCTTGATCGCGGCAATCGCGCCGAGCGCCATTTCGTCGTTGTGCGCGTACACGGCGGTCACGTCGGGATGCGCCTGCAACAGCGTTTCCATGACCTGACGGCCCTTGTCGCGCGCGAAGTCGCCGCTTTGCGAGGCGACGATCTTCATGCCCGGATTCTTCGCGATCACATCGTCGAAACCTTTCTTGCGGTCGTTCGCGGCGGACGCACCCGTCGAGCCTTCCAGTTCGATGATGGTCGCCTTGCCGCCCGTCGCCTTCACGAGCCAGTCGGCCGCGCGCTGCCCCTGATCGATGAAGTCCGAACCGATGAACGTGATGTAGTCCTTGCCCGCCTTCGCCATCGACTGATCGACGTTGCGGTCCACGAGAATCACCGGAATTCCGGCCTTCTTTGCCTGCATGATGACCGGCACGAGCGGCTTCTCCTCACGCGGCGGGAACACCAGCAGATCGACGTGCTGCGCGATCATGCTTTGAATGTCCGCGACCTGCTTGGCGGCGGAACTGTTGGCATCGGTCATCACGACCTGCCAGCCGCACTTGGCGGCGACATCCTTGAAGCTCTTGGTTTCCGCGAGCCGCCACGGATTGTTGCTCTCGGTCTGCGCGAAGCCGACCTTCAGCGGCTTCTTGTTGGCGATCTTCGGCAGCGCGTCGTCGGCCGCATGCGCGGCGCTCATCGATGCGGCAAGGGTGAGGGCGGTCATTGCAGCGACCAGCGGGCGCAGGCCCGGGCGCGAGTTCTTCTTTAGCGACAGCATGTCTTCCTCCGATTAGGGATGATTCGCTCTTTGTAGTGATGCCGATGCTTGTTGTTGCCCGGTCTGCTGCTGCGAGAGTGTGTGCTGCTTTAAAGCGCCTGCTCCATGTCGATGGCGGTTTATTACCGTCATTCGTTAATATTATTAGTGGCCAGTTGCGTGACTTCGGTGAGCGCCTTCACGGAGCCGCGTTCGATCAGCGGCCCGTCCAGTTTCACCGTGCGACGACGCACCGGCGCACCGGCTGCGCGGTTGTGTTCTTCCTGCAAAAGCGTCTCGACGGCCCAGCGTCCCAACTCGTAATTCGGCAGCACGATGGTCGACAACGGCGGATGCGTATGCCGCGCGATTTCCTGATCGTCGTAACCGATCACGGAGACGTCTTCCGGCACGCGCAGGCCGAGTTGCTTGATCGCTTCGATGGCTCCGAGCGCCATCAGATCGTTGGCGCAAAAAATGGCGGTCGGCGGATTCGCCTCGCGCATGAGTGAGAGCGTTTCCTCGAAGCCGGTGGCCGGTCCCCAGTCGCCTTCGCGCACGAGTTCCGGCGCGAACGGAATGTCCGCGGTTGCCAGCGCCGTGCGATAACCCTTGAGCCGGTCGCGCGCCGCGTCCTGCCACGGCTCGCCGTTGATATAGCCGATTCGTCTATGTCCCGCCGCCAGCAAATGGTCTGTTGCCGTATGTCCGCCCGCGACTTCCGCTGGCACCACCGACGACACGTTCGCCTCGTTCGCATAGCAGTTGAGCAGCACCGTCGGCACGCGGGCGAGCGCATCGGGCACGTTCACGCGGCGGGTGTACACCGTCGCGTAGATCACGCCGAGAACGTTCGGATTACCGAGCGCTGCATCGAGCACGCGCGCTTCGATCTCCGCGTTGCCGTGCGTCGAATACACCGCGAGCATGCGGTTGTTCGCGAACGCGGCATCGCGCGCGCCGTCGATGCTCACGACCGGATGCGGACTCGTCGAGATTTCATCGGCGAGATACACGATCAGATTGCGTTCGCCTTGTGCTTCGACCGGCGTGAGCGCGTTCGGCTCGCGCTGCGTCATGCGGTAGCCGAGTTCCTGCGCCGCGCGCAGCACCTTGTCGCGCGTCGCGTCCGAAAATTTCGCGCCGCTGGCATTGTTGAGCACGAGCGAAACCGTGGACTGCGAAACTCCGGTGAGCTTCGCGATGTCGGTCATCGTCGGGCGGCGTTGAGTGGTTTTCTTCATGATCGTGCAAGTGGACTGCCGCAAACTTACCACTAATATTAGTGATGAACCAGCCTCCCGGCAGCCAAATCGGCTCGGGGTTTTCACGGACGATTACTAATAATATTGACGAGCAGATTACACGCATGCCATGCTTGAACCCATCCCGCATGGAGACAACGCGATGGGCCGATACGACGACAGCACGCTGGATTCATTCGCGCAGGCGTTCGCGCGCGATGGCTTCGTCATGCTGCGCGGGCATTTCGCACGGCAGACCATCGAGGCGTGGCGTGAGGCGTTCATTCCGTTGTTCGCGCCGCATGTGGAGACCTCGGCGAACGGCAATCGCGGGCCGGGGCGCTATTACGTGACCTTGCCGTTCGAAGGCCTGTTCGCGGACCCGGCCATTTTCTGCGATGAAACCATCGCCGGTATCGTCGAACGCGTGGCCGGCGCCGATCCTGTCATGTGTCAGTTGGCAACCGATACGCCGGTGCTCGGCTCGCAGTTTCAGGACTGGCATCGCGACACGCCGCCGCTTTTCGATGACGCACCGGAAACGCCGTCCTTTCAGCTTGCGGTGAATTTTCCGCTCGTCGATGTGGACGATTCGAACGGACCGCTCGAAACCACGCGCGGCACGCATCTTCTTTCGCGCGATGAAGCGCTGGCAGGTCTTGAAGCGGGTCGCTTTCCCGCCGAACGCGTGCCGATGCAAATGGGCGATGTGATGATTCGCGATGTGCGCGGGCTGCATCGCGGCACGCCGAATCTCACCGATGAGCCGCGTCCGATGGTCGTGATCGGCTACAGCCGCGCGTGGTATTTCCGCCCTGAAGTGCGGATCGAAGTGCCGCGCGCCGTGCTCGCAGGGCTTCCCGCGCGCGCGAGGCGTCTTCTGCGCTTCAATCCCGTGGTCGAGACGACCGCGCGCACCTTCGATGAAAGTTACAGGCAATTCGCATATTGAGCGCCGATCGTTCTTCCTCTTTTCAGGCGTCGTTGCAGGCGCATTCCGGCGAGCCGCTCGTCGAGCTTCGGCATGGCGCGCGGCGTGTGTTGCTTGCGCCGCATGTCGGCGGGGCGATTGCCGCGTTTTATGAGGCGCGTGAGTCGGGGCCGCTGCACTGGTTGCGTCCGGCGACGCCGGAGATGCTCGCGGCGCAAAATCCGCTCGGCATGGGGAGTTTTCCGCTGCTGCCGTATTGCAATCGCATTCGGGATGCGCGCTTTACTTTCGGCGATGAACACGTCGATCTGTCCGATGACGGCAATCTGTTTCCGCATGCGCTGCATGGCAATGCGTGGCGCAGGCCGTGGCGCGTGGGCGCGTTGACGGAGGCGAGCGCATCGCTGCATTTCGAGCATGAGCCTTCGCGCGATGCCGCGCATCACTGGCCGTTTGCGTATGAGGCGACGCAGGATATCGTGCTCGACGAACGTGCGTTGCATGTCGCTATGACGCTGCGTAATCTCTCCGCGCGGCCTATGCCGTTTGGTATCGGTCATCATCCGTATTTTCCGCGCACGGCGGGTACGACGGTTCATGCACACGTCGATGCCATGTGGCATGGCACGCCTGATCCCTTGCCTACGCATCTTGGGCCTGATCCTGCTGTCGATGCGCTTGTTTCGGCGCATGGCATGCGTGCGGGTGCGTTCGATTTGGATAATCACTTCATTGGGTGGAACCGTGAGGCGACGATTGCGTGGGAGGATGAGCGTCGCTCTGTGATTTTGAAGGCGGATGCGCCGTTCGATTTCATGGTGATCTATGCGCCGACTGCGCCTGAATTCGATTCGCTGTTATGCGTGGAGCCGGTTAGTAATGTTGCTGATTGGATTAATCTTGATGTTGATGATGCAGCGAAGGGTGGAGGCGTGCTCGCGCCAGGGGGGATTATTCGGGCTGCGTTTTCGTTGGAGACGTTTGGATGAGGCGCTAAGTGAGTCATGCAAAGGGCTGCTGTTGTTTGTGTTGTTTATTCAGTAGCCGCCTCCCCGGCGGGGGGGTAACTTTCTTTGCTGCTGCAAAGAAAGTCACCAAAGAAAGCAGCTTTTTACCCCATGCACGATGGCTGGAGAGGGTTGGTCTGGATTAACCGATACAGTGGCCGCAATAGGGCGTTCCACGCATAACGAGCCGCTTAAGGCAACCTAGCGATTTCGCGCTCGAATATTTAAGTCTTAGTGGCCCGCGTTCATTCATTCGGCCATGCGCTGCGCGCGCCGAGAACGTAAGAACGGAATCCCGCAGCGTATCCGCGCCCAGCCGCCTCACACTTCTCCGCAAGATTGCTATTCGGCCCTACCTTGGTTAGTGCTTTCATAAAAAGGCGTGTTTGCCACGCGCGCAAAAAGCTCAAACTTGCATTGGCAAATGGTATTGCGTTGGCGCTTGCCTTTTCGTCGGAGCACTCACCAAGGTAGGGCCGAATAGCAATACAGCGATGCGGCGTGGGGTGGCTGGGCACGCGCCCGCTGCGGGATTCCGTTCTTACGTTCTCGGCGCGCGCAGCGCATGGCCGAAAGAATGAATGCGGTCCACTAAGGCAAAAGGATTCGAGCGCGCAATCGCTAGGTTGCCCACACGCTTAACCAACCAAGGGACATCCTAACGCGGCCACTGTATCGTTAATCCAGACCAACACTCTCCAGCCATCGTGCATGGTGTAAAAAGCTGCTTTCTTTGGTGACTTTCTTTGCAGCAGCAAAGAAAGTTACCCCCCCGCCGGGGAGGCGGCTACTGCAATAAAGACCCAAACAACAGCAGCCCCTTCCACGAAAAAAGCCTCAAAACGCCCGACGATAAATCTCAAGCGCAAAGTCTTGAGTCATCTCCCGAGGATTATTGATAAGCAACCGTTGCTGCTTCATAGCATCCACGGCGAGCATGGAAAGGTCCTTCTCCTGAACCCCCACTTCCCGCAGCGTCCGCGGAATCCCAGTCTCAACGACCAACGCCTCCATAGCCGCAACAAACGCCTCGCTCTTAGCAGCCGCAGAAGCAGAAGCAGAAGAACCAACATCACACCCAATAACGTCACAAAGCTCCGCATACAACCCCTCCGCATGCGAAGCATTAAACCGAAGCACATGCATCAAAACCAGCGCATTCGACAGCCCATGCGGCACATGAAAATGCCCACCCAGCGGGTAAGCGAGCGCATGCACCGCTGCCACCGGCGCATTAGAAAAAGCCTGCCCCGCAAGCGTCGCCCCGAGCAACATCGCCTCGCGCGCCGCGCGATCACGCCCATCCCGGCAAGCCGTCAAAAGATTCGCATAAAGCAGCCTCAACGCTTCCTTAGCCAACATATCCGACAAAGGATTTTTCAATCGCACTGACGTATAGGCTTCGATCGCATGCACCATCGCATCGATGCCGGTAGCGGCGGTCGCCTGCGCGGGCAACCCGATCGTGAGTTCCGCATCGAGCAGGGCGATATCCGGATAAAGCACCGGCGACACCACGCCACTCTTCGTGGTCTCGCCCGTAGTCACGATGGAAATAGCCGTCACCTCAGACCCCGTCCCCGCCGTAGTCGGCATGAGCACGAGCGGCAAGCGCGGCCCGATGACATTCCCCACGCCATACATGGCCGAAAGCGGCTGATCCGACGCACACAGCACCGCAATGAGTTTGGCGACATCCATGGACGACCCACCGCCCAACCCAAGCACCACTTCAGCGCCACTTTCCCGCGCACGCGCAGCGGCATCCAGAACAACGTGATCGGGCGGATCGGCGACGACATCATCGATCACGGTAACCTGCCAGCCATGCGCCGCAAGATCATCCAACGCGGGCGCAATCAACCCGCTCTGATTCAAGAAGCGATCAGTAACGAGCACCAGCCGCGTCGCGCGAAAACGCTCACGCAGCAGAGCGCCCAGCCGCCGCGCAGCACCATATTCGACGATGAGCGAAGGAACAGTCGTGAAGCTGAATGCGTTCATGCGTAAGCTCAGGTAAGTGATTCGGCGGTTTCGGCTTCGAGATTGCGGAAACCCCGGTTGTAATAGACGAGCGGCGCGGCATCGCCCAATTCGACGGATTCGATTTCGCCGATCAGCACCGTATGATCGCCCGCCTCGTGCACGTCGCGCGCCACGCACACGAGCGATGCCATCGATCCCGACAATACCGGCGGATGCGGATCGTCGCCGCCCACGCCGTAACGGAATTCATGCGGACCGAACTTGTCCACGCCCTTGCGCGCGAAGTGCATCGCGATATCTTTCTGCTCTTGCGAAAGAATATTGATCGTATAGCGCCGCGCGCCGATGAACGCCGCATGCGAATCCGCCGAGTTCGCAATGCACACGAGCACGAGCGGCGGTTTCATCGATACCGATGAAAACGAACTCGCCGTGAAACCCCAGTGGCGTCCCTGCGCATCCGTGGTCGAGACGATGGTGACGCCGCTCGGAAAAGCACTGAGGGCGTCGCGGAAAACTTGCGGGTCTTTGAGCGTCATGAAAGTGTTCTCCTGATCTGCTTAGTAGTGGCATGAAACCAGTTTATGGTTCCGTACCTCACAGAACAATTTCGATGTCGCGATGGATTCATCAACGAAACGGATAGATCGACGCATTGATAGGCATAGGCGCTTCATGGCAGCATCGCGTCGTTCGCCATGACCGCGCCGAAATTCGCCTGCAAATGGCGCACGAAACTCAATGCCGCCGCGCTCAGCTCGGCTTCGCGCGAACGCAGAATGCCGAAGCTGCGCAGAAGTTTTACATCGACCACGCGCAAGGTGGCGCGGTGATCGCGTGCGTAGCGTTGCGCCATCGAGCGGGGCAGGAAGGTCGCGCCGAGACCCGCATCCACCATCCCGAGCAGCGTGCTTAAATTTGCTGCCTGGTGCATCGGCCGCAGCGTCAGACCGTGCGCGGTGAAGGCATCGGCGAGCGTGTCGCGCAGGATCGAATAGCGTTCGAGCAGCATCAACGGAATCTGCGCGAGTTGTTCCAGCGTGACTTCGCCGGCTTCGGCCAGCGCATGCGTTTTCGGCACGACCACGAGCATGTCTTCTTCCGATAAGGCCTCGAATCTCAGCTTGCTCGAATCGTTGTCGAAGGCGACCACGGCGAGATCGGCCTCGTTGGCCTCGATCTTCGTGACGACTTCCTCGTATTGCACATCGCGCAATTGCACCTGTACGTCGGGATAGCGCTGACAAAACGAATGGATCAGCGGCGGCAGCATGACGGCGGAAATCATCGGCGTGGAGGCGACCACCACGCGCAGACGCGCGGCATCGGCATCGACCTGAAAGTCCTGGAGCAGCAGACGCAGATCGCGCAGCGCGGCTTCGGCGCGTTCGCGCAAACGCTTGCCCGCGGGCGTGGGTTCGACGTGACGCGTGGTGCGCACGAGCAGCCGCGTCTTGAGCGTGGATTCGAGGCGCTGCACGCGGCTGGTGACGGACGGCTGCGAGATATGCAGCCGTTTCGCGGCGGCGCTGAAACTGCCGAGTTCGACCACGGCGAGAAAGGTTTCCAGCTCCACCAGATCGAAGCGCAAGGTGACGGGCGCCGCGCCATTCGAGGCGCCGGCGTGCTCGTCCGGCTTGTCGGGCGGCATGTCGAATGTCTCCGTGTCTCTTATCAGGAATGGCTATGAGTCTATCTCATAAAGCAAATAGTGTCGTTGCGGGGCCGTCGCGATAATCGGTTGCATCCCGGTTGGACCGGCACGCGCCGTCATCGGAGAACGAGATGGCGGCGCACGACACGCTCACGAGGAGGCAATCGACATGGCACATTCCCAATCGCGTCAGATGACGCTCATCGGCTTCCTGCAAGCCCAGAACTGCTCGACCTATCCCGGTTCGTGGCGGCACAGCGGGGCGATGCAGGATTTCCTCACGCCCGAGTACTACCAGCGCATCGCGCGCACGCTGGAAGAGGGCAAGTTCCACCTCGCCTTCTTCGATGACCGCCTCGCCATGCCCGACATTTACGGCGACGATCACGCGCAAACGGTCGAACACGGCGTGCGCGCGGTCAAGATGGACCCGAGCCCCATTCTCACCGCGATGGCGATGGCGACCACGCATCTCGGCCTCGGCGCGACGTACTCGACGACCTACTACGAGCCGTATCACATCGCGCGCCACTTCGCGACGCTCGACCTCATGACGAAGGGCCGCGTGGCCTGGAACGTGGTCACGTCGCTGAACGATTCGGAAGCGGCAAACTTTGGCCGCGAGATGCATCTGGAGCACGATCTGCGTTACGACCGTGCCGATGAATTCCTTGAAACCGTCATGGGTCACTGGGATTCGTGGGAAGAAGGCGCGCTCATCATGGACAAGGAGAGCGGGCGTTTCGCGGATGCGTCGAAGGTGCATCGGCTCGATCACAAGGGCGATTACTTCAGCTCGCGCGGGCCGCTGACGGTGCCGCGTTCGCAGCAAGGGCATCCGGTGTTGATTCAGGCGGGGCAGAGCGGGCGCGGGCGCGCGTTTGCATCGCGCTGGGGCGAATTGATTTTCGTGGTGTATCCGAATCTCGCGGCGGGAAAAAAGCAGTACGCCGAACTAAAGCAGGCCGTGGCCACGGCGGGACGCGATCCGCAGAGCGTGAAAGTTTCGACGGCGGTGTACACGGTCGTCGCCGAATCGGATGAGATCGCGCAGCAGCAGCGCGCGTATATCGATTCGCTCGCTAAGCCGATCGACTCGCTTACGTTGCTGTGCGAAGTGCTCAACACGGACTTCTCGAAGCGCGATTACGACGCGCCTTTCACCGATGCCGAAATGAAAGCCATCTCCGGCTGGACGGGTTTCCGCGATCGCGTGGTGATGCTGTCGGGCAAGCAGAATCCTTCCGTGCGTGATTTCGTGGAGTTCTCGAACCGTGCGCGTCTGAATGAATATCCCGTGTTTGCAGGCACGCCGAAGACGGTTGCCGATCAGATGGAGCAATGGTTCGTCGAAGGCGGTTGCGATGGTTTCGTTATTTCGCCGACGCATGTGCCCGGCGGTTATGAGGACTTCGTGCGCCTCGTGGTGCCCGAGTTGCAAAAGCGCGGCATCTTCCGCAAGGAATACGAAGGCGCGACGCTGCGCGAAAACCTCGGCCTGCAACGTCCCGATGCGGGCGACTGGCGCGATCAGGCTTTCGCGGGCGTGAACGGCGAATTGCGCAAGGCCGGCTGAACCAAGCAAAGCGCTACACAAAACATCGAAGCACAGGAGACAAAGACATGGCAGAAATCGCCGATATCCGGCGTGTGGCGCTTGCGAGCACCATCGGCACGACGCTCGAATGGTATGACTTCTTCATCTTCGCATCGGCAGCGGCGCTGGTGTTCAGCAAGCTGTTTTTCCCGACCTTCGATCCGGTCGCGGGCACCATCGCGTCGCTGGCGAGCTTCGCGGTGGGCTTCATCGCACGGCCTGTTGGCGGCGCGGTGTTCGGGCATTTCGGCGACCGCATCGGCAGAAAGGCCATGCTCGTGCTCAGTCTCACGATGATGGGCGGCGTCACGTTTCTGATCGGCCTGTTGCCGACGTATGCCAGCGTCGGCGTGGCCGCGCCCGTGTTGCTGACCGTGCTGCGCTTCGTGCAAGGCTTCGCGGTCGGCGGCGAATGGGGCGGCGCGACATTGATGGTGATCGAGCACGCGCCCGCCAAAAAGCGCGGTTTCTACGGAAGCTGGCCGCAAATGGGCATTCCCGGCGCGCTCATTCTCTCGACCGGCGCGATGGCCGCGACCACCGCCCTCACCACGCCCGAACAGTTCGCCGCGTGGGGCTGGCGCGTGCCGTTTCTGCTGTCGGGAATACTCGTCGTCGTGGGCATCGTGATCCGGCGGCGGCTGGCGGAGTCGCCGAGCATCGAGCGCATGCGGCGCAAGCATGAAACGCCTGCGGTGCCTATCGCCACGCTGCTGAAGCACCATAAGCGCACGACGTTTCTGCTGGTCGCATCGCAAGCCGTGCAATGCGCGGGCTTCTACGTGGTGGCCGTTTATTCGCTCGTCTATCTGACGCAGAACCTTCACCTTCCTCGCAGCGATGCCCTGCGCGCATTGATGATCGCCGCCGCATGCACGCTCGTCGCGCATCCTACCTTCGGCGCGCTGTCGGACCGTATCGGGCGCAAGAAGGTCTTCATGGGCGGAATGATCTTCCTCGGCCTTTTCATCTACCCTTATTTCATGATGCTCAACACGGGCAATTACGCGTTGATCGTGCTGGCCATGAGCATGGCGATGGCGATTGGCGAAGGCTCGGTGCAGGCCGCGCAGCCGAGTCTTTTTGCAGAGCAATATGCGTCGGGCGTGCGTTATAGCGGCGTGTCGCTGGCGTATCAATTGGCGACCGTTTCGTGGAGCGGCCCGACGCCCGTGATCGCCGCGATGTTGATCGCGTGGGCCGGGAGCTACTGGCCGTTGGTGGGTTATATTTCATTTCTGGCCGTGATCTCGGTCGTCTCGATCATTCCGCTGCGTGAAGCGGCGGGTGTCGAACTCGCACGGCTCGAACAGCAGGACGAAGCATTCGGTGGCGATGCCTCGCGCTACGCGACGCAGGACCAGACTGCCTAACGATATCCGATCGAATCATGAGCCTCAAAGACCAACTGAAAGATCCCGCGCTGCTGCGTCACGATGCCTATATCGATGGCGAATGGCGGCAAGCCGATAACGGCGCGACCTTCGAAGTACGCGATCCGTCGAACGGCGAAACGCTTGGCACCGTGCCGCTGATGGGCACCGACGAAACGCGCCGCGCGATCGTTGCCGCCAACGCCGCGTGGCCCGCGTGGCGCAAGAAAACCGCAAAGGAACGCGCGGTCCTCATGCGTCGCTGGTTCGATCTGATGATCGAAAACGCCGACGATCTCGCGTTGATTCTGACTACCGAACAAGGCAAGCCGCTTGCCGAAGCGAAGGGCGAGATCACGTATGCCGCGTCCTTCATCGAATGGTTCGCGGAGGAAGGCAAGCGCGTGGCGGGCGATACGTTGGCCACGCCGGCGGCGGATAAGCGCATTGTCGTGACGAAGGAACCGATCGGCGTGTGCGCCGCCATCACGCCATGGAATTTCCCGGCGGCGATGATTACGCGCAAGGTCGGACCGGCGCTCGCGGCGGGGTGTCCCATCGTCGTGAAACCGGCGGAAGCCACGCCGTTTTCCGCGTTTGCGCTGGCCGTGCTCGCGGAACGCGCGGGCATCCCGAAGGGCGTGTTGTCCGTGCTGACCGGCGATCCGAAAGCCATCGGCGCGGAGATGACGGGCAATCCCATCGTGCGCAAATTGTCGTTCACGGGATCGACGGCGGTGGGCCGCTTGCTCATGGCGCAGAGCGCGCCGACGGTCAAGAAAGTCACGCTCGAACTCGGCGGCAATGCGCCGTTCCTCGTCTTCGAAGATGCCGATATCGATGCCGCCGTGCAGGGCGCGATTGCATCGAAGTATCGCAACAGCGGGCAGACGTGCGTGTGTACCAACCGCTTCTACGTGCATGAGCGCGTGTACGACGAATTCGCGCGCAAGCTCGCGGATGCGGTCGGCACGCTCAAGGTCGGACGCGGTATCGATAAGGACGTGGCGCTCGGGCCGCTTATCAACGAAGCGGCGGTGAAGAAGGTCGAATCGCATATCGAGGATGCGTTGTCGAAGGGCGCGATGCTTTCGACGGGCGGCAAGCGTCATGCGCTCGGTCATGGGTTCTTCGAGCCGACCGTGCTGACCGGCGTGACGCCCGCAATGAAAGTGGCGAAGGAAGAAACCTTCGGACCGCTCGCGCCGATCTTCAAGTTTTCTTCGGATGACGAAGCAGTCAAACTCGCGAACGATACGGAGTTCGGGCTTGCCGCGTACTTCTATAGCCGCGATATCGGCCGCGTATGGCGTGTGGCCGAAGCGCTGGAATACGGCATGGTCGGCATCAATACCGGGCTGTTGTCGAACGAAGTCGCGCCCTTCGGCGGCGTGAAGCAATCGGGCCTCGGCCGCGAAGGGTCGCATTACGGCATCGACGATTACGTGGTCATCAAGTATCTCTGCATCGAAGTTTGATGAGGATGACTTCAGAACCGCGTGCAGGTGAAGCTCGCGGCGCTGTTCACGTCGCCGCCCGTGTAGCGCGGCCATAGCGGATAACGGCACAGTGGCCGCGAGCGTCCGAGCGTCGCCGTGTTCAGATCGCTCATGGTGAGCGTTTCGGGCGCGGTGCCGCTTTGGACCCATGCATCGAGCGCGCTGAGTGAATCGATGGCGGGATGGAACGGCCCCGTGCCGTGTCCGACGCCCGGCATCAGATAGAAGCGCACGAAACCATCCACCTTGCTCGGACCGAAGCGTTCGATCAGTTGCCCGTAATAGTCCGTGCTCGAATCCGTGCTGACGATTTCATCCGCGAGCCCATGCGTCATGATGATCTTGCCGCCGTGCGCCTGAAACGCGCTGATGTCGGGGTTCGTGGCATCGGTCAAGGCGGAGACGGCTTGCACGCGTGAACGGTATTGACCGGGGTGCAGCGGATCGAACGTCAATGAATCGATGGTCGGCACGCGCGTGACGAAATACTTCACCCATTGATCGCCCGTCACCCATTGGTTCGCGTCGTTCTTGTTCGCGGGGTTCGACGGTGTTTTCGACTGGCCGAGATCGCGCGTCGTGTACGGTCCCGCGAACACGGAACCGGCGAGGATGTTGTAGCCCGCATAACGCCGCACGCCGTTGGCAAGCGGATAGGGCAGCCACAAGGGCGAAGCGATGGTCGCAACCGTGGCGATCTGCGCATCCGACAGACACGAGTCGCCGGTGTCCTTGCCGCCTGCGCATCGCACGGAGGCGAGCACGAACAGCGAGCGCAGCTTGCATGCAGGCACGTTCGAGATGATGCCATCGGCGACGCCGTCGAGCGTGTCGCAGGCTTTCATCACGGCATCCTGCAATAGCTCGGTTTTCGCGACATCGAGCCAGCCTGCGCCGTTGCGCAGATAGAGCGCGCGGCCCAGCATCACGTTGCTCAGACGCAGGCCGGTGTAGTTGAGCGCAGGCCGGTTCACGACGATGCCATCGTAATCCGCAGGCCATCGTTGAATCTCCGAAAGGCCGTCACGGCCACCGGTGGAACTGCCGAAGAAATACGTTTTCGCGGGCGCGCTTGCATAGCGTTGCTTGATCAAAAGCATCGCCACGTCATGCGTTTTCTTGAGGCTCAGGCCGCCGTAATTGGCGAGCGCTTCATCGTTCGCGGCGAACGAGCCATCGGTAATGCTCTTGCTCTGATGCCCCGAGTCGTCGCCGAACGTTGCATAGCCATTGGCGAGCGGCGTGGGCGTGCCGGTGGGCGCCATGTCCAGCGGATCGACGCCGGTAATCAACGTGCCATCGAAACCGCCGCCGCCGTAATGCAGCGCCTTGTGGTTCCATTGCGTCGGCAAGTTCACCTGAAAATTGATGACGGGCGCGGTGGGATCGACCGGTTTGATCGCCCCGTTCACGCGGCAGTATTCGCCGCTGGTTTCGACGAGCGTGGCGCTCGTGATCGTCGCGCCGTTGGTCGGCTCGCGAATCGCCGATGCGGGAATCGACACGCTGCTCAATGCGCTGCATTGTTGGGCGACAGAATGCGCCGCCGCCGCGTTGGTCGATGACGCGATGCCATCGCCCGCGCCCGAACCACCGCCGCATGCCGCGAGCGTCGTAAGCACGGCGCATAGCGCGCCCGAGGCGAGCGTGCGCCCCAACGTGATGCTGGTCATGATCGTCTCCTGAAATAGCTTTGTATGCGGGTTGGATGCCGCTATTCGCTCGCGCCGCCCGCCGAGGCCGCGATTGATGTCAGCAGGCGCGCGGCATCGCCGAACAGTGCGCGCACGCCTGCGGTTGATACGAACATCGCTTCGCCGCTGTGGCCTGCGTCGGGCACTTCGATCAGGCGATGCTTCAAGTCTGGATGCCTCGCGCGTAGTGAGGCGTAGTAAGCCCTTCCTCTTGCGAGGCGGTTCGGTCCTTGTACGTTCGCGGCGCACGAGCGGTCCAGCGCGGGGTGCGTCGGATCGCAATCGAGTTGGCCGAGTAGATAGGTTACGTCGCGTTGCACGTAACGCGCTTCGAGGTCATCGGTGCGGCCGCGCGCATAGCGCGGCAAGTGTTCCAGGCCGTATTTCCAGTGGTTCGCGTCATCGCATTGCGTGGCGATGCTGTACGGTCTCGCTGCATCGAAATACACATACGACGATGGATTCGCGATCACATAACGCAGCGCGACATCATGCGTTTGCGCGCGACCGACGATTGCATAACGATGCGCGACCTGCGCCCCGCCCGAATGCCCCGCGATCACGATTTCACGCAACGCCGGATAGCGCGCGCGATCCGATGCATAGCGTTCGATAAGCGCATCGAGCACGTCGAACGAACTCAGTGCGCGTGGGCCGCGTGCGTCCAGTCCGCCCATCCATGCGGTCCATTCCCAGTGCAATACGTCCGGCGTGAGCGCGTGATGTTCGACATCGGCGCTGGCGAGAAACTGCGGCACGACCAAGAGCGTTTTATCGTTAGATACCGACGATGCGTGTAGCGCGCGTTCTGCGGTGCGCAAATAAGCATCCGCATCGCGCAGACGGCCATGCAGCACGATCACGACGCGTTCGATGATGGCGCTATCGTGTGCATCGCTGAAATACACCGGCACGCTTGCATCCTGTATGTAGAGACGCCCCGCACCGACCGCCTGCACCGGCCTTTCGTTCGCATGCGTGCTCATGTCGATGCACGATCCGTAGGCCAAGCATGCGGCTCACGAAAAAGCCGCCTTCCCGAAGCACTCAACCCCACCAGCAGCAACGACACGATGCCCGCGAAAATCAGATACCACGCGGGCACCAGTCGCGAGCCGCTAAAACCGATAAGTGTAGATACCGTCAATGGCGCAAGCCCGCCAAACAGCGTCACCGCGATGTTGTACGACAGCGCCACGCCGAGCGAGCGCGTCGCGGCGGGAAAGAGTTGCGTGAGCATGCCGGGATGCGCGCCCGACATCAAACTGAGCACGACCGTGGCGATCATCTGCGCGGCGAACACGCGTGACGGCGTGGGCGCGGCGAGCACCCATTCGAACAGCGGCCACGCGGCGCAGATCCAGACGAGCGTGATGGGAAAGAACAGCCGATACGCGCCGAAGCGGTCAGCAAGCCTGCCCGCCAGCGGATAGCCGACGATGCTCACCAGCCCCGACGCCGCCGTGCCGAGCAACGCATTCGCCAGCGGCAGATGAAGCTGGCGTTCGACATACAGCGGCATGTACGAATGCCAAAGGTAATTCGTCGCTGTTCCGACGATGATGACGCCCATCGCGCAGAGCGCTGCATCGCCGCGTTCACGCAGGAACGTGCGCAACGATTGACGCGGCGCGTGGCCCAGACGTTCGCGTAACTGCACGAACTCCGGTGATTCCGACACCTTGTGCCGAATGTAGAAGCCCACCGGTCCGACGAGTGCGCCGAGCAGGAAGGGCACGCGCCATCCCCATGACTTCAAAGCGTCGCCGGAAAGATGCGTCGTCAGCAGATAGCCGCAAGCGGACGAGAGCAGCAGCGCGACCGCCTGCGATGTCATCTGAAAGCTGCCGAAGAACATCTTGCGGCCCGGCGGCGCGTATTCGGTCAGCATGGCCGCAGCCGTGGCGAACTCGCCGCCTACGGATAGACCTTGGAGCACACGTGCAAGCAACACCAGCACAGGTGCCGCCATGCCGATGCTCGCATGACCCGGCGTGAGGCCCATCAACAGCGTGCTTGCGGCCATCAAAAGAATGAGCAGCGAAAGCGTCTTGCGCCGTCCGTGACGGTCGGCCCACGCACCAATCGCAATGCCGCCCAACGGCCTCACGATAAACCCGATAGCGAAGGTCGCAAGCGTCAGCGTGATCGACAGGAAGCCGTTGCCGACGGGGAAGAACACCTGAGCAATCGTTTTGGCGAAATATCCATAAATCAGGAAGTCGAACCATTCCAGCCCGTTGCCAATCACCGATGCAAGCACGGCACGACGCACCTGCGCATTCGTCAGCGGCTTCACGGGCGCGAACGACGCGCCGGAATCGAGCACCGATTGCATGTGTCTCCTTACATTTTTAATCGTGTATGCCCAGCTTAGAAAGGGCATCGCCAAATGTAAAATACATATCGGATAGTGCTGCCATATTCAGTAGATATACCGAAGGAGGTTCGAGCATGGAATTGCGTCACCTTCGCTACTTTCTCACTGTCGCCGATGAGCGGCAGTTCACGCGCGCGGCGGCGCGGCTGCACATGCAACAGCCGCCGCTCTCGCAGCAGATTCAGGAGTTGGAGCAGGAATTGGGCTTTGCGCTGTTTCTGCGGCAGCCGCGCGGCGTGGAACTCACCGCGCCCGGTGAAGCGTTCGCGGAACATGCGCGCGCGACGCTGCGCATGCTGGAACAAGGCGTGATGCACGCAAGGCGCGTGGCGCTCGGGCAAGTCGGGCGGGTGCGTGTGGCGCTGACCAGTTCGGCGGCGTTTCATCCGCTCGCGCCTGCGGCCATCCGGCGCTTTCGTGAGACGTATCCGGATATCTCCATCGAACTGTGCGAGATCAACGCGGCGGAGATCATCGAGATGATGTCGCAAGGGCGGATCGATGTGGCAATCCTTCGCAAGCCTATCGATACGCCTGCGGACCTGCGCTTCGAATTGCTCGCGCAGGAGCGCATGTTGTTGGTATTGCCGCTCGGACACGCGCTCACAACGCGGCGCGCGGTGCCGCTGAATTCACTCGCAAACGAAGCCTTCATCTTCGTGCGACGTCCCGGCGCGCCCGGCATGTATGCGGATTTCATACGCGCATGCGAGGCGCGGGGTTTCTCGCCGCGCGTGGTCGATGAAGTGCCGCGCATGGTGACCGCCATCAATCTCGTCGCGGCGGGCGGTGGCGTGACACTCGTGCCCGCGTCGATGCAGCGTTACAAGCAGGAAAGCGTGCGCTATTGCCGCGTCGCTGGCGACGATGCCTTTCGCGCGCCGCTTCATCTCGTCACGAAGCCCGATGCGCAAAGCCCCGCTGCCGGGCGCTTTCGTGAGATGGTCGTTGGCTTCGGCGAGCGCGCCGAGTGATGGAAGAGGTCTTCACGCGCAATCCGCGTTATAAACCCGTTCCGTCGATGCCGGAAACTTCGCCAGCTTGTTCGCTGGACGAATGGGACGCGGTGAGAACGCGCCACCGCAATTCGGACAAACGCCCTTTAGTACGTTCTCCGCGCAATCCCTGCAAAACGTGCATTCGAACGAGCAGATCAGAGCATCCGTTGAGTCGGGCGGCAAGTCCTTGTCGCAGCATTCGCAGCCGGGGCGTATTTGCAGCATGGCGTTTCCTCCATGGTTCGAATCGATAGTGAAGGATACCAAGACGCACCCGGCATGCGTTCGCTTATTTCGACGGCGCGTAGGAAAGCGTCCAGCCGAATGCGCGGCTTGTACCTGCGGCCAGCGTGAACGGCTGCGTCGTGCAGGCGAAGTTCGAATGCAACTGACCGATCGGTGTCGTTGATAACGGATTGGTCGTGCCGTTTGCCGTATCGAAGTTCGACAGCGCGCAAGCATCGAAACCAGTCGATGCGTAGCTCGTCGCCGCGCTGTTCGAATAGTTCACGGTGTTGCCGCTGGCTGTCGTGCTCTGATAATCGGCGAAAGAAGTGAAGTCGGTTTCGACCGTGACGTTGCCAGTGAGCGTGGCCGAACTCAGCGTATCGGTGCGGCTAATGGTGCCGTTCGCAAAGGTCAGCACCGTATGCGCCTGAAGATCGAGATCGGCGGTGTACAGCGCGTTCTTCGTGGCCTGCCGGAACTTCGCCGTGTCGAATGATACGGTTACCTGACCATTATTCTGCTGCACGCTCAGGTTCTTGTAATACGTCACGGGTATATAGGTCTTGCCCTTATAGCTGACTTGAGGAATCAACAGCGCATAGCCTAAGTCAGTGGTGCCATAAATCAGTTTGTCCGAGAACGGAACCGGATAGTAAGGCGTGTACGAGTTGTAGTCTGGCGCTTGGCTGAGATTCAAATTGATCACACGGCGGCCATCGCGCACGGTGATGAGCGCGGCGCTATACGGATGCGCGCTATCGCCCGGCTGGTTGTACCAGGTGAGCGTGTAATGCGGCAATGCGTAGAGCCATGCGTTGTAATCGGTATCGGACATCGGCGCCTTGCCGCCGTAGCCGAGTTTGTTCCACCAGTTGTTCACATAGAAATATTGATGCAGCAGGCTGAAGTTCTCGCCCATGACGCGCGGCTTGCCGCGATAGGTATCGGTGCCGCGGCCTTTCACCCACATATTCACGGAAGGCGTAGGCAGACTCGGGTCATACCAGTACGTGTTGAAGCGATACGCGGCTTTCTCGATGAACGCATAAGCCACCTGCATTTCCTTGTCGGTCAACACGCCGGCGTTTGCGGCGGCCGTGAGCACCTCCATGAACGCGGTATCGCCGTAAGGGCCGATGGAGCGCCCATAGTTGAAGCCTTGTCCGTCTGCATTGAGTTGCGGAAGAATGAGATCGACGGACTTGCGCAAATAGCCCTTTAATTCCGGCGTGAGATTGGCTTCGTTGCCCATCTCGAAGGTACGTTCGACGACTTCGCCGATCAACAGCGTGCTGTAGCGGTCGAAGCGAGCCTGATCGTAATACGTCGTGTGGCTGTTGGATGCTTCGTCGGAGAAGCCGCCTGACGAGTCATTGCGGATATGCGTGGTGAGTGTTTGCAAGAGCGCATCGCGCGCGCCCTGTGTCGCGATGGAAGGATCGCTTGCGGAGACGAATGTGGGATTGCTCCACCCGAGCTTTTGCCTGAGTCCTGCAATGCCGTAAGACACCGCATAGTAGTTTTGCGCGGTGTTCAGCGACGCTACATCGATAGCCGTGCCGTTCGCGGGACACGTATCCGTCTTGCCGCTGGCATCCGGCCCGAACATGTCGCAGAACGTGAGGCGCTTTTGCAGCGTGGCGAGCATTGAATCGCTGAATACTTCGTTGAGCATGCCGCGCGCGCTCAGGTTGTTGAGCGCCACGAGATAGTAGTACTCGCCCCATGACGTATTCGCGTAGACATAATCCGCGCCGTTGGACTGCATCATCGCGGTCGTGATCTTTTGGTATGCCGCGAGATAGCTGGCGTATTTCGGATCGCCTTTGGCCTTCATGTCGATGAGAATGTACGAGAGCCCGAGCGCCAGCTTGCCGGGCAGAAACTTGTCGCCGGTATTCGTATCGAGCACGTGGACGGGGCTGCCGTCGCCCAGGTCCATCACGACTTGAGTGAAATCCGGCGACTTCAGGATAAGGTCGAACAACGCTCTCATCTGACCCATCATCGTGATCTGAATGCCCGCGTTGGACGGCACGCTGGTGTCGGCCGCGCCGTAGACCATCGATTGCAATGAGCTTGCCGCTGCGGTGGCGGCGGGTGGAGCGGGCGCGTCGTCACTGCTGCCGCATGCGCTGATTAGCAAGGCGGGAAGCGTGCTTAACGCGAAGGCCAGGGTGGATTTTCTTGATGAGCGCATTGTGTCTCCTTCTATGTTTTTGAATGAACGGCTAAAGCCATGCTGCTAAGGAAAACGTTTAACTAATTTAGGAAGCAAACGTTTATCTGTCAAATTGTTTTCAGGGTGGCGGTCTAGGGGTTTTCCTGTCTTTGATGCCTTAGCGCTTTTGTTTAATTTGGCGCGCGTGCGGATATGCACCTAGAAAACGTTATCTTTCGACAAGAGATTCGGTTGCGTGGCTCGATGCTCTTTGCCCTAATCCAAGGTTTCCGCGTGGAGCACACCGATGACCAAACTGCTTTTAGTCCTCTCATCGCCGAGAGGAACCGAATCGAAATCGAGCTTGCTTGCAAAGACCTATCTCGAGGCACTTAAGCAAGCGAATCCGCAACTCGAAGTGGACACACTCGATCTATGGCAGGAAGCCTTGCCGGATTTCGACGGCAACAAAGTCGCGGCGAAAATGAATTTCGTCACGGGACAGACGAACGACCGTGTGCAGCAGACCGAGTGGGAACAAATTGTCTCGATGGCCGAGCGTTTCAAGTCCGCCGATCGTTATGTCATCGCCGCGCCGATGTGGAATGGCGGCGTGCCCTACAAGCTCAAGCAGTACATCGACCTGATTCATCAGCCGGGGTTGATGTTCGGCTTGACGCCTGAAGCGGGCTATAGCGGCATGCTAGAGAACAAACACGCCACGCTCGTGCTGACATCCGGTGCGTATGCGGCGCATTTTCCGTCGCCGCAATTCGGCATCGATCATCAATCGACTTATTTGAGGGCGTGGCTAAATCAAGCGGGAATTGATGAGATCGACGAAGTGCGTTTTCAGCCCACGCTGCTGACGGATGATCCCGAAGGTGATCTGCTTCGTGCCAAAGCGCGCGCGGTCGAGTTGGCAACCGCGCATGGCACTGTGTGAATGGAGAAGATCAGCTTTCCTGACCGCTTTCGGAAGGCCCGAGCCGGCTCAGTAATTCGACAATCTGCTCTTTCTGATGCTTGAGCAACGTAGCCTGATCGAGCAGATCGTTCAGGCGTCGCCGCCAGTAAGCAGGCGGCAGCGCCGAATGAGCGTCCCGCAAGGACGACTCGATAACGAGGCGAAGATGAGCCAGTTCGGCGTCCGTCAGGGCGAGGCGTTGAGCATCCGCTAGCTGGTCTTTCTTGCGGTTCATTTTGCTTTTCTTGGAATTGGTTTAAGTCTTTATTTTGCTAAACGTAGCAGGGCGCGAGTACCCTCCTTTGCGAGGGATTAGGAAGGAGGGTTAAATAAATGGCGTTGACTTAAAGGTCTGAGCGCAAACGTTTGGCTAAGCGCCTTGGCAAGCGATAGAATTTTCGTGGATAATAATAATTATCATTTGGACGTCATCTTCTTTAATTTCGCTGCACTGCAACCTTTGCATTTCGCTTGCAAAGGCTCGTTCATGAAAGACCCACTCAGCACACTCCGACGGAGCCACGGCCAATGAAGGCCGCGTCTCTGATCTCGCGCATCGTCGCAGCCATTCTTGGCGGTTACGGTCTCGCTGCACTGTCCAGCGTCGCCGCGCTTGGCCTTCCCATGGCGCGCCCGCAAGCCATATTGACCGGCCAGCTATCGAGCTTCATCGTGTATGCGTGCGCGGTGATCTGGGTCTTCGCGGTTCGAAGCGCGCGCCGTGCGTGGGCCGGGCTGCTAATCGCAGCCTTGCCGCTTGCATTGGCCGCGTGGAGCGCCATGCCCGGAGGTTATGCGACGTGACGAAACCTCGCGGCATCCGCCAGACCATGTCAGACCTGCATACATGGGCGGGCCTGCTCGCCGGGTGGATTCTCTATGCCATGTTCCTGACTGGCACCGTCAGCTATTTCAAGGACGAAATCTCGCAATGGATGCGCCCCGAAGTGCATCAGCTTCGCGAGATGCCGGACGCAGCCCTTGTCGCGCAACGCGTGGCGAACACGCTTGGAGGCATCGCGGCGGGCAGCACGCAATGGAGCTTCGATCTGCCGACCGAACGCACGAGCATCGTTGGTTCTTTCTGGCGCACGCCGGATTTCAAGCCGGGAAAGCGCGCGTTTCAGGAAGCCACCTTCGATCCTTTGACGGGCCAACGCAGCGCATCGCGCGACACGCTCGGCGGCGAATTCTTTTATCGCTTCCATTTCCAGTTCTACTACATGCCGCCGTTGTGGGGACGCTGGATCGCAGGAGCGTGCGCCATGTTCATGCTCGTCGCCATTCTCAGCGGCGTCATCACGCACAAGAAGATCTTTGTCGATTTCTTCACGTTCCGCTGGGGCAAGGGTCAGCGCTCATGGCTCGATGCGCATAACGCGCTATCCGTGTTCGGCCTTCCGTTTCATTTGATGATCACGTACACCGGCCTCGTCACTTTGATGGCGATGTACATGCCCTGGAGCACGCAGTCTGCGTTCACCACGCCCGCCGAACGTGAGTCGCTTACCACGCAATTGAGCGCCTTCATACAGCCCGGCAAGCCTTCGGGACAGAAAGCCGAACTCGCCCCCGTCGATGCCATGGTGCGCCAGGCGCAAGCACGCTGGGGACGCGACCACGTGGGCCGCGTGACCATCACGCTCGCCGGGGATTCGAACGCGCGCGTCGCCGTCACGCGCGGCGAGGCAGGACGCGTATCGATGAGCCCGCAATACATGCTGTTCGATGGCGTCAGCGGCAAGCTCATCGACGTGAAGGATCGCGTGGGCGGCGCGGCGGAAACGCGCGGCGTGCTGTACGCGCTGCACCTCGGGCGCTTCAGCGATCTGCAATTGCGCTGGCTGTATTTCATCGTGAGTCTGGCCGGTACGGCGATGGTCGGCACGGGCCTTGCCATGTGGACCGTGAAACGTCCTCAGAATCTCGTGGTGGAGCGTTTGAACATTGCGAGCATCGCGGGCTTGTCTGTCGCAATGACAAGCTTTCTGTGGGCCAATCGTCTCCTGCCGGTAACACTCGATGAACGCGCCAACGCGGAAATCAACGTGTTCTTCACGGTATGGGCCGCGACCTTGCTTTATGCGATTCTGCGTCCCGCGAAGCGCGCATGGATCGAATTGCTCTGGCTGGCGACGTGCTTGCTCGCGCTGTTGCCCGTGCTCAACGCGCTCACGACCGACAGGCCGCTGTGGCGCAGCATCGCGCAAGGCGATGGCGTGTTTGCCGGTTTCGATCTCATGATGTGGGCGTTCGCCGCGCTTCATGCCATGCTTGCGTTGCGCACGATGCGTCATCGTGTGCGCGCTAAACCGACGACACGTCCGGCGAAAGCGGTCATAGATGAGCGCGAAAAGGAAAGTGCATGACGCATCTGCTCACGCTGATCTTTTGCGTTATGTCTTTCGCGTGCCTCGCTATGTCGATGGAACGCCATCAAATGACCTTGCATGGGCGCGCGTATGCGGCGGGACGAACACGCGGCTTGCGTATCGCGGGGTGGTGCGGTTTGTTGCTGGCGTTGCGCTTTATCGTGGGCGTGAAAGGCTGGGCGCTCGGGCTCGTCGGCTATAGCGGCTGCACGAGTCTCGCGGCGGGCATGGTGATTGGCGCGCTTATCATGCTGGAACGATTACCGAAAAATAGATAGACATCCGTATCAACGGCAATAATGGCGCGTGCTTGACAGACGCGCACCGCCTTTCCTAGCATCGATTTGCCAAGCGCGATGTGAGTGCTTACAACCGTAAAGGAAAATCGATGTCAGGAGACGACACTCATCAGCGCATGCGCCGTCGCGTGCTTGCTTCCATCGGTGCGGGAATGCTTGGTGGCGCTTTCGGTGGTGCTCATGCGAGCGAAGCGCCGCGACTCGAAACCGTGGCCACCTTCGGCGACGACTTCAGGCTCGTCGGCATCGGCGTATCGCGCAAAGGACGCGTGTTCGCGACTGCGCCTTCGTCGTCGAAGCGTTCGCGTTACAGCATGGTCGAAGTGAATACACGAACCGGCGCGCTCACGCCGTTTCCCGACGAAAGCTGGAACACCTACAAGCCGGATGAAGACGGCACGCATCAATGGATTTCGGTGCAGGCGCTTTGGGTGGACGAACACGATCATCTCTGGGCGCTCGACTCATCGCTTCCTTCCGTCGATCAGACGCGCCAGCCGCCCAAACTCATCGAGTTCGATCTCGCCACGCGCAAGATCATGCGGCAGATCGAATATGGAAATGTGGTCACCAAGAAAGATTCGCTCAACGATATTCGCATCGATCTAAAACACGGTTATGCGTATCTAAGTAATGCGGGTAATCAAGGCGGCATAGCGGTGACGAACCTCAGGACGAACGAATCGCGGCTGCTGCTCGCAGGCGACCGTTCGAGCGTGTCGGACCCGAATCAACATCTCATGTTTGGCGACCGCATCGCGCGCAAGTCGGATGGCGGCGTGCTCGTGCTGCAAACGGATGGCATTGCGATATCGCCGGACCGCGAATGGGTTTATTCGCGGCCGCTCACCGATCATCACTACTGGCGCGTGCCGACGGCGGCACTCATCGATACATCGCTGTCGGCCGAGCAGGTCTCGCAACGCGTCGAAGCACTTGGCGATGGCGCGCTGACCGGCGGCCTCATCATGAGCCCGGCGGGCGTGCTGTATGGCGGCGATCTGGAGAACCGCACGGTGGTGGCATTCGACATCGTGATGCGTGATGGCAAGCCGGGCCTCGTGCAGAGAACATTCGTCGATAAGCATCCGCAACTTTCATGGGCCGATGGATTCTCGATCTCGCAAGGCTATTTGTATATCTCGGATTCGCGTCTGCATGAACTCGATAATTTCTCGAATGGCTATCCGCGCGCCGGACGCTTTTCTATTTTCAGAGTGAAATTGCCAAGACAACCCGCAGGAAAATTCGCGGGATAAAAACAAACCCGTTCCGACACCCATTCTGCAAACTTTTTGGCTTGCTGCTAGATTACCGGTCAGCCGAAACGAAGATCGAGAGAGGACCATGGCCGACAGACCCGATTCCTCCGCCTCCCCAATCCGTTCGCTGGTTCTGATCGCAGTAGTCGTGGCCGTGCTGGTGCTGGCCTTCGTCTACACGGCGGGCTGGCTTTCGCCGGGGCGGCTCACGCCACGCAAGATCGTCGGATCGCTTGCGCCGGCAAGCGGACCCTCGCTCGGGTTCAGGCGCAACCACGCCAAGGGCATTTGCTTTACCGGCACGTTCGAATCCGGCGGCGGGGCGGCCGAGTTGTCCAAGGCGCAACTCTTTGCCAAGGGCTCGTATCCCGTTCTCGGACGCTTCAACCTCGCCACCGCCGACCCGAAAATGTCCGATGCCATGGCGCGCGTGCGGGGCCTGAGCCTGCGTATCGTCACGCCGGATGGCAGCGAATGGCGCTCCGCCATGATCGACGCGCCGTTCTTTCCCGTCGCCACGGTGGACGGTTTCTACGCGCTGCAACGCGCGCTCGCCGATAAATCCAATCCCGACGCGATGAAGAACTTCGCCGCGCAACATCCGGAAATCGGCGCATTCGGTAAGTGGGCGGGCAGCGCGCCGTGGACGGGTTCGTACGCCGAGGATCGTTTCAACAGCCTCAACAGCTTCGTCTTCACGAACGCGGACGGTCAGGACAAAGTCGTGCGCTGGTCTTTTATCCCGGCAGAAAAGCCCGAGAGTCTTTCGCCTGATCAATTGAAGTCGCGCGGCACGGATTTCCTCGATGCCGACATCACTCAACGCGTGCAGACCGCGCCGCAACGCTGGTCCATGACGATCACCGTGGCGAACCCCGGCGACCCGACTGCCGACCCGAGCAAGGCGTGGCCTGAAGACCGCCGCTCGGTGGATGCAGGCGTGCTCGTGGTCAAGACCATCGAGCCGGAGCCTGACGGCCCGTGCCGCGACATCAACTTCGATCCGACCGTGCTGCCTGCGGGCATCAAGGTATCGGACGATCCGTTTCCTGCGGCGCGTTCGGCGGCCTATTCGGTGTCGTTCAACCGCAGAACGGCGGAAGAAAAATACTATCCACGCGATGCCGCGCAACCGGGAGCCAAGCCATGAGCCAGGTCATGACGCGACAACACGCGCGCTTCTCGCCGTTGCAACGCGCGCTGCACTGGATCATGGCCGTCTGCATCCTGGCGATGCTTTTTATCGGCGTGGGCATGGTGTCCACCGTGCAGCCGAAATATCTGACGCTCGTGTCCATTCATAAGCCGCTCGGCATCGCCATTCTGATACTCGCGCTGATACGTTTGGTTGTGCGGCTCGTGCGCGGCGCGCCGCCGTTGCCCGCCGACATGCCCGAGCCGATGAAACTCGCGGCTTACCTTTCGCATCTCGCATTCTACGGGCTGATGATTGCGTTGCCGCTGCTCGGTTACGGCATGCTGTCGGCGGCGGATTATCCGGTCATCGTGGCGGGTGTGCAGTTGCCGTCGCTGCTTCCGCATAGCGATAGTCTGCATTCGTTGCTGTGGAATCTGCATCGCTATCTGGCGCTGTGCTTCTTCGCGCTGATCGTCGTGCATCTGGCGGCGGCGCTGTTTCATGCGCTGATCCGTCGCGACGGCGTGTTCGAAGCAATGAAGCCGTAAGGAAGCCAATCTCCCAACCTTGAAGGTATCGAACTAGTCTGAAACGGTCTTGGACGGGCCCGCGCGTTGTTCATAACATGAGTTCCAACAGGAGGAATTCATGTCCACGAACACCGCGCCAATCCGGGCCGTCGAGACCATTCTCGTCGATGTCCCGACGATCCGTCCGCACCGTCTCTCGGTCGCGACGATGAACTGTCAGACGATCGTCCTCGTGCGCGTGACATGCTCGGACGGGTTCGTCGGCTTCGGTGAAGGGACGACCATCGGCGGGCTCGCTTACGGCGAGGAAAGCCCCGAGAGCATCAAGACCAACATCGACACGTACTTCGCGCCGTTTGTCACCGGCATGGACGCTTCACGTCCGGCAGCGGTAATGGCGAAGGTGCGCGCCAGTCTGCAAGGCAATCGCTTCGCCAAATGTGCGCTGGAAACGGCGCTTTTCGATGCGCATGCAAAGCGCATCGGCGTGCCGTTGTCGGAATTGTTCGGTGGACGAATCGTCGATTCGGTGGAAGTGGCCTGGACGCTCGCCAGCGGCGACACGGGACGCGACATCGACGAAGCCGAACAGATGCTTGCGATGAAGCGGCATCGCATCTTCAAGCTGAAGATCGGCGCGCGCGCGTTGGCCGATGACGTGGCGCATGTGGCCGCCATCAAAAAAGCACTCGGCACGCGCGGCGATGTACGCGTGGACGTGAATCAGGCATGGAGCGAAGCGGACGCCATTCGCGCGCTGCCGCGTCTGGCCGATGCAGGCGTGAGCCTCATCGAACAACCTATCGATGCCACGAACCGCGCGGGTCTCGCGCGCCTCACCGGTCTTGCGCACGTTCCCATCATGGCCGATGAAGCGCTGCACGGCCCCGCCGATGCGTACGCACTCGCCGCCAATCGCGCCGCCGATGTCTTTGCCGTGAAGATCGCGCAATCGGGCGGGCTGTCGGGTGCGGCCAGCGTGGCTGCAATCGCGCGTGCGGCGAATATCGGCTTATACGGCGGCACCATGCTCGAAGGGGCAATCGGCACGCTTGCATCGGCGCATCTCTTCAGCACGTTCGGCGAGATGGCGTGGGGCACGGAGCTGTTCGGGCCGCTGCTGCTCACGCAGGAATTGCTCACTGAACCGCTCGTCTATCGCGACTTCGCGCTGCATGTGCCGCATGGCGCGGGGCTCGGCATCACGCTCGACGAAGAACGTATTCAAAGCCTGCGGCGCGACTCGAAGCGAGGCGCGAGCGTCGTCATGAATTGAACGCCTCATCTGCATGACCCCACGAAACCTCGATATAAACGGAGACAAACATGAACCGCGAATCCATCGACGCATTGCTGCACAAGATCGACGACAGCGCCATCAACGAAGGCAACGCACGCACGAAAACTATCGTGAACCGCGTCGTGCGCGACCTTTTCTATACGATCGAAGACCTCGACGTGACGCCCGACGAGTTCTGGACCGCGCTGAACTATTTAACGGAAGCCGGGCAGAGCGGCGAATTCGGATTGCTCGCTGCGGGCCTTGGATTCGAGCACTTTCTGGATGTGCGTCTGGATGAAGCGGAGCAAAAGGCCGGTCTCGATGGCGGCACGCCGCGCACCATCGAAGGACCGTTGTATGTGGCGGGCGCGCCGGAAAAGCGCGGGCATGCGCGTATCGACGATGGCACCGATCCCGGCCAGACACTCGTGATGCGCGGACGCGTGCTCTCGGAACAAGGCAAGCCGCTTGCCGATGCACTTGTGGAAGTGTGGCACGCGAATCATCTGGGCAATTACTCGCACTTCGACAAGTCGCAGCCCGCGTTCAATCTGCGTGGATCGATTCGTACGGATTCCGAAGGACGTTATAGTTTTCGCAGCGTCGTGCCGGTGGGTTATAGCGTGCCGCCGAATGGCAAGACCGAACAATTGCTCACGCAACTCGGCCGTCATGGTCACCGGCCCGCGCATATTCATTTCTTCGTGTCGGCAGAGGGGCATCGCAAGCTGACGACGCAAATCAATATCGACGGCGATCCGTATCTCTGGGACGACTTCGCATTCGCCACGCGCGAAGGTCTCGTGCCCGAGATCAAGAAGGCCGAAGGCGCGCAAGGCAAACCGTATGGCGTCGATGGCAACTTCGCGCTGATCGATTTCGACTTCACGTTGACGCATGAGCGCACGGATTTACCGGGCACGGAAGTGCAGCGTGCGCGGGCCGAAGCGTGAGTTCATCGAAAGGAGCGAGGGCATGCTGTTTCATGTGGAAATGACTGTGAATTTGCCGCCGGATATGGACCCGGCGCGTGCCGAGTCCTTGAAGGCGCAAGAGAAGGCGATGGCGCAGCAGTTGCAGCGCGAAGGGACGTGGCGGCATCTTTGGCGCATTGCGGGACGGTATGCAAACATCAGCGTGTTCGATGTGGACAGTCCCGCGCATCTGCATGATGTATTGAGCCGTCTGCCGCTGTTTCCTTATATGCAGATGGAAGTGCGGGCGCTGTGCCGGCATGCATCGTCGATACGTGACGATGATCGGTAAGGTGTGTCGATTCCGGGTATCGTCGTGTATTCGACGACGCCACAAGGAGACACGTCATGCCACGCACTCTTGCCGAAAAACGCGCGGATTTTCGCGCGCTGCACGAATCGGGCTGCTTCATGTTGCCGAATCCGTGGGACATCGGATCTGCCCGCTATCTGGAAACGCTGGGCTTCAAGGCCATCGCCACCACGAGCTCCGGCTTTGCATGGTCCAAGGGTAATGCCGACAATCACGTGACGCGCGAGATCGTGCTCGCGCATTTGCGTGAGATGGTCGCGGCCACCGACTTGCCGGTGAATGCGGACTTCGAAAGCGGCTTCGGTGCGAATGCGGATGAAGTCGCCGCGAGCGTCGCGATGGCGGTCGAGACCGGCGTCGCTGCGTTGTCGATCGAGGATTCGACCGGCGATGCCAACGCGCCGCTCTTTGCGATCGACGTTGCGGTGGAGCGCATGAAGGCCGCGCGCCGCGCTATCGATTCGAGCGGCGGCGATACCTTGCTCGTGGGCCGCGCGGAAAATTTCTTCGCAGGCGTGCCCGATCTCGATGATGCCATTGCCCGTCTCAAAGCCTACGCGGAAGCGGGCGCGGATTGTCTCTATGCTCCTGGCATCAAGACGCGCGAGCAGATCGAAGCGGTGGTCAAGGCCGTTGCGCCGAAGCCGGTGAATCTGCTGATCGGCGGCGTGTCCGAATTCACTCTAAGCGATGTCGCCGCGCTCGGCGTGCGGCGCGTGAGCGTCGGCGGCGGATTGGCGCGTGCGGCGTGGGGCGGTTTCATGCGCGCGGCGCAAGGGCTCGCACAAGGCCGTTTCGATGGTTTCGCGGATGCCGCGGCGGGCAGCGAACTCAATGACATATTCGAGAAGCGTGCTTAGTCTTTTCAATTAACAAGGAGAACGATATGGCTCGTGAAATCATTCGCGTCGAACCGCTTTCGACGTGGCTCGAACGCTTCAAGGCGCCGACCTCGGCGGTCACGCGTCATGGGGACACGGTGTACGTGTCTGGCTTTCCGCCCTTTGATCCCGAGACAGGCGAGATTGCCGTCGATGCGGATATCGAGCGGCAGACGGAAATTGTGCTGCAGCAACTGAAGTTGTGCGTTGAGGCGGCGGGGTCGTCGCTCGGGCAGGTGTTGAAGTGCAATGTGTATTGCACTTCGGTTGAGGCGTTTCCCGTCGTGAATGCGGTTTATGCGCGGTTTTTTGGGGCGAATCCGCCGGCGAGGATTTTTATTAATGTGCCGGCTTGGCCGGGGAGGTTTGATATTGAGATTGATTGTGTGGCGGGGGTGGGGTGAGGGGTTGTTTTTTTTCGTGCAAGGGGCTGCTCTTGTTTGTTTGGCTTATTCAGTAGCCGCCTCCCCGGCGGGGGGGTAACTTTCTTTGCTGCTGCAAAGAAAGTCACCAAAGAAAGCTTTTTAAACCATGCACGATGGCTGGAGAGGGTGGTCTGGATTAATGGATGCAGTGGCCGCAATAGGACTATCCACGCATAACGAGCCGCTTAGGCAACCTAGCGATTACGCGCTCGAATTCTTTAGCGTTAGTGGACCGCATTCATTGTTTCGGCCATGCGCTGCGCGCGCCGAGAACGTAAGAACGGAATCCCGCAGCCTATAAGCGCCCAGCCACATCATGCTTCCCCGCAAGATTGCTATTCGGTCCTACCTTGGTTAGTGCTCCGACTAAAAGTGACTTGCGTTGGTGTGCGCGCTTTGCCTAGCAGCGCTTACCAAGGTAGGGCCGAATAACGACATAACGATGACGTGTGAGGAAGCTGGGCGCTCATACGCTGCGGGATTCGGTTCTTACTTTCTCGGCGCGCGAAGCGCATGGCCGAATGAATGACTGCGGTCCACTAAGACTCAAGGATTCGAGCGCGAAATCGCTAGGTTGCCCACGCGCTTAACTAACCGTAGGACGTCCTACCGCGGCCACTGTATCGTTAATTCAGACCACACTTTCCAGCCAGCGTGCGGAGGGGTAAAAGCTGCTTTCTTTGGTGACTTTCTTTGCAGCAGCAAAGAAAGTTACCCCCCCGCCGGGGAGGCGGCTACTGCAATAAAGACCCAAAAACCAGCAGCCCCTTGCACGACATAAAAACAGCAGCCCCGGACAAGTAAAGCGAACGTCAAAGATCGTCAAATGACAAGGAATGCTATCGACCAGCGGCAGTCGTTAATGTAGGGTACGGTCTTTAGTATCCCTTTAAAACGATCACCACCGTCGACTAGCGCATGGCCGAACAAGATCTTTCTTTCTACACACCCAACAGCGGTACTTGGGAGTCCCGCCCGGGCAAGAATATTGGGTATATCGATCAAGGACAAACCGGTCCAAGCGTCGCTGCGCTAGCAAGGCCAAGATCAAAAACAGAACCGCTTGAACTCACTGACATTCCCGGAGCCATGCAAAAGATGGGGTGGCACGTCGCGGCGGCATTCCTGAAAAAGTGGTTCGCGGCGTCGAAATAGACATCACGAAAGTCGCGCTTTACGTGCACAACCCGTACTCCTTTTTCGACGATGCCGGAGGATCGCAATATCTCGGTCACTGGAACAAGGATGGCATGGCGCTCGTTCCGTTCGGCTTCGTCGCGCAGAAGGCGAACTTCGGTTCATGGAGTCAATATCCGATCCAGCCGGAAGGCCCCTATGGCCGTACATTCTGGCCGATTCACAACTCGGATTTTCGGCGTTGGCAAGATCAGCACAATGCGGGGGGAGACATGATTCTCTACTCTGACTACCGAGTTGTGACGCTCAGTCCACCAATCCAGTTCAGGATGTGAAAATGGGCCTTCAAGGGATAGGCGCAGGCGCGCTATTGGCATTCGCTCTTACAACGCTCGCTATCTTCGCAACAGCGGCATGCATAGGCTCGTCGGTGTACATATTTTCAAGCAAGAGCGGCCGAGCGGAACGTGCTACTCGGGCACTCAGGCTGTCAGCAAAAAGCATCGTGTTCGCGGTTGTGATCGCGTGCTTGGTTGATTACGCGTCAGACGTCAGATTGCGGTCATTGGCGCACGAATGCGAGCGGCAACAATCTGACGACGGGCGCTATTTCGCTGAGTTGTGCTTGCTGCGCGACGACGGACATGACGGTATTTACGTTGGGCGGGTACATAGCGCAAAGAATTCCGAGCTACTGATCGAGCGGACTTTTAATTCAGCCGAAACGAATTTGTCATGGTTTCGAGGTCAGGTAAGTTTCATGAATGGCGGGGACGACTCCGATGTGATCACGCTTCCGCCGACATGGCTTGACAGGATTCTGGCCAAGCTCCCTTAGCTTCGTGCAATAACGAAAACCTAAAGACGAACCAATGAGTAAGCGTCAGAAAAATAAACAGGCCAAAAGGAACGTCCAAGTCACGTTGGCCGCGAGGGACGCGCTTTGGCTCGCCCGAGCGCAGGCTGCCCGCAGAAACGGCTTTGCAAGCGAAGCAGAGGTCACCGCTTTTCTAAGCACAGCCAGAAACGTATTGGATAAATCGCTTTGACGCAAACAAAAGGCACCTCTTAACAAGGCGCCCTTCCCATCTCATCGAAAGCGTGCCTCTACCCCGCATGCTTCCGATCAAACTCCCAAACCCCCTCAAACCCCATCAACTCACACATCTCCTTAAACGGATACATTTCGCCCACCGCCCCCTGCGTTCCCTTGCGCGCAAGAATCTCCCCATACACATCTTTCAACGCCTTCGCCACCGTCAAAAACCCCGAAGCCGGATAAATCGCCAACCTAAACCCAAGCTTCTGCAATTCTTCCGGCGCAAGCTGCGGCGTCCGTCCACCTTCAACCACATTCACCAATAACGGCAAGTCAAACGTACTCCCAATCTTCTCCAATTCCTCCACACTCTCCGGCGATTCGATAAACACCACATCCGCCCCCGCCTTCGCATACGCTTCCCCGCGACGCAGCGCTTCATCGAGCCCGAGCGATGTCCGCGCATCCGTTCGTGCGATGATCTGAAAATTCGCGTCATCGCGACTTTCAACGGCGACCTGAATCTTGCGCACCATATCTTCAAGCGCGATCACGCGACGCCCCGGCGTATGGCCGCATTTCTTCGGGAATTCCTGATCTTCAAGCTGAATGCCCGCCGCGCCCGCCTGCTCGTAACCGCGCACCGTATGCGCGACATTCAGCAGTCCGCCATAACCCGTATCGCCATCGCAGATAACGGGCGTGTTCGTGCCGCCGCAAAATGCCGCGACGCGGTTCACCATGTCGGAGTACGTAGCAAGACCCGCATCGGGCAAACCGAGATGCGAAGCTACCGTGCCAAACCCCGTCATATACAGACATTCGAAGCCCATCGAGTCGGCCATCTTCGCCGAGATCATGTCGAAAATACCCGGCGCGGTGACGATTTCCTTGCGCGCGAAACGCGCCTTCAATGCCCGACGCTTATCCTGATGCGAAACGCTCATGAGTGATCTCCCAATTCACAAGTAAAAGATTCAACGATTCGATTCATGCGAAAGCGATGACCCCGCGAGCGCGCCGTCATCATCGGCTGCGGGTGCGATGTCTTCCAGCGAACGCTGATTGGTCTCGATGCCGAACACCGCAAGCACCACGGCCATCACGGCGCACGCGCCTGCGATCATCGAAAGCACGTCTTTGATGCCGCCCGCCGCGTACATGATGACGACAAGCTGCGGCGCAAGAATGCCGGTGATGCGTCCCGCGCATCCTGCAATCCCGTTCGCGCGCATGCGGTTCTCCGTTGCGAACAATTCGGGGATGTACGTGGCAATGCCGAGCGCGACCATCAAATAAGTCAGCGTGAATAGCAGGAAGCCGAGCAACGTCGCCATCTCGACGCTGCTCGAATGTCCGTACAACCAACCGGTCACCGCCGCGAGTGCAGCCACCGCGATCAAGCCGTTCTTGCGCCCCACACGGTCGGCAATCAGCACGCCGACGAGCGCACCCGCCGGCCCGCCGAGCGACATCAGACTCGTATAGCCGAGCGACGACGCCATCCCAATGCCTTGCTTCATCAAAAACGTCGGCACCCAAACAATGAAGCCGTAAATCACCATGTTCACGCTGATCTGCACGACGATCGAAACGAACGTGCGGCGAATCTGCGACGCGGAGAACAAGTCGAGCAGTGTGGTTTTCTTGAGCGTGACGTACGGCGTTTCTGCAATGGGCGGCAGCGGACTCACACGCGAAGATTCCGCTTCGGCAGCACTGAGAATTGCTTCGGCTTCCTCAAAACGGCCTTTCGATTCGAGCCAGCGCGGCGACTCCGGCATCTTCTTGCGGATGACCCACACGATCATCGCGCCGACGCCGACCATGCCGAACATCGCGCGCCAGCCGACGCTCGGAATCACCAGATAGCCGATGAAAGTCGAAAAGAACAGCGCCGAATTCGTGATGAGCGACAAATACGCCGACCACTTTCCGCGCACGGTAGGCGGCATGAATTCGCCGACCGACCCGTAACCCACGACGATCTCCGCACCCAGTCCCAGCCCCATGAAAAAGCGGCAGACGATCAGCCACGTCATGTTCGGTGCGAACGCGCCCGCAAGCGAAGCCAGCCCGAACACCGCAAGATTGAACTGATACGTGAACTTGCGGCCGCGCGCATCGCCCAACACGCCTGCGGTGAACGCGCCCAGCAACATGCCGATGAAGGTCGATGAGAGGAACGCAGCGTTGAGCTGCATCGTCGACCAGCCGGTCTTCGCGAGCGCGCCGAGCACGCCGCCCGCGAGATAGATATCGAACGAATCCAGAAACATGCCCGCGCCGATGAGCCACAGCACGCGCTTGTGGAAACCGGAAAGAGGCAGACGATCCAGTCGCGGACCGGCGTTCACCGTGCTCGGCATTGCGTGTCTCCTTGATCTTTCTATGATGCTTCGGAATGCTCTCTGTCGTGACGTTCCATCACGGCTTTTTCGGCCGCGAGAATATGGCAGCGCGTGATCGCTTCGACCCACGCGGCGTTGCGTTGTTCGAGCGCGAGCACGATCTCGAAGTGCTGACGCGCGCTGCGTTCGCGGTCGGCATCCGCGTACGTGTCGAACGTCCACTTGATGAGCGGCGTTTCCTTCATCGAACGCAGCGAGCGGTCCAGACGCGCGTTGTTCGCGCTCGCGGTGATGATGGCGTGGAACTCGCCATTGGCGGCGAACCAGGCCTCGCAGGTTTCGGGTGTGGTGGGGCGTTGCGTGATGGCGAGCATCGCTTCAGCGAGCGTTTTGAGGCGCTCGATATCGCTTGCGTCGATATGAAGCGCCGCGCGGCCCGCGAGATACGGTTCGATCAGCAAACGCGCCTCGAAGATTTCGCGAGCGTCCTGCAAGGTCCACGCTTTCACGCGCACGCCGTAGTTCGGGCGCGTTTCGACCCAGCCTTCGGCATCGAGCCGTCGCAGGGCTTCGCGTACCGGCGTGCGGCTCACGCCGAAGCCTTTGGCGAGTTGTTCCTCGCGCAGATATTGGCCCGCGCCGTAGTGGCCGCTGGCGAGCGCGCCCTTGATGGCGACGTAGACGTCATCCGCCGAACGCTGCGTTTCGGGCGGCATTGTATGCAAAGCACTGTCTGACGGGGGCATCGCAGGTCCGTTTCAGGCTTTCGACGAAATCATTGTATGCAATGTGCCGCTCGCTGCAACCTGAGGGATTTCCCCGACGACTCAATCGATGCGTTTCTGCCAGAGCGCAATCGCGCAGCCGATCAACGCCACCCCGGTCACGAAATAGAAGCCATCGAGTGCGCTCAAAAAGCTCGCCTGCTGCACGACCGTCCGGTCGATCTCCACGAGCGCCAGACTTTTTGCCTGAGCCGCGGCATAGCCGAGCGCTTCGAAGCCGCTCATCAAACGCTCGAACGTGCCTTGAAACATGGGATTGAACACGTTGATGCTTTCGGTCAGACGCGTTTGATGCACGGCCAGCCGATGCTGTTCGAGAATGATCATCGTCGCCGTCGAGAAGGAATACGTCAGTTGCTTGACGATATTCTTGAAGCGGTAGCCGTGATTGAATTCCTCCATG